>DATNNE010000136.1:0-89608 GCA_035601995.1 Terriglobales bacterium
CGGGCTTCCGTGTGCGGCACATGTCAAATATCGTGGGTGAGGTGTCATGGGCGAATCCCAGGTTAGCGTCCACAGAACGGACGCGAACCTGGGGCACCGGGCATGCTTTCGTGTGCGGCACATGTCAAATATCGTGGGTGAGGTGTCATGGGCGAATCCCAGGTTAGCGTCCACAGAACGGACGCGAACCTGGGGCACCGGGCAGCACATGTCAAATATCGTGGGTGAGGTGTCACGGGCGAATCCCAGGTTAGCGTCCACAGAACGGACGCGAACCTGGGCACCGGGCGGCACATGTCAAATATCGTGGGTGAGGTGTCACGGGCAAATCCCAGGTTAGCGTCCACAGAACGGACGCGAACCTGGGGCACCGGGCTAAACATTTCTGGTCCGGTGACGATTGCGCTGATCCCTTCTTGCTTGGGCTAAGACGGGGGACTTCCGCCATCGGCCGCGACGGTCGCGGGTCAGCTTGATGGGGATTTCTTTCAGGGGGCATTTCAGGTTGCAGAGCTTACATTGGTCAAAAGGATATTCTCGCTGGCGTTTGGTCAGGAGATTGGTTGGACGGGTTTCGTCGCGGGGACAAGCCATCTGGCACCAGGCCTCGCGGTATTTCTCGTGCCTGAAGTGGCGGGTGCCGTGGGGAGAGACGTACATCTGGCCTCGGGACGCGGCAACGGAAATGGGAATCACGTAGCACAGATTTTCTGGGACGATGTAGGCGACGATGAAATCGATTTCGTCGGCGGTATAGGCTGACGTTTTTCCCTTAAGTTTAACGATGTAGCGGGAGCCGTCAGAGCGCCGTGACGACTTGACCTGAACGCGCCAAAGATTTTTGCCGGAATCGAGGATGAAATCGTAGCGCTCGCTGTCTCCCCAGGTTTTGGCTACGCCGAAGCCGAGACTAGTGGCTTTGGCAAGAAACGCGGCCTCGGCGGCTTCGCCGAGCGCTTTGCGGGTAGTGAGGCCGACTGCGTTGATTTCGGGAATGGATCGGGTCATAGGGCCTTTCGGGTTTTGGGAAATAAAAAGGCGCAGCCCGCTGGGGCCGCGCCTTTTGTCTATCTATTTTTAGGATATCAAGTTGGAGGGGGTAGGTATGACATGATTTCGAACTTTATTTTCGTAGTCGAATCAGCGGGGTAGGGGGAATTGTGGGGTTTAGGGGGCTTGACAAGATTTTTCCCGAATCGGGAAAACGCAGTGGTGGAGGCATTTCCGAGGCGGAAGGTCGGCGTTCGGGTATGTTCGGCGGAGCGGGGTGGAGCATGGTTCTTGTGTCCGATAGGGAAAGTGAAAAGATTGTAAAATCAGCCGCCTGAGCGCTGAGCCCCTATTGACGGCCCTTCTGGACTGAGGCATACTCCCGAGGTCTTCCCGGGGGACTTCGCATGAAACGCCTTTCCCGCAAGGTCGAAGCCCGTGCCGGGCTATCGGAATCGTTCCAAAAACAACTCAGTTCCTATGCGCTTGCGGCGAGCGCTGCGGGGGTGAGTATGCTGGCGCTGGCCCCGCCCGCCAATGCAAAGATTATCTACACCGCTGCCCACAAGGTGATCGGGCTCTCTGGCCGGTACAACCTCGATTTCAACAACTCCGGCAAGACGGACGTTACGCTATTTGAAACGCGACACGGCACCAGTGAAGGTGGCCGGATCACGCACCTCTTTGCCTCAGCGGCGGCGGGCAACGTTATTAAAGCGTATCGCTACTTTACTTCGATTGGGCCGGGGCTGAACTTTGCCTCGGCGGTACGGAAGGGCCAGCGCATCGACGCCACCCAAACTCGCTTTGGCTACGGCGGGCACAATACCATGGCCGCGGCCATCACTTCGCCGGGTGGAGGTGAAACCTTTGGCGCGTGGGGCAATATCGTTCTGCAACCCTACCGCTATCTGGGTGTGCAGTTCAAAATCGACGAGAAAATCCACTACGGTTGGGCGCGGCTCATCGTCAAGTGCTCGGGAATAACCGTTACTGCCACGCTTACTGGTTACGCTTACGAGACGGTAGCAAATAAGGGCATTGTGGCGGGACAGAAGACGGGGCAAGACGAGGATGCCGGACCGGCCAATGCGTCAACCGCCGTTCCCGCGGAGGCACCCGCCAGCCTGGGCCGGCTTGCTCAAGGCTTTCTTGGTTTGGCGGCATGGCGTCGAAGAGATCCTGCGCTCACCCTGGAAGCAGGCGAGTGATGCGGGCGCCGCGTTGTCGGCGAGAGGAGATTGCCGGCATGAAACGCACATCGTTCGTAATCGCAGACTCGCCGATGGCGATCTCAGCTTGTATTTGTATCCTGTTCCTCCTTGGCAGTGCCTCGACTGCCAGCGCGCAATACAGTGTCATCTACACCTTTCAGGGTGGGAGCGACGGTAGCAATCCGGACTCCCCGCTGATTGCCGACTCGAGCGGCAATCTTTATGGCACTACGAGCCAGGGCGGCAATGTGTCGAAGAGCGGCAATTGTTATCCGCTGGGCTGCGGAACCGTTTTCGAGTTGACGGTGAAGGGCGGCGTGTGGAAAAAAACCATTCTTTACAGCTTCAATCTCACAGATGGAACGTCACCAGCGGTGTCTCCCTTGGTTTTCGACAAGTCCGGCAATCTTTTTGGAACCACTCTGTCCGGCGGTTCGGCGAACTACGGCGTTGTGTTTGAATTAATGCCGCCCAAGAACAAAGGTGGGCAGTGGACCGAAAAAACCATCTACAACTTCACCGGAACTGACGACGGAGGAGTGCCGAACGGCGTGATCTTTGACGGCGCGGGCAACCTCTATGGTTCGACGCAAAACGCGGGCCAGTACGGCGAGCAAGGCGCTGGCACGGTCTTTGAATTGACGCAGAACGGTGGGGTCTGGAGCGAAACGACACTCTCCAGTTTTCAGTTGGTCGATGACGGCAACAACCCCAATCTTCTAGTTTTCGATAGCCAAGGAAACTTGTTCGGAACAACCAGGGGTGACGACACCTCGTGCAACCCAAAGGATCCGGTGAACTGCGGCGGGGTCTTCGAACTCGAAGCTCCTTCCCGGCACGGCGGTGCGTGGACTTATAAACAGATCCATAGTTTCCGAGGCTACAACGACGGTTCGTTTCCCTCGTTCGGCGGCCTGATTTTCGACTCATCGGGGAATCTATACGGGATGACCGTGGGCACGGGAGGCACGGGGAATCTCCCCGAGCAAAACGCCGAGGGCACAATCTTCAAACTCGCGCCACCCGCTCAGCAGGGAGACGCATGGAAAGAAACCTTGCTGCACAGCTTTCCCAGGCCCGGGGGCATCGACGGCAGCGGACCCGAGGGCGGCGTGATTTTCGATCAGTCTGGCAATCTGTATGGCACAACCTTTTACGGCGCTGGGACGGGTTGCGTCTACCGCGGATGCGGAAGCGTTTTTCAGTTGAAACCACCCGCTCAAGGCGAAGCGTGGAAAGAGAGTCAACTCCATGCCTTCGGCGGCGGCAGCGATGGCAGCAGTCCGGGTTCCGGCCTGATGCTGCGTCAGGGCAAGATGCTGTTCGGAGTGACCGCGTTCGGGGGAAGCACCGGATGCGAGGGAAACGGCTGTGGCACGATCTTCGAAGTCGCACCCTAGGCAATTCGATTCGCCCAGAGGACAGACCTCGCGGCTTGCCGGGCGAGGCCCCTGCCTGTCCCACCAAGCGACGCAGCACTTGAGCGACCTCCAGATCTCGCGAGATAACTCTGCCATCCCGACTGGAGCGAAGCGGAGTCGAGAAACCTGCTTTTCCGCTCGCGCCGGCTAAACAAGGTTTGCCGGGACGGCGGGAACGGTGAGACATGGGATCTCACTTCTTCTTTACGACGGCCACCGCTTCAATTTCTACAAGCAACTCCGGCCGGAACAGCCCGGACACCTGCACAGCTGTGCTGGCCGGTGGATTCTTAACATTGATGTACTGGTCGCGCACTTCTCTGAATTCTTGCAAATGGGAGAAATCCAGCACGTAGCTGTTCAATTTAATTACGTGGCTGAAGTCCCCGCCCGCGGCTTCAACAGCAGCTTTTAGATTTTCAAAGACTTGTTGGACCTGCGCGCGGAAATCATCTTTGCCGACGACGTTGCCCGACTTGTCCAGGGCGACCTGGCCCGAGATGAATACGATCTTCCCACCGGTTACCGAGGCAAGTTGGGAATAGCCGACGGATTTCGGCATGGTTTCGGGAATCAGTAGTTGAAAATTGCCCTCGCTTGACATTTTTTTTGAAGCTCCTTTGTCAGTCTGTTTTGTCTGTGCTTGGACGCTAACGCCTCCCACGAGCCACAAAATGAGGAGTGCGGACAGCAGCATTCTGTCGTTTCGCATTGAACTGTCATCCTTTCGAAAAATGGATTCGGCCCAAGAACCAACCATGATCAGATTTACCTAGGCCCGACCTGAACCTCACGTTTTGCGATATCCGGAATCGGCAATATTATTCAAATAGATATAGTTCATAATGGATATCGATGGCGTGAATCTGGCCTCTTTTGACTTGAATCTTCTGGTTGCGCTGGAGGCGCTCCTCGAAGAGTCGAGCGTCAGCAAAGCTGCGGAAAAGGTGTCGCTGTCACAGCCCGCGATGAGCCACGCGCTGAAAAGGCTACGCGTGCTCCTGAGGGATCCGTTACTGGTGCGGTCGGGCGCGCGAATGCAGCTCACCGCTCGCGCTGAGGCATTGCGCCATCCAGTACAAGACGCACTTACGCGAGTGCGGAATCTCTTAATCGGAGAAGGATTCGAGCCGGCGCGCAGCACGCGCACGTTTCGATTGTTTGTGGCAGATAATGCAAGCGATCTGTTACTCCCTCTTCTTCTGAAACGTCTCGAGGATGAAGCTCCTGGCGTTTGCATCCGCGTTCAGCCGTTAGTGGGCAACGCATGGGACCCTTTCGAACTCGCCCAGCTCGTCGACGTTGCCATTGCCTGCGTACCGAGCAGGTTCAAGGGCTTTTATCAACAACGCCTTTTTACGGATCGTGACGCGTGCGCGGTGCGACGTAGCCGCACAAACAGACGCCTGCTAGCTAAGCCAGAGGAGTTTCTCAAGGCGAAGCACGTTGCCGTCGTAGGGCGTGAGTTCGCAGAGGATCCCGTGGATACATGGCTCCGGCAGGAGGGCCGTAAACGAAACGTGGTGCTTACCGTTCCTCACTACCTGCAAGCTCTGCACGTAGTGTCCGAATCCGACCTTATTGGTGTGATTCCGGAACGCCTCATTCGTGCATACGCGGGCACTCTCGATCTCGATGCGATCAAAGTGCCGCTGGATGTGGGAACGTTTGACGAATATCTGCTTCATCCCGCTCGCAGCCGCGATGACCCGGGATGTGTATGGCTGCGTGGGATTCTAATGGAAATCGCGAAATCCCTGGGGCCGCTGGAGCCTAAGCACCGGTCAAGGGCCCCACTCTAGTCGCAAAGAACGCGACTAGAATGGGCCACCGGCCGTTCCGTAGACCGGGGTTAGGGTCAAAACAACGGACGCGAACCTGGGGCTCCTGCTATCGAGGCCTTTTCAAGAAATGAATAAACGTTGCGATCCATGCCGCCGACCATACCAAACCAGAAAAGACTATTACTGCCATGAATACGTGGTCACCGCGCCCGCCGAAGCCGATTACAAGCATGAGCGGAGCCAAGCCTATCGTAGAAATGATATAAGGCCCTCGTTTCCCCAAGACGCGTTCCAGAGCCTGGAATCCTATCATCAGAAGAGTAGTTGGTATGCTCCATAAAATGGCAATGGCTCCTACAAACATAATGCTCAGCAGGTCTTTATACCCTCCCGCGCCGATCATCAATATGACCAAAGATATCAAGGTCATGGCTATGACCCGTTTTACGGATTCGCTCATAGATTTCCCGGTTCTTGTATGTTCCGAGGATCATGGTCTAACTAGCTTGACGGCATGTCAACAACAAGGATGATGGGCTGGCAGGCCCGGTGACAAAGGTTTCAATGTTCGAAATGGAACCCCAGTTCGTTGGAAAACTTCCCAACTCTGTCATCCCGACCGGAACAGATCATCGCAAAGCGATGATCTGTGGAGTGGAGGGACCTTGGGTTTAATGTTTCCATCGAACGGCTGATTAGATAACCGGCGGGTCGGGTGGCCCATTCAAGCCGTTCTTTGGCTTGAGTGGGGCAGTTCCGGCGGCAGAAGTGATGAAGTGAGTCTGCCCGGTCAAGGGACCCACTCTAGTCGCAAAGAGCGCGACTAGAATGGGCCACCCGCCCATCGAACGGTGGAGCTTGAGCCGCAATAGACGACACGAAAGCGAGAAAGAGCGGCAGCGAAGCTCGGCCCATCCGCAAAGCCCCACTCAAGCCAAAGAACGGCTTGAATGGGCCACCCGTCGAGATGTTTGTTTTTTTCGTAGACAGTGCCGCATCCTCCTTATCTCTTCCCGCATCTAAACCTTGACAACGATTCACTCAGGTCTTAGGATGGGGTCGTTCGTAATCATAAATCAACTGATTACACAGGACTTATCTAGTTTAGGAGGAGCCAGTTATGGCCAAGATTATAGGAATTGACTTGGGAACCACCAACTCTTGCGTCGCCGTCATGGAAGGCGGCGAGCCGAAGGTGATCCCCAATGAAGAAGGTGGGCGGACTACCCCGTCGGTCGTTGGATTTACCAAGACCGGCGAGCGGTTGGTGGGACAGGTGGCCAAGCGCCAGGCCATCACCAATCCGGAGAATACGGTTTATTCGATCAAGCGGTTTATGGGGCGCCGCTATGACGAAGTTGGCGAGGAGATAAAGATGGTGCCCTACAAGGTCGTGAAGCAGGGCGACGGCGTTGCCGTGCTGGCGCAGGGCAAGGAATATACGCCTCCGCAGGTTTCCGCCATGATTTTGCAGAAGCTGAAGAAGGCGGCGGAAGACTACCTCGGCGAGAAGGTGAACGACGCGGTCATCACTGTGCCGGCGTACTTCAACGACGCCCAGCGGCAGGCCACGAAAGACGCGGGCAAGATTGCCGGGCTGGATGTGAAGCGCATCATCAATGAGCCGACGGCGGCGGCGCTGGCGTACGGTCTCGATAAGAAGAAGGATGAGACCATCGCGGTTTACGACTTCGGCGGCGGGACGTTTGATATCTCGATCCTCGAAGTCGGCGAAGGCGTGATCGAAGTGAAAGCCACCAACGGTGACACACACCTCGGCGGCGACAACCTCGACCAGCGCATTGTTGATTGGCTGATCGACGAATTCAAGAAGGACGAAGGTCTCGACCTGCGCGGCAAGGGAAATGAGATGGCGTTGCAGCGTCTGCGCGACGCAGCGGAGCGGGCGAAGATCGAGCTCTCTACGACCATGGAGACGGAGATCAATCTGCCGTTCATTACGGCGGATGCCGGCGGTCCGAAGCATCTGGTCAAGAAGTTGACCCGGGCCAAGCTGGAATCGATGGTGGAAGACATCATTCAGCGCTCGGTCGGACCTTGCAAACAGTGCATGAAAGACGCGGGCGTCGACGCCAGCAAGATCAATGAAGTCGTGCTGGTCGGCGGACAGACTCGTATGCCGCGCATTCAGGCGCTGGTAAAAGAGCTGTTCGGCAAAGAGCCGCACAAGGGCGTGAACCCGGACGAAGTGGTCGCGATCGGCGCGGCAATTCAGGGCGGCGTGCTCGGCGGCGAAGTCAAGGATCTGCTCTTGCTCGACGTGACTCCGCTGACCCTGGCGATCGAAACGCTGGGCGGAGTGGCGACGCCGATGATTCCGCGCAACACGACGATTCCGACCCGCAAGACGGAAACGTTCTCGACTGCAGCTGATAGTCAGACTTCGGTCGAAGTGCACGTGCTGCAAGGCGAGCGTCCGATGGCGGCGCAGAATCGAACCTTGGGCAAATTCCACCTGACCGGCTTGCCGCCGGCTCCGCGTGGAGTGCCTCAGATTGAGGTGACGTTCGACATCGACGCGAACGGCATCCTGAACGTGACCGCGAAAGACATGGCCACGGGCAAAGACCAGAAGATCACGATTACGTCGTCGTCCGGTCTAAGCAAGGATGAAGTCGAGCGCATGGCGAAGGAAGCCGACGCGCACGCGGCCGAAGACAAAGCCCAGCGTGAAGCGATCGACGCCAAGAACCAACTCGATTCCATGGTCTACGGAGTGGAGAAGATGCTGCGCGAGCAGGGAGATAAAATCTCCGGCTCAGAACGCGGCGACGTAGAGAACGCAATCGCCGACGCAAAGAAAGCGTTAGAAAGCGGCGACAAAGCAACCATGGAAAAAGCCCGCGAGACCCTGACGCAAGCCTCGCACAAACTGGCCGAGCAAATGTACAAGGCAGCCCAGCCACCGCAAGGCGCGCCGGGAGCCGGTCCAAGCGCGGGAGCGGGACCAGAAGCATCGACAAACGGCCACGCCAAAAAGGACGAAGGCGTAATAGATGCGGAGTACGTAGATGTAGAGGACAAGAAGTAAGAACAGCAAGGAACTTGGCCACGGATTGGCACGGATCATCATCGGATCTAAAGTCCAAGAAATCTGCGAGAATCCGTGGCTTGTTTTTTCGAGGCGTTTTTTCGAACCAAGGGGAGATTGAAATTGCAATTTGACGTGAACGGGCAAGTATATTTTCTTAATTTCGCGGAAGACGAAGGCCGCTGGTACGTGTTCGCGCAGACGCTCACCGGAGTGAACCGCATTCCGGTGTACGTAGATGCGCCGAAGTACGAGCGTATCGGCGTGCTTGAAGCCGGAAGGCACAAGATCCAGAACTAAATCTTGTAAGAACGTATCTAAGCTACGTACGTGAACGATGGCTACCGCCACCAAAGATTACTACGCGACCCTCGGCGTGAAGAAGTCCGCATCGGCTGAGGACATTCGCAAAGCTTTCCGAAAGCTTGCGCGCAAGTACCATCCGGACGTCAATCCTGGCGACAAGGGTGCGGAAGAGAAGTTCAAGTCGCTGTCCGAGGCTAACGATGTCCTGAGCGATCCCAAGAAGCGCAAGATTTACGATCAGCTGGGGTTTTACTCTGACAACATCGATTCCGCGACCGCCGATGCCTACGCGCGCGCGGGTGGCGGGAGTGGAAGCGGAGCCACTGGCTTTCAGGGCGGATTCACAGGGGGACAACCCGGCAACGCGGGCGGGCAGGGCGCCAATTTCGATTTTAGCGGCTTCGATTTTTCCGACCTCGTCGATGGCGCCGGTCGCGGACGCAAGAGCGGGAGCGGCGGCGGCTTCAAAGACATTTTCTCCGGCATGTTCGGAGGTCGCGGCGCGGCGACACCGGAAGAGCCCGAACCGGGTTCCGATCTGGAGTACCAGGTTAACGTGCCGTTCTGGACCGCGATCCGGGGCGGCGTCATGCGGCTGAACATCACCCGCCAGGAAGTCTGTGTAACTTGCCATGGCAATGGCTACACCGAGTCGCCGGGCAAGTGCCCCGAGTGCGGTGGCACCGGCCAAGTCACTCAAACCGGCGGACGCATGAAATTTAATGTGACCTGTCCACGCTGCCACGGTACGGGCAAGAACATTTCTACCTGTCCCACCTGCCACGGAGTGGGTACCATCGAGAAAACCGAGCCGTTGGAGGTTCGCATCAAGGCCGGAACCCGCGACGGCCAGCGCATTCGCATTCCCGGCAAAGGCAATGCCGGTTCTCACGGGCAACCAGCCGGCGACCTGTACGCCATTATCCGAGCTGGAGACCACCCCATTTTCCATCGCGAAGGCGACGATATTCATCTGACCGTTCCCGTGAGCGTTACGGAAGCGGCACTTGGCGCCAAGGTTGAGGTTCCGACCATCGATGGCCGCGCCATGCTCAAGATTCCGCCTGGAACCCAATCCGGACAGAAGCTTCGGCTGCGCGAAAAGGGGGTTCCCTCGGCCACCAAAGAAGGCGCGCGCGGAGATGAGATCGTCGAAATAAAGACTGCCGTCCCTATGCCGCGTGACGAGCGATCGAAGGAAATCCTGCGGGAGTTGGCGAAATTGAATCCGGAAGATCCGCGCGCGGAGCTTTGGAAGAATGTTTAGAACCAGGCTTCAACCACAGAGGGCACGAGGGTTCACAAAGTAAGTCCGCACCCTCTGTGGCTCTCCCACTCACTTCTTGCTGGGATCGTCCGCGGGGTTGACATAGTTGAACTGCAGCGGCGACATGCCATGCACCTGAACCACCGTTGGCCCCGAAGCCATCGCGTAGTGGTGCATGTCGGGATCCAGATAAGCGAAGCTGCCAGCGGGGAAGGTCCCCATTTTAGCCGCGTCGAATTTGTCCCCCATACCCACCTTAAAGCTCCCCGAGATGACGGTGACGTTTTCCCTTTTGGGGTGCCAGTGAGGTGCGATCTTGTATCCGCTAGGCATCTTCAGCCGGATGGTGAAATCGCCGGTGCTGGCGGTCGGATCGCCTTCCAGCACTGCGAGCTGGGCGCCAGCGGCCACGAACGGCGGAGGCGGTCCCCACTTGATTTGACTTGGCGTAAAGGTATTCTGTGGTTTTCCTGATTGGGCGAGCAGGACGATGGTGCTCATCAAGAAAACAGGAAGCAGCATTTTCTTCATGGAATTTCCTCCTGGGTGAAACGGTTTTTTCGAAATTGCATTTATTTATACCAGAATAGTTGAAGGATGTTTTCGGCCGTGAACTGCGCAGCGAAGCGAAAACCCAGAAGAATCAATTCGGGCACGCTAGCCTCGCGCCAGCCCTGGGCTAGATGGCTAACCGATCATAATGCCGATTCGGCGCTCAGACTAGGCTCGTCACCTGGTAGGATGTCGGGCGGCGAGCAGCGGCGGTATCGTCGGCGGAGGGAGCCGGTGCTTGGTCGCCTGTTCGTAACCGTAGCCAATCTCGATCAATAACTTCTCGGACCATGGTCTGCCGAGAAATTCGATGCCGACCGGGACGCCGAGTGTGGCCGTCGGAGTTGGGGATGAAAATCCGCCGGGCACGACGATGGAAGGAAAGCCGGTCACTGATCCAAGAGCGCCGTTGCGCTCCACCTGGGTCTCGCCAATGGGCACCACGAGCCGCTTCTGATGCGGGAACATGATCGCATCGAGTCGCTCGTCAGCCATGATCTTCATGACACGCTGCTGCAACTCGGAGCGCTTCTGAAGACGCAGGCGGTAGCTGTCGTCCATCTCGAGACCTTGTGCTTTCCTGATGTTGTCCCGGATGTTCGGATGAAACTTGCCGGAAGCGATGATCTGCTCGAGCGATTTAACGGGCGCGTTTCCTGCGGCAAGATAAGCGTTGATTGCCGGCTTAAATTCGTACAGATGAACGCTGATATCGGAGGAAATCTTTTCGCTATCGAGTTCTGGGGTGTTCAGCTCGACTACCGTTGCGCCCGACCTCTTCAGATCTTCGACCGCTTGGTTCGCGATAATATTGACCTCGTCGTTGATGGGTGCAGTGCCGAAGAAACTGCGCAACACGCCGATGCGCTTGCCCTGCACACCATTGGCCTTCAGGAATTTCGTGTAGTCCTCCTCGGTATTCCCGACGCTCCATGCCGTCGCTGGATCGTTAGGGTCATAGCCGACGAGCACGTTTAACATCTTCGCCGCGTCAGTAACGGTGCGGGCGAGCGGACCAACCGCATCCTGGGTAAATGAGTACGGGATAATACCGGCTCGGCTGACGAGACCGAGCGTCGGACGAATACCCACGATGCTGTTCGCCGACGCTGGTGATCGGATGGAGTTGACGGTGTCGGTGCCAATGCCCGCAATCCCGAAATTGGCAGCCACGCCCGCGCCGGTACCACCACTCGACCCGCCGGGCGTGCGGGTCAGGTCATAGGGATTGAGGGTCTGCCCTTGGATCGAGCCAACCGTTTCACCCCAGATCGCGAACTCGTGCAGGTTGACCTTAGCGAGGATGATTGCGCCCGCGCTGCGCAATTTCTGAGTAATTGCCGCATCGGTGGCGGGCGTGTATCCCACGAGGCTGAGCGAGCCGCCCGTGGTCGGCATGTCCTTCGTGTTGACATTGTCTTTCAGCAGCACTGGAATTCCATGGAGCGGGCCGACGAACTTCCCGGTCCTGCGGAAATGTTCATCTAGCGCGGCCGCCTCTTCCAAGGCCCGGGGATTGAGAAAAATCACCACGTTGAGCTTCGGGCCCGCCTGGTCGCAGGCCCGGATGCGCTCCAGATAAGCCTGCACCAAGCTTACGGATGTGAGAGCGCCGGACTTGTACGCCGCGCGCACATCACTGATCGTGGCCTCGTCGAGATGAAATGGTTTGCCTGAATTCTGCGCACCGGCATTAGGCACACCAGCGTCGTTCGCCATCAACATGACCGTCCAAAAGATCAAAAGGCGCATGAATTTCATATGGACTCCCGTCGCGGGTAATTTTTAATCCAACCGGGCTGGGTACGCTCTCTCTCTTCATTTTGCTTACACCAGATCGTTCAACCCGGCTTTCTGACCTGCTTCGCCCGCGGGAGGCGCATCGGCCCGTTACCTCCGTCGCAAACCCTCCGAGAAAAAATATCGTTAATTCTGATCACTTTTTTTCCACAACGCATCTAATTTGCCGTATTCTCACTGCTGCGAACTAACTTCAGCGCAGCTTCCGGAATCTTAGTGCACCGGGAGGCCCAGAGCGAATGTAGGCGCGACGGGGTGGCTGAGAGTGATTCGCCCCAAGGGAGGAAGCCATAGAAATTGGCAACAGCTAGCGCGCCACGTCAACAATTCCAGCCACCCGCAATTGTCCCCCGCCGGAAAAAATCCGTTCGCCTCACTTTGTGGCCACTCGTCGCCGCCACCTTTTTTATGGTGTCGGGCGGAACCTATGGCACAGAAGACATCGTGCGCGGAGCCGGCTATGGCAAGGCTATCCTTATTCTTCTGCTGACTCCGATTCTCTGGAGCCTGCCCACCGCCTTCATGATCGGTGAACTCTCGAGCGCCCTGCCTTTCGAGGGCGGATATTACGCCTGGGTGCGCCGCGCGATGGGCAACTTCTGGGGATTTCAGGAAGCGTGGCTCTCGCTCGTTGCTTCGATCTTTGACATGGCGATCTACCCGACATTGTTCGTGCTCTATCTCACGCGCCTGTTCCCGTGGTTCGCCGAGGGATATCGCGGATGGATGGTCGGACTGGCTGTCGTGATCGTGTGCGCGATGCTGAATGTCGCTGGCGTTCGCGTGGTCTCGACGACTTCGCTCTGGCTTCTGATCGTTCTGTCAGCGCCATTCATTCTGATCGTGGCCATTGCGCCCTTCAAGATTGGAGCGCTGGCTCACGCCGTCACCAAACCAACTACGTCGTCCGTGGACATTCTGACTGGGCTGCTCATCTGCATGTGGAATTACATGGGATGGGACAACGCATCGACTATTGCGACCGAAGTTGAGCGGCCGCAGCGGACTTATCCTCGCGCCATGCTGGCCGCGGTCGTAATCGTGGCCTTGAGCTATATCGTCCCCGTAGCTGCGATGTGGATGACTGGACTTTCCTCCAGCGCATGGGAGACTGGATTCTGGGCTGACATCGCCGGATTGCTGGGTGGGCCATTGTTACGCATCGGCCTTGCGCTCGGGGGGATGATCAGCGGCTTCGGAATGTTCAACGCGCTAGTCATGAGTTATTCGCGCCTGCCGCTGGCCATGGCTCAGGACGGCATGTTGCCCCGCGTCTTCGGCAAGCTGCATCCTCGCTCGCGGGCGCCGTGGGTCGCGATTGTGGTTTGCGCCATCGGCTGGGCCATGTGCCTCGGTCTAGGCTTCGAGCGCCTGGTGACGATCGACATTCTTCTTTACGGGGCGAGTCTCTCGCTGGAGTTCATCGCGCTCATCGTTCTGCGCGTCCGCGAACCTGAGCTACATCGCCCGTTCCGTGTTCCCGGAGGAATGTTCGGAGCCGTAGCCCTCGGGATCGCTCCCATGCTGTTGCTTGGATTCTCCGTGGTACGCAGCGAGACTGAGCAGGTACTGGGGATGAGTTCTTTCGCTTTCGGAATGCTGCTCATCACCGCCGGGGTCGTCGCCTACTTCCTCAATCATGCGCTGAAACCCGAAGGATGGACTCCGGCTCCGCAAGAAAAGCCGGAAGCAGTCGCCTAAAAAAACTGGGCCGCGGATTACACGGATCAACACGGATCACGAAGCATCCGTGAGCGTCCGCGAAATCCGTGGCCTCTTTCTTTTTGTTGTAGACTTTGAGCGATGACCAAGCGCAAATCCAAGGGTGCGTACATGATTTCGGCTGTGGCTGAGATGTATGGCATCCATCCGCAGACACTGCGGCTGTACGAGCGGGAAGGGTTGTTGAAACCGTCGCGCACCGAAGGCAACACCCGGCTCTACACTGACGAGGATTTACAGCGGCTGGATTTCATTCTGACGCTGGCTCGGGACTTGGCGGTCAACATCAGCGGCATCGCCATCATCCTTCAGATGCGCGAGCGCATGGAAGAAATGCAGCTCCAGATTCAGGACTTCGTGAAGTACATCCAGGAAGAAGTGCTGGCGCGCGCCAGCGCGGCTGCCGACCCGGCCCGCGGCGCGATCGTTCCGGTGCGGCGAGCGATCGTCGCGTCGCCTGCGCCGCCTAATCGTAAGAAGTAGTTCCTGCTCAGCGAAACTCCCAGTCAAGTGCGAATTTCTCCAGGCCCAGCACCGGCGATGAGGGCCGCGCCTAGATTGCATTTCACCCGTGAGGGCATTTCATTCGGTCCGCGTGTTAATGTCGTGCTTAGGTGAGAACCGCAACTCGCATGTCTACGGTCTTGGCAATACTCCGCCAGATGTGCCCTCGATGTCGCTCCGCCAGAATCTTCCGCAAATCGATCTTCGCGGGCTTCCCCCGCATGCAGGATCGTTGCCCGAATTGTGGTCTGAAGTTTGAACGCGAACAGGGCTACTTTCTGGGCGCGATGTACATCAGCTATGTTCTGGCTTTGATCACGATCGTGGCGCTCGGGCTTCTGCTATGGGGAATCACTCCGTGGTCGCTACAAAGAGTGACGGTGTGGGCGATTCTGCTGTTCTTGCCGCTTGCACCGACTTTGACGCTATTCTCACGCGTGCTTTGGATTTATCTGGATCGGGCGATTGACCCGGAATAGGTTCCCCACTAGGCTTCGCGCAAAAAGCCTCGCGACAAGCTACGGCTCGTAGACCGCGTTCCCCAATCCCGCTTTGCGGGCGGATTCTTGCATGTCTTCGAGCTTCTGTTTTTGCTCGTCGAGTTGTTGCTGCATGCGTTGCACACTTGCCAGCTTTTCAATTTGCATTTCATTGTGCTGCGCACAGTTGTAACAACTCGCCCCGGTAAAGCGGATCGAGGCATTTACTCTGTCGATTTGGTTTTGCAGAGACGCGATCTTACGTTCTTGTGCAATGATCTTCGCCTTCCACTGTGCAGCAGCGCGAGTGTCGTTGGATGCTGGCGTCACGGGCTCGACAGGGTGCGGGACTTTATGACGCCGAACCCGGACCGAAGGGGTTGATTCTGGTCCGTCAGTTTCCGAAATGTCCTCGTTCGTGACTATTTTTGCTGGAGCGGACGCATCGGTTGCCAGCTTCTCCCGTTGCTCGCGGGCTACGTCTCCCAGCGATTGGGCGTGGCCGCTGGCCAGCATGAAGAACAACGCTCCCGCAAGGGCGGCGATTTTGGGGGCAGAACACACCAAGAACTCTCCATTTACAGATGCGGATTCGTCTCCCATGCTATCGCCCCCGGCTTAGGTTGACGACGTTACTGTCGTCTCGGCACCAGCGGTCTTTCGGACTCGGCGAATCCAAAGTTCGTGCGAAATCCGCCGCCGTTTGGACGTTCCGAGTGGTACCATCCTTTCCGACACCCATGAAAAAGCCACACTTCTTCCCTGCCCCGGCCGCGTTTCTGCTGGCCTGCACCCTCGCCTCCACCGCCCAGGCTCAAACCGAAGCTACTCACGCCATCGTGCTGCATGCCGCGCGTCTGCTCGACGTCGCAAGCGGACGCATCGTGAAACCCGGCGAAGTTCTGGTACAAGGCGAACGGATCGCGGAAGTTGGTTCTAAGGTGGCCCACCCCGCAGGCGCGGAAGTTATCGATCTGGGTGACACCACTCTACTGCCCGGATTGATTGATGCCCACGTGCACCTGTTTCTGCATCCCGGCGCCGAAGATTTGCAGACGGTGGAAGAGTCGGTGCCGCAACGGACTATCCTTGCCGTTCTCGCGGCTCGGGCCGACCTCATGGCCGGCTTTACCGCCGAGCGTGACATGGGCACCGAAGGCGCTGGCTCGGCCGACACCGCGGTCCGCAACGCAATCGATCAGGGACTGGTTCCCGGACCTCGCATGCGCATCAGTGGCAACGCAGTCGACATTCTCGGCGGACACGAAGATGCCAATCACTTCAACCCTGCACAACACGTCCTGTCGAACGCCACCTACGCGAACAATCCAGCCGAGCTGGTGACCGTGATCCGCGAGCAGCTCAAGGAAGGCGCGGATTTCATTAAGATTTATGAGACCGGCCCCGACGTGATTCGCGACGGTCGCTTTTCCACCATTTACCAATACACGGAAGCCGAACTCAAAACCGCCGTCGATGAAGCTGCGCGCTCGGGCAAGCATGTTGCAGTTCATGCCACGGGCGAACCTGGCACGCTTTATGCTGCGCGGGCCGGCGTGGTTTCGATTGACCATGCCAACCAGCTCGGCGACGAGACCATGCGGATCATGCGCGAAAAGGAAATCTTCGCCGTGCCCACGTTCGCGATCTTTGAATATTTCTCGGAACACACCGATTCGCCAGAGCAGCGAGCGCACGACCGCCAGATGCTCGACTTGCACGCCATCGAATTTCGTAAGCAGCTTGCGGCCGGGGTGCCCATGGCAGTCGGATCGGACGTCGGACCGTTTCCTCACGGCACCCAAGCCCGCGAACTGGAATTGATGGTGAAATACGGCATGACCCCGCTAGCCGCGCTGCAAGCCGATTTGCTGAATGGAGCCAAACTTCTCGGCTGGCAAGGACAGATCGGCGAACTGAAGCCAGGCTATCTGGCCGACGTGATCGCCGCCCCCGGAGACCCGTCGCAAGACATCACTGTGCTCGAAAAAGTAAGTTTCGTGATGAAGGGCGGAGTGGTGTGTCGAAAATGAACAACGAGAGACGGCCACGTCTACTCGTCAGCGCAAAGTGTAAATTTCAGGATAGCCTCGACGGGCTGGCCGGTCTGTGATCCCGGAGAAAATTGCCATTGTCTGGCGGCATCAACAGCAGGATTGCCGAGCATAGGGCTGCCGGAAACTAGTTGTACGCCTTTGACCAGACCGCTGTTCGCGTCAGGAACAATCGTCAATCGCACCTCGCCTTGAATGCGCGCCTGTTTCGCCAGCGGCGAATATTTCGGCAGATCATATTTCGAAAGATGCAGTTGAAGTGCATTGATAAGTTCGACCGAGGACGGATCCTTATTTGCGGGAGGCCCCGTGTACCCGCGCAGCAGCCACGCCAGGTAGTTGGTGTCGCATTTCTCACCCCCGCAAGTGGCACCGACAAAGGCGGAATCAAACTTTCCGGAGACTAATTCCGGCAAGAACTCTGTTCCGAGATCCTCAGCCTCCTTTTCTTGAGCCGGCGGAAGGTCGCGGAAAGAGAAGTGCTCCCCAAACGTGTGACTGCGGACTTCCCAGGTCAGGCCCCACAAACGTGTGACGCGAGGATTGTTCCTGCGAAGAGCCTTCTGATCAACTTCCGAGGGATAGGGGAAATCGAAAACCCTTTCCTTCTCCCCGCACATTGCAACAATGCTCATGGTTGCTGAGTCCTCGTTGCCTTCCACTGCCTTTGGTGCGGCCGCCTTGAGCGCGGCCGTCACGCTCTGATCGGAATAAGAACAAATATCAACTCTTCCCGTTACCTTTCGCATCGTGGTATCCGGCAACACGCGGTCGACGGCCCGAACGAGATCGCCGCCGCAGTACGGGTTCGCAGCCGATATGCGGATTACGCGGACGCGGACATCGTTCCCCTGAGGCGTCACTTCCAATATCTCCTCGTACCAGCCGGGCAGATAATCCGAGAAGAAATTCGTAACCGCGTAGAAGGATTGCAGCGGATCGGTGTTCTGGGCTCCTGATATTTCGACGCCCAGCAGGAGCGTTCCACAAAGGAGCCGGAAAGCTAACAGCAGCAGGTTACGCTGACGCATGGTGCACCTCCCTCGCGTTTTTCCTCGGTGGAGATGCCGTTTGACATGGTAGGGCCATGAGGCCCGAGTGCAACGATCGGACGGACCGTATTTAAAATGAGTTCCACCCCTATCGTCCAAAGAATCTGAGCTGGAGAAGCTCGATTTCCTTTCGCGATTCCCGGATTTCGCGTAGTTCCTGCCGCATCCGTTTGATCTCTAATTCTTGCTCTTCTAAGTAGGCTTCGTGCTTCTGCAAGAAAAGCGAGAAAATTTCCTTCGCTCCCGGCACAACCTCTACGGTCGCGTTGTCGAGCGCTTCATCCGCTAATGTGTCCGCACTTGCCCAACTAATCTGCTCACTCAATTTCGCGCCAAAATCTGGCGTATCTGGTTCTGTTTCCTCGCCCGGCAGGAGGGTGGCAAACTCTAACCCAAAGCAGTAGCCGTTGCGGTCGCGGATTGCCCCTGCGACGCGGAGGAGGCCGGGAGTTTGAAATTCCACCTCCATCAGGTCTCCGGGTTGCAGCGAAACTCCGCCATAGAGAGACATGCCGCCGCGGCTGATTTCAGTCGTCAGCCCGGGTACTGCTATTTTTGAGACGTCGTTAATCGTAATGATGCGGACAGGCAGCTTCACCTGATGTCGCGGCCAACGGCGAGTGTTGGGGGGAACCATCGCTGTTTCAGTGCATGTATCGAATGAAATAAAACGCGCAGCCCACACCAAGCATTCCCAGGGCACACGCTCCGGCCGCAAACCTGAGCAGCCGTCTGCGCGGGCGATTGTCGGCGCTCGACGCTGCCCTCAGTTTCTCCATCCACTTTTGCTCGGCAGCGTCCTTATTCAAGCTGTGCTGATGCAAAGTCGACTGAATGGCCGCGCCCAATCTGCGGCGATCGTCCACGGGAAGCGAAACAAAGCGAAATGGCTGTTGCGTGGTGGTCAGCGGGCTGAGCATTTCCGCCGCGCCCAGCACCGGCCCCGTGTGAGTGAGAAACATCACCTTCACCTGCGAGCCCTGATTAATCGGCCTCGGCAGGGAAAGCAATCCACCGGTCACGGAAAGCACCTGGAGTTTGCCGGAAGCGCGTTGACCATCCTGAAATCGAAGCACCGCGGGAGTAAAGTCTGCGAGGTTGATTCGCGGTGCGCGCAATTGAGCGTGCAGTTGGGAGAGGCCGTCCATATTCCCAGCCAGTATGGTACGCACTTGAGGGGAGTGGGAGATTACGAAAGGTGTTGTACGGATTCCATCTCCCAAATTCGGACTTGCGGACTGCTTTCGTAATCTGCGCAGGCCCGTCGTCGCGTGAGATAGTTTAGTCGTAATGGCAGACTTCCCCCACCACAGACGAAGAATCCGTGCCCCTCGCGTCAATCTGTGGGGAACTGTCTCGGCAAGCATACAGCTCGAAAATGGACGTCAATGTTGGGCCAAAACGCTGCGGCTTTCCACCACCGGAGGGCTGCTCGAACTGGACAATTGCCTCGACGAAGGCGTCACCGTCAACCTGACCCTGCACTTGGGCTCTCGCCCAGTGCGAGGAAAAGCGGCGATGCTGTTTCCGATGAGGGCCACGCAGGGATACTTGCAACCTTTCCGCTTCACCGATCTTCGCGATGAAGAATGTAGCACGCTCGACGCGGAGATCCGCAAACTGCTCAGGCAGGCCAGACCGTTCGCACCTGGACGCCGCAACTTCGGTTTCCGTCCACCCCGATTCCTCGAATCATCCTAGTCAAGAAACGCGTAGTGCCCAAGCCGGATCTGCAGACAATGGCGGAAGCGAGTGGGAGTCGAACCCACCGGCGACATCAGAGATGCCGCCCGACGGTTTTGAAGACCGTGACAGTCACCGGACCACATGCGCTTCCGTGGTGCCGAACCAACGGATGACGCATCCATGTTAACTGTGCCACGCGCTCGCTGCATAGGGCTGACGGAAATTGCTCGCTGCTATACTGTGCCGCTTGCTGTCCTTGAAGCACGTCGCGCTGAAGCTTTGAACTTGGAATGTTTTGTACTGGCGGATTTATACCTATCTCGGTTATAAACATACATTCCTTTGAGACGAGCGAGAGAATCTATCGCGTGAAGCAAGCCAATCGACCCGATCGCAGAATTCGAGGAGGGTCAGAGCACGACTGGGGTTGTACGCTTCCACGGAGACCTCTTGATTAATATGCCTGTGACATTCGAGACCGTTCGCGGGATCGCGCTTTCTCTGGATAGAGTCCAAGAAGGCACATCTTACGGCACACCGGCGTTCAAGGTCGGGGGCGTGCTGCTGGCGCGCTTGCGGGAGGATCTCGACTCGCTGGTGGTTCGAACGACTTTTGAGCAGCGCGAAGAGTTGATAGCGGCCGATCCTGAGATTTATTACATCACCGATCACTATCTCGAATACCCGTGGGTGCTGGTGCGCCTGTCACGGGTTCATCCCGAAGCGATCCGGGATCTGATCCGGATGGCGTGGCGATTGGCGGGGTCGGAAAAACGCAAGGCACCCGGCCATCGACGAAAGCGATGACAACCCAGTGAGGTTCAGGCCACCACTCGCGAGATCCCTCACCCGGCTGAAGTGCGCCGGGTTCGGGATGACGTCAACTGAAGAACAGCCAAGCCTACGTTTTGCAATTACTTCGGTTGGGGAACGATTCGCAGATAGGGCTTGGGCGACTTCCAACCTGCGGGATATTTCTGTTGCGCTTCGTCGTTCGAAACTGATGGCAGAATGATGACATCGCCGCCCTGCTTCCAGTTCACTGGCGTTGCGACTTTGTGTTTGGCGGTGAGCTGCATTGAATCGAGGACGCGCAGCACTTCGTCGAAGTTGCGGCCGGTGCTCATGGGATAGATGAGCATCAGCTTGATTTTCTTGTCGGGACCGACGACGAAGACGGTACGCACGGTGGCGTTGTCGGCGGCGGTGCGGCCTTCGGAGGTGTGTCCGCTCTCGGCGGGCAACATGCCGTAGAGTTTCGCGATCTTCAGTTCGGTATCGCCGATCATCGGGTAGTTCACCTTGTGGCCTTGGGTCTCCTCGATATCGGCCGCCCACTTGCTGTGGTTGGTCACGGGGTCGACGCTCAGGCCGATGATCTTGGTGTTTCGTTTGGCGAATTCTGGCTGGAGGCCCGCCATGTAGCCGAGTTCGGTGGTGCAGACGGGAGTAAAATCTTTCGGATGTGAAAACAGGACTGCCCAGCCGTCGCCGATCCATTCGTGAAAGTGAATAGTGCCTTGCGTGGTTTCTGCAGTGAAATCAGGGGCGGTGTCATTAATGCGAAGAACCTTGGTTGCCGTTTCGGTCAAAGTGTCGGTGCTCATAATCTCTCCTTAGTGAATAGAGTTAGTCGGGACACGCTGCGGCTTGAAAGGTGGTGTCTCAGTCATAAAAAGGAAACCCACCCTGTGTTCGCCGGGTGGGTGCGAGAAAACCTGTCCGCACTACCCACACGCCGGGGCCGACGTACAACAACGCATCGGCCGAGGCGTGGAGCGGATGCTCATACATCAGTCAGGATACGCGGCTGCTAGAATCCAGTCAAACGGCTGCGGGGAGGATCCAATATCTACCAACGGCAGAACGGCTGACAAAGAAAAGGCTTGAGCGCCCAAATCTAGATTCAGGTCAGACGGTACAATTATCGAACAATGTCTACCGAACTTCGACGGTTTTCGTTCGTGCAGTTGGATGTGTTCACCTCACGCGCTTTTGAGGGGAATTCTGTGGCGGTTTTCCTCGACGGCCGCGGGCTCAGCGACGAAGAAATGCAAGCGTTGGCGCGCGAGATGAATCTGTCCGAGACCACGTTTATCCTGCCACGTGAGCCGTCGGTCGAGCGCGAACGCGGGGTGCGGGTGCGAATCTTCACGGTGCAGGAGGAGTTACCGTTCGCCGGTCACCCGACGTTGGGAACCGCGTTTCAATTGCGCGGGTCGAGCGGGGCGAAGGAAATTGTGCTCGACCTCAATGTGGGCAAGGTTCCGGTTCAGTTCGAGGAAAAGCCGGGGCAGGCGATTTTCGGCGAGATGACCCAGGTCAATCCCGAGTTCGGTCCGCGGCACGATCGCGAAGCGGTGGTACGCGCCTCCGGGCTGCGGGACGGCGATATTGATCCTTCGTTGCCCATTCAAACGATTTCGACGGGGTTGCCTTTCACGGTGGTTCCGCTGCGTGGACTGGAGATCATGCGCAATCTGAGCGTGGACGCGAAAGGGTCAGAAGAATATCTGGAACGTTCGGGAGGAAAGTTTTTCTACTTTGTCAGTCGCGAGACCGTCGATCCGGCGGCGCGGCTACATGCGCGAATGATGTTTTATAACGGCGAGGATCCGGCGACTGGATCGGCGGCGGGGTGCGCGGCGGCATGGATGGTCGCCCACGGCGTCGCTCAACCGGAGCAACGGGTATTGATCGAACAGGGATTGGAGATGAAACGTCCCAGCCGGATTTTTGTGCGGGCGTCACGACAGGATGACAGAGTGGTTAATGTGCGTGTCGGTGGAAATGTTGTCGAGGTCCTCCGCGGAGAAGTCACTTTCTGAGAGCGCGGTGTGCGGATGTGCAGGAAAAATGATGCCATGCACAAGTGCGGAACTTTTTCAATGGTGCGATTCTCCCATTAGCATCGGCGGCACTTTACATCCGCTGAGTTCGCCTTTAGGATTCTTCTCGCTCTGAATTCTCTATCAAGAAAGTTTTCGGATTCCCCCCGGGCGTACGGGCTAGCCGGTACGCCACTTCGGAAACAAGAATGAAACCAAAAAGAACCATCCTTTGCGTTGACGATAACGAACAGTCACTCTCCATTCGCAAAGTCATGCTGGAAACCCGCGGCTATCGCGTGGTTCCCTGCACCGGCGGCGAGGAAGCCCTGGAGCGATTCAAGAAGGGTGGGGTCGACCTGGTCCTGACTGATCTGATCATGCCGGGCCTGGATGGAAGCAAACTCATTGAAGAGATCAAGAGCCTCTCGCCACAGACGCCCGTAATTCTTCTCTCAGGTAAAGTCAAAATCTACGACCGTGACAGCAAGGCTGATGTTTTTCTGCCGAAAGGAATGTACGCGCCGGCCGAGTTGCTGGAGCGCATCCGTCTGTTGCTGGTTCGGAAGCGCGGTCCGAAACGCGCGCCCGCACACGTAGTGCAATCGCCTTCCCACACTACAGCGGCCTGATCATTGGAGAGTGAACAGGAGCTTCGTGCTTAGAGCAATTCTGTTGGCCACGACGCTTTTGTATGCCGGCTTGGCTAGCGCACAAAAATATTCCGGGCCGCGATGCCTTGGACCCTATTGCCTCAACCGCGACGCGGTGGTTAGTCGGTTGTTGAAGCGACTGGGTCCGGCGCCGCCAAGAAGCTCGGAGTTTGCACCCTACTGTTACGAATCCCAGGATCATCGAGTGTTTCTCTACATACGGTCGGCTGAGGCGGTACCTCCGACCGTGGATGCCGCGTTCCTCAGCGATTTTCCAAACTGCTTGCACATGCCGACGGCATTAACTGCGGAGAGTCTGAATGGATGGAAGACTCCAGAGGGAATCGGACTGGGAAGCTCAGAGCAGGACGTCTTGCACGCCTACGGAAAGCCAACCCGGCAAGGAAAGCCGGATTCCAAAATCTACCGAGAGCTTGTCAAAAACTACCAAAAAGGCGATACGTTGCCGGACCTAGGTGACAAAGAGTTGCAGTACGGCCCCAGCGCGGGAGATCTCAGCTTGGCGAGGTTCGGGATACGAAACGGGAAGGTGTCTTACATCTGGCTGTCCTATAGCGACTGACGCGACGTCCGGCGTGTGCGCGGACCATCGGCGAAATCTTCGCGTCACGAATACCACGCAATCTTTCGGCAACGCTCATTCAGGTGCTGGGATGGCTGCTGACGGTCAGGGCTTCGTGTAATATCGATTATTTGGATGGCCGTTCTCATCGAAGCCGTGGATGTGCGCAAGACGTACCGCGTGGGCAAGGTCGAAGTGCCCGCCCTGCGCGGGGTTTCCTTCAGCGTGCAGAAGGGTGAGTTCGTGAGCGTCGTAGGCCCTTCGGGCAGCGGAAAGTCCACGCTATTTTATCTTTTGGGTGGACTGGCCCGGGCCGATTCGGGTCACGTTATGGTTGACGGAGATGACTTCGCGCAGCTCTCCGATGCGGAGCGCACCCGCATGCGCAAGCGCAAAATTGGATTCGTATTCCAGAAATTCAACCTGCTGCCTACGCTCGATGCGCGTTCGAACATCAATATCGCGGTGGACATTGCCGGAGCGAATGGGAATCGCGACGCCGCTTATTTCGAAAAAATCGTGGGCTTGCTCGGATTAGAAAAGCGACTTTCGCACCGGCCTTCCGAACTGTCGGGAGGCGAGCAGCAGCGGGTCGCGCTGGCGCGGGCGCTGATCAACAAGCCGGCAATCGTGCTGGCCGACGAACCCACAGGCAATCTGGATTCGACAAACTCAATAATTGTTCTCGATATGCTGCGGCACTCAAACCGGGAACTGGGCCAGACTGTGCTCATGATTACGCACAACCCGGAAGCCGCTAGCTATGGAGACCGTATTATTCACATGCGCGATGGCGAGATCGTCGCGCCGGAAAAAGATCCGCAGTGGATCGGGGCGAAGAAGTAGTCCGTCACGCAAGTTGATTCACCGTTATCTGGAGACGAGTAGCATGGATGATTTGAAAAAACCGATTTTGCCAGGCAAGGGAGCCTCGGACTATGAGCGTTACCTGCACACCGACGAATTGCTGTCGCTGCAAAAGCTTCCCGAAGAGTTTCTGCATAAAGATGAGATGACATTTCAGGTCGTGCATCAGGCGTCTGAGCTACTGCTGAAGGGGGTTGCGTGGGAACTGGAACGCGCCCGCATTCACATCGAAGAAGGCGACTTTTCGAATGCTGCGCGTTTGATTCGCCGCGCCGACCACATGCTGGATTATCCGATTTCCATGCTGCATGTGCTCGAAACAATTACGCCTTATGACTACCACATTATTCGCGCTGGATTGGGCCACGGCAGCGGGCTGGATTCGCCGGGTTTTCTCTCCATGTTGCACGTTGGTCCGCGGCTCGGTGAGGTGTTCCATACCCAGCTGCGCAAGGCGAACCTCAGCGTAGATGATCTTTACCGGCGGCATGATGAATACTTCGGTCTCCACGATGTAGCGGAATGTCTTCTTGATTTCGACGAACGCATACACCTTTTTCGCTTCCATCATCTCAAGCTGGCGCAGAGGATCATTGGCGGCGGCGTGATCGGCACGATGGGGACGCCGGTCGAGGTTCTGCATCAGAGGATGGAGCACCTTTTCTACAAGGAGCTCTGGGACGTGAGGAACCAGATTACAGCCAAGGCCAACGAATCCATGCTGAAACCCAAGGCAGGGTGTGCTTATTGAGCTCCGGAAATCGAGTAGTGAGTCAGGTTGTTGATGCCATCTAAATCCGGAGCAGCCAACGATCATGGCGCGAATCATTATCTTGGGTTGCGCTGGCAGCGGCAAGACTACTTTGTCGCGGCAGCTTGGCGAACGAACCGGCGCGCCGGTTATCAGTCTGGATGCCATCTGGCAGCCTCATCGGGAAAAGAAGGACGTTCCCACTTTCCGGGCCTTGATAGAGAACGCGCACGCAGGGGATGAGTGGATTAGCGACGGCAATTTTGCCCTGGCGACCTTCGACATCCGATTGCAGCGCGCGACTCTGGTGATTTGGCTGGAGCCGTCGAAACTGTCCTGTGCCTGGCGTGCAATTACGCGTGTATTCAAAAGCGGTGAGGCGCATAGGATAGACAAACTCGGCGAAGTGCTAGCGTTCATCTGGAAATTTGACCGGGTCAACCGCCCGCGCATTGAGGCGGCTAGAGTTTCTTATGGACCGGACGTGCCGGTCCGCAGGTTGACCGGTAGTCGGGACATTCCGGCCTTCCTGTCTTCTTACGGCGATAGCGATCCGTTTCGAATTTCAAACTAGCGTTATCGGAACGTGCCCGCCGTTGCCGCAGAGTTGCGGCTTGTTTATAATCGAGGCAACCGAGCGGGAGTAACTCAGTGGTAGAGTGCGACCTTGCCAAGGTCGAAGTCGCGGGTTCAAATCCCGTCTCCCGCTCCAGATTTTGATTGCCCGTCCTAGATTCGTCAGCCACAAAGGGCACGAAGTTACACAAAGGCTTGAAGCCCCAGCATTTCCTGCGAGAGCTTGGGCCTGCGCTGAAAATCAAGTAACATAAACGTATGCCCAACCAGTTTTGTTTCAACCATGCGGAGGGTCCTTACCCCGCATGAAGTCCTCTGTCAGCCTGCACTTTAAGACCTACCTGTTGATACTGTTGATGGTGATCTTTGGCCCCCTAGGCAATGTGCTGCTTGGCAAAGGCATGAAACGTATCGGCACAGTGAGCATGGGAACCCTGGCCGAGGCCCTTGATGTTCTTTCTCGCGTGCTCACATCGGGCACGATTTGGCTGGGCATCGGGTCACTCATTACGTTCTTTGTGGCATACATGCTGGTGCTTTCATGGGCGGACTACAGCTACGTGCAACCGGCTTCGGCGGTGGCGTACGGTATGGTTGCCCTGCTGGCCCATTTCATGTTGCGCGAAGTGGTCACGCCGATGCGCTGGCTGGGGGTGCTGGTCATTTGTCTTGGCGTTCTGGTGGTTGGACACACGCCGCCGCGCACTACGGAGTCCAGTTAAGTGCGCGAGGTTATTTTTTATCTTCTGATTATTGGCGCCGGGACGGGCGGCGAGCTCTGCATCAGCCGGGCCATGAAGACAGTCGGCGAGGTAAAGGACTTTCGCCCGGCTGCCCTGGTCGGCGTTTTCGCCCGGGCGTTGCGAGTTTCGTGGATGTGGCTCGGGGTGACGCTGATGGGAACGGCGTTCTTCGCACTGCTCGCAGTCCTATCGATGGAAAACGTCAGTCTGGTAGTTCCGGTTACGGCGCTGAGCTACGCAGGCGGCGCGTTGGGCGGGAAATTTTTTCTCGGGGAACGGGTCACGCGCAGGCGATGGGCCGGCGTGCTGCTGGTTTGTGTCGGCGTGGCTTTGGTGATCATGGGCCGCAGGTAAGGCGGGCTCCGACTTTTGATTGTGCATCATAAAAAAGGGTAGGATTGCTTTTCATCCAAACTAGCTGGCGATGGCTCGCTTTGTGGAGTAACAGGCTCCGCAGGCGGTTTTGCAGCTGATTTCAGTAAACAGGAAGAGGTGCAGGCACTTGTGCGGAATCGTCGGTTTCACCCACAAACGTTGGGCACCTGATCCCGATCGCATTCGGAAGGCCACCGCTACGCTGATTCACCGCGGCCCCGACCAGCAAGGTGTGTTTCAATCGAGTCTCTGCTCGATGGGCGCGACGCGGCTCAAGATCATCGATCTCGGTTCGGGCGACCAGCCCATCCTCTCGGAAGATGGCGATGTGGCCATCGTCTTCAACGGCGAGATCTACAACCACCAGGAACTGCGGCGCGAACTGGAAGCACTGGGTCATCGCTTTTATTCGCACTGCGACACGGAAACGGTTCTCCACGCATTCCTCGAATGGGATACAGACTGTTTCTCGCGTTTGCGAGGCATGTTCGCCATCGCGTTGTGGACGAAATCAACTAAGCGATTGGTGCTGGCACGCGATCGAATGGGGATCAAGCCGCTCTATTTCATGCGGCGCGGAGACGACCTGTTCTTCGGATCGGAACTGAAGGCGATCCTGATCCATCCTGAAATTGAGCGGCGATTGAGTTTGGACGGCCTCGATTGCTATCTGTCGTTGAATTATGTGCCTTGTCCGTGGACGCTGGTCGAGGGCATCGAAAAACTTCCTCCAGGGCAATGGCTGGAGTGGAAGGATGGCAAGGTGTCGTCCCAGCCCTACTGGCGTTTGCCGCTTGGCGTCGTTCGCGATCGGCCGCTGGAATCTGCTCGCGAGGAGTTGGACTGTCTTCTACGGCAGTCGATCCGCGAGCATCTGATTTCGGATGTCCCGCTGGGAATGTGGCTTAGCGGAGGCATCGATTCTTCTACGATTCTGCACTACGCGGCAACTGGGTCCGGTGCGCCGCTGAAGACTTTCTCGATTTCATTCCAGGGGCGGAGTTTCGATGAGACTCCGTACATTCGCGAGGTCGCGCAGCGATACCAGACAGAGCACGAGGAACTGGATCTGAATCCACACGCTGACCTGCGCGGTGCGATTGAAGAATTTGCTTACTACTCGGATGAACCGTCCGCAGATGCAGGAGCGCTGCCCGTCTGGTTCCTTTCCAAGCTGAGCAAGACCAAGACAACCGTAAGCCTGAGCGGCGAAGGCGCGGACGAACTGTTTGGCGGATATCTCACTCATCGAGCCAACCGTCTGGCTGCACTCGCCCGGCGATTGCCGCGGGCGGCTCTGAAAGTCGCACTCGACAGCTTGCGAGCTTGGCCGGTTTCCGACGAGAAGATCAGCCTCGAATACCAACTGAAGCGATTTCTCGAAGGCTCCCTGATGACGCCGGATCGCGCCCACGTTTATTGGAACGGAACCTTCTCTGCTGAGCAAAAGGCGAATCTGCTGCGCACGGAACTTCCGCCCGCGCTCGACCGCGTTCTCGGTGAGCTGCGCGATCGGTCTCCGGCACACGATGATCTGGCTCCGTTTTTGTGGTTCGATCAGAGATATTTTCTTCCCGACGACATTCTGAACAAGGCGGATCGCATGAGCATGGCGCATTCGCTGGAAGTGCGACCGCCGTTCCTCGATCACCGCATCGTCGAATTCGCCGCTTCCCTGCCCGCATCGCTAAAGATTCAAGGTTCGCGGCAGAAAGTTTTGCTGAAGGAACTGATGCGCGACAAGCTGCCAGCTTCGGTGCTTCGACGAAAGAAGGTCGGATTCGATATCCCGGCGCATGATTGGCTGCGAGGCTGTCTGCGCCCGCTAATGCAGGAAGTTTTGATGGACGGTGTGTCGGTTCACGGGGAACTTTTCCGGCGGGATGTGATCGAGACGCAGATTCAAGATCACCTGGAGAGACGAGCGAATGTTGGATACCACCTATGGGGATTGATGGTGCTGTTTCTGTGGATGAAAAAGTGGGGGATTCAGGCAACCGCACCCCGCGAGACGAGTGTCTGGATACAGGAAAAAACTGGTACCTATATTTAGGCGTTCTGCTGGTTGCCGGGGCTGTTTATCTCGGGTGCATCGTTTCTCCTCCATCTCTCATGGATGACGTCGACGCCGTGCAGGCGCAGATTGCGCGGAACATGCTGACATCAGGCGACTGGGTCACGGCGCGGTTGGATGGCGTGGTGTACCTGGAAAAGGCTCCCCTGATTTATTGGGCCATGGCGGTTGGGTACAAGATCTTTGGCGTGCGCGACTGGGTAGCGCGCATTCCGATCGCGCTGTCGGCCATTGCGCTTTGCCTGCTGACGGCGGCGTTCGGGGTATGGGCGTTCGGCAAGCGAGCGGGATTCTACGCTGGTCTATGCATGGCCACATGCATAGGGCTTTTCCTGTTCACCCGGGTTCTAATTCCTGACGTCATGCTGACCTTCACGGTCGCGCTGGGCATGTGGGCATTTCTTCGCGCCCTGGACGCAGACGAACCTCATCCGCGATTTTGGGCTTTCGTGCTGGCCGCGAACCTTGGGTTGGGTCTCCTGCTGAAAAGCTTGATCGGAGTGTTGTTTCCACTTGCGGCTGGCGTGATTTATCTTTTCCTCACCCGCCAACTTTTTTCTGCCACTACATGGCGAAAGCTCCATCCCTTTAGCGGATTGCTGATCATCCTACTCATTGCTGCACCCTGGCACATTCTGGCCACGCTACGCAATCCCCCTTACTTCGCGTTTACGCTTCACGGCGGGCCGGGGCAATATCACGGCTTTCTTTGGTTCTTTTTCATCAATGAACAGCTGCTTCGTTTTCTGAATCTGCGTTATCCGCGAGACTACAACACGGTGCCGCGGCTTTACTTCTGGCTACTGCATTTGGTATGGCTGTTTCCCTGGAGCGTGTATCTACCCGCCATTGCCAAGCTTTCCTTTAAACCCGTCGATCGCGCTGGCCGAACCCGGCTGCTGGCGCTTTGTTTGACTGGCTTTGTGCTGATCTTCTTCACGTTCTCTACCACTCAGGAATATTATTCGATGCCTTGCTATCCCGCGCTTGCGCTCCTTCTCGGTTCGGCGATGGCGATGGGAGGCAATTGGATCCGACGTGGCACGCGTGCGCTCGCGGTGATTGCGGCGGCGGCGGGTGTGGTGACGTTGGCTCTCTTTTTGCTCACCCGCAACCTTCCCGCACCCGGAGACATTTCGCAGGCGCTCAGCCAACATCCCGGTGCTTACAAGCTCTCGTTGGGGCACATGCAGGATCTCACGCTGGCATCGTTCGCGTATCTTCGGACGCCGCTGCTGGTGGCCGCGATTGCATTCTGCATTGGCGCGTTGGCGATCTGGAGATTCGTCGGCCAGCGCGCATTTCTGGCCGCCGCGCTAATGATGGTGCTGTTCTTCCACGCCGCCCGCATGGCGATGGCTGTTTTCGATCCCTTTATGTCGTCACGGCCGCTGGCGGAGGCCCTTCTGAAATCGCCGGATGGAACGCTGATTGTTGATCATCACTATTACACATTTTCTTCCATCTTTTTCTATATGAACCGCACCGCGTTGCTGCGCAACGGCCGCTTCTTCAATCTGGAATACGGGGCCTACGCTCCCGGCGCGCCCGATATTTTTATCGACGATACGCAATTCAAGAATCTCTGGCTTAAACCGGAGCGTTCCTATATCGTCGCCAAACAGAGCGTGGTGCCTCAACTGGAATCTCTGGTCGGCGCGGCGGACCTGAACCTGGTAGCGGCCAGCGGCGGAAAGGTCGTGCTGACCAATCATCCTATTGATATTTCTCAGAGAGCGCCGCCGAAGATAGCCGCGGTGTTTTAGAATGTTTGTTAGCCTCAAATGTAGGAAAACGTGTGGCAGATAAAAACTGTTCAACTCTGGTCCTTCCCGGTGCATCTCAGTTCGGGAGGACAGCTGATTTAGATTATTCATTCTTCAAGGAACATTTCGGCGAGGAGGCCAAATGAGGGTTGCGGTGCTGGGAGGAGACGGCTATTGTGGCTGGGCAACCGCTTTATATCTGTCAAGCAAGGGTCATTCCGTAGCGATTGCCGACAATTTCTCGCGGCGGCAATGGGACCACGAACTTGGCGTGCAAACCCTGACGCCAATTCTTCCGCTTTCTGATCGTCTCAGAGTTTGGCAGGAGCTCACCGGGAATACCATCGAGCTGTTTGTGGGAGATGTGACGGAGTACGATTTTCTCTCCTCAGTCGTTAAGGATTTCGAACCTGAAGCTGTCGTTCATTTCGCCGAGCAGCGCGCCGCTCCCTATTCCATGATCGACCGCAAACACGCGGTTTTTACGCAGGTAAATAATGTCGTTGGAACTCTCAACCTGCTATTTGCGCTACGAGAGTTTCAGCCCGATTGTCATCTCATCAAGCTCGGCACCATGGGTGAATATGGCACACCCAACATCGACATTGAAGAAGGCTACATCACGATCGAGCACAATGGGCGACGCGACACCGTGCCGTATCCCAAGCAACCCGGATCCTTCTACCATCTTTCCAAGGTGCATGACAGCCACAACATCATGTTCACCTGCAAAGCGTGGGGATTGCGCGCCACCGACCTCAACCAGGGCGTCGTCTACGGAACGATGACTGACGAAGTAGCCTTGAGCGAAGCCCTCATCAATCGCTTCGATTACGACGAAGTTTTTGGCACCGTGCTCAATCGCTTCTGCGTTCAAGCGGCCATCGGATACCCACTCACGGTCTACGGCAAAGGTGGTCAAACTCGCGGCTTTCTGGATATTCGCGACACTGTTCGGTGCGTCGAGATCGCGTGCTTGAATCCGGCGGCTCAAGGGGAATGCCGGGTCTTCAACCAGTTCACCGAGCAGTTTTCAGTTTTGGATCTGGCGCGAATGGTGCAAACCGCCGGCGAGAAACTGGGCCTGACGGTCGAAGTCGATCACCTCCCCGATCCGCGAGTGGAAGCACAGGAACACTACTACAATGCGAAACACTCGAAGCTGATTGAACTCGGCCTGGAGCCGCATTTGCTTTCCGACTCTCTCCTAGACTCGCTGATGAACGTCGCATTGCAATATCGCGACCGCATCGATGCATCTGTGATGCTGCCGCAGATCAATTGGCGGCAACCTAACAACCAGCGCCGCGTGCAGACTAGTCGAGAACCCGTGACTGTAATTGAACCTTCGCTTGAGATCGTGGGCGGGAAGAGCAATGGAAATCGTCGCGCAGCGAAGAGGTCGCGCGGTGAGTTGCATACCAAAGTAGGACGCTGACGCGAGCTTAACTCACGCCGCCGGCTCAATACTCGTTGAATTCACCGGCACGAGCCTGCCGTCGCGGATGTAGTATTCGCCGTCGCGCCAGCGAATGCTGTTGCGCCCGAAGCTGGTCAGCCAAATAAGAAACGCCAAAGCATCCCACAGCGGGATCAGCCCCAGCTTCTTCCACAGCGAATCTTGCTTCAAACCCCAAATCCCAACCATCGAGGTCATAGCAAGTCGCAGAAGAGCGTACGTACCGAGATAACCCAGCGCCACACCTGCTGAGGGATGGATCGCAAGGGCCGCCAAAGACCAGGGCAACCCCTGAGTGAGAAGCAGGCCGAGATGTCCCCAGGGACGCATATGACGCATGACCACGATCCAGCGCAAGCGCTTGTGGAAAAGATCGCGCAGCGACCCGTAATCGGCGACCGTCGCAATGGTGTAGGGCAAAAGTTCAACTTCGTAGCCCTGTTCGGCGATGAGGCGACCAACCAACAAATCATCAGCAGGACGGTTTTCAATCGCTCCATAGCCGCCGAATCCAGCCAACCGTGTGTGTGTGGTGGCGATAGTCGGACCCAAGGCAAACTTCACGCCGTCGAGCTGACGCGCGACCAGGATGCCGGCGTAGAAATCGGAAAACATGCCAATCGTCTGCAGGCTGTCGGTCAGCGTTTTATCTTCGATAGCAGCGTAGAAGCAGGTCACAGCGCCAACCTTGGGATCTGCTAAAGGTGCAACCACGGTGCGCAGGTAGTCGGGCCGCACCCGAACGTCACTATCGCTGATTACAACCATTTCGTGCTGAGCTTCGCTGACCAGCCGGGCTAACTTGACCACTTTGTCGTTCGATCCTCTTCCGCCCGAACCGAACAACACGCGAATGCGACGCTCCGGAAAATCACGCGCTAGCTTCTGTAAAACAGGAACGACCGGGTCGTCCTCCTCGCCAACGCAGAAGAGCAATTCGTAGTCGGGATAGTCTTGCCTGCAAAAGCTTGCAAAGTTCTCATAGGCGTCGGGATCGAGCCCGCGAATCGGCTTGAGAATACTTACCGGCGGAGTGAAGTTACGATTGGCTGTGTTTCGAGGTGGCGTGCGGCGAAAGAATTGCCACGAACTGAACAAAGCAATCAAATAATAGACAAACGGGATGGCGGCGATGGCAAGAAGCACATCGCCGATAGCGGAAATCATCGGGCTCCTCGTGCGTCGAAGACGAACACCTTTGCTGACGAGGCCGAGGGGGTGGTTCTGCTTCGGACCCTAGCGCCTCCCTGGCAGCAAATGAGGAGCGGGTCCAGCCTTCGTCGTGCTGCTTTGTAATTCGAACATCTCAACCGCGAGCCGCGGTCAAACCGTTCATGCCCTTTCCGAACATAGGAAAAGCCTGTCGTGGAACACGAACTATAACTATACAATGGCCTCCTGCATTGGCATAGAAGCGGCGATGCTCTCGCTACGCTCTGTGCGTGGGGAATGCCCCAAAACGCCGATTTCTTCTAAAATCCCTCCAAATTCCCAGGTCGCCTTGCGGTTGACACGATAGTCGTCTCAGCAGGATACTCATCGGTGCCTCGGACGGAGGATTTATGAAACGCTCCTCAAGTTCGGCCAGAACAGCCGCTACGCTTTCGGATTCGTTGTGCGAACAGCTCAATATGTACTCACTGGGAGCCACCGCAACGGCAAACTTCAACACGAATTTGTTCGGAAGCGGTGCCGCGCTCACTGCGATCGGACTGGGAGTGCTGGCTAGCGCGTTGCCCGCCGCAGCCAAGATCGTGTATACGCCCGCGAACATATCCTGAGTCAAGTCCCTGTCCCGTTGGATTTGAACCATGACGGAGTAAACGATCTGTCGATTTCCTGGGACTCGTGGGGCCACGGTAAAGCCATTGACGTTGCCCTGAAGGCCAACGCGGTCATTGGTTATACCAAGAATAATCGTGTGTTTGCAGCCGCCCTCAAGGGCGGAATAAGCGTCGGACCCAAAAAGAAATTCGTCATTGACGCGGCCTCGATGTGGATTGGCAACGACAGCAGCGGGAGTGTTACCAGTCGAGGCCCTTGGCTCAATGTGCAGAACCGCTACCTCGGGGTGAAGTTTTCCATCAAAGGGAAAACGCATTACGGTTGGGTCCGTCTGAACGTCAGTGAGGATCAACCCGGCATAAAGGCGCTGATAACCGGCTACGCCTACGAGACCGTCGCGGACAGGCCTATCGTTGCAGGCAAGAAAAAGGGACCGCACGTCGATGGCCCGGATGCAGCTCTGACTACGCGGACTGCGCAGTCCGCCACGTTGGGCTTACTCGCGCTGGGATCACCGGGGCTCTCGATCTGGAGGCGGAAGGAATGGCGGGAGACCGCATAGTAAGGTTCCTGCGATCGGCACTTCTCCCGCTGGTTTTTCCCGTCAAGTAGACTTTTGCGCCGCATCACGTTAATTTAAGTGATAGGGCGCGGTACCCAAGTGGTAAGGGAGAGGTCTGCAAAACCTTTATGCGTCGGTTCGATTCCGACCCGCGCCTCCATCCTTTTCATGCAGTTGCCTGTGGAGGTTGCATTAAACCGCGAATCCGACCCTCGAGTGGGGTGCGGTCGTGCTGCGGCCTGCCTGGTTAACTCGCAGGGGCGGCATCCTTAAGGGTTTACGTGCGATCTGTTGGAACGGGCGGCGACTGCCGACGATTCTTGTGCCCCACCAGCCTCCTAAAGTCCTATGCCGGCGCGCCGATATATCCAAAAGCGAGCGCTGAATGGCGTTTCGCCAAATACAGCTTATGCCAATACGTGCTCTTATCATCGACGACTCTTCGGTCATGCGAAAGATCGTGGAGCGCTCTCTGCGCCAGGCGGGCATCGACTTAGCCCCGGTACTAGAAGCCGGGAACGGGGCGGAGGCGCTGGTTGTCCTCCAGGAAAACCAGGTCGATCTCATCCTTTGTGACGTCAACATGCCAGTCATGGACGGACTGGAATTTATCAAGCAGCTTCCGGGCGTGCCCAACGCCAAAGACGTCCCCGTAGTCATGATTACGACCGAAGGCAGTGAGTCTCATGTGGTGCAGGCTTTGTCTTCGGGCGCGCGCGGCTACATTCGCAAGCCATTCACGCCGGAGCAGGTTCGCGAACATGTGGTACCGGTGCTGGCAGGCAAATCATGAATTCGCACACTCAGGTGCTTGCTGCCAACAGCAGCCACGAAAATTGGATTCCGCTACTCGAAATGGCGGTGCGGGAAGTCTTCGAGCTCATGCTGGGCTGCCAACTGACCGCACCGGCAGAAGGGGCGGAAACAACTCCGGAATTTACCGCGATGGTGGGATTGGCGGGGCAACTGTGCGGCCTGCTAAGCATCCGCTGTAACGGGAAAGCGGCCGCGCTCATGACCTCCAAGATGCTGGGTGTGGACCTGGACAAGGTGGGTCCCGAGGTGTCGGACGCGCTCGGCGAAGTCTGCAATATGGCGGCGGGCAACTTCAAGAACAAGATTGCCGGCCTGGCAGAGGGTTGCATGCTCTCCCCGCCTACAGTCGTCACGGGCAGTGATTATACACTTCACTCTTTGTCTGACTCCCCTGCCATCGAAGTCAGGCTGTTGTTTGAAGGCATGCTCATCGTGATTACCCTTCAGATCAACAGTTAAGATTTCAGGCTGCCTCGGTAGAAGCAGCGGTTCACATCCGTCGACTCCCGAACGTGTCCAGTCCCGACTTCAATAATCGTTGCCTGGGAATCATTGCCCGGGAATCATCGCCCGGACCGCACCGCGCACAGATTCTAGCGTTGGCTTGTAGGTTGCGGCTAAGAGAACGTCAAAGGCGCATCCATGCTTACGCGCCCGCGTGGACTGACATTTTCCTGGCTGCCGGTTCTTCGCCCGAGGCATGGCCGTCGTGGCCGTCATCGATCTTGAACTGCTCGACCAGGCGGCGCAGTTCCGTCGAAGTCTCCACCAGTTGCTGGGCGGCTTTCTGGGTGTCTCCGGCGCCCCGCGACGTGCTCTCCGCTGCCTGGGCTACGCCCGCGATGTTGCTGGTAATTTCGCCGCTGCCGTGCGCCGCTTCGCTTACATTCCGCGCCATTTCGTTCGTCGTGGCGTTCTGCTCCTCAACGGCCGTGGCAATGGTGTTCGATATACCGTTGATCTGGTTGATGACTTCGCTGATGGTGCCAATCGAATCCACCGCGGCTTTAGCATCGACCTGAATGGTTTCGATCTTGCGGCTGATGTCTTCCGTGGCCTTGGCGGTTTTCTTGGCCAGCTCTTTCACTTCGTTGGCCACGACCGCAAATCCCTTGCCCGCCTCACCCGCACGAGCCGCTTCTATGGTCGCGTTCAGGGCCAGCAAGTTGGTCTGCTGCGCGATCGAAGTGATGACCTTAATGACCTGCCCGATCTCGGCGGAAGAGTCGCCGAGTTTGGACACGGTGGCATTGGCGGCTTCGGCGGCTTTCACCGCGGAGGTTGCCACCTTGGCGGCTTCGGTCGCGTTCTTGGCGATATCCTTTATGCTGATGCCCATTTCTTCCGCCCCGGTGGCTACCGTCTGGAGGTTCTGGTTGACTTGCAGAGTAGCCGCGGAAACCACTTTGGTCTGGGCTGAAGTTTCTTCAGCATTCGCACTCATCTGTTGGCTAACCGTAGTCAAATGTTCCGACGCTGTTGCCAGACTCTCAGCACTGGCACCGATGCTGCTCATACTTTGTCGCAGATCGGCGAAGAACTTTCCCAGTCCTTCTCCCATTTGCCCGATGGCATCGTTGCCGCGTACTTGGATCTCCTGGGTGAGGTCGCCCTTAGTGGCGGCCGCTACCACCGTCAGAATGCTGTCCACTTTTTGGGTGAGTTCTTCGGCCGCCAGCCGCTCGCGCTCCGCTCCCTGGACTGCTTCAGCGTTGGCTAACTTTTCCCGGTCCACTCCTTGAGTAATGCTGCGGCTCACGGACGTGGCCAGGACCAATAGCAACAGAAGCGATGTTCCGCACATCCCGAACATGGTGTGGGTGGCGCGCGCCGCCTTCTTTGTCGCGCTCACTTCGGCGTCCTGTGCACTCTTCCCTAATTGGTCGCTGGTCTCTTCGATTTTTCCCTGGAGGTCTTTGTAGAGCTGTAAATACGGGCCGAGCAGGCTGGGAGCAGTGCTGGGATTGTGAATGATTGCGTTGATCAATGAATCACCCGCGGTTACATACTGACCACTCAATTGCTTCTCGTTATCGAGCATCGATTGGCTGGCGGGGTCCGTCGCAAAGTCTCGTGCTTTGGCAAGGCGATCTTGCAGCAGTTTGCTGTTCTGGGCAAATTCTTCCGCTTTGTTCTGCTGCTCGTCCCCTTTTGCCGTGAACACGGCGGCCATGTCGGTCCGGGTGAGGTCGTTGTAGACACCGGCTTCAATGTGGTTGCGAATGGCTGAGCCGGTTGCGGCCACTTCGGCCGTCGTTTTATGGACCGACGTGATGCCCCAATATCCGGTCACACTCACCCCGGCCACGAACACCAGGCCACTGATGGTCAACCCGAGCAAGCGCGTCTTGATTGTCAACTCCATCTGGCACACCTTCCTGATCTTGAGCAGCCGTCCGTGCTCTACATTTTGATCCTGTAGCCCGGATCGCTAGCCGCGGTGTCAACTTTCACTGCCTTGACCGTGGTATCGCCCGCTGGCAGATCGCTGGCCTTGAGAAAGCCGATGCCGCCTGGCGAACTGGCGACGAAACTCTTCAGTGCTGCCGCGCTGCCGACTTCTTTCGGTGGCGTAGCGGACTTTCCCGTGAACGCCGCTTGCAGGAAATACTTGCCAAGGTCGGCGTCGTTCATTCCGCACACGATCTTCAGAAACGCAGTTCGTTCGGGTGCGCCCGGTGCGAGCATTACTGGCGCCACCGCTTTTCCGGTATCCCATCGGCTGCGGTCCCCAAGGAAGAGCTTCTTCAACTCTCCCATGCTCAAGCTCTCGACCGGATTCGCGTTGTTGACGATAACCACAATCGGATCGCCGGCCGCCTCTACCGGAGCGACTGAGGCCGTCCACGATATGCCCAAGGCGATGATCAGGATCGCAAATGCACGTATGACGCTGTTGGTTTTTTTCATCGTGATCTCCGTTAGAACGTGAATGCAATCTGAGCGGTCAGGCCGTTGACGGTCGGCAGATCTCTCTCAGAGATTCGGTCATACTGCAACTTGAACGCCGAGTGCGCCGTGAAGTCATAGCGCATTCCGATCGAGGGCCCGTTCACTCTGCCCACAAATCCGTTGACGTAGGGGGGTGAAAAATCGTTCGGACTGGAGAAGACATACACCGGATCGTTGCTGGGAGCGTTGAAATACTGGTACCGGAAGTAAGGCCGATAGGCATGGAACGCGCGGGAGAACTGGGTGTAGAAGCCAGTGGTAGTGAAAAACGGTCCAATGTCCTCGACGTGCCTCACCAGCATGCCCTCATTGAGAATCTCCCAGTTGCTATTGATGTATACCGCGTGAACTGTCGCGATGGTTTCGGCGACTGCTGGGCCTGGAACGGTCAGGTTGTCATGCCGGACAGAAAATCCCATCTGCAGACCTGAGATCTTTTCGGGGCGGATGAACAGGCCTCCGTTGATGGATTTGCTGTTATTCCCATCCTGGTTGTTCTGCGCAGGTTGCGCATTCAATCCCCAGGCCCGGCCGTTGCCGACCTCCACTACATAATTCAGTCCTAGCTTTCCTGAGGGAATCTTGCCGGTAAAATTTAGCCCAACGTCCTGCATGGGCAGCACACCGCCGCGATCGTCGAACGCGTACATGAAGGGGCGATCGGTTGTGGTTTCCAGGAACTCTCCATAGTTGAAGGCGGTGTTGTAGTAGCCGACCCAAGTGTGGTAACGCCCAATCGATGCCGTGAAATAGTCGTTCTGCCGGTAACGGAACAGCAGCCTTTCAACGTCGGGCTGAATCGTATTGTCGCTTTGCGCGATGAACAACACTTCTCCCAGCGTGGAAGCCTTGTCCGAGAGTCGGGCCGTCATGAACAGGTCAAGCGAGCCAAACAGAAATGTATCGGGAGCGTGGTTGAAGCCCTGAGCGCCGACGTCGCCGAAAACATTCAGATGCAGCCGCGGCGCGACCTCATTGACCACGGGAGCGTCTATGGTGGGCTCGGGTGCCGGTGGAGGAGCCGGAGCAGGCGGCGCTGGCTTGTCTTCCAGCTGCTTAACCTTAATCTCCAGGTCCTTGATGCGTTGCTGCAATTGCTGGTCGGCATCGGCCTGAGTAGTGGAGGCACTCGTCGCCTGCTGTGCGTGAGCCGAAAGCACAAGCGTCATTATTAAGGCTAAACTAACGATCCGCGGCACTTTCAGAACTGGTGCGGAAGCTGTTTTCATGTCTCCCTCAAGGGTGGGCCACCGTTCACGTACAGCAGTGAACCCAGATTGGTCGCTTACTTCAACTTCGGTAGATTGGCTGAAGACTTTAGGCGGGAGCGTGTCGAAAGGCCGTAGAAGAAGGTCAAATCACGGAATTAGTGGAAGCGAAGGAACATGAACCAAGGTTCTCCGCAGGTCCATTTTGCGGAGCCTGCGGGGCTAATTGAAGTCCTCAGTATCTCGGTGAGGTTAGGAGCCTGCGTGGGCTCTCTTGCTGGCTTGATCTGCTGCGGCGTTTTTCTGTCCGTTTTCGCCGTCGTCAATCTTGAATTGCTCGACCAGGCGGCGGAGTTCCGTCGAAGTCTCCACCAGTTGCTGGGCTGCTTTCTGGGTATCGCTGGCGCCGCGCGAGGTGCTCTCCGCTGCCTCGGCTACGCCTGCGATATTGCTGGTAATCTCCCCGCTGCCGTGCGCCGCTTCGCTCACGTTGCGCGCCATCTCGTTGGTCGTCGCGTTCTGCTCCTCGACGGCCGTAGCGATGGTGTTGGAAATGCCGTTGATCTGATTGATCACTTCGCTGATGGTGCCAATCGAATCCACTGCCGCTTTGGCGTCGACCTGAATAATCTCGATCTTGCGACTGATGTCTTCCGTAGCCTTGGCGGTCTTCTTGGCCAGCTCTTTCACTTCGTTGGCCACTACGGCAAAACCCTTGCCAGCCTCGCCCGCGCGGGCGGCTTCAATGGTCGCGTTCAGAGCCAGCAGGTTGGTCTGCTGCGCGATCGAAGTGATGACCTTAATCACCTGGCCGATCTCGGCCGAAGAATCTCCGAGTTTAGATACGGTGGTATTCGCGGCTTCCGCAGCCCGCACTGCGGAGGATGCAACCTTGGCGGCTTCAGTGGCGTTCTTAGCGATTTCCTTGATGCTGGCGCCCATCTCTTCCGCGCCCGTGGCCACCGTCTGCAGGTTCTGGTTGACTTGCACGGTCGCGCCGGAAACCACTTTGGTCTGAGCTGAAGTTTCTTCCGCGTTGGCACTCATCTGCTGGCTGACTGTGGTCAACTCTTCGGATGCGGAAGCCAGGGTCATGGCGCTCGCCCCAATGCTGCCGATGCTTCTCCGAAGATCAGTAAAGAATTTTGCCAGTCCTTCTCCCATTTGCCCGATGGCATCGCTACCGTGCACTTGGATTTCTCGCGTGAGGTCGCCCTGGCCCGCAGCCGAGACCACGGTCAGGATGCTGTCCACTTTTTGGGTTAGTTCTGCGGCCGCCAGTCTTTCGCGCTCCGCCCCCTTAGCCACTTCGTCGGCGGCTAACTTCTCTCGATTGGCTGCCGCGGTAATGTCACGAATGATGAAGAAGGCGACAATAATCCCGATGACCAGCGCCGCGAACGTGCTCACGCTCATGGTCACGAGGAGAGAGCGGTTGTCCGCCTTCAGTTCTTCCCTGTTCTCCTCGATCAGTTTGTCGAACGATTCACGCATGCTCACCAGGGATACTCCTAGGGCGTCGTTGGCCTTTGTAGCCTTGTCGGCGAAGTCGATGCCCGCCTTATTGACCGCGTCGTGCTCGCTGCCCGAGGCAATGGCCATCGCCTCTTCCTGGGCCGCGCGCAGTGCGGTCATTTGCTTCTTAGCATCCTCCAGATGGTCGTGGTTAGCCTGCAGAGTCCACTTGAGCGCCAATGCGTCCAGCGCGGCGACGGCTTTGTTGGTATCGTCCCAGGCCTTGTCGAACGCCTCTTTCCCAGCCTCTTTCCTGGCCGAATCCGTCCCCGCGAGGATGACCTGGCGGCCCTTGTTCTGAGTCATATTCAGGCCCGCCCGCAGATCTTTAAGAGCCGCGACCGTCGGGAAGCGTATGTCGAGCGCTCTGTCCTGACTTTGCTTAATCTCGGATGACTTTAGGTAGGCCATCCCAGAGCTGAAGACCATCAAGGTAAGGATCACTCCGAAGCCCAGTCCAAGTTTCGTTCCAGTGGTAAATTTCATTTCTCCTCCAGGAGTTCACGGTTCGAATGCAAGCGTCGGCTCCGGCTAGCATCCAGGACGATTCAGTGCGTCGAACAAGAGTTTCATCGGCGGGAGCGTCGCCAGACTTTAGATTAGGGCCACGAATCTAAAGCAACTTTGCAGAACGGCCGAAAGGTAGGTTATTGGAGGCGCGCCCCGTCGGGCTCGAATTCCGAAATGAAGGTTCTGCTGGCCGTCGATGCCTCAGGGTTTTATGAATCGGCTGAACGTTTCGTTGTGAGGCAGTTTCGCCCCGAGAACACCGAAGTGTGCGTGGTGCACGCTTTGGAGTGGCATCAGGCTATTCCTTCTTGCTTTTCATTTGCCCGTGGCACTACGTATGGACCTCAGCTCGGCTCAGCCATGAAACGAGCCCGCGAGCAGGCAGCACTCCTCATCAGTAGGGTGGCCCACGTTTTGCTAGAACATGGATTTCGTGCAAGCACGGAGGTTGTGGAAGGCGACCCTGTATCCGTCATCCTCGGCCGCGCAGCCGAGTGGGGAGCTGACCTGATCGTGATGGGCTCGCACGGCCACGGCGGACTGAATCGGGCATTATTCGGCAGCCTATCGCGGTCGGTCGCGCGTCGCGCTTCCTGCGATGTCGAAATCGTGTGCGTATCGCGCCCTGAGCGGACCAACACCGGAGCGACGGAGACCACGAGCGAGCCGATCGAAATTGTCAGGAAGAGTGCCAGAATCTAGAACTCCATCACTAAATTCCTCTAATCTTTGCCCTTCCCGCTGAAGTCCTGAACTTTCCACCCGATGAATCCCCTGAGCAGCACTGGGGGATCACACATGAAGTTTTCAAAGTGCACAACTTATCTCATCGTACTTCTCGGCGCGACCTTCGGGCTTGCCACGCGACTGGCAGCCATGGGAAACGACGATGCGGACAAGACCGGAGTGGCTGTGGCCGCCGTTGACGCGGATGTCCCGAACAGCCCGAGTGCGGCGCCTTCATCGGGGCAAGCGTCCGCAAACGGGGCCAATCCGGAGACCTCTATTAGATACGGATTCGAAGAGCGGTTCCGCTTCGAAGGCTACAACAACGCCGACTTCAATAGCGCAAAAAACGACCGGCTCAATCAATTCCGCATGAGGACGCGGCCCTATGTCGACCTCAATTTCAACGAGTACCTTGAGGGCTACGTGCGCATGGGCTGGGAGGGAATCAAGCGAACCAACGACCCGTCCTATACTTCTTCCGAGCAGGCTTCCCCGTTTACCGCCGGCGAACTCTGGTTCGACAATGCCTACCTGAAGATGAAGAAATTTCCCGCGGTGGACAATTTGTCGATGCAGGCCGGGCGCTTCGAAATCGTCAAAGGCGATGGCTGGCTGTTCAGCGATCCGAGTGGCCTGGATGGATCCCGCGAAGGCTACGATAACGCGGTTGACCTGGCGTACAAGTTCAAAAGCTCGAAGCTGGAGTTGATCGGCATTGACAACCCGAAATACGACGAGTTTTTCCCGGTGTGGAATAAGCTTCCGATGACCGACGCTTCGAATCCCTACAACGTTGGATCGGTCAAAGGTTTTATCCCTGCGCTCGCCGAGAACGGGAAACAGCTGCAGGAGTGGGACCAAACCGCAGTTGGCGCATACTACACGAATCGCGAGCTCAAGAACACGGACATCGATGCTTACACGTTCTACAACAAGAGCTACGGCGATATTCGGAAATCAACCACCTATATGTATCTGCCCGACCGGGATTACACGTTGTTTGGCGGTCGCGCGGTACAGCGTGTGAAGCAGATTCCCGGACTGAGCCTTACAGGGGAGGGCGCCTACGAGGCTGGGACGGAAGACAGCGCGAAGGGTGGCGTGGCAAATTTCGACATTCGCGCCTGGGGAGCATACGGCTACGCCAAGCAAAAAATCAATGTGAAGACGAAGCCTTATGTCACTGCGGGATACTGGGCGCTCTCTGGCCAAAACCCAAACAGCAGAACCGTGGGCAACTTCGATCCGCTATTCCAGCGGTCGACGAATATGTCGCTCACCGGAGACGCCCCGAGCTGGAGCGAGTTTTACGTTTACAGCGAGGCGTACGAAGAGGGCAGTTATTACTGGACAAATCTGAAAATGGCGCAAGTGGAATCGGGTTTCACTCCCGTGAAGCAACTGACGTTCGTCGGCGGCTATGCGAGCTTAGACTCGATGCAGCCGTTTGCCGTCAACCCCTATCACGCGGTCGGGTCAGTCGCACCGGCGAAGGCCACGGCCGGCATATTTGGAACCGGGACCGATCGCGGGCAACTGGCAAAAGTGAAGCTAGTTTACCGAATCACTCCCAGCGTGGGAGGGTACGTCAATCTGGAAAAGTTCCTTCCGGGCGACTTCTACGTCCAACAGCATAGTGGCTACTGGTTCCGCACCGAAATTAATTACACGTTCAACAGATTTGCCCCGTTTCCTAAGTTGTAACAACTTCGGAGTACGGGATTGGTTTGTAGCTCCAGTTGACTGCAGCTCTCAAGTTCTACTCCCGGCGTCAAACGGCGCCGGGCCCCGCCATGTTCCTATCGATCTACACGCAAATCCAAGTTACGGGCGATGTTGTTTTCTCCCAATGGCAAGCGATGCAACGATCACTGCGGTAGACTCGCCGGAACTTAATCCAGATTGTCTATCGAAGTTAGATAAAAAGCGGAAACTTTGGCGGGATGAGATGCTGCGGAAACGTGGGATCCGAGATACTACGACGCCGTGGGCTATCGGCTCACTGCCGCGGTCTCTGCCGCTTCGGTCATCTGGCAGGCTTTTTCGATGTCCAGCACATGCATGAGGCGGTCGTTCAGTTTGTGGACTCCGACGATCATGGTCCGGACTGAGGCACGTAGGGTCTCTGGGGGCGGCTCGAAGCTGGTTTCGTCGACTTCGACCACATCGCCGATTTCGTCCACCAGCAGGCTGACCGCGCCGTCTTCCGATCGCACCACAACATTCATGGTGAGCATTCCCGGCGGCGCCGGCTCCAGTTCCAGGCGACGTCGCAGATCGACTGCGGTCACGATCTGCCCGCGCAAGTTGATCAGTCCGCTGACCACCTCCGGCGCCAGCGGCACCTTGGTCATCTCCAGCGTGCGGATGACCTCTTGCACACCTTTCAACTCCACCCCGAACAGCAGCTTGTCCAGATAAAAGGTGCAAAACTGTGAAGTGTGGGCCATGGTTTAGTTCGCAACCTCCGCTGCTCTCGTCTTGGGGTCGGGCCGCACCGGGCTCACGTCCACACCGCGCAGGATGGCCGGAATGTCCAGCAGTTCCGTGACCCGATCCCCGATCACGACGGAATAGAGAACGGCCGGCCGGGTCGCCGCCGAACGAACGTCCGCCCGGTCTTCGACGATGTCGAGGATCCGATGCACCACCAGACCGAAAGAGCGTCCGTCGTGATTCAGTACCAGCACTTGAATCGGCCCGGAATCAATCGCCGGCAGAGCTTGCAGGGCGCGCAGCTTATTGCGCCGCTCCTCCAGCACCACGCTCAGACGAATCAGAGGCAGGATCTGCCCGCGATATTGCGTCACCCACTGGCTGCCCGACATTTCCACTTGCGCCACCGGAAACTCCTCGAGGCGCGCCAGCGTGCTCAGGGGGATGGCCATGCGGGAATCGCCTGGACCTGCGAACAGCAGGAAGGTTTGCTTTTCGCCTTCAGTCGTCGCCGATTCCGTGGCCTTTTCCGTTAGTGCGCGATCCCGAGTTTCCGTGACCACGCCAGAACGCTGCGCCAAGCCCAGCACGTCCAAGATGAGGGCCACCTTGCCATCCCCCATGATGCTGGAGCCGGCAAAGGTCTTCACCGTCTTGAGCTGTTTGCGCAGCGGCTTGACCACGATTTCTTCCGTGTCATTGATCTGATCCACCACAAGTCCGAAGCGCTGTTTCTCGGCTTGTACGACCACGATGTTGACCGCGCCGTCGCTCTTCGTAGCGGTACGAGTATCTGCGGTCAGCTTTAGTTCGCGGCTGAGATAGACCAGCGGCAGCAGACGTCCACGCAGCCGGTAGACAGGCGCGCCATGAACCAATTCAATTCCCTTGCCGACCTGGTCGGCCTTGAGCCGCACCAGTTCGAGCAAACTCACCTGGGGAATGGCGTAGCGATCGCCGCCGCAAGTCACCACCAGCGCCGGAATGATAGCCAGGGTCAACGGAATCTTTACTCGCACCGTCGTGCCTCGGCCCATGGACGACTGAACTTCCACGGTACCGCCGATCTTTTCAACATTGGTCTTCACCACGTCCATGCCCACGCCGCGGCCCGAGACGTTGGTTACCTTTTCCGCCGTGGAAAATCCCGGCAGGAAAATCAGGTTGAAGATCTCCCGCTCCGGCATACGTGCCGCTTGCTCAGTTGTGATCAACGCGCGTTCGATTGCCTTCTTACGAATGCGCTCGACATTCAAGCCGGCGCCATCGTCGGTGATTTCGATATTGACCTGGCCGCCCTCATGAAAGGCGCGCAGGATCAGTCGCCCGGCTCGATCCTTGCCTGCTTTTACCCGGACCTCCGGAAGCTCGATCCCGTGGTCGACAGAATTACGCACCAGATGGGTGAGAGGATCTTTGATCGCCTCGATGATGGTCTTATCCAGCTCTGTCTCCTTGCCCTCCATCTCGATGCCCACTTCCTTGCCGCAACCGAGTGCGACGTCGCGGACAGTGCGCGGGAACTGGCCCCAGATATTCCCAATGGGCTGCATGCGCGTCTTCATGACTCCCGCCTGCAGTTCGGTGGTAATCAAGTTCAGACGCTGGGAAGCAGCGAGAAAACTCGTGTCCTTCGCTCGGTTGGCGAATTGCAGGACCTGGTTCCGGGCCAAGACCAGTTCCCCCACCAGATTCATGACTTTGTCCAGTAGTCCAACATCGACCCGGATGCTGCTATCCGAGGCGGTCGCGTGTGCTCGGGAAGACTGAACGCGTAGCGCATCCACGATGTCGGCCGGCTTCACCGAGCCCTGCTCCACCAGAATCTCGCCCAAGCGCCGGGGATCGCCTTCGTTTTGCTGCTTGGCAGCGCGCAGGATCTCCGCCTGCGTGACTCCCGCCTGTTGCATCAGAATGTCGCCAATCGATGGCGGCGGAGCAGCGGCTTCGATCGCGGCGTCTGGCGCCGGCGCACTCCGGCTTTTGGCCGGCGGTTCGGGCGGCTGCTGCAGGCGGGTGAGAGTGGCTATCAGCTTGCTGTCGTCGCGCTCTCCTTCTGCGCCGCTGGCTTCGATACTACCCAGCATCTGACGCACCGCGTCCACCATGCCCAGTAATGCGGTCGTTATCTCCTGGTTGAGCGTGAGCTGCCCATCCCGCAGCCGAGTCAGCAGGTTCTCGCCAACATGGGCCACCTTTTCCAGTTTATTGAAACCCAGGAAGCCGCAGGTACCTTTGATGGTGTGAATGGTGCGAAACACGCTGCTCAGCGCGTCTCGATCGTGAGGATTCTTTTCTAACCCGATCAGTTCCCGATCCAACCGGTCGAGGTTCTCGTAACTCTCGACCAGGAAATCCTTGACGATGTCGCTGTCACTCATCGCTACTGCTTCTTTCCAAGCCGGAAATCTTCAACGGGCCGACAATTCCGACCATGCTGCCTTGTTGGCGCACGAGGGTGGCTTTGCTTAAGTAAAATGCCATACGTTGGAGAGCGTTCGCTTTGTTTGAGCTTCCTTAGTTACCTATCGTCCATTCAGAAGTTTTCATTAGGGCTGTTTCGCCTGCGCATCAGAGACTGGAGGCGGGAACCCTGACCGCGGCTGGACTGTGTTCGATATTTTTCCGACAAGGGAAAACGTTTTTGGTATAGTTGCCCACTGTCATGCCACGTCCTGCCGCGAACGAGGTGAACCACTCCGTAATGTCTGCACCTCTTACGCAAAATCAGATTCGCGGTTTCTGGGCATCATGGGGTGGTTGGACACTGGACGGCATGGACTCCTTTGTCTATGCGCTGGTCCTTGTGCCCTCGCTGCGCGAACTGCTCCCGCGCTCTGGCATTCCAGCCACCAAGGGCAACGTTGGACTGTACGGGGGATTGCTGTTCGCGCTGTTCCTGATTGGCTGGGGGCTTGCGTTCCTTTGGGGGCCGATTGGAGACAAATTCGGCCGCGTACGCACACTCATGCTGACCATCCTGTGGTATTCGACATTCACCTTTCTGAGCGCGTTCGTTACTGGGGTCTGGCAACTTGCGATTCTTCGCCTGCTCGCTGGCGTGGGCATTGGCGGAGAATGGGCCATGGGCGGAACGTTCGTGGCGGAGGAGTGGCCGGAGCATCGGCGCCGCGTGGGTGCGGGGCTCATGCATACGGGTTATTACGTCGGCATATTTCTCGCCGCACTGGCAAACTACGCGATTGCCAGCCGTTTTGGCTGGCGCGCCATGTTTATTGTCGGAGGGTTGCCGGCGCTGGTCCTGGCTTGGGTGCGGCACGGAGTTACGGAGCCTGCCGCGTGGACCAAGAAAGAAAAAGTTGTCCGTGCGTGGGCAGTTTGGCGTCCTCTGGCGACACTCTTTTCACCCCTGTGGCGCCGCCGCACGATCGTCAATTCTTTCCTGATGCTAGCCTCTATCTGCGGCTTGTGGGCTGGAACTGTTTATGTCCCCGCTGCCATCACCTCGGTCGCAGAAGCCGGTGGGCGAAGCGCTCCGCAGGCTGCGCAGCTCGCCTCTTGGGGCATAATGCTGGTCTCGTTCGCCACGATTCTCGGCTGCCTGGCGATGCCGTGGCTCGCTGAGCGGGTGGGACGACGTGGGGCGCTGGGGGTTTTTTTCACTCTCATGATGGTGTTCATTGCACTCACGTTCGGTAAAGTTTTCTATCTGGGAGCCGCTGCGCTGCCATGGTTTTTTGTTTGTCTCTTTTTTCTGGGATTGGGCGGGGCTAATTTCGCCGTCTACACCCTCTGGCTGCCCGAGCAATACCCCACGGAGTGCCGTGCCAGCGCCTTCGCTTTTTCCACCTCATTTGCCCGATTTGGCGGGGCTGGAATCACCTTTCTGGTTGGAGCGGGCGTCCGCCATTTCGGATCGCTAGGAACTCCGGTGGCACTGACTTCTATTGCTTTCGCGCTCGGACTGCTTCTGATTCCATTTGGCGCGGAGACACGGGGCAAGCAGTTGCCGGCCTAGTTTGTCCGCGGGCATTGATGTTCGTGCACGCTCCCGCTCCTGTTGTTCAACCCATCCCTTTAAAGCTTCTCTCGGATTGCGCCGATAAACATTTCATCAAGAACGGTTCCCCACGCAGCCGTGGAAACGGTTCGAGACCGGGCAAGTTGCGCGCCACGGCGGCAATGACACTCTGATTCAGGAGAATTGATTTATGACGACGTGCAAAAGTGCGCTGACGGTATGTTTGATGGTCTCGATCTGCGTGATCGCAAGCTTTGGGCAAGCTCCACCCGAGATCAAGGCGAAACTGGATGCCAAGATCAAGCAACTGGCGGCGTTCAGCACCGATCCGGAGATTGTGAAAGAAGTGAAAGCTCACAACGCGACTCCCGCGAGCGCCGAAGCTGCGGCCATGACCAACGAGAAATGGCACAGCGCCACCGTGCTCGACCCGTTCGTCCGCGTCACGGCTAAGACTCCTTTGTCTGAATACCTGAAAACGAAAAAGAATTCTGACGATATGATCGCCAAAATCTTTGTCTCGGGAGCAGACGGTTGCAAAGTTGGATTCGATGCCAAGACGGAACACTGGACGCATAAAGGCATGCCTAAGCACGAAGTGCCGATGAGCGGACAGACCTGGATTGGTTCCGTCAAAGTAGATGACTCCACGGGCCAGCAACTCATCCAGGTGGGACTGCCGGTGCTGGATGGTGGAAAACCAATCGGATCAATCGTGTTCGGGTTGCGCGTCGACAAGCTTCACAATTAAACCCGCAAGGGAACATTCTTACCTTATGAGAAATCAGGGTATAGCTCGCCGCATGATCTTGGTAGTCGCCGCATCCGTGGCCATCACTGTGGCTGCCGTTCTGGGATTGTCGTATCTTCTCCGGGTCTCTTCCGCCTCCGCTCAAAGTGTTGCCACTGCAGCACGCACACAGACGCAACGTTCGTTCGAACTGTTGGACCTGGCTGTGAAAGTCCAGGGAACCACGCAGAAATTGGTGCAGACGAGCGATCCCGACGTGATGGAGTCGCTGATCCAACAAAACGGGTCACTGGTCAAGGATGGTGAGGCGAAAGTTGAGCGCGGCGGCGCGGGGGGCGGCGAGGTCAAGGCTGCATATCTTGTGCTGGTTCAGGCCAACCAGCAAGTCATCGATCTGGTGCTGCAGGCCCGCAATGCCGAGTCGCATCAGGCCATTATTGAAAAGTCGAATCCCGCGTTTGAGGCGTTGCTGAGGGCCATCAACAGCGACGAAAATGAAGTGGCCAAGAAACTTAGCGAGGATGCTGCCGTAGCGAGAGTTCATTCCGTGCGACTTGAGTTCACCATCTTTGCTTCGGTTGTTTTCGGAGTTCTCCTTTTGATTGTCTGGGGCCTGGCTCTGGTACGCAGCGTCTCCAAAGCCCTCAACAGCATGATCCGCATGGTCGAGGATCTGGCGGAAGGTGAGGGTGACCTGACGAAGCGGCTGGAGATTTTCAGTCACGATGAACTGGGCGAATTGGCGAAGTGGTTCAATACATTTCTGGACCAGATTTACCACATTATTTCCCAGGTGGCCGGAACGGCCGATCAGGTCGCGAGTGCCAGTGAAGCATTAAACACGACCAGCCAGCAGATTACCGCCAACTCCGAAGAAACCTCGGCCCAGGCCGAGATAGTTTCGAAAGCGGCGCAAGCGGTCAGCCAGAATCTTCAAACCGTCGCTACCGGAGCCGAAGAGATGGAGGGCAGCATAAAGGAAATCGCTAAGAACGCCACCGAAGCGGCGAGAGCCGCGACCTCAGCGGTTAAGGTGGCCAAGAGCACAACGGCCACAGTGTCCAAGCTGGGTGAATCCTCGAATGAGATTGGGCAGGTCATTAAAGTTATTACTTCGATTGCCCAGCAGACCAACTTGCTCGCGCTAAACGCAACCATTGAAGCGGCCCGCGCGGGTGAAGCGGGCAAGGGATTTGCCGTAGTCGCCAATGAGGTGAAAGAACTCGCGAAAGAGACCGCCAGGGCCACGGAAGACATCAGCCACAAAATCGAAGCCATCCAAACTGACACTAAGGCAGCGGTGGACGCGATCGCATCGATGAGCGGAGTGATCAACCAGGTCAACGATATCTCGGGCACCATCGCCACGGCTGTCGAGGAGCAAAACGCGACCACGAATGAGATGTCGCGGAATGTGAGCGAGGCGGCACAGGGCAGCGGCGAAATCACCAGCAACATTGCACGAGTAGCCGAGGCGGCGCAGAGCACCACGCATGGAGCCACCGACACTCAGAAGGCGGCGCAGCAACTCGTGGAGATGTCCACTCAACTGCGCAACCTGGTGGGCCAGTTCAAAATCGGTGATCGATCCGATGCAGGAACAGCGGCGGCTGCGAACCCATCCGTAGAGACCAGGGCAGCTGCCGCATCCGGATAGCTGGCGCTGGAGGCCGTGTCTGAAAACGTCCAGCGCTGCGTGCGCTCGAGCTGCGCTAAGCCACTACTCGCGCTTTTATCGACGAACCTGCTGGCACCGTAGTTCCCGAAGCCGAGCGCTCCGACTCTCGCACGACACGAGCTGCCAGCGGCTTTAGCCAGAGCAAAGCCATGAAAGCGGCGACTAGATCGCAGACAATCATCGCCCAGAAGACCTTGGTCCAGGAGCCCGTCTTGGCGAATAACCACGCGGCGCCCGGTCCAGCGAAGCCTGCAGCGACGCCCTTAGCTGTATACACGATTCCATAGTTAGTCGTTGCCCATTTGTTTCCATACAAGTCGCCCGTGATCGAGGGGAACAACGAGAAAATATTTCCCCACGCGAAGAAGCACAGGCCTGACAACGCAACGAACCAGACCGGATGACTGATTAATTGAAGCAAGGCAAACACCGCGATCGCCTCCAAGACGAAGGCGATGAATATGGCATTCTCGCGGCCGATGTGGTCCGAGACCCATCCCCAGAAAGGACGTGTCAAACCATTCAGGATCCGGTCGACGGTGATGGCCAATACCAATGCGGTCATGCCGAAGACCACAACGACCTTATCCACGTGATACGAGGACGCCATGGGATTGAGCTGCGCGGTGACCACCAAACCACCGAACGCCAGCATAGTCATCATCACATAGATGACATAGAAGGATGGCTGGCGTAGCATCTCCATCGGCGTCATGTCGACAGCCGAAGTGTTCACTTTCGCTTTGATCTTCGCCTCTTTTTCTTTCCAATTTGGCGGCGTCCATCCAACCGGCGGCCTGGCCAAGAAGAGCGACGATGCCAGCACTACGACGCCCTGGATGATTCCCCAGACTATGAACGTGTGCTGATAACCAGAGACTTTCAGCATGTCGGCAATCGGAGCGATCGTCGTTGCAGTGCCTATGCCAAAAGCTCCAGCGGTCAGGCCGACGCACAGGCCACGATGGTCCGGGAACCATTTCAGCGCGTTCCCAATTGCGCCACCGTAGACAACACCGGCGCCGATACCGCCCACGCCGTACCAAAAGTAGAGACCGTTGATGGTCTCAGCATACCCGGATCCGACCCAGCCCAGTCCGACCAGGATCGATCCAACCCCCAGCATGAACCGGGGTCCGATTTTATCGACCAGGTATCCCTCGAAAGGTACAAGCCAAGTTTCAAGAGCCACAAACAAAGTGAAGGTCCATTGCACCGCAACCAGCGAGACGTGCAGATGCGCCTGTATCGGCTTGGTAAAAAGAGTCCACGCATACTGCAGATTGGCGATGGCCATCATCGCGACGATGCCTGCCATCAGCTGGACCCAGCGGTTGGGAATACGAGAGGGGTGAATCAGAGAGGCGGGAGACGCAGCCATTTTAGGTATACCTCCGTGAACAGCGCGCTAGAGTTTAACAACACCCAACCACAACCGCCAGCCCGCAACTCTGTTGGGCAGAATCATGGATCTCGAGTTTTGTACCATGCACTGGCTCGATGGCACCGCGTCGGGCTCCGCTTCTGTCCGGAATGGAATCGCTCGAGGAACTGGCACTCTTCGCAAACATAGACCGTAACCAATAAGAAATCGATATTGCGGAGACCTGTGCTAAACTGGTCCAGTGATCGAACCACTTTGCGGCAGCGAATTTATCACCCTGCCATCTGAATGTCAAGGGCATCTGAACCCTCGCGACGTCGCTCGTCTCATAGAGCCGCTTGAGAAAACGCGCATCGCCGAAGAGGTTGCCATTCTGATGTGCATGTTGATCGTCGACCGCAGTTTTCCGCAGCGCCTGCCCGGCGACTAGCCCGAGACGCAACCGATGGACCAGACCCTTCAAACCCAGATCGAAACCTACCTCGCCCACCTCGACGGGCTTATGCAGCGCGGGCTTCAACTTCGCGACGCATTGACGACTGATCCCTCCGACCAATCCGCGATTGCAAGCACCCGCGCGTGGCAGGAAGACTGCGGTGTCACCATCAATCAATTGTCCGGAGGCAGCAAAGCTCATTGGCTTGCCCGATCGTTTAGTGACGCCTTCCTGATGCGCTCGGCAGCTGGTCTTGCGGTCGAAGGCGCCGCTCCGGCCGAGATCGTCAAACGGCTGCTCGATGTGCTCGAGCAAGCGGTTGCTTCGCTTTCTGGAGCGGACGATGGCCCAGTCATGTCCGCTTCATCGGCGGCACCGCCTCCTCACCGCTTCGACTTCGTTCACAACCATGAGCTCCGACCGGTCCTCGAGCAAGCTTACGCCGACAGTCGCCGCGCCCTCAATGATCGGGACTACGACGCTGCGCTGCTCACTTCTTGCGGAATGCTGGAAGCCATCGTGACCGATGCGTTGGAAAACAAAGGACTGGCTGCGCTCGTGACCTCGGGGGCTTCTCCTGGAAAGATTGCAGATTGGTCGTTCGAGACCCGGATTGCGGTCGCTGAGCGAGCCGGACTCATTCGCGGTGGATGCGCCCGGCTGCCAGCGGTCGCGTGGAACTATCGAGATCCTACCAACGACGATGGCGAGAGCAGCGCGAAGACAACAGTATCTGAGCGCGACGCGCGACGCACCGGGCAGGTGCTTCACGTCGTGATGAGAGATCTCGATCCCGGCCGTTAGAACTGCGAATCGTCGATGCGCTCGGATCATGAGTCAATCTTCCAGATCCTGCCGGAACACCGGTTGTGACGGATCGACACTGCCGTCGATGACGCCAATCAGGAGATTTTCATAGGCACTCGTCGCCTCTTCCAGCGAGCCGAAGCCGCGTTCGCGCTGAAGCGCCCCGCCGTCCGCGTAAACAAGAGTGAAATACCGCCCTGACGAATACTGCAGCTCGAGCAACTTGTTCGGCATTTCCGGATCGCCTTCCTGTCCCAGCACGTCCATCAACGCCACGGTCCACTGCCTGCCCTTCGGGTCGGTAACGACCTCACGCTCGACGTATTGCCACTCGTCCATGCTCCACAAAGCCATATTTATTTCAGCAACTGATCGAGCGCGTTGGCTACCTGCGACCCGGTGAAGGGCTTCGGGACGAGCAGGACTCTTTGAGCTTTTCGGGAGCGAAGGCTGGCGTCGGCCTCTTCCGGCGTGTCACTGATGATGACAATGGGAAGCTCGGCGTGATCCGAATGGTGGCGCACGGTGTCGAAGAGCGACTCGCTCATGTTGAAGACGGAACAGTCGAGCACAACGGCATCCGCGCGTTGCTCGGAAACCAGTTCGTTGATGCTCTCGGTATATCCCGCTGCGAAGACCGCGTAGCCGTGATCCCGCAGCGAGAAAGTCAAAAGCTCGGCAATCTCCGGCGTGTCGTCGATGAGCAGGATGCGGTGCAACCGTACTCTAATTCTTGCCGGCTCCGGCACGCGGCAACCGCGGCTTTTTCGTCTGGGATGGCTCCAGGTCCATGACCCATACGCGCCCGCCAGCCGTGTAGTAGGCACGGCCATCGTTTTCGATCATCGCGCCCCAAGCTTCGAGCGTGCGCATTGCGAAAGTGTATCCCTCGAAGTTGTTGCGCGCATGATCTAGCACTTCCTTGGTGTGCCAGTTGTCGGTGAGGATCGCGTCACCTGCATGAACGCGCAAAACCGTGTAGAAGCGGTCAAACGCCGCTTCCGGCCGTACGTCGCGCGTCGACCCGCGTTTCTTGCCTTCGGTGACAATATAACTTTCTTGTCCCTCGGGCTCGACTTCGGGCTCGGACTCGACAGGATGAAAGGGAGCACTCGTTTTCGTGTTCATAGAGTTTGCGCCACCGCCTCGGCTTCTGCTGCAGCCGCCATATTCGTAAGATTTTTCGCATCCGCGGCCTGGATCAAGGCCTCGGGCAATTGGACGCCCATCATTCGCCATTGCTCGTTGGCAAACTTCTGCAAGGTGGCGATGTGCTCGGCGTGCAGATGCCCGAAGCGTCCTTGCAGTTTCAGATACTCGGACACCGGCCGCATACTCGCGGGACGGAAGCTGTAATCGAATGCCCGCTTCTCAGGATGCCACTCCCAGATCGGATACAGGCCGCATTCGACGACTAGCCGGCCCAAATCGATCGAGCGCGGCGTCTCGTACACGAAGCCCTTCTGGCAGGGCGTGTAGACCATCAAGTATGCAGCGCCTTTGTGGTTCAGTCCCTTGCGGACTTTGTTCATCAAGTCGATAGGGTAGCCCACGGTTGCGGTCGCAACATAACAGTGGGGATGACCAGCCGCCATCATGCGAGCGAGGTCTTTGGGAAACAGCTTCTTCCCTTCCGGAACTTCGGGGCCGGGAGGAGAGAAGGTCGTCATGCCGCCGTAGGGGGTGCGCGACGACGCCTGGATGCCAGTGTTGGCGTACTGCTCGTTGTCGTAACAAATGATCAGGCAGTCATGGTTGCGATAGAGCGCGCCAGAAATCGAGGCGAGGCCAATGTCGGACGCGCTGCCGTCGCCCGCTTCGCAAATAATATTTGGAAACTTTCCTTTCCACTTGCCCTTGCGGATCATGGCTTCATAGGCGGCGGCGACGCCCGCGGTGAAGCTGCCCGCGCTGCCAATCTGGGTGTGCGCCCAAGGCACATTGTAGGGCGTGCACAAATACGAACTGTTCGCGACGTACATGCAGCCCGTCGGCCCGACCAGGATCGTATTGTCGCCCGAAGCCTTGCTCGTCATCCGGTATTGGATGGAGGGCCCGCAGCCGGCACAGGTGCGATGGCCGGGGACGAACGGTTCGGACGATGGTAATTCCGGATTGTAAAAACGCGCTCCCTGATTGGGGCTGCCCAGGATCGGCAGTATCTGGCGCTCAACTTCAATTGCTGGCATATCCGTTCCTCCAATAGCAAGGTCCCGAGACCCTGCGTCAAAACTTTTTAGTGCGGACCTTGAGTCCGCCGGAAACCGATGCTTTACTGTTCTTCGAATCCAACCCAATGCGTGCGCTTTTCGATCTTGCCGCGCTTCTGCGCATCGAGCATCTTTTCAGTCATCCAGTAGAATTCCTTCAACACGATGGCTTCGCCACCCATTCCAGCCATGAACGAGACGACGAGCGGGCGCTTTTGGCTCTCATAGAGAGCGGCGCAGACCTCACCGTACAGAACGCCGCCGCTGCTCACGCTGCCCAGCCCCATGTTGGTTTCGATCACGCCCACCACCTTGAACTTACTGAGGACGTCTTTCACGCGATCAGTGGGATATGGCCGGATGGTTCGCAGCCGTACGAGGCCGACTTTCAAACCTCGTTCGCGCATATGCTGAATCGCGAAACGCGCCGTCACCGCGTGGCCACCCTGCATGAAAAAGACGACCTCGGCGCCATCGGTCATGAACTCTTCGACCCAGGGATCGTAGCGTCGTCCGAAGATTTTCGCGAACTCGTCGTGGACTTGCTCGATCACCGCCATCGATTCTTCCATGGCGCGTGCTCGCTCTAACTGAAGCGGCGGACCCTGCTCCGGCATGATCTGAGGGCCGTGCGACACGGGATGCCTCGGATCGAGCGGATACGGGTGCTTGTAAGGCGGTAAGAATTCCCTTACCTGGCCCGTATCGGGCAACTCGACGTCGCTGGTGATGTGCGAAACGAAGAAACCATCCTGACAGACCATCTGTGGCAAAAGCACGCGCGGGTCTTCGCCAATTCGATAGCCCATCAGGTGATTGTCGAATGCTTCCTGCGCATCGCAGGCCCAGCCCATCAGCCATCCCATGTCGCGAGTGGACAAGGCGTCGGTGTGCTCGGAACCGAAATCGCCTGGGGGATCAAGCGTACGGTCAGCAATCATCATCTGCACCGGCATGCGACTTCCCGAGATCGGCGAATACAGTTCATACGCGAACTGCACGCCAACGCCCGAGCTGCCGGTGAAAACGCGCGCACCGCTCGACGAAGCGCCGTGGGCGATGCTCAATTGCGAGTGCTCGCTATCAGCCACGATATATTCGGCGTCGAGTTCTCCGTTGGCCACCATTTGCGCGAGCGCCATCATGGTCGCTGTGTAAGGCCGGATCGGATACGCTGCGATCACATCGACATCAGCATATTTAGCGGCCTGCGCCGAGGCGACGCAGCCGTTGATCCTCACTGTCCTCTTTTTTACTTCCGTAGCAGTTGCCATAGTCACTCCGATTCTAAATGTTCTTCGCTGGCCGGTCCCCGAGATTCCTGAGTTCTTCCGCCTGCCGTCCGTGCAGCCCAGGAGAGATCGCGAACGCCGTATCCATTCGCACCACGCCAGTATCGAAGTCCAACTCGGGCACGCCTTCGAGACAACCCGTCGGGCATTCCTCAATGCACACGCGGCAGCCTTTGCAGTAGTCGACCAGAATCTTATACAGGCCGTTCGAACGCGCCGGACGCGCGATACACGGCTCGGGACAGACCAGATAACAGTTGTCGCAGGCGTTGCAGGTGCCGCAACTGAAACAGCGGCTGGCCTCCTCGACCGCCTGCTCTTCCGATAGCGCTTGAATCACCTCGTCCTGCGTTCTGCGCCGGCTCGTCGGCGGCAGCAGAGTCTGCTGCACGCGCGGGAAGTGCGGGAAATACGTCATGTTCATGCGATTCAAATCGACGATGACGTCGATGGGAATCGTCCGCGGTTGCAACTGTTCCCCACGCAGAACCTTATCCAGATTGAAGGCAACGCGCTTTCCGTCACCAACGGCGTTGACGACCATCAGCGGCTGACCTGAACCCAATTGCACAATATCGCCTGCCGCAAAAATGTTCGTGTCTCCGAGACGTCCGAAGCGGTCGATTTTGATGGTGCCGCGCTCGGTCTTGAATTCATCCGGCAACCACTTGAGCGATGCATGCTGCCCCACAGCGATTATCACGTTGTCGACGGCGAAGCGCTCGGGGGAGGCTTCTCGATCGACGGTAATCGGCGAAGCGTTGATGGCGCCGGAGAAGCGCGCCGGATACAACTGCAAAGCCTCGACCTTGCCGTCGCCGAGCACTGCGGTCACCGCCCGCCCGTGCATCAGTTCCACTCCCTCTTCGAGCATGTCGTGCAGATCTTCGGGCACGGCCGGCATCTCCTGAGGGTTGGCTTCTACCGTAATCATGGTCACTTCAACGGCGCCTTGGCGCAGAGCTTCGCGGGCGCAGTCGATAGCGGTGTTTCCGCCTCCGATGACGGCAACCCGAGCGCCCACCTTTACCTTCGATGTGCCCATGCCGATGTCGCGAAGGAATGGAAGACCATAAAGTACGCCATCTTTGTTCTCACCTTCGGCTCGCACGCTGTTGGGTTCAGTGAGGCCCACGGCCAGCACGCTAGCATCGTAGTTCTTTTTCAAGTCGTCCCAGGTAACGTCCTTGCCGACTTCGACGTTAGTCTTGATCGTGATTCCCAGTTCGACGAGGCGCTCGATTTCGCGATCAAGCACGTGTGCGGGAAGCACCCAGTCCGGAATGCCGCCGCGATTCAGTCCGCCAGCTTTCGGTGATTTCTCGAGGATCGTGACTTTGTAGCCGAGGCGCGCGAGCTGATAAGCCGCGCTGTGACCGGCAGGACCAGAACCGACGACGGCAACTTTCTTCCCGTTGGGTGCTCCCGCAGTGACCACGTCGCGTGTCAGCGCCTGTCCCAGGTCGCCGAGAAAACGCTCGACCGCGCGAATGGAGATGGCTTCATCGTACTTTCCGCGGTTGCAGGCCGTTTCGCACGGGTGATAGCAAACCCGGCCCGTGACCGACGGAAACGGCATGTCTTCCTTGATGAGCGCGTAGGCGTCAAGATACTTGCCGCGCTTCACCAGGTCGAGATAGCCCTGAATCTTTTCGTTGGTTCCGCAAGCATTGTTGCACGGTGGCAACTTGTCCCGGTACACCGGTCGGATGGAACGCCAGTTGCCGGTCGGGAACAAGTCTTGTCCCTTTTCCTGCGATGGCGCAGGCGTGATGCCGGCGAACGGAATCTTGAGGTGATCGGGGATGTGTGTGCCTTTAGTCGACATGAGTTCCTTCCCTACGCATAAACCGGTTTGAGTGGCATGATGTGCATATGTTCGAGAGCCATCTCGAATGCTTTCTTGTTCGCAATCATGGGCTCGATCGTTTCCATTTTCACGATGCCCGTGCTCTTGATTACTGCGGCAATGAGCGGAGCTGCGATATCGGGTGCGATGGACTTGTTGCGCTCAGCGGCGCCTTCCGTCGAAAGTCGGTCAAGGCCAAGCTCGCCCAGCCGATAGTAGAGCCACTTGTGATCGGCGAGATGAGCGGCATCGACACAAACAAGTTGGGCCAACCGCTCAGCGCCGGGGACGAAACGAATCATGTATTCCGGCGTGTAGTGCGTGTTGATGACGAGCGTGCCACCGGGAGGCATGCCGCGCATGTAATCCCAACCCTTGACCATTGTGCCTTCGACCAGCACAACGATGTTGGGTTGCTCGTTCTCATAGGTGAGTTCGTTCTCAATCACGTCGTCGCTCACACGGCAATACTTGCGTGTGGGTGCGTTGGTGCGATCGGGATTGTCGACGTAGTTCTCCATCGCCTGCGCGTACTTGCCCTCGATGCGAGCGGAAGCGGAGATGGAGTTGACGATGTCGCGGCCCTCTTTGTCCATGATGATGCCGCGCGTCCAAACGGTAAGTTCGGTGTAACTCATAATCAAACCTCGTTCATCACTTGGTAGATGCGTCGGGGCACGAGCCCCCGACTTCGTTGCTTAGCACGTTCGCGGTTTTCGATGGCTCGGGACTACCACGATCCGACTGAAGAACCGCCAGAAAATCGTTGGCCAAGACAACGAAAGGCGCGACGCGAGTACTTTCTTGAAATTTTGCAATGGCTAATAGCGTGGCCTTCTTGCACACGCTTTCAATATCGGCGCCTGTCAGTCCTTCCATTCGACTCACGAACTCGTCGAAATTAACATCGGGCGCCACCGGTACGCGGCGGCAGCAGAGGCGCATAATGGCGGCGCGCTCCGCAGCGTCAGGTTTGGCGAACGGGAGTATATAGTCGAAGCGCCCGCTTCGCAAGAGCGCCGGCTCGATGCGCTCGGGACGATTCGTGGCTGCCAGCAAAATCACTCCCTTGACGTCGCGCAAATTGTCGATCTCACGTAGAAGCTGGCTCAGAATTCTTTGATAAACATCGCTGCCGAAATGATCGGCGCCGAATTTTGGCGCGATCGCATCAATCGTGTCGAAGAACAGGATGCAGGGCGCGGCCCGGCGCGCCTTCTTGAAAACTTCGCGCAGCGCTCGCTCCGATTCGCCCAGCCACTTCGAGTAAAGTTGCGGGCCTTCGATGGCGATCAGCGGAAGCTGCATTTCACCCGAGAGGGCTCGCGCCATCGCGGTCTTCCCAGTGCCCGAAGGTCCGGTCAGCAGGATGCCTCGCGGCGGCGCTAGTCCGACCTGCTCGTAGATCTCGTCGCGCATGTGCGAATGCTCAATTACGGCGTGGAGCAACCGCTTCACCTCATCGAGACCACCGAGGGATGCGAGCGTCGACGTGCTTTTCTCAATAAAGAATTCGCGAGTCGCGCTGGGTTCGACTTCCTTTAATCCAGCGAGAAAATCATGACGCGTAACCTGCAGCGCCCCCAATTCGGCCGATGCGGCGGCATCGGTGCCGATTGGGACGGAGGATAAGAAACGGCGAAGCGCGATCATTCCGACTTCCTGTCCCAGGGCTTCGAGATCAGCGCCGACGAAACCGTGAGAATGCTCCGCGATCTCCTGAAGATCAACATCCGGTGCAAGCGGCATGGCGCGTGTGTGAATCCTGAGGATTTGCAGCCGCGCTTGGGTATTGGGAACGCCGATTTCGATTTCACGATCGAAGCGGCCGGGACGCCGCAGTGCCGGGTCGAGAACCTCCGGAATGTTGGTCGCACCGATGACGATGACCTGACCGCGCGCCACAAAACCATCCATCAAGCTGAGAAGCTGAGCAACGACGCGCTTCTCGACCTCGCCAACAACTTCGGTGCGTTTGGGAGCTACGGCATCGATCTCGTCGATAAAAAGAATCGCGGGGGCGTGGCGCGCCGCTTCGTCGAAAACTTCGCGGAGTTTGGCCTCGCTCTCGCCGTAGAACTTCCGCATGATCTCGGGGCCGTTGAGATGAATAAAGTGCACGCGGCTCTCAGCTGCTACGGCGCGGGCCAGCAGGGTCTTACCTGTGCCTGGCGGACCATACAAGAGCACGCCCTTGGGGGCGAGAATTCCCAGCCGCTCGAAAATGCGCGAGTACTTCAGCGGCAGCTCGACCATTTCGCGCACGCGCGCCACTTCGCGCTCAAGCCCGCCGATATCTTCGTAGGAAACCGCCGGGGCACGGGCTGCCGTCTGCTCGCCTTCAACGACCCGGATGTCGGTACGTTTCCCAATCACGACTGGGCCCGACGGAATCGTCCGCACCACCTGGAAGTTCACCGCCTTGGCAAACGTCGGCACGCGCACTGCGCAGCCCGCGATTACTGGAACGCCAATCAGGTCTTCGAGCATTCGATCAGGCGCGATGGTCGCAGGCGCAGTCCCCACCCACAACGGCGAGAGGCGAACGGCGACCGCCTGCTCGCTCTCGATTCGCGTTACCGTCACCTGCTCCTGCAGGCCCGCACTACAATTGCTGCGGCACGTTCCGTCGATCTGGATCATGCCTTCGTACCCTTCGTCCGAAAGCTCAGCGCGCGCAAACCCAACGGCACCGCCGGTGATCTTCAAAACGTCGCCAGGTCGGACACCGATGCGCAGCAGGTCGGCTGGCGCCAGTCGTGCAACCGCGTGACCGACGTCCTCGACACGCGCCTCGGCAACGCGAAGTGTAAGAGTTGACCCGACTGGCGATTGAGGGATTTCCGACATGGCGCGATTTGCGGCCGAATCCTGGCGCGGGAATCCGTCGAAGAGCTTTACCTTTGCCGGCTCCGTGCGATCCGGCTCGCGAGGCGCGATGGCCGCACGGGTTATATCATTTACCAGGTCAGTCAAACTGATCGTCCCCACATAGGTGAGCGTCGTGGCCCACTCTTAGCCCTTGGCACAGGTAACCGCCATGTTCAACGCGGCGCGATTCGCTTCCCCACGCTTTTGCAAATCGCGAATGGCCGACCCACGGCAAGTTTTCTCGGTGGGTCAGAACTTGTCAAGTACGATCTCTTCTACGTCCTCAATGTGCCGCCGCATCGCTGCCTTCGCGGCTTCGCCATCGTGGCGTTTGATCGCAGCCAGGATCCGCCGGTGTCCAGCCAGCGATTTTTGCGGACGACCTTCCACCTGCAGCGAGCGTTCCCGCGTGTCGCGCAGCAGGTCCATGATAATGTCGAGCACTTTCAGCACGACACCATTCCCCGAAGCCAGAGCTACGCTGTAATGAAATTCCGCATCCTCAGCGACGGCGGCTTCCCCCTGAGCCTGTTTTTGTTCTTGGCGTTGTAGAATCTCTTCCATCTCCGAAATTTCGTCGGCGGAGGCGTGGGTGGCCGCACGCGCCGCCAGCGGCGGCTCAAGCATCTTGCGAAAATCCAGAAGCTCGCTGACCATTTCATGCCGGCGCTTTAACGCGTTAGCAAAAGGATTGACCAAGGGCTCGGTCGACGGTTCCCGAACGATCGTCCCGGCACCCTGGCGCGGCTCCACCAAACCCCTGAGTTCCAAGCCTCGAATCGCATCCCGAATAGAGCTGCGGCTTACCTTTAACATTTCTGCGAGCTCCCGTTCGGAGGGCAGCTTGTCACCGGGCCGCAGTTTTTTTAGAATCAGACGCTCGATCTGCTGAGCGACTTCCTCGTAGACCTTGTTTCTTCGGATTACTTCGAAACCCGGGTTGGTCTTGGCTAGCGCCATAACTCAAAGTGGTCCGATAAGTGGACCAGCCACCGAAGGGAGTATACGCCCCTCCTCCTGCCTATTGTCAACCCTTTAGCAAATATTTTTATCCAGGAGATTCAGAAAGTCGATCAGGGCTCTTTTGCGGCCTCGGGGACAGTTAGGAATGGGCCTATTTCGATCGCTGCCAAGCTGCTCCCTCCGCCAATAACTTGGTACACGTGTAAACAGTTCGCGTGATGGGCATTGCGAGACCCATGCGTTCGCCGAGCTCCACGACGGCGCCGACTAGCGCTTCCAGTTCCATCGACCGGCCAGCTTCGAGATCTTGCAGCATTGAGGTTTTGTGTTCGCCAACCTTTTCCGCGCCCGCAATTCGTTGATCAATAGAAACCGGCAACTCCATGCCCAATTTGCAGGAGACCGCTTCCACTTCCTCCATAATGTTTCGGATCAACTTGCAAACACCAGGATCGCGCACCATCTGAGCCACCGTAGCCCGCGTGAGCGCGCTTACGGGATTCAAGGAAGCGTTGCCCAGAACCTTTACCCAAATCTCGTGCCGGATACGAGTGGTGACCGGGCAGCGCAAGCCGGAGGCGATGAGAGCTTCGGCAATTTGGCGGGAGCGATCGGAGCGCGTGTCGTCTGGCTCGCCGAGAGAAATGCGATTGCCCTCGATGTGCTGAATGACTCCCGGCGCCGTAATCTCGGTCGCAAAGTAAACGATCGACCCAACCACTCGGCGCGCTTCGATGGCCGAAGAGATGACGCCGCCGGGATCGACGCGCTCGAGGTGCAATCCTTCCCATTGACCGCCGAAACCCTGGAAGTACCACCACGGAATTCCATTCTGCGTGCTGACGACGGCAGTGTCTGGCCCCAATACCGGCTTTAACTGCGGTGCAAGTTGCGGCAAGCCGTGCGCTTTTACTCCAAGGAAGACAACGTCCACTGGTCCCACATCATCGAGGGATCCCGCGATTGCGGGCCGCGCTACAAAATCTTCATCGACACTCTTCACTTGCACGCCGTGTTCCTGCATGGCGAGAAGGTGCGGGCCACGAGCGAAGAGAGTGACGTCGAATCCGGCCTGCGCCATGCGGGCGCCGATATAGGCTCCGATTGCCCCGGCTCCGGCGATCAGGAATCTCATGGCCGATAATCCGCGAGTGCGGAGGCCACTGCGCGCCGGCGAATTTTTCCGGTCGCGGTGGTGGGAATGCTTTCCACGAGATAAATCTTTGTCGGACATTTGTATTCTGCCAGCGACTCGCGGCAATGCTTGATCAGCGCCGATTCGGTCGCCGCGTTAGGTTCCTGCAGAACCACGGCCGCGGCCACTTCTTCACCCAGCGTCGGATGCGCGCAGCCAAATGTGACCACCGCCGCGACTGCGGGATGTCTCAACAGAACCTCATCGACTTCGTGCGGCGCGATGTTCTCGCCTCCACGGATGATGATGTCTTTAATCCGTCCGGTCAAATGCAAGTAGCAGTCTGGGTCGAGGAATCCTTCATCGCCGGTGCGAAACCATCCGTTCACAAATGCGCGAGCGTTGGCTTCGGGATTATTTTCGTACCCACGAAATACATTGGCTCCCTGAATGGCGACTTCTCCCCGCTGATTGGTGCCGAGGTGATTGCCTTCCTTGTCCATGATACTGATGCGCAGGCCAGTGCCCACGCCGACAGAACCGGCCTTCCGGTGCCGCGGGGGCAGGGGATTAGAGGTCATCTGATGGGCAGCTTCCGTCATTCCGTAGGCTTCGACGAAGGGTACACCAAAGAGATTCTCGATCTTGCCGATGAGTTGCGGCGAGAGGGGCGCGCTGCAGGAACGGATGAAACGCAGAGATGCCGCTTCCACTGGTTTGTCGTGCGTCCGCGACAGTAAGAGCTGATGCATCGTGGGTACTCCCGAATACCACGTCACGCGATGTTCGCGAACCGTCCGCCAGAAAGAAAGAGCATTGAACTTGGTGGGAATCACCACGGTGCCTCCAGAAAGCAGAGTCGCCATGGCTGAGCCAATCAATCCGTGAATGTGGAACAGTGGCATGATGCACAGCGAAACATCTTCTTCAGAGAGAGTGTAAGTGTTCGCGATATTCGCCGACGAGACTGCGAGGTTGAAATGGCGCAAGGGCACACGCTTTGGGCGTCCCGTGCTTCCGCTGGTATGCAGGATTAGAGCAATGTCGTCAGCTGTGGGCTCGGTTGCTGAGGCTCCCGTGGGAGCATTCGCTATGTGGACCTTCCCCTGCTCATTCATTTCGACCGAGAACACCGGGATCTTGCGGTCGGCCGCTGCGGTGCGCACGAATTCCGCGCCTACCGGCGGGCAAAGCAGAATGCGGGCGCCGGTGTCACCGAGAAAAAAATGAAACTCCTCATACGGGTACGCCGGATTCAAAGGCGCTGCTGTCCCCGCGATCGATGCCGCCAGAAAACTTACGAGGGCAGGTAATCCATTCGGCAAGGCGATCGCCACGGTATCGCCGCGACGGATACCGATGGAAGCCAAAGCGTTTGCCATGGCCCAAACCTGCTGCCGTAGCGAATCGTAGGTGACAGGGATTCCGAGCTCTGGGACGACCACTGCTGTGTGGCTGTCTGCAAAATGTAAAACGTCAAGCAGCGTCTGAACTGACTTCAGAGTCATTCGTCATTGCCTTTGGCGCGAGTCCTTGGATGACGCGCCGATTTTGTCCGTTGTTCGTGAAACCAGAGGAATATGGAGGTACGCTTCAAGCTTGAGGTCCTCTGTCCAGCTAATGAAATCAAACTGCGTAGCCCTCGGTTTGCAGTGCCTTGCCAAACTCTTTCAGGAAAAACTGCACATTCTCTTCCGTGGCCAACGGGCCCATAACGCCAATGCGGAAAACCTTCCCCGCCAGCGGACCGAATCCGCCGGCGATCTCGATCCCTGCATCGTCGATCAGGCGTTTTCGAACCTTTGCTTCGTCAACACCGTCTGGCACGCACACTGTGTTCAAGGTCGGAATGCGGTAGCCCTCGGGAACGTGCATGCGCAAGCCCATGGCCTCAATGTCCTTGACAAAATACTGATGGCAACGGCGATGCCGCTCCCATCGGTTCTCAATTCCCTCTTGCGCGATGACCAGCAGCGCCTCTCGCAGAGCGTAAAACATGGAAATCGGCGCCGTGTGGTGGTAGCGGTGCGACACGGTCGAGTAGTCATGAATCAGCTTGAGATCGAGATACCAACTGCGTGGCGGAGTAGTGCGGCTGTTGAGGAATTCCATCGCCCTCGGTGACATGGCCATCGGAGACAGGCCCGGCGGACAGCTCAGCCCTTTCTGCGTGCAGCTGTAAGCGACGTCGATACCCGTCCCGTCAAAATCTATTTGCAATCCGCCGAGCGAGGTCACGCAGTCCGCGATCACGAGCGCGCCGACATCGTGAGCGGCGGCACAAATCGCATGGCCTTTTTGCAACGCCCCCGTCGACGTCTCGGCGTGAACATAAGCCACCACCTTGGGCCTTTCGCGACGGACAAACTCAGCCGCCTCATCATCCGTAAAAGTTGCTCCCCAAGGTTTCTCAAACCGTACGACATTCGCGCCCTGGCGCTTCGCCATTTCGGTGAGGCGGTCGGAGAAATACCCGTTGGCGAAAATCGCCAACTTTGTTTCCGGTTCCACGAAGTTAGCTACCGAAGCTTCCATGCCCGCACTGCCAGTGCCGGAAATCACCAGCGTGGCGCCATCGCTGGCCCCGTAAGCCATTTTTACCAACTGCTGAACGTCTCCCATTACTTGGATGAAGTAGGGGTCGAGATGCCCAACGATCGGCTTCGCCAGCGCCTCATAGACACGGGGATGAACCATACTAGGCCCCGGTCCGAACAGGTACCGGCGAGGCGGTTGCAAAGGAGGAAGCAAGTTAAGTGCGGGAGCCGGCTGTTCGATAGCGCTCATAGCCCTCATTTCTATGCGGAAATAGTTTAGATATTAAGTGGGGGAGACAATCTTTAGAATCCCATCCGACTGTGACGTTCGAGATGCGACGTAATATGATAGTGGGCACTGATAAGGTAAACTTCGTCAAGCTGAATCTCTTGATCTATTCGATCAGAGTTTTTTATCAGCATTTTTCACCCTCAAACTCGATACGACTAGATCGGCGAGTGGTGCCCCTCCACAATCATGGCCTCGGCAATGCGTCGTGCTTCGGGGAGCGTCTTAGCCGCCTTGGAATCAATCTCCGCCGGCAAATCACGTTGAATTTTCGCCAGCTCTTCGTCAAAAATCCGGGTCACCAATTCGGGGCTGTGCTCCAGCGGGTTGCCATCGTCGCCCGGAACTTTGACTTTGTGCCGGACACGCTGCGCAATCATCAACCGGTAGATGCGGTCGGTCGCCAAATCCTCCATATACCCGTCAAGCAAGCTCGCGCCCTTCCCGTTGAGCACTCCGTTTCGATAACGAATCACGGTACGCGCGGCCGCTCGCGTTCCCGCAAGGGTTGTTTTGCCAACGCCTTTTGGGGCCGGCCGCAAGTCGGGATGTGGGTTCGCCTGCTTTGGCCGTCGTGCAATCTGATTGGGGAACGGAAACTGCGCCACCGCGATCTCGTTCTGATCAGGGTGACCGGTCCACGCTCCATCCATCAGGCATTTGGCTTCATTCTTCTTGTCTTCCTCTAGCACCTTTAGAGCGCGCTCGTTCAATTCAGCGTCGGTGCGGCTGGGATAGAGCGCGGTCATTCCGCCAATCGCGTGGGCTCCATGCTTGTGGCAGATCTCCGGCATAAGCATGCGAAAGTTCTGGAAGAATGCCACATCGTGCGGAATCGTGTTCCGGTCCGGCAAAATCCAATTGGGATCCTCGGACATGAAATCGATCAGCGAGGCCATATAATCCCAGCGCCCCAGGTTCAACCCCAGGCAATGCTCGCGCAGATTAAAAAGGAATTCTTCCATCTGGTAAGCGAGTGGGTGCGCCTCTACCAGCGCCATGCATTTTATGTAATCCGGGGCCAATCCCTTGTGTTTGGCGAAAGCCTGGAAAAGGTCGCGCCACCAGAAAGCCTCCTCGGCAGATTCGCTCTTGGGAATGTAAACGCAGAAATTGTGCGGCAACCATGCGGGATCGATCTGGTACCAGATGAGTGCCAGATCGAACAAAGAAGCCGACACTATTTCATCCTTGATCACTCCGCCCTGGCTGATGTGCAGCCCTCGGGGCCGCACCCAAGTCACGGTTTTCGAGCGCTGAACGGTGACTTTCTTCCCCCGCTTCTTGTCGTCATAACTCAGTTCGTACTTGTAGGCCGCGATCGTATTCTCAATCGCCAGCATGATGTGTTCCCAAATGTTGGCCGTGGAATCTTCTAGGTCAATCATGACGGCTGGTGAACCGGAGTTCAGCAGTTTTACGGTCAGTTCAGCATCGTCAGCAGGCCCTGTCATCTGGTTTCGTTGATCCGCGCACCAGTCGGGTGTCTCGATCCGCCAGTCGGACGACGTTGCCTCGGAGTCTGGCAAATAGCCGGGCGGACGTCCGCCATGCGACAGCCGCAACACTTCCGCTCGTTTTGCCACCAACTTCTGTTGCCAAGGAGTGAATTGTTTGTGGAGCGGCAAAAGGAAATCGAAGAATCCATCAGGAAGATCTTTTTGCGGATTGAAATCCGCGGGCGCGTAATTCATCTGCCTCGAAAGGGTACGTTCACTATGCGATGCCATGGGATCAGATCCTTCAACGTGCTCGCGACGGTAACCGAGCGGCGAAGCCATCGGCATTTCCGTGTGGGCTTCTTAAATCCTATCCGATAAATGCCGAAGCCAAGTCTCTGGGATTCAGCCTTACCAAAGAGCGATGGAAAACGGGGAGTGTCACTACTTGCCTGAGAACATTTCGCGCTTGACGGCGCTCATCAGGGCTGCGCTCATCCTTGTCGAAATCAGATTGAAGTTGCTGTTTTGTATGGCGTCGAGTTACAAATTCCCCACCGCGTTCGGAACCTAACTCGCCAACATCGACAGGCAGTGTTCGGTGGCTCGAGACGAATCTCTATTCTAAGATTCTCGTCAGCAACACCACATCATTGCAGGGCATGATTGCGGAGTCAAATGCTTTTAGCGGTTGGCCGAGTGGTGAACTTTGATGCGTGATCGCGATCACAGCAATGTCATTTGTCTCTCACCTAACATATGCCGTCCTTGCCGCATCAAGTGCATGCATTCAGGATGTTTCGCATAACGTGAACCAGTCGAGCACAAACTGATTATGTTTACGGCTGCTCCAACTCTTCTCGATTCCAAAATTCAGCTTGCTGCTCGTCTCGGTCTTACTATGAACAAAACTTTACTTGACTCTCTTCAAAGATATGTGGTAAACAAACGCGCCAGCGGATTGGTCCGCTTTTCATACAAGTTATCGATTTTTCGAATAGGCGGTGTAGTGATTTGCGGCCTCGAGGCAACCCGCGTGTGAGGCTTCCGCACGTGCACGCTCGCTCTGCGCCCAGGCCGGTTGGTCGCTAAATCATGGTCGGAGAGGAAAACATGCGCTCGCTCACAACGCTTTTCGTGCTTCTGGTTATTTTCATGGCACCGGGTTCGCTCGCCCACGCTCAAGCCACAGAACCCGCGAGCAAAACTGGCACACCCGCCTCCGGCAGCGCCAGCAAGGAAGAGGTCAACCAGTTGCGCAGCGAGGTCGAGGCGCAACGCAAGACCATCGAAGAATTGAAGGCGATGGTTCAGCAGTTGGTTGATAGCAAGACCACACCCGCCGCTGGCACATCAGCTAGCGTGAAACCCGCGGCCGCGACTGACTCGACCGGAACCAACGCGCTACCCGTAGCAGTGACCACCCCTCAACCTGTAAGCAGCGACGGGACCGACGGCGTCCATTTGGTGAACACCGTTATGGTCCAACCCGACCCTGCGATCGAATCTGGAGGCATCGATCAGGCACAACCAGCGCCTGCGCCGAAGAAAGACGCGCCGCTCACCGCCGGGTGGAACGGCGAGCACTTCTTCATCAGGAGCCCGGACGGACAGTTCAGCCTTAGCCCCTACGGTTACGTGGACACCGACTACCGCGCCTACAAGGGCGATGGCGCGCCCGCGGATACATTCCTGGTTCGCCGCGCCCGCTTCGGCTTTCAGGGCAACTACGGATCGCACTTCGACTTCGCTCTGTTGACCGACGCTAACTCCACTACCGGTGCAATCGTTCGTGATGTTTATCTCAACGTACGGATCGTGCCCGAATTCCAATTCCAGGCGGGCCAATTCAAGGTGCCATTCGCCCAGGAAACCGGCATCGGTGCTAGCAACCTCGACTTCGTTGAGCGCGGGTTGCAGTCGATGCTCTACCCGTGCGCGGTAACTGCATACCGTTGCCCGGGCATCACGTTCCACGGGGATATCGACGGAGGCGTCCTGCAGTATTGGGCGGGAGCGTTCAACGGCAGAGGCGGTGTTACGGCGAATGTCGTCAATGAGCCCGAGTTTGTAGGAAGACTTCGCTTGTATCCCTGGCGAAAGACGAAAAACGAATGGCTCAGACAATTTGCGGTTGGCGGTTCGATCAGCCATGCCCGCTCCAGAGGACTGTCTGGTGACGTGAACTTCAGCGGCGCTCTCCCGGATGGCACTTATACCTTTTTCCCCCAGTTGCCGATCAACGGTCCAATCGAGCTGTACGAGGGTGAGTTCACCTATATCAAGTCAGGGTTCGCGCTGCGCGGCGAGTACGTGCAGGCGCAGTATCAACGCGACAGTGTGGGCTCATTGCAAGCTGGCGGGCTTGGTTTCCTGACCCTTCCCGGGATCGGCGCCAAGGCGTGGAATGTTGGGGCCACGTATTTGCTGACCGGTGAGAAACGACCCGAGAATGGCACGCCTCGCGTAAAGCACCCGTTGTTTGGACCCGATACTCCTGGAGGTACCGGGCGAGGCTGGGGAGCTTGGGAAGTAACGGCTCGTTACTCCGGCATTCAGGCAAACGCGCCTGCCTCGAATTTTTTGAGCTATTACACGCCAGGGTTCGTCCCACAGTACAACGATCACACCGACCAGGTCACATTCGGTGTCAACTGGTACCTGAATTATTGGGTGAAATACCAGTTCAACGTCAACATCGAGCAATTGCACCAGCCCAGCGTGATCGGGCAAGTGCCGCAGAACTTCTACGCATTCACGCAGGAGTTGCAGTTCCGCTTCTGAAGATCCCGTTCGCCCGGGATCATGAATGGGCCGAAAAGATTTAGCTGTACGCCAGGGCTGGTTGCAGCCTGCTCTGAAGGGAAAATTGCAGGAGGAGATTCGATGAGATCGAGGATTCTACTTACTGTTCTTCTCAGCGCGTTGTTTGTGGTCGCGAGCGGCTGCGGCAGCACTGCGAATTGCCCAACTTGCGGCACTACGGTCAACGGCAGCTACGCCGTTATCAATGTGATCCCGGTGCCGGAACACAACAATACGGGTGAGCCGGGCGGTCCGTTTAACTCATTCGACGTTAGCTGGATTTCGCCTCCTCCCTCCAGCGGGTCGGCGGGGGCAGACAATCTCGACTACGTCTCGGATCGCATCGGTATCGCGGTCCAAGTTATCGATACGGCGCAAGACCTCGCCGTGTATTCCATCGCCGGCTCTAACGGTATTTCTGGAGGTGGAGACAACGCTAGTCCGTGTAAGGCGCTTGATCCCGCCTTCCCGATTCCGCCTATCGTCTCGGTGCTGGGTAATTGGACAAGGTTCGGCTGCAGGACGACAAATCCCCCTTTAAATACTTTTACTTTCCATATTCCAGGCTTTGGCGCCAATGGGAACTTCGGTGGATTTGTGGGAGGGCAGTGCTGCGCGGCTCGCGCCAACCAAGTAAACCCCTTGTCTGGCCCGAACGGAATAACGGCAACGCCTGACGGCAATACGCTTTTTGTCGGCAACGGCAGCAGTTCGTTGGTGGTCTTCGACCTCGCGTCAATGAACCTGTCGACTGGGGTTCAGCCCAACGTCATCGCCGTTATCCCGACTGGATTGTCTCCCGACTACGATGGCCAAATTGGCAATGCCAATCCCATTCCCAACTTGTACCCAAATGGCAATACTACCGGGGTCGCTGGCTGCATTCAGTCCGCGAACGGACGTGCGTTTTCCGACCCGAGCTGCGGAGATCTCCGGGGGGACGAACTCGCTTATGACCCTAAGGACCAGATTATCGGTATCATCGATGGCGATCCCGGGCTCCCCTATATTACCTTCATCGATGTTTCGGGTTTGGTGACTCGGCCCAATACCACGAACTGCCTGCCGGTTGTGCCGACGTTGCCATTCGGTCCACCTTTGGGCAACGCTTTGGGTCCCATCAATCCATCGACGTGTATCCTGGGCCAGATCTATTACGATGGCGCTCCGCAGAACGATGTCAACGTCCCAGTTGATAGTGGAGGCCTGAACGCGACTGCTGGATTCCCGTGCCCGGATCCATCCAACCCACAGGTAAACTCCGGCGTGTCTGGAACGCCTCCATACATTACCGGCACGAAGTCCATCCCTTGCCATCACGGGCCGATCATCGACAACGCCACGGGCATTTACGATCCGACTTGCAATCCGACGGCTACGGGTGCGAGTTGCATAGGTTCGATTGGCCCCGCGGGCCTGGGCGCTCCTGCGTATAATCCAAACACTGGACATTTCCTGCTACCCAACTCGAATTCCACGGCCGTTCTCAACGTGGGCTCTATAGATGAGATCGATCCCAGACCCGGCAACCCGAACGGACCGGTGGTGATCAACAGTGCGCCGATGCTGAATTGCATGCCCACCAGCATCGTTCAGGGTCCGGGAGACAATTTCCTGGTCGGTTGTGCTGATCACGACGGCCAAGCCTTCCCGGCCAACGAAATTATCATCAACGGGACCACACTCGCGACCATCGCCACCATCAATAACGTCGGCGGCGTCGACGAGGTTTGGTACAACCCGGGCGACAACAGGTACTATCTCGCGGCCCGCGACATGCTTCCCTTTCCGGTGATGGGCGTCATCGATGCCAAGACAAATCTTTGGTTGGCCAACTTGCAGGTCAATACCAATGCGCATAGCATCGCGGTCGATCCCAAGACTAACCACGTTTTCATGCCTCAACAGGCTGGCGCCATCTGTGGATCAATAGCCAGCGCAGGCTGCATTGATGTCATCGCGCAACAGTGAGAAATAGTCCTCGCGTCAGTGCTATAGTTTGTTCTAGCGCGAGGGTGGAGTGATTTCATGAAGCTCTGTTTCAGAACACGACTGCTGGGTTATGCCGCTGTGCTATCGCTTTTCCTCTTGTCGGTGCTGTTGGCGCGGGCAGGCGAGAATCCAGCGCAAAAACCCACTGACGTCCCCGCTACTGTCATTGCCCACTTGCCTTTGCCACTGGCGACCGGAAGCCAGATGTTGTTGCAGAAAGAAAACTCAAAACAGTACTTGTATGTTCAACAGGCCGCGAAGCAAGGGTTCATGATCGTGGACGTCACCAAGCCGGAGAAGCCCACCCTCTTAAAACGAACTGCGGAATCGAATCAAGCGACTCAGGGAAACCTGCAGATCGTTAGCCCCGATGTCGCCATCGCGGTAGCTCCGGAAAAAACACCGGCGACTGTGACCAGCAACAACCATCCCACCCAAACCGTTCGCGTCCTCGACATGAGTGACTCGCGCAACCCAAAGACGCTGGAGACATTCAACAGCGTCACCAGCTTCCTACCGGACAGTCACCGTGGCTTGATCTTTCTTACCAATAACGAAGGCTTGTGGGTTCTCCGTTATATTCGCCCTGCTTTGCTGGAGCCGGCCAAGCAAAAGAAGCCCTGCAGCTCCGAATCCGAAATTCAGGCCATGCCGCCGGATTGCGATTGACCTTGCTTACTGGGCGGAGACTGCGTGTGCCGGACATTCCTTGTCAATGGTCTTGATCGAGGCGACGGTTAACGTCACCGGGGCTGGTGCCCTCGCAGCGTCGGAGGTTGTGCTCAGCGAAGGTGACTGCGTCCCGGTAATTTCCACTCTTTGGCCCAGATACCGGCTTAGTTTGGTTTTGCGGGTGGCCTGAAGTTCATAAGTTACGCCTGGATCCTGCTTGATCAACACGTAGTCGCCGCTGGATCTGCTGACGCAACCCCGCACTGTCACCTGGCCTTTGGGAGCGTTCGAGTTCTGCTGGCTCGCGGCGCCCGAATTGCTGTCTTGTGCCATCAGAAAGCTGCCCGAAAGCAGGACAACAAACCATAACTTTGTCATAGGGATCTCCTCTGCGAGAGTGAGATGGCAACGTTATGGTCGCGGTTGCACTAAATTTTCGGGAACCGCAGCTACTTGACGTGGGTTTCCTGATAATGCAGTTCCTTCCACTGCCCGTCGCGCTTCACCCAGAGTTCCGTAATATAGACTCTCGAGAAATGCACCACAGATCTGGGTGGAAACTGTAGAGTAACTTCGTAGATGACGAAGCCCGCGTCCGAACACAGCGGAATGAATTTGAAGCCCCACAGCGTGTAGCTGGAAACATTGCCATTCGCCAGCTCGTTGATGGCTTGCATCTTGGTACGCTCACCCTGGCCATCGACTTCGACCCCCTGATAGTCGTCGGCCAATAAATCGCCGTACGCCTTTTTGTCTTTGTTCTTCACCGCGTCCCATTCAGCCTTTATTTTCGCTTCGAACATCTCCTTGAGGCCCGAGTCGGATGAGGCACTGCTGGATTGACGGCTGTCGCTGGACTTGGACGGCACCACAGGTTGTTGCGCCAGAGCCACAGTCGTCAATCCCACAATGCAAGCTAAGAGCAGGAAATCTCGCACGGTTCCTCCAAGACGAAACGCCGGAAATCTTATCAGGCTTCGCGCCATGTTTTGGGTGGGTGAGCGCTATTGCAATTCTTTGACTTTTTTTCTCACGGCCGAGAGCAATTGCGGAGGCAGTTCGGAATAACCTTCCTGGCCTGCGAACTGCTGGCCATCCGAGTATATCCAATTCAACAGATCGCTTAACGCGGCTGCGCGGGCGGAATCGGTTGATTTAGTCCGGAGGTAAATCCAAGTAAAGCTGGCAATAGGAAAAGAGTCAGCACCGCCGGCATTGGTCAGCGAGGCGGAGAAGCTATTCCATCGTGGCTCTTCTACCGCTGTGCACGACGCAGCAATACTTTCAGACGAAGCTCGAACAAACTTACCGGCGGGGTTCAGCACTGCCGCTTGGGAAAGATTGCCCTTTACCGCGTACTGATACTCAACGTAGCCGATGGACCCGGGATTGGCTTTCACTTTATCGGCCATATCGGAACTGCGTTCCGCCGGCACGCCGACCGGCCACTTGGGGGAAGCGTTGGTTCCCACCTCAGCGCGAAACTTGGAACTTACCTTGGAGAGAAAGTCAGTGAAGACAAAATTGGAGCCCTTTCCCGCAGGGCGGTTGACTACCTGGATCGGAAGATTGGGCAAAGTCAGATCTGGATTTAGTTTCGCAATCTGCCCAGCATTCCAGTTCTTGATATCTCCAAGGAATATCTCAGCCAGCACTTCCCCCGAAAGTCGGAGCTCCTGGTGGACATCGGGAAGGTTGTAGATAGGAACGATCCCGATCAGCACAACCGGCAACTCGGTCAAACCGTCCTCTTTCCGCTCCTTATCCGTAAGCTGAGCTTCTCCGGCGCCAAAATCGCCCACGCCACGCGAGATTTGCTTGATTCCTTCGCTCGTACCCACCGGAAGGTATCGCATTTGAACATGGGCATTATGCTTGCTGTACTCTTGTGTCCACCGGGCATAAAGAGGCGCTGGAACACTCGAGCCGGATCCCACCAGAACAACAGTGTTTTGGGCAACCGCGGGAGCGCTGTGCAGTCCGAGAGAAAGCAAGGACACTATCCAGATATGCGAGAGCAAACAGTGGCCAGAAGCTCTTCGCGGAATGCTTCTTGACGCTGATAGTCTTGCCGATATCTTCATCGCGGCGCACCTTCTAATGAGCTGGAGCATGTGGCACCTTAACCGTCTTCCAAAGCATCGCACTTCAACGACGATGATAAAGTTACCATCGTTTTGAAGTGGCCCGCCTGTCGCATCATGGGGGAATGTTGTCAAATTAGGAACGGCCATCGCTCTGAATCCGTTCGAGGATAGGGTGAACTTTTCCCAACGACGCGAGAGAAATCTGGGCGCTCCCTACTGTTGCGCAGAACACAAGCGGCGGATGTTAAGATGCAGAGCTTTGAACCGTCATATGACGAATCGCGCCGTTGGGTGTTTTACTTACTGTTGCGCGATTACTGAAGAGCGCTCGAAGAAAGAATCAACCTATGTCGCAGATTGACGTCGAGGGCTTGGCACGGGAGCTGCTTTCCGCGCAAGAAATGGGCCAGATGGTCCCGGTCCTTCCCTCCGCGCGTCCCGGTTTCGATCTCAACACCGCTTATGCCGTTGAGGGCGCACTTAAGCGGTTGCGCGAAGCTGCGGGACACAGGGCAGTTGGACGCAAAGTTGGCTATGCCAATAGAGCGATGTGGCGTGTGCTCAAGCTTGAAACCCTGGTTTGGGGCCACATGTACGACGACACGGTGCACTTCAGCGACAACAATTCCGCTACGCTGACGATCCCGCGTCGCCGGTCGCTGAAGATCGAGCCCGAAATTGTTTTCGGCCTGAAACAACCGATCATCGCGGAAGGCCTCGATGCCGCCGCTGCTCTTGAAGCCTCGGAATGGTTAGCGATGGGATTCGAAATTATCGATTGCCCCTTTGCAGAATGGAAGTTTCAGCCAAGTGACTTCGTTGCATCCTTTGGATTGCACGCTGCACTCGTGATCGGGGAGCGGTCACAAGTGCGGCCCGATTCTATCGCCACTCTGGTGGACGAGCTAGCCCGATTCAAGGTGCGCGTCTCGAAAAACGGAGAGTTTGTAGAAGAAGGAGCTGGCAAGAACAGCTTGAAGAGCCCCGCCTTGTGTCTGGCAGAACTCGCCGCAGCCATCGTGCGGCGTTTCCCAGCTGAGCCATTGAACGCCGGGGAAATCGTCAGCTCAGGAACGCTTACGGCCGGGCATCTCACAGACCGTGCCGATCGTTGGACGGTTGAAGTCGAAGGGCTGTCTCTGCCGCCACTCACACTTCGTCTAACATAATCCTCGCGGCGTGGGATCTTTGCCTGTGAGAGTTCGGGTTTTATCTTTCCAACTAAGAAGGGACGCGCGCAGAATTCTATCGAACTATTTTCTCTCGCCACCTTCGCTACGTGCGGTTGTGAATTTGAGGCCGCCGCGCAACCAGAGCAGTGAATTCAGCGAGTAGAGGGCTCGGTCTAAGGCTTGCCTTTCATCCCGACTGCCTGCGTTGCTATGAAATAATCTACGGGCTTGCCGCAAGATAGCTGTCCGCGCCTCGGCGATTCGTTGGGGAAGCAGTTTCCTATCGTTCTCATGCACTGCAGCTAAATAGAGACTGCGCCAGCCATCCCCGTCATTGCGCGACATGGTTATCGTCTCCGCAAAAGTTGCCCGCTTCGACACCCGCCTAAATTTCAATCTAGTTTGCTGAGATGGGCTCCGCAATACAGTAGATACGGTAGCCTGGGACCTCTGGCCCAACGGACTTCCTTTTTGCCTTCTTACGCCGTGTACGCGGAAAAACAAAGTCACTCCTTAATATTTAATTATTTAATGAATGGACGGCCTTGATCAACCGCAGTCGTCATCAGCAACGGAAGAGTTGATTGCCGCATCCTAGCTCGACACTTTCCATCCAGTGCAACTTCGTCCGAAGGGAGATCGAATGGCCACAAGAAAGAAATCCAGCAGCCGCAAGTATGGTAAAGCCGCAGGCAAGAGCGTTGAAAGTGCTATGCGTCGCAAGAAGAAGGGCACGCTTCGCTCCGGCAAAGGCGGCAAAGGAGGAGCCGTGAAAAGCCGCAAGCAGGCGATCGCAATTGGGCTTTCGGAAGCACGCAAGAAGGGAGCTAAAGTTCCAAAGAAGAAGAGCTCGTAATCCCAGGCCGCGACAAGAAGTTTCTAAGACTATCCAATCCGCCGCCGAAGCATCGGCTTTCCCGATAGTCCGCCCACTTCTCTTCCGAACTCAACGCCGCACTGTCATATGGGGCAAGGCTCTCGATTTGTTCCTTTGTAAGGTCGATCAGATAATCGTCCCGATCCTGCAAGGAGGGACGAATCGTTCCGGGCGGCACGAGAAACTTGCGGCTGGAAAGCCAGCCTCCAGTGTCTACCAAAACATATGTGATGGCTCCAGATGCCTGGTCAAAGATGACATCGTCGATCTCGCCCAACTTCTCGTCACTCGGTCCGTAAATCTTGGCCCCGCGGATGTCGTCGGCTGCGTCCTGCTTATCAGAAAAATCGGTAGTCTTCCAAGGTACCGTAGCGTGGCATATTTCCTCCTGAGATTCATTTGCTCGCACTTCAGATTTGCAAGCTGGATTTTGGATGCTTATTCTTCGAGCTGCGTTTTTGCACAGACACAGATACAGCGAGAGATAGAGGAGGGTTTGATTGAGCAGGAGCGTGGGGGGCGCGGTCTATTGCGGCGGCGAAGTCAGGGATGAAGGACCAGCAGGTCGTGCAGGGCGTTTCCCGTCGCCTCCACCAAATATCCTCGCATTCAAAGTCTCCCTCGATTCTCACGCCGCTTCCCTACCTGCGCTTGATGATGAATACCGTCTTGTCGTCAATCACATCAGCTTCACCGATTTGCTGTAAGCGTTCATCGCGCCTGACGGCATAGTCAAGCAACGCGTTACAAATTTCGCGGGCGGGCTGGTCTTTGTGATTGCGCATCACGCGCTCGAGCTGGGATCGTTCCTCTTCATCATTGCCATCGTAGACGCCGTCGGTATAAAGGAAGAGGATGTCGCCGGGACTCATCAGCGTAATCTCCGCCACATCGGAGGAGTTCACTTGCCGTTTTCGCAGGCTGATCGAGAAATATTTGTTCCGGTCTGGATGATCTTCGGGAATTTCCAGGCCTAGTGGAGGAAACTGTACCATTCGAGCCTGGCCGATCTCCATGAACTTGCCGAACTCGTTTGAGAAAACCAGCGGCGGCGGATGGCCAAAATTCACGAAACGAAAAAGTCCTTCAGGGCGCATTTCGCCATAGAGCATCGTGGCGATTTCGCGCGCACTGTCATTGGGATCGCGTCCCAGCGCGTTGCGCGCGGTGACGGACTGCGCCAGCCGCAGATTGATTTTTTCAAAAAACCCTGGCGTAGTTTTTCCATAGCGATCGAGCTCCACCAGCATCAAAGCATGAAATGTATCGTGGACGGTCGATGCTATTTTGGCCGAGATAAGGCCGTGCCCCTGCGCATCCACCAGCAGCACGCCTGCCGTAGTCTTCAACTCCGGAAGATCTTCCGCGATACGTAACTGCTCGGAGCTTTTCGCTTTTCTGTATTCGAGAGGAGTTGATGGCTCGTGGTTCAGCCGGTTTTCCAGCCAGCCCACATGGTCATCCACCATATTGCGCGCCGGTTTTCCATCCGGCAAAGGATCAAGATAAAGCTTCGCAAGTTTGAGCGCCCGGGCGATGCGGCCGTCGATGTTGTAGCGCTGCTGAAAGTTGATGTACTCGAAGAGGTCGCCGCCAACCGTCCCCGCCGGAATGGAGTTGCCATACATATCGATGCCCGCCAGTTGCGGGATCGCGCCTTCGACCGGCATCAGCCGCTTGCGAAGATATTCGTCGATTGTCGGACTGAATGATGATTGATTCATGGCCAGAGATTTGCGTCGCCTAAGATCCTAAGATAATGATTATCGGTGATAGGCTTGTCTTGTGGCAAAGGAATCAGCCAGCAAAGTCCTGTCGATCGACAGGCAGGAAGTCCAGATCACCAACCCTGAGAAGTTATACTTTTCTTCGCAAATAAAAGTCTCCAAGCTCGAACTTGTTCAGTATTATCTCTCCGTCGCTCCAGGTGCGCTGGCGGGAATTCAAGATCGACCGGTCGTTCTAAAACGTTTCGTGAACGGTGCCGAGGCAGAGGCGTTTTATCAGAAGCGCGCGCCAGAGAAACGGCCATCCTGGTTGCGTACGGTCACGTTGTCGTTCCCTTCCGGTCGAACTGCCGAAGAAATCGTGGTCGATGACACGCCTGGACTTGCCTGGATCGTAAACCTGGGCTGCATCGAACTGCACCCGCATCCGGTGCGCTCCGGCGATCTCGATCATCCGGATGAATTACGCATCGATCTGGATCCGATTCCCGGCGTCGGTTGGGATGATGTTCGCCGCGTTGCACTTGAAGTTCAAGGCTTTCTCGACGAAGTCGGCCTTCGCGGGTGGCCGAAAACCAGCGGCTCGCGCGGCATGCACGTTAATGTGCGCATCGAACCGCATTGGACTTTCACGCAGGTTCGCCGTGCGGCTGTTGCCTTATCGCGAGCGGTCGAGCGCCGCGCCCCAACCCTGGCCAGTTCGAAATGGTGGAAGGAAGAGCGTCATGGCGTCTTCCTTGATTACAATCAGAACGCGAAGGATCGCACGACCTGCTCTGCCTATTCAGTGCGTCCGCTGCCAGATGCTCGCGTTTCGACTCCTCTTTATTGGGAAGAAGTGCCCGATTGCGATCCGGCGGACTTTACCATCTTCACAGTTCCTGAGCGCTTCGCGAAAATCGGCGATCCGCATGCCGAGATGGATGAATCCCCTGGCTCGTTGGAAAAATTGCTGGAACTGGCTGACAAAGATGAAGCGGCCGGTCTCGCCGATGCACCCTGGCCTCCGCACTTCCGCAAGATGGAAGGCGAGGCTGCGCGCGTAACGCCTTCCCGCGCGAAATCTGCCGCGAAGAAGACAGCAATAAAGAAGCCGCGCGTGAAGATGCCGTTGATTACGGTCGCGAATTCGCCCGATAAAGCGGCCGCGCTCGCGGGTCTTGAGCGATGGAAGGCCAAACATGCGGATATCGCAACTCTGCTTGCCGTGGACGATGTGCTGGTCGATTCCATGCGAGGCCGCTCATCCACGTGGACACGCATCCGCATTAACCTGCGTCATGTTCCCGAAGAACAACGGCCGCCGCAGGAAACTCCAGATCCAGACGATGATCCCACACGGGAGTGGCGGGAGAGTTGGAAGAAGAAAAAGACAAACGAGTGAGCCTCATCGTCCCTGTGGAAAAATTGCCGCCAGTTCCTGCGGCGGAACAACTTCAAGCTGGGAGTAGGTACAATCGCTGGGCTTTTTGTCCGTTCGCCATCTGCGGAATTGCGCCGTGTGCCGAAAGCGATCTCCCTGCATGTGGTCGTAAGCAACCTCTACAATTAATTCGGGCCGCACTGGCTCCCATGACAAATCTTTGCCTTGACTCCAGCGACTCTGTCCGCCGGGCATTCGCTTGACACCTTCATCATTCTCGGTCGCGGACTCAGCCCAAGCCTTCCACGGATGGTTCATCAGTGCATCCTTTCGATAAGGCTGGAGAAACTCCACTAGCTCTTTGCGTTTTGCCGTGCTGAAACTCGCACAGACTCCGACGTGTTGCAAATCGCCGGTATCGTCGAACAAACCGAGTAGCAGTGAGCCGACCATTGTGCGCTCGCCTTTTTTATGCCAGCGGAATCCGGCGACCACGCAATCGCAGTCGCGTTCGTGTTTCACTTTAAGTATGACTCGCTTATTCGGCTCGTAAGTTCCTGCGGGATCTTTGGCCATCACACCGTCCAATCCTGCGCCTTCAAAGCGGCGAAACCAATCGGCGGCGATACTCCGATCGCTGGTTGCAGGTGTGAGATGAATCGGCGGTGAAGATACGTTAAGCAGCGACTCCAGTTCGCGTCGCCGCTTTTGAAACGCCTCGCCGCGGAGATCGCGATCTCCCAGGCAAAGCAGATCGAAGAATACAAAGGATGCGGGAATCTGCCCTGATAAAAGCTTTACGCGCGATGCAGCGGGATGCAGACGTAATTGCAGTGCATCAAAATCAAGCCCATCATTCTTGACGATGACCATTTCTCCGTCGAGCACACAACGTGCGGGCACCGCAGCGCGCAGGGGTTCCAGCAACTCAGGAAAGTAACGATTGAGTGGTTTTCCGTCGCGGCTTTGGATGAAAATCTCATCTCCATCGCGAAACACCAGCGCCCGAAAACCATCCCACTTGGGCTCGAAAATCCAATCGCCCTCCTCCGGCAATTCATCTACTCGTTTAGCGAGCATCGGCAGGATCGGCGGATTTAGTGGAAGGTTCACACCCCATGGTATAACGTGGCTTCATCTTTTGATCGCAGCTGAAAGGAACGTCAATGCAGTCCTTCGACTGCGGGGCTTTCGCGGCCGGCGGCTTCTGGTGGGGGTGGCCAGATCGGATTCTCTGGCGTAAAGACTGACTTTCATCGGTATCTCCCGAAGGCTAATACCGAGAAGGCGGTACGGAGCTGGAATTCAAACGTAGCCGATTTCGTAGCCGACAGGCTTTAGCCTTTAAATCCTTTGGATTGAAAGAACTGGCGGAGAGAGTGGGATTCGAATCTTGCGTTGAATCCAAAACTACTTATCACTGATTTCAAACGGCTTGCTCAGAGCGCCTAGCGATTTTGCCATCATTGATGGCGGAATAAATATACGCCTGTCTGTAGCTTTCTTGTAGCTTCTTTGTAGCTTTCTTAGCTCTCTGGAGGAGAGGAATGTCCTCGAATCCACTGGAGGAGAGGGGATCATTCTAACCCACCGCTCCACCGCTCATAAGCTACACTTTAGCTACACTTCGGTGCCCCAGAGCGACTCTGAAACGTCTCGGCCGGACGAACGAACTGTGCCTGCACCAGTGGAGTGAAACCCAATGCCTCTCGTGCAGTCGATGGTCGGCGAACTCGCTCTGGTATGCGCCTTCTGAGAAGTAGGAGACGGTCAAGTGAAAGTGGTTCTCTTCGGAGCGACGGGAATGGTCGGGCAGGGCGCCTTGCGAGAGTGTCTGCTCGACCCTGATGTCGAGAGCGTCCTCGCGGTTGTCCGCAACGCCAGCCTGCCGGAGCATGACAAACTGCGCGAAGTCGTACACCAGGATGTTTCTGATCTCGCGGCGATTGAAGACAGGCTCTCAGGCTACGACGCATGTTTCTTCTGCCTCGGCGTCTCGTCAGTAGGGATGAAGGAGGAGGCGTATCAGCGCGTGACATACGATCTGACGGTCTCGGTGGCTAAAACCTTAGCCAAGCTGAATCCGACAATGACCTTCATCTACGTATCTGGGGCAGGAACCGACAGTACCGAGCGCGGGCGAAGCATGTGGGCGCGGGTAAAGGGCAGAACGGAAAACGCGCTATTGCAGATGCCGTTCAAGGCTGTGTTCCTGTTTCGCCCTGCGTACATTCAGCCCCTTCATGGAATTCGCACAAAGACCAGGTGGTACGGGGCGGCTTACGCTTTGATGAGACCCCTCTATCCGTTATGGAAGATGCTTTTCCCGAACTACGTGACAACGACTGAATGCCTCGGTCGCGCCATGTTGAGCGTAACGAAGCGCGGTTTTCCCAGACCTGTCCTTGAGAATCGCGACATCAACCGGATGTGTGGATGAATTTGTGCGGACGATTATCCTGCTAAACAGGTGCTTCTCCAGCTCAGTTGATCTGTTCCAACATGTTTGTCCGCTTCCCCTGTTTCATAGGCTGCTACAGCCTTTTTGACCACGCTAGGGTGGTACTCGGCGGCGCCGGTCGGTCAGCGTAAGCCCATTAGTGTGCGGTAAACAGCCCATACACCCATACGGCAATAGCGCAGGTGAGTAGTATGGCGCCAATCGTGGTCACGGTGGTGCCGATGGAAGCGCGGTTTGGCTGCCCCTTGACCATATGGAGAAAGAAACCTCCCGATTGAGCCAGGATGCCCGACACAAGCGTCGCGCACCCCGTATGCTTGAGGGCTGGGGACAAGGACGTCTTGTCCATGAATGTGTAGTACAGCAGCACCTGGGCATTCTACGCGCTCTAGACCTCGGCAAAACCACCGTCGACAAACGATTCGATTCCCGTTACGAAGTTGCTATCGTCCGATGTCGGGGTCGCATCGCTTTCCCGGCTGATTCATCTACTTAAAACTTGGTTTCGGCGGCGCGCACACTGACTCAAACCAGCGACTGATGTATACCTCGGCGTGAGCTTCGCCGCAGTAATGCCGCGCTCCGGTCGCGTTGGCGGCTTCAGAATTCCACCGATGCACGGTGAGATCGGAATCTCCACATCGAATCACGAACCAGTGGACAGGATTTGTGGTCACCAGTCCACAGACTTCACACCTGAATTCCTGCAGCGTCGTCATGAGTTTCAGTCGCGTGTATCAGTGGTTAGTCGCGCTCACTTCGCGATCGAGGCTGATCGCAGATTTGGTGTCAGAATCGTCAGTTCGCCGACTTGTTCCCTCTTCACGGTGCCACGCAGGTGAGCGTGATCCATCATCCAAATCTCGGGAATGATTTCGCCGACCAGCTGTCCATGACAGAATAGCCGTACCACCGAACTCTCAGAAACCACAATACCCACCGCCTTGGTGACAGCACTCATGTTCGCGGCGGCAATGTGACGGCTGCCGAGTCCCAGCGGCACATCCACTTGTGCAGCCACGGCATCGAGATAGCGGCACGCGGAAAGGACAATTCCTTCGCGACTGACCACGAACCCGCCGTCCAGCTGTGCCAATTCCTTGATCGTTCCGCGTAGATTGAGATTGGTGAGATGGAGTGAAGACTCAGGATGCCCCGATAACGGATCCAGAATCAACGGTCTAGATCTCGCGAGCACGGCAATCTCGTCCCCGAGTGTAAAAAGCGTGCCTACGCGTCTTCCCTCTCGCCCCTCGCGCGCAATTTCGACTGCGAGGCCAATCAGGGACTCTAGGACGTCAGGATCATATTCCGTTACCTGGCAGAGAATGCTCTCAAACATCCATCAAACTCCTCGCTTCGGCTAGACGACGACTATAGCGTAAATGCACTCTGCTTTGGATGAAACCCATACCAAGAAGATGCAGGCATCCTTCTGCTGAATCGTTGCCAGTGGTTCTTGCGACAACTTCCGAGGGTACTAGCTTGGAGAATGGCACACATAAGGTTTCTCTCCATCTATGCTCTCGGTATCGGTATCGATTTCGAATCGTAATCGGAAACTGACCTACTCCCGCGAGTCCCTCTGTGCATCGTTGGCTGCTTGGCTGGTGCTTTTTCGCATATGAACGACAACCCCACCCTCTTCGAAGCGCACTTCATCCATCAACGCTTTCATCAGGTAAATCCCACGACCATGAACGGATCCGGTATTCTCGGGAGCAGTCGGATCCGCTATCTTATTAGCGTCAAATCCTCGTCCCTCGTCTTTTACCGCGATTGAGATTTCACTAGGTCCACAGCGCCAGCGAACATGGACGCGCTTTCCGGGGTTCTCATGATTTCCGTGAACGATTGCGTTTGCGAGGGCTTCGCGCAAGGCAATCTCAACGTCGCTCTCGCTCTCAGGAACACAGCCGCACTTCCTGATCAAGAGCATGAGCTTATCCACGAAGGGAGAAATCGCAGCCACCTTGCTTGGCAAAGAGCGCTGCAGTTCGATGCGAGGGCCACCTTGACGGGCTGTATTCATTCGTAAACCCACGTGGAGACTTGTTCTTTTTCAAGCGTACGTCGGGAATGTAGCTCCGAACATGGGCCGCTTGCTTATTGACTGTTCCTCCGTCGCTTCATCCTGAATGACGTCCCAATGCTCGATCAGGATTCCGCGTTGCATGCGGACGATATCCGCGGCAATCCAATTCACAGGAGCACCGAAACCGCTAAATCGCCCATGCACGATCACTAGGTCTCCCTCAGCCACGATCGATCCCGGTTCGTACTTCAACGTGGGCGGAAGGCTCTTGATGAGATTGAACAGACCATCGCGGCCGGGTGCGATATGAGCGCTGTGCTGGATGTAGTCTGGCGACCAGAATCGTTCCGCGGCTGCATAGTCGCGCTTGTTGAAGAGTGTGTCGAACGCTTCCAGGACGAGGGCCTTGTTTTGTTCGGGCGTAGTCTTCGGCATGTTGATTCCTTTCATGCTTAGGAGATCACTTCGATTGCATCGACCCGTGAGGGATAAAACGCCAGGTGTTCTTTAATCTGGGCGACTGCCTCGTAAGGTTTTTCGTATGTCCAAACGGCGTATTCCGATTTCGATCCGCCGATGGGAATGCTGTAGTAGGTACAATCACCCTTGTACGGACAATAGGTGTAATGCGTGGTCCGAACGAGCAACGACATGTCCGCATCCTTGCGCGGCAAGTAGTAAACAGGTGGATATCCTTTCTCCTCCAGCCGAAGCGCTTGCGCGGATTCAGCGACGATCTTTCCGGCGACCGTTACACGCACCTTGCCCTCAGCCGGAGAAATCGTAATGGGATGGTCCGGCCCCAGGAATTCTGATCTCCTTACCTTTGGTCGTCTTTGTCTCCATTGAGCTCCTCACTTTGTCAGCTAAAGCTTCGAGCCGCCATCGACCGGAATGCTCGCACCTGTGATCCAGCGCGCCCCATCGGACGCCACAAAAGCGACTACGTCGGCGACGTCATCAGGTTTGCCAATTCGCTTCAATGCCTGCATCCCCAGCGTGACTTCGCGGCCCGCTTCTGTCTTCGTAAAATTCGACATATCCGTGTCGATTACTCCCGGTGCGACGGCATTTACGCGTATGCCACTTGGCCCGAGAATGGCCGCCCAGTGTTTGACCAGAGTCTCAATTGCTCCTTTGGTAGAGGCGTAAGCAAGAATTGAAGGGTTTTCCAAACCGGGCTTGCCCACCACCGTACGAGCTACAGCGGAAGAGATAAGAACGATGTTTGAGCCCTCACCAAGGATTGGCAAGAGTTGCTGCACCAGGAAGAATGGGCTTCGGACGTTCGTCGCAAAGAGGTTGTCAAAGTCCTCTACCGTGTAATCGGCGATGCGTGCCGCCTTGCTGATTCCGGCGTTGAGCACAAGCACATCCAATCGATCACCGACGATTGAGCGCACCTGTTTTGCTAGCAGCGCAGCACCGCTCGGAGTTCCCAGATCCGCCGAGATCGCATTTGCGCGTCCGCCTTGCGCTTGGATCTCGGAGACGAGAGATTCCGCTTCCTGCGCGGAGCGGCCATAGTGAACAAGGACGTGTGCCCCGGCCCTAGCAAGTGCCGCTGCCGTCGCGCGGCCGATGCCGCGTGACGCCCCAGTCACCAGTGCTGTTTTGTCTTGAAGCGTAGTCATTTTGCATTCCCTCTCATTCAGTTCGTCAACGGCATGCGGTGCAATAAAATGCAGCCGAACTTTGGCGAGTGGCTTCCAGCGCGATGTCTGTCAGAAAGTCCATCTGATCAGCGGTAATCGAAGCTGTCCCACTGGCAGTCCAGGAGTCGTAGTCACCGGTGTAGCCTACTCGCTCTTGAAAGGCCCGAATCCTCTGCTCGATCGCTGCGACTTCGTGGTATGACAGACCTCGCATGACCTGGACTCGATCCCGAGCAGCCTGGGCTTGCGCCGTTCCTCGGGCTTCCGCGCCCGCGTAAAACCTCGCGGGCGTTGTGCCCTCGTCCGCGACGCCAATGTAGTTTTCGATGAGTTTGGTGGCAACTTCCTGGCTGTGTAACAGTGACGAGCGAATATTGCCTTGTCCTGTCACGACATTACCCACTCCGAATACATGATCGGATTCGCCGTATTGGGGCAGAGTTTCATGGTTGAAATCGTAATATTCGCCCCTCATGGCGACGCCAGGAATCTTCTCAGGCACGGACCCGATCGAAGAAATTACCATTGGCGCTCGTAGTTGGTACTCCGAGCCGGCCACGGGTTCTGCTTTTCGCCCTTCCACTTTGGTCTCCGCAACTTTCAATCCCACTAGCCGCCCGTCCTCTACAAGGAGTCCCGTTGCTACCCTGCGATCCTGAACACGAAACAAGTATTTTTCCTGCGCCAAGCGCAGCATCTTCTGACGGATCGCTTCTGTCTTAGCAATCTGATCGGGCGTGGCATTTTCTGGAGGCTGAGCCAGCGGCATGTCTTGTCCCCGGCGGCGATAGATCAGAAGGCATCCTTTAATGCCAAGGTCCGCAGGAGTAATGCCGTGCATCTTGCAGACGGCTGGGACACCTTTCTTTTCGAGCTCATACACATTAGTCTGAACACCGCGTGCTCGAAGAACACGCTCATAGTTTTCGAGCTGCAGAATCTTCGCGACATCAATCGACGCAAGCCCACCGCCTACGACCAAGGCCTCGTCAGGAGCCTGGTAGTGCGGCCCTGTGTAGTCTTCTTCATTCTTGTGGTTGTACCAATAGATGAACGGATTCTGGTAAACCAAACCCTTGTCGACGAATTCTTCCGCTCCGGGTATTCCCAGTTCTCTGTCCCGCCAGGCTCCGTTTGCCAGGATGACCGCGGAAAAGCCCCAGTTGTGGCAAAGATCCTGAAAGTCCAGGTCGCGGCCAAGCCGAGTGCAGGGAAGTAAGAAAACACCAGGCTTCCTTAGGCGAGCATCGATGCGGCTGTACTCTTGTTTGCGTTGCTCCAGATGCCAGCGCGGCAGTCCATCCTCAATCTTGCCATAAGGCTTTTTGTTCTGTTCAATGACAACCACGTGAATCCCATTGTCCGCCAATATTTCTGCGGCGACGGAGCCGGCGATCGCTCCTCCAACAATAGCGACAAAGTGATACGGTCTGTGTGTCATCGTCATTCTCGATAGTCTCTTCGAAGCTTTCGCTGATGTCAGCCTTGGACGACACCCGAATTCATTCGCAGCCGGCAACGCACGCGGGACCGCTAGGGGACGATCCGCAGATCGCGAAGTCTGGTGAGCTGCCGCCTAAAGCTCTGGTGCGTGTCGATGTAATCCGCAAAGCCCGCCTGGCGAATCTTAATTGTGCTCAAGATTGTTTCTTCCCGGAAGTTGAGCATCCAGTCCACGAACGCCCAGTTTGCAATCTGGTCGTAGGGCGTGGCATGCAGGCCATAGCGGGCAACCATTGCATCCCACAAAAGAGCCTTCTCGCTCATCTCGGAAACAGTAGACATCGCAAGCGGCTCGGCGATTCGCAGATCGTAGAAAGCGGCGAGTTCATTCCACAGTTGCCTCCAGCGATAGACATCTCCGTTCGATACGTTGAAGATTTCATTGCGTGCTTTATCTTCACCTAGAGCCCACAAAGTCGCGCGGCCGAACAATTCTGCGTCAGTTGTCTCCTGGAGGGTGTTCCATCCCTCCTTGGTGCCAGGAAAGCGTAAGGGCAACCCGAGTTCGCGAGTCATCGCAGCGTAGGTCGCGAGACTGGTAACCAGGTTCATTGGCGAGTTCAGG
>DATNNE010000137.1:0-181701 GCA_035601995.1 Terriglobales bacterium
GCCAAATCCAATACTTATGAACGGCAGGGGAATCGTGAAACCGGCGCTGCCCTCCACGTTTAGAGTGGATTCGGTGGACGTGAAATTGGTGAGGGTGCAATCGATCTCCACCTGATTTGTGGCAGTGTCGAGCGCGGCCACGATGTCATTCACTGCCGGGAAGGTGCCGTATCCCACATCGTAGGAGGACGCGCCGGTCTGCAGGCCGCCGTTTGCGGCCGACGGAGTAGTGGTATTGGCCAGCGCCGCTGCCAGTTCCGAGGCGGCGTTCGTCGCCCGCGTCGTGATGCTCAAGAAGAGCGCTGCGACATTCAGAAAAGCCTGGTAAGCGCCGCGGAAATCCGCCAGCGTCACCGGAATCTTGGTCGGATCGCCGCCGTAGTATTGTTGAACGAACCACGCGACGTAGCCAATTTTTGATGCGGGCACACATTTGCTGGAGGTAATCTCGGTAACCGTGATCGTTCCCATGTCGTTCTCAAAAGTCTGTATGACCGCCGACATTTGGGCCGCGAACTGAGTTTGGGCTTGATCGATGGTTTTTTGGTCCGCGCTGGAGATCTTATAGACCACGTTCTGGAGGATATTCTGGTACAACGTGCTGAAGCGCTGGCCGGTGAGTGACTCAATGCCATTGTCCTGCGCTGCGACCAGTTGATCCACCGAACTGATTGTGGCCTCGTTGTAGTAGTTGTTTGGTCCCCATTGCACCATGTAGTTGAAGCCCGATGTATAGTTCACCACGGAGAAGGGGCCATCGAGCTGGCTGCCCAGGAAGTCAGTCATCTTGTTCTGCAAAGCGGTGACGAAGGCTTGCTGCGCTTGTGTCGCGTTTTCGTTGACGAGAGCAAGTTTGGTTGCAGTTCCACTTTTTGCCATTGCTTATCTCCTTTTTGTGACTCTATTGGGGGAAACCAGCTTATTTCTGTTTTCGCAAAGCAGCGGAAATTAGTATTAGCGGAATTGGCTATTTGTTGGCTGTGGTCGCTACTTGACGCATTTTGGAACTGCCCCAACTGCCGCCGTCCGTGGCCTCAGGCACGTGCCGCTTCCAGGTGCTAGAATTTCTAGTTTCGCGATATACCTTCTGAAGGGACTCGAATGCCCGATACTGCGTTGCAAACCCCATCGCCGACTCCTCTAACCAGCTTCACCGAAGACGAGATTCTTTTCCGCGACAACATCCGCCAGTTCGCCGACGAGAAAGTTCGCCCCCTTGTGAAAGAGATGGACGAAAAAGGCGTCTTCGACAAAGACCTCATTCACCAGTTCTTTCATCTCGGACTGATGGGCATCGAAGTGCCCGAGCAATACGGCGGAGCAGGCGGCAAATTCTTCGAAGCGATCCTCGCAGTGGAAGAACTCTCGCGCGTGGACGCTTCCGCAGGTGTGATCGTGGATGTGCAGAACACCCTGGTCAACAACGCCTTGCTGCGCTGGACGACCGAGGAACAGAAAAAGCGCTATCTACCCCGAATGGTAGCCGACCTGTGCGGCGCGTACGCCTTGAGCGAGGCGGGATCGGGCTCAGACGCGTTTGCTCTTCAGACGAAAGCGGAACTCAAAGGCGGCGATTATGTCCTCAATGGACGCAAGTTGTGGATCACGAATGGCAAAGAGGCCGGCGTCTTTATTCTCTTTGCCACCATCGATCCCGCCGCAGGATATAAAGGCATCACCGCTTTCATCATCGAGAAAGAGTTTCCCGGATTCACCGTTGGCAAGAAAGAAGACAAGCTCGGCATTCGCGCTTCCTCAACCTGCGAGTTGATTCTCGAAGATTGCCGCGTGCCCAAGTCGAACGTCCTCGGCGAAGTAGGCAAGGGATATAAGATCGCCATCGAAACTCTGAACGAAGGCCGCATCGGCATCGGCGCGCAGATGGCAGGAGTGGCTCGCGGCGCCTGGGAATACGCGGCGAAGTACGCCCAGGAACGCAAGCAATTCGGAAAATCGATTGCTGATTTTCAGGGCATCCAGTTCCAGATAGCCCAAATGGCCACCGAAATCGAAGCCGCCCGCCTGATGGTCTACAATGCGGCTCGTATGAAAGATGCCGGCATTCCCTTCGTCAAAGAAGCCGCCATGACCAAGCTGTTCTGCTCCCAGGTAGCCGAGCGCGTCACCTCGCTGGCCATCGAGATTTACGGTGGCTACGGATTCACCAAAGATTATCCAGTGGAGAAGTACTGGCGCGATTCAAAAATCGGCAAGATCTACGAAGGCACGTCAAACATGCAGCTTGCCACGATCGCCAAGCTGGTGATGAGCGCGAAGTAGCCCAGACCTCGAAGTCGTTGATTAGCGGCGCAGGCCCGCCCTATTTAGATAGCTCGATGCTCGCCAGACCACGTTCATGAAGGCGCGCAGGATGGCGTTGATGCGCGTTTGGTAGCTGCGTTGTTGCCGGAACCAGAACAGCAAGTCCGCATCCGGCCGCATGGTCACAACTGTTTGTCGGGTGGGCCTTACCACCTGAGCGTTCTTTCCAAACCTACGGAAGGACTACCTCGCCCCCGCAGACCTTGCAAGAAGTGCTAAACTCATGCCGCGTAATCGCGGGCGACCATGCGATGTCTCTCGGACTAAACCTCGGACTGAGCAATCCTGGGCCAGTGGGAGCTTTCGTTCCTCCAACTCCCCACAAGAGTGCGGGCTGGGCCTTTGTGCTGTCTCTGCTCCTGCCGGGCGCAGGGCAGTTGTACTGTGGCAAGAAGGCGCGCGGATGGGTCACACTCGGCTGTTGGTTGGTGGGACTGCTTTTTTCTTTCTCGCCGCACGAAGGCTTAAAAGGGACCGGCTTGATTGTGATCTTCGTTCTCTGGATATTCTCGTTTCTCGATGCCTATTTCACTGCGATCGAAATCAATCGGGGGCAAGACATTCAGTTGGATGCCCAGAATCCGCGCGTGGCTGTGACTCTGAATCTCCTGACTGCCGGGTTCGGATACTTCTATCTTGGAGAGCGGGTCAAGGGCACCGTGATCTTCGTGGCGACGCAAGTCGTACGCTTCGGTACGCCGCGGCTCACGGGATATGCCGGCGGCGTGGTTTCGATAGCGCTCATCGTATTGCAAATGCTGATGGGCGCCGATGCCTATCGCATAGCACGCATGCAACTAACGGAAGCGCTCGCTTCCGAGCCGTCCCCAGCAGCCGGCAAAGCTTCCCGAATGCCCTCGTTCGTCCCGCTCGGTTTGGCGAGCGCTGCGGCGATTTGTTTCGTTGGATTCCTTATTTTCGGCGTGGCGCTCGTTGCCGTACGCGGTCCTCGGGTTCCTCCCGCAGCGACCCGCGCGCAGAGTCGGAGCCTTCCCGCTGTCGCCCGGTCCGGCTCCGGGAACATGGCTGCGCGTGTACCTCCCGCACCAGCGGTCGACCTGACTTCTGCGGTCGAGCAGGTGCAGTGGCTCGAAAAGAAAACAGAGCGCGGGAAAGCGGACATTCCGGAGCTGAAGCGCGACGTTCAAATATTCGATGCGGCCCTCAATAGCAGCAAGATCGATGCCGCCGACGTTGTGGTAGCGCATTTTTATCGGGCTGAGGGTCTCAGGTTAATCAATTCTATCCATGAGCGTGAAGGCGAAGCATTGGAGCCCTCCGCAGCCCAGGGAGCGATCGAAGACTTCGACCGTGTGATTTCGGCGGGTGCCAGTACCTACATCCCTGCCGTCAATGTCACCAATGCCGAGTACTTCGCCGGTTTTGTTGCCAGAAACTATTTACGATCGTATTCGTTGGCCTACCAGTACTGGGAAAAATGCGCACTGGAAGGACATGCCGGGTGCCTGCGCATAATGGCGAGCGCCAGACTGACAGGCGATGGTGGGCAGAAAGTCGATGTTGCCGAAGCGCTTGATCTGCACACTATCGTGTTTAACAGTGGACTCCGCTATCGGTGCGCAGGTGCGCAATCGGCGCTGAGTATCGCCCAGATCGTCTACTTCACCGGTGTACGCCGTCCCGGAGACGACGAGTTGCAGTGGGTCAATAAGTCGAATGGTCTCATGGACCAACTGGAAGCGGCAGAAGGAAACAGAAATGTTTGCCAGCGGGCGCATATTGAAATCGAAGAATTTCTATTGCAGTTGAGCAAGGGCCAACGCAAGGAAGATATGTTGCAGGAAGCCGCCGGAAGGCTGGGCGAAGAATCGCCTCCGACGAGGGCGGTGATTCAACTGCTGTCCGGATCGACCAGCGAAACAGAATTTGACTCAGCCGTGCAGGCGAGCAAGTCAGAAGGTGAGCGGTGTTCGGCATACTTCGACGCTATGTGGTATGCCACGATCACGAACCAGGATGCCGCCGCGCAGCAATATCACCGGCGCCTCGCGGACATTGGGAAATTTCATTGCGGTATAGAGCTCGCATTCGCAAGCAAGTTCAAACCATAAATTTGCCTGGTAGAGATGTCCTACGTAATGAGCCTCGGCGAAGGGCACGCGCCTGTACTAAGTGAAGAATCGTTGCCCGCAAAAATCACGTACTGATCCGTGCCCGCGATTCTCGTGAATGCCGTACTCCGCGTCAGCACAGACTCGAGCAGCGGGTTGTGATACAGCCCGAACACCGGCCTGGGATGTTCCCGCAATGAATGCTCCAGATTGCTGATCATCTTGGCCAATCCGTATTCGGGCAAGGGATTGAACAGATAAAGGACCAGTGGCTCCGGTGGAAAAGCGAAACCGCTGGCGTCAGCACGTACCGACTCGATAGCGAAGCACTGCTGCGAATCGCTTTTGTACTTGCCGATATTCTCTTTCGCTACCCGGTGTAATTCCGGCAGTAGCTCGATTCCTAGAACGCGCCGGAAGGGATAATCGGCAGCCATCAGCAGGGCGCGTCCCTTGCCCGAACCGATATCGATGAAGGTAAATTCGCGAAAGTCGATTTTCGGACTCGCCTGCGTCAGGCTCACCAGCATTTCGCGAAACAGCGCGGGCTCGGTTGGTTGATAAGGCGAATGAAACATTCCCAGCAGTCGATCGCGCCAACCAACCGTCGCACCGGTCGTATCCACGCGGAAGTCCCAGTCATATTCCACGTCGCCATAGCGTTGCCGCCGTCGCGTGGGAGTCGACTCGCGAACGAACTCCCACAGTATGGAGACGAACCGCCTCAAGGTGGAAATGAACCCACGGTGCGCAGAATTTTCCTTCCACCAATCGCGGATGGTCGCAACAAGACTTGGGCCTGGATTGGGCTCGCCTCGCATTGCTGACTATGGTGCCACGAATCTGTCTCGCTTCGCCCGGCTGGACTGCCGAGGGCGGCTGTCTCCACGCGAATTTTTGCCGCTATCAGCACGCGGACAGGTGTGTCCGCGCTACACGGGTTATGCGAGGGGCTTTGACATCTTCACAAGATGGCAAGGCTGGTTTGGCGACTGGTCTGAGGGAAATGGCAGAATCCCGCTTTCGACATAGCCAAGACGGTGATAAAACGCGGGCAGCTCGATGCGCAGATTCACGATAGTGAGGTCCATGAAGCGGCAACCAGCAGCGCGACAATATTCCTCGGCAGCTGCGATCAGGCCAGATCCGAGGCCTGAACGTTGCCGTTTAGGCTGGACGGCGAGCAGGCCGAAATACCCACGATCTTCCCGCAGTTCCACGTAGACGCAGCCGGTCAGAGCACCGGCTTCCTCGGTGAGCAGGAACTTGCCTTTCTGCAATAGCGCGCGCACTTTTTCGGGGTTCGTGCGGTCACCGTCGATGAAGAAACGTTCCGGGCGAAAGGCGATATTCACCAGGCGTGCAATGTTCTCGGCATCTTCGACCTGCGCCGTACGCGTCTTCATGGGTTGGACCTGCATGGGCGAGGACGCCCGCGTCCGCATCATTTGAATTTTAATTCACAGGGGGTAATTTCGGATTTCGGGGTGGAATGTAGCCGATTGGGGTTCCTTTTTCAAGGAAGGGCAAATCATCGGGAACTCGCACTTCGACGCGGCCGTCTGGCATCAGCCGGTAGGCGTGTCCAAGCGGATCCACCGGAGTGCCTCGCAACAGGTTCGCCGCTTCCAAATCCGAAAAATTCTGTGGCAGATGCCCGGTCTTTTCGCGGTAATGCGATACGAGCCTTTCGAGAGTGGTCACATCTTCATCCACCTGCAACGCATTCAAATGAGCGACCGCGTTGGATTTGACGTTGGGGTCGCGTGTGATCTGATAAGTCGTAATCCACATCATCCGAGCAGTCTCGATGTTTCCCGCGTGCTCTGCCATCTTGGCGGCCATGAGGGGCATGATTTGATGCGTATTCGGCAATTTGGCGCCATCGGCGAATGCCTTCTGTGCATTTCCGTAGTCCTCGAGGTCCATGTAGTAAATGAAACCAAGGTCGTAGTAGAGGCGCCACTGGTTAGGGTTATTGCGAATCCCGAACTCCACCAACTTGATGGCCCGCTCCGGTTGCCCAGCACCACCCGGTATCTTTGGAGCCAGGAAGCTGGCGCCATACTCGTAGGCGACCATGAGTTGTGGATCGAGCGTAGTGGTGATTTCGAGCAGAGGCGCCAACAAATCAAAATGCTCGGAGCCGCGAGTGAGCTTGTCGCCGAAATACTGGACGGCGCGGGTCCAATAAACGTCAGCGAGCAAACCATCGTATCCCAGGCTCATGCGCTTGAGCAGCGTGGGCGAGGAGATGTAAAGTACTTCCTCGAGTGTAGCTCCAGTGCGCTCGCGATCGATGCTTCGTAGCAACAACACCGACGCCGTCAGGCAAATTACGAGCAGCGTGCTGGCCACAATTGTGATCCGACGCGACGGCTTCATTTCAGATTCCGGCGCTCGAAAATCAGCACCGCTCCGCAGAGTGCCATGCTGGCGTAGACCAGCGCATAAGCCGTGTTCGAGAGGATGAGTTGGCTGGCAACCGGCTGCTCGTGGGCCACTGAACTAATCACATTCAAGGCTGAGAAATTCGGAACCAGATATGCCACGCCCGTCGCCAGCCAGCGCACGATGCCTTTGGTCAAGGCGGCGAATCCTCGGAGGTCTTCCGCGAAGGTGCCGATTACGAACAATGCAAAAGCAAAGACAGCTGACAGCAACGGAGATGAGAACGAGGAAAACAAAAGCGCCAAAGAGGTGATGATCAGGAACTGGAGGATGATGAAATACAATGCCACCAGCACCCAGCCGTCGGTCGCCTGGAAGTGGCGCGAAACGTAGAACAATGCAGCGAATACTCCAAGCGCCATGAAGAAGGCATTCACTACCAGCGTGCCTGCCAGACCAAAAAACTTACCGATAATGAACTCCCAACGCTGAACCGGGCGGGAAAGGACAGTGTAGAGAGTTCTCTTGTCAATCTCTTTCGAGACCAGCCCGATGCCAATAAAAATGGCGATCACGATGCCAAACAGCGAAACTGCCGTGAGGCCAAGGTTGATCACCACTAAACGCTCGATGCCGATGGAAATCTGCCCGACCAGGATGGCCGCTCCCGACATCAGCAGCGCGAACGCGATGAGGTTATAGAGGACGCGATCGCGTACCGCTTCGCGGAAGGTGTTGGAGGCGATGTATACGATTCGTCCGCTCATTGCGTCACCTTCATTGTGTAACCCCGGCAACCGCCTTTGACGGTTGCAGCTTGCGAACAAAATACTCTTCCAGCGAAGTGCGGACAGGAATCAAAGATACAATGCGCAATTGTTCGCGCCGCAGCGCCTCAAGGGCGGCGTCCTGATTGCCCTCGAGAAGGACGGCACGGACGGTGTCGCCGGTTACGTGGCAATCCGCGCCCAACGCTTTCATCGCGGCAGGGATCTTGTTTCCATGCCAGACCAGTTCGATTTTGCCTTCGACGCTCGAGGTGAGATCCGCGACCGCACCCACGCTCCGCAGTTCGCCCAAATGAATGATTGCCACTCGATCGCAAAGTGCCTCTGCGTCGGAAAGAATGTGCGTGGAAAAAAATACCGTCTTACCTTCGTGCTTCAATTCTTCCATTAAGTCCCGCACTTCGCGGCGTCCCATGGGATCAAGTCCGGACATAGGTTCGTCGAAGAAGACGATCCTGGGATTGTGCAGGATGGCTTGCGCGATGCCCACTCGCTGCAGCATACCTTTGGAAAACTTCCGCAACTGAACTCGCATGACATTCGGCAGCCCTACCCGATCGAGAACTTCACGGACCTTGCGTTCTCGATCTTTGGCCGGCACGCCGGAAAGCTGTCCGTAGTAATTCAATAGTTCGCCAGCTGTGAGGTAATCATAGAAATACGGCTGCTCAGGGAGAAAACCGATCTGTGCCTTCATCCGGGGGTCGTTAATGTCCATGCCCAGAATTTGCGCCGATCCGGCAGTTGGGTAGACCAAGCCCATCAGGATCTTGAGGGTGGTCGTCTTGCCTGCTCCATTGGGGCCGAGAAAGCCGAAAATCTCTCCCTCCTCCACTCTTAGGTGCAGCGGTTTCAATGCACACCTCGGCTTCTTGCGCCAGAAACCTACGCTGTAGGTTTTTTCGAGACCGAGAATATCGATTGCGGTCATGGCTGCGGAACTGAACTGTCCTCCTTTCATGTGTGTAAGAAAATTATATGCAAAATACGCCCGGAAGGTAGAGTGCACGCAGGTTACGTGATTACGAAAGTAAAACGGCGATGATCGACGGATGGGCGATTCTGGATTTTTGGTTGGTTCTACGGGCAACAGCCCGGCTAGGATACCGCTAGAGGCGCGAAGGCAATGCAAAAAAAACAAAGGAGCAACGGATTTCTCCGTTGCTCCCCGGCTGGTACCCTCCCCCAGGTACTTCGCCAAACCAACTTACTGCAACTGGCTCCAGCCGGTGCAGGTCGCCCACGTTACTGTCGGGGCGCCAGCCTGCGACGCGAGGAAGTGAATTACGCCGTCTTCGTTAGAGCAGAAGCCGCGCACACCAGTCTGGTTGAATGCTGCAGCCGAGCCGCTGGCGGTATAGCTCAGGTACGGAACTCCGCCGGAGGTGCTGGTAAGACCGAAGTAGTAGCCGCTCTTGGCGAGTGGTACTGTGGCAGCCTGCGAGAGGTTCCAGTCGATCAAGCAAGCCGCAGTGACCAGCGGGCCGCCAGCCGGACAACCAGTGACCGCTCCCGGCCCAAGGGCCGTCAAGCCAGCCGCGCCAGGCGTCGAATAGCCTTGCGCCGGGTAAGTGGAATAAAAGCTGACTTCCGCCGTGTTGATGGTACGAATCGAGCTGGCCGCAGATGATTCATTGGCCGAGATACGAGCGCGCAACAGGTTCGGAATAGCGATAGCAGCGATGATAAGAATAATCGCCACCACGATGAGCAACTCAATCAGTGAAAAACCCTTCTGTTTCCGCATGTGTGTTCCCTTCTTCTCCGTTATCAGATGTGGTCTCAGTAGACCCAATTGCCGATTATGTTCGCATTTTAGCGGCCAGAAGCAGAAGTTACTATAGGGTAGGGTCGGATTCTTGGCTGTGTTTTGTTTTCAAGGGCTCAGCAATCTTCGGTAACCCTCGAGTCCGAAGCGGGTTGGGCTTGGAAAGACAGTATCTGGCAGATTTTGTCGGCGGCATGACAAGTTGTGTCATTTTGAGTCCCTACCAACCGAGATTGCTCTTTCCCGGATTTCGAGCCAATTGTCGTGTGGGTCGTGATATTTGTAGCCCCAAAAAGCAAAGGGAGCAACGGATTTCTCCGTTGCTCCCGGCTTGTACCCTCCCCCAGGTACTTCGCCAAATCAACTTACTGCAACTGGCTCCAGCCGGTGCAGGTCGCCCACGTAACTGTCGGGGCGCCAGCCTGCGACGCGAGGAAGTGAACTACGCCGTCTTCGTTGGAGCAAAAGCCGCGCACACCAGTCTGGTTGAATGCTGCGGCCGAGGCGCTGGCGGTGTAGCTCTGGTACGGCACTCCGCCTGAGGTGCTGGTAAGACCGAAGTAGTAGCCACTCTTGGCGAGTGGTACTGTGGCGGCTTGCGAGAGGTTCCAGTCAATCAAGCAAGCCGCGGTGACCAGCGGTCCGCCAGCTGGACAACCAGTGACCGCTCCCGGCCCAAGGGCCGTCAAACCAGCGGCGCCCGGAGTCGAATAGCCTTGCGTTGGGTAGGTGGAAGCAAAGCTAACTTCAGCCGTGCTGAGGGTGCGAATCGAGCTGGCGGCGGATGATTCGTTGGCCGAAATGCGCGCGCGCAGCAGGTTTGGAATTGCGATAGCAGCGATGATAAGAATGATCGCCACCACGATGAGCAACTCAATCAATGAAAAGCCGTTTTGTTTCCGCGTGTTCTTCACAATGTCTCCATTAACCGGTGAGTTTCTTACGCCCGACTCTAGACTAGTGGCAATTTGCTTGCCATCGCCGACAGCAATCGGGACTCCGAGTCACCATTCATAAGTCCCACGCCTGCCACACCTAGGAAAGAACGAGACCACGTTTAGAGTGGGAACGAGTCCGGAGAGAGACTCAAAACAGCAAAGCCTGACAAATTTTGTCAATCACATTCCCGTTTCTGGAGAGATTCCCATTTAGAATGCCGATTTGCTGATCACAGTTCGTCCCATGAAAGCCTCCGTCGAATCCCTGCACATCGATCCAGATATCGAACAGGCGTGGTCGCTTCCAAGTCCCTTCTACGCCGATCCTTCCATCCTTGAACGGGAGCACGAAAAGATATTTCGAAAGGCCTGGCAGGTCGTGGGCCATGCCCATCAAGTAGCGAATCCGGGGGACTTCTTTACTACGGAACTGCAAGGAGAGCCCTTGCTCCTGGTGCGCGGAGCAGATTGCGAGCTGCGCGGCTTTTACAATGTTTGCCGGCATCGCGCCGGGCCACCGGCGGAAGGATGCGGCTCGCGCAAGCTCTTCCGCTGTAGCTACCACGGTTGGACTTATGGGCTGGATGGATCCCTGATCAGCGCTCCCGAGTTCGAAGGCCAGCAGGACTTCTCGCCCAGCGACTTCGCGCTCAGGCCCGTGTGCGCTGCGGAGTGGTTTAACCTCATCTTTGTCAACCTCGATCCCAATGCCGAGCCATTGGTAAAGAGCCTGGGGAATCTTCCAAAGCAGGTAGGGCGCTTCGATTTCGCCAGTATGAAGCTCTTTCAGCGCCGGACGTACGACATGAAATGCAATTGGAAGACCTACGTTGACAATTATCTTGAGGGCTACCACTTACCCAGCGTGCACCCGGGGCTGAATCGTGAATTGGACTACGGAGCCTACACGGTGGAACCCTACGCGCGTCACGTGCGGCAATTCAGTCCAATCCGGGGAGCACAGCCTGGGGATGCCGCTCCGCGCCGCTACCGCGAAGCCCCGGAGGATCTGACCACGGATTATTTCTGGATCTTTCCCAACTGGATGCTGAACTGCTATCCCGACAATGTTTCGTTGAACATCGTTCTGCCGCTGGAGGCCGAGCGTTCCATGGCGATTTTCGAATGGTATGTGCGCGAGGAAGACCTCGATAGTAAAGCCGCGCGTGACTCGGTCGAGTTCAGCGACCAGATTCAGATTGAAGACGTCGCAATTTGCGAGACGGTGCAGAGGAATCTGCACTCACGCAGCTACGAACACGGACGTTACAGCGTGAAGCAGGAAAAGGGCGTCCACGCGTTTCATCGGATGTACGCGGAGGTCATGAAAAGCGGAACGGCTTAATGGCGAGCCGATGCCGGGCAAAGCTTGAAACAAACTCTTTCCTTCTTTTGCAGATATGCGACGATTTCGAACAGGTTGCTGGCGTGCGGATTTCCGGACGGGCCAAGCATCCGCATTAAACTCTTGGGCGAATGGTGTGTGTTCTCGGCGAGTTCGCTAAAGCCAATCGTGGCGTTGATGTAATCGCGCAGCACCGTTTTCCCTGTTTCAATATCTCCGGAGAGAAAACTCTCGATGCCTCCGCGCAGAAGTTCCCTGCGGAAAGTGGAGTCACGGCGTACTCGCGCTCGAATCGTTTCCTTGAAGTCTCGTGTCAAAGCCATTGCCGATTCCCTCATCGCTTTCTCTTCTTGTAGTCCTGCCACTTGCTGATAGCTTCGTTGATATCCCTTTGCTGCTTCTTTTTTGTTCCTCCGCCGAGAAGGATGACAAGGCGCCTGCCGTCGATGCCGAAGTAAACACGGTAACCCGGACCGAAGTCGATCTTGGACTCATGAACTCCCGAGCCAACGCTTTTCACATTGGAAAAGTTGCCCTGGCCAATGCGCGTGATCGCTATGGTTACTCTTGCTGCGTTCAGGCGGTCGAACCATTCGGCGTAAGGACATCGGCCATTCCGGTCGAGGTATTCGCGGATATCTGTCGCATGTGATGGTAACATAATTGTTACCTTTGTCAAGAGCGTGGCGAGCCACTCAGTCTAGGCGGCCTTGACCAGCATGCAGGTTATGTCATCGTGCTGAGGGGTGGGGCCGACGAAGGCGTCGAGGTCGCTCATCGCTCGGCGTAGGAGTTCCTGTGGAGTAGCCGTAGCGCCGCCTTGCAAAAGGTTTAGCAAGCGCTGCTCCCCGTACTCTTCCGTACGCGCATTCTCTGCTTCGACAACGCCGTCGGTGAAAATCACAAGCCAATCGCCCGGTTGCAGGATCACCTTTCCGGCTTCATAAGTTTTATCCGCCCACATTCCCAAGGGCAGTCCGCCGTTTGACAGCCGTTCGATTGCGCCCGAGCTGCGCCGCAGGATGGGTGCGTTGTGTCCGGCGTTGGTGTAGGTCAAGGTCCGGCTGGCCGGGTCGAACTCGGCCAGGAAAGCGGTGGTGAAGCGAAGGCCGCTCTGGCTGTTGGTGCAGGCGTAGTGATTCATGCCGGTGACCAAATCGGCGAGGGAACAGCGAGTCTCCGAAAGAGTTTTCAGGCTGGCCTGGAAGGTGGCCATCAGCAACGCCGCTGGAATACTTTTTCCTGCGACATCGGCGACGGCCAATAGAAAATGAGGTTCCGCGGAGTCCGATACCGGCCGGGCGAAGACGTCGTAGAAATCACCCGCGACCGTATTCGCCGCGCGAGTGGTGAAGGCGATGTCCAAACCGGGCACCTGCGGGGGCGTGGCTGGCAGCAGCCATTTCTGAATATCGCGGGCGATTTCGAGGTCGCGCTTCATGACCACACGATCCGCGACCTCGAGCATCAGCAGAACAAAGAGAACGAGCCCGCCCCAGAAATGAGGATCGAGTTCGAGCACTACGAGTTCTCCAGATTTCCCAGTATAGCTGTAGCCGCCGGCGGGAAAAATCAGGAGCACAACACCCAATAGCAATAACACTCGTCGCGCGGGCGTCAGCTTTTCCAGGATCGCCCAGACATACTCCTGCGCCGTGTGCCAGAAGCCGCGCTTCCGGACTTCTGGAGCCCGAGCCTGAAAGTCGCGGTGATAGAGCCGGTAACTGGCGCGCGCATCGGCGCTGAACTGCTTCCAAAGTTGGCTGAGTTCAAGTCCCTCGGTGACCCGGTGCCAAAACCTCTCGAGTTGCAGCAGAAACCCAGGCCGCGGGGCTGCAGTCGACGGAGGCGGGCTGGGCGCGGTTTGGGAAGTCGGGGGATTCATCACGCTCTCGGCGAACAGCCATTATAGAAGTTCGCCGGCGAAACCGCTTGCAGGAGGACGAATTGGTAGTGTCTCAGTTTGCTGTTGCGATTTCTCCGCGCACTCTGCGGCTGTTTTTCCGCGCCCTCCGCGATTTAAGACTTTGGGTTTTCGCAAGTCGCATCAAAATCTTAAAACGCAGAGGGCGCCGAGAACAGCCGCGGAGATGACAGATTGCTTTGGAGGAAGTTTCCGCTTCGCTAAGAATGAATCTCCGCGAATCTCGAGACCGAAAAGACTACTGGCCACGCGCCGACCGCGCATGAATCACCACCAGCGTCATGTCATCGTGCTGCTTCGCCCCGGCAACGAAAGCATCGGCGGCTTGCATAATGCGAGCAATCATTTCGGACGCTTGTAAGTCAGCACAGCCACGAATGGCTTCCATCATTCTCTCCTCGCCCCACTCCTCATAGGCAGCGTTCATGGCTTCGCTGACACCATCAGTGAAAGCGACAAGGATATCTCCCGGTACAACTGTGAGAGTCGCTTGCTGATAGGGAAAACTCTCGAGCAAGCCGACTACAGTTCCTCCGGTTTCGAGGCGGCACAGTTGCCAGTCACCCGCCGCCCGATGGAAGAGCATAGGTGGATTGTGACCGGCATTCACATAGTTGAGCTGGCGCGAAACCGGATTGTATTGTCCGTAGAAAAAAGTAGCATAACGGTTGGCCGACGAGGCTTCGTACACTAAACGGTTGACGTTACTCACCAACGCCGCGAGGTCATCGGTCATGCGGCTGGCTTCGCCGCGCAAAGAGGCTTGCAAGCTTGCCATAGTCAGGGCCGCGGCGATGCCTTTGCCGGAAACATCGCCAATCGCAATTCCTAACTGTCCGCCGGGCAGCGCCAGGAAATCAAAATAATCGCCGCCTACGCCAAGCGCGGGACGGCAGGCTCCGGCGTAATCAATGCCATCGATTGGAGGCAGGGTCTGAGGAAAAAGTCGTTCTTGCACCTCGCGAGCGATCTCTACTTCGCGGTTCAGGCGTTCGCGGTGGGCAACCTCGTCGGCGATCGCGGACATCAGGCGCGCATTTTCGAGCGCCAATCCAGTCTGCGCGGCCACTGACTTCAGCAGGCGCACATCGGTGCCAGAATAAGGTTCGTCGGAGCGCTTGGATCCCAGACTGATGAAGCCGAGCAGTTTGTCACGCGCGCCCAGGGGCAGCAGCAATTCACTCTGTAGCTGCGACAAGTTGCTTCGATCCTCTTCACTCACCTCCGGTTCGCGATAAAGCCACGAATTAGGATCGTCGAAGTAAACCCGGGCCGGCTCTTTCTGTTTCTGCAACACTTTGACGGCGCCCGCGCCGGAAGAAAATACAACTTCGGGAAGAGTTCCATAGCCCAGCGCGTACGCAGTGCGATACGTGCCGTCGTTGCTCAAGAGCACCGCAACGTGCGGAATGTGCAAGGTATCGGCGATCCGCGTGGCGACGGTTTCGATGAGTGGACGCGTTTCCACCATACCGCGAACTTGGTCGCTAAGTTCGCTCAGCACCTGCTCCGCGTTGTAAGCTTCGCGAAAGAATCGGCGATCGGTCCAGGTACGCAGCTGTTCGCCCAGGCGAGGGATGCCGAGGCCCACAGTGATGGCCACCGCAATCACTATCATTTTCCCCAGACGATTGGAGTTGCCCGCCAGCGCGAAAGCCGTGCCAACCACAACCGCAATGGCGACAAACTGAAAGATGCGTATCCCGCTTCTGGCCAGGCCGTACTGCAGGCTCTGCCTGAGCACAACTCGAACATCCATCGCACGCTGGACCACAATCACGTAGGCCAGCGTCAAGGGAAAGATCAGCAGCATCAGAAGAGCGAACGAATTCAGCCAACTGGGGATGGTCGCGGAAGCCGACGGCCCCAGAGCTTTGTTGACGATGGTGACAATCAGTCCCGGCGTCATGGCGACCGTCGTGCCCCAATAGAGTAAGCGCAGCCTGCGGCGGGCATCCTGCGAGATAGCCATCGCTGATTTGGTGAAGATCGCCGTGAAGAACGAGCTGACGAATACGTAGGTCAGAGCTTGATACGGAATCAAAAGTGGATGCAGAATCCGATAGACTCGCGCCGATGCCACATAGTTAGACGCTGCCAAAACCGTCGTCACCACGAGGGCTATGCTGAATACCACGAAAGGAGGGGCTAGAATCCACGCCGTCCATTTCCAGATGCGCCTCATCCTGTTGCCGGGCGGGAACTGTTCAGGGAAATACATGCCCAGGAAAAACATGGAGAGCGGCCACAGGGTTCCCAATAAAGGAGCGATTCCTAGGGTCTGAAACTTTCCCAGCTCGCGCCATCCTGGACCCCAATTTTCAATGTTGTGCACTCCTAGCAGTTCCGAGAAGCCGAGCAGCACCGCGAGCAATAACCACGCCAGCATGTCTCTCGGCCTCGCCAAAACGACCCAGCTGCCCAGCAGGAGGCAGACCGTCGGCATGACGATGCCCACAAGAACATTCAGCACCATGTCGGGGATCCGGTTCTGACCTACGGTCGCTGGCAGTGCGACTGTATGCACGCCAGCCGCGGAACGAACGGTTACGAAAACTTCCTGTCCGGGCCTGGCCTCGGCGATGGCCATCGCCAGCACCAACGTTCCAGTGTAGGGCTTTCCGTTGATCGCGAGGAGAACGTCGCCGCGATGAAGTCCCGCCTTTTCGGCCTCTGGAGAAACCGTTTCCAGAGATGCGCTGGCCATTGCTGGCTCGATCGAGGGGATAGTTACTTTTTCACGCGGCAAAATGTCGATTGCCGCCCGCATCTGGTAGAGCAGGACGCCTAGCAACAGCGCCGCCAGACAGATGTAAGGTACGGTCGGCGGTTTCGTCTTGCGTGTAGAAGGTGGCGTTTGCATGCGGTCCCGAGACCGGATGATTCTACCTTTTGCGCGAGGAATCAGAAATCCTAAGCTGAAACCACGCGTCAAAATAATTTCATTTGGGCATCGGGCTTGGCTTCGACCACGGGATGGGTTTTCTGACTGTAACGGTCGTAATCGCTGGGAATGCCATACTTCTGCCGCAGCCGTGCCATGAGTTGCGAAAGCGGTTTGCGATACGACGCCGGCAGGAATGCGCGGTCTTTGTAGCGCTTCCTGTAATTCTCGACGAGTTGGGGGAACTCTTTTTCCAGGAACGGCAAAAAGACCGCGGCGGAGCACGGCTTAAGAAAAAGGGAATTGGCGAAAATGTACTTTCCGCCGGCTTGCGACGTGGCGCGAACCAGTGCCTCGATGTCCCGTGGCGAATCGGTGATTCCGGGAAGCACGGGCGCGCAGATCACGCCTGCCGCAACACCTGCCTGGTTCAATTTCTGCATGGCCTCTAGCCGCAGATCGGGGCGCGGAGCGCGCGGCTCCAGAATGCGTGCCAGGTCGACCTTGAGAGTGGTTATCGTGATGTTGACGAACAGGCGATTGTTTTTTGCAATCTGCTGGAGTACGTCGATGTCTCGCAACACGAGATTGGATTTGGTGACGATGCCGATTTCAAGGCCGCTATGCCGCGCCAGTTCCTCAAGGATCGCCCGCGTCACCTCGAAACGCCGCTCTGCCGGTTGATAGGGATCCGTTGCTGTGCCGATCGCGATTTCCTCGCCTGACTTCACGTGGCGAAGTTCCTGCCGTAGCAATTCTGACGCGTGTTGTTTCACGAAAATCTTCTGCTCGAAGTCGACGCCGTCGCGCATTTCCATAAACTCATGCGTGTAACGGGCATAGCAGTATTTGCAGGCAAACTCGCATCCACGATAAGGATTGATCGTCCAGGTGAAAGGCATGCGCACCCCGGTGCAACGATTGAGCAGCGACCGGACCGGCAGCGTGAAGTATTCCACCTCGTGCCCTTGACGCAGCGATTCCCCCTCTGAAGCAAGGCGAGCAATGCCGATCAGCTTGGGTTTGGAGTCGGGAAGTAGGGGAAGAGAAGCCATTGTATTCGCTTTTTATTCGCTATAGAATACATTGCCAGATTGGGCTGGTCAAGAACTGTTTTCGGCAGGTGGAGGGATCGGTAGCTGGGGATGGCGAGGGTTGAGGTTTACCGCCCCCGCATTTTTCTGTGTCTGTGTGATTGATTCTTGGGCGCAACAGGACGGGCGAGAACGCCCGTCCTCCATTTTATCTACTGTTTTGGTTTCTCGCGGTTTGGGCCACGTTCGCAGCTGAACCCCTGCTTTCTGCTTCCGATACAGCGGGTTTAGTGGGAGCTTTCTCTTCGCTTTTCTCGCCGGGTGGAGGCGGAATGCTAATGTCCACGTTGGTGACGGGACCGAGCGACGACAGCGGCTTGTCGAAATCCGGCGTGTTGCCTACGACCAGCACGGCGAGTTTGTCTTTGTGCAGGTACTTGGCCGCAACGCGGGCTACATCTTCCTTTCCAACCCTTTCGATCCCGGCGCGATAGCGTTCCAGGAAGTCCGCGGGATATCCGTAGAATTCGTACGCCATGCGTTCGCGGAGAACCTTTTCCGGCGAATCAAAATTGAAAACGAACGAGTTCAGAATGGAGTCCTTCGCTCGTTTGATCTCTTCATCCGAAATCGGATTCTGCTTTAGGTTATCGATCTCCTTGTAAAGAGCCTGGATAGATTCCACGGTGGTCGAGCTCTTGGTGCCCATGGCAATGCGCACGATTCCGGGATGATCAAACGCCGAACCGATACCGCCGCCAACGCCGTATGCCAGCCCTTGCGCCGTCCGAATGCTCTTGAACAGTCGTGAAGAAAAACCGCCGCCGAAGGCCTCATTGAAAACTTGAGTGGCATAGTAGTCCGGGTTGTCGCGCCGGATGCCCAGTTCCGTCATATTGATGGAACTCTGATTCACGTCTTCTTTCGCAATCAAGTAGTAGCCGGGCTTGGCTGAATCGAAGTCGATTTTCTCTTCTTTCGCCGCCGGTCCCTTGGGCCAGTCGCCGAAAACCTTGCGAAGCTTGGCTTCCATGGAAGCCGAATCGAAGTCCCCGACTACTCCCAAAATAATATTGTTGGGATGTACGTAAGTATGGTGCCAATCGAGCAGGTCTTGCCGCGTGACGGCGGCAACGGTCGCGTATTCGGGTTCGCGCACGTACGGATTGTTCGAGCCGTACGCCAGCTTCTTTGACTCGCGGCTCGCGATCCCGCTCACATCGTCATTGCGGCGCGAGATGGAGTCGAACATTTCGTGCTGCGCCAGGTCGATCTTGTCGGCGCGGAATTCGGGCTCACGCAGCAGATCGTTGAAAGCCTTGAACACATCGTCGAAATCGCCCTTCAGGCAAGACCACGAGATGGTCGTCGAGTCTGCGTTGTCACCGCTTTCAACTTTGGCGGCGCGAATTTCGAGATAATCGTCGAGCTGATCGCCGGTTTGAGTTTTAGTTCCACCGGTACGCCAGACTTCGCCGTAAATATCGAGCACTCCGACCTTGCTCGCGGCTTCGGAACGTGAACCCCCGCGGATGCGCGCGACGCCATCAATAAGGGGAAGTTCATGGTCTTCCTGCAGGAAGATGACCATGCCGTTCGGCAATTCAATGCGTTTGGGTTCCTGCGGATGGAACGCGGGCAGAGGAGGAATGGTGATCTGTTGCCAATCCGTGACCTGCGCCGCAGATCGAGGAACTGCGGCGCTGACAAGAATTACAGCCGAGAGAAGAATGCGCGTAAGCTGACTTTTCATTGCGCACCTCCTCTTTGATCGCCTGCCGGAGCGGCAGCCCGGGTTTCGATAATTCCTACAGTACGATTGGTCGGAACAAAAGTTTGTTTGGCTACACGGCGAATGTCCGCTTTGCTGACTTTGTCGATGCGGTCAACCGAGCGAAACAGTTCACGCCAGTCGTCGTATCGAGCCTGATAAATCGCCAGATTGTTGGCTAGACCTTCGTTGCTTCCCAGGCTGCGGATCAGGTTCGCCTTGGCCCGCGTCTTAATCATCTTCAATTCCTCGTCACTGATGTCTTCATTCTTCAGCTTTTCGATCTCGACATGAATAGCTTCCGCCATTTCGTCGGGTTTGTGGCCGGGGAGCGGGAACGCGTAGAACGCAAAAAGATGCGGATACTTGTTGCCCGGCAGTCCGGTAAAGCCCGCGGAATCGGCGGCGATTTTCTTATCGCGCACCAGCGCGCGGTATAGCCGCGAGGTGCGGCCGTTCGACATCAGGTCGGCAATCGCGTCGTATACGGCGTCATCCGGGCTGCGGTAGTCGGGCCGGTGATAGCCCTCGAGATAGAGCGGTTGCGACATGTCTTGCAGAATGACGCGGCGCTCGGCGTTCTGCGGCGGCTCAGTGGTTGTCCGCTCGTCCGGCTTCGGGCGCGAAGGGATGCGGCCGAAATATTTCTCGATGACTGGCATCGTCTCCGATGCCTTTACGTCGCCGACAACGGCTACGACCATATTCGACGGGATGTAATACTTGTCGAAAAACTTCTTCGCATCGGTGGCGGAAAATGTATTCAAGTCGGAAATCCAGCCAATCGTCGGGCGATGGTATTCATGCGCCTGATACGCCGCTGTGGTGAATTGTTCCAGCAACCGCCCGATCGGATTGCTGTCGACGCGCATGCGGCGTTCTTCGATCACCACATTGCGCTCCTTGTAAAACTCGCGCATGACCGGGTGCAGGAAGCGCTCCGACTCCAGATAGGCCCATAGTTCCAGCCGGTTCTCGGGGAACGAATAAAAGTAGTTGGTCTCATCGTCGCTGGTGTTTGCGTTCAAATCCTCACCGCCGTTCATCTCCACGATCTGAGGAAATTCGTTGGGCTTGACGTACTTGTTGGCTTCGGTCGTGGCTTCCGTCCAGGCTTTTTGCAGTTCTTTCACCTTTTGCTCGTCCCGGCCGACCGGCTTGTCGCGCTCTGCAATGTACGCGGCATAATCCTGTTCGACCTTTTCCAGAGCCACTTTTTCGGCGGCGTAATCCGTGGTGCCGATCTTGTCAGTGCCCTTGAAAGCCATGTGCTCAAACATATGCGCCAACCCGGTTTCGCCGAGAGGATCCTGCACCGAACCGGCGTCCACGTGGGTGAAGAAGGAAAATACTGGCGCCTCTGGACGCTCGCAGATCACGACCGTCAGCCCGTTGTCTAGCGTCTTGACCGTCGTACGCTTTTCGAACGAAGCCAGATCTTGTGCGGCAGCCAGCGCCGCGAGGACAAGAATAATGGCGAACGACTTGAGGGAACGTTTGTAGCTCATTGGACCTCCACGAGGTTGGACGTGTATGAAGGGCAGAAGTTTGAAATTACGTGGCCGAAGGGGAAGTTGTCAAACGGAAGGCCGCTCCAACGATTACAATTCGGCATCAAAGAACGGGCTGCGCGGCCGGACCGGAAAGAGTCAGCATGAGCAAACCAGAAGTCGTCGAGATCGAAGGCAAGCACCTGAGTTTGACCAACCTGGATAAAGTCCTGTATCCCGCGACCGGGTTCACCAAGGGACAGGTCATCGACTATTATGCGCGGATCGCGCCTGTTTTGCTGCCCCATCTTGCGGGACGTCCTCTTACCCTGAAGCGGTATCCCGAGGGCGTGGACAAAGAGTACTTCTTCGAGAAGAACGCAACCAAGCACCGCCCAGATTGGGTGAAGACCGTACCCGTCTGGAGCCAGGGCAACCAGCGCAACGTAAATTACATTCTGGCGAACGATCTGCCCACGCTCGTTTGGATCGCGAATCTCGCGTCCATCGAACTGCATCCCTCGCTCTCGCTAGCCAAAGATATCTTGTGTCCGCGCAGCATGGTCTTCGACCTCGATCCGGGAGCGCCCGCAAATATCGTGCAATGCTGCCAGGTCGGAGTCTGGCTGCGTGACATTTTCGCGCACTTCGGATTGCAGAGTTTTCCTAAGACCTCCGGGTCCAAGGGCCTGCAGATTTATGTTCCCTTGAACTCGCCCACCAGTTACGACGTCACCAAGCCCTTCGCGCACGCGCTCGCCCGTTTGCTCGAGAACGAGCATCGGGAACTCGTTGTTTCTGACATGAAAAAGCAGTTACGCGTCGGCAAGGTATTCGTGGACTGGAGCCAGAACGACGACCACAAGACCACCGTAAGTGTTTATTCGTTGAGGGCGCGCGAGCGCCCCACGGTCTCGACTCCAGTGAAATGGGAAGAGGTGGAGCAGGCGTTAAAGAAGAAAGACGCGGACCTGCTGGTGTTCGAAGCGAGTCAGGTGCTTGATCGTGTGCAGAAGATGGGAGACTTGTTCGAACCCGTGCTTAAGCTCAAGCAGAAACTGCCAAAGCTGGCTGGGATCGAGGAAGCCGCAGCGATGCCGGAGGAAGGACTGGAACTGGCGGCGCAAGCGGAGGACACGAAGAAAGCAAAGAAGGGCGCGAAACCAGCCCGCCGATCCGCCCCGAAGAAAAGGGCTCGGAAGGTATAATCCGGCTGATCTTCAACCTAAGCGGCTTGCTTTTTGCGGAGCGAAATTATGGCGCAACTTTACGCCGGTACATCAGGATGGGCTTATCCAAGTTGGAAACCCGACTTTTATCCCGCGAAGCTGGCCCAGGCAAAATTCCTGCAATACTATGCGACGCAACTGAACGCCGTCGAAGTCAACTTCACGTTTCGCCAACTGCTGAAGGAAACGACTGCCCAGAAGTGGATCGAAGCCACACCCGCCGGATTTCGCCTCAGCATCAAAGCCCACCAAGTCATCACGCACATCAAGCGCTTGAAGGGGACGGAGGATTTCATTCCGCGCTTCTTGAGCACAATTGAGCCCATCGCGCGTGCTGAAAAGCTGGGGCCGCTGTTGTTTCAGTTGCCCCCGAACATGAAAGCAGATGCCACGCTTCTGAAGGAATTCCTCGCCGTTGTCCCGCGAGCGGTTCCTTCCGCATTTGAGTTCCGCCATGCCTCATGGTTCACCGACGAGATTTTCGCAATCCTCAAGAGCGGCAACCGCGCGCTCTGCGTCGCCGAAACCGAAGAACGCACCACACCCGACGTTATAACTGCCGACTTCTGCTATTACCGCTATCGCAAGCCGAACTACACGTCTGATGAACGGCGCGCCATGGTAGACCGCATCCGGGAGCACGTGGCACAAGGCCGAAACGTGTTTGCATATTTCAAGCATGAAGAAACGCCTGAGGGGGCGATTTACGCGGTTGAGGTGCTGAAGGAAGTAAATCTGTAGAGACGTTGCTCGCAACGTCTCGGTGCGCCGACGCCGATGTGGTTCTTGATCCCCAGACGTGATTTCTTCCTCAGCGCAAGACGTAGCAAGCTACAGTTCTGCAGCACCCTTATTGTCACCTCTCGCAACGTCCGATGAAGCGCATACTTTATCTGTGCCTTCCGATACAAACTCTCGACTGGTGTTCGGCTTTCTCGACTATCTGAAAGTCGAGAAGGGACTGGCTCCGCTCACGGTCGCTGCGTACACCACCGACGTCAGCCAGTTCACTGGATTCCTGGAGAAACGCAAGCGCACGCTGTTGAAGGCGCGTCGCAATGAGGTGCGCGATTTCATTCAGGAGCTATTCGCCAACTCAGTCGATGGACGATCCGTAGGAAGAAAGCTTTCCACGTTACGCCATTTGTATCGTTATCTGTTGCTCGACAAGCTCATCGAACACGATCCCACGCTGAACATCGACTCGCCGAATCAATGGAAAGTACTACCCAAGTCGCTGGCCCGTGACGAAATGGAAATCATGCTGCGCGCGCCGAAATCGGGGTCGAAGGGAAGGCTGGGCGAGGCGATTGTGTTGCGTGATCGCGCCATGCTGGAAGTTTTCTACGCTGGGGCACTGCGCGTCTCGGAGATGGTTGCGGTGAAGCTCGAGGACCTGAAACTAGACCTTGGTTATCTGCTGGTGCGAGGCAAGGGCGATAAAGAACGAATCGTGCCCCTGGGAAAGTCGGCGCAAGAAATACTTGCAGAATATATGAAGCATTCCCGATCGTTGCTGATGGGAGAGCGCACCTCGCCGCTTTTATTCCTCGGACGTGGAGCGCGCAAGCTGACGCGTCAGCGCGTATGGCAGATGGTTCGCGCGACATCTTCAAGCGTGGGACGCAACGCCAGTCCGCACATGCTGCGCCACAGTTGTGCCACACACATGGTCGAGAATGGTGCGGACCTGCGCACGGTCCAGACCATCTTGGGCCATGCCGATATTTCGACCACGCAGGTCTACACGCATCTGGCGCTCGACCGACTGAAGACTGTGTACCAGAAGCACCATCCGCGAGCGAAAGCGAGGTAGGGCGACCTTTCAACCACCCAGACACAGCGCAGTTTTCGATGTGACTCTGTGGTGAGATAGGTTCTAGCACGTATGGCGACGAACAATCGTACTCCCGCCGAAAAAACCATCGACAAGTTCCTTCATTCGCTGCGGCAGCGCAATGCGTCCGTTCATACCATCAAAGCCTACACCGGCGATCTGGGAAGTTTTGCTTCTTATCTGGGCTCACGAAATTGGCGAAGCATCGATCACCTGACGATTCGCGGATTTCTATCGAATCTGTATCAAAGGGATCTCAGCAAAACCTCAGTTGCCCGCGCACTAGCTGCGGTTCGGTCCTTCTACAAATGGCTGGCCCAGGAAGGCGTCGTAGAACAGAATCCTGCCGCGCTGGTGTCCACACCGAAGCTGCCCAAGAAACTGCCTCGCGTGCCCACGATCGAAGAAATGAACACCGTGCTTGATGGGCATATGCCCGAGGCGGCATCGTTTCCCGAACGAGACCGCATCATGTTCGAATTGCTTTATGGATGCGGCATCCGCAATTCCGAGTTGATTGGCATCAACCTCGACGATATCCGCCTGAGTTCTGAAGCCATTCTCATTCGCGGCAAAGGCAAGAAAGAACGATATGTGCCCTTCGGAGATTCCGTAAAAGCCGCGCTGGCAAACTACTTGCCCGTGCGCCAGCAGATGTTACAGGAACGCAGAAAGAATTCGCCAGCGCTGCTAATCAATCGGCGCGGGGGACGGATCACCACACGCAGTGTAGGCCGAATCATCAAGAAAATCGCCATAGCCAAGGGACTGTCGCCGGATGTGCATCCGCACACGCTGCGCCACGCGTTTGGCACACACATGCTGGAAGAAGGCGCCGACCTGCGCTCCATTCAGGAAATGCTTGGCCACGAGCGCCTTTCAACCACCCAGCGCTACACCCAGCTGTCCATGAAGCACGTGCTCGAGGTTTACGACCAGACGCACCCGCGTGCAAAGTAATCTGTAGACGTTGCTCACAACGTCTACTCCCGCTGGCTCTGGCCCGGGTGCGTAGCAGAGCTACGTCTCTACAGAGAGCGCTTTCGTAGGTGCTCCCACATCGCCACGATGCGGCCTTTTAATTTGGCAGTGAGTTCCTCGTAAGCTTCCTCGGATGCTTCTGCTTCGGGCGGAGGATGAATCGCATCGCCACAGATCATCTGCAACCGTGCGAATTTCTGAAAGCGTTTACCCCGCGGCCACGCTTCATAAAAACCTTCAATCGCCACCGGAACAATCGGTACCTGCAAGTGAATGGAGAGAATCGCCGCGCCCTTCTTGAACATTTTCGGTTCGCCATCAATCGAGCGCTCGCCCTCGGGATAAAGCATGAGCACATCTCCCTGCCCCAGACCGTAGGCTCCGGCACGCATGGCGGGAATCAAATTCGCATCTGGATCCACCACCACTACGCGCAACCATCGTGCCAGCGTCCGCAGAAAGCCTTTGCCGAAAATCTCGCTGGTACCCACGGCAAAGCTATTGCGGAACACCCGCCAAGGTAAAACACTACCGAGAATGATGGGATCGATAAAGCTCTGGTGATTGGAGCAAATGATAAAGGGTCCATGGGCAGGAAGTTTTTCCAGGCCAGTCACGCGGAGACGAAAGCGGTCGCGAGCCACGATCTCTACCAGCCGGCTAGCAACATACCAGAACGTCTCCTTGAACGGCGCTGGCCGCAACAGGGTGCGAACCTCGGGATCTGCAGGCTCTTCTTGCAGCACTGCTTTCCAACCGGCGAACTGCGGGCGGGATGGGCCACCCTTCGTGCCAGCTGCGCCCTCTCGCACTGCATCCACTAACTCGCGTACCGTGTAAATCTCTGACAGCCGCGATTCTTCTGTGTTCCCGCCGAGCTCTTGTTCGAGAGCCACAAGAAGTTCGACGCGCTGCATCGAATCCAGCCCAAGATCGAGTTCTAGATTGTCACCGGGGCGGATTGTTTGCGCCTTGATCCTTGACGCCTCCCGCACGATGTCGAGTGCGCGCTGCACATCGGGCTGCTCCAGCCAGGCAGCGTCTCCGGCGCTCAATGGTTTGTCTGCACCAACTTCCGCATCGCCCGAACGGCCTCGGGTCTGATTTGCCCGCACCCGCTTCTCGATTTCGAATCGTTTCAACTTGCGAGTGGTTGTTCGCGGCAAAGCTTCCTGCCAGATCTCATAGCTTCCAATCCGCTTGGTCGAAGGCAGTTGCAGCGAGAGGTTCTCAATGTCGTAGCGGATCACCTCTTTCGCGTTGACGATCTTCCGTTGCTTGAGCACATCAAGATTGGGAACCACCACGGCATGCAGCCTGTCCTCTCCAGGCACGCCTTCGAGCCCCATAACCGCAATTTCCCCCACGTAAGGCGACTTCAGATAGTGCGCCTCGACCTCCTCCGGATAAACATTTTTTCCGTTGCTAAGGATGATGACTTCTTTCTTTCGGCCAGTGATAAAAAGATTTCCAGCGCTGTCGAAATAGCCCAAATCCCCGGTATAGAGCCAGCCGTCTCGAAGGGCGGCCGCCGACGCGTCAGGCCGATTCCAATAACCCTTCATGACGATGGCGCCGCGAATCGCGATTTCTCCAACTGGCTGGCTGCCACCCTCTTGTGCTTGCGGATCGACAATCTTTCCTTCCACACCCGTGAGCGCCTTGCCGACAGAGCCAATGACGTTGTCATCCAGCGACGTAGCAAAAGCAGCGGCGCTGGTTTCAGTAAGGCCGTACGCCTGCAAAACGTCAATTCCCAAGGCGTGAAAATCGCGTCCGATCTTTGGATCAAAGCGTGACCCACCCGTCACCAGATACCGCATCTTGCGGCCGAAGGTTTCATGAATTTTGGGAAACAGAAGCGGGCCGGGATTCCATCCAAACCTTCGGCTGAAGCGTGTGAATGCCATCATCACCCGCACCGCCTCACTTGCCAGTCGCCCCCGTTTCGCCACCTCCTTGAAAATGCGCTCGTGGATCAAGTAAAAAAACTGCGGCACGACTGCGAACGCTGTGATTCCCCGCTCTGCCAACGCGCGAAGCAACTCCGTCGTATTCACAGTCTCGAGATAAACAACCCGCGATCCCTTGACCAGCGGCAAGAGTAAGTTTGCCATCTGCGACAGGACATGAAAAAGCGGAAGCACGCCGAGCAGCGCGTCCTCAGGGCCGATATGTGCCCATCCGAATACAGCCCGCACTTCACCCATTAGGTTAGAGTGCGAGAGCATCACCCCTTTGGGATCAGCGGTGGTGCCAGAGGTGTAGAGCAACGAAGCAAGGTCATCATCTTTGGAGGCGGACGGAACAAATTCTCCCGGCCCTGCCGCAAAGATGCCGTCGAGATTAATCTGCGTAGGGACAGTTGCCCCCTGCCGTCCGCTCGAGCGAAGCTCGGCACCCCGTGTAGAGTGGACACTCTTGTCCGCATCTGGCGAGTCGAGGCGAACAATGCTGACTTCAAATCCGCGGATGGCTTCCTCAGCGACCGCCATATGCCGCGCATCACAAAAAAGCAGGGAACTACCGCTATCCTTGAGGAGCTTCGCAACCTGATCCGCATGAAACGCAGTGTCCAACGGAACAACAGTGCAGCCGGCCGCGATAATGCCAAGATACGCAGTGATCCAGCGAGGATGGTTATCGGCCAGAATCGCGATCCGAGCGCCTGGCTGAAATCCATTCTCGGTCAGCCAGCGGCCAATGCCCTCCGCCATGCGCCGTGCTTCGGCGTAGGTGATACTCTCGACCCGGTCGCGCCGCTGGATTTCCAGCGCGACACTGTCAGGCCAGCGCTCAGCGCATTCGCGGAAGAGTTCGTAGAAGGTCGGCATTAGCTGAAGGGGGAATATACCTGAAAACACGCTTCAGCGCCGTGATCGCAGATGCTGCCGCAAGGTCGCCTCAAAATCTTGTTTGATTGATCTCAGTGATCTACACAACTGCCCGGGAGAGATGGTTCCTGAGAAGGCTGCATCGCGACTTACGCGCTGCGCACGCATCTAATATACTAACCTTTTAGGATAGTGGGTGTAGTGCCCCTCCAAGGACCCTCATTTGATTAATGCTTTGGTAGCCAAGGTTTTCGGGACCAAGAACGAGCGCGAGGTCAAGCGCTTGATGCCTCGCGTCGAGGCCATCAACGCGCTTGAGGCCGACACTCGCAAGCTCACCGATGAGCAACTACGCGCCAAGACGGACGAATTCCGCCAGCGGATACAGGAACGCCTAACCAGTATTCCCGACGAGCCGGACGCGGACCAGGATCGCCGCAAGGAACTCGACGCCGAGCGTGCCAAGCTGGTGAACGAAGTTCTCGATGAACTTCTGGTCGAGGCCTTCGCCGTAGTTCGCGAAGGTGGCCGTCGTGTTCTGAACATGCGCCACTTCGATGTGCAGCTGATCGGTGGCATGGTTCTGCACCAGGGCAAGATCGCGGAAATGAAGACCGGCGAAGGAAAAACCCTGGTCGCCACTCTGCCGGTTTATCTGAACGCACTCAGTGGACGCGGCGTACACGTGGTCACGGTCAATGACTATCTTGCCAAGCGCGACTCTGAGTGGATGGGCAAGCTGTACAGTTTCCTCGGCCTGAGTGTGGGCGTTATCGTTCACGATCTCGACGATCAGCAGCGCCGCGAAGCCTACGCCGCCGACGTAACCTACGGCACCAACAACGAATTCGGATTCGACTATCTGCGCGACAACATGAAGTTCGATCTGCACGATTGTGTGCAGCGTGGGCACAACTTCTCCATCGTCGACGAAGTCGATTCCATCCTGATCGACGAAGCCCGCACGCCGCTAATCATTTCAGGTGCCAGCGAGGAGTCTACCGACAAGTACGCCAAGGTCAATCGCATCATTCCCAAGCTTGAAAAAGGTGAGGAAATCGACGTCGCGCCCGGCGAGCCTAAGCAATACACTGGCGACTTTGTGGTGGACGAAAAGCACAGGAATATTACGGTCACCGACGTAGGCTGGGAAAAGGTCGAGGAACTGCTCGGCATCGGCAATATTGCCGACCCGGAAAATTGGGATCTGAAGCACCACGTGGAGACCGCAGTCAAGGCGCACGCTCTCTATCACCGCGATGTCGAGTACGTGGTGAAAGACGGTGAGGTAATCATCGTCGATGAGTTCACCGGACGTTTGATGCCCGGCCGCCGCTGGTCCGACGGCCTGCATCAGTCAGTCGAAGCCAAAGAAAACGTCAAGATCGAACGCGAGAATCAAACCCTCGCTACCATCACTTTCCAGAACTATTTCCGCATGTACAAAAAACTCGCTGGCATGACCGGCACGGCGGAAACTGAAGCGCCCGAGTTCGACAAGATCTACCGGCTGGAAGTGATGGTGATTCCCACCAACAAGCCGATGCGGCGGCTGGAAAATCCGGACGTTGTCTACCGCACCGAAAAAGAAAAGTACTTCGCCGCAGCCGATGAGATCCAGAGATTGCACGCCACCGGCCAGCCGGTTCTGGTCGGCACCACATCGATTGAAAAGTCAGAGCGTCTTTCCGATCTGCTGAAAAAGAAAGGCGTCAAGCACTGGGTGTTGAATGCCAAGCAGCACGAGAAAGAAGCAGAAATCGTCGCCCAGGCTGGTAGTAAGGGCATGGTCACGATCGCCACGAATATGGCCGGCCGCGGAACCGACATTCTGCTCGGCGGAAACCCTGAGTTCATGGCCAAGCAGGAATGCGTGAAGAAAGGCATCGCGCAGCCCCTGCGAGCCGCGCAAGGCAAGGTTCAAGCCAGTGTCGACGATACCAAGAGCACCGTCTGGTACTACGCCGGCAACGAATACGTCGTTCCCACCGACCAGTGGACAGAGGTTTTCAATCGTCACAAAGAACAGACCGACAACGAACACGAGGAAGTCATCGCCGCTGGAGGGCTCCATATATTTGGTACCGAGCGTCACGAGGCTCGCCGAATCGACAATCAGCTTCGCGGACGCGCCGGACGCCAGGGCGATCCCGGTTCTTCCCGTTTCTATCTTTCGCTCGAAGACGACTTGATGCGCATCTTCGCCAAGGAGTGGATCTCCAACCTGCTCCAGCGCCTCGGCATGGAGGAAGGAGTTCCGATCGAATCGCGCTTGATCTCGCGCCGGATTGAGAAGTCGCAGGAAGCTGTTGAAGCGCAAAACTTCGAAGCCCGCAAACACCTGCTGGAATATGACGACGTAATGAACAAGCAGCGGGAAGCCGTGTACGGCCTGCGGCATCTGTTGCTGCAAGGTGTCGATCAGAAAGAACTTATCCTTGAAGATTACGTTTCCGGCATCCTCAGCGATTTGATGGATCAGTTCTGCGCCGTCAAAGTTCACGTCGAAGATTGGGATCTCAAGGGCCTGAAGGACGCCATCTTCACCCGTTTCGGCGTTGATATTCTCGCGGAAGGTATCAAGCCCGAGGCCATGAACCGCCAGGAACTGGGCGACGCGATTTTTGACAAGCTCAAAGCCCGTTACGACGCCAAGGAAAAATTGATTGGCCCCGATGCCATGCGCTATCACGAGCGCATGATCATGTTAAGCGTGCTCGATGCGCAGTGGAAAGACCACCTCCGAGACATGGATCACTTGAAGGAGGGCATCGGCCTGCGGGGCTACGGCCAGCACGACCCGCTGGTCGAATACAAACGCGAATCCTTCGACATGTTCGAAGCCATGATGCAGCGCTCCCAGGAGGAGACCGTTCGCTATCTCTACCTGATGCAGATTCTGGAGCGTCCCAGCGAAGGCGGAGTGCCGCGACCCGTGGGTAGCGCTGGTCCCGAAGCGAGCACACCGGTGCCGCAGATGGGTGGCGATGGCAATGGCCGCAAGCCTCGGCAAGTAGCCACCTCCGTCGACGAAATCGAGGAAGCTTTCCAACGCCGGAAGCGCCGCGAGCTCGAACAGGCTCGCATGGCCGGTTCCGGAGATCTGCAAACAGTGCAGCAGGTCGTCCGTGGCGCAGCCAAGATCGGACGCAACGATCCCTGTCCCTGCGGCTCCGGAAAGAAATACAAGAAGTGCTGCGGCGCCAACGCCTAACGCCAAACTTGGGACACAAAGATTTCCCCGCCGGGTCTCCTTTGTGTACCCTCGTGTCCTTTGTGGTTAATGATTTTACTTTGCCGGCTCAGCCAAAACGAACGATTTCACCACAATATTGTTCGGCTGAACTCCAACCGGAATCATAGTCAGAAGCGAATACTCGCCAGGCTCAAATTTCTTCTTTGGCGTGCGCTTCTGGATGACTGTGACATCTCCCGATCCAGAATTCAGAACCAGCAAGTAGTTTTGGCTCTGCGAAAGCGCCAGTCCGTCCGGATGGCTGCCCACCGGCAACGTCGCGATCATTTTCCCAATATCAATGTCGTAAACTGCCACCGTGTTTGATCCGAAGTTGCTGATGTAGAGACGAGAATTATCCACCGTAACAATCCCACGCGCCGGATGCGTCCCGATCAGATAGCTGCCGCCAACCTCGTTCGTTGTTGTCTCGATAATCGAGATGTTATCCGAGTCGAAGTTGCTCACCATGAGCTCTCCGCCATCGGGTTTGAGCGCCAGGTTCACGGGAGTTTTTCCCACGTCGAGCAGGGCCAGCAGTTTTTCATTTTTCAGATCAACCGACGCGACTTGTCCCGACGCAGCGCAAGCGACAAACGCTTTGCTGCTGTCCGGCAGAATCGCGATGTCTTCCGGTTGCTGGCACACTGGAATCGTGCTGCGAACCGTAAGATGTCGAGCTTCGATCAGCGAAATCGTATTGTCGCCGCGATTGCTGACCACCACAGTCTCGCCATCCGGAGAAACTGTGGCCAGCCCCGGCGATGCTCCCACGCGAACGTTGGAGATCACTGCTCGCTTATCGAGATCGATAACCGAAACATTCGCCGAGCCTGAGTTCGCGACGTATCCGCGCTTCCCGTCTTCCGAAACATCGATGAAATATGGCCTGCCGTGTACGCCAATAGTTGCGACCACGGCGTTGCGTTCCGCGTCAATCACGCTGACGTTGCTAGATCCCGCATTCACCGCATAGATCTCATTCTTCTTGCTGTTCGCCGCGACGCCGGTAGGCTCACTGCCAACCTTAATTGTTTTCGCGGGCTGAAACGTCCGCAGGTCGATCACGCTAACCGTATTACTCTTGCCATTGGTGATGTAGGCGTACTCGTGGTAAGCCGGACCGTAATCCGTGAGCTGCCGCTCGTGGAAATATAACCACCCGAGGCCGGCCAGCACCGGGATCGATACGATGATGATGAGGAGTTTTCTCAAGGCAAGGACGACGCCGCGATCGAAAAATTGCTAAGAACCTTGCTCAATACAATCTGAATGCCACGTCAATATTGACCGATACAGCCACAGGCTTGCCATCTTTAGTCGCTGGCTCGAACTTCCATGTCCGCACGGCGTCCACCGCATTCGCGTCAAGGTCGGATCGGAGATGCTTCACCACCTGAATGTCTTTCGTCGCACCATCCGGCGCGACGGTCAATTTTAGAGTTACGAGGCCCTGAACTTTAGCCCTCCGTGCCTCTATCGGGTAATCGGGGTCCGGGCTGTAGATCGCGTGCGGAGGCGTTGTCCGGATGCCGCCTTGATGAGACTGGTCGTTCTGCGCGGGCGGCGTCGAATTGGGAGCCGGGCTAGCGGGCTGCGAGGAAGACTGTGGCTGATCCTGAGTTTGGGCAACGAGATAGATGCTTCCGGCCACTAAGATTACGGCGAAGGCCGTCCACAGATTTTTCATCCTGACCTCGGACCCTCCACGAGAACTGGCAACTATCGTTCGCTAACCACGACGGGCGGCTTCGCCGATGCGATCGACACCACCCTCCCGACCACCGGCGCGATCTGCCGCACCTGCGCCATCAACTCGTCGAACTGATCCGGATACAGCGACTGCATCCCATCGGAGAGCGCCAGGTCTGGCTGGTGATGAACTTCGACGATCAGCCCATCCGCGCCCACAGCAATGGCGGCCCGCGAAAGCGGAGTCACTTTATTTCGCTTGCCAGTACCCTGGCTCGGATCAACAATAATGGGCAAGTGGCTGAGCCGCTGCACCGCCGGAACCACACTCAGATCGAGCGTGTTGCGCGTGTGGTCGGCGAAAGTGCGAATGCCACGCTCGCACAGAATCACGTTGTAGTTGCCTTCGCTCATCACATACTCGGCCGCCATCAGAAATTCTTCCAGCGTCGCCGACATGCCGCGCTTCACCATCACCGGGCGCTTCGAGCGGCCGGCACGCCGGAGCAGCGAATAGTTCTGCATATTGCGCGCCCCGATTTGAATGATGTCGGCGTACTGCTCAACCAAGTCGAGCGATTCATTATCAATGGCCTCGGTAATTGTCCGCAGACCAAAATTCTCGCGAACCTCAGCCATGATCTGCAAACCTTCTTCGCCCAGACCTTGAAACGAATAAGGAGAGGTCCTCGGCTTGTAAGCTCCGCCGCGAAAAAACTGCGCACCCGCCCGCTGCACGCGCTCGGCAATGGCAAACGCTTGCTCCCGGCTTTCAATCGCACAAGGCCCCGCGATGATCGCCAGCCCCGACCCGCCAATCGTGGCATCGCTCCCAGCGAAACGAACGACAGTATTCTCTGACTTAAGGTCGCGGCTGACCAGCTTGTAAGGCTTGGTGACGCGAATCACTTCCTGCACGCCCGACATTTCTTCCAGCGTGCCGGCCTCGACCTCGCCCTTATTTCCGGTGATGCCGATCGCGGTTCGCTCCGCGCCGGGAATGGAGTGAGCGCGGTAGCCCAGCGCCTCGATCTTCTGGCAGACCGCACGCACCTGTTCTTCGCTAGCGTGCGCCTGCATAACCACTAACATGAACCCACCTCGAAAGCTTCAAGTCTATCGTCGAAGGCGTATGCACGCAAACGCAGCGGATTTCCGCACCGCGCCGGATCTCGACGCTAGCTATACTTCACTCCATGCCTCATTCCATCGCTCGCGAGCAAGACATTCTCAATCTCCCCGCTCCGAAGCGCCCGCCCCGCCTGACCTCGCGCCGCATCGGCATTCACACTTCGACCGCCGGAGGCGTCCAAACGGCAGCAGAGCGCGCCTACCGACTGGGTTGCAACACTTTCCAGATTTTCTCCTCCAGCCCGCGCCAGTGGGCGCCCTACGCGCTAACCCGTCCGCAATGCGACGAGATGATGCACCTGCGCGAGAAGTATGACCTCAAGCCCATGGCGATTCACGTGAACTATCTGGTGAATCTAGCTAGCACGACTCCGCTGTTCCTGAAGAAGTCGATCGAAGCCTTTCGTGGCGAAGTAGAACGCGCTCTGGCCCTATGCGCGGACTATCTGGTGCTTCACCCGGGCTCGTTCCGTGGCGCAGATCGGGAAGCCGGCCTGATACAAACTTCAGCGGCAATCGCAGCTGCGACACGCGGCCTCGACCTTGCCAAAGGCAATCTCACCATCCTGATCGAGAACACAGCTGGCGCGGAATATTCCTTGGGCGGAAGCTTCGAACAAGTCGCCGAAGTGTTGGAACGACTTCGCGATACAGTTCCCATCGCAGCCTGCATCGATACCTGTCACACCCACGTCGCGGGATACGACATCGTGAGCGAGTCTGGAATGCGCGAAACGCTGGCGCTCCTCGATGAGACGATCGGACTGAAAAACGTTCGCGTATGGCATTGCAACGACGCCAAAGCTGCCCGCGGATCGAAGCTGGATCGCCATCAACATATCGGGAAGGGAAGCATTGGCCGTGAACCGTTTCGCCGTCTGCTGAACGACCCGCGCATGGCCCACGCCGCGTTCATCGCCGAAACCCCAATCGACAAGCCCGGGGATGACAAAAGGAACATCGCGACGCTGAAGAAGGTAGTAAGCAGATGATCACAGTGGGACAGCCGCCCGGGCCTGCTCTGAGCGAAGTCGAAGGGACCGTTCTGCGGAGCGAAACTCCGCAGTGCGTACCCTTAATCCCTTGAATTCAGGTCGCAATTCTGCTATGTTAAACATGTTAAACAATGCTCGGAATTCGACTAGAACCCGAACTCGAAGAAAAGCTCGACTCTCTCGCCAAAGAGACAGGTCGCAGCAAGAGCTACTACGCGCGCGAGGCTATCCGTCAATACTTGGAAGACCGCGAGGACTACCTGAAAGGCATCGCCGCGCTGGAGCGCCGCGAGCCTACGATCACGCTCGAAGAGCTGGAGCGCAGGCTTGGTCTGGACGATTGAACTCACCCGGACTGCCGAAAGACAGATCAAGAAGCTCGACGCTCCGGCACAAAAGTCCATCGTTCGCTTTCTGCGCGACCGCCTGAAGTCCACCGAGAATCCGAGACAATGGGGCAAGCCTCTTCACGGCGACAAACGCGGACTTTGGCGATATCGCGTTGGCGACTTCCGTTTGATTTGCGACATCCAGGCTAAAAGGATCACCGTGTTAGTCCTCGAAGTCGCACACCGAAAAGATGTCTATCGCTGATTCCGTCGCGCCGCTATTGTAAAATATACGTTTATCCGTACCCCAAACTTTCCTTCTATGCCGCAGGAAGAAAAAACCATCCCGGTCCACGAGGACCGCTACGATGCCCAGCGCATCGAGGCCAAATGGTCCGAGCGTTGGCAGCAGGACCCATCTCTCTACGCCGCCGAGCCCAACTCGACCAAGCCGAAATATTACGTCCTGGAAATGTTGCCCTATCCCTCAGGCGTGTTGCATATGGGACACGTGCGCAACTACGCCATCGGCGACGCGCTCGCCCGCTACATGTGGATGAACGGTTACAACGTGCTTCATCCCATGGGCTGGGATTCGTTCGGTCTTCCCGCGGAAAACGCCGCCATTGCCAACAACACGCCGCCGCGCGAGTGGACGCTTCGCAACATCGCCAGCATGAAAGTGCAGATGAATCGCCTTGGGTTCGGCTACGACTGGTCGCGCGAAGTCACCACTTGCCTGCCGGAATATTACCGATGGAATCAGTGGTTCTTCCTGAAGCTTTTCGAAAGAGGTTTGGCCTACCGCAAGAAGAGCAAAGTGAATTGGTGTCCAAAGTGTTGCACCGTTCTGGCCAATGAACAGGTGGTTAACGGCCGTTGTTGGCGGCACGAAGACACCGTGGTCGAGCAGCGCGAACTCGAACAGTGGTTCTTGCGCATCACGCAATACTCGGAGGAATTGCTCCGCGACCTCGACAAACTCGTCGAGTGGCCCGAGAAAGTCCGCACCATGCAACGCAACTGGATCGGCCGCAGCGAAGGCACGCTGGTCGATTTCAAGCTCGACGGCGCGACCGATTCACCGCACTCGACCATTACTGTCTTCACCACTCGGGTCGACACCATCTACGGGGCAACGTCCGTCCAACTTGCGCCCGAGCATCCCTTGGTGGCTCGCCTCACCAGGAATAACGACGTGTTGCGTGCCCAGGTGGATCAGTTGATTGCTGAGCAGCGCAAAGCGAAAGAAGTGGGCGACATTGGCGCCATCGAAAAACACGGAGTCAATACCCACCACTTCGCCGTCAATCCGTTCAACGGCGAACGCGTTCCCATCTGGATAGCGAACTACATCCTCATGGACTACGGCACCGGTGCGATTATGAGCGTGCCCGCGCACGACGACCGAGATTTCGAATTTGCCCGGAAGTACAACCTCAAGATCCGAATCGTCGTCGTGCCTCGACCCATCGATCCGGAAGAAACTAGTGTCGAACCAACGCTTCCCTTCAGCACCATGAGGGGCACACTGGTAAATTCAGGTCCGTTCAACGGTCTCGATTGCGAAGAAGCCATCCCGAAGATGTCCGCCTACGCGGAGAAGAACGGTTTCGGCAAAGCCACGGTCACCTATCGTCTGAAAGACTGGGGCATCTCGCGCCAGCGCTATTGGGGCACGCCCATCCCCATGCTTTACTGCGAGAAAGACGGAATCGTACCGGTACCAGAAAAAGATTTGCCGGTTATCCTGCCCGAGAACGTTGACATAACCTTGACGGGTGGCTCACCCCTGGGCCAAGTACCGGAATTCGTAAATGTGACGTGTCCAAAATGCGGTGGTCCCGCCCGCCGTGAAACCGACACGATGGACACGTTCGTCGATTCTTCGTGGTATTTCTATCGCTACACCGACGCGCATGACAACCATGCGCCTTTCGATCCAAAGACGGCTGCGTATTGGTTTCCGATCGATCAATACATCGGCGGCGTCGAGCACGCGATTCTCCATCTCATTTACTCGCGCTTCTGGACCAAGTTCATGCGCGACATGGGATTGGTAAAAAACGACGAGCCTGTAGAACGCCTGTTTACCCAAGGCATGATCATTAAGGGCGGAGCGAAAATGTCCAAGAGTCTGGGGAACATCGTTTCGCCGGACGAAATGATCGCCCGCTATGGTGCCGACAGCACCAGAATGTACACCTTATTCGCGACCTCACCCGACCGCGAACTCGACTGGCAAGACGAAGGAGTCGAAGGCATCCGGCGCTTCCTGGAACGGGTCTACAGCTTTGTGGAGGCAAACGCGCGCCCTCAAGACCCAGACTGGCGTAAGCCCGCGCCCGCGCGTTTGACTGACTCGGCCCGGCGGCTTCAGCGCAAGCTTCATCAGACCATCAAGCGCGTCAGCGACGACTTCCAGGGACGCTGGCACTTCAACACAAGCATCTCGGCGGTCATGGAATTAGTGAATGACGCGAAACGCAGGACGTTAAGAAGTAAGCCGACCCAAAACCCCGTGACAGCAGAGCCTGTCAAAGGAGATGAGATTCCACTAGCGCTTCTCTCGGAAGTACAGCGCGATCTCGTGCTCCTGCTAGCGCCCTTTGCTCCACACCTTGCCCACGAACTCTGGGAAATGTTAGGCGAGAAGGGAAGCCTGCTTCGTTCGCCTTGGCCGAAATACGATCCCGCCTTGGCGAAAGAAGACGAAATTGCGATTCCGGTGCAGGTCAATGGCAAATTGCGCGGCCTGATCTTAGTCCCAGCAGATTCGCCAGAGGCCGTAATCCGCGAGCGCGCGTTGTTGGCCGAAAAGGTCCAAACCGCAATCGCCGGGAAGCAGATTGTAAAAGTGATCATAGTGCCAGGCAAACTAGCCAATATCGTAGTCCGCTGATCCTGAGCGCATTACCCGCTTCGCGAAGTCGGTTCCAAGCCCCACGACCAGATCGGCAGGGAACGGATGATACTGTAAAAGCCTCCAGAAAGCCGGGGTGCCCCATCTTTCGCGTTCTGTGCGAAAGGTGGGAAACGTGAATCTCGTGGCCAAGAACCGCCACGCCCACTCAACCGCGACTCGCGATGACAGCCAAGTGAACATTGCGAATTCTGTCAAGGCTTCGCACCAACACGCTGATCTGACTTGCGTTATCCTAAACCCAGCATGAAACCTCGCTCGCCCACGCTGGAAGGCTTCCGCGCCATCTTCCGCCGCCCATCATTTGGACTTGCCGAGATCGCCTGGCGCTGGAGCTTCGGCGCTGCAGCCTCCCTGCTGCTCGGGTTCTCCTTCTTTGAATTTCTGGACACGTTGCCAGTCGGCAAGGCCGACCTGCTCTTGCTGCGAACCAGGCAGCTGCCCCTGATCTACAGCGCAGTGGCGCACATTTTTCGTGGCAGCGCATTTCGCGTGGCCGAGGCCGCCGTTGTGCTGGTGCTGACTTTGGGAGCAGCGTGGATCGTGATCGCCTCCTTGGGACGGGCAGCCACGGTAAATGCCCTGCTGTCCTACTTTCGCGATAGCAGTACCTCCACGCTGGAATACAAAGAAAAGAACAACTGGAGATTGCGTTCTCTTTTCGCTCTCAATTTTTTCCGGCTCGGCGCGACCCTGGCAGCCGCGGTGGGCTGCCTCGCCGCCATTCTCTTGAGCGCTGCTACGTCCCGCCCACCTGATCCCGCCCCAGGCAGCGCCCTGCTGATCTTCTTCACGGTCACCATGTTGGTTTGGTTCACATGGTCCACCCTGAACTGGTTTCTTTCGCTCGCGGCGATATTTGTGGTCGCCGATGGTGAGGATACATTCGGCGCAATCACCGCCGCAATCGATCTGTGTCGCGCTCGCCCCGGATCCGTCTTCGCAGCGGGGACGTGGTTTAGCTTGGCACACATAACGGCATTCGTTCTTGCCACGTCGATTGTGGCCTTCCCACTGGATTTCGCCCCATACCTTCCCACGGGTGTGGTGTTGGGCGGCCTGCTCCTGGTAACACTCCTTTATTTCGCCGTCGCAGACTTCTTGTATGTCGGACGCTTGGCGGCGTACGTAGCCATTGTCGAAATCCCGGCATCACAAGTGAGCACCGCGCCCGAACCACCCGCATTGCCTCTCGCCGGATCGCGTCTCGATCCAGACATTCATTCGAGCCCCGCCGTCGACGCCAGCGAACTCATCCTGAGCGACGTTCCCGCCAGCAGCTAGAGGAAACTCGAAAGTCACGAATAAAATTCCCGCTGTCATCCTGAGCATCGCGAAGGATCTCCGCATCTACCTAGCAGCACCAAGCCCTACGCGTTGCGTAGACTGCTAAGCGCCACCCCAGAAGCTGGAAGCGACCTTCTCTCTTTACACTGACTCTCCGATTTGAGACACTCGTCCGTGGAAACCCAATCGATCGTCGTCCTCGACTTCGGAGCGCAATATTCTCAGCTCATCGCGCGCCGCATCCGCGAACAAAATGTCTTCTCCGTCGTCCTCCCTTGCACAGCGACACTCGATGAGATCCGCTCTTACTCACCGCTCGGCATCATCCTGTCCGGCGGTCCCTGCTCGGTCTACGATCAGGATGCTCCCAACACCGACCGTCGCGTATTCGAGCTTGGCCTGCCCGTGCTCGGCATTTGCTACGGCTTGCAGTTGATGGTGCACGTGCTCGGCGGCAAAGTGCGCGCCGCGGACAAACGCGAGTACGGCCACGCCAGCGTCGAGATTAAAGATGGCTCACTCTTATTTCAGAGTGTTCCCAAAAAGCTTTCCGTCTGGATGTCGCACGGCGACGAAGCTGTCGACCTCCCCGCCGGATTCCGCCTGACCGCCAGTTCGCCCAACGCCGTCGCCGCCATCGAAAACCCAGAAAAGAAAATGTGGGCCGTCCAGTTTCATCCCGAAGTGCGGCACACGCAATCCGGCACTGACATCCTGCGCAACTTCGCGCTTGTGATCTGCGGCGCCAAGCCGACCTGGACTCCGCAACACTTCATCGACGCGACCATCGCCAACGTGCGCCAAACAGTTGGAGAGGGCCGCGCCATTTGCGCGCTCTCCGGCGGAGTAGATTCGGCCGTCGCTGCCACGCTCGTCGATCGCGCGTTGCGAGATGGCAAAGGTCCATCCCGCCTGACTTCCGTCTTCGTGAACAACGGCGTCCTCCGAAAAAACGAATTTGAGAAAGTCCAACAGAACCTGCGCGACAAGCTGGGCCTGCACGTAGTCGCGGTCGACGCCACCGACCGTTTCCTCAGCAAACTCGCGGGCGTGACCGATCCCGAGAAAAAACGCAAAATCATCGGCAACGAATTCATCGCCGTATTCGACGATCAAGCCCATCGCATCGAGAAAGAAGAAGGCAAAGTCGAATGGCTGGTCCAGGGCACGCTTTACCCTGATGTGATCGAGTCCCGCTCGGTCCGCGGCCCATCGCAAATTATCAAGTCGCACCACAACGTCGGCGGACTGCCCGAAAAAATGAAGCTCAAACTGATCGAACCGCTGAAAGAACTATTCAAAGACGAAGTCCGCAAAATCGGACGCGACCTCGGCATGCCCGAAGAAATTCTGCAACGCCAACCGTTTCCCGGCCCCGGCCTCGCCGTCCGCATCGTCGGCGAAGTCACGCTCGAGCGCCTATCCATCCTGCGCGAGTGCGATGACATCGTGGTCAACGAAATCAAGCAAGCCGGCCTCTACCAGAAAATCTGGCAATCGTTCGCCGTCCTGCTCCCGGTGATGTCCGTCGGAGTCATGGGCGACCAGCGCACCTACGCCAACACCTGCGCCATCCGCGCCGTCCACTCCGAAGACGGCATGACCGCCGACTGGGTCCCGCTCCCCCACGAGGTCCTCAAAACAATTTCCAGCCGCATCGTGAACGAAGTAAAAGGCGTGAACCGCGTAGTCTACGACATAACCTCAAAGCCGCCAGGAACCATCGAGTGGGAGTGAAGCCGTCAGCCGTCAGCTTTCAGCAAAATCACGCGGGGACAGCCGCCAACCCTCTGTCATCCCGAACGCAGTCGAGCGACCTTGTGTTCAGCAGTACGAAACAGCGAGCACGGAAACTACTCAAAAGCCGATTCCCTCCAAAATCTTGTCAAGCCCCCTAGAGCACCCAATTCCCGCCAAACCCTTGATTCAACACATAAAATAAATCTGAAAACCATGTCATAGTTATCCTCCGGATTTGCTATCCTGAAAGTAGAGACAAAAACAGGCGCAAGCTCCTCAGCTTGCGCCTTTTGTTTTGCCACAACTCTCAGCTATTCCAAGAAATGCCCAAACCCAAGCGCGCCACTCGCGGACGCACCCCAGCGTCCGAGGAAAGCCGCGCCCGGCAAGCATCCAAAAAAGGCAGCGCGAGACCAAAAGAAGGCGAACAAGGCGAACTGGCTTTCTTATCCAAGGCCTCAAGCCTGGGCTTCGCCCTGTCCCTGCCCTACGGACACATGCAGCGCTACGACTTCGTAGTCGACACCGGCAAAAACATCTGGCGCGTCCAGGTCAAAACCACAACACACATGTTGAACGGACTCTATTTGGTCGGCATGCATCATCGCGCCAACCGCAGAGCCCGCGCCTACACCGCCTCCGAGATCGATTTCGTAGCCGTCTATATTCCTGCCGAACAAACCTGGTACATCCTACCCGTCCGCGAGGTGACGGAGCACAGGTCATTGCTCTTTCGCCCCAAAGGATACCCCCGCCGCGACCCCTACGCCCACTACCGCGAAGCCTGGCACCTACTCCGCCAACCCGACGGCCTAGTCTTCGGATGAGCGGCAGTTCCTATACTCTGTCATCCCGAGCGAAGTCGAGGGACCTTGTGTTTGACGATGCAGGGCGCGGAAGTTGACGTCATCCTGAGACAGCGGAGCCCTTGGCAAAGCCAAGGACTGCCAACGAAGGATCTCTGCACTCCGCCGACACCACCATAAACGAGGGGTGCCCCATCTTTCGCGCCCTTTGCGAAAGGTGGGAGCCTCGAACTCCACAACGTGCGCTTTCACGTGTTTCGAAGCTCGGACACGGTCGCGACGACGAAACTTCTGTCGCCAGCAGGGGCGGGTGGCCCATTCAAGCCGTCCTCTGGCTTGAGTGGGGCAGTTCGCGGATGGAGCCATGCCTGTGCGCCTTCAATAATAGACCGCAGCCTCTTGGTCGTCGACTTCAATACTCTATCCCACCTTATCCAGCACCTTGCGCGAAATTGCCGTCACCAGCTTGCGGGGACTGAATCGCACCGACTCTGCCAGCAACCAATTTCGGAATCCGGAGATCACGAGCGTTTTGCCGGCCATCATTCCGCGGTAGCCGTCGCGGGCCACAGCCTTCGCATTCATGGGGCGAAGCGCCTTGAAAAGCTTGGAATCGGCCACGCCGGCGCGCCCTTGGAAGCCGGTGTCGGTGGCGCCGGGGCAGAGGCAAGTCACGGTCACGCCGGAGCTGCTCAGTTCGTTGGCCAGCGCTTCGGAGAATAAGATGACGTAAGCTTTGGTCGCGTAGTAAACCGCCATCAGCGGGCCGGGCTGAAATCCCGCCACGGAAGCCACGTTCATGATCTTGCCGGAACGGCGTTCGATCATCGAGCCGAGGAAAAGCTTGGTGAGGTGAGTGAGCGCAGTGATGTTGAGCTGAATTTGTCCGAGGCTGTCTTCCAGCGGAATCTTCGCGAACTCGCCGAGCACGCCGTAGCCAGCGTTGTTCACCAGGAAATCGACAACGATGCCCTCGCGTTGCAGTTGGTCGAACAGAAATTGCGGAGCAGGCCCAGCCGTGAGGTCGAGCGGGACAGCCTTGGCAGAAACGCCAAACTGGCGCTGAAGTTCGTCGGCAAATTGCGTGAGCTTGGGCGCGCTGCGGGCGACTAGAACGAGGTTGTGATGATCTTTGGCAAAGAGCTTGGCCAGTTCGTATCCGATACCGCCGGACGCGCCGGTGATGAGAGCGGTCTGGTTCATAGCGGTTGACCCCATTTGATCACAAATGAAAAGCGCGCCCGACGTGAGCGGCGCGCCTTGCTGACGGGCTGTAGGCTGTAGAGACGTAGCTTGCTACGTCTATACGTGGGCCATCGCCGGCTCGACCTCGTAGATCGAGTGCCACGACGTCGCGGCCTTCAGGCGGTCGTTCACGTTGTTGATATTCTTTACGCCCTCGGTCTGCAGCCATTTGCGGAAAGCTTCTGCGCCTTGCTTGGCGTAGATCGGGATGCCATCTTTCCACGTCGCACGGCCGCACAGCACTCCGTTAAACTTGACGCCTGATTCGCCGGCGAGTTCAAGAGCTTCCGTAAACTCGGCGTTGCTCACGCCCGCGGACAAATAAATAAACGGCCTGTTGACGACCGACGCGGCTTTCAGAAACAGATCCGCAGCTTCTTTTTTCGTGTAGGCTTTTTGTCCGGCGTAGGCCTTGGCGCCTTCGACGAACTTCATGTTCACCGGCACTTCCACCTTCAGCACATCGACGTTGTAGCGAGGTTTGCTGAACTCGCGCATGCTCTCAGTGACGATCTGCGGCTTTTTCTTGGCGTAGTCGAAACCCTTTTCGTCCGCGCCCTCTTCGTATCCGACAAACTCCAGAAAGAACGGAATGTCGTTCGAGCGGCATTCGTCGCCGATGCGCTCCACCCAGGCATGTTTCTTGTCGTTGACGTCCTTGGGATCGAAAGGCGTGTAGTAAAGCAGAATCTTGACGCAGTCCGCGCCGACTTCCTTCAAGCGTCGCGCCGACCAATGATCAAGCAGATCGCCGAGCCGGCCGAGGCCGGTCTTGTCGTATCCAGTCTTTTCATAGGCCAGGAGCAGGCCCGCATTTTTGGCTCGCCGCTTGGCCGCGGGCAGACCCCATTCAGGATCGAGCAGGATCGCGCTGGCATGCGGCGTGAGAACTTCGGCGACCAGCGACTTGAATTCTTCCATCAAGGCATCGCTGACGTCGCCGCCTTTTTCCTTAGCCAAAGACTTCTGCAAAGACCCCCGCTGATCCATCGCAGCTGCAGCGATGATGCCGCGGTCGGTGGAGACTCTTTTTAGGCCCGCTAGCTTTCCGGGAGTGAGTTTCATAGGATTCCTCCTTGGTGATTCAGGACTGATGATTTGATGAATTCTTAGAGCAACCCATTGTAAACCTAAAGGCCAAAAATTCTATCCACTCATCAATCGATACGGCGGTGGACAAAGAGTGTGCGCCCCACACTGGGACGCTTCAACACAAGATGTGGTTTCTGCCACTGGCTCTCGAATCCGGCGGGGCCCGCACAATTTGCACAGTATGCCGAGCGATGACAGGTCTTTACGTCACAGACAGCGGGGCGGCGCTTGCTCTAGGATCACGATCTGACTGGGAATTTCGCGTGATTGAGATGGGAAACAGGGATCGTCCGGGCAGAGCCGAATGAGGAATACGACTTTGGTTCTCCTCGCGCTGGTCCTGCCGTTCGCGGTTGGATGCGGCGGTGGGAGCAGCGGTGCGGGATCGCTTTCGGGTCCTTATGAGTTTGTGGCTACGTCGAATACGACGAGCGGTTGGACGACTCTGATCGAAGCCAACCTGTCCGCCAATGGGGTTCAAACCAGCGGCAACGGCCCCAATCAGGTGCAAACCGCAACTCGGCTGAACGGGGTTTGGTACGTGAATGGGGATGGCCAATGTCCTTATTCTTTGCCGGGGCAGAACAGCATTGAAGGGACGGTGAGCGGCAACGACATCACTCTTACTTTCAACGAAGGTGGAAACGTGTTTACGGGGGAGGGGATTGTAAGGGGGAGTTCGATCTCGGGAACTTATTCGGGGGGGAACTCTGATTGTTCCGATTCTGGCACGTTTACCGGCACAAAAGTGCCGAATCTCGCCGGAACGTTTTCGGGGACATTGAACTTTCCTTCGGGTGCGGATCTGGTGACGGCCACGCTCACCGAGAGCAGCGGTAATGTGCTGACGGTGCAAACGACGTTGAGCGGAGCCGACAATGGAGTCTTTACCTTCTCGGGTTCGGCGGTCGGCAATGTGATGTTTGTTTCCGGCATGGTCAATGGGAATCAGTTTTCTTTGTTTGGATATTTTGACAGCAGCGGAGTGTATAACGGGACGGCTGATTCGATTCAAGTGTTCGATGACAATGCTGGAGACGGGATTTATGCCAACTACGGCTTGTTAGTCGAGCAATGAGTATGAGGATGGCTGGGTCGCTCGCTTGAACGATTCTCGCGTTTAGCTGGAGTACGTGCCCTCAGCGCCTAAAGCTGGAACCGGTCGCGGTCACGCTGACACGCTTAAGAGCTGCGTCCAAAGGCGGCGCAAGTATACACCCATTGGCACCTTGAAGTGAGGGTTCTTTGACTGTGCGAGAGCTGGTGGACCGCGCGGTTCGAGTCGGCTGCCGGAACCATGCGATAGCGCTCGTATCTGCATGGTTTGTTCGGAAGCGTCGCTGACCTGGAGCACGCAGGCCTTTTAATCCCGCAACGGGGTGGGGATGGCAAGCTTCTTATTCTGGAGTTTTGCACCATGCACATACCACCGTTGCCACGATCATGGCGTAGCCAACGGCATTCATCTCCGCGCGAATAACGCCCGGAAGGGAGGGTATGTCCAGTTTGTCGGCGTCGGGAACTCCGTACTCGATGGCCTTGGGTAAAAGGTTCGCCATGGTGTCCGCTACATACTGATAGAACGGGGAATCGTCGCGCCCGTCCACGGCAGCCTCAAGGCGCATGTTCGGCAAGGGCAAACCCGCGGCTTGGAATACCCGATGCAGGCGCCGCCCTAGATCGACGTGAGCGCCGGAGCGCCGCAGGGTCTCGATCACACACCTGACCGTCGTCTTTGCGGTGCTATCGGGGCCCGGTGGTACCTGGAACCAGGGCTCAATGAACGCGACCACGCCGCCGGGACGAAGATATTTGGCGAGTTGCTTCAGGGCGGCGGCAGGATCAGGCTGATACATGAGCACCAGGCGCCCGACGATTGCGTCCACGGGCGCGTCGGGATGGTAATGGGCGAAATCGGAGTGCACGAAGCTGACATTATGGAATCGTTCCGAGATGCCTCGCTCTCGAGCGTGCTGCATCGCATCATCGTCGAGATCTAGGCCGATCACTTTCCCCTCGGGACCGACCATTTGCGCCAGCAGCATCGCCACATCACCGGCGCCCGATCCCAAATCGAGGACGGTCGCACCGGCACGGATGCCAGCCTCCTCAAAAAGCCGCTGCGTCATGGGACGCATGATTTCGGCCTGGCGCGCCAGACGAGCGTACTCCTGTGGCGAACGGCCCAATGCGTACTGATCGTGTGCGGCGCTCATAAACGGTTCCCTCGATGAAGACTGAGATTCAGCGGAACACATCTTACGACAAAACAACGAAGAGTCGAGACTGGAACGACAGACTCCAGGGCGAATTACGGGCAAAACGCGATGATAGTCGAAATCACCATTTCGCTCGTTCAGGATTATTGATCTGCTGCGTGCCCACGGTCGCGCATATCAGAGCGGGAGCCGAACGGGGCGGCCCGGCTTCACCCCGCGGACAGCCGAGACGGCTCCCCACGCGTTATTGGCGCAGGGTTAGGGTGCCTAGCATGGCTTGTTGTTTGGCGATCAGGGATTGGACGCCTTGGCTGGCGAGGGTGATCATCTTCGCGAGTTGGGATTCGTCGAAGACCTGATGTTCGGCGGTGGCTTGCACTTCGACCAGTTTGCGGCCGGCGGTCATTACGAAATTCATGTCAACGTCGGCGCGGGAGTCTTCTTCGTAGCAGAGGTCGAGGAGGATTTCGCCATCGACGATGCCCACGCTTATGGCGGCTACGAAATCACGGAGTGGGGCTGAGGTCAGGGTCCCGGCTTCGACTAACTTTTCCAGTGCTAGTCCTAGGGCGATAAAGGCTCCAGTGATGGAGGCGGTGCGGGTGCCTCCGTCGGCTTGGATTACGTCGCAGTCGATCCAGATGGTGCGTTCGCCGAGGCGCACGAGATCGGTGACGGCTCGCAGGGAGCGTCCGATGAGGCGCTGGATTTCGTGGGTGCGTCCGCTGGAGCGGCCTTTGGTCACCTCGCGCGGGGTGCGGGTCAGCGTGGCGCGAGGGAGCATGCTGTACTCGGCGGTGATCCAGCCTTTGCCGGTATTGCGCATGAATGGAGGGACGCTTTCGTCGATGGAGGCGGTGCAGATTACGCGGGTGTTGCCGACCTCGATGAGGACCGAGCCTTCGGCGGTGTGGATGAAGCCGGGCACGATGTTGACTGGGCGCATCTGGTCGGGAGTGCGGTTGTCGGAGCGATAAAACATACGGGGATTGTAGCAGGGGTGGGTGTTGTCAGCGGTCTGCGTTCTGATGGGTTTGGGCAGAACAAAATCTTAAATCGCGGAGGTCGCTGAGAACGGCCGCAGAGGTCGCGGAGACTCGCGTTTGAAGGGGCGAGGACACCCGCGCCTGCATTCTTCATTGGCCCTGCAGTTGGGCGACTGCTTGGGTTAGGGCGGGGACGTCGTAGAAGTTTGAGAGGTCGGCGTGGCCGGCTAGGGTGTCGCGTTCATTGCCTTCCACGAGAATCTTTACCCGCGTGATTCCGGGGATGTTCGCGGTCAAGGTCTGGATTAGCGAAACCACCGTGAGTTCTTCGACCAGGACGCCGGAACGGTGATTGTCGGCGAAGGCGGCGTTGAGGTCGATGACGGCGAGCCCGGGATCGACGAGGTAGACGTCGCGGATTTCCGAGCCTGTTCCCAACGGATGAGTGGAAGACTTGTCGAGGTACAGGGTGAGCAAGGCGCGAAGTATTTCGGCGGCGCGCTCCTGGCGTCCCGCGGGAAGTTGGATGTGAACTGGTTGGGGACGTAAAACCCCGGCGTCGTCATAGGCGATATAGAGAGTGACTCGCTCGGTCGCGCCGGAAACTGGCGGCGCTACGGGCTGGGTGTTCAGCGCGGAGACTTCGGTGCGATGCACCCGGCTACGGATCCGCCAGACATACACGCTCATACCCAGAGTTGCGGCCAGCAGGATGGCTACGCCGATGATGAGACTGCGAGGGATCATCGGCCAGCCTCCAGTTTGTCGCGAAAGGCGGCGACTCCGGCAGCGACGGCGCTCGCGATCAATTGCTGATAGGCGGGGGAAGTCAATTGAGAAACGTCGTCGGATGGAGGTGCGACTTCGACCGCGATGGCGGTTGTGGTGATGTTATTCAGCGGGCGCAGCGCGGCGATCAGAGAGCGGGCGGGGATCTGCTTGTTTTGCAGGTCCTTCACTAAGTTGGCTCCAGCGGATCGGCTGGTGAGTTGGAAAGGGGCTTGGGCCGCATCCCAGCTTAAGAATGGGCCACGGTTTTCTGCTTCGGCTGGAACCAGCGCTGAATAGACGCGAATGCCCCTGCCCTGGGATGCTGCATGAACGCAGATATAGATGGCGGGATGGGCGGAGTTGGTTAAGCTGGCGCGCTGGTCGAGGCTGAGCGTGGCGTCGCTATCGCGCAGAAGCATGGTAGCGAGGCCACGAGTCTCGAGCTCCTGGCGCAGGCGGCGCGCGAAGGCGAGGGTGACATCTTTTTCCGCGAGTTGATCGGTGAGGGAAGCGCCGCGTTCGTCGCCTCCGTGGCTAGGGTCTACGACTGCGAAATAGTGCCGAATGCCGATAGGCGCATTGTTTGAAGTTGCGGGGACGACGCCCGCGCTAGTTGGTGGGCGGGGTACCTGCGTCGCAGCCTGAGAGGGCGCGGCGGCTTGCGGGACGGGTTCGATGATGATGGTGCGTCCGTTGTTAGCGAAGCTCGCCATGAGAGGGACTGTGGCAGCGACGACTACGTCGGCTGCTCCGTTGTTTTCCTGGAAGCTGGCGGACGGAATGATTTTGCTATCGAAGGTGAGCGCCTGCGAGCCGGGGGCGACGACGGCTTCATGGTTGAACGCCATGCGCAACTCTCCGGGTGAAGTGGCGATCGTCGGGTTCACTGGAGCGGTAAAGTTCATCACCAATTTCGGAGGAGTGGTCTTGCTAACTTGGGCCGTGAAATGAACGGCCACGTTGCCGACGAACAGGCGGCGCGAATTCTGGTTGAAGGTGACCGGGCCACCGAGAATGCGAGGCATCAGAGTGCCCAGGCAAGAGAGTGGAACCAGACCGCGTCCGTTCTCGAGGAGGAAGTTCGAGGGAAGATCGTAGTCGGTGCCGCGAATGCGGGCGCGGGTTTTACCGGCTGTGAAATCGCTTTCGACGTCGTAGTAGCGGAACTTCCAGTGAGATCCGCTGGCTCTGGCGCTCACGGCGCCAAGGGGTTCGAAGAGTTCGAGCAGGCCGACGTATTCGTCGCCATTGCGCTCGAGAACCGGGAGGGAATAGTTGGCTGCGTTGGAGTAGAGGGTGATGCGTTTTTCTTCGGGAGCGCTGTAGAGGAGGAGCGCGGAGGCAAGGAAAACGGCCACTGCGAACCCTCCCGCTGCGCGGGCAGGACGTCCCCGCGACAGCCGATTGGATGCCGGCGCTACGGACACGCGCGGGTTACTCCAGCGCATAAATGGTCAGGCCGCTTAATAATTTGGGGTAGAAGTCGGTAGATTTTTGGGGCAAAACTTCGCCTGCGAACGCGATATCACGCACCTGCCGCATGCGGACCGGATTGATCAGAAAGGCGATGTTGGCAGCTCCCTCGCGTACGCGGGTCAGTGCCTCTTCCGCATCGCGAATGTAACTGACGTTCGTCTGATCGCGGATGGCATCTTCTGAGATTCCCAGAACGCCTTCGAGCAAGCACTTGTGGAGCTGAATCACATCGAGACCCTGTTGGCGGAGCGAGAGGCTTTGAAGCAGGCTGGCAGCGAGGGGTCTTGGCGTATCGAACAGAAAGGCACGATTGGCTGTGACTCCCAACACGGCGGTGCCAGCCTTTCCTGCGGCACGCAAGATTCCGAGGGCACGATTCGCGGTTATGGATGGATCGACTTCTTCCACGCTGAAATAAGATCGCGCGCGATCGCGGAGACTGTCGGGCGAGAACGATTCCATCCCATGGACCACGCGATGAGTCGGCAAGATGACCAGGCGGGGGCTATCCATATTAATGAAGGTCATCATTACGAGTTCGTAGGGAGCGAGTTCGGAGGAAGCTGACGCGGTTCCGTGTCGGGCTCGGCACTCGTTGCGATAGTTCATAGCGGTCTCGTAGCGGTGATGCCCGTCGGCGATGATCAGCTTCTTGTCGCGCATGTTGCCGCAGACAAGTTCGATGAGGTGTGGATCCGAGACCCTTCGCAACTGATGCAAAACTCCATATTCGTCGCGGATTTCTATATTGTTTTCCGTATCTGTTGCTGAGTTGCCCGACAGGGCTTGGTCAATCTCGGCAGCAGGATCGCTGTAGAGCATGAACAGCTGGCCGAAATGCGCCCTGGTGGCACGCAAGAGCTCCAGACGGTCCGCCTTAGGCTTGGCGAGGGTTTGCTCGTGGCGGTGGACGATACCGGCCGAATAGTCTTCAATTTTGCCCAGGCCGATGAAGCCCCGGCGCTCCAGTTCGGCGCCGCCGCCCGGGGATTGAAAGCGTTGGATGTATTGGTATAGGGATTGCTGTGGGTCTTGCAGGAAGATACCTTGCCGACGCCAATCTCCGAAGGAAGCGGCGGCGCGAGTGTAAACATTTTCCTCTAAATGATCAGCCGGTTGCGGTTTGCCAAGGATGATGCGAACCAAATTGTGGGGATCGGCATCATAGTAGCGATTTTGCATCTCTGGCGTGATCTTGTCGTAGGGTTGGGTCACAACCTGGGCCAGATCGACCCGGGCGGGGTCGTAACGCAAAGCGCGGAATGGTGCGATATAGGCCATAGGCTGGAAATGTGAATTGTACAAGAGCGAGGCTTCGGTTTGTGGCTGGCTTGAAATCGATTCTTCCCGGGTGCCTGGATAGTGAAGCGGCCGCCGGAATTTGACGAAGATTTGACAACTGGGTTCCAACACGGGTGATTAAATCGGACTAACAGCGGATCACGCGAAGTCAAACGATTGTAAAAAATGGGAAACATTGTTGAGTGGCGAAAAAAGGCTGACGCCACCGGGTAACAACTGTGTTACGATCAGCCGCAATGAGGTATTTGTGGGCCGCTATGACAGGCGCGGGTCGTCTTGCAGCCTAACTACACGCTGCGATCTCGAGTGGGGTTCTAACGGGATCCCGAGAGAAGGCATGCAGTGTACGCGAGGGCGCGTTCTCGTTCTCTGCGCGGTTTTCGTCGCAACTGTCATCAGCTGCCTTGCGCCCAGTGCGTGGGCTCAGAGTCCTGTCGATGATGTTCACGTCACGCCTCGGATAGAGCCGCCCAAGTCCAATCCCACAGACAACATAGATCCATCGCTCAAGACTCATACCAAACCCCTCAAGGTCGATGTCAGCCTGGTTCTGGTCCCGGTCACGATTACGGATCCCATGAACCGCCTAGTTACTGGTTTGGACAAAGAGAATTTTCAACTTTTTGAAGGCAAGGACGCGCAGGAGATACGGCATTTCTCGAGCGAAGACGCTCCGGTGTCGATCGGGGTGATCTTTGACATGAGCGGCAGCATGATCAGCAAAATTGAGCGCGCCCGGGAAGCGGTGGTGGAGTTTTTCAAGACTGCCAATCCGCAGGACGAGTTCTTCATGATCGCGTTCGCGGATAAACCGCAGGAAGTCTCGGACTTTACCTCTTCAGTCGAGGACATACAAGGCAAGTTGGTGTACACGGTTCCGAAGGGCAGGACGGCGCTGCTGGACGCGATTTATCTGGGCGTCAGCAAAATGCGGCAGGCCAAATATCAGAAGAAGGCGATGCTGATCATCTCCGACGGAGGCGACAACCATAGCCGCTACACCGAAGGCGAAATAAAATCCACGGTCAAAGAAGCCGATCTTCTGATTTATGCAATCGGGATTTACGACCATTACATGGCGACTCCCGAGGAAGCATTAGGACCGGCGCTGCTCGGCGAAATTGCCGAACTCACCGGAGGGCGTTCGTTCACCATTGATAACCCCAACGACTTGGCAGATGTGGCCACAAAAATTGGGATTGAATTACGCAACCAATATGTACTGGGATACCGTCCCAAGAACCCCGGGCACGACGGCAAATGGCGTAAGATAAAAGTGAAGTTGATTCCACCCAAAGGATTGCCGCCGCTAAAGGTGTACGCCAAGACGGGGTACTATGCTCCTTCGGAATAGCCGTGTTCCGGTTCTGTTACTTCTTCTTTTCTTAACCGTAGCGTGTCAGCGTCAGGCGGTTGTATCGCAAGTACCAAGGACCGTAGAGCAACAGGCGCAGGCGCCGCAGGTTCCAACTTCAGAGCCGCAATCACAAGGTCCGCAGCAGCAGAATCAGAAAAATCAGACTCAGCCTAGCCAACCGCAGCAAACTCAGCCAGCCCAGTCCCAGACAAACCAGGCTCAACCAAACCAGGCTCAACCAAATCAAGATCCGGCGCAGGCGTCGAGCGATAGCGGAGTCTTCGTCTTCAAGAAGGAGGTTGAAGAAGTAGTGCTGCACGCTACGGTGCTGGACGACAAGAACCATCTGGTTACGACCCTGGACAAGAGCGCCTTCAGCGTTTTTGAGAACAACCAGCCACAGACGATTGCTTCCTTCCGGCACGAGGATGTTCCGGTGGCCATGGGCATCGTGATCGACAACTCCGGTTCTATGCGCGAGAAGCGCGACAAAGTAAACCGGGCGGCGCTGAACTTGGTGCGTTCGAGCAATCCGCAGGATCAGGTTTTCGTCGTCAACTTTAATGACGAGTACTACCTCGATCAGGAGTTCACCAGCAACATCAATAAGCTGCGCGAAGCTCTGGAGAAGGTCGAAGCCCGGGGCGGGACCGCGCTTTACGATGCTATCGTGGCCTCCTCGGTCTACATGAGGGACCACGCCAAGCTGCAAAAAAAAGTTCTGTTCGTAGTGACCGATGGGGAAGACAATGCCAGCCGGGAGTCTTTAGAGGAAGCGGTTCGTCGTCTGCAAGAAGAGAACGGGCCGACGGTGTACGCCATCGGCTTGTTGGGTGAGGAGAAAGCGCGTCGCGCCCGCCGCGCGCTGGAAACAATTGCCCAGCGAACCGGAGGAATTGCGTTTCTGCCGCGCACGCTGGATGAAGTGGACGCGATCAGCAGCAGCGTGGCTCACGACATCCGAAACCAGTACACCATCGGCTACAAGCCCTCGACGCCAAAGAGCGAGGGGGGCTACCGCGGCATCCGCGTCGAAGCCAAGGCCAAGGGATACGGGAAACTCGTGGTCCGTACGCGCAGCGGTTACTATCCTGGGCAGGAGCACGCTCCGCAGTAGACTCGGCATCCGCGTGGGGACAGCCGTCATCGGCTGTCCAATCGAGTGAAGCGGCGTTGCGAGCAACGTCGCCACGGTTCTCCGCAACCTCGCTCGTTCTGTAGGGACGGAGCTTTTGCTCCGCCTCCGATTGCCGCCTGCGCAAGAAGGTTAGGTCCTTTGGTGTGATTGACGCCTTCGCCCCGCTTCCGTACCCTGTAGAGTGCAGAAGACAACTATCGAGAGCTCTCGCCGGCAGGTCGCTGACGACATCACGCAGCTGGTTGGCGAAACTCCAATCCTCAAGCTCAAACGCATTGTGCCTGCCGGTTCTGCCGATGTTTACGCCAAGCTGGAGTATTTGAATCCCGGGGGGAGCGTGAAGGATCGCGCCGCCATTGGGATGATTCGCCGGGCCGAAGAGCAGGGTTTGCTCAAGCCCGGAGGGACGATCGTCGAAGCGACGGCGGGGAATACGGGGATCGGGCTAGCGCTCATCGGAGTGAATCGCGGTTACAAAGTCGCGCTGTTCGTGCCGGAAACATTTTCGGAGGAAAAAGTGATGATCATGCGGGCCCTCGGCGCCGAGGTGACCCGCACTCCGGACTCCGAGGGCATGCAAGGAGCGATTGACCAAGCCAAGGAATTAGCCTCTCGCGATCCCAACGCCTTTATGGCGGCGCAATTCGAGAATCCCGCCAATCCTGATTATCACTACGAAACCACCGCTCGCGAAATCTTCGAGCAAATGGAAGGACGGATTGATGCCGTTGCCATCGGCGCCGGAACCTCCGGGACATTTACCGGCGTTGCGCGCTACCTGAAGCAGCGGCTACCCAAAGTTTGGGCTGTGGCTGTGACCACGCAGGGCTCGGTGCTTGGAGGCGGAAAAGCCGGTCCGCATAAGGTGGAGGGGATCGGATCGAGTTTCATTCCGAAAACGTTCGACGCCTCGGTGTGCGACGAAGTTATTGTTGCCAACGACGAGGAAGCCTTCGGTACGGTGAAAGAGCTGGCGGCGCTCGAAGGAGTGCTCTCCGGTTCTAGTGGCGGGGCCAACGTGTTCGCCTCGTTGCAAATCGCTCGTCGTCTGGGACCCGGAAGGCGCGTTATAACTATGATCCCGGATTCGGCCGAGCGCTATTTGTCGAAGAAGATTTTTGAGGGTGGGATTTGATAGTAGTCAGCGCTTTCTAATGGAGGCCGGGCGTCCCGACCGGCTGGACGGGCGGGGACGCCCGTCCTCCACCAACGAAATTCATCATGAATAAAAACAAGCTCCCCGGTTTTGCTACCCGCGCCATTCATGTTGGGCAAGAGCCTGACCTGGAAAGCGGCGCGATTTCGGCGCCAATCCATCCGACCTCGACCTATGTGCAGCAGGAGATCGGCAAGAACAAAGGGTACGAGTACGCGCGAGTTTCCAATCCGACGCGGACGCGTCTCGAGGAAAACCTCGCTGCCCTCGAGGGCGGAATCGCTTCGCGCGTCTTCGCCAGCGGCATGGCCGCGATCAACGCGCTTTGCACGATGTATAAGTCGGGTGATCACGTGGTGTGCGGCCACAATCTTTACGGCGGTGTGCCCCGGTTGTTCAATCAAGTCCTGACCGGCTACGGAATCGAATTCACTTACGTGGATACTTCCGAGGTTAGAAACGTCGAGCGTGCCATTCGCAGGAAGACTCGGATGGTGTACGTGGAAACGCCTACCAATCCGCTAATGGACCTCGCGGATATCCAAGCTATCAGCAAGGTCTGCCGCAACGAGAAAGTGGAACTGGTGGTGGACAACACCTTCATGTCGCCGTACTTCCAGCAGCCGATTGCGCTGGGCGCGGACATGGTCGTGCATTCGACCACGAAATTTCTCAACGGCCACAGCGATGGACTTGGCGGGGTCGTGGTCTGTACCAAGCCCCAGCAGGCTGAGGAACTGGGCTTTGTGCAAAAGGCGGCGGGAGCGATTCTTTCTCCCTTCGAGTGCTGGCTGGTGTTGCGCGGAGTGAAGACGCTGGCGGTGCGAATGGAGCAGCACGATCGCAGTGGGCGGGTTATCGCGGAATTCCTGGCGCAGCATAAGAAAGTCAAAAAAGTCTTCTATCCCGGCTTGCGGGATCATCCACAGTACGAACTGGCGCAGAAACAGATGACTGGATTCGGCTCCATGATCTCGTTCGAGACTGGGTCGCTATCAAATGCCAACAAGATGCTGAGGAAAGTCCGAGTCTGTTCATTGGCGGAGTCGCTAGGGGGAGTGGAAACCCTGATCTCACATCCCGCGACCATGACGCATGCCGGCCTGGGCGAAAAGGGAAGAAAACAGATTGGCATTACCGATGGCATGGTCAGGATTTCAGTTGGCATTGAGAATGTGGAAGACGTTATCGCGGACCTCGACCAGGCGCTGTCCGCAATGTAGGTGCGGGCATCCTCGCCCGTGCCGGAGCAGTTAAGTCTTGCCACGGGCGAAATAGTCCGTCATCAATTCATGCGACCACTCGGGCTGCTGGATTGCTGCTCGGTCTGGCGTGAATTCCGCGAAGACTGGTTTGATGTCCAGCACGGGCGAGCCGTCGAATGCGTCCAAGCCTTGCATTTTCAGAGTCAGCCCGTTTACGGAGAGCAGGCGGCAGACGGTGGCCGCGATTCGATTGGGCCGGGCTTTTCCGCGTTGGGCGAAGATTCCGACCTGGGGCCAGTTCGGGTTGCTTCGCGGGTGCCGGCGTCCGCTGACGACAGAATCCTCCCTTACTTCATGCAGATAGAAAAACACTTCAATGTGAGAGAAGTCGGCGAGTCCCTCCAGCGCATCAGAAGTAAATTTGGTTTCGTCCAGGCGAATCTCGGAAATGATCTCACCCCAGAAGTCTTCTCGTGATGCATGCTCCGAACTATGTTCTGACGAATATACCCATCCGACCGGCTGAAGAACGATATCCATTTCAGAGATGGTAGTGCGCAAATGCCAGTTCTGTCATTTCCCAACTATGCGCGAGATCCCTCACCCGGTTGAAGTACGCCGGGTTTCGGGATGACGGACCGACAAAATAGTGAGCGATTTGGGCGCGACACTGCTAGAAATCACTTCGAGGAATCCTCAAGCCACTTGAGATACTCTGGGCTGCCGTCTTCAATCGAAATCGACAAACATTCCGGCAGTTCGTAGGAATGCATTTCGAGGATGGCGTCGCGCACCCGGTCGAAGGGAGCGGCGGTTTTGATCCACAGCAACCATTCTTCAGCCTCTTCCACTTTCCCCTTCCAACGATAAATCGACACGATCTTGGGAACGATGTTGACGCAGGCGGCGAGCTTGTGGTCGACCAATGTTTCCGCGATCCGGCGCGCTTCATCGACGGAGCCGGCGGTTGTCATGACGATTCTCTTGTCGGTCATATATCAAATCAGCCTTCAGTTCAAAGACTACCATTTTTGAGACCGTCATCTCCGAGACGCTGGCAATCGCCGAGCAATTTGTCAAAGTTGATTCCCCTCATTCCTAGGGAGACAAGTTCCGCTTGACGGCGGAACTGAAGAGACGTTCACTGGGAAACTGGGATGGAATCCTCGCGACATCCTCGTCCGCAAGATGAAGGAAGTCGCACGGCGGCCAATTAATGAATCTTCGAATCGGGCGTCTCCCCAAAATCCGAGTATTGCCGCGCCCCGAAGACCGCCTGCGGACCCTGGTGGAGCGAGCTCCCGAAGCGGAGGCGTGGGCAGACCGGAGCATGGAGAGACTTCGCCCGACGTTGACATTGCTGTATGGCATGCGACGCCGTCTGGCTACGGGCGCGGTGGCCGTGCTCACCATATGGCTGTTTGCCCACGTGATGTTTGGCGCCAACGGCATGGTGGTTTATCGGCAGAAGAAGGCCGAATACCAAAGCCTGCAGAAGGAAATTGATAGCTTGCAAAAAGAGAACGACCGGTACACGCAGCAGGTGAAGTCCCTGCAGGCGCCGGATCCCAACACGATTGAGAGAGAGGCTCGAGAGCAGTTGCACTATGCGCGTCCGGGCGAAGTGGTTTATGTCGCGCCGCCGCCGGTGCATCCTCAAAGGCCAGAGACCAACGCAGCCCGGAAATAAGCGGCCCTTCGAGAGTTTTGCTCCAATAAGTTTGTGATATAGTTCTCATCAATTCCTTGATTGCAGGCATTGCGACAGTTATGCATTGCTGGTGATTTGCGTGTGCGCAGCGGAATGCCGAGCAAGGTAATATTCGTTTCAAAAAATCTGCGGCCTGACCGCTAGAAGAGGTGTGCTATGAAAAAAGTATTGATGAGTTGTGCTGCCGTCTCGATGTTGTTCTTCATGGTTGCGATAGCCTCAGCGGCGGACAAGTCTACGACTGTGAATGGGTACGTGACTGACTCAATGTGTGGCGCCAAAGGCGCCGACGCGAGCCACGCAGCCTGCATGACCAAGTGCCTGGGAAAGGGCGCGAAAGCGGTGATTGTCACTGATGGTGACCAAAAAATCGTGAACGTCGACAACCCGGATGTGTTGAAGGGACATGAAGGACATCACGTGGCGGTCACGGGGTCAATGACGGGAGACACCATTCACATCTCCAGTGTGAAGATGATCTGATTTGTAAGAGTCTTTGCATGGGCGGCTCGATGCCGCCCTTTGTTTTGGGGACGAAAGTTAACGCACGACGCCTTCTAAGGGCGAGCTTGCGGTGGCGTAGAGCTTCTTCGGCATACGCCCGGCGAGGTACGCTTGACGTCCCGCAAGCACGGCGTGTTTCATAGCTTCTGCCATCAGCACCGCATCTTGTGCGCCGGCGATTCCGGTATTCATTAAGACTGCGTCGGCGCCCAGTTCCATCGCAATCACCGCATCCGAAGCTGTGCCGACGCCGGCATCGAGAATCAATGGCACACCTGTAATCATCTCTCGCAGGATGCGGATGTGGGCGGCGTTCTGTATCCCCAAGCCGCTGCCGATGGGAGCTCCCAGGGGCATAATCGCGCTGGCGCCGGCATCGAGCAGGCGCTTGGCGAACACGATGTCGTCCGAGGTGTAGGGCAGCACCGTGAAACCTTCCTTCACCAAAACCTGGGTTGCTTCGAGCGTGGCCTGCACGTCCGGATAGAGGGTTGCCAGATCGCCGATGACTTCGAGTTTGACCCAATCGGAGAGACCAACCTCGCGTCCCAGACGCGCCGCGCGAATGGCCTCGTCGGCGGTGTAGCAACCGGCTGTGTTGGGCAGCAGGAAGTATTTCTTGGCATCAATGTAGTCAAGCAGAGATTCTTTGCTGCGATCGAGATTGACCCGGCGCACGGCCACCGTCACCATCTCCGCTCCGCTCGCTTCGAGGGCGCGCGCGGTTTCCTGAAATGACTTATATTTCCCTGTGCCCACAATGAGCCGCGAACGGAACTCGCGGCCGGCAATAATCAGAGTGTCTGTCATGCGTCCTATTGTATCCAAACCGAGCCCGGAGAATTGGTTTCATCGGCCGCCCTCCTATAGAATTTCTGGCACGCTTGGACGAGGGGCTAGCCATGAAATTCGCCAAGATTGTGTTTTGGATTGCCGGCATTTGGGGCGTGCTGGTTCTCGCCCCGCTCTACTTCATGTTTGATCTGATCGGCCGACAAGATCCGCCGCCCATCACGCATCCAGGATTTTTCTACGGATTCGTGGGGGCGGGCTTGGTATGGCAGATCGTGTTTTTCGTTATCGCGACGGACCCGGCGCGCTATCGACCGTTAATGATTCCTTCGCTGCTTGAAAAAGTCAGTTACGTCGCGCCTGTGGTCGTTCTGGTCTTACAGGGACGCATGCACCCTTCAGATCTCGTCTTCGTCGGAAGCGATTTATTGCTTGGCGTTCTGTTTACGGTTGCTTATTTCAAGACACGGCCTCGCATCGCCTAGAATGGATTTCTCGGGCACAGTCTCCAGCCCGATCGGAACGCGCAATGACCAGTAAAGAATACCGGAGAGTCCGTGTGATCGATTCCCACACCGGGGGCGAACCGACGCGGGTAGTCGTCAGCGGCGGCCCTGACTTGAGCGTCGGTCCGGTGTCGGAGAGGCTGGAGCGCTTTCGCAGCCAACACGATTGTTTTCGATCCGCCGTGGTCCACGAACCGAGGGGTTCGGACGTGATGGTGGGTGCGCTGTTGTGCGAACCCATGGATCCTGGGTGTGCTGCGGGAGTGATCTTTTTTAATAACGTCGGTTACTTGGGAATGTGTGGCCACGGCACGATCGGTCTCGTGGCCACGTTGGCATATCTGGGGCGCATCGAACCGGGAGAGCACCGAATCGAGACTCCCGTCGGAACAGTGGGCACGATTCTGCACGAAAACGGTGAGGTCACCGTAAATAACGTCGCAAGTTATCGGCTGGCGGCGAACGTGGCGATCGACGTGCCGGGTTATGGCAGGGTGAAAGGTGACGTGGCTTGGGGCGGAAACTGGTTCTACTTGGTTCGCGATCACGATGTTCGCGATCACCAATTGACGCTGGATAACATTGAAGCGCTGACCAGTTTCACTTGGGCGATTCGCCAGGCTCTCCGCGCGAATGGCATTACCGGCACTGGAGGTCAGGAGATTGATCACATTGAGCTGTTTGGCCCGCCCCAAAATGCGGAAGCCGACAGCAGGAATTTCGTGCTCTGTCCTGGCAAAGCCTATGATCGTTCTCCGTGCGGCACGGGGACAAGCGCCAAATTGGCTTGTCTGTATGCCGACGGGAAAATTCGCGAAGGTCGCACCTGGAGACAGGAGAGCATTACGGGCAGCCTGTTTGAAGGTACGGTCAAAGTGCAGGATGGCAAGGTGTATCCGAGCATCACCGGATCCGCATTCGTGAACTCCGAGGCTGAACTGGTGTTTGATCCGCGCGATCCGTTATGCATGGGCATTCGGGAATGAGCCACGGGACCTATGACGTGGCCATCGTGGGCGCGGGCATTGTAGGCGCGGCTTGTGCGGACGAATTTGCGCGCCGGGGTATGGGCGTTGCAATCGTGGATCGCGAGATGGTCGGCGGTGGCGCGACGGCGGCAGGCATGGGCCACATTGTCACGATGGATGACTCCGAAGCCCAGTTCACTCTGACGCGTTACTCGCAGCAACTATGGCAGAAATTGCGTCCTGAGTTGCCAGCGGACGTTGAATACGACCAGTGCGGCACGATTTGGGTTGCGGCCGACGAAGAAGAGATGGGCGAAGTTCGACGCAAGCGGGATTACTACGGCCAGCGAGATGTTCCGACCGAGGTGTTAGACTCGCAAACTTTAATGCGTCTTGAGCCGAACTTGAGAGGGGGACTAGTTGGAGGACTGTTGGTGACGGAAGACGCTGTGCTCTATCCGCCTTGCGCTGCCCGCCTCTTGATGGAACGCGCGCAGGAACGGGGGGCAAAGCTTCATCTTGGTCACTCCGTTGCACTGGCGGGACAGGGGCGAGTGCGAATGACCGACGGTTTTGAGATACATGCAAAGATCGTGGTGAACGCGGCGGGAACTTGCGCACCTGAGCTCACGCCGGGCGTTGAAATCAAGAAGAGAAAAGGGCACCTGGTCATCACCGATCGCTATGCAGGATTCCTGCGGCATCAGCTGGTAGAGCTTGGGTACTTGAAGAGTGCGCACTCGATTAGGAGCGATTCGGTTGCGTTCAACGTCCAGCCCCGCCGCACCGGCCAGATTTTGATCGGATCTTCGAGGCAATACGGGGCGGACGAGGGGGAAGTGGATAGCGGGATACTGGCGCGCATGCTGCGGCGCGCGCAGGAATATATGCCGGGGCTGGCGCTGATGTCAGCGATACGCGCCTGGACTGGATTCCGCGCCGCGACCCCTGACAAGCTTCCGTTGATCGGGCCGTGGCCGAGCGATGCGTCTTTGTTCCTGGCGACCGGCCACGAGGGTCTGGGCATTACGACGTCGCTTGCCACCGCTCGAATCCTTGTCGATCAAATCACGGGCACGAAACCGGAAATTCCGATCGAACCGTACTTGCCGTCGCGAGTGGCCAAGGAACACGCGCATGTCTAGTCAAGTCACCGTGACGGTTAACGGAGCGCCGATTGTCGTGCCTTCAGGTACGACCGTCGCGGTTGCAATGGCGATGGCTGGGCAAGCCTGCCGAACTTCCGTAGGCGGGGAACCGCGCGGTCCTCTCTGTGGGATGGGTATTTGCTTTGAGTGTCGCGTGGCCGTCAATGGAAAACCGCACCGCCCGGGCTGCCAGATTTTGTGCGAACAGGGTATGGAACTGAGGACCAATGAGTAGGTCGATGCGACAGCGGTTCGACCTCCTCGTGGTCGGCGGCGGACCCGCAGGCATCGCTGCGGCGGCCTGGGCGGCGGAGTCCGGCCAAAGGATTGGCATCGTCGATGACAACGCGACGCTGGGCGGGCAAATTTGGCGGGGTGAGTCAGAAGCAGGGTCTGAGGTTTCAGGATGGATTGGGCGGCTGCGGTCGTCGGGTGTCAGTGTGCTGCGTGGCAGAGTTTTTCATCAACCCGAACCGTGCGTCTTGCTGGCCGAGAGTGATGACCGTCTCCAGGAATTGAGTTACAAGAAGCTAATACTGGCGACCGGAGCACGCGAGAGATTCTTGCCCTTTCCTGGATGGACTTTGCCGAATGTCATGGGCGTGGGCGGCTTGCAGGCGATGGTAAAGTGCGGCCTTCCGATACGGGGCAAGCGAGTTGTTGTCGCCGGCACGGGTCCGCTCTTGCTCGCCGCCGCTGCATATTTACGCCAGCACGGTGCCGAGATTCCGATCATTTGCGAGCAGGCGTCGTGGGCGAACCTGGCCCGGTTTGGCATGGCGCTGCTTTCGGTGCCGGACAAGATTATCCAGGGGCTACAACTGAAGAAGGAGCTTGCAGGGACAAAGTTCAGCGCAAGTAGCTGGCCGATTGCTGCTAGCGGCAGGGCTACGACTGAGTCAGTAACGATTTCGCGAAGTGGCAAGTTGGAGACTATCCCGTGCGATTACCTCGCTTGTGGTTTTCATCTCGTGCCCAACATCGAATTATCGCTGCTGCTCGGTTGTCAGATTCAAAATGGCTTCGTGCAGGTCGATGATTTTCAAAGAACGACCGTCTCGGAAGTTTTCTGTGCAGGCGAACCGACGGGCATCGGAGGCGTTGAGTTATCGCTGGTTGAGGGCGAGGTCGCGGGGCTGGCCGCGGCCGGGCGCCTAGTGGAGGCGAGCAGTTTATTCGGCAGACGAGAAAAGCTGCGTCGCTTCGCGCGGAGTCTCGACCGTACTTTTCGGCTACGCTCGGAACTCCGGAACCTTCCCTCGGCCGAAACGATAGTTTGCCGCTGCGAGGACGTTCGCTACTCCCATCTTCGCGACCACGCGGGCTGGCGCGCAGCCAAGCTTCAAACCCGCTGTGGCATGGGACCTTGTCAAGGTCGGATCTGCGGACCGGCGACACAATTCCTTTTCGCGTGGAATCCGGATTCGGTGCGGCCGCCGATTTTTCCCGTTTGCGTCGAAAGCTTGGCCGGGTTGATCGGTGACTCAAGGCAAGAACTCTGCGAAGCCAAAGGAGGACGCTGATGAATTGGAAGGGCGTGATGCCCGCCATCACAACTAGTTTTACTGAGGATCTCCGAATAGACCATCGCTTCATGGCAGAACATTGCCGGTGGCTTTTGGAGAATGGGTGCGCAGGCATCGTCGCGCTGGGCTCGCTGGGCGAGGGTGCGACCTTATCGCTAGAAGAAAAGTTGCAGGTTCTGCGTACTCTTGGTGGTGCGGTGCACGGACGCAGCCCCGTGGTGGCTTCGGTTTCGGCGCTCTCTACCTCTGAAGCTGTGACCATCGCTAAGGCAGCTGCGGATTTGGGCTGCGATGCTCTCATGGTCTTGCCGCCGTACGTTTATCAAGGCAACTGGCGCGAAATGAAGACGCACGTCGCGGCAGTGTTCGAGGCCACGCCACTTTCCTGCATGCTCTACAACAACCCGGTGGCGTACGGCACCGACTTTCTTCCTGCGCAGATTCAGGAGCTCGCAGCGAAGCACGAAAACTTCGAGGCGGTGAAGGAATCGAGCACCGACGTCAGGCGGGTGTCTGCTATTCGCGCGTTGCTGGACCGGCGTCTGGAAATATTTGTCGGCGTGGATGACGCGGTGCTCGAAGCGATTGGGGTAGGTGCGACCGGATGGATTGCGGGCTTGGCCAATGCATTGCCACGCGAATCCGTCGATCTTTTCAACTTTGGCATGAACCGGGAAAGCGACAAGGCGTTCGAACTGTATCGCTGGTTCTTGCCCTTGCTCCGCATGGACACCACGCCAAACTTCGTCCAACTCATCAAGTTGGTGCAGGCAGAAGTTGGGATTGGGAACGCGCGCGTACGTCCGCCGCGTCTCGAGTTGGCGGGCGATGAACTCGAGCAGACCAGAACAATTATTCGAGACACTCTGCGTTCCCGGCCGCAAAGCGCGATCAGCTACGTTCCGGAGCACTAAAGCATGAAACTCACTGGTAGGTCGATAGTCGGTTTCCAGTCTAGCGCGGCTACGCAGGAATTCTTCCACGCCACGAATCCAATAAGCGGCGAACATCTTGAACCGGGCTTTTTCGCTGCTAGTCCCGAAGAAGTTGATCGCGCTGTGAGTCTGGCACATGAGGCCTTCGAGACTTACGACAGAACTCCGGCTCGGGATCGAGGCGTGTTTCTGCGCACGATTGCGGCCAATATCGAATCCATTGCCGAAGAACTTGTCGAACGTGCCGAACAGGAAACTGCGCTACCAAAGACGCGTCTGCAGGGTGAGACCGCACGTACTTGTGGACAGCTGCGGTTGTTTGCACAAGTTGTGGAGGAAGGCTCATGGGTGCGGGGGCGAATCGATCGCGCGGACCCAGAGCGCAAGCCTGCTCTGAAACCCGATATTCGCTCCATGCTGCGGCCTTTGGGCCCGGTCGTCATTTTCGGTGCCAGTAACTTTCCCTTGGCATTTTCGGTTGCGGGCGGGGACACAGCTTCTGCCCTTGCGGCAGGAAATCCAGTCATCTTCAAGGCGCATCCGGCGCATCCCGGCACCAGCGAATTGGTGGGCCACGCCGTGCAGCAAGCCGTCCGTCAATGCGAGTTGCCGGAGGGAGTGTTTTCGCTTCTGTTCGATAGTGGCAACCGGGTTGGGTTGGATTTGATCAAGCATCCGCTAGTGAAGGGCGCCGGTTTCACCGGATCGCGGACCGCAGGAAGAATACTTATGGACGTGGCAGCCGCTCGTCCCGATCCGATTCCAGTTTTTGCCGAGATGAGTAGTACGAATCCCGTTTTCATTCTGCCCGGTGCACTGCGGGAGCGGGCGCACAGCATCGCTGCAGGACTGTACGCTTCGTTCACCCAGGGAGCAGGCCAATTTTGCACCAAGCCGGGTCTGGTTTTTCTTCCCGCACTTGCGGAAGCGACCGAATTCATCGGGAGACTGCAGCAGTCTATCGATGAATCCGCACCGTTCCATTTGCTCACTTCCACGATACGGTCTTCCTATGGCGCCGCGATCAACGCCCGCAAGATGGGAAAGAACGTGAAACTCGTGGCTGAAAAGCTGCCGTCCGGGAGAGCCGGAGACTTCAGCGTAGGCGCCGTGCTTTTCGAAACCGATGCTCGGTCTTTTCTGATGGACGAAGACTTGACAGCGGAGATTTTCGGTCCCGCAACTTTGTTAGTTCGTCATTCGAACCGGGACGAAGTATTGGAAGCGGCGCGCAATCTCGAAGGCCATCTGACCGCGACCATCCACGGCACGGAGGAAGACCTTCACGAGTTCAGCGATTTGGTCGCGATTCTCGAGCGAAAAGTGGGCCGGCTGGTCTTCAACGGCTTTCCGACGGGGGTCGAAGTGTGCCACGCCATGGTGCATGGCGGACCGTATCCCGCAACCTCCGACGGGCGCTCGACGTCTGTGGGGAGTCAAGCGATCTTTCGCTTTTGTCGTCCCGTCTGCTATCAGGGATTTCCGCAGGCAGCTCTGCCCGATGAGTTAAAGGACGCCAATCCTTTGCACATCTGGCGAATGGTCGATGGAGAAATGACGACAGAACCAATTCCGTCCGCGCTCACTGCAATCGGATAGAGGTGCCGGAGCGTGGTCCACCCGCGACGCGCACAAGCGAGAGCTATGCTTTGTTTAGCCCTTCGATTTTCTTCAGTGGATACGCAGCAACTACCGTCCACCGAAGCTATAGCCGAGCGAGACCCCGTACCGGGCCGCATAAGAGGAACTGAACTCGACGTTATTGTTAATCAGGTAAAGGCGCACTTCCGGACGAATGAATGCACTCCGCCAAACGTAGGCTCGAATGCCGCCGCCGAAGTCTCCCATGAAATGGTTGCTGGTAACGTAATTGGTGCAACCGGTCACGTAACCGCAACTCGTGTACGGAGTGTAGAACCGAAGATTCTCGCCACCGATACCAGCCAGCAATTCGGCGGTAATGTGAGTGGCAAGCTTCGGGGCCCAGATCGCATTGAAAGAGTAAAAGATTGGACGATAGGGCTGGTAGCCACCGTACAAATTCTGACTCGCTCTCCAGGAGACGTCCCCTTCAACTCCCAAATGGTGGGCTAATAAGAAATCCGCACTGAAGACGGGGTACGCGCCGCCTCCTACCGTGGGAAAGAAGACTCCATTAGTTGTTTTGGCTGCACCCGAGGTGATGGTGCTGATGCCAAAGGCTGCGTCGATCTGTTGCGCATGCGCAGTTCTTTCCAAAAGAGCAAATACAAAAAGCATTGCAATCAAAGTTAGCTTCTTCAAGTTTTCTCTCCAAGTAAACCTAGCAGTTGGATGTAAACAGGACCGGCAGAGTTGGATTCTGGAAATGCCAGTTAGATGTCGAACCAACTCGCTGGGATCATGCATATTTTCCGCAAGAGCTTATTCAATCACTATTTGACATGACGTCACGTAAAGATGGGTCAAGAATTGTAACGAACAAAAATCGTAACCCATATTACTAACCCGTAAACCATCGCGAAAGTTGCGGTGATTCAGTGCCGGGGCACGCTTTTGCGACTGATTACTTTGGTAACCCCGAACCGCTTGGAGGTTTCGGCAAATTGACATATGTTGGTCGAGCTACATTTATCTATATTATGACGCTCCTTGAGAAAATTCCTACTGTTGTAACGGTGGCCGTGCTGGTCGGCATTTTCCTGGCACTGAAGCGGCATAGCCACTCTGCGCGTTTGCAACTGTGGATGGTGGCATGGTTCCTCATTTTTACACACTTCGTCGCGCAGCTGCTGGAGCCCGCGACCGGAGATGTCAGCTCGTTTTTGCTGGCGATTGATCTAGGTTCGTTGCAAGCCGCTGCTGTTGCGTTCGTTGTCTCTGTTTCAGTCGTTGCTGAGGACAAGCGCAAGCGAACCTTGATGCTTTTGGTGACTGGCATCCCTTCGGTGGCCTACGCGATTCTCGCCAGTTACGATATTCATCCGCGATGGCCCTACCTCCTGTCCTTGCTAATGTGTTTTGTAGGTGGGATTGTGTTTCTCTTTTGGCTGCGGAAGTTCTCCGCATATGCCATTTCGCTTGCGCTGGTAGGGTCGGCAACCGCCTTTTGGGCCATTCGGGCGGCCATGCACGGTTCTTTCGATGAAGGTTTGACGGCTTTCCTGGGACTAGGTTTTGCGCTGCCCGGAGTTTTTCTCTGCCGGAACTACTGGCGCGCCTCGCCCGGGATTCTTACCGCTGCCGGAGGATTTTTCTGTTGGGGTGCGGTGTTCCCGGTAGGCATGTTGCTGGATCACATCGCACCCCATGCGAACGTCCCCGCAGAGCTGTGGAATACTCCCAAACTGTTTGTGGCGTTCGGCATGATTCTAGCCATCGTCGAAGACAAGTCCGAGTCTATCGAGACCATGCAGCGCAAGGAGCGCGCCCTCAATCATCAACTGGAACGCTTCTCGACAATTACCTCGCAACTGCTGAGTGGTGCGACTGTGGATTTGTTGTGCAATGAAATCGCTTCTGCCATCACTGACGTGAGCAATTTTCGTCTCGCGGTTATCCAACTGGACAGCGGAAGCTACGGTCTGCGGGTAGCAGGTGCCAGCGGACTGTCCCCAGCTGCTTTGGCGCAGTTGGAGCAGAAGGCGCGCCGTTGGACGGCCGATGACATCAAAGACTTCTGCAACCGCGGCCGTCAGATCGGGCAGAATTCGTTTGTGCTCTCGGCGGCCGAGGCCGCGAAATACGATCCTCTAAAAAGTTCTGCCCGCTACGAGCCTAACCCTTATTGGAATACGGGGGATGAACTTCTGATTCCCTTATGTTCCGCGCGCGGTGGCTACCTGGGATGTATTGCACTGGATGATCCGCGCGATGTAGAGGCGGTGAATGCTGCTGAGCTAGCGCGAATCGAGCTTCTGGCTGCTGATCTTGCCGTCGCTCTGGAGCTGAAGTCGTTGCAGAGCCAATTGATCCGCTCGGAAAAACTTGCGGCCTTGGGACAATTAGTGGCTGGTGTCGCCCACGAGCTTAATAACCCTCTCACCGCCGTCATGGGCTACGGCGATCTGCTCACTGACGATGTTCCTGCCGGGCTTGCGCGTGACAAGCTGGATAAACTGATCAACGAGAGCCGTCGGATGAAGAAGATCGTAGAAAACCTGCTGCGCTTCTCTCGGCAGAGCACGATGGATCGTCAGACGGTCGATTTAGCCCCGGTTGTCAAGGATGTCCTTGCGTTGCGAGATTATTACGCGCATACGCGAGGACTGGAGATTCTCTGCGACATTCGATCCAATCTTCCACGAGTGGCAGTGGATGAAGACCAGTTTAAGCAGATTCTGCTCAATCTGCTGAACAACTCGATCGATGCGGTCGAAAATATGAACGGGCCGAAACGGATTACAGTGCGTGCCTTTGCCCGTGGAAATCGCGCGATCGTCGAAGTGGAAGATACCGGCCCTGGTTTCAAGGATTTGAATCGTGCGCTCGATCCCTTCTACACAACCAAACCCGTCGGTAAGGGCACTGGGCTTGGACTGAGCATTTGTTACGGAATCGTCAAAGAGCACGATGGCGAGATCAGACTCGCGAACCTGCAGCCGCACGGCTCGCGCGTGACACTGGAGTTGCCGCTGGGCGGATCGAAAGAACGGACCGATGCCGCCAAAGCCGCTGAGATAGGCTAGCGAAAGGGTCTAGTTTGTGCGGTGGTTCCTGCCCGAGGAAGGCGCGTCTGATCGGGCTTGATGAAGGCGGAATCTTCCTCGGCTAAGAGCCAAGGGCGTACCGCAAAGGTGGGTGTGCGACAAAGGCGGGCGGAGAAAGCGAAGCGGCGTGAATTAACTTAGTCTTGGCCCGCGCCAGCGGCGAATGCTCTCTCGATGTTCATCACCGAAGAGAAAGTATTGTCGACTGGTTCGTTCTGCACGGCTGAAGACTCGGTTTGATAGGAATACTCGGGGATGATTTCTTTCATCTTTGCGCGGATTGATATCTCAGTTCCAGAATTGGTCAACGCGATCAGGTCTTCCAAATGTGCGTATAGCGCAGGCCACGGGATGATCTCAGACTGCGTCCGTTTGACTTTGCGGTTGGCGGTTGGCAATTGCCTTTCTCGGGGATAGAAAAGTTCCTCGTGCAGCTTTTCTCCTGGGCGCAGACCGACGAATTCGATCTCTACCTCGCTGGGAGATTTCCCGCACTGACGAATCAAGGAATGCGCCAGATCGAGAATGCGGACTGGATTGCCCATGTCCAGCACCAAAATGTCGCCATGCTCACCGATAGTGAATGCCTGTAAAACCAGCGACACAGCTTCTGGAATAGTCATGAAAAACCTGGTCGTCTCCGGGTGTGTGATTGTGACCCGACCTTCTTTTTCAATCTGCTCCTTAAATACCGGAATCACGCTACCTTGCGACCCCAGAACATTTCCAAATCTCACCGACACGCAACGCATGTTCTTTTTTGGTCGGGCTGCCAACATGAGCTCGCCCAACCTTTTCGTGGCGCCCATGAAGCTGGTCGGTTCCACGGCCTTGTCAGATGAGATCAATACGAATGCTTCACAGCCGCACTCCTCAGCTACATCCAGCAAAGGGGCTACCGCCAGCACATTATTGGTGAGCGCGCCGCGAATATTGAGCTCCACGAGTGGGACGTGCTTATAAGCCGCAGCATGAAAAATAATGTCCACTGCACCCTCACTGAGTATTCGGCGCATGCGTGAGGTGTTGGCGACATCCGCGACCGCGTACACCACTCGATCACCAGTCGGCTGTTTTGTGAGCTGCAACTGCAAATAGAACATCGGCGTCTCCGCCTGGTCCAGCACGATCAACTTAGCAGGAGAGTACGCCAGAACCTGCCGGCAAAGCTCCGAGCCGATAGAGCCTGCAGCCCCAGTGACCATGACCACTTTCCCGGCGAGCTGGTTGCGAACCAGGCTCAGGTCCAATTGGACCGGGTCACGGCCAAGCAGATCTTCAAGGCTGACCTCTCGTAGTTGCGAGATTGAACCGCAGCCCATCAACAGATCGTGAAGATTCGGGACGGTTCGATAACGTACGCGCGCCTCTTCGCATATTCTGCTGATGCGCTGCATTTGAGCGCCGTTGGCCGAAGGAATAGCAATGAAAACTTCTTCCGCGTCGTAGGTCTTGAGCATCGACCCGATAGAATCAATCGAGCCCACTACTGGCACGCCATGAATTTTTGCTCCACGCTTGAAAACATCGTCATCGAGACATGCCACCGCAACGAACTCGGTTCTCAACATTTCGTGTATCAGAAGGCTCGCAGCCTCGCCTGCCCCTGCGACGATCACTCTGCGTTTCTTCTGCACGGTTGAACCACCGAATACTCTACGCTTCAGAACCATGGCGCATACCCGCGCCCCTGCCAACCCCACCGCCGTAATAATTGCTTCGATTATGTAGATCGAAAGCGGGAAGTCATACTTTCGAAAAACGTAGCGGGTCGTGACGAAGAATGCCAGACTGCCGAGAGCGACCGCTTTCCCGATATCAATTACATCGATCACGCCACTGTGACGCCAGTACCCGTGTAGGAGATTGAAACGTGCCAGTGCCGCGACTCGGAACAAAATCAATATGGGTACGCAGCCGAAGAGCAGAGCCGGGTAGGGAATTCGAAAATCAAATCGAAGCAACCACGCGACTACGATCGAGGTTGCAATCAGCAAAAAATGGAACAGTGTAATGGCCCAAAATCGCTGCCTGACAAGCATAGAAGGTGTGTTGCGGAATTCGTTTGCCATGGGTAATCCGGAAAAGCGATCTGCGTGTTTTACGATTTGATGGTTGCGGTGAACGACTGCTGGCTGACCTAAGTTACTTCAATGCGCTCGCCATTACTCTTTCGATTGTCTGACCGGTAAATGTAATGTGTTCGTCAGACAGCGTTGGGTGAACCAGGAACATGAGGCTGGTCTCGCCGAGCAACTTGGCCACGGGGAGACTGGGATGCCTGCGGCGGGCAACGAACGCTTTTTCAAGGTAGATCTCGCTGCAACTTCCGACGAAGCAAGGTACACCCTCGGCGTTGATCGCTTGCATGATGGCATTGCGGTCCCATCCGTTGCCCAGCATCTCGGGGCGGAGAAATGCATAATACTTGTAATATGCATGATGAACGCTGTCTGGGACTGCAGTAATTCGCAAGCCAGGCACGCGCGTAAGGGTCTTGGTTAAAGTCTTCGCGTGACAGCGTCTGGTCTCGACCCAGCGCGGTACTTTCGTGAGGGCTACGCGTCCGAGGGCTGCCTGCATTTCTGTCATTCGCCAGTTGGTGCCGAACGATTCATGGAGCCAACGAAAGCCTTCTCCGTGCTCGCGGTTGTAAACGGCATCGTAGCTTTTGCCGTGATCCTTATAGCTCCATGCGCGATTCCAAACTTCGGGGTCGTTCGTTGTGAGCATTCCTCCTTCGCCGCCAGTGGTCATAATCTTGTCCTGGCAGAACGAAAAAGCTGCAACGTCCCCCAACGAGCCTACCGCTCGGCCTTTATACATGGCACCTTGGGCCTGCGCACAGTCTTCGATCACTCGCAGGTCATGCTCTGCTGCCAACTGCATAATCTCATCCATATCGCAGGGCCACCCCGCCAAGTGGACCGCGATGATCGCTTTTGTTCTTGGAGTGATCGCCCGGCGAATGGTTTCGGCAGTGATGTTCTGGCTGTTAGGGTCCACATCGACGCAAACGGGACGAGCACCGCGCATCACAATGCAACTCGCGGACGCAATGAAGGTGCGAGAAGTGGTAATCACTTCGTCGCCGCGGCCTACGCCGAGAGCATACAATGCCAACTCTAGCGCGACGGTGCCGTTGGCTACGCACACGGCATACTTCGTGCCGGCAGATTCAGCGAACTCGCGTTCGAATGCGCGCCCTTCTTCGCCCGTCCAATAATTCACTTTTCCCGAACGCAGGACGCCGCTCACTGCTTCGATTTCATCGGCCTCGAAATACGGCCAAGGGGCGAAAGGCAGCTGTGTTTTTGTGCGCGGTGACGCAATTCTCTGACGAACGGCCGCAGTAGTCATTGAACTGTAAGTGTTTTGGTGGAACTTGCCATGCTTGTCTGGCTGGTCAAACGGTTAGTCCAGTCCATAGCCAGCCGCAATTCTAGAAACGGTCTGCCACGCATCTCGATATCGCTGATAATCAGCAGCCGTCGGGACTCGAGAACGGCGTGCGATCATGTAATTCCATAATCCAAGGGTCGCGACAGAGTGATATATCATTTGCTTTCCCCGCGCCTTGGCGATTTCGATTGTGCTAGCCAACGGATATCGGTCAATTTGCTTCTGGAACATCGTGCAACAGCAGTCCAGCGCGGAACTAACTTTATTGACGGTGGTCGAACCCTGCTCGCGATAAACATACAGAGGGGCCGGCAAAACCGCGAATTGTTTGCCAAGCAATGCCCGCAAAAGAAAGTCTGCATCTTCGGCGATCGGAAATGAAGTATCGAAGCCGGTTTGCTTCGCCAGATCGGCTTTAATCATCGAGGGCGCAAATGCCAAAGGGGGCATACCGGGATGCGCCAGGGGAGGATGTACAAGCGGTTCGCTCCCCTTTGTATTTCGCACGCCTACTAGCTGATCATTTGTGTTCGAGATGGCCATGCCAGCGCTTACCATCGCAACCTCTGGCTCAGCCTGGAGCAATGCCACCTGATCATGAAATTTATCTGGATAGAGCCAGTCATCGGCGTCAAGAAATGCAATGTACTTACCGCTTGCCATTTCCAAAGCGCATTGGCGCGCGTAGCCGCGGCCCCGGTTGCGGTCGAGGCGATGGCGCTGGATTCTGCAGTCGCCGATTGCGTCGACGATTTGTTCGGGATTATCCGTGGAGCCGTCGTCGACGATAACGCACTCCCAATTATCACAGGTCTGCGCCTGGAGAGAGGCCAGTGCGAGCGGCAGCGTATTGGCGGCATTGAACAGGGGCATTATGACGGAGATTAAACGCGTCATGACGCTACCTGCCGCCATCGGTAGAATTGCGAGCCCCTTTTACCAGTCATGAACACAACTTCCACGGTGGGAAGAGCACCAGCCATGGCAAAGGCGGCAAAGACTACCAGAACGCTAACGCCCCCGTAAAAATACTCGCCGCTCATACCGCCCACGATCGCTGTGATCAAGGCCGCACGAGTGGAAACGCTGATCTTGTTCCGACTCATGGCGGTTAATCCGGCCTGTCGCCAAGTAAGCGCGAAGATCAGAATCAGGAGGCCGCCCCCGACGACGCCGGTCTCCAAAAACATCTGAAGAAAGAAATTATGCGATCCGGTTTCCCACAGACCCGAAGCCCCTGCTCGATGGTAAAACCCCGTGCCTAATAGAGGCGCATTGACGAGCTTTGGGCCTTCGTGGACCCATGTCGAGATACGTGAGCCGTCGTCTACTGACTGTAGCGTCGCGTCGTCGGAAGCCGAGAGCGTCAAATCAACTACAGACCGGAAATTGGGAAGAATTTCGTATGCGGTGATGCACACCAGGCCAACTATGAAAATGATCACCAGAGTCTTCAGGGTCTGGGTTCTTTTCAAGAGGATGTAACCGAACCCTGCGGCGAAGGCGAGCCATCCTCCTCGCCCATGGCTCGACAGCGAACTGGATATGAATACGGAGCATACGGCAAACGCGATTGTGACGCTTGCGCATTGCCTCCACCTACGACTGCCCCCGCTGTCTATCCACAACCCTGCAATGTAAGAGCAGAGGATCGCCACTGAGACGACAATGGCGTTGTAGGATTTGTATCCTTCGAGGACGTCGGTTGGCTGAGCATTGGGATCTCCGCTGTTTGCCAGCAGGCCCATGCTGAGCATGAGCAAGGCCGCAAGTAATGACCACAGCCATTCCCCACGTGCTTTTGGATCCCCAAGCTTTCTGGCAATAAGAACTCCCGCCATCACGAAGAGCACGAGCCTGGCTAATTTCAGGCAAGATCCGATGAGGATGGGGACGTCGTCAAGATACTCATATCGAAAGTGAATGGACAATGTTGACAGCAACGCCCAAACCAAGAAGCTCCACAACAGCGGATTCAATTTCGCGACCCGTTGCTCATACTTCGCTGAAGGAGCAATCATGAGCAAAACGATGAATGGCGCAATCAGCCAGTCACAGACTTCGAGTACGCCAAAGTCGGTTCGGTGTGAGAAACCGGCGTTGGGCATGAAAAGCAAAGGAAAGAAGAACAGCCAGAGCCGTTTCACGAGCGCACCTCGGCGGTATAGTGGCCGCAAAGTGGAGGTTGTTTGGCGGCTTGCACACCTTTCAGTAATCCAATAATCCCCGGACGGAATACGCGCAGAGTGTGATAGTGCGTCGCATAGGAGACAAACAGCAGAAAAAGCCGGAGGTACGCAACGGGAGTCTGAAACCACCGCAAATGGCGTCTGATTAGCACGGCGCGGTTATGTGCAAGCGATCCCATGTATTCTGGGAGGTCGGGAACCCGGCATCCGCCATTCCCAGCCGCTAAGTGCTGAAGACGGGCGCTTCCATTGAAATAAATATCAAAACCGCACTTCCGGACTCGCAAACAGAGTTCGGTCTCTTCATACAGTGCCGCTCCGGTTGCAAGCGCTTCGTCAAATCCCCCCGCTGCTCGTAGCACAGACCGCCAGGCAGAGAAGTTACCCCCAGGAACATGCTTCACGAAGCAATCCCCAGTCGGGCTAAAGCCACGCTGCGGGGTTGCCGTCCAGGAGTTGAACTGTCCGGGGGCCTGACTATTGTCTTCTGAGGAAACTCGTTCATCGATTCCACCCGCCACCATGCCGATATTTGGCCGAGTCAATCCGCGTAGGTGTTCGCTTGCCAAGAAAGGACCGCAGCGTATATCGTCGTCAACGAAAATGACTGCTTCGTACCTGGCTCGCTGCCACCCATAGTTGCGCGCGAGGGGTAATCCGCGAAACTGCACTTTGTGATACGAAATCAAGTCAGCATGCCTAAGGACTAAGTCCAGGAGTGCCGGAGCCTCATCCCTTGATTGATCTACGACAAGAATTTCGATTGGTCGATATTCCTGGGCCAGCAAATCGTGAAGGGTATCAATCACGTATTCGCCGCGATTCAGAGTCGGCACGATAACGGTGACTCCTCGTATCTGTCGATGCATAACGATGCTCGGACTTTGTGGGCGTCGATCTGGCACTTATGCCCGCGCAATGGTAAGCGAGTAGTCAAGGACTCCCATGATTCGTTTCCGGACCGGGTAGGGAATGCCGGCTAATACTGGCTCCGCCGCTCGCTTAAGGCTCGCGTAAATCGTTCTCGGTTTTGTTGGGCGGCGGGCCCTACCCGCTCCGAAAAGCCTGGACTCCACCCGACTAAAATTGGCCCGACGCAGTAAGGTGGAGAGTTCCGCGAGCGTGTACTCTTTCAAGTGCAGTCCGATTGCCGGAGTGCCCCATGGAAACGTCAGCGTGGTGGCATCACCAGGTCCGGTTAGTCGATTCGGCGTAATCAACCATAAAACGCCGCCCGGGCGCATGAGCCTGTGGCATTTTGAGAGAAAATCGATTGCTTCGTCCCAGTGAATATGCTCAAGCACGTCATTACTGTGGATAAAATCGAACGTTCGATCGCCAAAATCGTGGCGAAGAAAATTTCCTGCCGAGAACCTTCCGGAAAGATCCTGCCTAAAAGTACTGTTGGCTAGCTCCCTTGCTTTGCTGACCAAATCCTCAGAAATATCGATGCCGTATGCGTCGTATCCATCCGCAATAAGCATTCGCACGAGCGTACCGGTGCTGCACCCAACATCGAGCATGGTTCGAGGCGGTGGACCGACGATGTCGACGATGCTATTGAAATGAGCCGCATTGAAACCCATTGGTGCATCGAGGTCGTGGCCATCCCGCGCCCGCATCTCACGCAAAATCGTAGTGAGACCGCCATACGCAGTTGTAAACAGTGCCTCGCGTTCGACAGATCCGGGTGACGACTTCTTGATAGCCGCGGCGTAGACAACTTCCCAGTCAAAGTGAAGCTCGCTCAACTGCGTCCGGGAAAGCACGCTGATCGATTTGAGGCGCTGGTGCACCTCGTCGATGGATTTCCGACAAAGTTCTTGAGCGATCAGATCCATGAGGTGGTCTTCTGGGTTGCTGCTAGAGTCCGTGAGCCGCGGCGATCCGTGCTGGCGTCTGTTGATGGGTGATTTCAGTGGCTTGCAAAAGCGCCAGGAATCGCTGCATGTATAGGTTCCACGTGTTCCCGCGGAGAACGCGCTGGCGAGCTTGTGTTCCAGCAACGCAAAATAGTTCTGGCGAATGTACCAACCGGCGAATGATCTCAGTAAGCTTCGAGCAATCGCCCTGCTCTATCAGCCATCCACCTTCACCATCCTTAATGGCCTCTGGAATACCGCCAGTCCGAGTACCAACGACAGGAACACCGCACGATTGTGCCTCCAAGAAAACCAGCCCAAATCCCTCAACTGCCCGCTCTTTGGGAGCATCACGGGTGCAGAGTACGAACAAATCGGACGCCCAATAGACTTCATGCAAGTCTTCGTCGGAAACAAATCCAAGCCAGCGCACGTGGGACTCGATTCCAAGTTCTACGGCTTGTTGTCTCAATGCTTCCTCGTGGGGGCCTTCGCCGACGACCAAGTATACGAGTTGCTCGCGCTCATCAGGAGCGAGGCTTGCAATCGCGCGCAAGACGGTGTCGTGCGCTTTGTACTGATGAATGCGAGACACTGTGCAGAGCACTCGTTTGCCCGACAGGCCAAATTTCGTTTTGGCAGCCTCGCGGTCTCCTGGTGCAAAGCGATCAGGATCGACCGCTAGTGGGAGCGTTTTTACGTGTGCTTTGGGAGCCACGCTAGATACAAGCCGGTGCGTATATTCACTGTTGGCGATCACGAGATTCGCATTTTCCAACACGAGACGCTGCAGAGCATTCCAGAACGGCCGCCTCCACTGGTCAACGGGTGGCAGCAGTTCTGCTCCATGAGCGAGAATGACAAGTGAGCGAACTCCGGCAAGATACGCGATCAACCCCTCGGGATACCAGACTCCACAGATTGTGGTTCGGCGGAACTCGGAAGCTTTGCGCATCTCTTTCCGCAGCCACTGAAATGCGCGCCACTCGCGAATGGGCCGTCGGGAATCCACGCGAATCTCCGGCACAGAAGCATCGGAGACAGGAACGGCGCAACCTTGTGTGAGTACGCGCGCATTGACTCTACCTCGTTCTAAGCTCTCGCCGATTCCCGCACACAATCTAGCGATCCCACCAGAAACCGGCGGATATTCAAACGCGAAGAGAAGAAGTTCGCCTTGGTTTGAGGCTGTCATTTAGGAAGCTGCGGAATTACCAGGGAACGACTTGCGGTCCATCGCCATGAGCGGTGTCGAATAACGTGATGGCTACTTCGGTGACAACGGATGTATCGTCAGTTGTATCCGGTTCGAGCGCAATCGATGCGCCGCCCGGACGCACGAGAAAGTATCGAAGAAGTATATCGTCCGGGCCGCCGGTTTCGGAGGGCTCGAACACTGCCGTCACTTTCCTGCCATTTAAGAACAAACTGAACTCACGGTTTTTCCCGGATAGCACGCTGGAGGCAAACTTTAGCCGCACAAGATAGACGCCGCTCGCAACGGCAAACGGATGTCGATCGCAATGAGAGTTACATGTCTGGGTAGAGGCCGCTCGGTTTGTCGGCTTACGTACTTGCAAGGCTCCGATGACGGGCTCGCCCATGGCGATTTGATCGTGATCGTAGGTACGGCCGCCGGCCGGGTCCGATGGAAGAGTATTCACAGCGGCCGCGTTGCATGCTGAGCTTGGATCAATACGAAAATCAAGAGGTGTAACCGGTGTTGAGCTGAGAAGCTGCGGGTTAGAGAAAATAGAGTCTCGATCAAGACCACTTCCTGCCTGATACGTTTCGAGTGATGAGAAGCTAGCGTTGTTGTAGCGAAAAACCGGCTGGCCGGGCGTCCAGAAACAATTGTGATTCGATGCCACATTGGCTCCGAACGCGGTCATCGCGGTTCCGGGCATCGCCGAGAACGCAATGTTGTCTGAAAATATAATCTCGCCGCCCTTATTCGAGGAACCCATTAGGAGGAAACCAGACGCATTAAAGATTGTGTTATTGAATACGCTGATCGTTCCCGGGCCTGTCGCTACTGCGTTTACTCCCCTGGATCCGGGCTTTCCCGTCGGGCCCCCGAAGTTGTAAATGTTTCCATAGACGCTAAGATTCACTCCATGGGGAGCGCCTGCGGACCGCACATCAGAAAGATAGTTGTATCGAACGGTGCTTCCTTCTTCGTAATAGAAATCCATTCCGCCGCTATGAGCAAAGTAGTTGTACTCGACGAGGTTCTTCTGCGATTCCTGCAGGCCGACACCCATGCCGTCCCCGCTCACGCGAATTCCCAGAATATTGGTATCCACATGCGACACCCAGTTGTCGCGGAATGTATTGCTCGAGCCCTTCAAAACATATAGGGCCGTGTTGCCACTGCGAAAAACCGTGTTGCTTTCAACCCTGCAGTCGACGTCTCCTGATCGAAGATAGATGCCGATTCCGAGAACATCCTGAATGTCATTGTGATGTACGAATACGTGCTGTGAGTTCGAAATGTCGATGCCAACATAAGATCGTCGGATATCCAAGTTTTCAATCTGGACATAACTGGAGTTGGCAACAGAAATTCCGGCGGCTCGAAAAGTACGGATTGTTTCATTGGGCCGCTCTTTATCAATCATTCGAACCCAAAGCCTGCCGCCAAACTGTCCTGCCAGCGTTCCCGGCTGCAATCTCGCTAGGAATGCTTCCATACCTTCATTACGGTTCAACGATCCGACCGGGTAGATAGTCTTCAGAGCCTTGCCATCCATGAAAATTGGTCCGAGGATACTTCCTTCCCCCATGCCGATTGTGTAGATTCCGTTGTGACCGCTAACAGGCTCCCAACGGGCGCCTTGGTTATCGCCGTAGATCAGCGGCTTTGGACCCTCACCATACGCGCCAAGCGTGATCGGTTTTTCTGCGGTGCCGTTGCCCTGGATGCGAACCTGGCCATCCCATTGATCTCCGCGCTTCAGCCGGATGGTGTCGCCCGGTTGGAATGCGTCCTTGGAAAACGACTTGAGGTAAATCTTCGACAAATGTTGCCAGGCTTTCTCAGGACTCATGCCGTCGTTGCTGTCGTTGCCGGAAGTTGCCGAGATGTAATACGTTCGAGTCGCAGCGGGACTCGATATTGCAAAACCTGTAACGCGGCCAATCAAAAGCAGGAGCGCAGCGCATGCAAGTCTGTAGCAAGTCATTGCATATAAGCCTGGCTGCGCGCCGACAGAGATTCGAATAACTCCACAAAAGACTGCACTTGACGGCGAGCCGTGTAGCGTTCGCATTCGCCTTCATCAGGAACTGGCAACTTGTGTTTACCGAGCAAGAAGTCAGAAAGAATCTCTGCTCGGTTTTCTGGGGAACCATCCAGAAAAATGCCGAGCCGGCTGCGGGTCAAAGCAGTGCGGGCCTCGGACGGGTCAGGAACAACTGCCACAACCGGCTTGCGCATGCCAATGCAGTCAGTCATCTTGGCAAAGGTCGTCCACCAGTAAGCGCGAGTGCCCGGGATTACAACGCCAGCATGTGCCCCTTTTAGCAACTCGTACACCTCACGCTGTGGCCTTTGGTCCACGAACACAACGTGGCCCTGGAGTTTTAACTTATCGATTAAGGGCATCACCCGAGTGCGGTTCAGTTCCAGCGTTCCGACGATCAACAATTTGATCCCTGTCCGTTTGACCTCCGGTTGTTTGATCGCACATTCGAATGCTTCGAGAAAAGCGCTGTCATAGTCTGAGAGATACTCTCCAGCGAATATGAGATATGGATGTCGTTGCCTGACGTCATCAACTACTGGCGCGAGATCTGCGTCCATACCCGTGGGGATGAAGACAGGGTCGACACCTCGCTTTCCAAACATGTCGAAATAAATGCTCTGGAAACTGGAAGCGGCTAAAGTGATGGCATCCGCGCTTTCAAGAGTATCTCTGACAATCTTCCGCTGCTGTTGATAAACGCGAGCCGTGTCGCTTGATAGTCTTTGGGTGTATGCAAGCGGATCCCGGAAATCGGCAATCCATTTCGCCCCGGCGTTCTGCAGCGCTTTCCCCACTACGAATGAAGAAAAAGGTGGGGCGGTGGTAAGTACAATACTGATTCCGCGCTCTCGGAGAAGTCTCTTGCCAGTGATAATCGCCGTATTCGCCCATGTCCAATAGGCGTCAGGGACCTGCAGCCAATTCGCAACCAAAAAGTGATAAGCTCTCTTGGCAGTGGAATCATGGCCCGCAGTTGCATAGGTGTTCTCGCCGGCTGAGTTTCCTGGTATTGTGGCTTTGAATGTTCTATCTCGCCCGCCCAGCGCCATTCGCACGCCTCTCAAAGTTGGTTCAATATATCGGGCGCGTATCACTTCGACTTCGTCTGGCAGATCTGTGAGCAGGGCAGCATCTTCATTGAATTCGTAGTGCGTATCTACCGTGAGAACGACTGGTTTCCAACCGAACTGGGGAAGGTACTTCGCCAATTTGTACGCACGGAACACTGCCGCATGGTTTTGAGGCGCAAAGAAAGGTGTAACGATGAGCACCGAGCGCTTCACGCACTAGCTCCCACGGCTGCTGTATTGTTAGCAACATCGACGCCATAGACCTGATAGAGCCTCGAAAGATACTGCTGAACTGAAAGTCGTTCTTCCACGATCTTGCGGCTAGCCATGCCCATGGATTCACGCAAGGCTGGCTGGTTGGCGAATGTGACCATCGCTTCGCCCAGCGCTTGATGATTCAAGGCTGGATAAAGCAGGCCATTCACGCCATGTTCCACGGTTTCTCGTACCCCACCCGAATTTGGCACGACGACGGGAAGCCCCACGGCCATCGCTTCAATCGCTACAATTCCGAAAGGCTCAAATGGGGCCGCATGGCAGAACACGTGACAGGCGCGCAATACCTGAGCCACATCCGAGCGGGTTCCCAGGAACTTCACGTGAGAAGCGATGCCCAATGACTGTGCAAGCTCTTTGAGTTCGTTCCGTTGTTCTCCATCGCCGCAAATCACCAGTGCCGCCTGGGCGCCAGCCGAGCGCGCCATTGCTAGCGCATGGATACAAACATCTACACGCTTGTTAACACCACGGCCGAGGGTTCCAACGGCACAGAACACGGTCGTTTTCTCGGGAAACTCAATGTCTTGCGCCTTTGGTCCATTTTTGCTAAAGCGCGCCAGGTCGACGCAGTTATGCATGACCAACAGTCTTGAGTGAGAGATGCCGTGCGTGCGGTGGACCCAATCGCCGAGTGCTTGGCTGCAGACTACAATGCGATGTGTGAAGGATTGCGCGAAAAAGTTAGCCACTCGACATTTCCACGAACTCATGTAAAGATCGCCCTGTTCGAAGCCGATTCGTAGTGGCACCCCTGCGCGCCACGCCGCAAACAACGCAATGAAACGGCTCCATGTCAGGTGCGCTTCCGCCAAATCCGGCCGGAGGCTTTCCAATAACGTCTGGACTTCAGCGATCGCAGCAAAGAATGCTCTCTTACGGAAATGCGGGCGCAGATCCAGAACATGCACCTGAATTCCAAACTGGCGAATCTCTTCGCTGAGTTCTCCATCCCCGAACAAGGTCACGACGTGATGCTCAATGCCGGGGTATTTGACAGCTTCTCGCAACATGGTGATCAGGTGAGTTTGAGCGCCGCCGATGCGGAGTTCGTCGATAACGTGGACGTGAAGCATGGCTAAAGATTTACGTGGGCCAACATTTCGGAATAAGTAGGGTAGGCGAGTTGCCTCAGGCAGCCCAGGTAAACGGCGATTCCAACAATCACTTTCAGGGCGAGACGGCCATGTGGACCCATGCCGGCGGCGCCGGATCCAAGTCCAACCAGCCAAACAACCCCGCCCATAACGAGCGCGCAAAGCAGTAAAGGAGCACTCTCGGCGATCGTTTTCTTAATGTCCAAGCCGCAAGCCCGATGTCCCATCACAAGAATGGGATAGGCAATGATCGTGTTGGAGATGGCGTAGGCGCGGGCCACCCCAATGGGTCCCGAGCGGATACCTAGAGCAAAAGCTAAAGTGGCGGATCCAGCAACCACCAGGCCCATGAGGAACATCCCGCGGCCACGTTCCGCTACGATGAATAGCCACTGGGACGTATTTTGTATGGGCTGAAGGATGCTGGCGGCCGAAAGCCATAGGAGGATGGGCACTACCGCATGCCATTTTTCGCCGTAAACGAAATCTACGATTTCCGGTGCCGTTGTTGCCAAGCCGACAGCCAGGGAGCAGCCCAAAACCGTGATCCAGCGAAGGGCACGAAGATAGGCTGATTGCATCCGCGCGGGTTCATTCCGTAAGGACGCCATGGCCGGAATCAGCACGCCACTGAACACACTCATCACCAGCATGCCGGGCAGAGTCATCAGAAAGTACGCGCGCGAATAATATCCCAGAGCGGTCGCGCCCCAGAACTTGCCGACCAGCACGTTGTCAAGATTCCGGGCAAGATAATTGACCATTCCGTAAGCTGCCGAGTACCCGCCGAACGTTAAGAGCGTACCGATATTCAGCAAGTGCGCGGGGAACTTTGGGAAATATCCGCTCAGCGGAAATGACAGCATGGTGGTCATGGCCTGCTGGAGAACAAGTTGAACCACAAGCGCCCAGTATCCGCACCCCAGCTTAGCCATCACAATCGTGACGACCGCCGAGATCACCAATGAGCACAGAGCGGATAAATTAAGCTCTTTGAGCTTCATTTGGCGAACCAGCAATGCGGTTGGTTGAACAGCTAAAGAGGACAAGAAGAGCGTTCCACTGGCCGCAACGATAATCTTCGTAAGCTCCGGATGGTGATAGAAGGCTGAGACGTAAGGTGCAGACAGAAAACACAGAGCAGTCAGGAACAATCCGAAGACGGCGTTAATAAGAAAGAGAGCGTCGATCTGGTTGCGATCGAGTCGTTCTCGCTGCACTGTCGCCCATGACAATCCGAAATCCGATATGGCTTGGCCCAGAACTGTGATGGTTACGACCATGCCCAGCAAGCCATAGTCCGCGGGGGAAAGCAGTCTTGCCAGAACCGCCGTGCTCGCCATTGAAAGCAAATATCTTGCCGGCAGGATGACGAACGACCAGTTGAGTCCCTTGCGCGCCAATTGCGACACGTGCGACCGCACCGGCAGTTCAAAACCGGTTACTGTTTCGGCTTCCGCTAAGGTGGTGCTGTACATTTCACTCATTCGGCTTGAGCCGCGTGCGAAGTGGCAATCTTGTCGCCGCCTGCCAAGACATTTCTGTGCGTGGCCCTACGATTCCAGGGAAAGCGTGAACTCAGGTGATGGACTCCACGGCGCAGCCGCCAATCCCATTCGAGGATGTTGGGAATACGTTGTGCCGCGAATTCTGGAATCACCCTCCTCTCCAAAATGGCGGCCAACGCATCTCCGAAACGATCAAACAGAACTTCATCCGAAAACCAGTCGTTCCAAACTTGTCTTGCAGCATCGGCCATTTCCGGCCAACGACCTTCCATGTTCAACGCCAAGGGTCCGATTTCTGCGATGTTTCGCTCCTGTACCTGGAGTGAGCAGCTGGACCAGTTCGGACCTTCGGGAGCCACCCACTGGTCCGATATGATGATTGGCACACGCCCTGCCCGCAGCGTTTCAAAGAGGCGGAAGGAGCTAGTTCCACTGCCACGCGGACAAAGTACGAACTTCGAGCGCCGCAAAACGTTGGCATATCGCGCGTGGTTGTTTGTGCGCTCTTCGGCGAAGAAGGCATTGAAAGTACTCGTGTCCTCAAGGATCGCTCTTGGATTCTTCAGCTTTAAGATCTCCCTCCGCAATGCGATCTGCGAATTACCGAGGAACGAAAACAAAACATCCGGCTTGTCCGACAGGGTCGTATCGACAGGATTCAACAATCTGACGTATCGAGTTGCGCTCTGTCGTGTACAGTCGAACCATCTTCGAGGCATGGAGCAATAGAGACCTGGAAGCAAGCACCAGGGACGGTCGTGCTCGTTGTACATAAAACAGCGCTCACGGTGATGGACGACTAATGGATGGCGCGTCAGGCGAGAAAAGAAGGGGTCGTCATGATATCGGGAGTTTTCCACGAAGAGAATTGCATCAGCTTCATCTACGTTCGCCGTCAAGCGGTGCTGCCTGCCATAGCGGGCAAGGCAGAGAAATGATTGGAGTGGCTCCGGGTCTGAATAAGCGCTAGTAGGGAAAATCCGCATTGATCAATCGCTTCGCCCAAGAGGTTACGCGGAGCCGACAGGAATGTTTCTCGTTAGGCCGGGTAGTTGAGTTGTTGCGCCTCGGACGGAAGTCGGTCAGGGCGTGCCGGGATACCAACAACCGTGGTGTTTGCGAGGACATCACTGGTGACAACGGCACCCGCGCCTACGATCGAGCCCGCGCCGACGTGCAAATACTGCAAGACCTGCGCCCCGGTGCCGATCAACGCAGCAGCGCCGATCACGACTCCTCCGGAAATATTGGCTCCCGGATTTATTACCGATCCCGATCCGATCCGGGCTTCGTGGCCAATGGTGCAGCCGAAATTGCACAACGCAAAAGGCTCGAGTGAGACGTTAACCGTCGCGATGACGCCCGCTCCGATGAAACATCCTTCCGCGATGCGTGCCGAATCCAAATCGATGATGGCTGTGGGGTGGATGATCGCGGGCCACTCCACTTCCGGCAGCACGTGCCGCAGTTCGGCGGCCAGTTTCAACCTAAGATGAGGATTGCCCACGCCGATGGCTAGCGCGTCAAAAGACTCGCGATTGGCGGTCAGCCAGCCAAAGTCTCCCAGCACCTGGTCGCGAGTATCTCTCGGTCCCAATCGAGACAAATCACTAACCGCGTAGCCAAGAAATTCAAATTGCCGATCGATGCGATTGATCCAATGCAGAGCTGAGGCAATCTCTCTCGCCATTCCTCCAGCTCCAATAATGGCGATTCGTTTGAGCCGCATCAGGCGTTTCCTTTTTCTTGCTCGATACTGGTGCCGAGAAATTCCGGCATCGTGGGGTGGCCGGGCTGTGTTATTCCTTCGCGCCTCAGAACACGGCCTACGGTTTTCATAAGTATGAACAAGTCCAGCCAAAGGCTACGGTGATCGACATACCAGAGATCAAGCGCTAGTTTCTTGTTCCAGTCGAGGGCGTTTCGTCCGTGAATCTGAGCCCATCCAGTGATGCCTGGTTTAACCTCGTGCCTTCTCATTTGCTCGGGCGTGTAGCGGTTCAAGTATTGAGTTAGGAGCGGACGCGGCCCTACTAGACTCATCTCGCCCCGAATCACATTGATCAATTCTGGCAATTCATCCAGGCTCGTACTGCGAAGAAAGCTGCCGAGACCGGTCAACCGTTTTGCGTCTGGCAGCAATTGGCCATCAGAGTCACGAGCCTCAGTCATCGTGCGAAACTTGAGACAGGTGAAGAGTTGTCCGTGGAGGCCCGGTCGACGCTGTCGAAACAGAATAGGAGGACCAAGGAGGATTCGAATAACCACCGCAATCGCTGCCAGTGCCGGTGACAGCGCCAGGAGCGCAGTGACTCCTATCAACAGATCAAACACCCGTTTAAGCGTCTGACCAAAGCTTGCCCACGCTGATGTTTCGGCGGAAAGCTGTTGCGAGTAGAAAGCCAGCAATGCTTCGGTCACTGTATGCACCGCAAAGTTTTCGTTCGCCCGCTCACGCGCTTGCCGTCCCAACTGCTCCCGCAAAGAGCGGTTTGCAGCCAGCAATTCCATCGCGTCGGCCAACTCTTCCCAGTCACCGGGTTGGTGCAGGCGGCCGGTTACGCCGTCTTGCACGGCATCGGTGAGACCGTAGATGCGAGAAGCAATCGCAGGAATTCCGGCTGCGGCGGCTTCTATCACTACGCTGCCGAATCCTTCGCGATAGCTTGGAAGGCAGAGAACATCGGCAGCGGCCATATATCGTTCCGGGAAGCGAGCCTGACCGACGAAGTGAAGCCGCTCGACGCATGAGGAACAAATGCTGCGCATTTGAGTCTCCAGGCCAGCTTCGTCAGGGCCAATGCAAACCAGATGCGCGTTCCCTCTTTGCGCAGCGAGGCGATCGAAGGCTTTCGCCAGGTCGAGAACGCCCTTGTCCTTGTTTAAACGGCCGGCGAAGAGAAATATCAAAGCATCTTCCGGAATGGACGCCTCCTGCCGGATTCGCTGTCGCGCTGCTGCATCGGGACAAAAGCGTGATACGTCGACCCCACTAATTGATCCATTCGCCAACACGCGACACTTCCGAGCGCTGACAACGCCTTCCTCAATAAGGAATTTCAACTGTGATTGGCTGTCTGCCAGAACTTGGGTTGCGCAAGAGTTGGTGAGTTGGTCAGCCAGCTTCAGCAAACGGCGTGTAAACCCCGAAGCGGTCGCCCACACCTGACCCGTGAAAGTGTGTATGCGGGTACGAACTCCGGCAAGCCGTCCTGTCATCATAGTGAGCAGACCCGCTTTCGGCGTGATGGAATGGACCAAGTCAAACTGTCGCTTCTTGAACAAGAAATACAGGCTGAGCAGAGCACGAGCATCTCGCCACAAGTGAGCGGCTCGCGGGATGGAGACGGAAACCAGCTCAGCATTCAGCCCCAGGCGATGGAAGGCGTCTCTGTCATTGGTGTTGGCCACAACCGTAATTTCGTACACCTCGCTCAAGGCCCGAATCTGGTCCTGCAGAAAAGCTTGCACCGTCATGAAGTCAGAAACGACGATGCAAATGCGCCGGCGATTTCCTGTGTTCGACATGCTGGGGTGGCCTTGGAAAAAATAGGCTTACGGAATGCGATAAATCGTTGCCGAAGCGGCGATAGGCAGAAGGCTTTCCATGTTCTTTAAGGTTGCCCTTCCGGCGCTACCGGGTACGAAAAGAATATCGTTGTCCTGCAGTGGTGCGTCGGTCGCTTTGGACGCCAGGATTTTCTTGAGATCAACCGGGATCTCTTCGTGTCCTTGTGGAGTAGTGCGGAGAATCTTTGTCGAACCTTTCTTGGCCGTATAAGTTGTACCTTGGGCCAGAGCGAGGGCTTGGAGGATTGTAAGGTGGTCGTCGTGATCCATTGGGAACCCGCCCGGACGCCCGACCTCACCGATCACGTAGATGAGTCCGGTTTTCTCCACGAAGATAGAATCGCCCGGCAAAATCTCGGGATTGTTCAGCGGCTTGGGAGCCGCGCTGGCCGAGATCTTCACATGCTCTGGATTGTCGGGATGCGCCGCACGAGTGATGGTGATGTTGGTGCCAGCCAACGGAGTTAGACCGCCAGCCAGGGAAATATAGTCCATCAGATTGTGCGCACCAAAAGCTGGATAAATATTCGGGCTTTTGACTTCGCCGAGCACCGAGACCCCTTGCGTGGCATATTCGGTGACAAAGACTGTCACTTGGGGGTCTTTCAGAAATCCGCCGTCAATGAATTTCTGCCGAATGAGATTCTGCACATCATTCGCTTTCATGCCCGCGACGTGGATTGTCCCCACCAGCGGAAGAATAATGTCGCCAGTATTGTTTACGCGAAGCTTCCCGCTGAGCTCGGGCGTGTCAAAAACGCTCATTTCGACTAGGTCGCCTGCGCCGATTGGGCCGGCAGCTCCACTTCCAAAACCGCCGCCGCCGCCGATATTGCCGCCCGCAGCAGCTCTGTCCTGTGCCGTTGAGGTCGTCGCTAAAAGAGCGAGCAAAAAAAATGGAACCACGAGGTACTTCGAACAAACATTCAATCGCTTCATATAGATTTTCGAGAGTCTGGCCGGTCGTAGGGTTCGCTGTTCGTTCGAATCAATGTATGGCGTTTTCATTTCCATTACCGTTCCCATTGCCGTTGCCGTTACCACTTCCGTTGTGGTAGTAGCCCTGATGATCTTTGCCGTAGTATCCGTAATATTGGCGATATTCCACGGAGTTGAACGAAAGGTCATTTACAACTACGCCAGCAATATTCGCATGGATTTTTTTCAGTAAATCGCGTGTCCGCAAGATGGATTGCCGGCCGGTTTTTTCCGAGCGGACAACCAGAACTACTACATCCGCGACTCTTGCGGTTACAACCGCATCGGTAACCGCCAAGACTGGCGGCGTGTCGATTACGATGTAACGGAACTGTTCACGCCAGCGTTGCACCAGCTGAGGCAAGGCCTCTGAGGCCAACATCTCCGAAGGGTAAGGTGGCATGTGGCCCGCGGGCAGTACGTGAAGTCCCGGTATCTCCTCGATTTTGACGATCATCGCGGCCGAATCCTCGGTGCCCGCTAAACATGCGCTCAATCCCTGGTTCGTGGCGATGCCGAGATATTTGTTTACCGCGGGACGGCGCATATCTGAATCTACCAGCAGTACTTTTTCCCCGGTCTGAGCCAACACCACAGCCAGGTTCATGGATGTGAAACTCTTACCCTCCTGCATCATGGCGCTGGTCACGAGAATCACCTGCGGGGGCGCACCGGGAGAAGACAGAAGCAGGGAGGTACGCAAGGCGCGAAATGCCTCGGCGCCGCCCGAATTGCGATGCTCCATCGTGATTGGCAGGATTAACTGCGGCGCCCCGGTTCGGGTCAACTGTCTCTGGGCCGGACTGTCATCCAGAGCGACGCTGGGAATGATTCCGAGCGAGGGAAGCGAGCAGTAGGTTTCGATGTCTTCCGGCGTGCGTATGGAACTGTCGACGTTCTCAACGACGAAGGCCAGGGCTACGCCGAGCAATAGCCCAGCCATACATCCCAAAGCTATGTTAAGCGGAATCCTGGGTTCGATCGGTACGACCGGTACGCTGGCTTGATCGATAATATTAATGTTGCTTGATTTAAGACCGGCCAGGATGCCGGCTTCCTTTAGTTTCTTGAGTAATCCTTCGTACAAGTCGCGGCTGGATTCGACTTCACGTCGCATGATGCCATATTGAATGGCGTCTTGATTCATCTTGTACGCATCGTCTTTCTGCTTGTCGAGGCTCGCCTGCAACATCTGTTCCGACTTTAATGCGGCCCGATATTCCGCCCGAAGAGTCTCGCTGACTTTGCCGATTTCCTCGGCAATGCCGGAGTCCAATTCGTGCAGTTGCGATTGCAGTTGAATCACGCGCGGATAGGCAGCCCCATACTTGGCAGCGAGTTGTGCGTACTCGGACCTGCTCTCAGCTCGCTGTTTGTAAAGCGCTCCGAGCAGGCTTTCCGGAGCAATGTTCGCGATCAAATCCGGGTTTTCTGTCATCGCGATACGATACTTGGCTTCTTTTATAATGCGATCGCCTTCCGCTTCAGAGAGCGCTTTGTTCAGCAGGTCGAGTCTGTCAATCACGATGTTGTGGCTCTCGTCGGTTCCGTACAGACCTGTCTTCTGCTGGTAGGAAATCACTTTTTCTTGTGCAATTTCAGCGTTCTTTCTTACATCGTCGAGCTGTTTGGTCAACCAGTCCGAGGTCTGCCGAGTGGCTTGATACTTGGCTTGAAAATTGCGTTCGATGTAAGTAGTGGCTGCGGCATTTGCGACGTCCGCGGCGAGTTTGGGGTCGCGGCTGCGGAAGTGAATCTCCATGATCTCCGTCTTGGGCACCAGTTGGACCGTCAGATATCTATGCAAGCTACTGGTGAGACCGGCACGTGTTTGCAAATCCAGGCTGTCAAAATCCCGCGCAGGAATCGTCGCTTGTTTCCCAACGAATTCCGGGTTGTTCTGAAGTCCAAGCTGCTTGATAACGCTGGTCGCGATCGTATCGCTCTGCACAATGCGTAACTGGGTTTGTAGCTTTGTGTCCAAGTCGATGCCGATGGGCATCACTACCTGGTCCAGACCGAGATCTTCCGAACCTTCGAGATCCAGCAGCAACCTCGAGGAAGCATCGTAGCGCTTAGGAAGCGCCAGAGAGATCGCAGTAACGAGTAAAACGACCGTCGCCAGGCTACCCAGAACTAACCAGCGCCGTTTTTGAAGCACACGCCAGAGATGGACAATCGAGACACCATCCTCGCGAGATTCGATGGTCGCTGGAAAAATGTCAGAGAAGGTAACTTTTTCTAACTCTGTATTCTTGCTTATCGTTGTGGACTGGTTGTCTTTCATGTCGGCCTTTGGTGATGTGCGCTTGGGGCGCGCCAAAACCAGGTCTGTCGTTAAGTTAAGTTGTGCCTAGAGCGGGTTCGGGCAGCATCGCCGTCATCCAAAAAGTGGTATAGGTCGCGATCGCGTCGTCTGTGTTTGCGGCTGGGCCTTCGTCTTCGGTCAGAACCGATCGTAATCCCTGGTGGGCAGCGACCAAAGCCGCAAGCCCCAGGGCAGCTACTCCTGGTTCGAGGTCACGAATCACTCCTCTTGATGCGCAACGGAAGAGATACTCGCGAAGAGGTTGAAACAGTGGTATCAGGTGCTTGCGCAAAATACGTTCCGCGCCATGGTCCAGCTCAAAAAGGCTGAGATAGAGTAAGCGGACGGTTTCGGGGTGATGGTGTAGAGTCTCAACCAATAGCTCAACAATCCCAGGCAACGCAGTTCGCGGGTCTTCATCACTATCCAGCCGGTTGCGCAATTCCCGACTGATGCGCAGCCGGCGAAGACGGGATTCAGTTGCCGCCCAGAAGAGATCTTTTTTCCGCGGGAAATGACGGAACACCGTGACTTCGCTAACCCCTGCCAGGCGGGCGATCTCATGCGTGCTACTGGCTGCGAAACCCTGGCGTGAGAATAGCTGCACAGCCGCTTCCACGATGCGGTTCGCTGTGCTATTCGAATTAGGCGCTTTTGAAACGGGCATTGGTTCAGTCTTGGGATGAGTAGTGGAAGAGACGAAATCGAGAGAAAATAATCGGGCGACTAGAGGGGTTCAACAGCGTCGGCGTCCAACTCGACAGCTACGCTTTGCTGAATGAGGTCAACCGTAATCACCACGCGTATTCCTTTGGCGTTTCGAACCAGCGTACCTTCCAGACCCTGCAAAGGCCCCGCTTGGATCCGCACTCTGCGGCCAATTGCAAGACCGCGATATGGCTCGAATTTCTGCAAGTGCAGGCCGGCACGTAGAGTCTCGATCTCAAAATCGGATAGACATGCGGGTTCGCCTTTTGGGCCGACAAACGATAAGACTCCGGGCACATCCAGGACGCGCACGCGTTCGTTTCGAGGAATGTTCACAAACAGGTATCCGGGGAACAGTGGAAGTTCAACCTGCGCTTTGCAACCATTTTTCCAGCGACGAAGGCTTCGGAATAGCGGAAGAAAGCATTCAACACGGCGGTGTTCCAGATGCTCGCGAACCCGCTTCTCATGTCGCGGGCTCGTATAGACGGCGTACCAATGGGGAGGGCGCTCGGCAGTTGGAAATGGCGGAGGCAACAAGTTCGCGGTCGTCGCTGAAGTGCTGGCGTTCATCACTTGAGACAAGGCTTCGCCCCCGTCGCTTAGATAGCGTTCGCTTGGTCCGAAAGTTTTCTTGTACTCGCGGCCGATGTCGAAGACCGCTTCTCTTAACCGCGAGATTCGTACGGCTGCGGTGTAAGTAGGCGACTACACTCTTCGCCGCGATTTGCTGATGCATGGCGGGTGCCAATTCGGAACATTCGCTAACTTGCTTGTTCTTCGACGCTTCGGCGTTCGGATTCGGGAAACGCGAGTGGCTGGCGTCTCAAAACGAGAGGCATCTAAGCATCAAGAACAAAGTCGCGTGTGTCTCATCGTTACCAGATCTTGAGCCTACAACCCGCTTGCCGGAACCTCGTAAGCCGTCCAGATCGCGTCGAGGATCAAAGCTGGCCTGGAGGCATGTCGAAATCAAAGTTCTCTTTCGCGTCGATTTAGTTCCGCAGATCGGAGCCCGGCGGGCCAAGCGTCTCAAAGCGAGAGATAAATTTAGCGATCCCGTCTTACGCGTCTCATTCGCGATACGAAAAACGATATCGACGTTGCCTTCACAATGAATTTGCAGTGGACTGCTCGAAAGTTCTTGGGACCGCCGAGCGAGACCTAGCATCGTGTGTAAATGCCCAGCACTGCACGTTTTATCCTTCGCATCCTGCTGCATGAAGCGCAATCCAAAGTGCTTGTTCCTCAGCTACTAGTGTCGAGTGCCGACTTCAAGTTAATCTCGGCGATTAAAGTGCTCTAATGCAGCGGGGCTCTGTGTATGACTCGGTCCGCCCAGCGTTTTTTGCACTGGGTGAAGAACGGTCGTTGGCAAGATCGAAGCTCGAGCACCGGGAGGAAAGGGTGCGTAACCGCTATAAAAAGTTTTGTATCTGTATTGCTTTCGCGCTGGCATCGACGCTTTCGCTGGTGGCGCAGTCCGATCACACGGACGGCCAGCGGTGGGAAGGCCTTCAACTGAAGGCAAAAGACGCCAGCCAGCCAGTGCTTACGGCGGGCGTGGCTACGGCTCCCGTTCTCGGAGGTGTAAGCAGTGAATCCGATCTCCCCGACGCTCCCAGCACCACCAAAGCCGACACATCAACCGCCGACCCAGCGCCTGCCCCGGTTGTCAAAAGAGAGCATGGAGCAGCGCCTGCCGCCATGGGTGGCCCACTCGCGCCCGATCGCAGCGTCGCGGACCGGAATTACCTTCTACTTACCGCCGGGATGTTCGGCGCAAGCGTCTTTAATGCGGAAATGACTTTGCACTGCCTGAAGGAACACGAGGACTGCAACGACGTTCCGTCGTCCCTACGCAGCCGGACCGCTCTATACGGGATCGGGATTCCCGCGGACCTTGGCGTTGCGTATCTGACCTACTATATGAAGAAGAAACACAACAGCATTTGGTACGTGCCATCCGCGATAGTGACCGGCGCCAACTTGTTTCTTGGCATGCGCGCTTATCGCTGGTCGCAGGACCCGCCAAAGACTGTTGGCGTTCAGTAGGTCATTCGGCGGGCCACGCTATCGTTCCGTCAGACGTTCCCTCGCGTCTCAAATCGAAGCCACTGCTCGGGGCATCTCGCCTGCCGACGCTGGCGCAAAACCAGAACCAAATCCTGCGCCACTACTCGTGATGCAGGGCAACTGTGATACGGCGAAGAGGCGCTTAACCTGCCGCAACCACGTCGTAGGGGCGCATCATTTCGTTGTCCTCGTGCTCCAGGATGTGGCAATGCCAGACGTAGCGTCCGACAAATCCTTCGAAGCGAACGATGATTCGCGTAACCATTCCGGGATCAGCTCGCACCGTATCTTTCCATCCAGATTCGTTCCCATCGGGCGGCACGGCCGGGCCCGTGTACTTCAGGACGCCCTGGTTCTTATAGAAGAAAGGCTCGAAGCGCCGCCGGTCGAGGATCTGGAATCGAACCAGATGAAGATGGATGGGATGAGAGTCGTCGGTGAGGTTAATCAAGTTCCAGATTTCCACCGAGTTCAGGACCGGATCTTCCGTGACCGGCATATTCCAATGAGCGCGGTTGAGCAGCATGGTGACCGGGTTCTGTGCCCTGTCATCTATTTCCATGAGCGATAGCATGCGCGTTTTGGTGGCTTCGGATTCTGGAATCTTCGGTACGGGCCGCAGTGCCGATGGTAGCGAACTTGTGTCTGTTGTTTTGTTCCGCGCAACTCGAAATTGCATGACCGTGAAGGCATCGTTCTTGACGACAATCTGTTCGCCCGCGTGCTCAGCGAAGTCCACGATCACGTCCGCGCGTTCGCTGGGCGCGAGCAGCAAGTGATCGAGCGAAACCGGGGCGGGCAGCAATCCTTGGTCGGTGCCGATCTGGTGAAAACTCTGCCCATTGGAAAGTGACAGATGGAAAAACCTGCCGTTGGCGCCGTTGAGAACGCGAAAACGATACTTGCGCGGTTCGACATCCAGATACGAAAACAATTTCCCGTTCACCAAAATGGCGTTTCCAAAGTATTCGGGGATCCAGGGGGCTTTTGGATCCGGAGAAACTGGGTAGTAGAGTTGGCCCTGTGCGTCGAATATGCGATCGTAGATAATCAGGGGAATTTCGTACTTGCCACGGGGCAGATTCAGAGAATCCTCGACCGAGTCACGAATGAAGAACACGCCGAGCAAACCAGCGACCACATTGAGCCGGTTGATTCCGAGAGCGTGGTCGTGATACCAGAGCATGGTAGCGTCCTGATTATTTGGATAGTGATAGAGCGCGGATTTTCCCGGCACATACCAGTTCTCCGGATAGCCATCGCTTTCGGGAGGAGCCTTCGCACCGTGCAGATGCACCACCGCCCGGACGTCAGGTTTGTCAGCCTCCGCGCCGTGAATGTTGTGGTCGATGGGCAGAAAGTGCGCCTTCGGTAGTTCGTTGGCCCATTCCACCAAAAGCCCTTGACCAGTGCGCGTCTCCAGGGTCGGCCCCGGAGAACCCGAACCAAAGCCCCAAAAGCGCGTGGGCTTCACATCGCGATGCACTTTACTTTCGATCTGCCGCATGGCGAAGCGATAATAGGGAAGCTTGGCAGTCGGCTCGGTCGGGCTTGGGCGATATCCGCTAGCGCGGGCGACTTCAGGAATTGGAAGTGCGTCCACAAATTGCTTTAGCGAGTTGGGATCAAGGAGTGGGCGCACCGGCGGCATTTGCCGATTGCGCATCGCTTGCGGAAGCATCAACCTTGCACTTATCATCCCGCTCTGCCGCAGGAACGTTCTTCGTGTGATCGGCACTCCCGGGTTCTCCCTGGCAAGAAATCTAACTCGACAGCTCTACAAAATAAGAACAGGCATGCGAAAAACAAGTCTCGCATGCCCGTTTCTGTTTTAGCTAACTCAAAATGGCATCACGTAGCAGACTTCGCAGGTGATGCCGGTTTCTTATCGAGCAGGTTCGCCACTGTTCGGGTCAAGGAACAGGTGGCCATCCCTTCTCGCCCTGCTGAAATCGAACATTTGGCTGATTGAGCTGGCGATTCCGTCAAAAGAACCTGAGCCGAGCCGCTGTCCGCTGAGCCAGTTATCCTCGATGAACCGGATGACAGAAGTCTGATCGGTCACAGTGTGATCGACGAAGTTCTGTTTTGCCCACGGAGAGATGACCAGCAAGGGCTGACGCGGGCCATATCCGCAGCGGCCAAGCGCGTGTGCGTTCCCCGAATTGATGCCAGGCAGGGAAGTCGTGGCGGTGCCACAGGCATCCGGACCCGTGAGAGCGTCGGCCGGGCCAGTGGATTGATTCACGATTGGGCTCATCTGGTGGTCGTACCAGCCGTCGGAATCGTCATACAGAATGACCACGGCTGTGCTGTCCCAGCTGGGTTGCGCTTGCAGGAAGTTGATGACTTTCACGATGAAGTGTTGTTCATCAATGGGGTCGGAGTAACCCGCGTGACCGTCCTGATAGGCGGGAGCCTTCAGGAAATTAACGGCCGGGAAGTTGCCAGCTTGGACGGCAGCGAAAAAGTCATCGGTATCGTACTCGTGATTGGCGGGACCAGCATTTCCGATTTCAGCGATTGACTTCGGCCGTTTGTGTTTCGGATTCGCGGTTGACGCATAGTACTCAAAGAACGAATGGTGGGGAACGTAGTCAGCCGTTGTCCCCGCCAGCCCGGTCGAGCTTCTATTACAACCGGTGGTGCCGTTGGGGTTCTTTTTATTGAGGTTGAAGCCGCCCATGAACGATCCCCAAGTCACACCGGCCGCTGACAGGAGGTCGCCAATGGTCTTGGCACCCATCTGTGCTTGGCCGCCGGTGGGATTGGAGCAAACGTCATTCAGCGGGTCGGGGTCGCCGATCACAGTCAGCGAGCCGTCTCCACCATCGACTTCGCCACCCGTTCCGTTCAGCGTCTTGACGGCGCCGTTGGTCTGGCCCGACACAAGGTTGATCACGCCCGGTGTCGAGGGGCCGAACGTACTGCTGAAAGAGTTGTCGTTCATGGCGAAATACTGAGCGTAATTCCACAGTGCTGTGACTGTGTTGCCGTCGAAGTAGCCCATGGTCAAGCCAGTTGTGTCGACGATCCCTCCGCCAGAAGGGGGCGGTCCAGCCGTTCCCATCGATGCCGGGAACAAATCCATAGCGCCCGCGTCGAAGCCGATTTCCTCGGCAGTATAGTCATGATCTTGATCGGCAGTGACTGCCTGGGAACGGTCCAGGCGGAAAGGGTTCGACGCACCCGTGCCGTTCGCCGTATTCAAGTTGGGGTTGTTGTTCAACAGGGCGTTAGTGAATCCGTTCACCGTGGGTGTTCCAGGCAGAGCGTGGAACTGCGGTTCTCCCTTTGGATTTAGCGCATTTGGGTACGTCCCGAAATAGTGGTCAAAGGAAATGTTCTCATTGAAAATCACCACGATGTGCTGGATCGGCATGTTTTTCGAAGTCGGTTGCGAAGCGGCAAATGCAGGCGAGATACTCGGTCCCAGGGCTGTGGTCAATGCTGTCACAAAAGCCAGCATTTTCCTGGGGGTGGCTGATACTCTGATTCGGTTGAACATATTCCTCCTCGTTCCTTCGGTCAACTCTCACCGCTTGCGTTGAACGGATCGTTGCCGAGGAATAGGAAGCCTAGACGGTCCGTATTTCGCGCCTGTGACACGATTGTTAAAGATATATGAATTTGAGATCACAGCCTTCCCGAAAGTCCTGAATCATACCCCGGTCGGGCGATCCTGCCAGCCAGTCGCATTTCGAAGCCTGCGGCTGCCTGCTCCATTCCGCCGACGATTTCGGGGCGGCAACGGGAACGGGCAAAAAGCGCCGTAGCAGCCCACTGTTCCGTTTTCGTAACAGATGCTCCCGCAAGCACGCAAGTACCTCCCCATGTGTTAACAAGAAGTTGCGGAAACCGGCCAAGCAGCGCAGTTCGAATCGGGGCCATCCCGCTGATATTTATGTGGAAGATGCGCGAAAGGGAGCACGACATGGGCATGCTGGCAGCCACTGCCGCTTCAAGAGCAATATCAGCTTTCTCTCGAGGGGCCAAAGTGCTTGGAGAGAGAATATTGATTGTTGAGGAGGAAAAAGAGACGCGCGGAATGTTGCGAGATTATCTCGAGAATAAAGGGTACGAAATCGCGACCGCCGGGACCTGCGCGCTCACAGAACAGATCTGGCGTACAAGCCGACCAGATATCGCTATCCTCGATTACAGCCTGTCTGACGGAAATGCGCTTGGCCTTGTGCCTCGTCTGAAGGCCATTGATGCCTCCGTTCCCATTATTGTTCTTACCGGGTATGGTTCGATTGACTTAGCAGTTGAAGCTCTCAAGCTGGGAGCAGAACTCTTTCTGCCGAAGCCCGCGGAGTTGTCCACGCTCTATCTCCTGATTCAACGCAGCCTCGAAAATCGGCGAATCCGTCGTCAGCAGTTGGCGGAACGGATCAGGAGCGGTCGCGGAATCATGGATCCGTTCCTGGGCAAGAGTGACGGAGTGCGAAGACTTGCGGAGCTGGCTCATAACCTTGCGCTGAACGATAACCCCGTCTTAATCCGCGGCGAAGCTGGCACCGGCAAGGGAAGCATGGCGATGTGGCTGCATCACAATGGCCCGCGAGCCGCCGAGTTTTTTGTCGATCTGAATTGCGTCGAATTTCCGGGGAACCTGCTGGAGGCGGAGTTGTTCGCAGAGGCGCACGATTCTCTTGTTGGGGTCTCGCAGAACCAAGCCAGCTTGCTTGAGATCGCGCATAAGGGGACGGTTTTTCTGGATGAAATTGAAAGTATGGATCCACAGATCCAACCGAAACTGCTGAAGGTTATGGATGAGAAGCAGTTTCGCAAACTCGGCTCGGTGTGTGACAGAAGGCTCGACGTTCGCTTCATTGCGGGCACTCAGCATGTGACGGTACCGCAAGTGTTACGCAGATCCCGGGACGATCAGCACTGTCGAATCAGCTGGACTTCTCTTTCTCTTCCACCTCTGCGTGAACGAATCGAAGACCTGCCTATTCTGAGTGCCCACATCCTCGGCGAGCTGGCCGCCGACTTGGGAACTGGCAACTTCGAACTCGGCGGGGTTGCACTGCGAGCGTTGCGGAGCTATTCCTGGCCGGGAAATCTTCGGGAGCTTAGAAATGTTCTGGAGCGCGCAGTACTCGTTACTGAAAAAAGTGTTTCGGCGAGTCCGGATGTTCGTTTTGATGTGCTGGTCGAGCAATATGTATCTGGGATTGGTCGCTTCGGAACTTTAGAGGAGATGGAGCGTGACTACATCCAGCAGGTGCTTCGCAAAGAGCATGGCCGAGTGCAGTCCGCGGCCAGGAAGCTTGGGATTCCGCGGAGCTCTCTCTATCACAAACTAAAACAGTACAAGATGGAACAATCCGGGCTGCAGCCGGCTTCCTGAATCTCCCGCGCGAGTACGCGACTCCGATTCCTGGAGAGCTGTCGCTTCAATGCGAAAGAACAAGGTCCTGCTGATTGCAGCCGCACGCGCCGAAGCAATCAGCCCGCGACCCGGCTCACGCGGTCACTGCCCGATCGAGCTCGCGACTGATGAGAAAACATTATTCGAGCTACCGCCGATAAGCCGTATCGTTCCGACCACCAGAACGAGAATTACGGCAAGCATCACAGCGTACTCCGCTATATCCTGGCCCTGCTCTTCGGACCATAGCCGTTTCATCAACTTCTCCATTAATTGCCTCCATTGTGTGTGGCGCGCGGGTTAATAATGCCCGGACGGGACGCGCTTGTCAATTCAAAGTTGCAGCCACACCCTGCTAATTCTTGTTGCTCAGGCAGCGTTCGTAGCGCAAGCCATTTAGAATAAACGACGATGCGTTTCGTGCTCGAGTTCGATAATGTCACGAAAGAGTATCGTAGCTTCGCCAGCAAGCGTCGCCTTCGCGCTCTCGACAGTTTCAGCCTCTCGGTGGAAGCTGGAGAAATCTTCGGTTTCCTCGGACCAAACGGTGCGGGCAAGAGCACCGCGATTCACCTCGCCATGGGATTTATGCAGCCGACAAGCGGCAGTGGTCGTCTGCTTGGAGAACGCTTTGGTCATCCGGGCGCCCGCCGCCGCGTGGGCTTTCTCGCCGAGAGCGTTGCTCTGTACCATCGCCGTGCAGAGCCGCTTGTGCGCTTTTATGGTGCGCTCAACGGCATGGGGGGAGCTGATCTTGACAAACGCGCGCGAGAGGTTCTCGAAATCGTGGGCTTGCAGGATCACGCGAACCGCAACGCGGGGAAATTTTCCCGTGGCATGTTGCAGCGCGTAGGATTGGCTCAGGCCATGGTCAACGATCCAGAACTGCTGATTCTCGATGAACCTACTTCAGCCCTGGACCCGTTAGCACGAGTTATGGTTCGTGAGTTGCTCCTCGGCGCGCGCAATGCGGGCAAGACCATCTTCCTCAGTTCGCATTTGCTTTCTGAAGTGGAGTTGATCTGTGATCGCGTCGCCATGCTGCATCGTGGCAAACTGGCCCGTCTAGGGAGGACTGCCGATCTGCTTCAATCCGGCGAGCAAACGGAAATCGTAGCCCGCTCCATCACCCCATCGCAGTTCGAAGGCGCGGCAACGCGGGACGGTGTAGTAAGTTTCTTTGTGCCAACTCGCGCCCAACGTGCCGCCCTGGAAAAAATCTGGAACCTGGGAGGCGAAGTGATCAGCGTGAATCCGGTGCGCCGCTCTCTGGAGGAGATTTTCCTGGAAGTGACCGCCGAACCACCGTCCACTCTGTCGAAAGGCGTTCAGTGAAGCCGGTTCTCCTGATCGCAATCAACTTCGCGCGCGAGCAGCGTTGGCCCATTCTCACGCTTCTGGTCTGGGTTCTGCTGCTCGCGTTCCTCGGGCTGGTGACTGACATTCATCGCGAACGTGAGGACTTGCTTTTCGTCTTCAAACAGGACGCCGTATACGTGCTGGCATTCAGTGTCTTCTTCGGTGGCTCGGCCATCTACAACGAGCGCCGCTCCCGCCGCATTCTCGGCGTTCTTTCTAAAGCAGTAGGCCGGCAACAGTACCTGTCGGGGCTCGTGCTCGGCGTAACCATTGCGTGCGCGGTCTATTGCTTCGCCCTTGGTATGACTGGAAGTTGGACACTTGGTGCGGCAGGTTTTTCCATCGCGCACGTCTGGTTCCTCATGCTCTGCCTGCTCGCCGCTTGCGCGCTGGCCGGGACCGTAGCGCTCATGTTTTCCACTTTTCTGAACCCTTTCTTCGCCGCTGGAGCTACTGCAATTGTCCTAGGCTTTCCAGCGTTAGCGGGTCATCTCCTGGGCCCGCAATGGGGCTATGTGATACCGGTGTGGGAACTTGGAGCTACCGTGATCAATTCTTCTTTTGACTCTCCGGGGAACGCTTCCTGGTTTCTCGTCGCATTGGCGGGAGCCGAGACGCTGGCATTCTGGCTGCTGTCCGCGCGCATTTTTGCCTACGTGGATATCGCCGTCGCTGTGGAGTGAATAGCTAGCGCGCCCATTCAGCCGCAGTGCGCGCGGCATAGTCGAGCAGTCGTCCGGGAAGAATGCCAAGATAAATGGTTGCCACCAAACTGATCGCCAATGCCGCGCCAAGTCCCACCGGAATGGGCGACACCGGAACTTCCTCTCGCGCTTCGCGCATATACATCACGACGATGAGGCGCAAGTAATAGTAAGAAGCCACCGCGCTATTGAGCACGCCGATAATCACTAGCCCGACCAGATTTGCCTGTAGCGCAGCGCTGAAGACATAGAACTTGGCGAAGAAACCGCCGGTAATTGGAATGCCGATCAAAGATAAAAGAAAAATGGTCAGGATCGCCGCGAGCAACGGACTGCGTCGTCCCAATCCTTCGTAATCTTCCAGCGTGACATAACGCTCACCCTCGCCGCCGATGTGGCTGATCACGGCAAAAGCTCCGACGTTCATCGCCGCATAGGTTGCCGTGTAGAACATGGCAGCCGGAATTCCATTGTTCGGCAAAGCGGCAAAGGCAACCAGCAAATATCCGGCGTGAGCTATGGAAGAGTAGGCCAACAGACGCTTTACGTTGTCCTGTACCAGAGCGCCGATGTTGCCTAGAGTCATGGAAAGCGCGGCCACGACCCAAATCAACCAGAGGCGACCCGGAGCGTCGGCCTGAAACATGATCCGTAGCAGCACAGCAAACACTGCCGCTTTGGGTGCGGTCGACATGAATCCGACGACTGGCGCGGGCGCGCCCTCGTATACATCGGGTGTCCAGACGTGGAACGGAGCCGCCGCCACTTTAAAACCCAGGCCGACGAACATGAACGCGACACCAACGTAGGCAAGGAGCGGGATATCTCTCGAGCGAAGGGTATCAGCGATAACCGTTATGCTGGTCGAGCCTGTGGCTCCAAACATCAGGGCGACTCCATAAAGAAAAAATGCAGTTGCAAACGAACCCAGCAGGAAATACTTGAGCGAAGACTCACTACTGATCGCGGCGCGTCTGCGAAATCCCGCCAGAATGTAAGTGGAGATCGATGAGATTTCCAGCGCAATAAAGATGAGAACCAATTCTACCGCCGAGGACATCAGACTCATGCCGACCGCACCAAACAAAACCAATGCGTAGTATTCGCCAGCGCGAATCCCCTGCACTTGCATGTACTCGAAGGAAGTCAGTATCACAACAGCAGTTACCGCCGCGACCAGAAAATGGAAGAACACACTGAAACTGTCCACCTGCACCATGTTCCAGAATCCCAGGCCTGGATATTGCGACTGGAACAAGGTTGCCGCGAGCGCTGCCAATGAGCCAACCAGCGCAATGATTCCCAGTGTCTTTTGATTGTGGCGCTCGTCCAAGAAGGGATCGAGCAGCATCACGATCATTCCAAAAACCGCCAGCACAATTTCCGGCAGGATGCGAACGTAGTCCGCCGCCTGCGGAATTGCCTGCGTCATGTCGTTGGCGCTGTTCACCGGCCCACCATCTTACTGGCGAGTTGTGCGAAGGACGCCAAAGCAGTTTGTACGGCGGGATCAATTGCATTCAGCCAGAGCAGTGGTGCTACGCCCATCACCAGAGCCACGGCTGCGGCAGGCCAGAGCGCAGCACGTTCTCGTCCATCAAGATCGGGCAACGATAGATTGACCGGATGCGTGACTTTGCCGTAGAAGACTCGCTGATACATCCAAAGCAAATAACAAGCGCTCCATATAACGCCGGTCGCACCCAACACTCCGTAAACCGCGCGATCGCGGAAAGCCCCGCTCAGCACCAGGAACTCGCCGATAAAACCGTTGAGCAAAGGCAAGCCTGCGGATGCGAGCACGATAAACAGAAAAAACGTCGCGTATACGGGCATTGGAGTAGCGAGGCCACCGAATTCCGAGATCTCGTACGTATGGCGCCGCTCGTAAAGAATCCCCGCCAGCATGAAGAGAGCGCCCGTGGAAACTCCATGCGCCAGCATGACGAAGGTCGCGCCATCCAACCCAGCTTGGGTGAAGCTGAAAATCCCCAATACAACGAAGCCAAGGTGGCTGATCGAAGAATACGCGATCAGCTTTTTCATATTCGGCTGCACCATCGCGACCAGCGCGCCGTAAACGATGCCGATTAGCGCCAGCACCATGATCCACGAAGCGTTGCTACGCGATTGTTCGGGAAACAGGCCGAGATTAAATCGAAACATGCCGTATGTGCCCATCTTAAGCAGCACGCCGGCCAGCAGAACCGAGCCCGCCGTAGGCGCTTCTACGTGGGCGTCGGGCAGCCATGTATGAAACGGGAAGACTGGAACTTTCACCGCAAACGCGATGAAGAACCCGAGAAAAAGCCAAATCGCCGCTCCGGCGAAGTTCTCGACTTGACCGCTGTGGATTGCAGTCTGGATGCTGACGAAATCAAACGTTCCCGTCTTGGCATAAAGCCACAGAATCGCCGCCAGCATGAACATCGACGCGACCATGGTGTACAAAAAGAACTTCACGGCCGCGTACACGCGGCGTCCGTGCCCGTAAATGCCAATCAGCAAAGCCATCGGGATCAGCGTGGCTTCCCAGAAGAAGTAAAAGAGGAACAAATCAAGCGCGACGAACACGCCGATCAGCGCCGTCTGCAGAACTAACAGCAGAATGAAAAACTCTTTGACTCGTTCGTTAATCGACTTCCACGAGATGAGCACGCACAACGGAGTCAGAAACGTAGTCAACACCACCAGCCACATGGAAACACCGTCTACTCCCATGTGGTAATGGATATTCGGATTAGCAATCCACTGATTATTAACCTCATACTGAAACGCGGTTTGCCCGCGCTGAAAATGCACCGGTAGGTGCAAGGAAAGAACAAAATCGAGCAGCGAAACCACGAGAGCAAACAGACGAATGTCCCGATCGCGACGGGGAAAAAGCAGCAGCAAGAGCGCGCCCGCCAGGGGAATAAACGTCACCAGCGTGAGCATCGAGTTATCCAGGGCAGTGCTCATCGTGTTCCCGTCCAAACCATATAAGCGATTACCACGGCCGCTCCCGCAGCGATCCATCCGGCATAAGAGCGAAGATTCCCCGACTGCATGTGGCGCATGGTATCGGAAACTTCGCGCGCGCCCTCGGCGCTGTTATCCACCGTCGCATCGATTACATCCCGATCGATGCCCTGCCACAGAATCCGTGTCGAGCCGTCGATGAGAGGCTTTACGAACACAGCCGCGTAAATTTCGTCAACGTAATATTTGTGTACGACCGCTTCGTAGAAACCGCCCAACGCGTGCGCAATCTCTTGCGGCAACTGCGGCCGCCGCTGGTACAACAGCCACGCGAGAAACAATCCGGAGGCTGCAGCAAGAACTGAAATGGCCGTGAGAAGACTTTCTGAGCCACCGTGCTCTTTCGGTTCCGGTGCCGGCGTCGCGGCTGCTTCCTCGGGCGAATACGCAGTTACGCCAGCGTGAAGCGCCGGCAAAAGAAACTTGTCGAAGCGCTCAGCTCCGATCCAACCACCACAAAGTGAAAGCACCGCCAGAATCACCAGCGGTATGAGCATGACAGTCGGGCTCTCATGAATGCCCCCGTGGCCGTGCTCGTGTGGAGCAGTTGCCCGCGAACCGCCAACTACCTGCAAATGATCGCCGTGACCTATCGCTTCACCGCGATACTCCCCGAAGAAAGTCAGGAACCAAAGCCGGAACATATAGAAGGAGGTTAAAAAAGCTGTGAACACGCCAATCGCCCAATACACCCAGCTTCCATAAGGGCTCGAGTACGCCTTCCACAAAATTGCGTCCTTGCTGAAGAAACCCGCGAACGGAGGAAATCCCGAGATCGCGAATGTCGCCGCCGTCATCGTCCAAAAGGTCCAGGGAATGTAGTGCCGAAGACCGCCCATTTTGCGCATGTCTTGCTCGCCGCCAACCGCATGGATCACCGATCCCGCCGCAAGAAAGAGCAGGCCTTTGAAGAACGCATGCGTCATCAGGTGGAAGATCCCCGCCGAATACGCGGCCACTCCGCAAGCCATGAACATGTAACCGAGTTGCGAAATCGTGGAGTAGGCAAGAACCTTTTTAATATCGGTTTGGCAAACGCCAATCGTTGCGGCGAACAAAGCCGTCAATGTTCCAATAATCGCAACAACCATTAAAGCCTGCGGCGCGCGGTCGAAAACCACGTGCGACCGCGCGACCATGTACACGCCGGCCGTCACCATGGTCGCGGCGTGGATTAGCGCGGAAACGGGCGTCGGGCCTTCCATCGCGTCCGGAAGCCAAACATAAAGCGGAATCTGGGCGGATTTTCCGGCCGCCCCCACCATGAGCAACAGACCGATTGCTGTCAGCAAGCCGCCGCCACCGGTTTCAGCGGGCATACCGCCTACGATCCGAAAGACTTGCGCAAAGTTCAGCGAGCCGAAATGTTTGATCATGAGGAAGAGAGCGATCAAGAATCCGAAGTCGCCGATACGATTTACGATGAATGCTTTCTTGCCGGCCGAAGCCGCTGAATCCTTGGTGAACCAGAATCCGATCAACAGATACGACGCCAGCCCGACACCTTCCCAGCCGATAAACATCAGCAGGTAATTGCTGGCCAGCACCAGCGTCAGCATGAAGAACATGAACAGGTTCAGGTATGCGAAGAACCGGTAGAATCCGCCCTCTTCCCACATGTAGCCGACGGAGTAAATGTGAATCAGGAAGCCGACGCCCGTAACGACCAGCAGCATCACCAACGAAAGTTGATCAAGATAAAAAGCGAAGTCGACCTGAAAATCGCCTGCGCGTATCCACGATGCCAGCTTCTCCACATGAGGTAGAGCAAGAGAAGAAAACTGAGCCGCGATCCACAGCGCCATGACAAACGCCGCGCCACAAAATCCAAGGGCGATTGCCAATACGGTTTGCCGGGAAAAACGCTTGCCGAACAGGCCATTGATGGTAGCCCCCGCCAGCGGTAGCACCGGAATCAGCCAGAGATAAAGGTTTGGCGTCATAGTTTGAGCAGGTTTACTCGATCCACATTGAGAGTCTCTCGCGTCCGGTATACCGCAATAATGATGGCAAGTCCCACTGCCGCTTCTGCCGCCGCCACGACCATCACAAAGAACACAAAGATTTGCCCGCTAAGCGCGTGCCACTGCGCCGCGAACGCGACGAACGACAGGTTCACCCCATTGAGCATCAGCTCGATCGACATAAAGATGGCGATGATATTGCGCTTGATCAGAAATCCGGTGACGCCGCAGGCAAACAGAATGCCGCTCAGGACGAGGTAATACGAAAGCGGGACCATCAGCCCTCCCTCTTGTCGGGCTGCTTCGACCCTGGATGGCTGGCCAAAACCACCGCGCCCATAATCGCGATCAACACCAGCACCGACGTTACTTCAAACGGCAGCAGGAAATCGTGGAAAAGCAACCAACCGATGACTTTCGGAGGCCCAGGAAGCGCGCCAACTGCGATGTTTCCCGTGCCCGAGCGTGCGACGAGAACCCATGCCATGAGCACGCTGCCGATCACCATGCCCGGGACGCCGAACAGCATTGCCACTCGACTGCCTTTGCTGCGCTCTTCCTCGCCAGCATTCAACAGCATAATGACGAAGACGAAAAGAACCATGATTGCACCGGCATACACGATCACCTGCACCGCCGCCACAAACTCCGCGCCCAAAAGCAAATATTCCACGGCAAGCGAACCCATCACTATGACCAGCGATAGCGCGCTGTTGATCGGGTGCCGCTGCACCAGCAGATTGACCGCGCCGGCAACGCACACCAGCCCAAACACCGAAAATACGATCAGATGAAGCATCTTGTTTTTGCGCTACGCTCTCAACGCCACAATCAAAGCCGTGATGACCAGGTTTGCGATGGCCAGCGGCAGCAGAAATTTCCATCCGAACGCCATCAACTGGTCATAGCGAAACCGCGGCAACGTGCCGCGAACCCATATATAAAGGAACAGAAACGCGAATATCTTAACCGCAAACCAGAACACGGGCAGGACTGCCTGCACGATGGGAGGTCCAAAGCGATGGGGCCCGTGCCATCCGCCGAGAAACATCAACGTCGCCAAACACGCCACGGTAATCATGTTGGCGTACTCCGCCATGAAGAACATGGCGAATTTCATGGCGCTGTATTCGGTGTGATATCCGGCGACGAGTTCAGTTTCCGCCTCTGGCAAATCGAACGGAATGCGATTGGTTTCCGCGTAGGCAGCCATCAGATAAATGAAAAACGCTACAAACTGTCCCTGAAAAATATTCCAGCGCGGAATGAAACCCCAAAAAATTCCGCTCTGCGCATCTACGATTTCCCGCAGATTGAAACTCCCTGCCATAATCAGCACGCCCACCAAGGACAGACCGAGTGAGATTTCGTAACTCACCATCTGGGCGCTGGCGCGCAATCCACCGAGCAGAGAGTATTTGCTGTTCGAGGACCATCCCGCCAGGGCAACGCCGTACACGCCCAGCGACGTGATGCCCAGCACAATCAGCAAGCCAATGTTGACGTCGGTGATCTCAAGCGGCGTGTGGATCCCAAACACCGTTATCCAGTTGCCGATGGGAATAACCGAGATCGAAGTCAGTGCGAAAATGAGAGCAATCATCGGCGCCGCGATGTAAAGCGGCTTGTAGACATGCGGGGGCAGCAGATCCTCTTTGAAGATAAACTTCACTCCGTCCGCCAGCGGTTGCAGCAGGCCAAACGGGCCGACCCGCGTGGGGCCCCAGCGATTCTGAATGTGGCCCACAACCTTGCGCTCCAGCCACACCGTATACGCGACCGCCGTGAGCAATATGCCGAGTGCGATTACGATCTTGATGACGGAAACGAGAATGAATACGCTTAGGCTCAACGGCGTCTTTCTTTGAGAGCTTAACTTGCGCAATCCTCAGAGGCTTCGCCACGAAGGGTCTCGCGCTCGCGATACAACGTGTCATTGGTACCCCTCGCCAAATCCTTTGCGGCTAACGCCACTCGGACGACGAAACGAGGAGAGTTGGTGGTTCAGTCGGCGGCAACTTCAGTTTCCGCCGGTTGTTTGTGGCGATTCTCAATTACGGAATTCAAAGTGCGTGAATAACGGCCCAGTGTGCCCGAACTGAAAAGATTGTCTTGCGCGGGCACAATCAACTTCGGATCATGCAACGCTCCCGGCCCGCTCGAGGACAAAGTCGTATGCTGATCATTGCCTGCGAGAATATTCATCCGGGGAACGTCGTAGCCGGGCACCAACCGCTGGATCTCATCCAGAATCGCCATGGGATCGAACGGGCTCATCTTCGGTTCGAGTCCGTTGGCCTCGAGCCATACCGCGTGGCGGTCCGCTTCACCGGATTGCGCCCCGCGCGATTGCCCCATGTCTGTGCCGACTCCTCGTCCAAAAGATACCAGCCGTCGAACGTCGAAACCCATCGCCCCCGCAATGCGCACGATCATTTCGAAATCTGACTTTGTGCCGGTGACCTCGCCCGCCTTCTTTACCAACTGCAAGTCCCCACAGGTGTTGGTAAACGTTCCAGACTTCTCATATGCATTCGCCGCAGGCAAGACCACGTCTGCGATCACGGCTGTTTCAGTCAGGAACATGTCCTGCACTACGACAAAACTATTCGAAAAGGCAAAGGGATCAACAGCGAACTGCTCGACGGGATTCGCACCCACGACATAAAGAGCTTTCAGATTGCCGGCTTTCGCACTTTCTACCATCTCAGGCATGGTCAAGCCGGAGGCTCGCGGAATAGTGGCCCACTCTTCGTGAAACTTGCCCGCATCTGAAACGCGCTGATAGCCGGGAAGCAGATCAGGATAGAGTCCCATGTCGGCGGCGCCTCGTGAATTGGCGTAATCGCCGAGGCAAACAATTTTCGCGCCCTGAATGCCGGCAACGAATTTCACCACCGAAGCGATGTCCGCGCCCCGGATCTCCGATCCAAAAATAATCACGAGGTTCGGCTCACCGCGTAGTTTGTCGCGCAAAGCGATCCAAGCATCGCGGCTGCCGTGTTCGCTAGCGATCGCGTCGACGGCGGCGTCTTCGCCAGCGAGAAACGCAGCCAGTTTTCCCTCTGATCCCGCCGGAATCTGGACGAAGCTAGTAGCCTGACGGCGCAGCTTGATGGACTGCGAATTGATTGCATACAATCGCGCCCGATGCAGCCGGACATTGTTTCGAATCTGCCATGCCAGCAGCGGATGTTGCTCGGTGGGATCGTTGCCGATCAACAAAATCGCAGGCGCATTGAACACGTCCCGCATACTCGCCGTTGCTTCCGGTTTGCCTGCGAGAGCCGCTGCCAGGGCAGGGAAGTCCGCAGTGCGATGGTGATCGATGTTGTTGGTACTAAGAACCACACGAGCAAACTTCTGCAGTAGGTAATTCTCTTCGTTTGTAGTGCGGTTCGAACCGAAGACTCCGATTGCTTGTCCTCCGACCTGGTCGCAAATTTCTTTGAAACGTTTTCCGATCAGTTCGAAAGCCTCTTCCCAGGTTGATGGGGTCAAGCGGCCGTTCTTGCGGATCAACGGTTCTGTCAGCCGGTCTTCATGATGCGCGAAATCGAAAGCGTAACGTCCCTTGATGCAAAGAAAGTCGCCGTTGATTCCGCTCTTGTCGCGATTGTCGCCGCGCACAATTTCCATGCCAGTATCAGATCGGCGCACGCCGAGCGTCGTTTTGCAGCCGTCGGCGCAGTGCGTGCAAGTCGTGCCCACGTGATTCATCTCCCAGGGACGCGTTTTGTAGCGATACGCGCCCGAAGTGAGCGCACCCACGGGACATATGTCAATGCACATGCCGCACTCTTCGCATTCGAGATGATCGTTCTGGTTGGGCGCGATGATCGAGCTGACGCCGCGATTCTGCACGCCGAGAGCCCAAACATCCATGCCCTCGCCGCACACCCGCACACAGCGATAGCACAAGATGCAGCGTGGCCGATCGAAGAAGACCACCGGCGACCACTGCTGCTCCTCCTTATGATTCTTGGCGTCGATATATTTGGACTCGGCGGCGCCGTAGGAAAAAGTCATGTCCTGCAATTCGCATTCGCCGCCCGCATCGCACACCGGACAGTCGAGCGGATGGTTGCCCAGCAGCATTTCGACCATGCTCTTGCGCGCTTGATGAATCTCCGGCGTGTCGGTCGAAACGATCATGCCCTCGCCGATCACGGTCGTGCACGCAGTCTGCAGCTTGGGCATCTTCTCGACTTTGACCAGACACATCCGGCAAGCGCCCTGCAATGACAGATTAGGGTAGTAGCAAAATGAGGGTACTTCGATGCCCGCGCTTTTGCAGGCTTCGATCAGTAATGTCCCGACCGGGGCCGTGACTTTCTTGCCGTCCACCGTGATGCTTACGTCAGCCATAAGAAATTTTGGAATTGAGTAATTGGGTAATTTCGTAATTGAACGGCCTTGCGTTTCAAATTACTCAATTGATAAATTACTTAATCAATTCAAGCTAACACTGGTACTCGCTCAGCCGCGCCGGCCTTCTCAAACGGACACGGTCTGCCTTCCAGGTGATCCTCAAATTCTTTCCGGAATCTCTTCACGATGGATATCATTGGCATCGCGGCCGCGTCGCCCAGCGGGCAGAAGGTTCGTCCCAGCATGTTTTCCGACAGATATTGAATGTTGTCGATGTCCTTCTTCACTCCCCCACCGTGGTGAAATCGAGTGAGCGTTTTCTTCAACCAGTCCGTGCCCTCGCGGCAAGGGATGCACCACCCGCAGCTCTCGTGCTGATAAAACTTCATGATCCGAAGAGCAAACTTCACCATGCAGGTAGTGTCATCCACGACTACCACGCCTCCGGAACCGAGCATCGTTCCCGCTTTCATCATCGAATCAAAATCCATGGAGACGTCGATCTCGCTAGCTGTCAAAACTGGGCAGCTCGATCCGCCGGGAACTACAGCCTTCAACTCGCGCCCGTTAGAAATGCCTCCGCCAACGTCGTAAATCATCTTCTTCAGGTTGTAGCCCATGGGCAGCTCGTACACACCTGGGTGATTCAAATGCCCGCTTAGGCAAAACAGTCGGGTGCCACCATTCTTAGGCGGCCCTAGCTTGGCGAACCACTCCGCGCCACCGAGCAGGATGTGCGGCACGCTGGCCAGCGTCTCGGCATTGTTGATGACCGTTGGCCCGCCCCACAGTCCCACTACAGCCGGGAACGGAGGCCGAATTCGCGGAATGCCGCGCTTGCCCTCGAGCGACTCCATCAGCGCCGACTCTTCGCCGACTTCATATGCGCCCGCGCCGCCATGCCAGTAGACCTCGAAGTCATAACCGCTGCCGAAAATGTTCTTGCCCAGAAAACCGCGCGCATAGGCGTCTTTGATTGCCTTCTGCATGATCTCGAGCAAATATCGATACTCGCCGCGAATGTAGATGTATCCAGCGTGCGAGCCCGTGGCAATTCCCGCGATGACGACGCCTTCAATCACCGAGTGCGGGTCGTGCTCGAAAATCAACCGGTCTTTGCACGTGCCGGGCTCGCTCTCATCGCCGTTGCACAGAATGTATTTTGGTTTCGGCGACTGCTTGGGCACGAACGACCACTTCATCCCGGTGTTGAATCCAGCGCCGCCGCGCCCGCGAAGACCCGAATCTTTCACAAGATTGACAATCGCATCCGGCTGCATTCCCAGCGCCTTCTGGACGGCCTTGTAGCCGTCGAGTTCCAGATAGCGATCGATGTCGGTCGCACCCTTGCCAAATCGTTTGGAGACGACCTTCACTTCGTCGGGATGGGAAACTAAGGATGCCATTTGTAATTGGGTAATTGAGTAATCGGGTAATTAATTCCAGAATTACCCGATTACCCAATGGCTCAATTCCTCTTGTATCCGTCGAGAACCTCGTCCATCTTTTCCGCGGTCAGGTTCTCGTGGAAGTCATAATTCACCTGCACCGCAGGAGCCCAACTGCAACCCCCGATACACTCCACTTCTTCCAGCGAGAACATTCCGTCCGGCGTCGTGCCTTTGTGTCCGATGCCCAACTTCGTCTTGCAATGATCGAGAAGCTCTTCGCCGCCACGAAGCATACAGGCAATATTGGTGCAAACCTGCACATTGAATTTGCCCCGAGGCTTAGTGGTCAGCATGGAGTAATAGCTGATCACGTTATGCACTTCAAGCTCGGTCAAATCCAACCGCTGGGCAATCTCATGAATGACGTCGTGGTTCAGGTAGCCGACTTCATCCTGCGCATAAAGAAGAGTCGGCACCAGCACGGATCTCTTCGTCGGATAATGCGTAAGCATATCCGCGAAGCGCGCTTCGAATTGATCAGAAAACTTCATTGGCTATCGATCGATTTCTCCGAGCACGATGTCGATTGATCCAATCGCGGCCACGACATCGGCCAGCAATTTTCCCTCGCACATCTTGGGGAGCAATTGCAGGTTCGCCAGGCAAGCCGCACGCATATGCACGCGATATGGTTTGGCCGTTCCGTCGCTTACGACGTAGTATCCCATTTCGCCGCGCGGTGATTCGACTGCCTGATAAACCTCGCCGGCAGGAACCGCGAAGCCCTCGGTAATAATCTTGAAGTGATAGATGAGCGCTTCCATCTGCGTCTTCATCTTCTCGCGGTCGGGCAGCACAACTTTCGGCGCATCCGCTTTGATCGGACCCTCCGGCATTCCGTCGAGCGCCTGCTGCACCATGCCAATGGATTCGCGCAACTCTTGAACCCGACAAATGTATCGGGCAAAAACATCGCCTTCTTGAGCAACCGGCACTTTAAACTTGAAGTTCTCGTAGCCCGAATACGGCATGTCGCGTCGCAGATCGAAGTCGACGCCGCTGCCGCGCAGTGTCGGCCCGCTTGCTCCGAGTGCGATGGCATCCTCCGCCGTAATCCGCGCCACGCCCTTCGTCCGCATCGTCCAGATAGGATTCCCCGTCAGCAAGTTCTCGTACTCATCCACTTTAGAAGGGAAGCGGTTGGCGAAATCGCGCACCCGGTCAAAGAATCCAAGCGGAGGTTCGAGCGCCACGCCGCCAATACGGAAATAAGAAGTCATCATGCGCTGGCCGCTGATCGCCTCGAACAAGCGCAAAACATCCTCACGCTCACGGAAGCAGTAAAGAAAAACCGTCAGCGCGCCAATATCCATGGCGTGTGTTCCCAGCCAAACCAGATGCGAGTTGATGCGGGTCAACTCGTTCATCATCACGCGTAGCCATTGCGCCTTCGGAGGGATCTCCAACCCGAGCAGTTTCTCGACCGCCAACGCGTAGCAAAGGTTGTTGGTCATCGGGCAGAGATAATCGATGCGGTCGGTGAGCGGCACCACCTGTTGGTAAAACTTAGCCTCACAAGTCTTCTCGATGCCGGTGTGTAGATATCCGATATCGGGCATGAGCCGCACTACGGTCTCACCATCAATCTCGAGAATCAGGCGCAAGACTCCGTGCGTCGACGGGTGCTGCGGTCCCATATTCAGGATCATGGTCCGATCCTGACCGGGTTCAAGCACGGGCGTGGAGGTCATGTGGGCCATGTTTAGCGATAGCCCTCCACGGGATAGTCTTTGCGCAACGGATGGCCTTCCCAATCTTCCGGCATCTGAATGCGCCGCAAATATGGATGCCCGGTAAACCGGATTCCGAACAGGTCAAAAACCTCTCGCTCGAAATAATTTGCCGACGGCCAAACGGAAGTCACGGATTCCACCGTCGGACTGTCGTTGTCCAGACGCACCTTCAGGCGTACCCGTTCCTTATTGGGAATCGACAGCAAGGAATAAACCACTTCGAAGCGCGGCTGCGAAGGATACCAATCCACGCAAGTCACATCTGAAAGAAAATTGAAAGGACAACTCACATCGTCGCGCAGGATGACGCAAGCTTCGCGGATGCAGGAGCGCTCGATGTAGATGGTCATTTCCTCGCGATCGAACTTCGCGCCTTCGACGGCACCCGAGTTCCAGGACCGCAACCGTACCACCGCGGGGTGGTCCTTCAGCGCTTCAAGATCGGTGATGGCGGGAGTCAGCGGCATTAGACTTCGCCTCTTCTGACCGACGGAGTGCCCCAGTCCAGCACACCCTTTTTCCAAATGTAGATAAAGCCCACCAGAACGATGCCGATATAAACCAGCATCTCCCAGAAACCAAACATCTTAAGCTCTCGCAGGATGACTGCCCAGGGATACAGAAAGATCGCTTCCACATCGAACAGAATAAAGAGCATGGCCACCAGGTAGAACTTGACTGAGAAGCGCTCGCGCGCGTCACCGACCGGGGTCATTCCACATTCGTAAGGAGAAAGTTTGGCCCTCGTAGGGCGCCGGTAGCCAATAAACCAGGACAGCAGCACAATGGCGGAAGCCAGAGCACCTGCTACGATGAAGTGAATCAATAATGGCAGGTAGCGAGCGAAGTAATTGTCGGGCATAGAGGAGCTATATATAATTCGCAGCCAAGCATTAACTTAAACCTCTAGAGTAGATTTCGCGGATGGGAGTGTCAAGCGACGGCGCGATTTTGTGATGATTTTTTAACATTCTTACAAACTTTGCCGATGGTTGATTAGGATTGGCTGAACATGATTTTCGGCTTCAATACCGACGTGAAGCACGAGGACACGGTTTACCACGTGCAGAGCGAAGCGCGCGAAAGCGAGTTGCTCTTGCAGACGCAGGTCTTCGTTCGCGGACGCTGCATCGGCAAGCGCGCTACTTCCTATGCGGACAAAGCCGCTCAGTCCGGCTTCACCGATCAGCAGAAGGAGCAGATTCTGCGCGATCAGCATCGCCTTGTCCTCGACTCTATCCGCGACGGTCGCGTGGAGGGCGTTCTCGACAAGAGTGTTGCGCCCGAGGTTTTGGCCGCAATCAAAGAGCTCGATGTGTTATGGCTCAACGCCGGCTCCGTGCATTCGGATCGCAATCTGACGCTGCGCCTGCGCGTCACCGAGGGCGGCGCTGCCGTCGAGGGGGCGCGGCTGACGGTTCGCTTTGCCCGGCCTAATGCAGCTCCCTTCTACACCCAGGTGGTCACGGGTACCGACGGCGACGCCGAGATGAAGATCGATGTTGATGAATCCTCACTCCCGGATTCCGCGGTGCTCGTGCAAGCCAACTACTCCGGCCGCACCGCAACCCGGAAATTCCAACTGCGCAAAGTGGAAGCTTAGCTCCTGTGGGGGCAGCCACTTCCGGCTGCACTGTCGAGCGAAGGGTGAAGCTGACTTGCCGCCTGGCTGGGCTTGCTGCGAAAATCCAGATGACATGAAATTGCAGATCAATGGCGAACCGCGGGATTTCAATCCGCCGCTCACCCTCGCCGGACTTGTCGAGCAGTTGGGTATGAAAACGGATCGCGTAGCCGTAGAGTTGAACCGAAGCATCGTTGCTCGCGATCAATGGGCGAAGACCAGCCTCGCTGAAGGCGACTGTCTGGAGATCGTTCATTTTGTCGGCGGTGGTATGAGCATCTGAGAACTGAGAACCGGCAACTAGTACTCAAAGGCCCTCGGCTTCGGAATTGCACCTGTAAATCTCATGAGGGGAACTTGTCTAGTTACCCCCTTGCTGCAGAAATCCACAGTTGACATGTGCCCTTTCATGCCTAGAATGTTTCAAACATTTAGCTGTTGGATTGTTTGAAACATTTTTGGCTTCGACATGCAACAAACGTTCGCATCTCGCGATGTGGTCTCGCTGACTGGCATCACGCCCCGGCAACTGCAGTGGTGGGATGAGCGCCGCATCGTCGTGCCGGCGCGGGAAGGCCGCCGCCGCCTATATTCCATGGAAGACCTCGCGGAGGTCGCGGTGATCTGCGAGTTGCGCCACCGCGGATTCTCCTTGCAGCGCGTGCGCAAAGTTATGCGCTTCCTGCAGCGGGAGTTTGGCAAGCGCTTGGCTGAGACCGTCAGCGGCACGTCCGAATATCACTTGCTGACCGACGGCAAAACTCTGTATCTCGAAACTTCTGCACGGCAGATTGTGGACATCTTGAAAAACGCGCGCCAGCCCATGCTCACGATTTGTCTGAGCGACACGGTTCGGCAGGTACGCGCCGAAATACGCGCTAAAAAAAATAGTGGCACGAGTCGATCGAGTTCATTGCGCAAACTAAGACAGGCTTCATAAGCAGGGAAGTTTGGTTCCACATAGTGGCCCCATAAAGGAGGCAAAAATGGTTGGAGAACTCGACGTCCTAAGCCAGTGGATCCCTGAACAGATGATCCCCGGCACGATCTTCGTGCTGGAAAACGCCGGTCGCGTCGGGGAAAAAGATGACCCCTACTGGGCCGTGCTTTCCTGTCCCGAATGCGGCACGCTGGGCCTGATCACGCGCAAGCAGCTCGCCGGATTGCTGCCGGTAATCTGCGGCTCCAGTCAGTGCCCCGCGCAGTTCTTCATTAACGACAGCCAGGTCGTGAGTCGAAAACCGTTCTGACGCCGCCAGAATTAGGGATGGCTGCCGGCTGCTCTGCCCGCGCGTCATCCATGTCCTTTGACGTCCTGCTTCGCATTCTGCACACATTATGGTGCAGGATTTCTCTCAAAAAAAACACTCAATTCCGCCCAAAATCTAGAAAACAAAGGACCGGGATTTTTCCTGCCTTGTAGATCTATGGTTCTTAAGGTAGTTACAGGCAAAATATTCTAAACATTGGGGTTAGCGTGTCTCTTAACCGGCCGCCGTACCGTTTTGGGACAACGCAAGGAGGCGGCAGACGAAGGGTTTCACCTTCCTCTGGTTCTTCGGACTCAGCCATTGGCCACGGCCAGGAGCTGCGTCCTTGTCATGTTGTCAAAGAACGTGGTTATCTTATAGATAACCTGTGTCATTCGATAATATCGTGGCGAGGGAGTGGGATCAAGGGGAAAGTGGATGGGCGCTGAAGACGATTCCCGAAATGGGAAAACATAAAGTGCGCGTAGGTCCCTGATGGGGCGGGACAAACTACGGCTGTCTGCTCGGGATCATGGCGAAATCCCAGGTTAGCGCCCGAAAAACGGGTGTTGCGAGCCTGAATGTCAATTAACGGGCGCGAACCTGGGCCACCGGCCGTGTCTTCGGAATAGCGCCAATAGTTCCTACTTTTTGGATCTTGACAGACTATATGTCGCGCGTCATACTTATACCCATTGGTATGACTGAGAAACTCGAAACTATATGGTTCGGGACGAAGGGGCAGGTCGTCATCCCACTTCGCCTGCGCAAACAATTCGACATTGAGGACGGGACAAAGGCCGTGGTCCAAGCCACACCGGAGGGGATTCTTCTCAAGCCCATGACCGCGGCGCTGATCAAGCGCGGGCGCGGCATCCTCAAGCGCAGATCGGGAGGCAAGCCGCTGACGGAGGACTGGGCCGAACACAAGAAGCAGGAACGGTCAATCGAGGACCGCCATGCCGGCTAAGGTGCTCGACAGCTTCGCACTTATCGCCTATTTCCGCGACGAGCCGGGCGCGGAGACGATGGAAGACCTGCTCGTCTCGGCCGGTAAGAAGGACAACCCGCTCCTCATGACCGATGTGAACTACGCCGAGGTGAAGTACTCCATTGTGCGGAAAGACGGCGCGGCGGCGTGGGCGGAGGCCGCGAAGGTCCTTCAGGGCCTGCCGATTGATTTTCATTCCACGACCCGTGCGCTGGCCGACGCTGCGGCCGATTTCAAGGCGCGTTTCAAATTGAGTTTGGCCGACGCCTTTGCCGCCGCGCTGGCAAAGGAAAGAAGGGCGGAACTCGTCACCGGCGATCTGGAATTCAAGGCGCTCGAAAAGGAAATCAAAGTTCACTGGCTTCGATGATCACAGCCTCGGAATGACTATTGCATATGAACGAGGGATGACAAGGTCACGGATCGTCCTGCCATCCGGCTGCCAAAGTTCACCATCGAGTCGTCCAACCGCGCCACTGCAATCCTTTGCATATTGACACGGCTATTGCGCCGGAGGACAATTGCGCCGCTGCAGTTAGTTGGGGCCCCGTCCGTCCGAATCCGGTTACCTGGATTCTCTGAAGCGAGGTTATTCCATGCGACAAAAAACTTTCTGGATCGCCGCCAGTTGCGTTCTGGTCATGATCGGCCTGCGTCCAGTTTTCTCCTCCGGCGCAGCGCCAGCCAGCAACGAGAAGGTGATCTATTCATTCACCGGCGGCGCCGATGGCGGACAGCCAATGTCCGACCTGACTCTCGACGCAGATGGCAATCTGTATGGAACAACGGAATATGGCGGGAGCGGAGCGTGTACATACAACACGCCCCCGGGCTGTGGAACAGTGTTTGAGCTGAAGCGCTCAAAGGATGGCTGGAAGGAGCAAGTACTTTATAGCTTCGCCGGTGGCAACGACGGAGCGGTCCCTAAGGCGGGCGTTGTCTTCGACAAGGCGGGTAACCTCTACGGCACGACCGCCCAGGGAGGTCGCAATGGCGGGGGGACGGCATTTGAGATGGTGCCGAATTCGCATGGCGGCTGGAAGGAGAGCATTTTGCACGCCTTTCCCGACGGCAGCGATGACGGGGCAAGCCCGGAGAGCGACCTTATCTTGGACACCCAAGGCAACCTGTATGGAACAGCTATGTTCGGCGGCGCAGAAAACTCATGCGCCTACAGCGGTTGTGGCACTGTATTCGCATTGACGCCCCACCCCGATGGTTCCTGGACAGAAACGACCCTTCATGTGTTTGCGGGCGCGCCCGACGGCGCATCGCCCTCGTCTGGCGTGGTTCTCGATTCTGCTGGCAATCTCTACGGGACGACCAGTTACGGCGGCAGCGGATCGTGCTACGTAGGGACCAAGGCGCGTGGATACGTGTATGGGTGCGGCACGGTTTACAAACTTACAGCTCCCGGCGGAGCCTGGACAGAAACTATCTTGTATAACTTCGTCCACGGAGGCGGATTGGGCATCAATCCATCGGGTCAAATTATTCTCGACAACGCAAATCATATATTGGGAGTTACAGACGCCGGCGGCAACGGGCTGGGCACCTTCTTTGAGCTTCAGGACACGAAAAATAGAGGCTGGCGGCAAAGCCAAGCCCATATCTTCTACGGGAACCCAGACGGTATGGCGCCCGTAGGCAGGCTCGTGTCGGACTCTCACGCCAACCTCCTCGGCATAACCTCCCACGGTGGGGCGAGTAAGAGTGGGATCGTCTTCGAGTTCCAGCACCTAAGTGACGGCTGGGAGGAACGGATCCTGTACAGTTTTGCTGGGTCCCCGGACGGGGCTACTCCCTCGGCCGGACTGGTTTCTGATTCACTGGGCGTTCTATATGGCACGACTCTAGAAGGTGGAACCTCGACAGGAAGCACATGCCATTTCCAAGGCTGCGGCACGATCTACCAGGTTGCGCCCTAAAACTGCAGTAATCGAGCGACATCGAGGCCTGTATGTCGCGCTGAAAATGGGGTGCTACCACTCCGGTGCGGCGCGACAGCACCCTGAACAGAACAGGAGGGGGGAATGATCGAGCGAGAATCAAGAGACGGCGGAATGAGGCGTGCGCGACAAGCGGCTAGGCTCGCTCCGCGATTGGAAAATTCCTTGTCAGCGTATGCGGCTGCCGCGGCAGCAGCTGGAGTAAGTCTGCTGGCATTGAGCCTGCCCGCTGAGGCCAAGATCGTCTATACGCCAGCGCATATCAAGATTCCCGTCAATGGCAGCCCTGTCGCTCTGGATTTGAGTCACAACGGAGTGACCGACTTTTTGTTCTCTAACGTATCTTGGATAGGCGACGGCGGCCAGTTCGCTTCAGGCGTGCGTGCGGGCGCGAGCAATCCGGCAAATGCGGTTTGGGGCAGGGGCGTCCTTACCGAGGCGACTTTTGTCTCTCATAATCGCACCTGTTCGAGTGGTTTTGCCGCCGCACTTCCGGGCGGTTTCAAAGTGCGCCCCAATAATTCGTACCTTCAGAAAAGCGGCTGTTGGGTGATGGCCTGGCGCGGAGGACGACCGGGTTTCGGTTCTTCCCCTGCTGCCACAACGTTTGGTCAATGGATGTACGCGCAACATCGCTACCTGGGTTTGAAGTTCATGATCAGCGGAGAGGTCCATTACGGATGGGCGCGGTTCAGTGTGACTTTGCAGCAGGGAAGGGTCCAACCCGTCCTAACCGGCTACGCCTACGAAACCATCCCCAACAAGCCGATTATCGCGGGCAAGACCAAGGGGCCGGATGTCGTCACTCTGGATCCAAATACCCTCGGTCGATTGGCGCAGGGTGCGTCTGGAATTTCGGCTTGGCGGGAAAAGAAGTAGTGTAATCGAAAATCTGAGCACGGCGTCTGAATCCCGTTATCTGAGGCTCTGGAGCGAGTTTATCCGTCCGTTCGATGCGCATATTAGCCACAGGGTCCCTCCACTCCACAGATCATCGCTTTGCGATGATCTGTTCCGGTCGGGATGACAAAGTTGGAGGGGGTTGAACGTTTCGGGCGAGCCCAGACCGGACTTGATAGGTCGACGGTCAAAGGTCAAAATCCCCACCCTAAAGTCGCAAAATCAGAGTGAGTATGGGATCGAAATATTTCCGCGACGTTAGGATGGGGCACCCGCCGTCCTCCGATGTACGCATTAAACGCAGGGTCCCTCCACTTCACAGATCATCGCTTTGCGATGATCTGTTCCGGTCGGGATGACAGCGTGGGGAGGACTGAACATCCTCGCTCAAGCCAGAACCGGGCCACCCGCGCTTCAACGTCCCCACTCTAAATTTCGCAAAGAACGCGAAATTTAGAATGGGCCACCCACGGTTATCTCATCCGCCAAAATTGATCGGACTGACTCTTGCTGCTCGGCGTTCTCGAATTCCATAACCTCTCGCCGGTGTGTGTATGGAAAGTTGGAGAAGTAGTCGCTCTAGCCGTTTTGGGATCGTCCCAGGAACTTGTTAGCCCGTCACTCGATTGTCTTCAGTGCGAAATGTCTGGCCTGTCGTTTCAGGTAATTGTTCCGCCGGTGGAACACCGGTGCAAAACGCTGGAACACCACATGCTTCCTCTCTGAATTGCACATTCACTATTAGACCGACTATTCGACCGCGCCGAGTAGGGACGCGACGTGAATCGCGACTGATCTCGGCACGGAGACTTTGCACGGACCAAAAGGAGAAGATATGAGCGCAGTAACACGGTTGCGGAATTCCTGGATACTGTGGGTTACGACGATTGTTCTGGCGTGCTTCAGCAATGCAGTCGCTCAAGCGGGCTACAGAGTTACCGATCTGGGCAGTGAGGGGAGTGACAATCTGGGTTGTGCCATGTCCGTCAATAATGAAGGCTGGACGGAGATCATGGCTGGGAGCTTGCCACCGGGGGAGCAGAATAGCCAGTTCGGGACACTTCTAAGCGGACGCGCACTGATAGACGTCGACGGATTCAAGTTCGACCTAGGCACGCTCGGAGGACAGAACAGTTGGATGAACTGGGGGCAGATCAATGACTTTGCGCAGATAGTAGGTTATTCCGAAACGTCTGTGCCCGATCCGAACGGCGAAGACGTTTGTGGCTTTGGCACACACCTTACGTGTCGCCCGTTTCTTTGGCAACTCTTCCACATGAGTGCTCTCCAGACGCTCGGTGGAAATAACGGGCAGGCGAGCGGGATCAATCTCCGTGGACAGATCGCAGGATTTGCAGAAAACGGTGCTGTGGACTCCACATGCCCGCCTGGCACAACTAATAATCGGATTGACCTGGGGGCGTTGTGGGAAAACGGCAAAGCCCGACCCCAAGCTCTTCCTCCGCTAGGTAGCGATCCAGACTCGATCGCGTTCGGCATCAACGATCAAGGCCAAGCTGTAGGCTACTCGGGAACCTGCACTTTAGCGAATCACGCCGTGGTGTGGAAAAACAATACTCCCACCGCGCTTCCGGACCTCGGAGTTGAGGGGCTCAGTTTAGCCTGGGCGATTAACGACCGGGGCCAAATTGTTGGGGAAGTCCTTCGCCCTGACGGCGCAACCGATTATGCCGTTCTTTGGCAGAACGGCGTAATCACAAACCTCAAAACTCTGCCGGGAGATTTTGGCTCCCTGGCCAGCGGCATCAGCAGTGACGGCAAAGTGGTGGTGGGAAGCACCTGGGACTCCAACTTCGATTGGTCCCACGCCTTCATCTATCAGAACGGCGTGATGACCGACCTCAACACGCTGCTTCCCGCCAGTTCCAACCTGTACGCAACCATGGCTAACAAGATCAACGACCGCGGACAAATCTCGGGCATGGCAACGGTACTCAGCGGGCCGGATGCGGGCAACATCCACGCCTTTCTGGCAACTCCTGTGAACGCGAGCATAGGCCTGTCGGTTGCGGACGTCGCACCTACACACCCGAAATCCAATGTGCCCGCGAATGTTAGCAAACAGCAGCTGCAGAGATTCGGACTCCGATTCGGCCAATAACAGGATTCGGGGGCTGGCCCACCTTTACGTCTTGTAAAGGTGGGAACGATGAGGTGGGCGATCACGGGTGGAAAATCGGGACGCGGGCTGCATTAGCCCCACCCTATGCAAAAGCCGCAAGGGTGGGCCAGTCACCGTTCGATGCACGCACTAAACGCAAGGTCTCTCCACTCCACAGATCATCGCTTTGCGATGATCTGTTCCGGTCGGGATGACAGAGTTGAGTCGGGATGACGGAGTTGGGGTTGCGGCTTACGAATTCGTTTTGACTTTGTCGAGCAGTACCGGGACTTGCTCGACAATTTCGATGTTGAATCCTTCGAGCGCGGGCATTTTTCTCGGATGGTTGGTCAGCAGACGAATGCGCCGGAGATTCAAATCTGAAAGGATTTGCGCTCCAATACCAATCTCACGCTGGGTCTTGCGCTCGCTTTCCGGCAGCGACGGGAGACGCTTGTCGCGATGGAACGTAAGCATGCTCCGCTCCCCAATCTTCTCGATCGAAAAGCCCTTCGAAGTTTGATGCAAATAGATCAACGCGCCGCGGCCTTCGCGCGCAATGGCCTGCATTGAGCCTTCAACGGTAGCCCGGCAATCGCAGGCGGTCGATCCGAAAACATCGCCCATCACACAATGGGAGTGCATGCGGACCAGCACCGGCTCGCTGCCACTGTCGTTTTCGCGACCTACCTCGCCGCGTGCGTCCCCTTTAACTGCGTCCCCTTTGACCAGGGCCACATGAGATTCGCCGCCGTCCACTTCGCTCTCATAAGCAATCAGGCGGAACTCGCCGTAGCGCGTCCCAATCAGCGCTTCGCCGACACGATGCACGTAACGCTCATGTTGCATGCGATAGCGAATGAGTTCGGCCACGGTCAACATCTTCATGTCGTGCGTTTTGCAGAACTCGATGAGGTCGGGGATGCGCGCCATGGTGCCGTCGTCGCGCATGATTTCGCAGATCACGCCTGCGGGAATCATTCCCGCCATGCGGGCGAGATCGACCGAGGCCTCGGTCTGGCCGGCGCGGACGAGCACGCCGCCTTTGCGAGCCTGCAGCGGGAAGATGTGTCCGGGACGCGCCAGATCGGAAGGGCGCGTGGCGGGATCGATTGCTACCTTTATAGTACGGGCGCGATCGTAGGCTGAAATTCCGGTAGTCACGCCATCGCGGGCATCAATGGCCTCGCAGAACGCGGTCCCGTAGTTGGATGTGTTCTCGATGCTCATGGGACCGATACGCAAATGGTCCAGCCGCTCTTCAGTCATGGCCAGGCAGACCAACCCGCGACCGTACTTGGCCATGAAATTGATTGACTCGGGAGTGACTTTCTCGGCGGCGAGGGTCAGATCGCCTTCGTTCTCGCGATCCTCGTCGTCGACCACCACGACCATGCGGCCGGAGCGAATCTCCTCGATGGCGGTTGGGACATCCGTGAAGGCCGATTGGGGCGTCATTACAGTGTGATTGTAGCAAAAGCGCTTGCGGGAAACTCGTAGCTTATCGCTCGCCCGAAACGCTTATCTCACAAAGACTCAGTAGCAGGGGTCTAAACTCGCGAGATAAGCGCACTCACGCTTAAAATACCCGACAAGGAATAATCAGTCAGGTGTAGTTTCTAGACTGCTTATGTGAGCGATTGGTCAGATGCGAGCATTGGCATCACAAAGAAAAAAACAGGGAGCCTCGATTATGACTACTCAGGCAGGAGCAGCAGTAATCGACCGCAGCGGTGGCTACAGCATTTGGCGAGTGATTCTGGCCTCCGCTGTCGGAACCATGATCGAATGGTATGACTTCTATATTTTCGGCAGCCTGACGGCGGTGTTGGCTCTGAAATTCTACCCACCGGGCAACGACACCTTCGCTTATGTCGCTTATCTCGCCACGTTTGCCGTGGGCTTTCTCGTCCGGCCGTTCGGTGCACTGTTCTTCGGGCGCATCGGGGATCTGGTTGGCCGCAAGTATGCCTTTCTGGTCACGCTTTCTATTATGGGCGGCGCAACCGCCCTCATCGGCTTTTTGCCGACCTATGCCACTGCGGGCTGGTTTTCTCCCATCCTGTTGATCCTCATCCGTGTTCTTCAGGGACTGGCCTTGGGCGGCGAATACGGTGGCGCGGCCATCTACGTAGGCGAGCACGTTCCGGATAACCGGCGCGGCTTTTACACCAGTTTCATCCAAATCACGGCTACGCTCGGTCTGTTTATCTCGCTTATCGTAATTCTGGTTACGCAATCTTCAATGTCGAAAGAAGACTTCTCCGCCTACGGCTGGCGCATTCCTTTCCTGATTTCGATCGTCCTGGTAGCCATCTCGCTTTACATCCGGCTGAAGATGAAAGAGTCGCCAATCTTCGCGCAACTCAAGAGCGCCGGAATGTCCTCGACGCAACCGCTCAAGGACGCGTTCACCCACTGGGCCAACCTCAAGAACGTGTTGATTTCGCTGTTTGGAGCCACCGCCGGCCAAGGCGTGGTCTGGTATACAGGGCAGTTTTACGCTCTGTTTTACATGCAGACGGTGCTGAAAGTGAATGCTCGCACCGCCAACATTATTATTGCTATCGCCCTGGTGATCGGCATGCCGTTCTTTACGGTGGTGGGCGCGCTTTCTGACCGCATCGGCCGCAAGAAGCTGATGATGGCCGGGTGCCTGCTCGCGGTCATCACCTACATTCCGATCTATAAAGCCATGCAGCGCGCAGCGGGAAACAACGTGGTGACCGTGCACTCGGTTCGCAACAAGGTCACCGGAGCCATCGCCCTCACCGCGATGACTACGGACGCCAGCGGTGCTCTGGTTCCCGCCAAAGAAGCGCCGAATCCCAATATCACCATGCTGGTGTTACTGGTTTTCATTCAAGTGCTCTATGTGTGCCTAGTGTACGGTCCGATTGCTGCTTATTTGATCGAGGCATTTCCGGCGAAGGTACGCTACACATCGGTGTCTCTGCCTTATCACATCGGCAACGGCGTTTTCGGCGGGTTGCTGCCGCTGATTGGACTCTGGTCGTGCGCCGCAACCGGAAATATTTATGCGGGTCTCTACTACCCGATGATCGTGGCCAGCATGACGTTTGTTATCGGAAGTCTGCTGCTGCGCGAAACTTACGGCCATCGTATTTGGGACGAAGTCGGAGGCCGAGCCTAGTTTCTGTCCGACCTTTGCAAAGCTGTGCGCAAAAACAAAGGGTCGCCGGGTGGCGACCCTCGGGACTGGTATTCCTCTCTTGTTAGAGCGTGGATTCGATCTCGAAACCCCAAGCCTCAAGCAAAGGTTCAGGGATATACTTCGAATTCTTGTTGCGCCGAGCCCACTCGCGCAACCGGGTGGAGCGCAAGTACTGGTCCGGAGAAAGCTTGTACTCACGGACCACTTGCTCGAATTCCGTAATAGTAGGAGTAATGGGCCCAATAGGCTCGGGCTTACCCCAGTTAGGATTTCCGCGTCGCTTAGCCATAGATATAACGCCTCGTACGTGAGATAAACTTACACCGGTAGAAAGTTAGATTCATTCGTCGCCCAGAGAGATTCACACCTCTGCGGACGGCCAACCAATCACATCAAACCCATACAGGTTACCCGTTGGACTAACCGGAAGGCTCTGATTCTATGGGTGTTTTTCGCAAAAGTCAATAGAAATCGTAGGCATAAGTTGAACCATTTCGATGTAAATAGATGATAGTTAAGGATGTTTAGGCGCAGGACGCAACGGGCAGGGATGCGCGGATATCCAAGAAACACCTGCAAACCCATCGTTTCGTCTCCGAGACCCCAGCTCAAGCCATATTACCGCCGTAACCCGGCTACGGCCCCGGCTCATTGACCGCCAGGGGGCACCAACCTACATTGCAGGAAGGAGGCAGTATCGTGAAGGATATTTACGAAGTACTCCGAAAGAAGCAAGCCGAACAGTCCCAACTGGGAAAACAAATCGAAGCCCTGCAGACCGCCGCCGAGCAGCTTCGCAGCGTAGCCCACTTACTTAACGAAGAAGAAGCCCACGGGGAAGGAGCCGCGATTGGCGGCTGATTGAGTTAAATGGAGTTCGTCCGCGATGAGTTTGCAAGCTCTGGTTCTGTGTTCTGACGACAAGACCACAAGGGTGCTGCGGCGAATCCTCAGCGATCTGGAAATTGCTGTCGAATTTTGCAGCGACGCCGATGCGGCTGTGCGCAAACTCACTCGTCGGAGATTCGAAGCAGTTGTCGTCGATTGCAACGACGAGGACATGGCCGCCCAAGCCCTCAAGAGTGTCCGCGCCGCTCCCTGTAACAAGCGCTCCATCGCAGTGGCCATGATTGACGGTCAAACCGCCGTGCGCAGTGCCTTCGCGTTGGGCGCACATTTTGTTCTCTACAAACCGATTTCCGCGGAACGTGCCAGAACCAGTTTTCGCGCGGCCCGGGCTCTGATGAAGTGCGAACGCCGCCGCAATACCCGCGTGCCCATGCAGATTCCGGTCGCTTTGGTGGGCGAGAAAGGATCGGGCCAGAGGAAGGCGGTCACATCGGACATCAGTCAAGGCGGAATGTCGATCAAACTCTCGCGTCGCGCCCAGAAGTCCGGTCCCATGCGCATCAAGTTTACTCTGCCTGGAACCGACCACGACATCGAGTGCGCGGCAGAAGTGGCGTGGGAGGGCGACGGCTCGCAGGCGGGCATTCGCTTTTCGAATTTGTCTTCCGAACAACGAGACCATCTCAAAGTGTGGTTAGCTCGGCATGCGCCAGAGATGGAGCTCGATGATCCCCCGTCTCCTTGCCAGCTTACCGATCTCAGTTCGGGTGGTTGTTACCTGGAGATGGCTGCGCCTTTTCCCATGAATACCAGGGTGATCCTGATCATGCGCCTGAAAAAGCTGGAGAGTAGAGTCGAAGGCGTAGTGCGGGTGATGCACCCCGAGGCCGGCATGGGGGTTGAGTTTACGCGGACTACCAACCAGCAGCGCAAGCATCTCGAAGAGTTTATCCACGCACTCAAGAGTCACAAAGGGGCTCAACCCGAAATGGTGGTAGAACCTGAGGGCATGAATGACGCTGAACCAGTCAGTTCTACGGCATCGGTGATGGATGACCTCGAGGATCCCTTGCTCGAACTGTTTCAGCGAAATGCCGACCTTACCGCTGAAAGCTTCCTCAGCGAACTTCGCAAACAGAGAAGTTCTCCTCCCCTGGCGGCCCAAGTGGCTTCTGGGTCTCTATGACGCTCTCCGCGCGGTAACCTGTTCCAGCTTTCTTGCCTCGCTGATCCGCAACAAAGACCAGTCTGGGAACGTGCGCTCCTCGCGCCAGTGCCCGCAGTGCAATTGACGGAATTCATATGTGCAAAGAACGCGCATGAATCTGCACCCATGCGGCGAAAGCCTGCCAGGGAGCAGAATGCCCGATTGGATCCCGCACCTGCTGCAGGACAACCACGAAGATGCTGCCCCAGATGGTGGCGGGATGAATCTTGTCCCTTGCCCAATAGTCGTAGCCCATGATCAATAACAGCAACGGGACGGTGCACAAGAGCGCCGCCGTGCGCTCTCCCCACCAGGCGGCATGAATGGGCCAGCGCTCGAAGGCCGCATCGAGAATTGCAATCGTGGCGATCAGGATGAGGCGCTTGTGCGCGGCGGGATGAAAGCGGTTGCGAAAGGCGAAATAAATCAGCGTCGAAAAGGCCACCATAGTCGAAAGCGGGACCGTGAAGAACGCTCTCAGTTTCATTCCCGCTTCGCCAGGGGCAAAGTGCCGGACTTGTGAATCCGTTGCCACCAGCACGCCCAGGATAACCACCAAACATGCGAGGCCAAAACCCAGCAACCCCAGGCGGCGATGCAAGTCGACGCGCCCTGCGGCGACCAGGGAGGTTTGCACGATCAGCAACACGATCCAGCAAGAGAACACCGCGCCATGGATGTGAACCAGCAAGTTGGACAGCGGAGCTTTGAAAACGCCGGCGAGATAGTAGCTGTGCGCGAACCCCACGAAGACTGAGACCAAGATCAGCACAGCCATGCCGGAGAAAAAAAGATGGTCGAAGCGGTGATCGCTTTGGCGTCGATTTGCGCCGGTTGCCATAGTCCACTTGGACGACTTCAATTCGATTCTGGCTCGAATCCTAATGCGAGCTTAACGTCATAACAGCCTCAACAATTGGCGTGACGTAACCGCCAACGTAGATTCCTCCGGCACCCTCTTTTCCGCGAATCTCCACATGGAGCAGGCTGCGCCGGCCCATCTTTTTTCCTTGTTCGTTCACGAAGCGCGTGCCTGCGGCGCTCGAGATAAGATTGTGTCGCATCATCAAAACTGCCAGAGGTCCCATGCAGCTTCCAGACGCTGGATCTTCTGGAATTCCGTATTCCGGCGCAAACATGCGCGAATAGGCGCCGTCGGGGACCGGCGCAAACAAGAAAACGCAGAACGGCTCTTTCTCCTCGCCCTTGAGAGTTTTCAGACCTGCCAAGTCAAGCCATGCCCGATCGACTGCCGCCTTATCTTTCGCAGCAACAACTACGGTTGGATTGCCCGCGCTCAACAGTTGCGGCTGAGCTGGAAGCAGATCCTGCGATTCGAGCCCCAGCGCTCTCGCACAGAGGCCCGCGTCATAGGATTTTCCTTCGCGAACTGGAGGCATACGTAACCAAACCAGCGGACGCTGCCCTGCTTCAATTCGCAACGGAACCGGACCGACCTGCTCTTCCAGAACGAACTCACTGCTGTTTCGCGGGACAATTTTTTCTTGCAACAACACAAACGCAGTACCAAGTGTGGGATGCCCGGCAAATGCCATCTCCTTTGCGGGCGTAAATATACGCACGCGAGCGGCGCAATCTTTGAGTGTTGCCGGAAGCACGAATGTGGTTTCCGCCAGATTGAGTTCTCTGGCGATCTTCTGCATGGTCGTTTCGTCGATTTCTGACGCGTCCGGGAATACTGCGAGCGGATTTCCCGCCAGGGACTCCGTCGTGAACACGTCAACGACACTGTAGCGATAAGACTTTGTTCGGGCCATTAATCCTTAACCTCCGCGATCAGATCGATCTCCACACACGAGCCGAAGGGTACTTGAGCGACCCCGAAAGCGCTGCGAACGTGCGTCCCTATTTCCCCGAAGACCTGTTCGAAGAGTTCCGAAGCGCCGTTGGCGACCAAGTGCTGTTCCGTAAATGTGGAAGTGCTGTTCACCAGCACCATCAGCTTCAGGATGCGCTTGATCTGGTTTAGGTCGCCCACCGCGGCGTGAAGCGCGCCCAGCAGATCAATGGCCACCAGGCGAGCAGCTTTCTTGCCTTGTTCGGTGGTGAGATTCGTGCCCAACTGACCGACCCAAGGTTGGCCATCGATTTTGGCAATATGACCAGACACGAACAGCAGATTGCCGGTGCGCAGAAAGGGTACAAAAGCCGCCACCGGCGGCGTCAGTTGCGGAAGGGAGATGTGGAGAGTGTCAAGCCTCGCGTATATCGACATCTGTTGTTCCTTGCAATATATTGACAGTTAGCGAACTAACGAAGTATAGTCTCTCACAGAATTGCATTCTTGTAAAGGTTTGAAAGCGTGTGCCCGCAAAATCCCTGGATTTAAAAGGAGCTAACTGTCATGCATCTACTTCGTAAGATCTCGATGTTCGCGCTTCTGGCGGTCGTAATGCCCGCCACACTGGTCGGACAAAGTCCCAAGACTGTAAGTCGCGCCGAAGCACGAAAAGCGATTCAAGACGGCAACATTGCGTGGGGTAAAGCCCGGGTAGCCATCGACAAGAGTGCATTCGAGAGGATGCTGGGGCCGGATTTGTATGTCCAGTTGTCGGATCGCAGATTAACCCGGCAAGAGTTCATCGATCGCATAACCTCCTACTCGTCTGGCATAACGTTGACGCGATTCGATGCCAGTGTCCTGACCGTCGAACCGAACGGGGATGACTGGGTGGCGATAATACTGGAGAAAATCGAATACGGCCGTAAGGACTCCGACGGCAAAACCGAGAAAGAGTACGCGGCTTGGATTACTCGCGACGGCTGGAGAAAGGTCAGCAGCGACAAATGGCTGATCCTCTTTTCCGAGGAAGTCGGCCAGGAACATTGGAAGGGCACACCTCCGCCGCTAGCGAACTGGTAGAGGCACTGAATGAATATAGGCAGTTAGCTAAGAGACTCTGGTTTAGCGATTTCCGTATCGTATGCCAACCAACCTGGGGTGCGGCAGATCGCCAGCCCCATCAAATCTTGGTGCCCGGGACCGGAATTGAACCGGTACGTCTCTTTCGAGACCCGGGATTTTAAGTCCCGTGCGTCTGCCAGTTTCGCCACCCGGGCGGGCAGAGAAGCGGTTGAAGCCAATATATCAGTTCGAACGCCGGTGTTTTCCGCCGACATTTGCTCGCTGGTCTTACTGTAAGTGCCGCAGACTCTCGACGGAAGGCACGAAATAATAGGAGCCGGTTAAGGGCTGAGTAAAGCGTGTGAGCGCGTCGCGCGTGCCGGTGATTAGGCCCGCCATGCTCTCGAGCATCCTGGAAAGCCGCTTTTGGTCCGCGCTGAATCCAACAAACATGGTGCCATGGTCGTCGACTTTTCCGTAGGGCATATTGCGGCGAAAGATATGCCCAAACTCATCCTGATCGGTGCGGGCGACATGCGAGTCCGCCGGTTTGTTCTCAAGTTCGACACTGTCGCGCTTGGTGCGTCCCATGATGCGTTCCTGTTGATCGACCGGCAGAGCTTCCCATTCCGCGGTCTTGTGCTTCCATTTTTGCAGCAACAGGACCGAGCCGGCCGCACCGGGAACTCCTTCGGGCAAGAGTGCTGCGATTGGCGCGTCGAGCAGCGTAGGGTTCTCTGAGCCATCGATGAAGCCGGTAAGGTCGCGATCGTGCCGGTAAGACCAACTCGAGGTTTCTTCCCCCAGCGAGGCCTGGCCCACGAGGTCATGGATGACCGTCCGGGCCATATCGAAGACAACGTCATAAGCACTGCCGGACAGCCATACCAGCGCATCATGTTGTGTGCCTGGCATAACGAATCCTTCTGTGCCACGGATTTCTTGGTTAAAGCCCTCGACGCCCGGAGGAGTGTCGTTCGGAACAATATCGCACCAGAGCTCGGGCCGAAAACCGATGACGAAGTTCACGCCTCCCGTTGTGGTTCGTGGTTCACGGATCGCGGAGATTGTCGATGCGAACTCCTTGGATTTCTTCGCGTCCAGAATGTCAAACTCCAGGTACGCGTGAGAGGACGTTCCAAGAGCGAAGATTCCAGTCTGGGGCGTGTACATGCTGGCATTATATCGGGCACCATCTCAGCCGATGCAACTGAACTCCTCGGAAGTTCGTGGTCGGCTCGTCATCTTGCTTAGGGCATTGCGGAATCAGTGAAGTGGATGGTTCGTGAGCAAATAATTTCCGCCATTCTCCGCTACAACGTGCAAGTTCTCGCGCTCGACGAGTTGCTCTAGATGTGGCATATCCGTGCCGTAGGCTAGAAGATAAAAGCGGGAATCTTCCTTCCACAGCGATACGAATTTGTTGTCGTCAATGAAAACCTGCGGAGCGTCGGGCGCGTACGAGCCGTACTCCAGATTATTCATGCGACCGTTCAGCAGGAGCGCCGTTCGATTGGCATAGAAGAAGACGGAAGAAAAAGCATAGTAGGCGTCGGCTTCGACCAACTCGCCCGGAGGACTCTGCTGTAGACGCTCCGCTAGCGGATAAGATCCAAGATAGTTGTCGAAGCGGATGAGGGCAATGCGCGCTGCTTGAAAGAAAACGATCATGCTGACGGCGACGACGAGAACGGCTCTTCGGATATTGTTTCGCGAGAATGCCAAGGCTACCGCGCATCCTCCGAAAGCGAAGGCCGCGAGGCCTAGCGGCAACTTGAGGTAGGCGAAGGCATTGAGCGTCAGATCCCAGATGTGTCCGAGTGAGTGCGTGTACAACTCGGGATGCTGCGTCAATGCTTGCGAGATGTCGCCGGGTGCTGGAACGCGCCAGACTGAAACAAGCAAGATGGCGAGTACGGAAAAAAGGATCGAACATGCGGCGAGCAGAGCGTATGTAGCGGTACGCACCCAACGACCGCCAGCGCTGAGGACCGATCCTACCAGCAAGGCGAGCGCGGGATAGATCGGCATCGAATAATATTCCTGCGTCGTCGAGAATGTGAAAAACAACATGACCACGCCAATCCAGCAGAGTGCCATCAACCTTGTTCTGCCCGCGCGCGAAGCCGTCTTGTAGTCAAGGCTCGGCGCGGATAGTAGATAGAAAGACCAGGGAAAAATCCAAACCAGATTCAAAATCCAAAACCAAAATCTGGGGACCGTGTCGTAGTCGCGTGGATATCGCAAGCCTAGAAAACGCAAAAGGTGTTCATTGAAGAAGTAAAACCAAAAGAATCCGTGATACTCGCCGGGCCCACTGTGAAGGGTGAACACAAAATAAGGAGGATTGCGCAGAGTTGCCAGCACGTACCACGGAACCGCGATAGCCAGGGCGACCGCAATTGCGGCTCCGAGATAGAGACGCCGCCACGCCGCCCAAGAGAACAGGCTGCGGGTAAGAGCCATGTAAGCGAGGGCCGCGATTACCGGGAAGACGGCGGCGATCAGGCCTTTCAGAAGCAGACCAGCGCCTAAGCAAAGGCCCAGCAGGGAGGACCAACGCAGCCGAGACTCCGTGTCAGGTTCGAGCAGACGCAGCCATGCCCAGATGGCGCCAGTGATCGTCAATGTCAAAGTGGCGTCAGGGATAAGTATCCGCGTGAATAGGAACAGGCCGACAGAAGTGCTGAGGGCGATGCCCGCGTAAAGTCCGGCGGTCTCATCAAAAGCCCAGCGCCCGAAGCGATAGGTAAGCCAGCACAAGAGCACCACCGCGAGGGCGTGAGGAAGTCGCGCGGCCCAGTCGTGGACGCCGAAGATCCGGTACGCGACCGCGATCATCCAGTAGTTGAGCGGCGACTTCTCTAGATAGGCGATGCCGTTGAGCCGGGCAGTTACCCAGTCTCCAGAAGCCAGCATGTTGCGGCCGGCTTGCGCCTGAACCGCATCGACGTCGTCCATGAGGTGAGGAGGGCTGCCGATACTCAGCAGGAAAACGAGGCTAGCCGCGGCTAAAACTATCCAATCGGGCCGAAAGATTCGAAAAGTGGGCTTGGCTTTCTGATCTCTTGTCGCGGCGGCTGCACGTTCCATCGATTGGTCCAGAGCAACAAGGGTATCAAACCAGCCGGCAAGAACTTAACTTTGGGCGTTTCTTGTTCAACTACATGAAGCAGACGCCCGGTAATGCTGGTCACATTCTCGCATCCCACCCTTTCCGCAAAGGGTGCGGAAAGAGTGGGGCACCCCGCTTTGTGATGTAGAATTACAGCGGGAATGGATGAGCCCCCGGACGCCGTTTCTAGCGCGCGTCGATCACATCATCTGCGGTCGAAATTCGTCCTTGGTCGTCCCGAACTACGACTCGAATGAAATAGATTCCTGGCTTGATCACCAGGTCAGCCTGGGTTACGACCCCGGAAGAGGCCAGCTTGGCAAGCGTTTCGTCCTGCAAGCGCATTTTCATATCTTGCTCGACGCCCTTCACGTAATTCCCATTCTCATCGAAGAGGCCGCAAGCCACAGTTAAATCCTGACGATTCACCCCATCGACTTTTTGAAAGCGTAATTGCCGGGCGTCCGCGTGAATGAGGACACTGAGATGAATATCGTCCCGATCAGTTCGATAAAACTGGGTGTGAAATTCCATGGGAAACGCGTGCACTTCCACCCGGGAAAGAACTTCATTTTGAATCTCCTGTTTTACGTCTTCGAGTCCCGCGAGCTGAGTCTTGGGGGCGTAATATCCTCGCCGCGCCTGTACGCCGAGGCTCCTGGAATTCTTGATTCGCACTTGCAGAGGATGAACTCGTCCATCGGACTTGAGGGGTGCGGGCGAGAAACCGAGAACGTAAGAGAATTCCGGAATCGCATCCGCACGCCGGAATCCCTCGTCGAGATCGTTATTCCCGTGAAAGTATGTCCCGCCAGTGGTGTAGCTGAGCTCATACATGAGAGCGGGGATCCAAATCGAAGTCGTTGGTTTCTGGGGAGCGACGACTGCCGCAAGCGGACCTTGTGGGCATTCCTCGTTGAGGTCACAGCCGGGCGCCGAGGGCACGAGGAGGCCACGCGGATCGAGTCCATTGACAATCACGTGGGCGCGCAGCGCGCTTTCAACGAGGGATTGATAAGAGGCGATATCCAAGGGTTGATTGGAGACAAAGAAATCGGGGGAGATCACGACCATGATCTTGAGGCCAGGCGCACGAGAGAGTCTTGTGACGACCGCTTTCAAGTCATCGAGTCCGGCGCGCCCTTGCTGTTCATCGTTGAATTTTTGTTCTCGGGCTTGTTGTTGCAGCATCGCGGTTTCCGCCGCTCCGCCTCCGGGAAGGCTGCTTAGCGACGGCAGTTGCTCGCCAACTCCGGTACGAAACGGCGCAGGTTGCAGCTTGGAAATGCTCTCGCGGATCATCGTCTGATCGTCGGTGAAATCAAGCGCGACGTGGCCGGACATCGAGAAAATTGCGACGCGATCGCTTGGCGCGAGAGACGCCAGGTGACGCGAGGCTGCGGCTTTTGCGTTCATCAGATCTACAGACTTCAGATGAACATCGTCAAACACGTAGGCCACGAAGTCTTGGGGCGGAATTCCTAGGTTTACAGCTTCTCGATGTTCGACCCTTGAGCGGGCACTTGTCTGCACGGCGAGAGCCGGATTCGGGGCGTGGTCGATAGCGAAGTACCGGATGGTCTGAGGTTTCCCGTTGGCCAGCAGCTCGAAATTCTCGGCGCGAAGATTTCCTACCGGGTGGCCCTGCGAGTCGCGAACCACTACGCGCACCAAAACGAGGTTGACCGTGACCTTGAAGGTTGCTGTGTCATCCGCCGCCCTCTGTGCGGTTGGCGTGCTACCGGGCGACGTTTGTGCAGAGTTACTCGATGGTGGCGCTGGATTTTGCTGGAACGCTGTCGTGTGACCTGAGCCGGTTGTTAAAACGCATGTGAGAAAAACGAACGCAGAAAAGGGTAGATGCGCGAAACGCGAGTGAGGCAGCGATCGACTGCCGATGCGCCCGCAAAAACCGAGGCTAGGCGTCTTCCACTGCATTGGGCTCAAGCAACCACGGTGATTGACGCGATAGTACAACAGGTTGGCCGACACATCCAACGCCAACGCATTCCTTAGCGCCGCAGAATTCCCTGGTCTGTTTTTTGAGGATTGATGTCGGGCTGATGAAATGCCGCAGGGGATAATTGACGGATCTGCCGGGCTTCTTCACTTGTCTCTGGCGCGCTTGCCACGAATTCAAAGCGGCCATCGGGCAGAAGTTTGTATCGACGTCCGCGCCAATTGATGGTGTTGCCGAAGAATCCTAAGAGCCAGACCAACGCGCTCATCAGATCCTGTATCGGGATGAGCCACCATCTCCGGCGGGTGAGCGGGTCGTGCAGAACCCAACCCGCCGTACTCCACGCGGCGAGAGCACGAAAGACGACTGTCACCGCCGCCACAGGCCACCACTTCGGGACCGCCAGCCAAAGCAGCAGCGCGAGGGGAAGAGGATTGGTGAAGATCTGTCCCCAGTAACCCACAGGACGCGAGCGCCGCGTGCTTCGGGCCCAGCGCATGCGATGCTGTAGATTGCCTTTTAGCGTCTGGCTGCCGATGCGGTGCTCAATCACGCAGGAAGAAAGGACTACGCGGTATCCGAGCCGAGGGGCGCGGTTGCCGATTTCGAAATCCTCGGCGAGGTAATGGCCAAGATCGGCAAAACCGCCCATGGCTTCGATCGTTTCACGGCGCGCGGCAAGAGTTGGGCCGAGGGCAAAGTTCATCTCACCGACCAGCCACGCGACTAGCACGCCGGCCAGGAACTCCGTGTTCATTCCGATGGCCTCGAGCTGTGACCAAAAGCCCCGTCCGGGTACGGCGCGATAAGGACAGGTGACGACCGCCACTGCGGGATTCTGGAACTCGGCTGCGACGCGCCGCAGCAAGTCAGGCGGGACGTGGACATCGCTGTCGCTCATGACTAGGATGCTGTGTTGAGCCTGCGGTACAACCCGCCCAAGGCTGTGCGCCTTTCGGTTGGGGACGGTTGGATCTCCGGTTTCAATCAGATGAACTCTGGGGCCCTGCGGAAACTCACGGCGCACCTTGTCCACGATCGCGACCGCTGGGTCGTCGATTCGGTCGACGGCGAACAGAATTTCGTAGTCTGGATAATCCTGGGTGAAAAAGCTGCGCAGATTCTCTTCGAGGTGATCGTCTTGTCCACAAAGCGGTTTTAGGACGCTAATGGGCGGCAATGCCGTAAACGGCGGCAGAGGAACGGCCAAGTAGCGGCGCGCCGCGACACTTGTGAGCACGCAATACACCCATGAACCAACCAGTAGTAAAACGAGCGTGGCCACGACAACGGATGTCAACAGCGCCATATCAGGCACCAAGCGATTGTAAACTCCTAGCGGATGCGGTCAGGTGAAAACCATTCGACAGCTCGCAACCCGACAAATGAATTTCTCCAAGCACGTTGGAAACTCTCGTCGTAAATTGTTGTTCAAGTATAGAGGGGCCGACGTTAAAAGGCATTGCCTCTGGTATCATGAGCGGTTCTCGAACGATGAGAGTCAGCTTGGGCAGTTCCGTTTTCCTCGTACTGCTGTTGTCTTCTGTCTGCTTTGGTCAGTTGCCGTCATCTCGCTGTGATTCAACCGCGAGTGCACTTAAGGACTGCGTTTATCTGACGCCGAGTGCACAAGACCAAATTCTCATATCTCAAGAAAATGCTGTCGATCGTCGCGCGTTGTTGGCCGTGAGTTCCGGGGCCACGTCGGAGGGTGAATCAGATTCCGGGGAGACCACGATCGCTCCTGAGCCCAGCAAGCAGGGAAGTTTTCATTGGCGGAGAGCTTTAACGGAGTCGTTCACCTTCCTTGTGATCGAGCAGGCGTATGTGGTGCACACCGACTTCAATTGGGTGGTGTCTGAAAACGGAATCCCGTTTAATCACTATTGGCGCGATTACATGCAGTCGCTGTCTGAGTGGACACGTTCCGGCTGGAACGACGGCGATCCCAATTGGTTTGGCTATGTGGGGCATCCCATTCAAGGGGCGTTGACCGGCTTCATCCAAATCCAAAATGATCCTAGGTCGGAGAGGCTGGAGTTTTCCAAAACCAAGGAGTACTGGTGGAGTCGCCTGAAGGCGGCAATGTGGAATGCGGCTTACAGTACGCAGTGGAATCTTGGACCGGTGAGCGAGGTCACTGTTGAAAAATACGGTACCAAAACTAGGCCACCATGGAATTACGACGGATCGTTTCCGTGTTCGCATCATTGCTTGACCGGCGTCGGCCAGATTGACATTGTGATGACGCCGCTCGGCGGCACGGGTTGGCTGATCGGGGAAGACTTTCTGGACAGCAAGGTGGTGCGACGGGTAGAGGACTCTACGCAGAACCGTCTGCTGATTGATACCGCCCGGGTTGCTCTCAATCCTATTCGTGGAGGAGCCAATGTTCTTCATGGTAAGTCCCTTTGGTACCGCGCTTCCCGCGATGCTGAAGGGATGCGCTCGGTTAGTGACCAGAAAACGGCGGTCTCCTCAAGTGAGATCCCGAAAACGCAGGCTCCCGACCATGGAGATGTATTTTTCGGTTATACGCACACGGGGACGTCGCGTTGCCAGGCAGTCTTTTTTAGCGCGGCCGTCCCCTGCGATCCGCTTTCAGATAAGAGCTCTAACCTGAACGGTTGGAACTTATCCGCTGAGAAAAAGTACCTTCGCTATTTTGGAGCTGTTGCGGACTTCAGCGGACAGTATGGCGGTGCGAGCCAGAGTAATTTCTTATTCGGTCTGCGGGGGGGAGCATCGATCGGAAGGTTGCGGCCGTTTGCGGAGGCCCTGATCGGCGCCGTACACGCACGGGAAAACGGTTCTGCAGAGCCAAAGTCTGATACCTCTTTCGCTGAAGCTCTGGGTGTGGGAGCGGATTTCCGATTGATGCGGTTGCTCGGTTGGCGCTTTCAGGCGGACGAGATTAAGACCGGGTCGTCGGACTTTGAGCGGCGTAACCTTCGGCTGTCTTCCGGACTGGCCGTTCGATTTTAGTTGTCTCAGAAAGTGAGCTCGGGAGATGACCCGTCGCCGGCAACTCGTATAGCCCGAGTTCAGACTAGCCGGGCTCGGCATTGACGAACAAGGCCCCAGAATTGGTAAAATTCGATAGCTCACTTAAGTACGCGACCAGCATTCCCGGGGCCCAGAATTAGACGCCCCACGTTGATAGATTGGAGGGATGCAAATATTAACTGCTATCCTTCTCGCATTTTGCCCGGAAACCATATATCCTTGGGTGAAATTAAACAGCTTGTTCTAACAGAGAGCACCACAAACATCGCGTGAGGGGGCGCATGCGAAGGTGCAGAGGTCGTTATGTCTGATTCTGAGAACGTACAAGTTTTCATATTGGCTGAGAACCGGCTTTTGCGTGAGGCCCTTACGCGCATTTTGAGCAAAAAAAGCGACATCCGGGTGGTTGGGGCGTCCGCTTTTTCGCCTGATGTGGTCGCTCAAATCAGTGCTGCCGGTCCGGATGTTCTGCTATCCGACTCCGCTGCGATCGCGCTCTCGGATCTGCGCCTGATTTCAGAAGTACGCGCGGCGATTCCCGGCCTCAAAGTGGTCATGATCGGCATGGACCCCGACCGTGAGATCTTTCTGCGCGCCGTGCGGGATGGGATTGTGGGCTTCGTGCTGAAGGACGCTTCCGCCATGGAAGTCGCGGCGGCGGTTCGTTCCGTGGCAAATCATGAAGCCGTTTGTCCTCCCAATCTCTGTATGGCACTGTTCGAGCGAGTAGCCAATCAGAGTCAGAACGCCCAGCCCACCAGCTTTGCAATCAGACACAGTCTCGGCCTCACCCGCCGGGAGCAGCAACTTGTTCAAATGATTAGTCGCGGCCTCACCAACAAAGAAATAGCCTCGCAGTTGAACCTCTCGGAACAGACAGTAAAGAACCACATTCATCGCATGTTGCGCAAGCTTGGGGCGTCTGACCGGCTGGGTGCGGTAGAGCTCTGCCGGATGCCTGGAGCAATTGCATGATCAATGCCCAATGTGGGTATTGGTACTTTTGCGGTACTTATCTGTTAGCGAAACGGGCACCATTGCCGCGTTCTGTAGGATCTTCTTGGTACTACCTTTCTTGAATCTCTGGGCCTGATTTGAGCCTTACTTTTTTGGGAAGAACAGGAGATACTGCCGGGCACGGAGAGGATCGTGCAAAAAATCAGAGTGTTGGTCGCAAATCGGCCGCGCTTGATGAAGGATTTGGTCCTTGCGACGATTGGGGATCAACCCGATATCGAAGTGGTCGGTGAAACCCAGGACGAGGCGGAAATCACGGAACTGGTTGAACGCACGCGTCCTGACTATTTGATCATTGCGTTGGAGAACCCCGAAGTCCGGCCGGGTTTGAGCGGGTTTCTGCTGGGCCGCTATCCGGAAATGAAGATCCTGGCGCTGGCCGCCGAGCGGAACAGCGGCATCTTCTATTGGGCTTTTGTGGACATCCGTTCCATGCCTGTTGAATCATCCGAGCAGGGCATCTTAGGTGTTTTGCGCAGCAAGCCGGAGTTGGTTGGGATCTAGACGCGCGGATGCGGATTGCAAATAGAACGAGGTCAGAAGGCGAGGCAGTCACAGAAAATGTGTGGCTGTTCAACGGGAGTTTTCTAGGTCGCGGAGTCGTTAGCCGCTTGAGCTCACCTCTCCGCGACTTCGTGCGTTGACATGGGTTTGGATACGACGTTGGTTGTACTAAGGGATTGGGCTGAGCGTAATGTGTAACGGTGCCGCGCAGCACGCAGGACCAGTAAACCAACGGATTTAATGCGGGTTAGCTCACAGATGCCCTGTAAGTGAGGGGGCGAAGCTGTAGCTACCTGACTAGGGATTCACCGAGTTTGACGGAAAGTTCTAATCTCGTCGTCGCTGCCGAATCCTTGCAGCCGGACCGTGGCGCGGCAGCGCCGCTAAATTCTCACTGGTACGCTGCGCATGTGTGTTCACGTCATGAGAAACAAGTCGCTCGGCAATTGGAAGAGCGACGCGTCAGTTGTTTCTTGCCTGTTTATCGCAGCGTTCGTCGATGGAAGGACCGGCGCAAGGAATTAGATTTAGTGCTGTTCCCAGGTTATGTCTTCGTACACCTCGATTTGAAAGATCGTTTGCGGGTGTTGCAGGTACCAAGCGTGGTTCGGTTCGTGAGTTTCAACGGTCACCCGGCTCCGCTCCCTGACAGTGAGATCGAGGCTCTGAACAGCGGGTTAGCCGGCGGCGTTCGCGCGGAGCCTCACCCTTATTTGAAAGTTGGCCGTCGCGTGCGCGTGAAGTACGGCCCGCTCGCGGGAGCACAAGGCATCCTAGTCCGCCGGAAAGATAAGTTTCGCGTGGTTCTGTCGATCGATCTGATTATGCGTTCGGTCGCGGTTGAAGTGGATGAGGCCGATGTTGAGCCCTGCTGACATCATTCGCTGTTTCGCGAGCTCAACTCCGCTTCCGCCCAAGTCTTTAACCCTTTCAACGTACTTGTGAGTTCGCGCTCCTGAAAATCAAGAGATTTTGGCTGCTGGCAGCCACGCAGAGGTGTTATGAATAGACTTTCCCGCATTCTTCAGCATCGGCCAAAAGCAGTTTTGCTTTGCGTCGGATTAGTGTTTTCTGCGACCGCATGGAGTCAACAACCAGCAGCCTACAGCCGTAGCACTGCAATCAATCAATCCGACTCCCGCGCCGAACATGAGGCGGAACAGATGGTTTCGCTTTCAGCCGACAGAATTCTCTTCATCCTTCGCGACGAACCGGGATTGCTGCTACAAGTCAAGATGGCGCTGGTCAGAAAAGCCTTCGAGCAGGGGCGAATACTCGATCCGAATGATCTCACCGATGACGCCCTATTTACTCTGATTCGCCAAGACGACAACATCCGCGTAATCGCGACCCACGAGATCGTAGATCGTTCCTACATCAAAGCGAAACCCACACGCGAAGAACTCGCCCGAAACTTGCCGTGCCGTCAGCCGACGCAAACTAGTGTCGAAGCTCTCGCCGCCAAGCAACCGGATCAGTCAGCAACAAACACGAACACGAAGCGACCTTCAAGCCAGGAGGAAGAATACTGGCTGAAGCACGAGGATGACTTGGATTGTTACTTGACCCAATATCTTCCTTATGGCGCCGGGCCTTACTCGGCTGGACAAGGACAATACAACCAAACACTTTCTCCGCAACAAAACCCGGCGTCGCAATATTCCGGCCAACAGCAATATCCCCAGCAGCGATATCCTTCACAACAGTATCCCCAACAACAATACCCGCCGATCCAAAGTCCCGAGCAAGGACCGTCCACCGACTACCGCCGTCAGCTCGAAATGACGCAAACGCAGCCCTCCCAGGGTTACTTTGGGATGGACAGCGATCAAAGCGAGATGGCAAGCATCCAGCCCGAGGAACTTCCAAGTCTGCTGAGCGCGAGCCAGAGTGGCGGTCTCTCCTCCATGTCCAGAAAAGGGATGGGAGCCAGCGGTAGTGATGCTTCGGGCCTTTCGATGTCACCCGATTTAAGTTCCGCGTTAGGTTCATCGTTGGGTTCCTCTTTCGGTTCGTCGATTGGTTCTTTGCTCGGAAGTCAGAGCGGGACCTCTGGATTTCCTCAGCAGGCACGCCTAGAAGATCAGACTCGAGCTCCGCTGCAGCAGTATTCATATCCCAAACCACCTCAGCAGCCTGTTCTGCGTCACCGTCCCAACCCATACGCTGACGTGCCCTCACTTTACGATTTGTACGCCCAGTACTCGAGGCGTTCGCCCAGGCTTGAGCGGTTCGGAGAAGATGTGTTTCTAAACGGCACCGGGAACTTCGATGAGCTTCCCATGGATCTGCCGGTGGGGCCAGACTATGTAGTCGGCCCCGGCGACGGCCTAACTGTTAGTCTCACAGGCGGAATCTCGCAGCGATTGCAGCGCGTTGTGGATCGCGAAGGCCGCATTGCCTTGCCGGAGGTCGGAGCCGTCGAAGTTTCCGGTCGCAGTATGGGCGATGTGCAACATCTCGTGCAAACCGTTCTGCGCGGCCAGTTCCGTGGTGTGGACGCCGATGTCTCTCTTTCCCGAATTCGTACGGTCCGCGTCTATGTTACCGGCGACGTTGAGCGTCCCGGACCATATGACGTAAGTTCACTCTCCACACCGCTGAATGCGCTCTATCTCGCGGGCGGGCCAACCTCCGGCGGTTCGTTGCGAATTGTTCTTCACTATCGGGGCAATCAACTCATTCAGGAGGTCGACCTGTATGACCTCTTACTCCACGGCGTTCGTGGCGATGTGCAGAGACTCCAGGCCGGAGACACAATCCAGGTTCCACCCTTGAAGGGCCAGGTCACGATCGAAGGGATGGTGCGTCGGCCTGCGATCTATGAGTTGAACGGCGAAAAAGACCTCGCACAAGTGTTGGAGCTGGCCGGAGGTGTTCTTCCTTCGGGCACATTGCGACATGTGGATGTGGAGCGTGTGGAAAGTCACGAGGCTCGCACCATGCTTCGTCTCGACATTCCGGAAACGGATAGCGATGCCAGCGTTAACAAGGCACTCGAAGATTTCACGGTTCAGGACGGAGACAAGATCAAGATCACTCCGATCCTGCCTTACGCTGACAAGACCGTTTACTTGGACGGGCACGTGTCCCGTCCCGGCAAGTTTGCCTATACCGATGGCATGAAGGTTACAGATCTCATCAAATCCTACAAAGACGTATTGCCCGAACCCTCAATCACGCACGCGGAGATCATCCGCCTCTCCCAGCCTGACTTCGCGCCTGAGGTACTCACGTTCAATTTGGGCGATGCACTCGCAGGCAAAGATCAGGACTTGGTACTGAAACCTTTTGATATCGTTCGTATCTTCGGACGGTTTGACTTCGAAGATCCGCCGATAATTACGGTGACTGGCGAAGTAAGAGATCCCGGCGACCACTTGACCAATGGCGTGCCTCACCTTCGTGACGCAGTTTACTTGGCTGGTGGAACGACTCGCGATGCTCTCCTCGACGACGCCCAAGTCTTCCGCAAGACCAGCGATGGCAAGCTCGAAGTCATTAACGTGAATCTTGCCAAGGCGCTCGAAGGAGACGCGAAGGACAACATCGTTCTCGAACCCAAGGACCGGGTTTTTATCCACCGCGATCTCAACAAGCTTGACCCGCCTACTGTCGCTATCGAGGGCGAGGTGGCCCGTCCCGGAAAGTATCCGCTGGGCAACGATCTGACTGCCGCAGGATTGGTCCGCCTCGCCGGCGGCTTCAAACGCGGTGCGTACAAGGATGAAGCCGATCTAACGCGCTACGAAGTAGAGCAAGGCAGCAAAGTTGTCAGTGACCACGTGACTGTTCCCATTGCCAAGGCCATGGTTGGCGAGCCGGACGCTGACGTCCGTCTGCGCGACGGCGACGTTCTCGCGATCAAGCAACTTACCGGCTGGAAAGATGTCGGAGCCATGATCACCGTCACAGGAGAAGTTGTCCATCCCGGCACCTACGGTATACAGGAGGGTGAGCGTCTCAGTTCTATCATTCAGCGTGCTGGCGGCTTCCGGCCCGACGCCTATCCATATGGTGCCGTATTCGAACGTGAGCAGATTCGAGAACTGGAGGAGAAAAACCGCGCCGATTTGCTGGATCGAGTGCAAAGCCAAGCCGCCGATATTAAGGGTATTCCCGAGCAAAATCAGCAGGACATATTGGCCAAGCAAGCTGCCGTAGAACAGTATCAAGTGACGCTGCAAAAGCTGCAGAACGCTCCTCCCCAAGGACGCATGGTTGTGCACATCTCCGGCAATTTGAAGCATTGGATGAACACCTCGTCTGATGTGCAGGTACGAGCTGGGGACACGATTTATGTCCCGAAGAGACCCAGTGTTGTCTTGGTGGATGGCTCGGTTTACAACCCCACCGGAGTCACGTTCAAGCCCGGTAAGAACGCCGGGTGGTATCTCAGGCAGGCCGGTGGTCCCACTGAGACCGCCAACAAAAAAGGTATTTTCGTAATCCGCGCCGATGGCTCGGTGGCTGGCGGTTCTGCCGGCATGTTTGGCGGAGGGGCAGAGAGTGCGGCGATGCAACCAGGCGATATGGTGGTCGTCCCGGAGAAGATATTCACTGTCAGTCGTGCATGGCAAAACACGGCGATCGCCGCTCAGATTGTGACCGCAATTGCAATTAGCGCCTCATACGCCAAAAACTTCTAGTGAGTAGGACGTCGTTTGATTCTCTCGCGGGTTAAGAGTTCGATTTCTAAGCTCGCGATATTGTTACTTGCCATGGTGGTTCCTGCTGTCGCGCAGACCAGCACGTCTACCGTGCCTTCTGCTTCGACTCAGAATACTGACACGCGGACGGTCGCCGATCGTTCTTCACAGTCGCCTCAGACCAACGCTGCTGAGGATCCTTATCAACTACAGCCCGGCGAGGATCCCGAAAACCATTTGATTTCACCGTTCGTCAAGCACTTAGTCGGCGATCAGAAGCAGTTCTGGACCAGCCCCGCGCGTTTCCGCACGAAGGATCTTAAATGGATTCTGCCGGCGGCTGGGGTTACCGCAGCTTTCATCGCAAGCGATAGCTGGTGGTCGAAGCAAGTGAACCCAAGTCACATGCAAACCAGTCTGCATATTTCGGATTACGGCACGTATTCCATGATCGGTTTGACCGGAGCGTCTTTCCTTTTCGGCCACATGACCCATGACGATCACCTGCAAGAAGCCGGACTTCTGACCGGAGAAGCTGCAATCAACGCTACCGGCGTGGCGTACCTGTTCAAGGAGATGACGCAAAGACAACGCCCTCTTCAAGACAGTGGTAATGGAGATTTCTTCAAGGGAGGTTCCTCGTTTCCCTCTGAGCACTCGGCCATCGCGTGGTCCGTCGCAAGCGTCTGGGCGCACGAATATCCTGGCTGGCTCAGCCAAACCGCGGCGTATGGGTTGGCCTCCGCGATCACGATCACGCGCGTGACCGCCAAGCAGCACTTCCCGTCGGATGTAATCGTCGGCAGCGCGTTCGGCTGGTATTTCGGCCGACAAGTCTACCGCGCCCACCACGATCCGGAACTGGGCGGAACCTCGTGGGGCAGCCTGTTGCCCGACAACACCGGCGGGAACGCCCGCAATCCGAATTACATGGCTTCGCCGTATGTTCCGCTCGACAGTTGGATTTATCCCTCCTTGGAGCGTCTGATCGCCATGGGCTACATGCAATCCAACATGCTCGGGATGCGCCCCTGGACCCGGATGGCTTGCGCGCAGATGCTGGAAGACGCTGGCGACAAACTTCAGAACGACGAAGCGGGTGAAGCGGGGAAGATATACAGAGCACTGGCTAGCGAGTTTGCTACCGAAATCACACGCCTGGATGGTGCGGCAAATGTGGGGGCACGCGTCGACTCCGTCTACACTCGGGCTACGGAGATTTCCGGCACTCCGTTGCGGGACGGCTTCAACTTCGGCCAGACTATCATCAACGACTATGGGCGACCCTATGGGAGAGGCTTCAATAACATAACGGGAGTAGCCGCTGACGCTGAATTGGGCCCGGTGGCGTTTTCCTTTCAAGGCGAATACCAACACGCGCCTGCTATGCCTTCCGATCCCCCACAAGTGCTGGCAGCGATCGGGGCAGCCAATTTTACGCCGCCCCTGCCTAATGGAACGCCGACGGCCAATCAATTCCAGCTAATAAACAGCGCCGTTTTGCTCAACATAGATAATGTGCAGTTTTCCTTTGGTGAGCAGAGTGAGTGGCTTGGTCCCGGCGAATCAGGCTCATTGCTGATGAGCAACAATGCAGCGCCCTTCCCGACGTTTAAGATAGACGATGTCGCGCCACATAACATTCCTGGACTTTCACGAGTTCTGGGCCCTTTTCGCACGGAATTCTTCATTGGGCAACTCTCGGGACAGCAATGGGAGTTGTGTACCGCGCCCACCTGCCAGTCGTATCCCGGATATCCCGGCGTGGTCGGCCCTAACATTTCACCGCAGCCATTTATCCACGGGGAAAAAATCAGTTTTCAACCCACTCCAAACCTTGAATTCGGCATGGGAGTCACCGCAATGTTTGGTGGGCCGGGCTTACCCGTCACGTTCGGTAACTTCTTTCGCACTTATTACATCCATTCGCCGACCGCCGCCAACAACCCCGGCAAACGAATCTCGGCGGCGGATTTCACCTACCGAGTCCCCGGTGTGAGGAACTGGCTGACTTTCTATATGGACTCGTTGGTAGTGGATGAGATTTCACCCATCGGATCCACTCGCGCCAATGTCAATCCTGGGATTTACATGCCGCAGATACCGAAGGTACCGAAATTGGAGTTTCGAGCCGAGGGAATCAACGAGTCTCGGACGACTGAGTTCCCGCCCGGCTTTGTTTATTCCGATTTCCGGCGCTATCTGTCCGGTTACACGAATGACGGGAACCTCTTGGCGAACTGGATTGGCCGAGCCGGTCGCGGAGAACAGGGGTGGTTGACGTATTCGTTTTCGCCTCGCACACAGCTTCAACTCGGATACAGACTCCAAGGAGTCTCCAAGGATCTCATCGGAGGCGGGCGACTAGTCGACTACTCAGCGACCGGTAATTTCATGCTATCTCACACACTAGCGTTTTCTGGATTGTTGCAATATGAGCAATGGATGTTTCCTGTTCTTTCGGCGAGCCGGCAATCTAATGTCACGGCCTCGGTTCAGCTGACGTATTATCCCAAGTGGCAGATAAAGAGATGATCCTAATTTTCTATCCACGCGGCGGTGCAAGTCGTCTGATACGATTTTGTGGCGAACCCCTCTAAGTGGGAGTGCGTAATGCCTAACCTCAAAGAAATGGCTCGATGTCTTCACACCGGAGTGAGAAGCTTTGTGTTGGGCGCCAATATGGCTTCTATGCGTCTCTTGTCCCGACCAAAACACGCTTACCTCTATTGGAACGCATGCCTATTTTTGCGAGGCTCGATGGGGAAGCCGACGCTGCACAAAAAGGCCATTTCCGAATTGTTCCCAGAGCTTCTGACAGACGCCAAACTAAGTTTTCCGGAATTGAACCATGCCTGGGGTTGGGATGACCCCTCATATCTAGCCGATCTGGTTAATCTTGGCTTGCTTTGCGCCGCACTCCGTCCTCGCACTGTTTTCGAGATCGGCACCTCTACAGGTTATTCCAGCCTATTCTTGGCAGCCAATAGTGCGCCTGACGTTCAGATCTGGACCTTGGATCTTCTCACTGGGGATGCTGCGACAACGAGTCCGCTAACCGCCCGTGACCGAGACATAGCGAAATGGTGTCGTCGGATTGAACCATGTTTCGTCGGGCACCCGTTGGGCAGAAAGATTCACCGACTCTACGGCGATAGTGCAAGTTTTGATTTTGCGCCGTACCGGCGCTCGATCGATCTATTCTTCATTGACGGCGCACACACCTATGAATACGTCCGATCAGACACCTTGAATGCTCTCCGCTGCTGCCACTCGGGCAGCGTGATCGCTTGGCACGATTTTGGCCGGGCGGGCCTTAGTCGGGGTGTGACAAGGTGGCTGGAACACCTCAACGGCATCGCGAGAGTCTACACTACGCCGGGTTCTAGTGTAGCGTTTATGCCTTGTGATTTTGATTGCGAGGCTTTGGCAACCGAACTCGGTGCCCCGAGTTATCGCTCGCAACACGGTCTGCGAACGGAGACGAGTGTTCCTCGGGTTCTTTCCCGTTAGGGGACTCGAGGGTTTGCGAATTGACAAGCGGAGCGCTCTTGGCGAGGTATGAGCGCGAACAGACAGCAAGTATTGCAGCTGGCGGTTGGGAAGTCCCTGGTGGATTCGGCTACCCTGACTTGCTGGCTAGATCGGGGATTCATTGAGGCAGGAAGCTTCAAGTGACATTGCCGTGGAAAGGGGAGAGATGTTGGAGCAGTTAGAGGAAGGCTTGTCGGAAGATAGAACCGCGAGACCGCCCCTACAGTTCAGGTCTACTACTGTCTCCAGACTTTGGAGGCTATGGGAACGTCGGCGGCTGGTTGCGAGAATCGTTTGGATTTCGCTGCTAGCAAGCACGGTGGGTGTTTTCCTGATTCCCCCGCAATTCGAGTCAGTCACGCGCGTCATGCCCTCCGACACACAACAGTCGGGTGGAGCGGCGATGCTGGCTGCCCTTGCCGGGGGTGCTTCCTCGCCATCCTCCTCTTCATCAGCGGGCTCAGGAATGCTTGGTCTCGCCGGCGACCTATTGGGTGCCAAAAACAATGGGGAACTTATTACCGCTCTGGTCCACAGTCGTACGATACAAACTGAACTGGTCCGCCGCTTCGACTTGCAAAAGGTCTACCGGGCTCGCTACGAAGAAGAAGCCTGTAAAACGCTAGGTAAGCGCACCGACGCAGCTGTGGATCGCAAGAGCGATGTCATAACCATCACAGTCACGGATCGCGACAAACAGAGGGCGCGGGACCTTGCTCAGGCCTATGTTGATGGGGTGAATCGACTGCTCGCGAAGGTGACCACTTCCTCCGCCCGTCGCGAGCGCATATTCATTGAACAGCGATTGACTCAGGTGAACAAGGACCTGGAAACTGCGGAGCAGCATTTCAGCATCTTTGCGAGTAAGAATGCCGCGCTCGATATTCAGGAGCAGACCCGCGCCATGGTGGACGCCGCGGCGGTTCTCCAAGGAGAGCTTATTGCTGCCCAGTCCGAACTCCAGAGTCTTGAGCAGATTTACACGCCAAACAATGTTCGTGTGCGGTCGCTCCATGCTCAAGTGCAGGAACTGCAAAAGCAATTAACGCAGATGGGGGGTACTGCTTCCCCCGATGTGACCGCAGCTGACGCTTTGTCTCCCGATAACAAGCAGCTCTATCCACCGATTCGACAGCTTCCGTTGTTAGGTGTCGAATGGGCGGACCTTTATCGTCAAATGAAGGTACAGGAGACTGTTTTCGGCCTGCTCACGCAACAGTATGAAATGGCAAGTTTACAAGAGGCTAAAGAAATCCCGGTGGTTAGCGTTGTTGATGCTGCGAGCCTTCCGGAGAAAAAATCATTCCCCCCCCGGTTGCTGTTGATTCTTGCATGCACGATTTTGTGTTCGATTATGGGGAGCTTCTGCCTGCTCGGCGCTGAACGCTGGCAACAAGTCGACCGGGAGGATCCGCGGAAACTGTTAGTTCAGAGCGTCTATCAGAGCATGCAACGAGTGGCAAGACGGATCATGAGCAAAGTACCGATAGGTCTGCTTAAAAAATGGAAATTTCGTCGCTCGGAGAACGAGGACAGCTAGCGCGCAAGCTAGGATACTAGCGACCTCACGGCGGGGCTGATCGCAGAGCGGATGAGACAAGGACGACGGATCGGGGAATCTTGAAACCAAAGATGAAACGTATAAAAGTGCTATATGTGGCAGGCTATTCTCGCTGCGGGAGCACACTGTTATCCCGCATGCTTGGAGCTTTGCCTGGTTTTTTAGCAGTAGGGGAGGCATCAGCTCACTTCTTCCGTTTCAGCGAGTCTTTGAACGCTCCATGTGGATGCGGGCTCGCAGTGGAGGTGTGTCCGTTTTGGAGAGAAATGGATTTTCCTGCTGAAGCGGCCTTGCCCCACGCGCGCCTATTTCGATTCCGAAACCTGCCCCTTCTTGAACTCTACCGCCGCCGAAACAAGCAAGATACCGAAAGGCTCTTGGAATCCATGAGCAATTTGTACCATGTCTTAGCGGAGAAGACCTCGGCTCAGGTCGTTGTTGATTCTTCCAAGACTCCGCTGCATGCTCAGCTCTTGTCGTGGATACCAGATATCGACTTATCCATCGTTCACTTGGTCCGCGATCCGCGTGGGGTTGTGAATAGTTACCGCCGGCCGAAAGAATATCTTCCGAGACTATCTGCGCTGTCGGTGACCGCAGGCTGGGTCGGTTTGACCATGGGCTGTGACCATTTGCAGCGCCGGGTGCGACAGTATCGTACTTTAAAGTACGAAGATTTTGTGGCCGCCCCACAACATTTCATTGCCGAGATAGCATCTGACATGGGCTACGAGGGTAAGACTGCTGGACTCTTCTCGGGAGGCTCGACCGTGGAACTCGGTAGCCAACACATGTTAGGTGGCAATCCCGATAAACTCCAACGAGGACCGGTTGAGATCAAGGCACGATCAGCGGTACTGCCCCGCGCCACTAGCGCTCTTGTATCTCTCATTACAGCCCCGTTGCTTTGGCGGTACGGTTATTGGCCCCGGAAACACGCGCCCAGGTCAATCGCCGTTGTTGATGAGGAGCGTGAAGTGATAGCTGCGGCTTCCAAGACGTCGACGACGAGTGATGTGACGGCAGTCTGTTTCGATGACAAGCCGAACGGATACTTCTCGTGCCGCCGCAGTGAACTGATCCCCTTGGTACCGCCTGACGCATCGCGGATCTTGGAAATCGGGTGTGCCGAAGGCGGCTTTGGAAAGTCCTTGCGTCTCGCACGTCCCACCTCTTCGTTGGAAATTGTTGGCGTAGAGCTTTTTGAGTCTGCCGCAAAAAAGGCCGCAAGTGTCTTAGACCGAGTCATAATCGGTAATGTCGAGCGCATAGATCTGCCCTACGAAGACTACTTTGACTGCGTCATATTTGCAGATGTCCTAGAGCATCTCGTTGATCCTTGGAGGATGCTGAGGCGTGCGAGGAATCTTTTGCGCCGTAACGGAGTCATTGTCGCCAGCATCCCCAATGTTCAACATTCCCGAGTCTTGTTCAACCTTATGTTGGGCCGGTGGGAATACGAACAGTACGGCATCATGGACAGTACTCATCTGCGTTTTTTTACCAAGAAAACCATAAACACGCTATTCACTTCGACGGGATACGAAATTCGCCGAGTATCAAGCATTCTTGGATCGACCAGAGTCAAGCTATTGCATTTGGCGACCGGTGGTTTGGCGGACCCCTTTGTTACGCGTCAATACTTGGTTGTCGCCGGAGCAGCAAAGAGAACTGATCCGTCACCGCTCCATTATTCTCCAGCAGCCTAAAGCCGTTTTGCTTGCCGATGCAGACCCCAGCACTTATCGAATCTCCGGATATCTCGTCGACCTCCGACCTAAAGGCCAATCGCCTAGCGCGCGACATGGGGACCCTGGTTCTGGGCTCGGTTCTCGCAGCTGTCTTTGGCGCGATGGTAGTTTTTGTGGTTCCTCGAATCACCGGGATTGAGGATTTTGGATATTGGCGCATTTTTCTCCTGTACGGTGGTTACGTTGGATTTTTTCATTTGGGATTTGGTGAGGGAGCACTGCTTTCTTGGGCCGGCAAATCCCTGGGAAGGTTTCACCAAGAACTACGACCGTCGCTAAAATTCCTCATCGCGCTCCATCTGTTGCTCTTGGTGCCTGGTTGCCTCATCGCCCTTGCTCTATTCCCCTCTCGTGCTCGGTTTGTTGCGATTGCGGTGCTTATGTTTGCAATGCTGCAGAATACCGCGGTGTTGCTCCAGTTAGCTTTACAGGCTGCACGGCGATTCAGTCCGGTGGCGGTGGCCGCCGCGGCGCCCAGCGGTCTTTTTCTGGCCTTCGCGGCGTTCGCCGCATTTCGAGCAAGGCCCGACTATCGGGCGTTGATCTATTGTTATTTCCTCGCATGGTTGATTGTGTTGGGCTTCCTTTGGTTCGCCGTTCGCCCTCTCGGGCCCGTTTCTAATATCTCCGCATGGACGATTGGGAAGAGATACATAATGATCGGCTGGCCGATTACCCTGGCGAACACGGCCATCGCTCTGGTCCAATCGTCAGATCGTTTTGTACTCAGCTCGGCAGTCTCGATCTACGACTTTGCCCAATACAGCCTTGCTGCCAGCGCCATGATGGTTCCTGTGGCGATCATAGCGGCTGCGGCCCGTGTGTTCTTTCCTCATCTTGCAGCGAGTGACAAGGAGGAACATCCGGAGATGTACGGCCAGGCAGCGCGTTTGATCGTGGTAGTTTGGTGCGTTCTCCTTCCGTACTACTTCGCCGTAGACGTGTTTGTTCACCGTTTCCTGCCCACGTATATTGAGAGTTTGCCTGTTGCTCGGACGCTCTTGCTCGGCGTGCTGTTTATCGCCGCCATTCAGATTCTTCAGAGCAGCCTTTTCAATCTATACGGAAAACAGAAACACTTCCTGCTCTATTCGATGATCGCTGTGGGATTCAGCCTGACGCTAGCCGGACTCGCGGTGTTTTTCTTCCACTCGTTGTTCCTTGTAGCGGCCGTGCAAGTCTTTTCCGTTGGCATATTCTGGTTGTTCAACGCCTGGAGACTCCGATCGTTAACCGGAGAGTCTTGGCGAGATTTTGCTCTCGTGCTCGGCAACTTTGCCTGGTCGGCCGTCAGTTTACGGCTGGCATTTTCCTGGACTTCGAATTGCGTCCTTCGTACCGTAATCTATTGGCTCCTGGCCATTGGCCCGCTTGCATGGACTTGCGGGGACGAAATACGCGGAGTGGGGAAAATTATGGCGCGTCTCAATCGTCTCATCTGGGCTTCGTCCTGGTTGTCCACGAACTCGGAGCGGGAGTAGTTTGTGTCACGCTTGCTGCAATTCCCCTTGAGTGGCGCCGCGACCTTGCGGGCATTGAAAACGGTAGTGATCGCGAGCGAAGTGCTCTTACTTGGCTGGCTGGTCGCAACCGAAGGCTTTCGTGAGATTCCAACGCTGCTTGCAACTCTCCTGGGAGCACTCGCCATAGTCGGGATCAGCTTCTGGAATTGGCCCCTGGGCGCGATGTTGACTCTCCTGGTCGCTAGCGCAATGCCGCGGTTCGCTTGGACCATTGGCGAACTGCACATGCGGCCCGAGCATCTGGCGATCGGGCTGGTGGCGGGAATTCTCCTGGTGCATTCTCGCAGGCGCGAGTTGGGTCCAAAATCTGCCTGGCGAGTTTTTGACCTCTGGCTATTGGCCTACCTTGCGGCCAACTTCATGACTTCAGCGCTCGCGTCTCCCGAGCCACACCTCACATTGCGATGGGCTTTGCTCAGCGCCCTTGGGGTATCGCCCTATTTCCTTGTCAGGTGGCTCGTTGTCGAAGAGGAAACTCTTATTTCAGTTTTTCGTATTCTGCTCGTCGTCGGAATTGTTGAGGCGGCCTATGGCACGTTATGTTTTTTCTCCTATCGCCTCTTCGAGACAAGCATCGGAGTTGAACTCGAGCAATATGGTTCTACTCCGGGTACGTATGGGACACAGTATGAAGCCAATCTGTTCGGGAGTTACACCGCTTGTTGTGCCCTGATGTGTCTCGCCGGGTACTTGTTCGACCAAAAGTCCCGACGGCGCTTGTACTTGTGGGGATTTTCAATCACGATCCTAGGTGCATTCATTAGCTTGGCTCGCGCCGTGTTTCTGGCGTTTCCGGTGGCGGCCGCCTTTGTGACTTGGCTGGCCGTCAAGAAAGCTCGTTTGCAGGCACGTGGACTGGTTGCATTGGGTGCCGCGGCGGTTGCGGTTTTATTAATCTTTGGTCCGCTCGTCCTACACTCTGTGCAAGAGCGCTTTAGTACATTAGATTTGTCGGAGATCGGGGAGGACGAATCGACGGCCCGCCGCCTCGTCGGAATAACGGTAGCGCTCACCGACATTAGGGATCATCCATGGTTCGGAACCGGTACCAATAGTTTTCGACTGCTGTTTGACTGGGCCGATTACTGGCCACTCCCGAAAACCATCGAAGGCGATGAAGATGAGCGAGGAGCCTGGATCGGAAATACGCCGGTGCGAATCCTACATGACACCGGTCTTCTGGGTTTTACCATGTTTGCGGGCTTTCTTTTCACTCTTCTCTCGGCTACGCGTCGTGCGCTTCAACACGCCCAGCCATCCGTGCGCATGATCATGATCGCCCTGTCCTCAGGACTCATCTTATATGCTATTACTTTTCAGGCAACAGATGCGACCACGCTTTCTTTCGCATGGATCCACATCGGCTTGATGGCTACCGCGACGACTATTGTCCAAAGAGACGGGGTTGAGTCTGCCTCAGCGCCCCCAGCTCTCTTATGACCATGCGTTACACCCATGACGTTGCCGTCGCTTATCGGATTTACCCCGGCGTCTCGCGCCCGGCTCTCGGATTGCCCTTCAGCGACGACAAATACCGTCTTTCTGAAATATGTCTCCATTCGTTTAAAGAGTCACTCGGTTCGCTCCGCGTTAAGGTTTGGGCGATACTTGACGGCTGTCCTCCCGAGTACGCGGGATTATTCCGTAATTACTTTGCTGATGCAGACCTGGAACTCGTGCCTTGTGACGCGTTGGGTAATCATGCGACGTTTGCGCGGCAGATCGATATTCTTCTCGGGCAGAGGGATGCACCTCTCGTCTACTTCGCAGAGGACGACTATTTCTATCTGCCTAGCACATTTTCCTTGATGGTGGATTTCCTGAAGGCGCACACCGATGTGGATTTCGTTTCACCCTTCGATCACCTCGATTGCTACACTACCAATCTCCATCGCACACCGAAATGGATCCGGCCGTATGGAAACCACCACTGGAGAACCGCCGCATCTACTTGTCTCACTTTCCTAACCCGGAAGGAGGTCCTTGCAAGCTGCGAACCGATTTTCCGAAGTTACGCTCGGGGTAATTTCGATTGCGCAATCTGGCTGAGTCTTACAAAACAGCGTGTGCTTAATCCTTTGGCCCTGGCCCGCTATTTGGTGCGCGGCGAGTTCTATTGGAGAGTGCTGGTGAAGTCGTGGCTCTACTGTTCATGGCAAATTTTGTTCGGCGACCGCTTCACGCTATGGGTTCCAATTCCGGGTATAGCGACACACCTTGATCGAAACGCTCTCTCGCCTGCGGTGGATTGGATTGGGCTTATGAAGGCGGAGTCAGTCACGATAGGATGTGTCAAGGATTGAAAATTGCTCAATCCACCCATTCCTGCGGAGGATCTAGGTGGTTGGAAAGTGCTCTGTCTGAATTGACCTCCATTAGTCTTTTTCGTGCTGCTTTCTCCTGAAAATGCCCCCGAATTGTTCCGGGACTCTGTTTTACGCTCACGGGTATGGCCGACACAACTGCATTCATCGCGCGGAACGATGACGTCGTCACAGAGACATCTTACCGACCACGTGTCGGTGTGGTCGTTCTCAACTGGAATAGCCCGCAGATGACGTCGGAGTGCCTTCACAGTTTGATGGCCACGACAGGAGCTTGTTTCAGGATCATTGTCGTAGACAATGGCTCGCAGGATAACTCAGTAGGGTTTCTGCGAGACTCCTTTCCAGAAGTTGAGGTGATTGCCAACAGTCGAAACCTCGGCTTTGCAGGGGGCTGTAACGTCGGAATCAGGCACGCCATCACGGAAGGTGCCGAGTACATTCTGCTGGTCAATAATGACACTATTGTGGATCCTTGCCTCCTGCGGGAGTTGGTGACGCACGCCAAGGCGCATCCAGAATCGGGCATCTTGTCGCCGAAAATCTACTACGCCGACCCGTCTGATGCGCTGTGGTGGGCCGGTGGGATTTTTAATATCTGGACTGGCCTCGCGAACCATATCGACCGGCAGAAGAAAGATATCGGCAACCACGATCTACCCCGGGAGCTTAACTGGGCTACGGGTTGCGTCATGCTGTTGCGATGCGAGGCCCTGCGCAAAACCGGGTTGTTCGACGAGCAGATCTTCGCCACCGGGGAAGATGTGGACCTCTCTCTTCGAATGATAAAGGCCGGCTACGTTGTGAAGTACGTTCCCACTGCCCGAGTATGGCACCGGGAGGGAGTCGACCTCCGGAAGAACGCCGGTCAGCATGTGCGTAATTTCTTAATGGTTCGCAATCATCTATGGGTCATGCATAAGCACGCGCGGATTTATCATTGGGTTACCTTCTGGCCGTTTTTCTTTGCCTACTATTTGCCGAAAATAATGTTCCTCAGCCTCTGTAGAGGGGACCTTCGCTCTTGTGCGGCGGTGTTGAAGGGTGTATCGGCGTTTTGGCAGATGCTGCGTAGTCCAGGCATTTCCGTCCTACCAGCCGAGCTAACAGGAACAAACACCCCGAGCGGGCCGCGGCAAGTATAACTGTCAACTGATATCGCATGAAGATAGGTATCGACGCTCACAGCCTCGGGAGCAAGCAGAGTGGAAATGAAACGTACTACACGTGCTTGATCAAATCATTGGCTCGTCTCGACTCCGATAACAGCTACTTGATTTACTACACAATGGACGGAGCAACCGAAGCATTGGGGCTGAACAACAACCGCTTTGGCACTCGGCGCCTTTGTCCCGCGAGTCCATATCTGCGCATTCCGGTGGTGCTGCCGGTCACAGTGCGCTCCGAACCCGTCGATGTCTTTCATGCCCAGTTTATAGTCCCACCCTTCCTGAAATGTCGTACAGTAACGACGATCCCCGACGTCGCCTATGAGCACTATCCAGAGTTCTTTCCTCCCTATCAGGTAGCCTGGTCTCGAAAGTTGATTCCTTGGTCGGCGAGGAAATCCGACCGCATTATTACGGTGTCGCAGTTCTCTAAGGCAGATCTCGTGAATCTTTATAAAATCGATCCCGACAAAATTGTGGTGACTTATGAAGCCGCAGGATGTGAGTTCTACCCACGAGATCGAGCCCTGGCACGTGAGCATGTTGCGCGACGATACGGAATAGAGCGCCCCTTTGTTCTCTATGTCGGCAGGCTTCAGGCCCGCAAGAATTTGGTTCGTTTGGTAGAGGCCTATTCACAGGTTCGTCGCGAGGGAGCATCGCAGCAGCTAGTTTTGGTCGGCAGAAAGGATTGGATGGCCCAACCAATTCTGGACAAAATTTCTGATCTCGGCTTAGTTCGCGACGTAGTGATAACGGGCTACCTGCCTGCAGAGGATATTCCCTGGTTTTACAGCGCGGCCGACGTCTTTGCCTATCCCTCTATCTTCGAGGGGTTCGGCTTGCCGGTAGTCGAGGCGATGGCCTCGGGTATCGCCGTAATCACGTCCATGGGGTCTTCATTGGAGGAAGTTGCAGGCGATGCAGCTTTGATCGTCGATCCTTTGGACGTTAACGCAATTGCGTCAGCTCTGAAACGCATGTTAAGCGACCATGCCTTCAGAGAGGAAATGGGCCGGGCGGGGATCCGTCGGAGCAAAGAGTTCGATGGCGACCTATGCGCAATGCAAACCTTGGCTGTTTACCAAGCGGCCGCGAGTACGTAATAAAAAAATTGTTGCATGATGTTGGTGCGGCTTGGGGCAGAACTTTCGATAAAACATTGAGGCAATCAGCTAGACTTCTAGTGCTGCTGATTACAAGATCATCCGACATTACATGCGCATAGCAATGATTGGCATCAAAGCTATTCCCGCCGCTTTTGGGGGATTCGAAACTGCCGTGGACGAGATCTCCCGAGGCCTAGTCGGGCTCGGTCATCAAGTTGTCGTCTACAACCGTTCCGGTATGAGTACATGCTCGGAGAAGCACTACGAGGGAGTGGAGTTGGTTACGTTACCCACCCTCAAATCGAAAAACCTGAGCACGATCGTTCATGCTTTTCTTTCAACCCTTCATGTCATGTGCCGCAGGATCGACGTGGTGCATTATTTTACGACTGGCGCAACGCTATTTGCTCCGCTGCCCCGACTCATGGGGAAGAAGGTCGTATGCTCAGTGGACGGCACAGACTGGCAGCGCGGTAAGTGGGGTGGGTTTGCGCGATGGTATCTGCGATTCTCCGAACGCCTGGCAGTACTTTTCTGTCACGGGCTCATTTCCGACTCGCAGGACGTCATGAATTATTACCGTCAGAAATACGCTGCGAATTCCTTTTGTATTACCTATGGCATGCGCGACTACCGGTCCCAGAGTCGAGACGCCCTTGATTCTTTCGGACTACAAGAAAGAGAGTACATACTGTTTGTAGGTCGCCTGGTGCCCGAAAACAACGTAAACCATCTTATCCAAGCTTTCGAGAAGACTAAGACAGAAAAGAAACTCGTCATCGTCGGAGACGATCCTTGGGAAAGAGAATACGTTCGTTCCCTGAAGCTGACCCGTGACCCGCGGGTGATCTTCACGGGCGGAGTATACGGAGATGGGTACGCCCAACTCCAAGAACACGCCTACGTTTTCGTTTTACCCGACGAGGTGGGAGGTACCCACCCCGCTTTGGTGGAAGCGATGGGATATGGCAATTGCGTGCTAGTGAACGATACTCCATCCAACCTGGAAGTAATTGGTGGTAGCGGTTTCAGCTACTCCGGGAACGAAGGCGCCGAGAGTCTCCGGCGGGAACTGCAAGTTCTTCTCGATAGCCCAGCCCTGGTCGAGAAATACCGCGGGCTCGCCGGGAAGCATGCGCGGGAGCGCTATCGCTGGGAGGCTGTAGTCGATCAACATGCCCTCATGTACGAACAGATATTTGGAGTTCCACGTCAAGCGGAGGGTTCTGGGTTCGCCAAGTCGGCGGGCTTGTAAGCAATCATGTCTGTCACTTCCATAGAAGTCCTCGAGCCATTAGTCTTGTCGGTGAATTGGAGCAAGCCTCTGCAAACCCTTTGCAAGCGTGTTCTCGACCTGGCGGGTTCCGCTTTTCTGCTGTTACTGCTCTCTCCAGCCTTCTTGGTACTGATACTAGTCGTGAAGCTGACGTCGCCCGGACCAGTTTTTTACCGCTGGAGGGTGGTCGGTCAAAATGGTGCCCCCTTCATGGGTTACAAATTCCGCTCCATGGTGGCGAACGCCGATGAGCTGAAGGCCAAGCTGACGGCGAAGAACGAAATGACCGGTCCGGTGTTCAAGTTAACGAGGGATCCACGCGTGACCGCGGTGGGCGCTTGGATGCGACGCTACAGTGTCGATGAACTTCCTCAACTCTATAGCGTTCTTAAGGGCGATATGAGTTTAGTGGGGCCTAGGCCGCCACTCGCTACTGAGTACGCTCTATTTACTGAGTTCCAGAAGCAGAAGCTTGCCATCAAGCCGGGGATAACTTGCTTGTGGCAGGTGAACGGGCGCAACCAGGTGAGAGACTTTGATGAGTGGGTCAAACTCGACTTGGAATATATTCGAGAATGGTCGCTCGGCTTGGACATTAAGATTCTTTTCAGGACTATTCATGCCGTCGTTGCAGGTTCTGGCAAGTAAGTAAATATAAATAGGGACAATTTGTGCTCATACATTGTTTAATCGGAGCTCACGCATGAAAGTCTTGGTGACAGGGGGTGCTGGATTCATCGGCTCCCATCTTGTCGATCGTTTTCTTAAAGAGGGATTTGAGGTTCGTATTCTCGACAGCCTCGACCCGAAAGTTCATCCGCGTGGGAAACCTGATTACATCCCAAAGAACGTCGAATTTATCCAAGGGGACCTCACTGACCGGGAGACACTCCTATTCGCGCTGAAAGGCGCGGATATTATTTCCCACCAGGGAGCTTATCAGGATTACATGCCGGACTTTTCCCGCTTTTTCGAGGTGAATGCGGTAGCAACTGCCCTCATCTTCGAGCTAATTGTGCAGCACCGTCTTTCGCCGAAGAAGGTGATCGTCGCTTCTTCGCAAGCCATCTACGGAGAAGGACAATACGAATGCCCTCGACATGGATTCTTTCTGCCGCAACCACGTTCCCAGGAGCAGTTGACGCGTAGGGATTGGGAGATTGCATGTTCCGTCTGCGGGCGGCAAGCCTTACCCCGCATGCTGGAGGAATCGTATCTCAATCCCTATAACCAGTATGCCGTCTCCAAGCTTGCCGGAGAGAAATGCTCTCTGGGATTGGGATGGCTGCATGGTATCCCGACAGTGGCGCTCCGGTATTCCATCACCCAAGGCGCCCGCCAGTCGCTCTATAACCACTATTCAGGTGCCTGTCGCATATTCTGCAGCCGAGCAATGCGCGGTGAGCCCTTGATCATTTATGAAGATGGGCAGCAAACGCGTGATTTCACCCACATCAAAGATGTCGTCGAGGCGAATATGCTGGTGTTGGAACGAGATGAGGCCGATTTTCAGGCATTCAATGTCGGTTGCGGGAAGGCTACCACGATTCATGAGTATGCCGATCAGGTATTGCGTCGTATGCCATACTCTGCCGGGGTCAGAGTCTCCGGTGAGTACCGTTTGGGCGATAACCGTCACAGCGTCTCCAACGTAGATAAGCTAAAGAAGTTGGGATGGCAGCCGCGACATGGGCTCGCGGCCATTCTGGATGATTTTCTGGATTGGGTTAACAGTATCGGGGGCATACCCGACGGGATTCCCGACGCTTATGCGGATATGCGTCGCGCCGGTGTGGTTCTGACCGCCCAGGCTAATTGATCCGCCTGCGCGAGTTTCGACGGAGGACAGCACGTGTATGTTTGATGCTTCGGATGTGAGTTCGTATTTCGAATGTCTCACGCAGACAATCCAGACTCTGCCCTTCGAATCCATTGATCTCGTCGCCGATGTATTGCTCAAGGCATACTACGACGGTCAGATGGTCTACCTTTTTGGCAACGGAGGGAGTGCCGCCTTGGCTTCGCACTTTGCCTGCGACCTTGGAAAGGGGACGGCAAATGGCACGGCACGGCGATTCCGTGTCTTGGCTCTTACGGATAATGTGCCCCTGATGACCGCATGGGCTAATGACGCGGACTATTCAGATATTTTCAGCGAGCAGCTTTCGAACTTGGTGAAACCGGGCGATGTGGCCTTCGCTATCAGTGGCAGCGGGAATTCCACGAATGTTCTGCGCGGTCTCCGTACTGCAAAGAAGGCGGGGGCGATAACCGTGGGACTTACTGGTTTTCGCGGGGGCCAGTTGAAAAGCTTCTGCGATGCTTGCGTGATCGTGCCTTCCGAAAATATGCAGATCATCGAGGACTTGCATCTCTGCGTTGCGCATGCCGTATTTACAACTATCCGTCGTAGAATCTGCTCCGTCGAGAGAGCATACGCTTGAAGGCCAGCGTTCGAGGTGAAATGTCGCCTTCCGGAAAGCCCAGATGAAAGTGAGACGAATCCACAATTGGATCCTTCTAGCGGACTTGGTGTGGGTCGTAGCCGCGCTAGCGTGGGCTGAGGCTCTGCGGTATGGGCTTCATTGGGACCAAGCGACAGGTTTGTCCGTGCGAAACTCGCTGCCCTTCCTCGTTGCGACTTGGATTATCTGGACGGTCCTTTCGCGCGCAATGCAACTCGATGGCTTCCGCGGTGGCTGGCGCTTCCCGGCAGTGGTGGCACACCTATGCTTTGGCGTTCTTTTTGTGATGGCTATTTTGCTGGCAGGGGCTTACCTCACAAGGCATTACGTGTCCCGTCTGGCGCTCACCTATTTCGGCATTACGTTGTTCCTAGGGTTGCTTGCGCTTCGCTGGGTTGCGTGGCGCTGGCTCAGGCGCCGCTATCTACGGGGGAACATCAGTCAGGTCGTGATCGTCGGCTCTGGACGTGTAGCCAGGGAACTTGCTCTTAGGCTGAATCGTCATCCCGAGATGTTGTGCAAAGTTGTCGGTTTCCTGTGTCCCGGAAATGAGGCGTTCGAACTGGGGAATCATCCGCGAGAATCGTCATCAGTTCGAAGCGTTTCCACTCTGAGTGTGGTCGATCTGCTGCGACGGCACCAGATCGATGAACTGATCTTGGCTTTGTCCGGGCCCGCCGTGCCCGAGGTGCTAAATCTGGCAGCTCGTTGCCGCGATCAAGGGATTGCAGTAAGCCTTGTCCCTCAGCCGTATGAACTGTATCTTTCGAAACCCAACCTGCTGGACCTTGATGGTCTCCCCCTTCTCCAACTTCGGGATGTTTCGGCCACGACATCTTTTTTCCGTTGGAAGCGGATAGTAGACATAATCGGAGCGTCCTTTCTTGCGGTTGCGGCGATCCCGCTGTTGGCTCCCTTTGCCATTGTGCTTCGATGGAAGAGGGGAGCTTCCTTTCGCTGGGAAAAACGCTGCGGCTGGCAAGGGCGGGAGTTCTTCATGCTTCGTTTGAACGTCGATCGGGATCCGAAGGGACGATCTCACTTCGATCGGATCATGTGGCAACTAAGCCTTACTGAGGTGCCCCAGCTCTGGAATGTCCTCCGTGGCGACATGAGTTTGGTTGGTCCTCGCCCGGAGTCGCCCGCCAGAGTACGCCGTTACTCAGAATGGCAAAATCAGCGGCTTTCCGTGCGGCCTGGCATGACTGGTCTGGCTCAGGTACACGGCCTTCGCGAACAACACTCGTCGGAAGAAAAAACCCGGTTCGACTTGCGGTACCTGCTGCATCCGTCGCCAACAGCGGATCTTTCCTTAGTTATTCAAACACTGTGGACGTTGGTGGTACGGCTGATTCGCTATCGCGATTTGGTCGAACCCGAATTAGCGTTGTCGCCGGAGGCAGAGATGCCAGCTTCTGGTGATAAGATCACTTTGGAGAACCTGCATCATGCTCATCGCGCGCAGTCCAGTGCGAATTAGTTTCGGCGGCGGAGGGACTGACCTGCCTGCCTATTACGAGCGCTTCGGAGGAGCGGTCCTCAGCACTGCCATTAATAAATACTTTTATACGATCCTAGGAAAGCGGATGGATGGGCGAGTTCAGGTCATTTCTTCGGACCTTCGCATCTTTGAGACTTGGCACGAGATCGCGACAATGGACGTAAAGGCCAGTGGACTGGAAATTCCCTTGGCTGTCCTTAAGGATGTACAGAGTGATCTTTCGGTTGATCTTTTTCTCGCTTCAGAGATTCCGCCTGGCACAGGTCTAGGATCATCAGCAAGCGTCTGCATTAATATTCTCCAAGCTCTCACCACCTACCTCGGATCTCCGCTCGCCAAGTACAATCTGGCGGAGCGCGCTTTTGATATCGCTCGGCATACCCTGGGCCGGCACGTGGGCAAACAAGATGAATACGCTGCGGCCTTCGGCGGCTTGAATTACATTTCGTTTAAGCCCGACGGGACCGCCAACGTCGAGGCTTTGAACTTGGACTCCGCCCTTCTCCGCGACTTGCAATCAAATCTCATGTTATTCTTCACGGGTTCTTCCCATCATTCTTGGACGATTTTGGAGGAGCAGGAAAAGTCGACGCGTTCCCAGTTGGGCTCCACTGTGGCGGCCTTGCACGAGGTGAAGGAGCACGCAGCCAAGATGCGGGACGCGCTTGTCGGCGGAGACCTCACCAGGTTTGGTGTTTTGCTGGATGAAGCTTGGCAGTCGAAGAAGCGGATTTCACAGCGAATTTCAAGTGAGCGCATCGATCGCCTGTACGATTTAGCCCGTAAGAATGGTGCGCTCGGAGGGAAGATCACCGGGGCAGGTGGTGGCGGGTTCCTTCTTATCTATTGTGAACCCGAAAGTCAGGTAGCCGTGCGCTCCGTTTTGAAGCAGGAGGGCGTTCAGGAAATGACTTTCACGTTTGATTCCCAGGGTGCTCAGGTCATTGTCAACGACCCCTTTATTGATGGGGATGAGCGAGCTGGGCTACAGTGGACTTTCATGCCAGTCTCCTCGTCGTCCGTCGATTGAGCCCCGAGCGCGAAGAGGGAGTTTGGGGATGAAAGCTTTCCTCCTGGCGGCCGGACATGGAACGCGCTTGCGCCCGATCACGGATTCCATCCCAAAGTGCCTCGTTCCTATCCGCGGTGTTCCGCTGCTTAAGATCTGGCTCCAGGTCTGCGCTCGATCTGGTATCGATGAAGTTCTGATCAACCTTCATTCAAACGCTGATACGGTCCGTCACGCGCTGCGCGACGAGTTGATGCCGGTAAAGGTTCGCGTTGTTGATGAAGAAGTTCTGTTGGGGTCGGCAGGTACTGTGTACGCCAATCGTGATTGGGTCAAGGGCGAGGCCGCGTTCTGGATTTTGTATGCCGACGTTCTCACTACCTCGGACCTACGCAGCATGGCCGACTTTCACCAAAGCCGTCGGCCGCTGGCGACGCTTGGTCTTTATCAAGCCCCGAATCCTAAAGGTTGCGGGATAGCGGTCTGCGACGCAGACGGCGTAATACAGGACTTCGAGGAGAAGCCAAAGAATCCGCGCAGCAGTTGGGCGTTCTCGGGGCTCATGCTGGCGAGCAGCATGATCCTGGAAATCGGTCCGAAGCATCACCCGGCAGATATTGCTTTCGATCTCCTTCCTCGACTGGTGGGCAAAATGCTGGGATATCCCATTCACGATTACCTATGTGATATCGGTACTATCGAGAACTATCAGCAGGCGCAAACGACATGGCCCGGCCTCGAGGCGGTGTGTGGAGAGAAGACGGAATGACCATAGCCACTTCGCTCCGCTCTGGCGACCGATTGAGCGCTGTCATCTTTGACATGGACGGTGTTATTGTGGACAGCCATCCCGCTCATCGCAGGGCGTGGCGCCAATTCTTGCAGAACTTGGGACGTGAGGTTTCCGATCATGATCTGGATTTCATTCTCGACGGTCGTAAACGCTGCGATATCCTGCGGCACTTTCTAGGCGACCTCTCAGAAACCGAGCTTTTGGAACACGGGAGGCGAAAAGACGAGTTCTTTCAACAGTCGGCATTGGAGGTACAACCAATTCAGGGTGTCAGTGCGTTCGTTAGGCTTTTAAAGAGGAGTGGGGTCTTGACGGCTGTTGCCACCTCAGCGAGTCGAGCGCGAACCCGATCGACGCTGGAGCGTCTGCATCTGAGCGAGTATTTCAGCGCGACTATCTCGGGCAACGACATAGCGCAGGGCAAGCCTGATCCCGCCATTTATGTCCTTGCATGTCGACGCTTAGGTGTTCCGCCGGAAAATGCATTGGCCATTGAAGACGCGGTATCGGGGATCGAGGCTGCTAGAGGAGCGGGTCTTATATGTTTGGGGGTTGCCAGCGGGGAGCCTGCGGAAAACCTGCGGTCCGCTGGCGCGGTCCATGTCATTGAGAATTTTGAAGGCCTGTCGGTCAGGAAGCTGAGAGCGCTCTTTCGCGAAGCCCGCGCAGCGGAGACCGCAAACCCAACCAGCGATCTTGTTCCGATCGGTCCTTAAGCCTCACATACGAAGTGGTGGAGCCATTCCTGTATGAAAGTTAGTGTGTTTGCGAAGCGCCTACTCCCGGGTTTCCGATCGCGTCTTTTGGTGCGTCGCGTCTGGAATCTGCCACGCGACACCTATGAGAAAGTCACCCATCAGCGTGATCCGCTGGTTCCTCCTCATGGTCTTTGGTTTGTCGGCGGGGAGGAAAATTATCAGGCTGTGAACGACGAGTTCATGCGCTATTTCGTTGATCTTGGTGGGCTGAAGCCAGACCATCGAATACTCGATGTAGGTTGCGGATTAGGAGTAATGGCTTCCCGACTCACGAAGTTTCTAAGTCCCCAGGGCCAATACTGTGGCTTTGATATCGTACGCCTAGGGGTTACGTGGGCAACCCGGAATATTACCTCCCGTTTCCCCACTTTTTCGTTTGCGCACGTAGATCTGTTCAACAAGCATTACAACCCCAAGGGGAAGCTTTCGGCCACTAAGTTTCGCTTTCCGTACGAGGACGCCAGTTTTGACTTCGTCTTTCTAAAGTCCATTTTTTCGCATCTTCTGCCGGACTCAATCCAGCATTATTTGAGTGAGATACGCCGAGTATTGAAACCTACAGGACGTTGTTTGTTGACTATTTTTCTGCTGAATAGCGAATCCTTGGACTTGATTCATTGCGGGCAAAGCTCTCTTCCACTGATTCACGAGTTACAAGGCTGCCGGGTCCTCGATCCGCTATTTCCCGAAACTGCCGTCGGGATACCCGAATTGGATTTTATGACGTACTGTAATCAAGCTGGCTGGGAGCTGCTACCGCCTATACACTACGGATCTTGGTGTGGCAGAAAGTCGTACCTGAGCTATCAGGATATTCTGGTGTTGACGCGCACTGCGTAACGACCGTGAGGCTGACGTTTGCGCAGCGGCCTTCCCAGCTAGCTCGGCCCTCCGCTCTAAGGAGACTGGTCTGTGAACATATCCCATTCTTGCCGATTGTGGACAAACGGTGAAAAAGGACTCTTCGCCTGCCTGGTTGGTATTCTTCTGTTCACGACCAGTGTTTCTTTTGCACAAACATCTATCGAAGCGAACGGCGCAATGATATTGGCGCATAACTATCCAGAAGTCAGATCCGCAATCGCGGCCTGCCCCAATTCCGGCTGCATGGTCTATGCAAATGCGCAAACTGTGAATCGCAACCTTGGAACGATCGATCCGGGCAACAAAGTCGTAACTCTTTTCCTTGGTCCTTATACCTACAATGTGAACCAAATCACTTTGCGGAAGGGGATGAAAATCATTGGGATGGGTGGTTCCGATGCAGGAACGGTCCTGCAATCGACGAATGGTGAGAATCCAGTATTTGTGGTCCCTCAGCAGAGCGGGACACCGGCGACGAATGTCTGGCTTCAGGGATTTCGCCTTTACGGTTCGAAAGGCAATGCCGGCGAAGATGGCTTTTTCATTGATTCGAGCAATCTCGACAGTGGCGGACTCTGGCATTCAACTTTTGTCGATATCTACGCGCAAGGCTTTGCCGGAAGTGCTTTTCACTTCAGGGGGCCAAGCAGCGGCCACGCGGGCACGAATCAGTTTCTCACCTTCATCAGCGATGTTGCCTGGCGCACTTCTCATGGCGCACCCGCGCTGAAAATCGAAGGCGGAGAATATCAATTCTTCTTCGAGAATTGTATGTTCGAAGGACAGGCAAAGGGTGATGGTATCAACGTCTTTATTGGTGGCGGTCCGGGCCCGGGAACTCCGGGCTATCCCTACATCATCAACTTTAGAGGTTTGACATCTGAAAGAGCCGGGACCGCTGTGCAGATTGACGGGGGTGCAAACATTGAGTTCGAGATGAGCCACCACGAACTACTTGACGGGGCGTACCTCGTGACCTACGGAGCGAACCATGCGAAAGTGCCAACCGATGGGCTGATTATCGCCAACAGCAGTTTCAACGGCAATGTAGGCGTTAACTCCGGTGAGGGCTACATCGTGAACGTATTGTCGAGTCACGCAACCGGCGTGGTGGTTCGCAACAACATGATTTATGGCGATCCTGACCACTTCATCCAGGCCGCCGATCACGCTCAAGTGATATCCGAAGACAACGACTTTCCCCAATTGAAGGCTAACCTCCCTCCCTCTTCGGGAGTTACCGCCCAGATTTCCCCTGCGGCAACGATTAACATCGGGGGAGTTCATAGTGTCGCATTGAGCCCATCCGACGTCGGGATCACTACCATCCAGGGAATGCAGGGGCCTGGCGAGACCGTTACCTTTTTTCCGATGAGTGGCGCGGTGAGTTTCGCTACAGGGGGAAATCTTGAGTTGGGCGGCTCAAGCAAAATGAAAGTGGAGGCTCCGGCTTCTGCGACTTTTGTGCGCACCGATCTGCCCAGTGGTTGGAAACTTGCGTCCACGTCTCCTGACGGCTCAGACGTCGGGCAAATTACTATTTCTTCCGCCGCGAGCGCGACGCGTCAATTCACCAGCTCCTATCCTTCGATACCTTTGTGTGTCGTCACGCCGACCTCAAATCCGGAGTCGGTTAGGTATTGGGTAAGCTCAACAAAGAGCGCTTTGACGGTGAATTTATCATCGGTTGACACTATTACGTTCAACTACGTCTGCCGTCGCAACTCCAATTAACCCCACCTTTCGGGCGACCTCTCCGCGCCCGCGGCAGGAAAGTGCCGCGTCCGATCCCCTTTACAGATAAAGCCAGCGTTCCTTTCTGCGCGTTGCTCACCTGATCTAGCAACTAAACTTAGAATCGTGTGTTGAAGACTGGTGAACACACCACGCTCCCTTGCACCTGGGTCGAGCGCGGCCGGGCCATGCAGCTAAATCATCTCAGGAGTTGCGCCATGAAGTCTTCGTGGTTTCGCTCGTTGTTCCGGGGTGTCTGCCCCCTTGTACTTTTTGCCGTCACGACAGCGTTAGCGCAAACGAATTCGGTTCCTTTGGTCAATCAGCCGCTGGTTCCGACCGCCGCTGCGCCCGGCGGAGCGAGTTTCACGCTGACGGTGAACGGTACCGGATTCGTCTCCGGCTCGGTAGTCAAGTGGAACGGAACGGCGCTTACGACCACTTTCGTTAGCCAGTCGCAACTGACCGCGATCGTGCCGGCCTCTGACATCGCGACTGCCAGCACGGCTTCCGTCACAGTGTCGAGCCCGAGTCCGGGCGGCGGTACCTCGAACGTTCTATATTTTGCGGTGTCCGCTCCGACTGATTTGAAGTTCACCAGCGTTCCGGTTACGCCTCCTAATGAATGTCCGGTGGCAGACGGCTTTGAGTGCGCTAATTTTGCCGTGGCGGATTTCAATCGAGATGGAAACCTTGATCTGGCTGTGAGCGTTCTCGGGCGCGAAGACGCAACGGAAACCGGGCCCATTTTCACCACGCTGGGTAGCGGTGACGGAACATTTCAGGCGCCCGGGCTTAGCGGGGGAGGCGGCAGCTTTTTCGCTGCGGCTGACTTCAACGGGGATGGGAAGCTTGACTTGCTGGAAGTGGGAGATTCCGGCACCGCAGCTCCTTATGCCGCCGCTATCCAATTGGGGAATGGGGATGGAACATTTGCGGCACCCACCTATATAACACCACTTCTAGAATCCGCCATAAATGCTGGTCCATCTATGGTTGGGGACTTCAACGGCGACGGAAAACTTGACGTGGCGATCGGCGCCTCGGACGGTCTCGAAGTTTATCTCGGCAACGGGGACGGAACATTTCGAAGCGTTCCGCCCCAGAGCTTTAACGATGATGCGATTTTTCTCTTTACTACCGTCGGGGATTTCAACGGAGACGGGAAACTCGATTTAGTTGCGCTTGTATACCCGCAATACGATCTCGAAGTCTTTCTCGGCAATGGGGATGGCACGTTCCAGACCCCCACGACTGGGTATGCAGTCGGTACTTCAACCTACGAGGTAATCGCCGCAGACTTAAACGGGGACGACAAACTGGATCTGATCACTCTTCAGTTTGGGAACGGTCCCACTAACACCGTGACCATCCTGCTGGGCAATGGCGATGGAACTTTCCGACAGGGCGCGATTTATCAAGTGAGCGGCTCTTTAAACGGAGGTACAATCGGCGATTTCAATGCCGACGGAAAACTGGATGTGGCGCTGCCCACCAGCACGAATTCCGTACCGAGCACTACCATCCTGTTGGGCAATGGAGACGGCACCTTTCAAACCCCACTGGTTTTTCCGGACCCCGCAAACGTAGCAATCGCTACAGGAGACTTTAACAACGACGGGAAACCGGATCTTGTCATCGGTACCTCCAATGGTGTGTTCTTGTTGCTGCAGGATTACACGTCGGACTTTTCGCTCACCGCCGGGTCCAAAACCTCTGTGACCGTTACGCCGGGGCAAACCGCCAATTACACGATTAATGTGGTGCCAGGGGCCGGATTCACGCAGACTGTGTCGCTTGCATGCAGCGGAGCGCCGGCTCAATCCACGTGCACGGTGTCGCCCGGTTCGGTTGCCCTCAACGGAAAAACGGTTCCAGTTAGCGTTAGCGTCGCCACCACGGCCAGTACGATGGGCCTGACGCAAACTGTCAATCCATCTATCAGCGGTGAAGTTGGTGCTGGCATCGCGTTGTCTGGATTTCTCGGACTGCTGGTAATGGCGACTCTCGGGGGCAGGCATCGTCGGCGAAGGCCGCAATTGGCCTTGGGAGTGACGCTGGTTTGCCTTCTTTCCATCGGCCTTACGATGTCCGCGTGCGGCGGCGGCAACGGCAATGGCGGCGGGGGGAACGGAGGCACGCAGGCGGGCACGTATACGCTTACGGTTACAGGCACCTCCGGCTCAGGCTCAAGCACGTTGACTCAGAAGATGAACCTGACTTTGGTCGTGCAGTAAAACGATACGTTTCTCAGCGCATTGGGCCCTAAGTTTTTGTTGTTGCTGGATTCGGAGGCGTTATGAACTGCGCCCGCTTCGTCTGCCCCTTCGTACTTTTCGCCATCACGACAGTCTTGGCGCAAACGAATCCGGTTCCTTTGGTCAATCAGCCGCTGGTTCCGACCGCCACTGCACCCGGCGGAGCGAGTTTTACGCTGACGGTGAACGGTACAGGATTCGTCTCCGACTCGGTGATCGATTGGAACGGCACGGCGCTGACAACCACGTTCATCAGTAGCTCTCAATTGACCGCGACAGTCCCGGCCTCGAACATCGCCACGGCCAGCACTGCTTCGATCACCGTTTCGAGCCCCAGTCCGGGCGGCGGCACTTCGAATGTCGTGTTCTTCGCGGTTTCTGCGCCGACAAATCTCCAGTTCACCAGTTTTCCTTCGTACCCTGGGGCCGACTTAATCGCGCCGCCGATCGCAGCAGACTTCAACCGAGACGGAAAACTCGACTTTGCCGTGGTGAATTACGTGGACGATTCAGCTTTCCTCCTGGTGTTTCTCGGCAATGGCGACGGCACCTTCCAGGCACCAAAAGGCCCCTACCCAGGGTTGAACTGGTTCGTCGTTGGTGACTTCAACGGAGATGGAATACTCGACTTCGCGGGAACCATTTGCGACACGCAAGACTGCACCTTGTCCATTCTGTTGGGGAACGGCGACGGGACATTTTCCTCTGCAAAGACCATATATACCTTTCAGACATACGGACTTCCTCCCCTGGTGGCTGGAGACTTCAATGGCGACGGGAAGCTTGACGTCGCCATAGCGTACTTCGGAGGCATTTATGTTTTTCTCGGCAACGGAGACGGCACATTTCAAACTCCTTTGGTATCCAATGTTGGGGCTGTAGATCTCGAGGGGGGAGTCGGAGACTTCAACGGAGATGGAAAGCTTGATCTCATTGAAGTTTCAGGAGCTTCCGGGACTCAACTCGCGTGGCTTCAGGGCAACGGAGACGGCACGTTTCAGACTCCCTCGACCGATTACTCGGTCGGTCCTGATACCGGAACGATCATCGCGGCCGACCTGAACGGGGACAGCAAGCTGGATCTGCTCACCGTTCAGGGAGCCCCCACCAACACTTTCACCGTCATGCTGGGCAACGGCGATGGCACCTTCCAAGCTGGGGTTGCTTATCCGGTTGGCAATGATCTGAGGGACGGGGTGATCGGTGATTTCAACGCCGAGGGTAAACTCGACCTGGTTTTGTCCGACGACACGGGTTTTGCCAACGGCGCGAACACGTACGTCTTGCTTGGGAACGGCGACGGTACGTTCCAAAGCTCACTGGCGTTACCGACTGGCTCGTATGAAAGCGTTGCGGGAGATTTTAATGACGATGGGAAACTGGATTTAGTTTTGGCCACCGAAAATGGTTTGGCGTACCTGCTTCAGGATGTGCCCCAAGCAAGCTTTTCCCCGTCTACTCTGACATTCGCCTCGCAGATGGTTGGGACGACCAGTTCGCCGCAGAACGTCATACTAACCAATAGCGGCACTGGCCCGCTCATCATATCGAGCATCGCTATCCTGGGGGCGAACTCCGGGGATTTTTCTCAGACTAACAAGTGTCCGGCTAGCGTGCCAGTCGGCGCGAATTGTCAGATCAACATTACCTTTACGCCAACCGCACTGGGTGCTCGCGATGCGTCACTGTCGGTCACCGACAATGTGCCCGGTAGTCCGCAGAGCGTTCCGCTTTCTGGAACGGGCGCACAACCGGTCGTGCAGTTCAGTCCGTCGAGCGTCAATTTCGGCTCTCAGACGGTCGGAGGCACAACCTCGCCGCAATCTGTGACTCTTACCAATGCCGGGGGCTCTCCTCTGACGATCAACTCCATTGGCATTGCGGGAGGGAACGCGGGCGATTTTGCTGACACGAGTACATGCGACAAGACTCTTGTATACGGTGCGTCCTGTCAAATCAAAGTAACATTTACTCCGACGGCATCAGGTGCTCGCAATGCGGCGCTCAGTGTTTCTGATAATGCGCCGGGCAGTCCGCAAGCGGCTGCGCTCAGCGGCACGGGACAAGACTTCTCTCTGGCTCCCAGCGGTTCCGCGACCGCGACGGTCGCGCCGGGACAAACCGCAACGTACACTGTGGTTGTGACCCCTGGTGGAGGTTTCAATCAAAGCGTGGATCTAAGTTGCAGCGGAGCCCCGGCGCAGTCGACGTGCGCGGTTTCGAGTTCGGTAACCCTCGACGGGGTCAACCCCTCAATGGCTACGGTATCCGTGGTCACCAACGGCAGCGCGATGGGCCTGACGCAAAGTGACAGTGCCCCGCCCATCAATGGCATGTTCGGCCTGTGGTTGGGGGCGTCTTGGATTTTGGGTCTGTGGATGCTGGCGGGGTTCAATGGTGTGGGACTTCGGCGAAGGCAGCAAAGGTTTTGCGCATTGGGGTTCGTGTGCGTTCTTGCGATGGGGCTTACGATGTCGGCGTGCGGCGGCGGTGGTGGCAGCAGTGGAGGCGGCGGGACTCAGGCGGGGACTTACACTCTCACGGTGACCGGCACATCAAGTGCCGCGAAGTTGACGAACGAGACGAACCTGACTTTGGTCGTGCAGTAAGCTCGAGACGCGTAGGCTCCAATTGTCATTGAGCTGGGAGTCGAGGATTGTGCAGGAGGGTCGCGAAGTCGACCTGCTTGATCTGCTCATCGGGCTCAGAAGTCACGTCAGGAGGGAGTTTCACGATGAGATTTTCGGGGTTTCTCGCGTCGCTTCGGTATTTGCGACTAGGCTTCCTGCTGCTAATACTCCTGGCCCTGGCTGCTCAGGCTCAAACCTACATCTTCGGCCGGGCTGACTTTCCCGGCGGCGAAGGTCCAATTGCGATTGCCATGGGCGATTTTAACGGGGATGGCATAAGCGACTTGGCGGTTGTGGACGAAACCCAAAATGGAGTTTTGATTCTATTGGGAAAACCTGACGGCACGTTCGCTCAGCTGTTCGGTTACAACACCGGTGTGGGGCCGCTCGCAATCGTGGCCGGAGACTTTAATGGAGACGGCAACTTGGACCTTGCCGTCACCAATGGGAACTGCACCCTCCAAATTCCGCCACTTCCGCCGAACTGCACTGGCAGCACGGTCAGCATCCTGCTGGGCAACGGAGACGGTACCTTTCAGCCACATGTCGATTACGCTACTGGCAACCATCCTTCTTCGATTGCTGCAGCTGATTTCAGAGGAGATGGCAAGCTCGATCTGGCTATCACCAGCACCCAAGGGGACGGCGTGGTCGTTTTGCTCGGGAATGGAGATGGGACATTTCAGGCTCCGGTGGGATATGCAGCTTCTTCCCCGCAAACCGTGACTGCCGACTGCCTCGTTGTCGCCGACTTTAATGGTGACGGCAAACTTGATCTGGCGGTAGCTGGAAGTGAGGTCTCAGTTCTATTAGGAAATGGCAATGGCACTTTTCAGCCCCCGTTGAATTCACCGGGAAGTGCGCCATTAGCCGCGGCAGATTTCAATGGTGATGGCAAATTGGATCTGTTTGCGGGTGGAGATGTACTCCTCGGTAACGGCGACGGAACATTCACGCTTTACGCTACCTATCAGAGTGGCGCAGCCGCAGCCGCGGCCGACCTGAATGGAGACGGCAAGCCTGATCTAGTGGTTGCGCAAGGTGGTGGCGCCGGAAATTTGTCGAGCTCATCGGTCGCGATTCTCTTGGGGAATGGAGACGGAACGTTTCAGTCTCCCACGCTGTATGGGACGGCAATATACCCCTCCTATGTCCTTATTGCTGATTTCAACGGCGACGGGAGATTCGATCTAGCAGTTGCCGATCCCGGCTGCCCTCTCCTTGACTGCTTTGCGGACGGAACAGTTTCCATTTTGCTAGGTTTTGGCGACGGCACCTTCGTAGGGGGAACGGATTATGTGTTTCAAGGGAATCCTTCCCAAGTTATATCGGCCGATTTCAATGGAGACGGCAAATCTGATATTGCAGCGGCGGCGCTAGGAACTGGACCTTTCGGTGTGTACTTGGGAAATGGCGACGGAGCTTTTCAGCCTGAAATCGAAACGTCCTTGACCCAACCTGCTCTCGGATTCGCGGCCGGAGATCTCAATGGCGATGGAAAGGCGGACTTGACCGTTATCTATTCTAATTGCACGAACGGTAATTGCCTCCCAGGCGATGCGGTAGTCTTCATTAGCAATGGGGACGGTACGTTTCAGCCGCCGGCGGAGTATGCGGTAGGCTTGCAGTCCACTCACGTATCCCCGAACGTGGCGATGGGCGATTTCAATGGCGACGGCAAACCGGACCTCGCGGTCACGAATCTTGGCGCGAACACAGTTTCCATCCTGCTCAACGATGGAGGCGGGACCTTTCAGCCGCACGTTGACTACCCCGCGGGAACCGGCCCCGCATATATCGTTACAGGGGACTTTAACGGTGACGGGATTCTCGATCTAGCTATTCTCGACTCTAACGGCATCTTCCTTCTGTTGGGTAACGGCAATGGCACGTTTAACCAAGGAACCCAAGCGTACACGCTTCTTGGGTATGCCATGGTTGCCGGCGATTTCAACAGGGACGGTAAGCTTGATTTGGCGGTAACGTCGGGTGAGGAACAAACTGAGGGAGCAATTTTCATTCTTCTAGGAAATGGCGACGGAACGTTTCAGGAAGCGGTAGGCTATCCGGACGGTCAGGAGTATGGACTTCCCAGCGTTGGGGACCTCAACGGCGACGGCAACCTCGATCTGATAGTGGGTGGTTATGTGGCGTCGATCCTGCTGGGCAATGGCGACGGATCTTTTCAGGCGCCCACGTTTAATTTCCTCTCGGACGGCAGTGATATCGCCGTTGCCGATTTCAACCTCGACGGCGCGCCTGACCTCGCAGGTGGCAAACAGAGTTCAGCCGGGTCATCACTCACAGTAATGCTGAGCGCGGCTTTTAAGGCAATTTCGCCAGCTTCGCTCAATTTCGGTTCTCAAGGCGTGGATACGACCAGTGCGCCACAGACCATCACCATCAGCAACTCGAGCAATGTCGTTTTCAACATCGCCAGTATCGTCGCGAGCGGAAACTTCAGCCAGACCAACAACTGCGTAGGCAGTCTCGCCATTGGAGCGCGTTGCTCTGTGAATGTGATTTTCGCTCCCGCTACGACTGGCCTGCTGACGGGCGCAATCACGATCACGGATAACACAAAGGTCAGCCCGGTAGCCATCCCGCTCAGTGGTACTGGCGTCAATGGGCCTTTCCTGACGCCGTATCCAAGTCGAGTCAATTTCTCTCCGCAGGATCAAGGCACCAGCAGCACTCCCGCTACGATCATGTTGGTGAACACTGGGAACGCGCCTCTGAGCCTATCGAGTGTCAGTATTACGGGAGCCGATGCTCCCGATTTCAGACAGAAGAACGCTTGCGGAAGTGCTTTAGCGGTCGGTGCCAGCTGCAGTGTCAATGTGACGTTCACGCCTACAGCGGGTGGTTCGCGAACGGCCAGCCTCAGCATTACTGACTCGGCGCCGGGTAGTCCGCAGTCGGTTAGCCTGAGCGGAACGGGACTGGGGCCGGTTGCGAATCTGAACCCGAATCAGCTGACCTTCGCTTCCCAAACAGTAGGAAGCACAAGCGCTGCTCAGGCTGTGACTTTGACGAATACAGGGAGCGGTCCGCTCAACATCACGAGCATCGCAGCTTCGGGTGATTTTGGCGAGACCAACACCTGCAACACATCGCTGGCGCCGGGGGGCAATTGCCAAATCTCGGTGACTTTTACGCCCAAGGCCGCGGGCAGTCTGCTTGGGGCGGTTACGATCACAGATAACGCGACGGGCAGTCCGCAAGTAATCGCGCTTTCCGGGACGGGCACGATAGTGCCGGACTTTTCAATAGGCCCAGCATCGGGATCTTCAAACTCCGCGACGATTACGGCAGGGCAGACAGCGTCCTTCAATCTCGCGATTACTCCTGCAGGATCATTCAGCGGGATGGTGAATCTTAATTGCGCAATCACGCCCGCAGTCACGCCCGCCCCAGTTTGTACCGTGCCGGCGTCGGTCAACGTTACTGAGGGAACGGCTGTGGCAGTGACGGCAAAGATATACACGACCGCAGCAGCTGCAACAGCAGGAACAGTTTCTCAAGCCAAGCTGCCGCCCGGGACGATGGCAATCACTTGGGCGACAGTTCTGCTCGCCTCTGGCCTGCTGTTCGCTGGCTACCGGCGACGAGTGCCAGTTCTGGGAATCCCGATGATTGCCGTGGTGTTGTTGGGCATGCCAGCATGCGGCGGCAGTTCGAGTTCCCCAACGACGATGCCCGGTACTCCCGCCGGGACGTACACAGCGACAGTGACCGGCACATCAAGCGCCGCAAAATTGACGAACAAGACGAACCTGACTTTGGTCGTGCAGTGAGGTTAATACAGATTGGGATTGACGTGCAGGTGTTTGCGCTTCACGCGGATTGCCACGAAAGCGCAACTTTCTAATGAGCGCTGGGTTTTACGCGGCTGCATGCTTGCCGCGAGTTCTCGCCTCGCTAGCTCGGGTTGAGATTGCAACGTTGCCGACAACGACAACAAGAATGTGAGAAAGATCGCCGCCGGAGGAATGTATGTTCAGGACTCGCATTGGTTTTCTGATCGTTCTCATTCCAATCGTGACGCTGTTTTCGTTGGCTCAGAGCTCCTCCCGAGGTGGTGCGATGCCCAGTGCCCCGCAAATTTCACGCCAGTTCATCGGATTGCCGCTGGCCTTTGAGATCAATCGCGGCCAAGCCGCCGCAGATGTGGATTTTGTTGCACGTGGCCAAGGCTACAGCGCACAGCTTCACGCCGATCACGTGACCCTCGGCTTGACTCAGGGGATGAGTAACGCTTCGGGTGAGAAGAAAACGACCGAGGACGTCGTTGACATCACTCTCGCCGGGGTCAATGGAAATGCTAGGGCCGCAGGCGAAGGCAAGTTGGCGGGACATAGCAACTACCTGTTGGATCCAAATCCGGCAGAATGGATTACCGAGGTGGAGCAGTATGCCAGGGTCCGCTATGCCAACGTGTACCCGGGGATTGATCTTGTGTTTCACGGTAATCAGAGCCGTTTGGAAAACGACTTCGTTGTTTATCCAGGGGCCGACGCTCAGCAAATTGGTTTGACCTTTTCCGGAATCCACCGAATCGATTTGCAGAGCAGTGGAGACTTGGCGTTGCAGGCAGAATCGGGCGAGATACGCTTGCAGAAACCGCGGGCCTATCAGGTTATCGGGGGCAAGGAAGTAGAAGTAACGGCAGAGTACGCTCTTCGGGATGGGCATGCTAGTTTCCACTTGGGTCGCTATGACACGCGCCGCGAATTGATCATCGATCCGGTGCTGCTTTATTCGACTTTTTTGGGCGGTCCCGCGGGCCAATATGGTGTCAATCAACAGGTCTCGGCTCTGGCCGTAGACGCGTCCGGCAACCTGTATGTGACCGGACCCACCGATTCAACAGGCTTCCCCGTGACTCCGGGTGTCGTACAGCCAACTCCGCCGCCCACGGGCCCGGCAGTGTTTGTGTCCAAGCTCGATCCCACGGGAACGTCGTTGATTTTTTCGACTTACATGACGGGTTTTTACTACTTAACGGGATTGGCCGTCGATACCTCCGGTAACGTTTACGTTGCAGGTGTAGCAGCATCAGGGCTGCCCATTCCATCCGGTTCAAATCCCTTCCAGAACGCCCAGAAGGGGTCAGAGAATCTAGCCATCCTCAAACTAAACAGCGCAGCAACGGTGGTTCTTGCCGCAACTTATCTGGGTGGAAGCGGGAGGGACGGTTTTGGTGGTCTCGCGATCGATTCGGCAGGAGATGTTTACGTCACTGGGGGGACAACGTCTAACGACTTTCCCGTACAAAATCCTCTGCAGGGTGCGTTGGGCAACGGTGGAGCAAACGCGTTCCTCACGGAGTTGAACCCAACCCTGAGCGCCTTAGTCTACTCCACATACCTGGGCCAAAACAGCACGGCAAGCGCGAACGCCATCGCTTTGGACACCACAGATAACGCCTACGTAGTCGGCGACGCTAGTCCGGGCTTTCCCACGACCAGCGGTTCCTATCAAACGACCTGCCCAGGTAGCTTCTGTCCGTTTCTGGCCGAACTGAACTCGAACGCTTCGTCGATTCTCTATGCCACCTATCTCAGCAGCGGTGACAATCGCGATCAGGTCACAGCGGTTGCCGTGGACAGGTCAGAGAACGCCTATCTGGCTGGGACGACGTACTCGGCGAGTTTTCCTGAGGTCAATCCGATCCAGTCGTGCAGTGCGATCAACGGGACTACGTCGCCGTCCGCAAACTTTTTGTCGGAATTCAGCGCGGCGGGTACGCTGGTATTTTCGACGTGTCTGGGGATTGGTGCGGCTTACTCCCAGGATTACCCGTCCGGTCCCGTATTGGCTCTCGATGCATCCGGAAACGCTTATCTTGCGGGAAGTAGTACATCAAGCCTCCCGCTTCAAAACCCAATTGACGACAACCCACCCGCGGTGGAGCGTCCCTTTGTCAGCGAAGTCGGTTCCACCGCCCATGCCTTGGTGTTCTCAAGTTTTGTGGCTGGCCCGGTCGCGTATTCCAACGATGTCTTCAGCACCGGGGACTCGATTGGCGCAATTGGGGTTGATTCCGACAGCAATGTGTATTTGGCTGGCGGCTCCACAGCGGGCTACGCAGCTGAGGCAGGTAGTACGGTTCAAGGTTATTCGTATCTTCCTGTGTTCAATGCTCTGCAGTCGTACTTCGTCAACGATAACACCAGTTGCTCGGACCGGATGTACTGCACCTACACCGACGGATTCATCATGAAGATTTCGCCAACCTCAGGTGCAGCTGCCGGTCTGGTTCCGGCGGAGTTGCAGTTTCCTCCAGTGGCTGTTGGCGCAACCAGCTCACCGCAAGGAACGACCATTTACGATCTTGGGACCGACAATCTTATGGTTTCGAATGTAGAAATCTCCGGCGACTTCGCGATCCAGTCGAATAATTGTGGGACGGTGCCAGCATCCGGGGGAAGTTGTGCGATTGCGGTCACATTCACTCCCACGGCGATGGGAACGCGGAATGGGACCCTCACCATAACGGACAGCTCCGCAGGCAGCCCGCACGTCGTTGTTCTAACAGGGCAAGGGAGTACTAACAATCTCACAGTATCCCCGACCAGCCTTTCGTTTCCCGGCCAGCTCGTAGGGACGACTAGCTCACCGCAAACCGTCACCCTGACTGCAGGAGTCGTCGCTGTCGGGAGCCTTCATCTTCAAGCCAGTGGCGATTTCTCAGAGACCAACAGCTGTGGCACTGGAGTGGCGGCGTTTGGGACATGCCAAGTCTATGTAACATTCACGCCCACAACTACGGGTGCGCGAACCGGCACTCTCACAATGACCGACAACGCCCCCAACAGTCCGCAGACGGTTTCGCTAACTGGAACGGGGATGAGTCCGGGATTGGGGCTCAACATCGCGCCGGGCGGTTCCAGTTCGGCGACGGTCGCGGCAGGGTCGACTGCCAAGTATTCGCTTTCTATCGGCGGTCACGGACTCGGCGGCACGGCCTCGCTGAGCTGCACGGGCGCGCCAATGTTTGCGACTTGTGTTGCGCCTGCGACGCAGGCCGTAAGTGCCACAACAGCCACCGCTTTCGACGTGAGCGTAACGACCACGTCGGCTACGACAGGAGCCTTCCGGCTCGGCGATTTCCCCTCGCCTTGGCTATGGGCTTTGGCCTTGATGGGAGGAGTGGTTTTGCTGCCGGTAGAGACAGCAAAGTGGCTGGCCCGCCGATGCCTGCACTGCCTACCACTGCTATTATTCCTGTTCCTCTGTTCGTGCGGAGGAAGCAGTAACGCCGGCGGAGGGGGGAGTTCTAACGGCACGCTGGCAGGCACGTACACTCTGACGGTCACGGCCAAGGTTGGAAGCACCAGCCAGCCAATAACGCTGAACCTGACAGTGCAATAAACGGACCGGTCGAGAATATGTTCAAGTCGTGGTCCGCCTTGTCTGGAACGCTGGTGCTGGCGATGTAGCGAGCTTGGCGAGCTGGCGTCGTGAATGTCGTCCCCGGCTGCTCTGTGGACTAGCTTTTCTGTGCCTGCTTTCAATTGGCATCACGATGTCGGCGCGCGATGGAGGACAGGCGGGATCTTATAAATTAACGGTGACCGGCAGTTTCGCCTCGGGCTCAACCATGTTGACTCACAAGACGAACCTGACTTTGGTCGTGCAGTAAGTTAGCGCCGTCTCACGGCTACGTTTTTAATATTTCTTTTGAGGAAGAGGAGGAGATGTGAGAATGATTCCCAAAGTTCTTCTGACAATGGCTTTCTTCCCGTTGTTCATCGGCCTCGGGTATGCGCAATGCACGGACGGTGACAGCATGTGTGGAAACGTGCCGCGGCTGGTGAGGTTTAGCGGCGCATTGCAGGATGTGGAGGGACAACCGCGCACCGGCACCGTGGGGATTACATTTGCTATTTACGCTCAACCCAGCGGCGGAGCGCCTTTATGGCAGGAAGTTCAGAACGTCTCATTGGATCAACAGGGACGCTACGAAGTGGCGCTCGGAGTTACCAAGAGCGAAGGCGTCCCGACATATTTGTTTTTGTCAGGAGAACCGCGATGGGTGGGGGTTCAGGCGAACTTGCCTCAAGAAGCTGAACAGCCTAGGGTGTTATTGGTAAGCGTGCCGTATGCTCTGAAAGCGGCGGACTCGGAAACGTTGGGTGGCTTACCCGCGTCGGCGTTCGTGAAGACTGTTTCTAACTCTCAGCAAAACACAACGACGTCCCAAATCATGTTGGGGAGTCCCGCGCCTCAAACCGGGCTCGCACCGAGCATCTCGGAAGCAGGCACGCTCAGACCGCCGGATCATCCGGTCACCACACCTGGAGGAACGCCAAATGCGATCCCGATGTTTTCCACTGGTACGTCAATCGTTAACTCGCAGATAACGGATTCAAACGGAGTTGTAGGTCTACAGAACCTGGGAAATATTTTGTTTGCTGACCAGTTCGCTAAGGGAGTGCCAGACGCGATTAATGCATGTCCGACATCCGGATGTGTCATTTATGCCATGTCACCAGCAACGAACCTTACTCTCGGGTTAATTGATCCCGGAACCAAAGCGATCACGATCTACCTCGGTCCGTTCACTTACAGCGTAACCCAGATTACTTTGCGCAAGGGTCTGAAAATCATAGGTATGGGCGGGTCGGACAATGGAACGAATCTGCAATCGGTCAACGGCGAGAATCCAGTCTTTGTCATACCGCAAACTAATGGCGTTCCCGCCACGAACGTACTGCTTTCTGGCTTTCGTGTTTTGGGGTCCGTCAATAACAGGGGAGAGGATGCGTTCTTTATAGATGCTAGTTCGTTGCTAAATGCGGGCCTATGGTATTCGACTTTTGAGGACATTTACATTGCCAACTTCGGGGGAAGTGGCTTACATCTCAGAGGACCCAACAGCAACTTCGGTGCCGGGAACCAGTGGTTGCTGATCAATAACCTCGTTGTCTATCGCACGGTGGGCGGGGACAATGGAATCAAGATCGAGGGAGCTAACTTCGAACTGCATTTTACGGATTGTGAGGTTGATGGTCAGGCGGTAGGAAATGGGACCAACATTTACATCGGTGGCCTGGCGGGTGGAAACTTTTCGTTTCCTTTCGTCATTACGTTTAGAGGCCTGGTATCCCAAAGGGCGACCGTTGCGGTGCAGCTTGATGGGGCTCAATCCGTCGGCTTTTACACCTCTCATCACGAGGCGCTTTCGAGTGGTTATCTAATCACCAACAATACCAATATAGGGACGAGGGGAATCACAATCGCCGATAGTAGCTTTTTCAGCAATGTCGGCAACAACAACGGAGCAGGCTTTCTGCTTAGAGTGGTCACGCCAGCGGCTTGGGGGATTCGTTTTATTCATAACCAGATATACGGCACTCCCGACTCGGTTGTGACTGGCACGTCCAATGTTATTTATCAAGACAATCAATACGGGGGTTCGTCGACGGTCCCGCCGACTTCCGGCATCACAGCCCGAATAGAACCGGCAGCTCTGATCAATATCGGTGGATCCCACTCCGTGGGGC
>DATNNE010000138.1:0-10281 GCA_035601995.1 Terriglobales bacterium
TCCGGATGGGGATCGAAAGCTGCCGCCGCGACTCTGTCTCACTACCCACACCTGGAAGACATTCCCAAATATTGGCACAACTGGCATCCTTCCATCCGCCGCGCTCGTTCGCTCGCCGACGTTCTATTCAGCTCGTGGGACGACGCGCTCTTATTCCGCACCCTCGCCACGTTGCGCCTGGATGTTCCGGTTTTCGATACGGTTGAAGATCTCCGCTGGCCAGGCCCGCGTCCCGCCTTCGAGCAATTCTGTCAAAGATTAAAGGCTCCGGATTTATTCGCTCGTATGCAGGCTGCCGCGCAATCGAAAGCTGCCGCGCAATCGAAAGGGAAGTGACGGTTATCGCTTCTGTCTGCGTTCCAACTTCCGCACCAGCGCGCAGAAAACTGTGAACACAAAAGCAAACGGCAGGTAGGCGTTGAACCACTGCCAGGTGAAAGGTTGCACCAGCAACACGACGGCAGCCACTACCAGGTCAAGGCTGCCATACACTTTTGATTTTTCGAAAAACAGCGAGTAGACGCCACCCAGGATCGCGGGCGCAAACAGCAACACAAGAATCACCAGCGCTCTGGTGGCCGTCGTCCTTCCGCCGAACGATCCGACGACCGGTACCAGGAACACGCCGCACGCAATCGCAAATAAAGCAATCGCACCCAGCGGAGCGTCGCGCAGTCGCAATGAAAAAGACATCCGCTGCTCCGTGTTGCGCCTCTCGCGGTGCAACAATTTTCGGATCTCCAGCGATTCGCGATGCCACATCTTAATCAACATGTTCGCCCTCCGATAGGAACCGCGCCTCGGCCGGAGGCAGCCGGTCTCCCGGACGCGCCACGAAGCAGTACAACGTGGGCAAAAGAAATACGCTGATCAGCAATTCGAACGTGAGTCCGCCCACAATCACGATGGCAAACGGCCGCTGCGAATCCGAACCGATATCGTGAGACATGGCCGCCGGCAGCAGCCCCAGCGTAGCCACCAGCATGGTCATCATGATGGGACGCAGCCGTAGCGACGCTCCCTCTTTCGCCGCTTCGTGCAAACTCCAGCCGCGCACTCGGAGCTGGTTGATGTACTCGACCATGATCACGCCGGTCTGCACCGACACGCCGATCAGCGCCAGAAATCCCAACCCCGACGACACGCTGAAGTGCGTCCCGGTCAGCAACAGGCTGAGAAATCCACCCAGCGGCGAGAACGACACCACGGCGAGAATCAATCCCACCCACTTCCACGAACTGAACGCCGAATAAAGAATGAAGGCCATCAGCAGCAGCGTGATCGGCACAATAAACGCCAGCCTTCGATTCGCCCGCTGCTGGCTCTCATACTCGCCCGTCCAATCCAGGTGATAGCCCTCGGGGAATTTCACCTTCTGCCCAACTTCTTCAATCGCCTCCCGCACTGTGCTGCCCAAATCGCGCCCGCGCACGCTGTACTTGATGGCGATGTATCTCGAGTTGCCTTCGCGATAAATCGTCGACGCGCCATCATCCAGTGAGATGTGAGTCACCTGGCTCAGCGCCACGCGCTCTCCTGAAAGCGCAAGAATCCGAATCTTGCCGATGTCTTCCACTGTCCCGCGAAACTCCGGCAAATAGCGTACCGTCAAATCGAAGCGCTCCTCGCCAATCAGAATCTGGCTCACCGCCTTGCCGCCTACCGCGCCTTCCACCGCATCCTGAATGTCGCTGACGTTAATGCCAAACCGATCCGCCGCCACGCGATCCACCACCAGGTCCACATTCGGCTGCCCGCGCACCTCAAACGTCCCCAAATCCGCGATGCCCGGAATCTGGCTCATCACGTTCTGCATCTCTTCCGCTTTCTGCTCCAGCATCTTCAAGTCGCGGCCAAACAGCTTCACCGCCAACTCGCCCTTCACGCCACTCACCGCCTCTTCCACGTTGTCGGAAATCGGTTGCGAAAAATTCCAGATCACTCCCGGCAACTTGCCCAGCGCATCGTCCATCGCCGCAATCAATTCATCTTTAGTGCGATATTGCTTCCGCCATCTCTCCCGTGGCAGCAGATCGACAAAGAACTCCGTGTTATAAAAACCGCTGGCGTCGCTGCCATCGTCCGGCCGTCCCACCTGGCTCACCACCTGCGTGACTTCCGGAAAATCCGCCATGATCATCCGCGCCTTATTCGCCAGATCAATGCCCGCCGCCGGCCCCGTGCTGGGCGCCAGCGTCCCCCGCACCCAGATCGCTCCTTCATCCAGGTGCGGCAGAAATTCCGACCCGATCAATCCGCCCATCCCCAAAAAAAGCATCGCGGCCAGCAAGGCTCCCGCTCCAACCAGCACTACTTTTGTGTGGTCGATGCACCAGCCCAATCCGCTCCGGTAATGCTTCAGCACCCACTCGAACATCGGATTCTTCAATTCCTTATGCTGCTGCCGGAACAGGAACCCGCACAGCACAGGAGCAATCAGCAACGAAAAAATCAGCGCCCCCAGCAGCGCAAATGCCACCGTCCACGCCATCGGATGAAACAGCCGTCCCTCTACCCGTTGCAGCGTGAAGATCGGGAGATAGGCCGTGATAATCACTAGAATCGCGAAGAACACCGGCCGCTGCACCTCGTGCGCCGCATCGCCAATCACTTGAAACAGCGTCCGACGTTCATCCACATGCGACTCGATGTGGCGCAGAATGTTCTCCACCATCACCACCGCGCCATCCACAATCATTCCGAAATCGAGCGCGCCCAAAGACAGCAAATTCGCGGGAATATGATTCAGGTCCAGCAGAATGGAAGCGAATAGCAGAGAGAAGGGAATCGTGATCGCAACCACCAGAGCCCCGCGCACATTCCCCAGAAACAGAAACAAAATCAGTGTGACCAGCAAAACGCCATCGGTCAGGTTCCGCAGCACCGTATGGCTGGTGTATTTGACCAGGTCGCTGCGATCCAGGTGAGTGACAACCTTCACCCCCGCCGGCAACAATCCGTTATTCAGTTGATTGATTTTTTCGTGCAGCGCCGCCAGCGTCTCCTGCGCCTCCGCCCCCTTGCGCAGCAGGACAATTCCCTCGACCACATCGTCATCATTAATAACCGTGCCGTCTTCATGCCGAATCGTCTTTCCCAATTGCCCTAGCCGCACCTTCGGCGCCTGCAGCACGGTTCCCAGGTCGCGCACCCGCACCGGCGTCCCGTTATTGACCTTCACCACGGTCGCGCCAATATCATCTGTGGTCTCCATCAACCCGACGGCCCGCACATTCAGCGCCTGCTCACCGCGCTGAATGAATCCTCCGCCCGCATTCGTGTTGTTGTTGAGCAGCGCCTGCTCCACCTGCGTCAGCGCCAGCCCATACGACACCAGCTTCCCCGGATCGAGCTGCACCTGGTATTCGCGCGTCGGCCCGCCAAAAATATTCACGTCCACCACGTTCGGCACCGACTTCAACTGGTTCAGCACATACCAGTCCTGGAGCGCCTTCAACTCCATCGTGTCGTACCGGGGATTGGTACTGGTAAGCGTGTAAAACATGATCTGGCCCGTCGGGCTGTAGTCGGGCCCCAGACCGGGGTTCACTCCCGTGGGCGTAGTGGCCTGCGCCAGCCGGTCCAGAACTTCCTGCCGCGCCGTGAACGTCGTCACGTTATCGTCGTAAATAATCGTGATCACCGACAGCCCCGCCAGCGACACCGACCGCAAGTGGGTCATGTGCGGCACGCCATTAAGCTGCACTTCCAGCGGCACCGTAATCTGCTGTTCTACCTCTTCCGCGGCATGACCCGGCCACTGAGAAATAATCTGCACGTAGGTGTCGGCTACATCGGGATAAGCTTCGATGGGCAGGTTGTGAAAAGAAACCATGCCCCAGAGAAACAGCAGGGCGGCCAAGCTCAGGACCAGGACGCGATTATTCAGCGCCAAATCAACAAGATAGCGAATCATCTTCTTTGCTTACTCTCTGACAAGGAACCGATTCGCATCCTGGCCTGACCTTGGTGGAGTGCACCTACCACGGCAACTCTTATAAAGCCGACTCTCCAGCAACACTCCCCCCAGAGTGCCGATGAAGAGTCAATGAAGGGGGTCACAAGTGTTTTTATCTCAAGCCATGCCAGAATGGGAGACACTCAAACGCCTCAGCCGGTGATATTTCGATTCCACCGCGGAGAGGCGCTAATACCCACTCGATTGCCGAAAAACTGGGTCAAAAGTTTTCTCTGCTCTGTTCCGGGAAGGAAAAATGCGCCGTGAATGGGCGCTGAATGAAGTGATTACCGGCTCAACTACAATAAGTTAACCATCGAAGCATAAACTATCGCATGGATTAACATCATCCAGTTGTCCTCGCCGCTTTGCAAGTCGCCTCCGAGGCGCCAATCCCGGCGATAATCGTTTGATTGCTTACCGATTCTTCTCCGAAATGGGATAATGCGGCCACCGCACGAAACGATGTCCCTATTGGGGGCCGTAAGCCGGAATCCATGTTTGAACGCATGCTCGAACGCATCTGGGATTCGCGCAATCGAAAAACCATCCTCTTCATCAGCGCGGCTGCCGTCCTGGCCATCGCCGCCGTCGACTGGTGGACCAAGCCCTATTTCTCCCTCGGCTTCCTCTACCTGTTTCCCATCATGCTGGCCGCCGGTTTTCTGCCGCGCTGGGCCATCATTATTCTCGGCATCGGCTGCGCCCTGCTCAGCGAGCGCTTCAGCAATCTCGATCCGTCCGATTCCACCGTCCGTCTTACCTTCGAAACCCTGGCCCTGTGCGGCTGCGGCCTGTTCACCTCGGAAGTCCTCCGCAACCGCCGCCTCAGCATCTCCTCACAGGAGCGCCTCCGCGTCCTGGTTGAAACCAGTCCCGCTGCCATCGTCACCATCGACGATCGCGGCTTCATCGAACTGGCCAACCGCGCCGCCATCGAACTCATGGCCCCACGCGACGGCCACCTGCTCGGCTATCCCATCGCCGCCTTCCTGCCCGAACTCCACCACGCCCTGCGCTGGGAAGACCGCCCGCAATTCCGCACCTCCATGCAATGCCGCGGCCACCGCGGCAACGGCGAAACCTTTCTCGCCGACGTCTGGTTCTCCACCTATAAAGATGGCTCCACCCCCCGGCTAGCCGCCATCATCGCCGACGTCAGCGAAGAACAATCCGCTCCCGGCTCCGCAGCCGACCCCGCGAACCAACTCGTATCTAGCCATATCGAGTCCTTCAAGCCCTCGTCGGACCATCTCCAGCCGCACCATCCAGATTCAAACCGTCTCGATTCAAACCAGCCTGATTCCAACCGGCTTGATTCCAGCAAATATGATTCGAGCCATCCAGACTCGAACCGCCCTGATTCCACTCGTTTTGACCCGAACCGCTTTGATTCAGACAACGCCGGCTCCAACAACCATCAGCAGCGCACCCCGTTAAGCAATCGCGAACTCGACGCCCTTCGGTTCGTAGTCCAGGGCCTAGCCAACAAAGAAATCGCCTCCCAAATGGAAATCTCCGAAAGCGCCGTCAAAAACACCCTCCAGCAACTCTTCGCCAAAACCGAAGTCCGCACCCGCGGTCAACTCGTCCGCGTCGCCCTGGAACGCTACCGCGACCTGCTATAAGTGGAAGTCTCCAATGCATCTGAGTGCCCCATCTTTACGCGCTTTTTGCGCAAAGGTGGGATTCCACGGACCTCGACCTCAAAGGATTTACTCGGGATTCAACTCCCCACCACAAACAATCCACAGCCCCCACGTTCATCCGTCACAGACACCGCCCGCACTTTCTTCGTAGTGTGAACTAGCAGGAGTGTCTCCGAATTCAGCCATGCCCAAGAAACCTAAAAAGCCACCTAACAAGCCGGGAAGGGAAGCCGCTTCCCCGGCGTCGCCGCTCACCTCGCCCCTGTTCGATCCAGTGCCAAATTCGCAGCCCACGCAACCACCCAACCCGACCCCGCCTCCGCGCGAAATTCCGCAAACGATCTCGCTCCACGCCGTCGCCGAGCCCTCCCGCAAGCGCCGCGGAGAAGCCTCCGAAGCCGCCTTCCTCGCCCGTGCCACCAGCATGGGCTTCCGCATCTGCACCCCCTGGGGAGAGTCCGAACGCTACGACCTCGTCATCGACTACGGCCACGGCCGCTTCTACCGCATCCAGGTCAAATGCACCGAACTCTTCGCCGACCGCCGCTACCGCGTCAAAAACGGCGGCCACAGCGAGGCCGTCTACACTCCCGAAGAAACCGACTTCATCGCCGCCCACGTCACTCCCCTCGACCTCTGGTACATCGTCCCCATCGAAGCCGCCGGCCTCCGCAAAAGCCTCCGCTTCTACCCCCACGGAGCACGCCGCCGCAACGGCCGTATCGTCCCCAGCAAAGGTCTCCTGGAAAAATACAAAAACGCCTGGTGCCTCCTCGACATCCCCCGCCGCCAGCGCGGCAAAAACGACATCCCCACCCGCTGCCGCTGCCAGGCCATCCCCCTCCGCTGCCAAGTCTGCCCCTTGCTCGCGAAATCAAAATGACCCGTCCGCGATCTCAACGAATCCGTCATTCCGAAGCCCCGCGTTCTCACCAGCGGGGCGAGGAATCTCGCGCGGACCATGAGGATGATCGGGAAGGGCACGAGTTGAACTCGAGCCGTAAAAGCCCGTGACACAGCTAGGCTTTAGTCGCTGAGGCATGACGGCACGCGAAGGACACGACCAAGAAATCTCGTAGGACCAGACACTTAAATCAGGATACGATTAGAGATGCTGAAAAAATTGCCGCAAGAGCAGCTAGAGGAAGCAAGCATCGCGGCAGTGTCGGGAATCTGTCGCACGCATAATTGGGATTTCATCCCGCAGACAAAAGATAAGTCGGGCATTGACGCTGAAATCAACATCGTCCACGGAATCACCCGAACGGGATTGTTCCTAAAGTGTCAATTGAAGGCCGGCCGCAGCTATATCTCCTCGGAAACAGACGAGGTACTGCGCGTCCGCATCGAGTCAAAGTACCTTACTCACTGGTACGACTCGAACGTCCAGATTGCGCTTTTTTTCTACGAACCGCTGACACAGAGCGTTTATTGGAAGGACATTCGAGATCACCTCCGGGCTCACCCCAACCTTCTGAGCGGCACGCAAGAAACGAGAATTATCGAGTTTCATAAGAAGATGGACCTTTTAACACCAGAAACCCTGCCAGTACTGGAGCAGGTGGCGCGTGGCGAGTTCCACTACGGATTTATCAGCCTGGAAGAGAGCGCCAGCGAACTGGCGGTGAGCAATCGCTTTGCGTCCCTGCCCTTGCCATCAGTCTGGGTGGCACCGACGCCATTCGCACAAAAGAACGATATCTGTGTAAGGCTCCAGCAGCAATACGCGTTTGCCGTAAACGACGGGCTAATCTACACCATGGCTGACATCAGAAAGGCCCATTGCGAACTGGGTCATTACTGCGACAAGCCGAAGGCGGTACCGCGAATCGCGACCGACATACCAACTCCAATACTGACCGAAATTCTCAACATGAGCCGGGACCTGAGCATGCTTAACCGCGGACTCGACTCACGAAGGGAACGATTCTACTTCCCACTTTCGGTATTAAAGACCGCCTCGACGAACAAGTTTAGCTATCTCTCGCTACAGGGCAAACAGGAAGAGCGCACGCTGATTTACGTGCAGAACACCGACGGAAGACAGGAACGCAAACACCACGCTGTAAAGCTGTCCTTCTCGCACGAAAGCGGGCAGACGTTCCTCGAACTGGAGCCGGATTGGCAGTTTACGTTCCCGCTGCGCATCTCGCCCGCAGATCGTAAAGCTAGGCTGATAAGCGAAAAGGCTGGCCTCCATAACAAGGAGTATCTGTACCTGTTGCACTTCTGGAAACAATATCTCTCTCAGAATTCCGAGCGAATCCTCTTTACAATCAGCTCTAATCCTACGTTTGGCAACGTAGAGTTCTCAAGCAGCCCAATTGAATACGTGCTCCCATTCCGGATGATGAATGACTATTTCGGCCCAAAGCAACCAAACCCGACAAACCGTTGAGTTACTACGCGAACCCTCGGTTGTGACAAAGGACCAGGAGGGAACGTACGCGAAGGAATGTCTCCTTACAGGACCGTACGCGGCCCGCCGCGGCAGCCATACGGAACGCCTCTCCATCGGACTGGTCGGCACATATAATTTAATTGACCTCGCCAAGGAATGGATCGCTTCGGCCAATTCTTTTATTGAGAGCATCCCCGCTCGAAAACTAGAAAGCTCGTTCGACGAACGACGGCACAAACTGCTATTCCCAGATTTTCCAGGGTGTGCAATAGCATTCTGCAAGACCCTGATCGTGGAACCCGAGTTCGAAGCCAAACTGACAATCAACGAAATTGCAGAGCTCGGTGGCCTAAAGCCAGAGGACTACGCGGGCAAACTGGAGTCCCTCATCGAGCAGCGCATAAAAAACATGATCGGACTAGCAGAAGGGAAACTGGATGTCATCATTATTCTCCTGACCGACGATATGTACGAGACGTGCCACATAGTCGGTGACTACCACAAAAGGCTAAAGCCCGAACCAGAAGCTGAGTCCCAGCAATTGGATCTCTTCTCCGATTTTGACAAGCTGTCCCTTGACATTGACCCAAGGAAAGTTGAACCGCTATCGCACAACTTCCGGTCGCGACTGAAGAAAATAGCCATGAACCCCGAATATGGGGTACCGATACAGATAATCCGCGAACAAACATTGAGGGGCAAAGGCACACAAAATCTCGCAACCAGAACCTGGAATTTGTTTACAGGGCTGTATTACAAGGCTGGACTAATGCCCTGGATTCTCGGAGGCCTTGACGCGAAAACCTGTTTCTTGGGCGTCAGTTTCTACCACAAGAAAACGGCATCTCGGGACCTCGTGTTGTCATCGATGTCGCATTTATTTGCCAACGACTTTAATAGCCTGATACTGAGAGGAGAGCAAGTCGCATACGATTACGCGTTAAAAAGCCCCGTGCTTACGGCCGACTCGGCGAACGGAATCGCAGAGCGTGCTCTCCAAGAATTTCATTCGGCGAGAAATGCATACCCGTCACGCGTCGTCGTCCATAAAACCTCGCGCTTCAACGCCGACGAGATTAGTGGATTTCAGGCCGCCTTTAGAAGCGCGCACCTAGCCTTTGACTTGGTGTCGCTAATTAAATCACCCCTGAGAATCACCCGTTGGGGCCAATACCCCGTACCGCGAGGGACCGCACTCATATCAGGCGACAACCACGCTCACCTCTACACCAAGGGTTTTATACCCGAGTTGCAGACGTACCCAGGCTCACACGTTCCGTCGCCGTTCGAGATATACAAGGCGCGGGGCGACTCCTCGATAAAGACAATCTGCTCCGAGATATTGTCATTGACTAAGCTCAACTGGAATACGGCAGACTTTTGCTGCGGTGTTCCAATCACCGTGAGCTTTGCCCGCAACGTTGGGGAAGTCTTCAAAGAGTTCGATGACTCGGCCTCGTACGAACCGAGCCGATATTTTCGCTTCTACATGTAGGCGCGCCGACTCGGCTTGCAGATACAATATCGAACAGCCGCGCAGCGCGAGCGAGCGGAACGTAGGAAAGCAATCCATGACAACCAATACCGAACTTACCATCCGGGCTCAGGCAAAGGGCGGCATGTTCCTCGGCCCCGATAGTTTCAACGGCGCGATCATCACCGTCCGTGACGGCTCTACAATCCTGTCCGGCCCCGGCTTCACCAACCAGGGAGACTCCGGCACTCGCGCCTCCCAACGCTCCGTCTATTCAAGCCCATACCCAATCGTCACACCCACCAATCCCATAACTACTTACTTTGTCGTGGCTAACCCAACCACGACCGTCCAGTACACCGCAAATCTGAACCTGTCTGCGCAACAGGTGCTCACCGTCGATGTCCGCGTCCCGCTCCCGCCGGCGCAGGGCGATCAATTCGTCACGAGAACTGTACGCGTCAATCCCGGCCCGCAGTCGCCGGGTCCCGGAGCAGTCATCGAAATCCCCGGCCTCTGGGTGCAACCCGAACTGGTTGTCTCGGGCGCCACGGTCAACCTAAAGACCAAGGTCACCATGATGTGCGGCTGTGAAATCAACATCGGCACTCCAACTAGTCCCAGCCCCTGGATTCCCATCGACTTCGAGGTCATCGCGCAAATCGTAAAACCCGCACTCCAGCCGCCGGTCAAGCTGACCTTCGACTTCAACAGCCAGTTCACCGGAGAAATCCGCCTCGCCCCCGGCACCTACACCGCCGAGTTCAGCGCAAAACAATTCAGCGACATCGAGAACACT
>DATNNE010000139.1:0-2337 GCA_035601995.1 Terriglobales bacterium
TGGTGAACGACGTCGACAGCATTGCGCCGGCAACCGCGGCGGCTTCGGAGAACGGCAAGCTGACGCTGGTGTCGCAGTCTGGCACCCGGTACGTCAGCGCGATGGAGCTGCCTGCGATTGGGACGACGCTGCATTTCGCTGTGCCGGCTGAGACGCGCGAAGTGGCTATGGCTCGCGGCGCTTCGGCTTCATCCAAGTAACGGTGGAAGAGCGGCCGGTCGTTAAAAACTTTGGGAGCAGATTCGCAATGAATCTGCTCCCGTTTTCGTGCGCGACACTCTGGGATCGCTCGCTAAATGTGCAAAAATCAAAAGCTTTAACACAGGGGACACAGAGGGTCACGGGGTAAGTCGCCCCATCGTGAACGTCAGTCTGTTTGGCGCTCTACTAGCGGCATGTTTAGGAAGGGCTTGGTTCGCGGAAGTTTCCTTTCACCTCGTCGCTGAGAACGATAGCCTCGGCGATTTCTTTCATGGCGATGCGCTTCTGGCGGCTTTGCCGCTGGAGCGCCAGGTAGGCTTGTTCTTCGTTCAAACCCAGTTCGCGCTGCAAAATACCTTTGGCGCGTTCGACGATCTTGCGCGTGGCCAGTTGCAGAGAGAGATTGGAGTTGACCTCTTCGAGACGCGCCATCTCGATCTCGGCCCCGACTAGAAAGCCGATGGTCGAGATCAACTGAATCTGCCGCTTCTTGTAGACGTGCGGTAAGCGGTGTTGCAAGTTGATGACACCGACGACGCGACCGCGGCACATCAATGGAACCGAGAGAAAACCTTCATAGCTGTCTTCCGGCAGCTCGTTGAAGAAGCGAAAGCGTGGATCTTGCGCGGCGTGGTCGGAGACTGCAACCGGCTCTTGATTTTCCGCGACCCATCCCGTGATGCCTTCGCCCACGCGCAATTTCAGGCGATCGACGGCTTCGGGGTGAGGATTCTTGGAAGCTCGCAAGACGAGTTCATGACCTTCGAGCACATAGATGAGGCAGGAGTCGCACTTGACTAAGGCGGAAGCGAAATCGACGATACGGGTCAGCACTTCATGAAATCCGTCTGCCGTGGCCAGCCGGACGCCGATCTCGTGCAGAACCTCGACATGTGAGTCTTCCATCGACAGTAAGGTGTCCATACGCTAGATTACGGACACCCGCCGCACCATGTCTAATTCCAAATTTTGATTGCCGCGATAAAAGAATACCCGGCAAGTTGTTACCAACTTTTAACATCGTTAGGAAAGTTAAAACATCAACAGTCAGACCTACGCGTGAGTTTGCCTGTGCCTAGTCCAGAGCCCACGAGCTTAAGGCTTAAGAGCGGACAGCCAAATGCGGCTCTCCCCACATAGACCATTACTTCGTATCCAGATCCATCATTTTGATCGGAAGGTCCCAGTGCGCTTCGAGGATCTCGAAGCGGCGCTGTTCTTCGCGGGCGTAGGCGTCCTGATCGGGATAGAGCTGCTTTTTGATGGCGTCTTCGTCGAAATCCTGGTTAGCGACAGTCGCATTCTTGAAGATGATGGTCACGCGGAAATCCCAGCGGCCGTCTTCTGTTGTGTGATAGCGGGGCTGGTCCATCCAGACTTTCAGCAGGCGACCCATCTCCACTTCTTTTTTTAGCAGCGGGTAGTGATTCTTCTTGAAGAGCTTCAGAAACTCGTCGGCGTGGCCCCATTTTGTTTTGTAGTAGTACTCGACGATGAAGGGCTTGTCGGAGGGTGTGGGCGGGGCTTGAGCGTGGAGGGCAGCGGGAATGGATACAGCAAAGAAAAGCAGAACTGCCAGGGTGCGGAATGCTTTGTTCATCGGTCGCTCGTGAATAGGGATGGTCCAGTTTGTACAGCAATTGCGCGAGGAAAGAAAGCGAGCTGGTTGCTGCGTAAGCAGGGTGAGAATTCCCTGTTGCGCAAGTGGGGGAATTAACGCAATAGGGATCTTTCGACTGCTAGGAGGGAGTTCGTTTCACGAATTCCTCCCTCGCATGATTGCATAACGACGTTGGCTCGTCGCGAGTAGATTGGTATGCGACAAACAAGACCAAGGCTCGTGAGAGGAGCCAAACGTCATGCTGATTATAGGCTGTGATTTTCATCCTGGGTTTCAGCAGGTCGCGATCTTTTGCAACTTAACGGGAGAGATTCAAGAGAAGCGGTTGCAGCACTGCGCGGAAGCGGAGCAGTTTTACGGTGCGCTGGCAGGCCAAGAGGTGCGAGTGGGGATGGAGGCTTGCGGGCACTATCCGTGGTTCGAGCGGTTGCTGGCGGAGTTGGGGTTCGAGTTGTGGTTCGGGGATGCGGCGAAGGTACGTGCTTCGGTGGTGCGCAAGCAAAAGACGGACCGGC
>DATNNE010000140.1:0-2071 GCA_035601995.1 Terriglobales bacterium
GCCTTTTACACCGTACCGGTTGCATGCACTTCAAATGCCACAACTGCATTCGCGGAAGCCCAGACATAGATGGAACATGGGCACACGCGATGCCCAACATGCTAACAGAGACCGCATAGCTTTGCACAAAATGTGATGAAGTGTCGGGCAGTCCTGCGGGAGCAAGTAACCGCGACTGAGGAGCTAGTGTTCCACCTACCGCGCCCGCTGCGGTTGTCGGAAGCCCGTATTTCAAAGCCTTTGGATGGATCTAGCACCGAGCCCATTCGCGCGTTGCTAGAGGCTCCGGCCGCGGGCTAAGACGCCTTTTTATCCCAGTTACGGCAACCCTTTCTGTTTGCACGCTAAGCACCTTCCCGGAAACAATCCTGAGCGAGATCACGATGTTGCCCGTCACGTGGAAATCACTCGTATTGTCAACGAAAGTGCCCGAGTGATGGGGAATTGAAAGGAAGTTCGACGACATGGCCTCTTCCGACCATTTGTGAGGAAAGGCATTGATCACGCTTCCGTCCGTGATGTCGGTCACGATGAAGGGGTTGTTGGGGATAGTGTCAATCTCGGGCAGCTCTTCTAGAGTGCCGGGGTTGTATAAATCGGTTGCGTCGCTGGAACTCAATGGGAAGAAGAAGTCTCCCGTGATGGCGCTAACGACCGGAATGCGAGAGGTGACGCGGGCTACGATATCCACAACGAACTCCAATTCTCCAAATTCCGAGTCATTCCCCACTTTGTACAGCGCACCACGGGTCAGCTGAGCATTTCTTTCGACGACATGGACAACCGTGTCGTCGCGCCAGATTGCTGAAAGAGCGGGCCTAGCCTCGATCTCGAAACGATCCATTACGTGTGCTCTTCCGAGCAAAGAAACCGCGTCCGATTCTGAAAGACTACGATCTCTAGGAGAGTGTGCCTTAATGAAATCGTCCACCGATGGATAAAAGTGCAGGCTTAAATCGTTATCCCGAACTTCCTTTTTGAGGCTTGGGTGCAGATCGGCATCCTGCTTGAAGTGTTCGTCGCTCGTAATGAAAGCGAGTTCTCGCTTGGACGCGCGCGCGTGAGCAAGAATCATCAACCAGTGGATGACGTCACGCAGTTCCTCGCCATTCTGGTTTGCAGGCGGAATCCGTCGAACTCCCCTTATAACCACTTCTTCCAGCGCAACGTCCGTGTAGTTTTTCAGGATCAGAGACGGAGTAATATGCTTGCTGGGATTCAGCAACCTCTGGGTAAGCGCCGCAATTTCTGCGTCGAGGTCCACGTTGGGGAGTTCAACCACGTGTGTCACGATCGCGTTGAACGCACGGACTGCAACAGTCGCCTTGTGGAGTGCCGGCTGAAGGCGTCGGGGGTATGCAGCGACCACCTCTTCGATAACTACTTTAGACAGCACCAACCTCGAACCTGTTTTTCTTAAGTAATCCAGTAAGCTTAGGAAGGCGTTTCCTTCCATCCGGGGATCATTAAGAATAACGTTGGCATCGAGAGCAACATCCATGATGCCGATAGTCTAAACAAAAACGGGTGCTGAATCTTGTCAACATTCTGTCTCCCCGTTGCCGCACTCCGCCTCCGGCAGTATGATGATCGCATGAGTTTTGGCGAGACCATTTTTCTGTTCCTTCTGGCCCTCGTCGTCTTTGGGCCCAAGAAGCTGCCGGAGATGGCCCGCCTCATCGGCAAATATCTCAACGAGTTCAAGCGCGCCTCTAATGAATTCCGTTCGCAGATCGAGCAGGAAATCTCCCATCTCGATACACAAAAGCCGCCCGTCCCGCCCCCGGCTCTAACTTCCGCAAGTTGGGCCGGAGATAGCCACGTCACGGAAACTCTGGCGCCCGAAGGCACCGCCAGCCGCACATTGAATTCTTCCAACTCTCCAGCCCCAACCAGCGAAGAGCCAGCAGTCGAAGCAACCCTCGCTGCCCCGCTCATCGAAGATTCAAACGCACACGAAACCTCGACATCTTCAATCTCGATCGTCGAAGCCGAAACAAGCAGCGAAGCCGCAGCGCACCCTGCCGCTGATTCCGCGATAGATGCCGTCAAGACTTCTGCACCGCAGGAA
>DATNNE010000141.1:0-4236 GCA_035601995.1 Terriglobales bacterium
GTCCGTCTTGCTGGGCTCTGCGTTAGTGCTGATCGGGCCATCATTGCTTGCAGTCGCTCTGCCCGCACGCCGAGCCGCCCTTATAGATCCAGCCGAAACGCTGCGACGAGAATAAGACTCAGCTGATCTCCGGTGGCCGCACCTTGGTACACCTTGAGATGAGGTCGATTCTCAGTTGACGTTAGCAGGCCATAGGGCTCAAATTTCTACTTCTTTCGATTCAGCTCACATCCGAAGTGTTCGAAAACAATCGGAACATAAGTGGAGTCGAGAAGAGGCGCAGTGACTTTAGCCTCCCGGTGGCAGTTGGTCAGGTTTTCACCTAGCCGCCTCAGTCCGGTTTGACCTGGTTCTGTTTCCTCTTCCCGCTCATCGAACTGGACAGGCGCTTTTCGCGCATCCAGCTCTCGGAGAAAGGTTCACGGTTTTGCCCACGGAAAGCTGACGGTGCGTCCATTGAGACGAACCAGCCCAAACTTGTCGTGCAGGAGTTGGTCCGAGTACCGCTTGATACCTGCTCCCTTCCGCTTATGTTTGGCGCGCAGCCATTGGCGAAGCCTGCGGCCAGTGTGTCGTTCCACTGCGCTATAGGCTTGGCTGACAGGGCCCAAGCAGAAGTAGTTGGCCCATCCGATCATTTGCCGGTTGAGCTGTGCCACTATCTGTTCGAATGCCTGCTGAGTTTTGTTGCGTCGAGTCGCTTCGCTAATCGCCTGACAGATGCGTTGCACCCGTTTCTTGGACGGGGTCGTGCCTAGATAGGCTCGTCCCGTCTTCGGCGAGTAGCACCGACCAAACGTGTACCCTAAGAAGTCGAACTTTTCTTCCGGCAGCTTGCAGACCCGCGTCTTCGTCTCGTTCACCGTCAACTTCAGCCTGGTCATCATGTCCCGCATCGTGACTAAAGCATCTGCGGCTTGGTCGCGACAGCAGATCACTAGATCATCGGCATAATTAACGATGTACGCTCTCAGACGCTTCTCGTGCCCCAATTTCTTCCAGCCCAGCACGAACCGACGCATGTACAGATTACTCAGCAGCGGACTGATCGGAGATCCTTGCGGACTCCCGCGACCTGTGTCCCGATTACGCGTGCTTCGACGCTTGTTTCCACGCTCGTCCGTTTCTTCGACTGGAGCTTCCAGCCACATCTTGATCAGATGGAGCATCGCTCCGTCTACGACCCGGCGAGCTACCGACTTTAGAAGCTCGGAATGCGGAAGAGTATCGAAGTAGGAACTGAGATCTGCGTCTACGATTTCTCCATGGCCAGTGTTGATCAGCTTATGGACGTGTCTTACAGCATCCAGTGCGCTGCGGTCTCGCCGATAGGCGTACTGCTCTGGCGGTAGATCGGCCTCGAAAATTGGCTCGAGAACCAGAACTGCTGCCATCTCCGCTGTCCGATCCCGGATAGCGGGCACTCCTAAAGGCCGCTGTTTCCCGTCCGGCTTCGGTATATAGACGCGCCGCACAGGAAGTGGTTGATAGGTTCGATTCTTCAGCTCTTGCGCCAGTTCGTCCAGCCAGTGCTCTTTTCCGTACGTCTCGATGTCCTCGAACGTCTGCTTGTCCACTCCTGCTGCTCCGCCATTGGCTTTGCAGCACGCGTAGGCGAATGCCAGAACGTCCTTGCGGTACACCTTGTCGTACAAGGCATAAAAGCGGAAGCTGGGCGATTCCTTCGCTTTGTCGTGCAACGCCGTCTGCAATTTCTGAACGCTTGCTGGGGTTGTTAGGTTCGACACCAATCCCTCCGCCTTCGTTGCTTCTTGCGTTTCCTTTCAACTGAGGATCGCGGTAGGGATACCGGGCTCTCCCGGTACCCCCCGCACAGAGCCGTACGGGCGCTCACTAGCGCATACGGTTCTTATCTTGGATGGGTAGCGGCAAAGCGTGCATTGGGATAAGGGTGGAGCGCATGTGGTCTGGGAAGCCAGATCTCAACGAGTCGATGCATTCGGGCCCAAGTGAGCCGGTGCTTTTGGCTCCGGCGACGGAGTGCCCGCCGCCAGAATCGTGTCACCCTTTCGCGAAATACGTTCAAACGTTGCATGTTTCCTGGAACCGCATAGTAGTTGAAGTACCCTTGGACGACCGACCGGAGCCACTTGCCCGTTTGCGGGACAGGATCGTGCATGCGCCGGCGGAGCTCCTGCTTAATTTCCTGCAGCTTGGCCCGCAAGCGCTTGGCGATCGTCTTGCGTTTTAGGGCAAACTTTCCGTTTCTGTCCTTCCCGCTGATATGCGAGAAGCCCAGAAAGTCGAACGTCTCGGGTTTTCCCTCTCCTCTCTTTTCCCGGTTTTGTTCGGCAAAGCGTCCGAACTCGATCCGGCGCGTTTTGTCTGGATGAAGTTCCAAACCAAACTTCTTCAGTCGCTCTCGGAAGTTTTCCAGGAAGCGGTCTGCGTCTGCCTGATATTGGAAACCCAAGACGGTGTCATCTGCATAGCGGATGATCACCACCTCGCCTTGCGCCCATTTCTGGCGCCAGGCGTGCACCCAAAGGTCGAAACTGTAATGCAGATATACGTTTGCAAGGAGTGGTGAAGCCACCGCGCCCTGCGGCGTGCCTGTGTACGGTTCCGACCACTTGCCTTCCTCCATCACCCCGGCTTTCAGCCATTTCCGAATCAGCCGCAGGATTCGTCGGTCGGCGACGCGATGCTCCACAAACTTAAGCAGCCAACTTTTATCGAGTTCATCGAAAAAGTTGCGGATATCTGCGTCAAGAATGTAGTTCACTCTCTTCTGCTCGATTGCGACGGCCAGCGCATCCAGCGCATCGTGCTGACTGCGCCCCGGCCGGAACCCGTAAGAGAAACCGAGAAAGTCTTCCTCATAGATCTGGTTGAGGATGGTAACCGTGGCCTGCTGAACGATCTTGTCTTCCAGCGCCGCGATTCCTAATGGGCGTTTCCGCCCATCACTTTTCGGTATATAGGTTCTTCTCGAGGGTTGCGCTCGGTAGTCGCCGCGATGGACTCGGCCGTGAAGATCGGCAAGCCGCCCTTCCAACCCAGTCTCGTATTCGTACCACGTGACTCCGTCTACTCCAGGGGCCGCTTTTCGCTTTAGGGCGTAAAAGCTTTCCCGCAGCAGATCAATCGTCATGTGATGCAGTAGGGCGGTGAACTTCGTTTCCTTATGTTCCCTTGCTGCCTTCCGCACACGCATCAGCCCTTGTGACACGCCTGCCTCGCCCTGTGTCGAGAGCGTGTTAGGTTGATGAGTGTTCTCCTTGATCACTGGCCTTCCCTCCTCACCCTCCGCTGATGGTTTCCCGTCTTTGTTCGGGTGATTCATCGGTACTCTCCTTTTCTGTTTATGCCAATGTGTGACTCCTCGAGGACTTGCCCCCGGGCCTTGCGGCCATAGCCTTCGCCCGCAGTCCTGCCGGTCACCCCGCAGTCTATGGGAGAGATTCTGGAGGTACGCCTCGAGAATCTCAACGTAGTGCTGCGCCAACAGGTGTCTCCGAGGTCTCCCGGTTCTCGTATAGGAAGTTTCTAGGCGTGCACTGGGGTCTCACGACTACGCAGGACTGTTCAGGAACTCGCGCTTATCGCTCCTGAGCATGTTGCCTTCCGCACAAGGGGAAGTCGTCGGCGTCCTGGTTGGGAGTTTTCGAAGCTCAGTACCCAGCCCACCTATACCCCTGTTTATGCTTCGTGGCACACCTCACGATGTGCCGCGCAAAACTCGGGGCCGAGCGGATCGCTACTCCTTACTCGTGAAGCTCTTTCATCTTCTACTTCCTATCGGTTTATCCCGGCGCACCCCCTTCCCTCCACCGGCATTACCCGGCTTCATCAGTACTACGGGCCTCTCCGTCACCCCATACGGCCCGGCCTGTCTCTCACGAGTTGCCGGTTGATCCGAACGGCGATCACCGCTGGGGCTTCCCGTGTTGCTACTGGTCAACTTTGCATGTTTGCCGTCGCCATTACCCCGGCAGGTCTGATGGAACTCGTTCGCTCGTACTGTCCCATCAGCGGCGGCCATCCCGATAACACGGCGGGCTGGCTCCTGCGTTACAGGTTTCGAGGCCTGCTCAGCGTTCACTGCACGTTACGGCCTACATGCTCGCCAAGTCACCTAAGTGACCCTCTACACCAGAGGCTCCGACGGCTTCGTTTCCTCCACCGCCGCTCTGATTGCTTCCGGGTGGAGCGAACCAAGTTCCCGGGCGGGACTTTCACCCGCAGTCGTCCAGCGCCTTTCCACGGCGCACG
>DATNNE010000142.1:0-27452 GCA_035601995.1 Terriglobales bacterium
TCCGGAAATAGGCCCGATGGTGAAGGCCATGGTGAGCAAGGTCAGCCCAAAGGCTAAGGCAACACCTGCAAAGCCGATACCCAGGTTCGGAAATGCAGCCGCTAAAACCGCGCTTCCGCAACCGCCGAATACCAGCCAGAACGTTCCCAAAAATTCTGCGACACAACGTTTGCTGAGAGTCACGAACACCTCCGCTCAGAACGATTCTTCCTTACCGAACTTGTACTCGGTAACAAACAACTTGCTGAAATCCCGTGAGGTCAGACAGGGTTAAGCCTTGAATCAAGAGTCGACAGTCTCAGGGTGCGGCGCGCAAGCCGACCTGCGATCAGCCCAACCACAATCCTTGCGGGAAATTCCATGTTGGCCGTCCTTAAAATCTGCCTTAAGCGGGCCGACCGAAAATGTACACCTGGTCCCGTAAATGCTCAAGTGCGATGAATCTAGAACAGAATTTGACCAGGTCACTGTTGAAATATCGCCGTTACACTCAGGTATTCGCGGCAGCGGCGTCACGGACGGCGCTCAGGAACCGAGGTGAAGCTCTGAGTGTTTGCACACCGGAGCAATATGAGAAGGGATTGGACGCAGCGATCTACATTAACGATTACAGATGTTGTCGTCCATGCGGCCATGAATCATATGCGGTACCATTGCTGTTGCTCGCGATCTTCGACGCTGCGACGATTCGTTCATCAACGAGGTACCGACACATGCACAAAATTTCGCGCCATCGCTGGATATGCATTTCTGCCGCCCTGATCGCGCTTGCGCTTCCGACTGTCAGCGCGCAGCCTACCGGGGCTCAAAACAATCAAGCCGCGAGCGTTCAGAGTCCGCCTGCTCAGGTTCATGCGCTCAAGGTGACCTTGCTATCGACCATGTTGGTGGGCAGCGCAACCGGGATGGGAGAGTGGGGATTTTCTGCGCTCGTCGAGGCGGATGGTCATCGCATCCTGCTGGACACGGGAGCCCATGCCGACACCGTACTGCAAAACGCACATGATTTGAATATTGATTTGTCCGATGTTAAGGAAGTCGTTCTTACGCACAATCACTGGGATCATGTCAGCGGCTTGATGACTCTTCGCAAAGAGATGATGAAAAAGAATCCCTCCGCACTCTCGGTGGCGTATGTCGCACGCGGTATTTTCTACAGCAGACCTCTGGCGGAGGGTGAAGACAACCTGATGATCGCATTCAAGAAAGAGTACGAGGCGACTGGCGGAAGGTTTATCGAACGTGAAGAAGCGACAGAAATCTTTCCAGGCGCTTGGTTGACAGGCCCAGTGCCCCGCAAATATCCAGAACACAACTGGAGCAGCACTGGAAAAGTGCAAACCCCAGCCGGATTGGTCGAGGACAATATTCCCGAGGATCAATCATTGGTGCTTAACACCCCGAAGGGATTGGTGGTGGTCACTGGTTGCGGCCACGCAGGAATCATCAACATCCTCACATTCGCCCGAACGGAATTTCCCAACGAGCCGGTTGAGGCAGTTATCGGTGGACTGCACCTTTTCCCGGCGACGGATGAACAACTGGATTGGACTGCCGATAAGATGAAGGACTTCAAAGTGGCTAATCTGATCGGTGCGCACTGCACTGGCATCGAAGCTGTCTATCGCATTCGGGAGCGTCTTGCCCTGCCGCGAGACTCCGCTGTCGTGGGCAGCGTGGGATCGAGCTTTGTGCTTGGCGAAGGCATACATCCGGGTCCCCTTGCCAAATGACGGCACTACCCTTCCGATCTGCAATAATTTCTCTGCACTTCCATGCATGGATTACTTCGACTTCAGGCGCCGACCTGCACGCTTACTAACTCCAGGATGCACTTGGAGTTTTGGATGGATTTGAGAGCATCTTCGGCCGTGAGTTTCCCACCTAAGTAGGAGGGTGACGAAAGCTGTATCACGTGCGGCAAGAGAACCTGCCTTTGTTGGATAAAGCGGGGACTGAGGTGAACGTCGAATTGTGCCAGTGGCGAATCACCAACTGCCGGGTGCCCCACATCTCGCGCCTTTCGAGGTGTGGGTGTCGGGAAGTGGGAAGACGCCGCAAATCAATCATGCGCACGCGCAGCCATGATCCGTACGTGTAGGGGCGGACATTCCTGTCCGCCGCCGTCGAGGCCCAAACCGACAACCGCGCCCGCTCCGCACAGAAATTTTGTCACCGCGGTGGGGTCCGCCAGCTCTCAATGAGCGCTATGGCCTGTTAACAGAAGTTAGGAAATCTCTCCGCTCAGGCGGATTGAGGCGTGGTCGGCTAGGGATCGCCTGCTACTGCAGCTTCGCGTACTCCGCTTTGGCTTGTTTCAGGATCGGGACATCGGGATCGGCATCTTTCCACAAGCTGAAAAAGTCTTGGTACGCGGCGCGGGCCTTCACCGTATCGCCCTGCATCGTATAAGCGCGGGCAAGGCCCACACGCGCCAGGGCTCCAAGCGGATAGTTCATGACGATGCCGGGATGGTCGATATATTTCTGGAACTCACCGGCAGCTTCGCGACCTTGATGCAGCGCCAGAAATGCTTGCCCGCGCACGTAAACCGGGAAAAGAGGTGCTGTAGAATCATGCAGGACGCCGGCCAGTTCGTAGCGCGATGTAACTTCGAGGCCCTGCACAGCTTTGGCTGGATTGCCGCGGCTCAACTGAATCGCCGCCTCGATGGTCGGCAGCCAGTAGAGGTTGAAGAGTGTGTCGAGCGGGGGTCGCTTCGCCAGTTCAGCAGTGATGGTCTCGGCGCGCCTGGCATCTCGAGCTAGAGCAAGCGCCAATGCGGCCCTGGCTTCTATACTAGCATCGCCCTCTGATAGGTTCATGGAAGAGGTTGCCCGTTGGGCTTGCTTGGAGTAACCGAGTACGGCTTCATGCAAGGCACCATCGATCTCGAAGTCTGCTGCCCGTCGGCCTGCGACCTCGTTGTCGCTAATTTCCCACTCCATCGCCCGGCGAGTTAACTCCCGCGCCTTCCGGATGCAGCCGTAGTATGCCGCTGTGTCCGACTGCCCACGAAGAAACGTGCTATTCCAATCTGGACCCATCCCCCGGGCGGACTGCTTCTGCATGCCTACGGGATCATTCCGAAGAAACGCCAATAAATACCGGTCCCAGACTTGCAAGACCGAATCCGGATTGCGAGTCTGCCATTCGTTGAGGGCCGCCTGAGCCTCGTCGAGTCGATTCAGCCTCAAGGCTGAGAATACTAACTCGTAATAGCTGCCTTCAACTGGCTCCAGCCGCACGCCTTCTCTAGCCTCCCGGAGAGCGTCTTCGTTTCGTCCGAGTTCTCTGTAACGCAAGACAAGGTTGCGTGCAGGCATCCATTCTCTGGGATACACCTGGCGCCACTCTTCGAGTACCCGGACCTCCTTTTCCAGTTCACCGGTCACGATATCGTAGTAATGCGAATCGATGTAAAACCTCTCTCTTTCGCTCACCCGGTCGCGCAGATTGAAGGCTTTGTTCAGGTTCTCGATCGCGAGATCCTGAACGTCCAAGTTGGCATAAGCCTGCCCCAGATGCGCATATGCCATGGCGAAGTTGGGATCGAGTTCGATGGCGCGCTTGTAAAACGGCATCGCCGCCTGGTTGCCCTTGGTTCCCCAAACCTTCACACCTTCGCTGTAGGCTTGTAGTGCTGCCAGTGAAGGAGTAGTCGCCTGCTCCACCGGCGTGGCGTACTTCCCGATCGAACCCAGCGACTCTCCCAGCCTGCCGCGCAGGCTGGAAGCCGCCTCGTCTACCACTGGAAGTATCTTTTCTTTGCTCCCAGCACGAACCTGTTCGGACGCAAGTAAGTCTCCAGTGGCGCAATTCGTTGCTGTGAGCACGACAAGATATTGGTTGCCGAGGTTGGCGATCGAACCTTGTAGCATGGCACTGCTGCTCAGCCGCTGGCAGAGTTCGCGCGCAACTCCGCCGGTAAGCCGCTGGCCGGGCGCTCGGCCCATCAGCTTGAGCGCCGCAATGATCTTTTGATCAGAAACGACGTTCAGGTACGGCGACTGGTCCAGGTCAACGGCCAACGCATCCTTGAGCGTGTCATCAAAAGCCGGATCGCCCGTCCGGTTGTCGAAGTCGGCGACAACGATGGTGTCTTTCTCGCTCAAGCGCCGGCTTTGATGCGAACGATAGTAAAGTCCGCCCGCCACAAGCAATGCGACAAGAAGAACGGGAACCGCAATCTTCCAGAGTTCTATGCGCGGAGCCGCAGGAGCTCCCAGCGAGGCCAGCGGCCCTGAACTTGCGGCTGTAGTATGCCCGCTCTCGAAGTCTTGCCTCAGCCGCTGCAGATCCGTTCGCATGTCGGCTGCCTGCTGATAGCGAAGATTGCGGTCTTTTTCGAGCGCCCTGCCGATGATTTTTTCAAGTTCTGGCGGAAGCTCCGGATTTAACTCCCGCGCCGCAACGGGCGCATCATGCAAAATCGCCTCGTGCAGTGCGGCCACCGTGTCCCCGCGGAATGCCTGTTTTCCCGTCGCCATCTCATAGAGCACCAAGCCAAAAGAAAACAAGTCGGAGCGAGCATCCAGTTTCTCGCCGCGAACCTGCTCCGGCGACATGTAGGGCACCGTGCCCATGGCTACACCCGTGAGCGAGAGGCTGAGGTCAGGGACTGTCGCGGTCTGCGTTTCCTCGTGCGCGTGGTCTCCGCAGTCGCCTGCATAAGTCAGTTTCGCCAAACCGAAGTCGAGAATCTTGGCTTCGCTCCGATTGGTGATGAAGATATTCGCGGGCTTGATATCACGATGGACGATTCCTTTTTCGTGCGCTGCGGCCAGACCGTCTCCGATCTGAATTGCCAGGTTCAACAATTCGTCGGTCGCGAACGGGTCGGCTCTTGCGGCCATCCGGTCGCGCAGGTTTTGCCCTTCCAACAATGACATGGCGATGAAGGGCCGGCCTTCGTGCTCGCCGAATTCGTGGATGGCGCAGATGTTGGGATGGTCAAGAGCGGAGGCGGCTCGCGCTTCGCGCTCAAAGCGCTCCAAAACTTTCGCGTTGCTGCCCAGTTCCTCCGGCAGGAATTTCAAGGCTACGAGGCGGCCCAGCTTCAGGTCTTCCGCCTTATACACCACGCCCATGCCACCACCGCCAAGCACCTCCAGCACGCGGTAGTCGGAGACTTTCTTGCCGGTCAGACTTGACGCGGCTGATTCCAGAACAGGCGGCGACGCCGATCCCGCGTCGAGTGGCAGATTGTCTGGGCTCGTCTCTGCCCGCTCCACCAGCACCATCAGCCGATAGCCTCGCCGCGCCACGGTTTCAATGTATTTCGGATTCTCAGCGGAATCCCCGAGCGCTCGCCGCAGCTTCTTGATTGCCGTATGGATGCTGTGGTCGAACTCTACCACTGTGTCGTTGGGCCAAAGCTTCTTTTGGATTTCCTCACGCGAGACCAAGCCACCCGAACCCTGCACCAACATCAGCAAGATCTGGAAGGGTTGTTCTTGAAGACGAACTTTCTGGTCTCCGCTTCGGAGCTCGCCCGCCTTCAAATCGAATTCGAAGGCCCCGACCCGGACACGGTTTGGGGACGTGGCTTCCACTGCGATCAGCCTAGTGCGGCAGTTTACCACCCGGGCGAGGACTGCACTATGCGTGGGGTCTCGGATTACTCTGCTTGTATCAGTCAGTTAGCCGGATCAGCGCTAGTTCAGCGCCAAGTCAGCGCTGGTGCATTGCGTTCCCCGACGCCTCAAGGCAAGGTCGACGACTGGAAGCGCGACCCCAATCGACCAAGCATTCAACTTGATTAAAGGAGAAGAATATGAGGACTAAGAGTTTAGGCTGCATTATCGCAATGGCCTTGTTTGGTGCGCTAACGATTTCAGTGCAGTCGTCCGCGCAGGAGCAACAAGAACAACCCAGCCACACTCCTAAGGCTACCATCAAGGAGTTTAACGTTAAGGGCGCGGGGACTGGCGCTTACCAGGGCACCCTCCCGTTGGACATCAACCCGGCCGGGACGATCATTGGAGCATACGTTGAAGAGAGCAACTCCGTTCGCGTCTTCGTGCGCGATCCCGCTGGCAAGATCACGACGTTTAATGTTAAGGGCGGGGGCAATGGTGCTGGCCAAGGCACCATCGCCTGGAGCATCAATTCGGCGGGGGCGATTACGGGAGACTACGCTGACGCGAACAATGTACTTCACGGCTACCTGCGCAAGCCCGACGGCACGATCAAGACGTTTAACGTGAAGGGCGCGGGCACCGCCGCAAACCAGGGCACCCGCGCCTATTGCATTAACGCGGCGGGAGAGATTGCCGGAGACTACCTTGACGCGAGCAATGTGGGTCACGGCTACCTGCGCAAGCCCGACGGCACGATCAAGACGTTTAACGCCAAGGGCGCGGGCACCGGCTCCGGCCAGGGCACGTATACCGCAAGCGAGGACTGCCTCAGTCCGGACGGGACGATTGCGGGAGGATACCTTGATGGGAGCAATGTGTGGCACGGCTTGGTGCGCGATCCCGATGGCACGATCACGCCGTTTAACGTTCCGGGCGCAGGCACCGGCTCCGGCCAGGGCACGAACCCCGGAGGCATCGACCCGGCGGGAACGATTACGGGATACTACATTGACACGAACAATGTGTATCACGGCTTCGCGCGCGCTCCCCACGGCAAGATCACAACGTTTAATGTGAAGGGCGCGGGCGCAGCGTCCGGCCAGGGTACCCTCGGAGAGAACATCAACGTGCCGGGCGTGATTGACGGATATTACATCGACGCGAGCGGCGTGGCTCACGGCTTCTCGCGTGCTGTCGGCGGCCAGATCACGACGTTCAACGCTCCAGGCGCGGGCACAGCGTCCGGCCAGGGCACTTTCATCGGGCCAAATAACCCGGCGAACACGATTGCGGGGTACTACCTTGACGGGAGCAATGTGTATCACGGCTACCTGCGGACGCCGTAAACGTGGCCGGTAAGTAAGTATCCAGAAGAGAAAGGGAGCACAGCCGCGCGGCGGGCTGTGCCCCTTTTACTCCCGGATCGTTGCCAAATCGGAAGTTATCTGAGCTGCCATCCGTTAAGGCATCGTCTCAACTGGCGTTAAATCGCGATTACACTCATCGACCGGCGACTAGGCCATCCTAAGGTCGTGCTCTTCGGCGTTAGGGTGGGGACTTCGACGGTCGAGCCACTGCTTACGCATTCGTCTTCAGCATCTGCTCGGCATGCTTCCGTGAAGTCTCAGTCAGCTTGGCCCCGCTCAACATCCGGGCGACTTCCTCGGTGCGCTCCTCTCCGCCAATAAGACGAACGGCTGTTCGCGTGCGATCGGCGGAGGTTTTCTTCTCAATCAGGTAATGATGGTCGGCGAACGTCGCGATCTGCGGCAAGTGAGTCACGCAGAGCACTTGATTCGATCGCGCCAAGGCCTTCAGCTTCTTGCCCACGGCTTCCGCCGCGCGTCCGCCGATGCCGGTATCGATTTCGTCAAACACCAGAGTGCGTTGCGCGCCCGTCTTCTTTTTTCCCTGTCCGGCTTCCACGCTGGCCTTGAGCGCCAGCATCACTCGCGACAATTCTCCGCCGGAGGCGATGTGCTCCAGTTGCCGTAGCGGCTCACCGGGGTTCGTTGAAATGAAATACACGACTTGATCAAAGCCGGAGGCGCTCCAGTTCCCTTCTTCATCCGTTCCGCTGACCTCGATGTGAAAATTGGATTTCATGGCCAGATCATTGATCTCCGCCTCGACCAGCTTCTCCAGCTTGCGCGCAGCTTCGTAGCGTTTCTTCGAGATGACGCGCGCGGACCTAAGATATTCCTCAGCCACCTGCGCCAGTTCTCGGCGCAGCTGGGCCAGAATCTCGTCTTTATTTTCCATCTCGGAAAGCTTGCGGCTGACCTCTTCGCCGTGATGAATCACATCTTCAAGCGATGGACCGTACTTGCGCTTGAGGCGATCGAGGAGGGCGAGGCGATCTTCGACTTCGGCGAGGTGCTCGGGAGACGCTTGAATGCCCCCGGCGTAATCGCGCAGGGTTGCGCCGACGTCTTCCACGCTGATGCGCGCAGTATCAATCGCGGCCAGAGCCTCCCGGAATTTTGGTTCGTAACGTGAGAGCTCTTCGATATGCTTCTGCGCCGTGCGCAACGATGATGAAGTGGACGCACCGCCTTCATAAAGCAAGTCGAAAGCATTCATGGCTGCGCTGTAAATCTTCTCGGCGTTCGCCAGCACGCGCTTTTCCGTTTCGAGGCGTTCGTCTTCGCCCGCTTGCACCTTGGCGTCTTCAATCTCTTTCTTCTGAAATGTCCACAGGTCGAGCAGCCGAAGCCGGTCCTGCTCGCCATGCTCGAGTTCTTCGATGCGACGAGCTGTCGCCTTCCAGCCTGCGAATACCTCGCTGACTGCATCAAGCTGGCTCCCGGCATATGCGTCGAGCAGGTCCAGCCGCGCCGCGGCATCGAACGACAGGATAGATTCATTCTGCGCATGAATGGTCGCGAGATAAGGAGCCAGTTGTCGCAGCACCGCAACCGTGGCTGGCTGATTGTTGATGAAGACGCGCCCCTTGCCGCCCGCCGCGATTTCGCGGCGCAGAATAATAGATTCGTCTTCTGGGTTGGGATCGATGCCGTTGGCTTCGAGAATTTTATTTATGCTCTTTTCCGTCCGCTCATCCACTTCAAAAACAGCATTGATCACAGCCCGCTCGGCGTTGGCGCGAATCACGTCGGTGGAAGCTTTCTCGCCGAGAAGCAAAGCCAATGCATCAATCAGAATCGACTTGCCGGCTCCGGTCTCTCCCGTCAGCAGGTTCAGGCCAGCCGCAAACTCTACCGCCAGGTTGTCGATGACCGCGTAATTTTCGAGCCTCAGTTCGGCGAGCACGCGCTGTCCTGGGATGCCAGAAGTTGAGCGCAGAATAACATGAAAAGCTGTTGCCAGTAGTTAGTTCCCGGTTCTCAGTGATTGCTGGTTTAGACGCGGATCTCCACTCTGGACCCTCATCGCATGCTTCCTTTGTGTACCTTCGTGTCCTTCGTGGTTCAAGCTTTTGTACTTCATCAACCACAAAGGACACGAAGGTACACAAAGGTGCCGCGTTGCGAACTCGGGGGAGTTGTCTACAGGGAAATCCCGTTAATCCATGCGGTACGTCTCTCCAAGAAGCCGGCAATGTTCGTCTATAATTACGGGAGCCTCCAAAATAAAATGCATTTTCCCTTACTACTGGCAGCGGTGGTTGGCGGAGAGATCGTCGATCTAGTCGGAGAAACCGGTCCCGTCGCCAAGGTCGTCCTTCTGTCCCTGTTGGCTTTCAGCGTAATCTCGTGGGCCATCATTCTCTCGAAATGGAGCCTGGTGCGCCGAGCCCGGGTGCAGAGCGGACGCTTCGTGCGAGCCTTCCGCAAAGCGCAACGCCTGCAGGATGTCTCAGCCGTGGCCGAGCAGTTCAAGCCCAGCCCGTTAGTCGCCGTGTTTGAAGGAGGCTTCGCCGAACACAAGCGCCAAGGCAGCAGTCTAGCGGTTCAGCGCGCCATGCAGATAGCCTGCTCCGAAGAAGTCACCCGCCTGGAACGAAACATGCCCTGGCTAGCCATAACCGGCGCCGTAACCCCCTTCGTAGGCCTGTTCGGCACCGTCTGGGGAATCATCGATGCGTTCCATGGGCTGGGGACTGCTGGCGGGGCTACTTTGCGGGCGGTTGCGCCTGGAATTTCTGAGGCGCTTATTACTACTGCGGCGGGATTGGCGGCGGCGATTCCGGCGGTCATTGCTTACAACCTGCTGGGCAGTTCGATTCGGGAGTTTGCGGCGCGGGGGGATGATTTTGCTTTGGAAATGTTGAATGCGGTGGAGCGGGCGCAGCCCGCGGCACCGGAGGTGCGGCGGTAATGGCTTTCACGGCTTCGAACGGGCGGACGCAATCTTCGATCTCGGACATCAACGTTACTCCTCTGGTGGACGTTGTGCTGGTGCTGCTGATTATTTTCATGGTGACCGCGCCGGTGCTGCAATCGGGGATTGAGGTCAGCGTGCCCAAGACGCGCACCGTAAAAGAAATCACGGAAGAGCGGCTGGTCATCAGCGTGGACAAACAGCAGCGGGTGTTTCTGGGCAACGATCCGATCAACATCAATGAGATTGCCGCGAAGATTCGGGAGAAGATTCGCGATCCGCAACATCAGTCGATCTTCATCCGCGCGGATGAGAACGTGCCCTTCGGCGCGTTCGCGACCGTGATGGATGCGGTCAAGCAATCGGGAATCACGAATGTGAGTATCGTGACGCAACCGATCGACAGCCATGCAAGCAAACGCTGAGATATTTTTCGAGCACGACAAATGGGGCCGCAACCTGGCGTGGTCGGCTGGGCTGCACATCGCGGTTGCGGGCTCCATCATTCTTTACGCAACGATTGCGTCCGGCGGCAAAGGCAGCGCGTGGGGCGCGGGCGGCGGGGGCGAGGCGATGGGAGTAACGCTGGTCAGCTCAGTTCCCCTGCCTGCGAGCACGGTACAGACACAGAACGTGCTGGCGAACGAATCCAAGGGGATTACGCAGTCGCAGCCGAAGGCCGAGGAGAAAGAGCCGGAAGCCATTCCGATTCCCGACAAGAATGCAAAGATAAAGCCGAAGCCGCGAAGCAGCGCTCAGCAAAAGCCGAAGTCTGAGCCGGAAGAAGAAGCCAGCAACGTCGTTCCATTTGGAGAAGGCGGCCCGGTCAGCGGACCGTATGGAACTTTTAATGCGGGCGGAGCAAAGGGCGGATTCGGATTTACCGGCGGCGGAGGGGATTTTGGTTCGCGCTACGCGTGGTATGTGCGCGTGGTGCAGCAAAAAGTTTCGGAGAACTGGCTCAAGTACGAAGTGGATCCTGGGGTTTCGGACGCGCGAAGAGTTTATGTGACATTTGACATCAAGCGCGATGGGCAGCCCACGAACGTGCAGATCGAGCAGTCGAGCGGTGTGCCTTCGCTCGATCAGTCGGCGGTGCGGGCGTTGCAGCGCATCGATACTTTTGGTCCGCTGCCTCCGGATTATTCCGAGAGCAAGGTTTCGGTCGAGTTCTGGTTCGATTACAAGAGATAGCTGTACTTCAGGCTTCGGGCTTTCGGCTTCAGGATACTTGGAAGGAATTGGGTTACCATGCGCGAGGGCAACTTGCACTTCGACGTTTGTCATCATAGGATTGGTTCGAAGGCTGGTATCGGCACGAGGACGACCGGCACGCACTATTCCGCAATTAAATCTCGCGCTCGCGCAGTGGTATTCTTTCTCCTACTGACTGCGACACTTGTTGTGACTCCTTGTCTGGGCCAGGATTGGATCAAGACCGGAACGGGCTTGGGGATGGAGAAGGTTCGCCTCGCGGTCCCCGACTTTCGACCTTCCACTGCAGACCCCAAGAACGCCGACCTGCTCAATGTTTTCGACGGCACTCTGTGGAATGACCTGGACAATGCCGGTATCTTCGACATGGTTTCGAAGAGCTTTTATCCGCTGGCGATTCCAGGCACGCCGACCGACGTGCAGTTCGCGGCGTGGAGTGCTCCGCCTCCCAATGCCGCGATGTTGGCGTTCGGCAATTTGGGAGTGACCGGCGGCAATGTGACGGTGCAAGGCTGGCTTTATGACGTCAAGAATATTGCGTCGCCGCAAGTGCTGGGAAAACAGTATCAGGATTCAGCTACCGCGGACGCTGCCCGTTTAATCGCGCACAAGTTCGCGAACGAAATTATCTTCCGGCTGGGCGGCGGCATTCCGGGCGTTGCCGAAAGCCAGATTTACTTTGTGAGCAGCCGCACTGGGCACAAGGAAATCTGGGTGATGGATTACGATGGCGCGAATCAGCGCCAGATTACGCATTTGAATGGGATTTCGCTGTCTCCGCGAATCTCGCCCGACGGATCGCGTTTGGCCTTCAGTTCCGTGACAAAGTCGGGTTGGGAAATCCTGATGTATTCGATGGATCTCAACCGACTGGTGACATTCCCGAAGTTTGGGGGCACGAATTTGTCGCCGGCGTGGACATCCGATGGAACCAAGTTAGCCTTTTCGTCATCTCGCTCAGGAGACCCTGAAATTTATACGGCCGATCAATCGGGCACAAATCTAAAGCGGGTTACGTCTTTCAAGGGTCCGGATGTTTCGCCGGTATGGAATCGCAAAACGAACGCGCAAATTGCATGGGTAAGCGGGCGCACAGGGCTGCCGCAGATCTACACCATGGAAGCGGACGGAACCAATGTGCAGCGGCTTACCGACCAGGGTTATGCGGTGTCGCCGGCGTGGTCACCCAACGGGCAATTTCTGGCGTTCGCCTGGGTACGACGTTACGGCCCGGGCGCTCCTGGGGCGTCTGATATTTACCTCATGGACGTGGCCAGCAAGCAGTGGGTGCAACTGACGCACGATGGCGGACGAAATGATTTTCCATCGTGGTCTCCGGACGGACGGCATATTGTTTTTCAGTCGAGCCGTTCTGGAGGAGAACAAATCTGGGAGATGTTGGCCGACGGCAGCAACCCGAAGCAACTGACGGTCACTGGGAGCAATACGCAGCCCAATTGGAGTTGGAAGTGATCCCAAGAGATGTTGTTCGGTCAATGAGTTTAGCGTAAAAAAACAAGATCCCAGGTTGCAGGATTATCATTAGAGTTGTAACACTATTGTTTGGCGAATTCTTCAAGTTAACTAGCCCGGAGGAGGCGGAGAAGTGAGCCCGCCCCGCTATGGATTCTAAGGCGCGCGTTGTGGGCGCGGCGCGCGATTACGCAGGGAGGAAAAGTGAAGCTGCATAGAATGAAGTGGATCACGCTTATATTCGCGTTGGGTGCCATCCTGTTCCTTGGCGCTTGCCACAAGAAGACACCACCGCCACCACCACCACCCCCACCACCGCCACCGGCGCCGACGGCTTCATTGACGGCAAGTCCTAACGCCATTCAGCAGGGACAATCGACGACGCTCAGCTGGCAGACCACGAATGCCACCGACGTGAGCATCGACAGCGTGGGAGCCGTGCAGGCCAGCGGCTCACAGTCGGTTACACCGTCGGATTCGACCACCTACACTCTGACCGCGAAGGGAGCGGGCGGAACGCAGCAAGCAACGGCACGGGTCACCGTGACCCAACCTCCGCCGCCTCCACCCCCTCCGGCACCCGGACCGAGCGACGAGGAGTTGTTCTCGCAGAACGTCAAGGACATTTACTTCGACTACGACAAGTCGGATATTCGTCCTGACCAGCAGAGTTCGCTGCAGGCGGATATTGCTTTCCTGACGCAGCATCCCAATATTCACTTCGTTGTTGAGGGACACTGCGACGAACGCGGATCCACCGAGTACAACCTGGCATTGGGCGACAGCCGAGCGGGCTCCGTCCAGAGCGCGTTGACGCAAGGTGGGGTCAGCGCCAGCAACATCAAGACGATCAGCTACGGCAAGGAAAAGCCGTTCTGCACGGAATCCAATGAGGCCTGTTGGCAGCAGAATCGCCGTGGCCATTTCGTGTATCAGAAATAGTGGCTTGAGGTGCGGAGCAAACCGGCTCCGCACCTCAGTTTTATTTTCTGGCTGAACCACAAGTGCGGCGAAACTTCCAAGACAACTATGTCTCGACCGCGCTATCCTTCACAATAGAACGTTGCAGGGGCCGGAGTCGGGGTGCCGGTTCCGTTCGCATCACTGTTTTTGCAACTCGAGGCTTTTACAAGTTAAGGAATAAGTCATGAAAATTCATCGATATTCGACCGTGGTTGTTCTGCTGATCGCCTTTTGGGTAAATGGGACGCCGGCGTGGGGCGTCAGCAAAGAGATGGTGCAGCTGCAAACCCAGGTGCAGGGGTTGCAGGACCAGATGACCCAGATGCAAACGTCCTTCAACGAGAAGATGGGCGTCATGCAGCACTTGATGGATCAGAACACCGACAGCATGAATAAAGTCGCTGCTTCCATTACGGCGGTGCAAACCAGCCTGGAAAAGTTGCAGACCGACAACGGCGGGAAAGTGGAGCAGCTTTCCGGTCAGATCCAGGCGCTCAACGATTCGATCGATGAGTTAAAGGCGCGTCTGACCAAGGTCAGCAAGCAACTGGAAGACATTCAGGCAGCACAGCAAAGCGTGGCAGCCGGACAGGCAGCGCAGCAGGCACAACAGCAGGCGCTGGCGCAGGCTCCGCCGCCGGATGTGCTGTATAACAATGCGCTGCGCGATTACAACGCGGCGAAGAATGACCTGGCGAAGCAGGAGTTTTCGGACTACGTGAAGTTCTACCCCAACACCGATCTCGCGGGCAATGCGTATTTTTATCTGGCAGAGCTGGCGTACAAGCAGGGGAATTTTCAGGAAGCCGTAACCAATTACGACCAGGTGCTGCAGAACTTTCCCACTGGGAACAAAGCTCCTTCGTCTGACTTGAAGAAGGGATTGGCGCTCATCGAACTCGGGAAAACGGATGATGGCATTGCCCAGCTTCGGCATGTGATCCAGCGCTATCCTCGGTCGAATGAGGCGTTGCAGGCAAGGGATCGGCTGCGTAAATTGGGCGTCTCGACGACTGCGACACGCGCGCCCGGGGAGTAGGGTGCTATTCGTCCTTTTTCAGCTGTAATGTTCTCAGACAGTAGCGGACTTCGGCGGTCACGGCTTTGATGCGCATTCTTTCCTGCACCATCAGCTTGCAGGAAAGCGCTTCTCGGTTTGGGGTGTTGACTCCCACGTCGAACGTCACGCGGCAATTCTGGCATTCTTCATTCCAGCAGAAGCTGCCATAAGAGACCTCTTCCGGCGCCAGATATTGGAAGCAGCGCAATACCGGATTATCCTCCGGAACCTCGAATTCCCTGCCCAGGATTGTGATCTTTATCAAGCGGGTGAATGGGCGGAACGGAGAGGAGGGGGCGGTCATGGTTGCCAGCGAGGGTCGTTCCTGATGACATTCTAGGACGCTTGAGGCGATCGGAGGAAAACGAAGGTTGTTGGACGCCTTGGGCGGGCCAACATCAAACTAGCGTCTGGCGCTAATGCTGGAGTGATGACGAGGGTGATGACCATGTTGTTTATTGTGCTGCTTATTGCGGTGATGCTTTTGGGCTCCGGTCGATTCGGGGATTAAGTTGGGCTCGGCTGCTCCGGTTTGCGCCCACAGAGTTAGCGCCGAAAATAGAACCACGATAGCGGTAAGAATCAGTCGCTTCATATGGCCTCCCCTTTTGAATTCTCTTATATACATCACAAAGCGTATGCCATTTCTGGATTTTCGGAGTAGGCTCATTATAGGCATGATTCTCTGCCAGCTGGGAGAATTTATTGTGACGATAACGAAAGATCAGGACCGATCCAAAGGGGCTGTGGAACAGGAAGAACGCGACCCAAGCGACAACACTTCGATGCAGGGTCAGTTGGGACATCGGGATCAGGATCCGCTGCTGAAGTCAGCCGACACGGATTTTCCGGAGCCGGGTGGGAGTCCGGAGCACTCGGGCGAACCCGAGGATGAAAAGAAGCGCGACCGGACCGAGGCGGCGTGAGCAGAGGCCGCTAACGTTGCCCTTTCTACTGCGTTAGCTCGCTCCCGCTGCCAGCTCGACCTTCACGTTGCGGAGGAATTCCGCCGCCGCTTCGGGCAACACTGTGTTGATGAACATCCCGGAACCTAGTTCGAAACCAGCCATGCGGGTGAGACGCGGGATGATGCTCACATACCAGTGAAAGTGCTTTACGCCGACGTACTCGGCGGGCGCGCTGCGAATGGTGAAGTTGAAATCCGGGTTTCCCAGTCCCTGGTGCAGTTTTGCCAGAACCGTTCGCAGCACTCGGGCGAGATCCGCAATCTCGACTGCGCTGATGTCGCCAAAGCTGGCCATGTGGCGTCGTGGGTAGATGGGAGTGCAGAACGGGGTTGGCGAAGCGTAGAGCTCCATGGCCACAAAGTGGTCGGTGAGGAGCACCACCCGTTCCTGGTCGGCAATTTCCTCTTCCAAGGATTGGCAGAACATACATTCGCCGTATTCGTCGTAGTGGTTCAAGGCTTGCTGGAAGCGCTCGCGCACCTGATGCGAGATTACTGGAGTGGCAATCAGTTGGGAGTGCGGATGCTCCAGGCTGGCGCCGGCGTCGGAGCCGTGGTTCTTGAAAATAGTCACGTGAGCGATACGAGGGTCGAGGCTTAGAGCGTCGTAGCGAGATTTGTAGACGCGCAGCACGTTGGCCACGTGGGCATCCGACATGGTGGCGATAGACTGCGAGTGGTCGGGCGTATCGACGATGACGTCGTGCACGCCAAAGCCTCCCATGCTGCGACGGGAGCGATGGATTGTGCGGGTGGGCTGGGCATCTGGAGACAGAGCCGCGAACTTGTTGGCCACGACCCGCACCTGCCATGGGCCACTGCCGCTGACTGGGACGCGCATCACTTCGGGCGGGGTTTTGGTTTCGTTACCGACGCAGAACGGACAGGCTTCTACAAATGGAGGCACGACCTTGGCGGGGCGTTTGGTGGCCAACTCTTCAGGGCGTTTGGCACGCTCGGTGGCGATGATGACCCATTCCTTGGTGAAATAGTTCTGGCGCAGCTCGGGCATATTTAATCCTCAGATTCTTCTATCGGCGGAGATGGGATTTTCTGTAATGCGTATCGATTCCGCTGCATGGCCGCGTTCGGGACATCTCTCGCTCTTCGCCCAGCGTGGTCGCCTCGGTGCCGTCGACGGCCTGTTGTAAAATGCAATTCAACTATGCCGACGAAGACTCCTGTGGGAATCCTGGGCGCAACCGGAATGGTGGGGCAGCGCTTTGTCCAAATGCTGGAACATCATCCCTGGTTCGAGGTCGCGTGGTTAGCGGCTTCCGACCGCTCGGAAGGCCGCTTGTATGGGGAAGCGGCACGTTGGAAGATGAAAACGCCTTTGCCAGCACGTGTGGCGGAAATGCGCGTGTCTCCGGCGATCCCAGAGGGTGCGCCGAAGATTATTTTTGCCGCGCTGGACGCATCGATCGCGGCCGAAATGGAACCTCGTTTCGCCGCCGCTGGCTGCGCCGTGGTCACAAATTCCAGCGCGCTGCGGATGCAAAAGGACGTGCCGCTGGTGATTCCAGAGGTGAATCCCAATCACATCCAGATGATTGAGTGCCAGGGCTGGCGCAAAAAGTCGGGCGGTTTTGTGGTCACGAATCCGAACTGCTGCGCCATCGGGCTGGTGATGGCCCTGAAACCATTACAAGACTTATTCGGCCTCGAAACGGTCATGGTGGTCACCATGCAGGCAGTAAGTGGCGCGGGATATCCGGGCGTACCTTCGCTCGACATTCTGGGCAATGTGATCCCTTACATTTCGAAAGAAGAAGAAAAGATGGAGGAGGAGACGCGCAAGCTCTTGGGCGGTTTGAATGGCTCCGGCTTCGTGCCCGCCGAATTCGGCATGAGTGCGCAATGCAATCGCGTCGCCGTGGAAGACGGCCATACGGAATCGGTTTCAGTAAAGCTAAACACGAAAGCGCGTCCGGAAGAGATGATCCAGGCGTGGAACGAATTCCGCAGCGTGCCCCAGGAATTGCAACTGCCCAGCGCGCCGGAACAGCCCGTGCAATACACGATTGCGGGAGACCGGCCGCAGCCGAGGCTCGATGTTGACACGGGCAATGGCATGACGGCTACGGTCGGCCGTCTGCGGCCATGTGGCGTCTTCGACTGGAAATTCACCGTGCTTTCCCACAACACCATTCGAGGCGCGGCGGGCGCGGCTCTGTTGAACGCGGAGTTGCTCAAAGTGCGGGGATACCTGGGGTGAAGAGCAGCACGTGCCTATGCGACAGAAGTGGCTGGTCTGATCGCGTTCGTCCGCAGCCGAGGTACCACTGCCAATGATTGTCATGAAATTTGGCGGCACTTCGGTGCAGGACGCCAAGGCTATCGAGCGGGCGGCTGATATCGTTAGAGGCCGGCTTCCGCAAAAGCCCGTGGTCGTGGTCAGCGCCATGGCAAAGGTCACGGATCAGTTGCTGGCGATGGCCCGCGCAGCCGGAAGCGGCGACCGCAAAGCCGCGCTCAGTCTTTCCCGCGCCCTCCGCGAGCGCCACTACAACACTGCGGGCGAACTGCTGGGGACGGCGCTGTTCACGGAATTTCACGGCGACTTAGGAGTTTACTTCGAAGCGCTGGATGAACTTTTGCGCGGTATCGCTGCCGTGGGCGAGTTGACCCCGCGGACCACCGATCACGTTGCCGCGTTCGGCGAAATTCTTTCCAGCAGAATTGTCGCGGCTGCGTTTGCCGCGCAGGGACTTGACTCCACGATGGTGGATTCACGAGAGTGTTTGGTCACCGACAACGAGCACATGCGGGCCGCTCCCTTGATGGAAGAAACCAACCAACGGCTGCGGACGAAAGTGCAGCCGGTGCTGGATAAAGGCCGTGTTCCAGTGATGGGCGGTTTTATCGGCGCGACCAAAGCGGGGATCACGACCACGATCGGGCGCGGCGGATCCGATTATTCCGCGGCCATTGTCGGATCTGGGCTGAGCGCCGAGCGCATCGAAATCTGGACCGACGTGGACGGTATGATGACTACCGACCCGAACCTCTGCCCGGAAGCGCGACGGATCAAGGTAATCAGTTTCGATGAAGCGGCTGAGTTGGCGTACTTCGGCGCAAAGGTTCTGCATCCGGCGACCGTGCTGCCTGCGATTCAAAAGAACATTCCGGTGTATGTGCTGAACTCGCGGAACCCTGAGTGTGAAGGAACTCGGATTTCAGCCCGCGTGCCGCACTGCAAGAATTTTTTCAAGGCCATCGCGGCGAAGAAGCGCATCACCATTATCGACGTCGCGGCTCCCCGAATGTTATTGGCCCATGGTTTTCTGCGGGCGATTTTCGAAGCCTTTGACCGGCATCGAGTCGCGGTCGATGTGGTCTCGACTTCGGAAGTGAGCGTATCGTTGACCGTAGATTCAAACGAGTCGATCCCGGCGCTGGCGGCCGATCTGGCGAAGTTGGCGGACGTGAAGTATGAAGGCCGCAAGGCGATTGTTTGTCTGGTGGGAGAGAATCTTCGAGAGACGCCCGGCATTGCAGCTCGCGTCTTCGGCGAGCTCTCCGACGTAAAGATTCGCATGATTTCGCAGGGGGCGTCAGAGATTAATCTCACGTTCGTGATCGAAGAGGACGAAGTGCCGCAAGTGATTCGGCGGCTGCACAAGACATTTTTTTCGGACTTGGATCCAGAGGTATTTGCCTGAGCAAAACCTTAAAACGCAGAGTACGCTGAGAACTGCCGCGGAGTACGCGGAGAGATTCTTCTTCATGAATATTCTGATCTTAGGCCGAGGCAAGACGGGATCGCTGGTCGCGGAAGTGGCGCGAGAGCGACGGCATCATGTCGATGTGCTTAGCGCTAACGACAATCCGAAGGCTTCGGCCCTCACTGCGGAGCATCTGGCTCCAATCAATATGGTCATCGATTTCACTACGCCGACTGCAGTGCTTGGCAACGTGGAAGCTTGCATGCGCGCCAAGAAAAGCATTGTGGTAGGAACCACGGGATGGTACGGCGAACTGCCACGAATCCGGCAGATGGTGGAAGACCCCGGATGCGGAATCGGTTTGCTGTACGCGGCGAATTTCTCGGTCGGTGTGAATCTGTTTTTTGAGGTTGCGCGAAGCGCCGCGGCCGCTCTGCAACACCAGTATTTCGGGCAAATCTTCGAGCGCCATCACGCGCAGAAGAAAGACGCGCCCTCGGGAACCGCGATGGCATTGCAAAAAGTCGTTCAGGACTCCGCTGGAACCCAGCTTGAAATCACCTCGTTCCGCGAGGGAGACGTGGTCGGGATGCACGAACTCGTGCTCGACTCGCCCGCTGACACTATCTACCTATGCCATACAGCCAAGTCCCGCCGCGGATTTGCTGAAGGCGCGGTGCGCGCGGCCGAGTGGCTGGTCGGCAAAAAGGGCGTTTTCGACTTCAAGGATGTCTGGCGAGAGCTGTAGGGTCACCAGTAACCTCGATTCGTGCTACCAAACCCTGAACTAAATACGTCAAATATGCGTATCCTAGATTATGCGGATGCTTGTGGACATCTTCGCGCAAATCTTCCGCACCCTGTGGGCGCACAAGCTGCGCTCATTCCTTACCATGTTCGGCATCGCCTGGGGCGTGGGCTCTTTGCTGCTACTCGTAGGCCTGGGGGAAGGCTTTCGGTCGGGCAACAAGCGCGAACTGGCACAGTACGGCAAAGACATCATGTTCATCTACCCGGGCCGGGCGCCGGTGGTGGAAGGCAGCATGAACTCGGCGCGCAACTACTTGCTCACTTACCAGGACTATCTGGACATTCGCAAGGAAGCGCCACACGTGCGCAATGCTTCTCCCGTGCTGATTCGCACCGATGTGCGCGCGGTCAGCGAATTCGCCAGCGCGAATGGAGAACTTGCCGGAGTCGAGCCTCAGTTCAGCGAGATCCGCTATCTTCCGCTCAAGCAGGGACGCTGGCTCAACGGCCTGGACGAAACGCAGAGACGCAACGTCATCGTGCTGGGCGACGAACTGGTCAAGAACCTGTTCCCGGGACGTCCTGCCGTGGGCGCGACCATCATCTTGAATGACATCAGCTTTGAAGTCATCGGTGCGGTGGAGCGCGTTGGGCGCGGCGACGATAACTCCACCAACATGCGGGGATACATCCCTTACAAGGTGATGGCGACTCTTTTCCCGCTCAAAGGCGAGAACCACGAGAACTCTATTTCATTTATCAATTACCAGCCGCGCGTAACCGACGAGCACTTGATCGCGCAGGATGAAGTTCGCAAGCTGGTGGCCCGCAATCACGGTTTTGATTATCGCGATAAGAATGCTTTTGAAGGGTGGGACACGATTCAGAATTCGAAAGCAATCGGCATGATCTTCGACGCCATGAACATGTTTCTCGGCGCGGTGGGACTGGTCACGCTGGCGCTGGGCGCGATTGGCGTAATCAACATCATGCTGGTAACGGTGGCTGAACGCACTCGAGAGATCGGATTGCGCAAGGCGTTGGGAGCGACCAACCACAGCATTTTGCTGCAGTTCTTTCTGGAAGGAATAATGCTCACGCTGTTCAGCGGGTTGATCGGCATGGGATTTGCGGCGGGCCTGATGGCGGTGCTGGGCACGCAGCAAGGTCCGGGAGGGTTTGATCCTCCTAAGATTGTGCCCACATCTGCAGTTCTGGCGATTGCCAGCCTTACCGTTGCCGGAGTGATTGCGGGACTTTATCCCGCGCGCAAGGCCGCGATGCTGCAACCCGTGGAAGCGCTGCGTCAGGAGTAAGAATGTTTCGCGATCTCTTTCAAGAAGCGTATGGCGCCATGCGGCACAACCGCAGGCGCACCGCCCTCACTATGCTCGGCATGGCATGGGGCATTGCGACCGTGGTCATGCTGCTCGCGTACGGAGATGGTTTTGGCCGGGCCTGCGCCAACATCTTCGCGAACTTTGGCACCAAACTGATGATCCTGGTGCCGGGTCGTACGTCGATGCAGGCGGGCGGGCAAAAGGCCGGCGTGCCGATCCGTTTCACCATGGACGACGTGGACACGCTCACTACGAATCTTCCGCAGATCACTCACATCACACCCGAAGTGAGTAAGCAGTGCAACATTCAGTTCGATACGCGAACATTTACTTTCGGGGTGACCGGAAATTATCCCAACGTCGATTCCGTCCGCGCACTCAAACTGGGCGAGGGACGCTTCTATAACATGCAAGACGAAATGCAGCACGCCCGGGTCACGGTCATCGGCTCGGAGGCTAAGGAAAAACTGTTCTCGGGGCGAAATGCTGTTGGCGAGCGCATTCGGATTGATGGCCTCAGCTTTGAAGTGGTCGGCGTGCTGAGCGCGAAGATGCAGGAAGGCGACGACGACATCAATCGTGCCGTTTACGTCCCGTTTACCACGATGAGTGATCTGAAAGACACTCACTATCTCGATTCCATTTGGTTCAACTACGAAACCTCGGAGTATGAGAGGTTGGAGCAGGCGACGCGCGACGTGTTGGCGGTTCAGCACAAGTTCAGCACAACTGACCGTCGTGCGGTGCGCGTGTTTAATCTGATGGAACAGGTTCATCAGTTCGAAGTCATCACCATTGGCCTGAAGATTCTGCTGGGCTTCATCGGCACGCTGACGCTGGGCATCGGCGGCGTTGGTCTGATGAACATTATGCTGGTTTCGGTGAGCCAGCGCACTCGTGAGATTGGCGTGGAAAAAGCGCTGGGAGCGCGTCGCGGGCACATCCTGATGCAGTTCCTCGCCGAAGCTTTGACCATTACTTTTATCGGTGGGGCGCTCGGAGTGATTTTGGCTTACCTGGTTTCGCTCTCCGTCGGGAGGCTTACCTTGTACAGCGCGATGGCGAAGAACGCGGAAGCGGGCGACATTCGCCTAATCATTGCGCCCGGCACGCTCATCGTGGCCACGATCATCTTAGCCGCCGTGGGGCTGATCAGTGGCATGGTTCCTGCGGTGAGGGCCTCGCGGCTGGATCCTATTGAGGCTCTGCGATACGAATAGGCCGGACCGCCGTTTGAAGCGAGAAGTCCTCCGGCGCGTGCTCAACGCCTCTGCTGTCCGAGGGTCCGCGTTATATCAAGCGCACTTACCACATACTTTCGGCAGTCGCTTCCAACCATAAATCGGCATCATGAAAACCCAAACAGTATGGGGCTACCGTACTTGTAGCGCTTACCGACGGATGGTCAAGGTTCATCGGCGCGAGTAGAGTTTTGATTGCAAGTCTGACGGATGTTATTGTGTGCTCTGCTCTGACAATTCTCCGGTCGGCGCGTAGGACTTGTTTTTGCCGGCACAAACAGCTCGTGGATCCTGTCGCTCATGAACTTACTTGATCTGGTTGTCGGCAAACCCATCAAAACCAGCGACGAGCGCGCCGAGCAGATCGGACCGACGCAGGGCATCCCGGTCTTTGGTCTCGATGCGCTTAGCTCGGCTGCTTATGGCCCGGAAGCGGCTCTCAGCCTTCTGATTCCCCTTGGCCTTCTCGGTGTTCGTTACATCGTCCCCATCAGCGCTGCTATTATCACGCTCCTGGTTATCGTGTTCTTCTCCTATCGCCAGACTATCGCCGCGTACCCCTCGGGCGGTGGCTCCTACACCGTGGCGCGCTTCAACCTCGGGGCACCTGCCAGCCTGCTTGCCGCAGCCGCGCTCCTGGCGGACTACATCCTCACGGCCGCCGTCGGAATTTCTGCCGGCGTCGGTGCTTTGATCTCAGCCGTTCCGTCGTTGTTGCCGCACACGGTTTCTCTCTGCGTCGGCATTCTTATCGTTATCACCATCCTCAACCTCCGGGGCGTACGCGAAGCGGGCACAGCTTTCGCGGTTCCTACTTACCTATTCGTGGGCACGCTTCTGATAACCATTGTCGCTGGCATTCTCCGTGTTCTCCTTAGCGGAGGCCATCCGACACCGGCAGTTGCCCTTCCGACTCCGCCAGCGGTGACGGAATCCGTCAGCTACTGGCTGCTACTCAAGGTTTTCGCTAGCGGTTGTACGGCCTTAACTGGCGTGGAAGCTGTCAGCAACGGCGTGAAGGCCTTCCGAGAGCCGACCGTGAAAAACGCTCAGCGGACTCTCACCGTGATTATTTTTCTTCTGGCCGTGCTGCTGGCGGGAATTTCGTATCTGGTGAAGGCTTACGGCATTGCCGCAACCGATCCCGGCCAGCCTGGCTACCAGAGCGTTCTCTCCATGCTCACGGCCGCGGTTTTTGGCAAAGGCGTTTTCTACTACGTGACCATCGCTTCAATCCTTGTTGTTCTCTCTCTGTCAGCAAACACTGCGTTTGCAGATTTTCCGCGCCTCTGCCGCGCTATTGCGCTAAACAATTATCTCCCGCACGTCTTTGGCTACCGGGGGCGGCGACTCGTTTACACCTACGGCATCGTCGTTCTGGCTGTACTCTGTGCCGGCGTTCTCATTCTTTTCGGTGGTGTGACTGACCGGCTCATCCCGCTGTATGCCGTTGGCGCTTTTCTGGCCTTTACGCTGTCGCAATCCGGCATGGTCATGCACTGGCTGAAAAATCGCGGTCCGAACTGGTGGAAGAGCGCACTCGTGAACGGACTCGGCGCTTTGGTTACCGGTATCACGACGGGCGTTGTGCTGGTTGCGAAATTCGTGGAAGGCGCCTGGATTACGCTGCTTTTTATTCCCTTAACGATTGTTCTCTTCGCCACCGTTCGCCGCCACTACCACTCCGTGAAAGTGCTGACTACCTGCAAAATACCTGTCGACACGGCCCGTCTCAGCCGTCCCCCGATTGCGGTGATTGCCATCGACCGCTGGAGCAACATCACGCGGCAGGGAATCGAATTCGCTGCCCGGCTTTCCCCCGAAGTAATCGCGTTGCACGTCGAGCCCAACGAGCACTCCGAATTGCTTCAGGACGACTGGGCGCACTACGTTGAGCAACCCTTCCGCGCCGCCGGCAAGCAGCCGCCTCAGCTTCACGTCCTGCCCTCACCCTACCGCTTCATCATTGTTCCTGTGGTTCAGTTTATTCTCGACCTTTCGAAAAAGAACCCCGATCGCACGATCATCGTGGTCATACCCGAACTGGTGGAAGACAAATGGTACGAATATTTCCTTCACAATCAGCGTGGCCGGCTTCTGGAATGGGTTCTTCTCGCCCGTGGGAATGAGCGCATCTTCGCGGTGAGTGCGCCTTGGTATGTCGGGAAACAGATTTGATCGCGTCCGGGGTGAGAACACGATCCCGATTGCTTGCGAGTCGATCGGTAGTAGTCTGAAGGCAGACTACAATGCGCGCCGGTTTAATCCGAGAAGCAATTAGTGGTTTGCTGTTGGCTGTTCTGCTGGTCTCAGCCGCGCGCGCGACTCCTCCGGGCCCAGACGAAACCCCAGCCACAGCCACCTTGCATTGGGAAGAAGGCGCGCCCGGTTGCACTTTCAGCCGAGATGACGATGGAAAATACCGGTATGGTCTCTGGACTGGCGACTTTGGGGTCGTCCTAGCCGTGGATTCTCAGGAGCTAGAGAAAGTACGCCGCCGCGCTCAGCCGATGTTCGCGGTACTGCTCACCATGCATTATCGCGGCAAAGATTCCGCTGATGTAGCGTCAAGCAAGATAACTCTGGAATTCGTAAAGCACTACCACGATGTGCACACCGCGCTCGATCCAGATAATCTGGCAACCAAGGAGCAAAACGACGCCGATGCCCTAGTGGAGGAAACTGCCCGCGAGATCGTCAAGCATCCCGAGAAGAAGGAACAGAAAGAAGCCCTGCTAGCGGCCCGCCGGAGGGATGCTGCGGATATGATCGAGTTCCTGAAAACGCGCACGCTGCGCAGGACAACGCTGGACCCCAGCCATCCGGACGCCAGTGGTTGGGTGCTCTTTAGCACCAAAAGCAAATGGATCGAAGACCTGCAGAAGCAAGAAGAATTTATTCTGCGGGTTCCCTTTGGAAACCGCGTGATCGAGTTCCCGTTCTCGCTGCCTCCGAGTGAAGGCGATTTGATTCTGCGGCGCCGACCGGAGAATCAGGTACGCCCATGAAGCCGTTCAGGACGGATATTTGTGATGAACAAAACCGCCAGCACACAATCCAAAGAGGCAGCTAGCCCGTAGACTGGCAAGGTGAACCGGGAGATCCCGAGGTTGGGAGGCTGCCGCTAAGTGTGGGCCTTATCCACTCGAGCCGTCTTCCACTCACTCCATCCAACGATTCCGAGATCGGGCTGTGGGGCGTCCGGCAGCATTGAAAGGAATTCCAATAAATTGCCGTCCGGGTCGTGAAAAAACAGAGAAGCAGCAGGCATCCATGCGAAGACGAATGGCTCGTCCGTGGGCGCCTGCCAAAAATCGAGAGGAGTTATTTTGACCGCCCGCAGATGCTCGGGAGCCTGCAGCAGGCTATCGAGATCAACGTTGAAGGCCAAGTGCAGGCTCATTCGTTGCGGTCCTGCGCCGGCTTCCCACAACCCGAGCATGGAAGTCCCTCGATGTCCGATCCAATAGAAGGCGACCTTTTTTTCCGGAAACACTTGGGCGAGTTCCAGTCCCAACGCACCACCAAAGAACGCCATCGAGCGTCGCAGGTCGGCAACCGAAAGATGGGTCTCGAACAGATTGCGAATAGGAATCATCGCCAAATCCACGAATCAACACACCGCCCGAGCCTAAATCCGAGCCTGCCGCTTCGGGGCGCACATTTTGCGACGGTGCAAGAGCGAGGACGCTCGCGTCTACACGATCTTAGGCGCCCTCGGTCAGCCGCAAGACCTGCACGGTAATGTTATCGGGACCGCCGCGGTCCTTCGCCAATTTGATCAGGGCACGGCATGCTTGGGCCGGATCGTTGCTGGTGACGATTCCTTGGATCTCGTGTTCGCTCAGCAAACTCCACAACCCATCGGTACACAGAACCAGCACATCATCCTTCTCCAACGCAATGGGCTGCGGCGGCGTTTCGGGAGAGATCTCCGTGCCGGCGCCCAGAGCCGCGGTGAGGATGTGTCTTTGCGGATGGGTTTCGGCTTCCTCCGCGCTGATCACTCCCGTCTGCACCAAGCGCCCGACATAGGAGTGGTCGTGAGTCAGACGGGAAATGGTCGCTCCCCGCACCAGATACAAACGGCTATCGCCGACATGCGCGTAGTAAAGCTGGTTCTCCAGAAGAACGATCGCTGTGGCCGTCGTTCCCATGCCGTGCAGTTCCGGATGTCCGGCAGCGTAGTCCAGAATGCGGTGGTGTGCGATCTGAAATCCAGTGAGCAGAAGAGATTGCACATCTGCTTCGGGAGTTTCGGCAAAAATCTCCTTGATTGAGTCGACCGCGATCCGGCTGGCCTCCTGGCCACCCTCGTGGCCGCCCATGCCGTCGGCTACGACTGCTAGTCTGCCTTTGCGCGCGAATTCCTGGTCGGCGGCCGGCTCCCAGTAAGTAAGCTGGTCTTCATTGTTTTCCCGCTGGCAACCAATGTCGCTCATACTCGCCAGCTCAACTCCGGGCCGTATTCGCATCACACCTCGCACGCCGTCCTCGAGCAAACTCAGAACCGTTTTTCGGTCACGTGAACGCAAATCGAAATTCCGATCTCGGGGCGGATCAGCTGCCGCTCATGGTGAAGCGGCACTAACCTTGGGCCGCAATTGCCCGGAGCGATTTGTGCCGATCTCTGACGAACTTGGGATTATACCGAACCTCGACGATTTATTTGTCCGAAAGGGGAGCTTGTTACGCGATCCGAACAAAAGGCAGCGTGGGAATGACATTTGTCACCAGAATTTGATGATGTTCTCCACTGGCGGGTTGCGCCTGATTCCCCGATGATGAGTTCGCCGGCTAGATCGATTTAAGTTCGGTTGGAAGCGAGGAATCCGATGATCGCTGCACTCGAAGAAACCCAAGAAAGTTTGAAAAAAATACCTGGTAATGGCGGGGCGGTGATTGCGAG
>DATNNE010000143.1:0-3146 GCA_035601995.1 Terriglobales bacterium
CTTGCCGTCGAACGTTACGTAATTCATCTGCGCGTAATTTCCGGGGTTGCCGGTGCAGACCGCAGCGAAGGTTCCAGAGAGCGCGGAATTGTTGAACGAGTTGCTGAAGAATACGATCTGCGATTGCAGGTCGATGGTGGCAATGGCCGAGCCGTCGGTTTCGATGCCCACCGCTTCGAACGTGGTCTGGCGGGTGGAGACGATGTAGGTTTGCGGTGTGGTCGAGTTGGCGAGCTTCAGCGTAATGGTGAGCGTGCCGGCAGTGGCGCCGCTGGTGTTCGCAACATAAGTACCGCTAACGCTGGTGTTCCCGACCGATCCGTTGATGCCACCGTTAACGTTGTAGCCGCTGATGTTGCCCTTGCCATCAAAGTAAAGCGCGCCGGTGAGATATTTTCCACCCTGCCCGGAAACGGCTGAAGGTCCGGAAATCAGAAGGCCGTACCAACCATAGAGGCTGGCCGTGCTGATGCTGTTCGAGCCAAAGCCAGAGCACTGGGTCGTGGGCTTATTCGTGGAATGCTGTTGGGCTGCTGCCGAACTCACAGAAAACATCGACCCCAGTACCAGCATGGCCGCTAAACTTGCGAGCTTAATCCTGTTCATGTTCTCTCCTCAGATAATTTTTCTAATTGGTCGAGCTAGGGGAGAGCCGGGACCGGACTTTCTGGTACTGCACTCATGAAGCAAGCGGCGGGCCGCTCGACTCGGCGAAGCCTCAGTGTTTGCAATAGTTTGGAGCGGGCTTTGCTTGTTTTTTGGGAGAGAAACGCAATGTGTTGCACATAAGTCTAAGTAAGTTCTGTCGGACAGCGCACAGTCGAAAAGCCAGGCAGGATTTTGCATACGGTCGCTGTTGCAATTTACAGCGATTGCAGCACGTCAGCGATGCGCTGACCGGCGTTTCCGTCCCACAAGGGCGGGACAATTCCCTGCTTGATTTTGCCATCCAGAACGTTGTTGAGTTCAGCGGCGATGCGCCTGGGATCTTCCCCGATCAGGAGGTTGGTTCCCAGAGACACTGTGATGGGACGTTCGGTATTTTTGCGAAGCGTGAGGCAGGGCACGCCGAGGTAGGTCGTCTCTTCCTGAATGCCGCCGGAATCTGTGATAACGATAGCCGCGCGCATTTGAAGAGATAGGAACTCGATGTACGGCATGGGATCTTGGAAATGTAACTTCGGTGTCACGACGCCCAGGTCTGCGATACGTCGCCGCGTGCGCGGATGCACGGGGAAAACGATGTCGATGCGTTCGCTGGCCTGTCGCAGAGAATCCAGAATCAGACACAGATTCTCGCTGTTATCCACATTCGACGGACGATGAAGCGTGACCAGGGCGATGCGATCGGGGAATCCGTTCCGGGGACAATTTTTAGCGGCGGGCAAAAGGCGAACCAAGGAATCGATCATCACATTGCCGACGCGACGAATTTTTTCGGCAGCTACGCCCTCGTGCAGGAGATTGAGATCGCCATCTTCGGAAGGGGTGAAGAGTAAGTCGGAAAGGCGGTCGGTGACCATGCGGTTGATTTCTTCCGGCATGGAGTGATCGAAGGAACGCAGGCCCGCCTCGACATGAGCGACGGGCACGGGAATTTTGGCGCAGACAAGCGCGGCGGCGACAGTGGAATTTACATCGCCATAAACGAGGACCATGTCGGGCTGGTGGGCCAGGAGAACCGGCTCGAAGCGCTGCATGATCTCGGCGGTTTGCGCGGCATGGCTGCCGGAGCCTACTCCGAGATTCACATCGGCATCGGGGATTTCCAGTTGGGAGAAGAATACGTCGGACATGTTGCGGTCATAGTGCTGGCCGGTATGAACCAGAGTCTGACGTAGCCCCCGCTGGCTCAGAGCGCGTAGCACGGGAGCGGCTTTGACGAAATTGGGACGCGCTCCGACGACGTGCAGAATGTGCCGCAACTATGTTGCTCCCGAGGGTCAGGCTTGAGGTCGAGACAACCGGTAGATCAACAATCGCTCCGAGCCAATGCCAACTACAATATATATTTTTTTGTGACCAGATACGGGAGCATCAGGATCTCTGCAAGCGAAGGCAGCGGGTCAACGACGGAGAATACCGACTCGATGCGGGTGCTGCGCAGAGTCTTCAAGTAGGAACTAGCAGTCAGGTGGCCACCCCAGAGGTCGGAAGCGGCGGTGGGAAGGTCGGTAATGAGCCGCAACCAGCCAATTCCGGAGCGGCCTTTGCATCTGGGGACTGCCTCGCCCATTTGATCGGCAAATAAGATATGCGGAAAGTCGACTCCAGCGGGCGCGCCAAGGCTGTGAAATCCCCAGGTGCGCGCGTTCACGTCCAGCAGTTTGAACTGATTGTCGCGCGGATCCTGCTTGAATTCGACTTCCACCAGGCCATAGAAATCGATGGCCCGCAGAAATTTCAGAGAAAGTTCTTCTACTTCCGGCATTTCGATGGTTTCCACGTAGGTAGCGGCGCGGCCGAATTCGCGTGGATGCTGGCGAATCCTGCGGGCCATCAGGCTGCTGTGCGCGGAGCCATCGCGGAAAAACGCGCAATAAGAATACTGACGGGTACCATCGCCGGGAATGATTTCCTGGATGAGAATTTCTTCGGGCCGGATCTGTTCAGAAGCTTTTTGAAACAGATGGTCCAGCTCCGCGGGGGTCTCAGCGCGCCAGGCTTTCGAGCCTGTGGCGTAAAAGAAATTCTCTTTCACTGCTGGCTTCAAAGCCAGGGGCAAGCGAGGATACAGCTCAGCCAGATCAGCTTGGCTGCGCGGGTTCCACGTGCGCGGACACGGTACGCCAATTTCCCGGGCGAGATCGTAGGTATTTTTCTTGTCCCAGGCCCACTTGACCGTTTCCCATGCGGGAGTGGAAACGCGAAAGACCTTGGCCAGTCTGTCGCGATGGCGTGAGAACGCGGCTACGGTTTCGTCGCGCGTGGGAAAAAGCACCCAGCCTTGAAGGCCGTAGCGCTCTCCGATTTCGAGCACGCTGGCGACGGTCTTTTCTTCGTCGCGCAGGTCCGGCACGCGAACCGTGCGGGTTGCATAGCGGGAGAATTGCGAGACCGAGTACTGATCGTCAATGAAGCAGACGGGGATGCCGCGCCTGCCCAGGCTGCGGGCGATACCGAGGCCGGGATGTTCGCCACCGACC
>DATNNE010000144.1:0-7227 GCA_035601995.1 Terriglobales bacterium
TGGCCGTGAACCCAACCTCCGGCCCGGCGCAGCAAATCACTCTCTGGGTGGGTGAAACCAGCGCCGACCAGGTCAGCGACGTCGACACCATTCAAACCATCGACGTCAGCGCGCTCGTCGATTCGCAATATGACATATGCTTCTTCGACAACCTGTTGACCAACGCGTTCTTCGATAGCAAGTCTGTGATCGTAGGCCAGCGCGTATTCATCGGCGGCACCTTCGCCAGCAACGTCTTCACGCCGCAAATGATTTCGCTGCGCTTCCAGGGCGTCTACGGCACGCTCACGCAAGGCAGCGTGAACGTGGTCAACGGCAACGCGGGAACCTTCCAGCTGCAAAACAACGCGCTGATCGGCTATTCTCTCGGCGGCGCTCCGCTGACCGTCGCCACCGGCAACGTCACGCTCTTCGTCAACACCACCGGCCTGAGCGCCCTGCAATCTGGTGGCGCGATGCCGTTGGTAGCCGGCGGCCTGCTCTTCGTCGACCCGCTAAACAGCACGCCAGTCATGGCAGCGGCAGTCGTCGCCGATCCGCCGTTGACGCAATAGATTGATCGTTAACCAAGAGACAACAACCAGGCAACAGCCTCAGACGAGCGGCCCTTAACCAGCCGCTCGTTTTCTTCTTTCCAGCACCTATAACCTCGTCATTCCGACCGAGTCCGAGCGCTAGCGAGGACGAGTGGAGGAACCTGCTGTTTCTCTCCCCGTGTGATGCTCCCGCCTCATTCCCACTTCGGGAAACATCTTGTCAATAGGGTAAAGCGGCCCTGTTTCCCCCTAACTCCTTCACTCCGCAGCAAATAAAAAATACGGAAAAATGTCCAGATTGCCCCACCCAAAATGCTATTCTGAATATAGAGGGTAAAAATTCCCGTAGAAGAGGCGCGGCCAACCGGTCGCGCCTTTTTTGTTGGCGCCTGAGCTTCGCGGACTGGTCTTTGCATTGGTTTTCCGGACCCGATTTCGTAGCTGGGTTTCCCGGAAAACACCTGTCCCCTTCAGCGGAGCATCCGATGGACGAATGCAAAGTCTTCAAAACATTCAAAGAGCGCGGCGAGTGGGTCGAACTCCGCTTCATGGCCGAGGCCATGTACAACCGCTACAAAGTCTCCAAGCCCTGGGGAGACTCTTCCGCCTTCGACGTCGGAGTCGAATCCGGCCGCCGCATCCTCCGCGTGCAGGTCAAATCCACCGCCAACCGCACCGGCACCGGATACCTCTGCCAATTCAAACCCAACGCCACCAAGAAACAAGACTACACACTCCAGCAAATCGACTTCTTCGCCGCCTACGTAATCCCGCAAGACCGCTGGTACATCATCCCCGCCAAAGTAATCCTCGGAGCCCGTCGCAAGCACGCCATCATGCTCTGCCCCATGCAGCCCCGCAAAAAAGACCGCTACTCCTACGAACTCTACCGCGAAGCCTGGCCGCTCATGCAACCCCGCCAGAAAAAAGTCGCACCCGCAAAACCCGCAACCCGAAGGGGCGGCATGTGAAAGCCCGGCACGGCAGTGCTGGGGAAAGGTAGAAGGTGTGAACGCCGAGCCACCGCGAATGCTTTGAAAGGGCGCGGCTTCAGCCGCGCCGCATGCCTGCAGCCCAGCTAAAGCTGCAAAACTCCAGCCGCGAAGCTGCGGCACATTGCTAGCCCAGGACGTAAGTCCTGGGTAGACCGCGAGAAAGAGGAACAAGTCCCGGAGGGACGACACGGGGCAGCGAGCGATGCCTCACCGCAAAAGCCCAGCCAACTCCCGGAAAAACTCCGCAGGCGTAGCAATGCGCAGCCCCGTCCGCTGCGCCACCGCCTTCGTAAAATGTTTGGAATTGTTGGTTAGCAGCCAATCCGGCCGGCAAGCCACAGCCGACAAAAGCACCGGAACATCCGCCTCATGCCGAATCAAATGCCGGCTCGCTAACACGGCCGACTTACTCGGATAAGGAACAATCTCAGGCGAGGTCAACCGGATAAGCCGCCGGTAATCCTCGACTAATTGCTCAGCATCAAGCACCGGGAGCCGCTCCGCATGGAGCAGCAAATTCTCCTCAACCTCATCCCGCACAACTTCCACCAGCACCAGCCGGCAAACCTTGGCCGCGCAAAGCGAAAGCACAGCTTTGTCCAGTCCCCAGGGAGAAACAATCCCTCCAGTCAGGACATTGGAGTCGAGAAACAACCGGATACGCCGCGAGCCGCTCACTTGCCGCGAAGATTGGATGGGCCGGAATTAGCAGCTCGAGAATTGCGGGAACGGCGACGCGAAGCACCCGAAGCCTTCTTCGCATACCGCCGTGCATAAACGCGCTCACGCGCCTCAGGAAGCGTAGCCAGTACATCCTCCGGCGTAAGGCCTGCGGCAGTCAGGCTCGCGCTCACTCGCTGGCAAAGATGCTCAAAGCGCCGCTGCTCCGGCAAAAGAATAAGCCCGTCCCCCAGCCGCAAAACGGCAAAAGGCGCGCCATTCCCCAGCCCCAAATCTTCGCGAAACTGCTTGGGAACCGTAAGCTGCCCCTTCTCGCCAATCTTGGTGGTGGTCAGGTATTCGAGAGTAGTGTCGTGAGTCGGCATGTAGTAGGAAAATCCTACCACAGAAGGGCGGTGTCGGCTGCAACTTCGCCCGTCCACCTCGATCATCAAACTTCGTGCCTGTACAATGATCCGTCACGGCCCTGCAACCCAATTTCACGAAGCTCGGGGAGGCGGATATGACGACTGAATCCTACGAGATACCGATCGGGGGTAAGTGGACCCTCGAGGATCTGTATATCTTTCCGAGAGCCTACGAACAGTGTTATTTCATCTATCTAGCACTGTCGCCTAGCACTCGGAATTTCGACGACGACCGCATTATTCACGCCTACGAAGCTTTTCCGTGGCAGGGAGGCTATAGCGCCGTGAATTTCTACAATCAGCTGAAATGGGCAGTTCCACGGCGGAGGCGACCACAGATAACCCGTATCAGATACGCGTCGCCCGGGATTATTGAGCTTGGTGGCCTAGTCGTAAGCGTCGCCATCGTTATCGAGAAAGTAGTTCGCACGCTTTGCGATACTGCAAAAGATGCAAGCCATACATACTCTGCGATTTATCGCGACATGCAAAAACGGCGGCTCCTTAGGATAAAAACCGAAAATGAGATAAGAAGGCTCACGCCCTCAGAGTTTCGCATCATTGAGTCGCACAATAGGGACATGGGAGCCATCCTCGACGTGGACGTAGATGCGCTTAACGAGAAGACTGGCTCGTCTTATAAAACGCTAAAGATCTTGCTCTCCCTTTTCAGGCGGGCGAGATCGTTGGCTTCTTTCCAGAAGAAGGGTAAGCTGCGATTGAAGTAGCGCGACTCGCTCGCCGCACGTTTGTAGACGCGTAAAGCTCTAGTCGAAGATAGCTAGGTTTATCGCAAACAGGACTGATCGAGAAACAGGCAGCATCGAAGGTGTAAGATTCACGCAATGGCCGACAAGCCCGTGCTGAAAATCTCGCCCGACCTGTTCCGCTGGGCACGCACCAGCGTTGGCCTGCCCCTTGTTGTCGCAGCAAAACGAATCGGAGTAAAGCCAGACAAGCTAGAGGAGTGGGAGGGAGAACAGGCTTTCCCAACCCCGCGGCAACTCGAGAAAGCGGCCGATGCTTACAAACGGCCCGTGGCGACGTTCTTCCTTCCCGAACCGCCCGAAGAACCGCCCCTGCCGATCGACTTCCGGACGCCCGCTCTTACGACGCGGAACTTCTCGACTCCAACAAGGCTCGCGATCCGACGCGCCCGCTGGCTGAAGGAAGTTTATGCCGAGATAGGTGAGAACAGGCGCGCCAATATTCCTCATCAAACAGATAGCCGCCCAGAATCACTCGCGGCAGTTATCCAGGGATGGCTGCCAAAGACGCTCAGCGCCGTCAGAGGTAGGCAGCCAGATGACGCCCTTCGTGTCTGGAGGCAGTCCCTCGAGGATGATGGGCTGCTTGTATTCCAGTTTTCCCTTCCTGCAGCAGATGCACATGCCTTCTCCCTCGCCGACGACGTACCGACCATAGTTCTCAATTCACGGGATTCATATTCGCGGCGGATCTTCAGCATTGTGCACGAGCTGGCTCACTTGATACTGCGCCAGCCCGGCCTGTGCAGTCCCAGCGAATACGTCGATCTTGACGGCTCGAACCAGATCGAAATGCGTTGCAATGCTGCCGCCGCGCTTGCACTTGTGCCGGATGGAGACCTCGCTGAACAAACCCCCGTAGCACGACTTCGACGTGGAGGAGACATTTCCGAGGCCCTAGAACCGCTCGCGCGCGCCTTCGCGGTGAGCCGTGAGGTCATTCTTAGGAGACTTTTCGATCTGGAGATCGTCAGCCGCCAAGGCTTTCGCCGCACGATAGAACTGCTGCGACGGGAATTCGAAGAAAAGCAGAAGCTCAAGAAGAAGCGCAAGATCATAGTGCAACCCAGCACGAAGGCTGTGAGCCAGCTTGGGAGAAACTTCGTGACGAATGTACTGTCCGCTCACGAGCGTGGTGCAATCAGCGATTCAGATGTCGCGGAGTATCTGGGTGTCAGGCTTCACCATGTCGACAAAATCCAAGAACTAGTGGGTACGGATTAAATGGCGAGCCTCCGCTGCGTCGACACCTGTTCCTTCATAGCCCTAAGACATTATCCGCGAGACCTCTTCGATCCACTGTGGAATTTCATGGAGGAACTGATGGCGGAGGGCCGCCTCGTCGCACCGCATGAGGTCCTACGCGAGCTAAGCAAACAAGACGACGAAATCTACAAGTGGGCAAAAAGCCAGAAGTCAGCGTTCATCAACTTAGACAGCGATCAGGGCGCAGTGCTCAACGAGATACTAGGCGCATTCCCAGCGCTGGCCGCTGCCATGAAAGCGGGTCCGCATGCGGATCCCGTTGTCGTGAGTCTTGCTCTGGTACGATCAAGACGCGACCCTAATAATCCTTGTGCAGTTGTAACTGAAGAGAAACTCCGCGGTGAAGGCTCGCACAAAGTGCCAAATGTCTGCAAGCGCTTTGGCCTGAAAACCGGCACCCTGCTCGATGTGCTTCGCGAAGAGGGCGTGAAGTTTGAGTTTCGTAAATGATCATGCGAGCCGAAGGGCCCATTAAAACCACGATCACACCCCCACCCTCTGCGCACTATGCTTCCCCGCCAGCAACTGCCTCAGCACATACTGCAAAATCCCGCCGTTGGCGTAGTAAAGCGCTTCCTGCGGCGTGTCGATGCGCACCAGCGCTTCGAACTCCACCGAGTTTGCCTTGCCTGCGGCGCGGACTTTCACTTTCTGTCCGGCGGCGTAGTGCTCGACGAGGTTGCGGATGCCGGTGATTTCGAAGACTTCTTCGCCGGTCAGCTTGAGCGACTCCGCATTCTGTCCGGCGGGAAATTGCAGCGGCAGAATTCCCATGCCGACCAGGTTTGAGCGGTGAATGCGTTCGTAGCTTTCGGCGATCACCGCGTGAACTCCCAGCAGCGCCGGGCCTTTCGCCGCCCAGTCGCGCGAGGAACCCGATCCGTATTCCTTGCCCGCAAGAATTACCAGCGGCGTGCCTTCCGCCTGATATTTCTGCGAAGCGTCGAAGATCGGCATCTCGGCGTTGCTCGGCAGGTGGCGCGTGAATCCGCCTTCGGTGGCGACCAGCTTGTTGCGCAGCCGCACGTTGGCGAACGTGCCACGCACCATGACTTCGTGATTGCCGCGCCGCGAGCCGTAAGAGTTGAAGTCGGCGGGCACGACGCCGTGCTCCTGCAAATATTTTCCCGCCGGGCTGTCTTTCTTGATCGAGCCTGCGGGAGAAATGTGGTCGGTAGTCACGCTGTCGCCCAGCACGGCCAGCACGCGCGCGCCGCGAATGTCCTCGACCGGCGCGGGCTTGACCGTGATGTCGTCAAAATAAGGAGCGCGCCGGATGTAAGTCGAATCCCGATCCCACGCGTAAGTCTCGCCCTTAGGCACGGCGAGCCCGCGCCAGCGCTCGTCGCCCGCGAAAACTTCGGCGTAGCTCTTGGCAAACATCTCCGCCGTAACGGAATGCTCAATCGCTTCTTCCACTTCGCGCTGCGAAGGCCAGATGTCGGCAAGGTATACAGCCTTGCCTTCTTTGTCTTTGCCGAGCGAATCCTTACGCATGTCGATGTCGATGCGACCGGCCAGCGCAAAAGCGACAACCAGCGGCGGCGACATCAGATAATTCGCGCGCACTTCCGAATTTATGCGGCCTTCAAAATTGCGATTGCCCGAAAGCACGGAGGCGACAACCAAATCTTTTTCGTCGATGGCCTTGGAAACTTCATCCGGCAGTGGTCCGGAATTACCAATGCAAGTCGTGCAGCCGTAACCAACGATATGAAATTTCAACTTCTCGAGATAAGGAGTCAGCCCCGCATGATCCAGATAATCCCGCACCACCTTCGATCCCGGCGCCAGCGAAGTCTTCACCCACGCCGGAACAGTCAGACCTCTTTCCACCGCCTTCTTTGCCACCAACCCCGCGCCAATCATCACCGAAGGGTTGGAAGTGTTCGTACAAGAAGTGATCGCCGCAATCACCACGCTGCCATGCTTGAGCGATGCCTTCACACTCTGCGAAACATGCTCATGGACGTCCGGGTCTTCGACGCCAATGGCCATGGGGCTTCCACCCTCCTGTTCCCATCGCGCATCGTTACCCACTACAGCGGCCTTGGCCGAAGCTTTCGGTTTGATCAGAGAAGGCAGAGCCTTCGTAAACGAATCACCCGCATTCGACAGCAACACCCGATCCTGCGGACGCCTCGGCCCCGCCAAACTCGGTTCAACTGTAGTCATATCGAGCGCGAGCAATTCCGAATACGTAGCCTCGGGAGTCTTCTCGTCATGGAACAATCCCTGCTCGCGGCAATAAGCCTCGACCAATGCAATCTGCTCCGCGCTGCGTCCAGTCAGCCGCAAGTAGCGCAACGTCTCACTGTCAACCGGAAAAATTCCGCACGTCGCTCCATACTCGGGAGACATATTGGCAATCGTCGCGCGATCCGCCAGAGGCAAATCGCATAAGCCAGGCCCAAAATACTCAACAAACTTTCCCACAACTCCATGCCGCCGCAACATCTCAGTAATCACCAAAACTAAATCGGTAGCAGTCGCCCCCTCGCGCAACCTCCCCGTAAGTTTCACTCCCACAACCGCCGGAATGAGCATGGACACAGGCTGCCCCAACATAGCCGCC
>DATNNE010000145.1:0-8688 GCA_035601995.1 Terriglobales bacterium
GTTGCGAGCAAGAAATTCTCTGAGACGCAGCGTGTCACTCGAATGGTTGGATCCGATCAACACCGCATCGCCAACGGAGTTGGAAATGAGAAAAACGCGGCGCAGTACAAACGCCTTCAGGAATATCTCCCCGAGCGCGGCGTCCGTCTGCATAATGTGGCGTAGATTGGCCCGGTCGATTTCCAGCAGCATGCTGGCTTCCAACGCCCTGGCGCGGATTAGATTGCCGCGGCCCGACAGCAGGTTCACGTCGCCAGTGAACTCTCCGCGATCGAGAGTGTGGAGGGCAGTCTCGCCCTCGGCGGAAACACGAAGCACTTCGATCCTGCCACTCAGTACGACGAAGATGCCGTGATGCAGATCTCCCCGTTCCAGTATGACTTCGTGCGGCTGCGCATCCCTCTGCTGACCAAACGCTGCCAACCCAGCAATTTGACTGTCGTTAAGCTTGGGGAACCTTGCTTCGACCTGTTCGGGAGATCCTCCCGATATCAGTTCACGAGCCGCCATCGGTTCTTTCTGTGCGTTCAATGAATCCTCCAAACGATCTTTCCATCGTTACCCCGAGCATGTACGTCGCGGACTTTGAGTTTGATGACACACCTCTAATGGGTGTCGAGCCACTTCCGAATATTCGAGACGGTATCTTCGTAAAACGTCTTGTAAAGACCCTGCGATACGTAACCGATATGGGGCGTTGCCAGTACGTTGTCCAGCGTCCGGAACGGGTGAGACGGAGGGAGCGGCTCAATATCGAATACGTCGATCGCCGCTCCAGCGAATCTCTTGTTCTGCAACGCGGTGATCAAAGGTCGCTCCTCGACGATCGGCCCGCGCGACGCATTGATTAGCCATGCCGTTGGCTTCATTTTCTCCAACTCCGCAGCCCCTACCAGGCCGCGCGTACGGCTGCTCAACACCAAATGGATCGTCAGGATGTCGGCCCGCTCGAACAACTGGTCCTTGGAGACCAGAATTGCGCCCGTCGCTTTGGCAGTCTCGGCCGTCATGTTCTGGCTCCAGGCAATCAGCTTCATTCCAAAAGCGCTCCCGATCCGCGCGACCTCCGATCCGACGTTCCCAAGTCCCAGAACACCGAGGGTCTTTCCACGGAGATCCACACCCAGTGTCTGCTGCCAATCCCCGGAACGGACGGAGTTGCTCTCCGTCACGATATGTCGTGCGCAGGCCAAGATCAGCGCCCAGGTAAACTCGACGGTCGGGTCCGACCTATACCCCGTGTGAACCACTGCGATCCCGCGATCGCCCGCGACGGCAACATCAATCGAGGCGTTTACGGATCCAGTCGAGGCAATGAGCTTGAGATTGGGAAGACGCTCGATGACGTTGCGGGCCAGCGGGGTCCGCTCGCGCATGACACAAACGACATCAAAAGGTAGCAACCTCTCAATCACGGCATCCGGATCGGCGAGGTGGTCCTGAAACACGGTGATATCAGCTCGATCACGCAGCACCGACCAATCGGCGCTCTCAAGCGCCGCATTTTGGTAATCGTCCAAAACAGCGATTTGGCATTTCTTCATGGGTATCCATTCCGCGGCATTACTACTTTTATTCCTGACCGCTGTAGCTGGACGTTTGTCCGAGATAAATCAGCCGCCTAGTGCGGTTTCGCGGGTTTGTTCAAACTGATTAACTGATCCCGTGTCTGCTGGAGAATCTCTCGTGAAAGGTTCGGGTCAGACACAGCACGAGAGAGGTTGATCGCTCCTAGCATTGCACTAATCGTAAGGATCGCACGGGCGCGCCGATCAGACTTGCCATTTGGAGGAACAAGGCCCGTCGAGTACGCCAAGGTGCGTTTGAGTCGTTCGGTATATACAGCCTTCGCCGATCGACTCGCCCGTGACATATCACCCAGCAATGCGCCCAACGCGCAGCCTGCTCCCGGCGCATCTCTGTGCTCCTCGGACAAATAGCTCTCTAGAGCTTTTGTTAGCGTGTCAGTGTGTTCCTCCCAGTGGTCAAGGTCCTGGAATGCGGTGGCCAGCGCCTCAACCACCAGTTCATCGCGTGAATCGAAGTGTTTGTAGAAACCACCGACCGTAACGCCGGCCTCCTTCATCACATCGGCAACGCCGATGCCTTCCAGACCGACTTCGCGAAACCTCTTGGCAGCAACGCTCACGATCCGAGTGTGTGTCTCCGCCTTGTCACTCTTCGAATAACCCATCGGTCATCACCATCTCTTCCCGAGTCCGCATGGACCGCTCCAGTCAGGACACTCCCCTAGAGTATCATCGTACTCTTCCCCGATTGGATGCACACCGTCTCATCCTTGGTGCAAGAACCTCATAGCGCAAATAATAGACTACTGGTGCAATCTTGTGACAACTCAAGCACGGACGAAAATGTCCGGGAAGGCTTTTCCATAAAAATAGTTTGCAACTTCTGGATTACGTTCATACTCTACTGTGGTGAATGCGCAGATAAGCCTGTCCAAGCACAGGAGAAGCAATGAGCAACTCGTCCCCAGAGCGGAATAAGGCAATCGCGCTCGAAGCATTCGAGACACTGTTCAACAAGCGTGACTATACGGCGGCGGAACGCTTCTGGTCACCGAGCTACATCCAGCACAGCGCACACATACCACCAGGTCGCGAAGGACTGTTCAATCTCGTCCGCTCAGCGCCGAAGACGTTGCACTACGAGAACCAGCTCATCATCGCAGAGGGCGATTACGTCATAGCGCATGGCCGCTTCACGGGGATGGGCAGGCCCGCCGCCTGGATCGCGGCCGATGTTATCCGGTTCGAAGACGGTCTTCTCAGAGAGCATTGGGACGTTCTGCAGGACGAGGCGACCAAGGCCGAATCTGTGAGTGGGCTTCCCATGTTCGGCGGCACATTTCCGAAGTGAGGGCGGAACACAGCGCATCGCCCTGAAGGCGTTCGACACCCCGTTTACAAGATCAAGGAGGCAGTAACTATGACGTCATCCGTTGTTTCGCATGAAATGTATGTGATTTTAGGAGCGAGCGGGAACACCGGCTCGATCATCGCCAATTCCCTGCTATCAGCGGGCAAGAAAGTGCGAGTCGTGGGACGAGACGCTGCGCGACTAAAGCGCTTTGTGGACAGAGGCGCTGAAGCGTTCACGGCCGATATGAGCGACGCAGCTGCGCTCACCAAAGCCTTCACGGGTGCGCGCGCCGCATATTTGATGTTGCCACCGGCGAAATCCCGCGAGGAGCAGGAGCGAGATAGCGATGGGATCGCGAGGGCGGTGAAAGAATCCGGCCTGCGCTACGCGGTGCATTTGAGCAGCTACGGCGCGCAGGTTGCGAAAGGTGCCGGGCCAGTCTCGGGACTGCATTCTTCGGAACAAAAACTGAACGCTATCAAAGATCTCAACGTTCTGCATATCCGCGCCGCGTATTTCATGGAGAACAATCTGGCGGCGATCGGCATGATTCATGGGATGGGAATCTTCGGCAATGCGCTGCTACCCGACCTGAAGATTCCCATGGCCGCTACGCACGATGTTGGTGACTACGCCGCGCAGCGCCTCCTGCACCTGGACTTTTCCGGCAAACAAACGCGCGAACTGCTTGGCGAGCGCGACCTCTCGATGACGGAAGCTACCGCAGTAATTGCGCGCGGCATCGGTAAACCGGATCTGCGTTACCAGCAGTTCCCGTATGACCAAGTGCAGCAGGCGTTGACGCAATTGGGAGTTCCGCCTAAGGGAGCTGCCATGTACATCGAGATGTACAAATCCATCAACGCAGGAATCCTCGTTCCGCTAGAGCCGCGTTCGCCGGAGAACACTACACAGACTTCCTTCGAAAGATTTGTGCAAGATGTTTTTGTCGCTGCGTATCGCGGGAAGGTTCCAAGCGCGTAGCCCCGGGGTGGCGCCGGTGCGCCTGTTTGCAGGCAAGAGTTGTGGAGGAATCAATGACGATGACAAAGGCGATGCGGCTTGCTTCTGTGGTCACGGCAGTCAATGTCCTCGTCGCCAGCGGCTTTTCCATCGTGGGGATCATCCGTCCGCAATACCTGGTACCTGCGGGATCCGCTCCAACGCAGGCATCGTTGATATTGGCGATGTACGCGGCGGCGCGCACAATTCCTCTGGCTTTGTTCGCATTGTGGGCGATCTATAAGCAGGCGGCGCCTGCGTTGGTGCTCCTGGGTGCGCTCGCCGGCGCCATGCAATTGCTGGACGCCGGAATCGGTTTGTTTGAGCACGATCTTGGGAAATGCGCTGGGCCGCTCCTGATCGCCGTCCTTCAATTCTTCGTGGTGTATGTGCTTCACAGATCACGCCACAAACCAAGCGTGGATGGGATCAGCCCCTAAATGAGGTACCGGTTGCGTCTGCTTGCAGGCGAGAGTTCCGGTAACCCTATAAGCAATGCGGACTAACAGATGTTCAGAACCAGGAGAATACCTATGAAAAGCGCCAAGGAACTGATGCTTGAATACACCGCCTTCTCGTTCAGAGAACCGAAGAAGGCGGCGGAGATGTTTGCCGAAGATGGCGCCTTTGAGCTGCCATATCTTGCGACGTTTGGACTTCCTACCCAGTACACGGGCAGAGACGCGATCGCCGGCTTTTTCCAATCTGTGCTCGACATCTATCCCGGTTTCCAATTCGAGAATACCAAGGTGCTGATCGATACTCCCGATCAAGTCTTCGCAGAATTCGAGGCCACTGCGGTGTCAAGCAAAACGGGACGAACTGTTCATCAACTCTTCTTTTCGCGGCTGGTTGCCGAGAATGGAAAGATCAAGCTGTTTAGAGAAGCGCTGAATACTGTCGAAGTGGCCCGGGCCAATGTACAGGATAGCGCGGGCTTGTTTTGAAAGGGATTCGTTGGGTCGTTACGGGGTGCCTTCATCCCGGCGGATAGCTCAGCAACAACGGAGAAAGGCGATGACCAAAAAGCTCGAAGGCAAGACCGCCGTCATCACCGGCGGAACAGAAGGGATTGGGTTCGCTACGGCAAGACTTTTCGTCGAAGAGGGTGCCTATGTCTTCATAACGGGCCGTCGCCAGAAGGAACTCGACGAGGCCGTGAAGGCAATCGGTACCAACGTTTCTGGAGTTCAGGGCGACGTGTCCCAGTCGGCCGACCTTGATCGTCTTTACGAGACCGTCTCCAAGGTGAAGGGGCGAATCGATATTATTTTCGCGAATGCCGGCGTGGGCGAATTCGTTGCCTTGGGGGCCGTTACCGAAGAGCATTTCGACAAGCTATTCAACATCAATGTGAGAGGAACGCTTTTCACGGTGCAACGGGCCTTACCGTTACTGAATGATGGCGGTTCTATCATTCTCAACGGCTCTGTCGCGAGCATCAAGGGCACAGCCGCCTTCGGCGTCTACGCCGCAAGTAAGGCCGCAATCCGATCTTTCGCGCGAACCTGGACTACGGATCTGAAGGATCGTCGTATCCGCTCAAACGTTGTTAGTCCGGGTCCGATCGATACGCCGCTGGCGAGTCGACAGTCCGCAAATGTGATTGCGCGGATTGTGTCCACCATCCCCATGGGACGCATGGGGAAACCGGAGGAAGTTGCCAAGGCCGCGCTGTATCTGGCATCCGACGACTCAAGTTTTGTGACGGGTATTGAACTGTTCGTTGATGGGGGCCGAGCGCAAGTCTGAGCGACTCCCTCGGTTAGGAGAAATGTCGATGATTACCCAACAGCATTTGGCCTCTATCAACCGCGCGGATCGCGATCTATACGCACGGGAGAAGGTCCTGAATTCCGCCATCATTGCCACGGACATAAGCAGCGGTTGGGAAGCATATCTTGAGATTTTTGACGCGTTCTACGCTGATCATGTCGAGGTCAGCGACGGCACCGAGAGTGGCTCGGTATTTGGCCGGGAGCAGATTCGCGCACTCCTCCTCAAATTCCTTGTCCCGATTCACGTAATGGCTGAGATTGGCGGTCTGTCGGTACAGATTCGAGAAAGCAGGATTCTCGGAGACACCGCAGATGAGACACATTCAGTCTGGTCAGTGGATTTGATCGGGGTGTCCGGCAGGACGTGCCAGATTTCCTGGTGCACTCTTCGACGCTGGGCTGATTCTCGCGTCGTATACGAACGCCATTACGACCACCAGCAAACCGGCGGGCCTCTAACCTTCGACGATCTTCATCTGCGTCCGTCATCGGTGAGTGTGAGCGATCAACGGCCGTCTTAGCCGCGGCAAACTTGCTTTGCTGCGAGATCAGTACCGGATTTAGAGGAGGACCGCAATGCCAATCACCACTAGCACAATGTTGAAGTGGGACGTTTTAGTAACAAATCGCCAAGGCCTCACCCGCGACTTGCCGCCGGGGAAAGAAAAATGGATGTGGGTGCCGACATCGGCCACACTTATCTATGGGGAACGGGACGCCGTCCTCGTCGACGCCTTTCTCACCATCGAGCAGGCGCACGCCGCAGTGGAATGGATCGCGGCGAGCGGCAAGAATCTGACCACGATCTATATCACCCACGGCCACGGCGATCATTTCTTTGGCATCGGCGCCCTCCTGGATCGATTTCCGAATGCCAAAGCGGTTGCAATGCCTGACGTGCTGAAGGTCATGCGCCGGCAAATGTCTCCAGAATTCGTCGGGAGTTTCTGGAAGGCACGCTATCCCGGCCAAATTCCGGAGCACCTGGTTCTTCCCGAGGAACTCCAGGGTAATGTGATCGACCTCGAAGGTCGTGAGCTTGTCGCGGTCGAAGTGGGGCATACCGACACCGACGACACGACTTGTCTTCACGTGCCATCAGTCGGGTTGGTCGTCGCTGGCGACGCCGCCTACAACGATGTTCACCTCTACCTCGCGGAGTCAAACGCGGAAACTCGACGTGAGTGGATCACCGCGCTCGACACTATAGAGAAGCTGAAACCGCGCGCCGTGATCGCGGGGCACAAGAAAGCTGACAGGGACGACAGTCCAGGAATCATTGAAGAGACCCGACAATACATCCGCGATTTTGAGCGCGTCGCTTCGATGGCGGCGACCGCGAGAGAGCTATACGACCAGATGCTTGAGATTTATCCGGATCGAGCCAACCCGGGTTCACTATGGGGTTCGGCGCACGTGGCGAAACCGTAAATTCATCGCAATGAAAGACCGCGCATCGCGCGGAATGGACGGCTGAACTGAAAGAACGCGATAGATCAAACGCTTCAAGCCTGGAACGAGTTTAGGTTTTGCAACCGATGAAAAGGAGGATATCCGATGAAGAATAACGCAATGGCGATAGGCGTCAGAACACGAATCATCTACTGTGCGATGGCGATCATGACAATCATTCTGAGCATGGGAGAAAACACAATGGCTCAAACAAAATCGACGGCAGTTGTAAAGAACATCGTCCTCGTCCACGGCGGTCTGGTGGACGGGTCCGGATGGAAGGATGTCTATAAGATCCTGAAGAAGGATGGCTACTCGGTCGCGATTGTTCAGGAACCGACCATCTCGCTGCCAGACGACGTGGCGGTCACGAAACGCGTGATTGACGGACAGAACGGCCCGGTGATCCTCGTCGGCCACTCGTATGGCGGAGTAGTGATCACCGAAGCGGGCAACGATCCAAAGGTCGCTGGTTTGGTCTACGTCACGGCATTCGCACCGGACAAGGGTGAATCGGCGGCGTCGATCATTAAGAGTGCACCCGCGGGCGCGCCCGCTCCGCCGATCCTGCCGCCTCAGGATGGATACCTATTCCTCGATAAGGCCAAGTTCCCGGCCGCATTCGCCGCGGACGTAAGTCCTGACCTGGCTTCGTTCATGGCCGACTCTCAGGTCCCGTGGGGTGTGGAAGCGCTCGGTGGTGCGATCACCCAGCCGGCATGGGGAACAAAGCCCAGCTGGTACCTCATCACTACCGAAGATAAGATGATCCCGCCTGACGCCCAGAGGGCTATGTCCAAACGCGCAGGCTCAACCATTGTCGAGGTCAAAAGCAGTCACTCCGTGTTCCTGTCCCATCCTCAAGCCGTCGCTCATCTTATCGAGCAGGCTGCAACAGGTGCCTTGGTGGCAACGAAAGAAGGCGCAACTAATGCTGCCGCAGATTAGGCTTTAAGTGCCACACTGGATTCGACGAGGCGGAGATTTTCGCAGAGTGTGATTCATGCCTACGGAATTCTTAGTCTCGTTGAGTCCAGCCTCAAACTTCGCAGTGATGTCAAGTGTGCTCACGCTGCGGCTTCCCGCAATAGATCCTCGATTTTTTTGTCCAAATCCCTCGCGACCTCTAGTGCGTCGCGATTCCCATAAGGGGCTAAGAAGCTCGCCATCCTGTCATATGACAAATGGACGCCATCGGCGCGCTCGTCCACAAGCACGGTAACCGGCGCGTAAGAGCCCGCATCCGGGACATGCTTGACCATTTCCTTCATAATGAGGGGATTGCCAATGACGAAGCGAACCATCTTCGGAGTCTCGCGGCCCGTTTCTTTGCGCAGAATTGCACCGTGATCCAACTGCATAAACAGCATCAGTCCTACTGCGCTTAGGCCTTTCTCAACTGTGCTTTTCAGCTCGGCAAAAGAGCGCGCTTCGTGAGTTGATCTCCCAAATTTAGCCATATCCGGATGACCGATGGCGGCGTTCACACCGGCTATTACTTCATCCAACTGCTTGGAAGTCGTCAGACTGAACCGCTCTATCTCGATTTTTTTTATCATCTCGAATCTCTTTG
>DATNNE010000146.1:0-46947 GCA_035601995.1 Terriglobales bacterium
GGTGGAGGCGGTGCGGCAGGTGCATCGGGGGAAGAAGCGCATTCCGCCCGAGATCGCGGCGCATCTGGCGGAGCACTACAGCGACGAGGCGATCACGGCGCGAGAGATCGAGGTGCTGCAGCACATCGCGGGCGGCAATCGCAACCGGGACATTGCCGAGAAGCTTTTCATCTCGGAAGAGACGGTCAAGGTGCACATCAAGCACATCATGGAAAAACTAGGGGCGAGTGATCGAACGCAAGCCGTGTCAATCGCGCTAAAGCGCGGAATCATCCATCTGTGAGAACTACAAGCTCTACCGTTAATGGGGGATGGTCGCCGAGCAGCTTGTGGCGCCACTTTTCAAGTGCTCGCTTGAAAATGTGTCGTTGGGCACTGCATTTCTCACGATATCGGCGGTTATTTTCGAGCACTCCAAAAAATGCACTGCAACGGCAGTGCGACATAGAGAACCCAGGAACAACCTCACCATCAGCTCCGCATCTTGACGATCGGTCTTATGCTCGCGCAAGTCCCTTCTTTCCGCTTTCCGCTACGTCGCCAAACCGGGGCTCACAGACCATTCGCGGTATGCGCCCTCGGCCTTCGACGGCCCCTCGAACCTTGCCCTGAAACTGCTTCGCGCTAGCGCGTCATTTCTGGTTAGCGCAATAGTGGTATCGCGTCACCCCGCATGCAGTAGTGACCCACGAAACCCCTGATTGCGGTATCGCCTCAGGACCCAGCTGAGGTAGCCAAAAAACCGCTTATCTCGTGATGTGCGCTCAGGCTGCGAAACCGCATAGTTCCTGCACGGAAGCGAGAAAGCATGCAGCCGACAAGGCAGTGAATAGCGGCCGCAGATAGTCCGATAAAGCCTTTCATCGCGCTCCGAAACTATTCCAAAAATGGAGCCACCAATGAAAACGGAAATCGTGACCATCAAACGCAGCAACCCGCATCGCCTTAACTTTTCTACTCGCATGCTCACCGGCCTGTCGATCTTATTGACGTTGGCTATCGTGAGCTTCATAGCTGTGCCTGCAAAGGCCAGCAATCCAAATGACGGCTCAGGCAGTTCCAGTTCTTCCATCCACAGCGCGCAAGTCAAAGTAGTCAGTGTCAGCGTGACTCCGGCCTCCGCCCAGGTGCAGGTCGGAGCCGCCCAGCAGTTCACTGCCATCGCGTTCGACTCCAAGGATCTCCCCATATCCAACGTCAGCTTTACTTGGTCCTCCGACGCGCTTCCAGTCGCCACCGTAAACAGCAACGGACTGGCCTCTGGAATCACTGCCGGCACTGCAACCATCACCGCGATTGCCCAGGGCATCTCTGGTGCCACTTCGCTGACCGTTAAACAAAACACTGAGCAGGCGGATTTCTTTGTTGCTCCGAACGGCCGAGACTCCTGGAGCGGGAAATTGTCCGCGCCAAATTCCACGAATACGGATGGCCCGTTTGCCTCTCTTGCTCAAGCTCAGATCGCGATGCGAGCTCTTATTGCAACAAATCCAAATCGACCGCTCCACGTTATGGTGCGCGCGGGAACCTACTATCTTCCTTTGAGCCCCACGGGCCCTGGAACTCTGAATTTCACGCAGAGCGACTCGGGAACTTCCACCATGCCCATCATCTGGGAAAACTATCCTGGCGAAGTACCCACCGTGAGCGGCGCGGAGGCAATCAGCAAAGGAAAACATCAGATCAATCGCGATGGGCTTGGTCTCACGTGGACCAATGTTTCCGGCAATCTGTGGCAAGTTCAGTTGCCCGCCAACACGCAGCCCTTTGAATACTTGTTCTATAAGACTAAGAGTCGCGAGCGCCGGCTTCGTTCGCGCCTGCAGTCCGCGAACGGCGTCGGTTACTACATGAACGACGGCGCCTGCTATTCCACGGTGACGGGGCAGACGGCCGATATTTCAAACTGCAATTTCGGCACTTTTCTCCGGGTCGCCGGAACCGTTGCTCCCGGAAATACCGGTTGCCCAAGCGTGACGTACCAAGGTCAGTCCAAATGTCTGGACCGTTTCCAATATAACCCCAGCGATCCTATTACCAGATGGGACAATTTGAACGGAATCTACACCGGAGATCCCTCGAACCCTTGTCGGGCAGATAGCTCGAATCCTTATCCCGTCGGGGATGTTGAAGTGACCCTCTTCGATGCCTGGACTGTCGACGTCATGCGGGTCAACTGCGTCGACACGACAAACCACATCATTTATCTCACCGGCCCGACCAAGGGCAGTACCGGAGCTTACGATTGTTTCGGTCCGACCGTCGGCCACCGCTATATTGTCGAGAATGCGTTGGATGCCTTCCAGCAGGAGCAGCAAGCCGGTCAGTCCGGACTCTGGTTCCTTGATCGCTCCAGCGTGCCTTGGACTCTGTCTTATCTCGCCAACAGCGGAGAGAATCCTAATCGGGACAACGCCATCATTCCTCAACTGCAGCCCGCCAGTGCTACCGGCGGAACCTTAATCGCAGCCAACCAGCTCGGTTACGTAACCTTCCGAGGTATTGACTTTGAGATGGACAATTTTATTCCGCCTGCGATTGGGTTCAACGACGATGATAACGGCGAGAATAACTTGCCGGCAGCGATCGACTGCGAGAGTTGTCAGTATGTCACCTTCGATGGCATCACTATCCGGCATACTTCCGCCTCCGGTCTGCAAATCGCTTCTCTCGCCTCACACTCCGGACCACCGGCGGCTAATGACCTGATCCAGAACTCGGCATTCTACGACATCGGATCGAGTGGTGTTCATATCGGCCATAAGCCCCAGGGATACGACCTCGCCACCAGTGTCGTGCAATCCGTCACCGTGCAAAATAACGTTGTCCAGGGATACGGCCGCGTCTTCGCCGATGGCGAAGGTTTAGCCCAAGGCAACGGCAACAACATTTTGTATTCACACAACGACATCAGTGACGGATACCACGCGGGCATATCGGTCTGCGAAACAGGGTGCCCGGGCGAGAACGGCAGCAACATCATCAGCCAGTTCAACCACATCTGGAATATCATGCAAGGGATTACTTCCGACGGTGGGACGCTTTACTATCACATCGGATCTTCTTCGAGGAGTGGCACCGGCGATATGATTCTCAACAACCTGGTCCACGACGTGACCGATTCATCGGTTATTGATCGAGGAATATTAGGGACCGGCTACGGCGGGCAGGGCATTTATCTGGATGGGCAGTCCGCGGGTGTGAGTATCGAGAACAACGTGGTCTATCGCGTTTCCGGAAACACCGCGTTCATGACCGAGGGGCCGGCCAAATCTCAACCCGCCGACACCTTCAGCAACAACATCTTCGCCTATGGGCGCAAGAGCATGTTCGCCGAGGATACAGCGTGGCCCCAGAACTGCGGCGGCTCAACCCGCGTCAACCTGGTCAACAATATTATGTACTTCGACCAGAGCGATAGAACCGGTTTCTATGCGATTGAAGGGTGCGCCGACTCATGCGGCATGTCGTTCAATCAATACCAGAACTTTATTGGGAACCTATATTGGAGAACGGACGGGCAATTCGCCACAGATACGAAGGCGTTCCACGTCCTGACCACTACGCCAGCGCCCGGTCAGGCGAGTTCCTGCAGCGAGCCTCAGAATCCGAAGACGGCCTGGACGTTCATCGATTTCCCGACCTGGCAAAATGGGCATCCCCTGGTGAACGGAAGTGGCCTGCCGATGAATGAAGACGCGGAAGGAACTGTGAGCGTGGACCCCGGGTTCGGCACTACTGGTCTGCCCACTGACTTCCTGCTTTCGAAGGCGCCTATGCCGGGCTTCGACTACTCTCAAACCAACGGCACGATCAAAACTGCGGGGCGAAACAATCCCCTGATTCAGCCGCCAATCGTGCCAGCAACTTTCCCAACGTACTATTACACCACCTTCTAGACCGTCCCCAAACGAGATTGCGACGCCTGGCTCCAGACGCCGCAAAGCAAGGGGTGGTGGGTCCATTTGGACTCGCCACCCTTTGATGTTTTCCGTGCTGAAGCGGTGCGAGATATCGGAGACCAGCATAGATTCACCGCGAGTGAGATTTCCTGGCTGGAGTTGCTTCTAACCTACCGCATCGTCGCATCGCAACGCACCACCTCTCATGGTCCAACGGCATCCCCGATTGTGGTATCCCGTTATCACCCGGCATTGGTAGGGGAGAATCCTCCTACTTCGTGATGCGCCTTCTCGTTGACGCCCGCATAGTATTTCCATGAAACACAGAAAGTGCGGATCCGCTATCGAGGTAAGTGCTGAAGGGACGAGTGGACAGAAAGATGTTTGTCTCGAATTCCGCACATGGCGTGAGTGGAGATACCATTCATGCTTCCCCTAGCTCAGCGGAATCTGCTGCACGACAAAATACGGCTGGCTGTGACCCTGACCGGTGTCGTGTTCGCGGTTGTTCTGATTGCTGTCGAATTGGGATTGTTTTTTGGCTTTACCCAAACTACATCTTCTTTGATCGACCACTCCGGTGCGGATCTTTGGGTAACTGCCAGGCACGTGCCATACCTTGAGTTGGGGGTCTCCCTCAATGAGCGCAAACTTTATCAAGTGAAGGCCGTGCCCGGAGTAGCCGACGCGGAGAAATTCATCAATCGCGGCACGCGGTGGAACCGGCTCGATGACGGCCAGGAACAGATCTATGTTGTCGGTTTCAATCCCGACGCCGGGATGGGCGGACCCTGGAATGTGGTGCAGGGAAGTGTCGCCGATTTGAGAACACCTGACGGCGTTATCGTGGACGAATTTTATAAAAAGAAATTAGGTGTGACCAGCATTGGAGAGGTATTCGAAATCAACCGGCACCGGGCGCGAGTGGTGGGTTTCACGAATGGAATCCGTTCCTTCACGACTCAGCCCTACGTCTTCACCAATGTTCAGCACGCGCAGGATTTCGCAGCCTTGCGCGAGGACGAGACGACCTACTTGCTGGTGAGAACCGAGCCCGGCGCGAATCTGGACGAAGTGCGCAGAAACATTTTGGCCCGCGTCAAGGATGTGGATGTGCTAACCCGCGCCGAGTTCAGCCGTAGAACACAAGCCTACTGGACTTTCACCACCGGCGCCGGCATTGCCATCCTCCTGGGGGCTGTACTTGGATTGATTGTGGGATTTGTCGTGGTTGCGCAGACCATCTACGCCACTACTATGGACCACCTAAAAGAGTTTGGCACGCTGAAGGCCATGGGCGCACCGAACAGTTATGTGTACAAGGTGATCCTGACGCAGGCGGCCATTGCCGCGGTCATCGGCTATGCGCTGGGGATGGTCATCAGCATCAGTGTGGTGCTTTATGCGCAGCCAGCGGGCGCGCCCATTCTGATGAACTGGTGGCTCGCAATCGGGATATTCCTTGTGACGTTGTTCATGTGTCCGGGAGCAGCGGTGATTTCCATCAACAAAGTGACGCGGCTCGATCCAGCAATGGTTTTCAAAGGATAAGACCCGCAAATGGGGATGCAATGAAGCCTGCAATTCAAGTACGGGAGGTGACCAAGACTTACACGGAGGGCGATGTCAGCGTTCCCGCCTTGTGCGGTGTCGACTTCGATGTGCGCGCTGGCGAGATGGTGATGCTCGTCGGGCCCTCTGGCAGCGGCAAGACCACGCTGCTCTCAATCATGGGCTGCATTCTCCAAGCTAGTTCCGGGAGTATCCGCATTGCTGGGCAGGAGGTTGGACACTTACGCGAGAAAGAGCTGCCTCGCATTCGTCTGCAGCACATCGGCTTTGTATTTCAGGGCTTCAATCTCTTTCCCACGCTGACGGCTGGAGAAAATGTTGAGCTCATGCTCGACCTCAAGGGCGTTCGGGGAACACAGGCACGAAAACGCTCGCACGAATTGCTCGAACAGGTAGGGTTGGCGGATAAGTTTCACACGTGTCCCTCAAACCTCAGCGGTGGTCAAAAGCAGCGCGTCGCGATCGCCCGAGCGATCGCCGGCGATCCGCAGATCATTCTGGCAGACGAGCCCACCGCCGCGCTCGATTCTCAAACCGGGCGCAAAGTCATGGAAATCATGCGCAATTTGGCGCATGAACGCGGACGAGCCGTGGTCATCGTCACTCACGATCCTCGCGTGCTGGAGTTCGCCGACCGCACCGTCCGGATTGAAGATGGAATGATTGCAGGCAACTCGCGCGAGATGGAAATTACCGCGGAGCCACTTGCCCGAAACATCCCCCAGAATCTTTCCGGACAAATGTTCCAGTAAATAAGAGGTTCCCCGTCTGCGCTGGGAGCCGCAACCTCTCAGCGCGCTGGTTGAGCCTCGCTTTACCCCGCCTGGTTCACTAACTGGAAAGTGGTATTGAGAAAGCCCCAATTGCAGGTATCGCCTCATGTCCGAACAGTGTTAACAAAAAAGGCTTCTATCTCGTGATGTGTGTTGCTGCTTCGATCCCGCATAGTACCTCCATGCAACACAAAAATCGCAGACCCAGCATCGCAGTGACGGTTGAGCCGCTAGGCCTTTCGATGCTGAGCGACTTTCAATGGAGACTTTTGTGAAGAAAAAATTGGCAATTCTTAGCGCGGCCATCCTGGACGTCTGGACGACATCAGTCGAAGTTTTCTCCTCCTATCCCGGCGGTGTTGACCAAAAAGCCTTCTATCTCGTGATGTGCGTTCTGCTCCAATCACGGATTATATCTGCAGGCAATACAGCAAGTGCAGAGAGTGAGTGCTGAGCCACAAGCCGTTTCGATCGTGAGCAACTTTCAATGGAGCCTTTGTGAAAAAGAAATTGACAATCGTTAGTGCGGTGATCGTGAGTGTCTTAATGATCTCGATGCAGCTGTTTTCTTCGGCGCGTCACAGTGCTGCCAACCCCAAGCTGGACCAGCAGCCCTCCGACATGGCGGATGTGATCGCTGGGCCGGGGCGGATTGAGCCGATTTCCGATGACATCAAGCTGGGCTCGGAGTTGAGCGGCAAGCTGAAGTCGGTGAATGTGGAGGAAGGTGACTCCATCCACAAAGGCCAAGTGCTGGCGGTGCTCGAAAACGACGACTACCTCGCAGAATTGGCCTCCGCCACAGCCGAAGTACAAGCGAAAGAAGCGGCACTGCGCAAGGTAGTGAATGGAGCACGAGGACAGGAGCGATCGGAAGCGTTGGCATCGGTTCGTGCCGCCGAGGCAGCGATGGCGAGTGCGCAGGCCGACTTGGAGCGCCGGCAGAAGCTGTTCGACGCCGGGGTGATCTCGCGCGAGGAGTTGGAGCACTACACGCGGCAGTACAACGTCGCAAAGCAGGAATACGAAGAAAAGGTCGATCATCATTCACTCTTGAACACGGCCGCTCGCGAAGAGGACGTTGCCCTGGCCCAGTCCGATCTGCAACTGGCGGAAGCACACCAGGCCGATGCGCGGGCCAAGTACGAGAAGACCTTCATCAAGTCTCCTATCGACGGAATTGTCCTCTGCAAGCACCACCGCATCGGAGAGAGCGTTTCCAACTCTGCCACTGCGCCCGACCCGGTTCTGACCGTCGGCGATACCCGAGTGCTGCGGGTCCGCGTGGACGTGGACGAAAGCGACGTCAACAAGGTGCATATGGGCCAGAACGCCTATGTTACGGCGGATGCCTTTGGGAAACAGAAGTTCTGGGGACACGTGGTACAGGTCGGCGAACTGCTCGGTCCTAAGACGGTTCGCTCGGATGAACCTACTGAGCGCGTGGACCGGAAATTCCTGGAAGCCCTGGTGGAGTTGGATCCCGGCGCACAACTGCCCATGGGCTTGCGAGTGGACTCGTTCATCGTTGTCGACGGAGAACAAGCGGCTACGCTGCGCTAGGCGGTAGGGGGATTCCGAGCGAATTGTAGCCCACGAGCCGTGTGAGCCACTGTACGGGCCGAGTGGATAGGGCAAAGTCGGGGTTACACGGACGCTTCATACGACGCAGCCACTTGAGCCTGCGAGTGCTCAATGGAATTCATCGACCCCATTCGCCGAAGTGTGTGTCTTCGACGGAGGGAGCGGCGTGGGATTCGATCGAATCGTGTTCTTCGAGCCTCGGCAAGCCAAGGTTACGCACATAAGCATCAGCAAGCCCCATCTTCCTGCGACATTTCCTTTGCAGCATTGCCATAGTCTTCGGTGAATGTCGCCGTCTATCGGGGCGTTTCTATTTCAGCATTTTCGATTTTAACGAGAGGCGCCTTTAGATGCCAGCAGCCGGGTTCCACTCACAGCACAACTGGAAACCGGTTCGCAGCCTCGCGCAGCGGATTATCGGCCAGATGCGCATACCGGGCGGTAGTCTGAGGCTGCGTGTGCCCCAAGAGCTTTCCCACAATCGGCAAGGACACCCCGCTGCTAACCAGATGCGATGCGAAGCTATGCCGTAGATCGTGGATGCGAACCCCGGAAAGGTCGGCGATTTGGGAGACTTTGGCCCAAGGCCCTTTCAAATCGGTCAGGTGCGCGCCCTTCCTCCTGCCGGGGAATAGATACTCGCCATCGCGTGGCAGCGACTCCAACAGGGCCAATGCTTGTTCATTGAGGGGTACATGCTCGGTTTTCTTTTCTTTAGTGTGATGGCTCGGTTTCGTCCATACACCCCGTGTAAAGTCAAAGTGTGTCCACTTGGCAGTCAGGGCTTCACCCTTGCGGCAACCGGTCACCACGGTAAGACGAATCGCGCTCATGGCACGCTGGGCCTCTCTGCGAAGAAACTCGCGTTGCTTCTCCGACACGTCGGCTTTATTCGCGCAACGCTCGGGATATTCCTGCATAACGACGGCTAGCCGTTCAAACTCCCGCTCCGACAGCCACCGCTCACGTTTCTCCTCGTGAAATCTCGGGATGCTAGCAGCCGGGTTCCGGGTTACGCCCCACTCGTTGTCATCGCCGCCCGCCGCAAAGGAAAACATCTTGTGCATTAAGGCGAGCACGCGGTTTGCGCGGTATGGGGTGGCTTTCAGCGTTGCGTGCAACTCAGACACATCGCGGTGGGTAATACTGGAAGCACGCATCTGGCCCAACCTGGGCAGAATGATGGTTCCCAGCATGGCCTTATCCTCGACCACCGAACGCGGCCGCTTGTGCACTTCGGCATGATTAACCAGGTAGTAATCGGACAAGTCTTTCATCGTCCGCTGGCGTCCTTCGGCCTCGATGGCTTGCTGCTTATACGCCTGCTGAATCGCGAAAGGATCTTCCCCGCGATCTACCAGCGTCCGCAACCGCCGTGCTTCCTGTCGCGCGGTTTCTGCCGTCCAAGCACCCAACTGCCCAATAGTGTATCGGCGCTGGCGTCCATGCACCCGGTAGTTCAAAAGGAAACTCTTGATACCCGCTGCCGTCACGCGTAACCCGAAGCCCGCGATACTGTCGTTGCCTGCGTCCCAATGGATGTCATAGCCCAATTCCGGGGGCTTGACCCGTTTTGCGAAAGTTTGCGTCAGGTTCGCCATTTGCAGCGCCCCCCCTCGTTTTCCAAGCCTTTGCCGGATATGGTGTCAACGGCATGTCAGCATATTCTCAGCTGTTGGTGTCTTTCAGTGTCTCACATGGTCAGAGGTTTGTCCAGAATTGTCCAGTGTTTATGGGGGAGTTATGGAAATTATTGAAAGCAAGATGTCAGTGGATGTCAGCAGAAACAAAAAATACTCTGACTCTTAATCAGTAGGTTGAAGGTTCGATTCCTTCCGCGCTCACCACTCCTTTCAAGGAGTTGCACTGATCTGCCATCCATTCTCTTCGCTTTATTTACTTGTAACTGTGGCTGTTTTTGTGGCTGTTGCTACATCACGTACTTCTGCTGATTCAGCCGATCGATGACGACTTTGATCTGTGCCGTCTCCGGATGCAGATAACCCATCGTCGTCGTGAGACTCTCATGCCCCATGACTTCCTTCACCAATCCTGGATTTTTCGTCTCTGCCATAGCGACGGTGCCGAACGTGTGCCGTGCGCAATACAGTTTGAGGGCATCCGGAATTTCGAGCTTGTGAGCCAAATTTCTGAACGCGTGCTCGAGTCCGCTCAGTCCGATGTGGCCTGTGCGAGACTTCTTCGAAGGAAATGCCCAACCTTCTCGTGCGCACGCTTCTCATCTTCGACAATGACCATTCGGTCCCTGGGGAAGACTTTGACCGTCTTGATCCTTGGCACTTCACGAATCACCTTCCAATCACGAGGTGCGCCGGGCTCCATGACTCGCCGGTGGGCTTCGGGGGCCGATGCCAGGCGCAACTCGGCGGCAATCACCGGACGCAGGGTTCCGTTTCCCAATCCTGCCTGCAGAGCGGCATTCGCCTCCGACGCTTCTGGTTTAGGTTCGCCAACACCTCGAGGATCACATCGACTCCGCACCCGTTCGTCATGTCGAGAATCCGCTTCTGATAATCCGTAGAGCGGTGGTTGACCGCCTGCAGTGCGCCCTCTTTTTTTGCCAACTCCAGGCCTTCCTCACTTCCTGCCGTGCCGATGACCTTCATGCCCGCCGCACACGCGAACTGAACCGCGGCCAACCCGACGCCACCACTGGCTCCGTGGACGAGCACAGTCTCGCCGGGCCTCGCACGAGCCAACTGAAACAAGGCGCGGTGCGCAGTGGCATAAGGAACATAAGCTCCCGCGCCCTGGGCGTAGCTCACACGTTCTGGCAAGAGGTGCACCTGGGACCGCTTGCACAACGCCAACTCCGCATAGGCGCCGGTGATTGTCCCGGTGGAATAGACACGTTGCCCAAGTGTCAGGTCTAACTCGGCGCGGGCAGCTGGGCCGGCGCTTCCCGCCCGCTCCAATCGCCGGAATTTCGAGACTCAAAGCTATCCAGGGAGTGTGAAGCGGCCATTTGCTGACGGCCAAGGCAAAGTGCGAATCCACTGGAGTGTTACAATACTTAGGGAGATTCCTAATCGTATTATGATATCGACTATTGCTATCCGGGCTCTCGCGAACGAGCGCAGACTACAGATTCTTGAGTGGCTTAAGAACCCAACCAAGCACTTCCCCCCGCAAGTCGACGGCGATTTGGTGAAGGATGGAGTTTGCGGCTGCCTCATTGCGCGCAAGCTTCGCATTAGCCAACCGACCACGAGCGAACACATGAAGATTCTGTGCCAGGCCGGACTGACCCGCCCCAAGCGAATCAAGAAGTGGACCTTTTACAAGCGCGACGAGGCCAGAATCAAGCAAATCAAGAAAGTCATTCTAGCGAAGGTGTAGGAGCAGAACTGGGAAGCATGTTCCCAGCGGCGCTTGGAAGTTGTCCGCCCGAGTGTTTCCAAAAGCCTTAACCACAGCGTCCATCTGTTATATTGGATCGACACTGGGCTAAGTGTCGATGTTATTTTGCTAGGAGATCACGGACGGCCAAGCAGGTGACACGATGCTTGAGCGCCAGCTATTCGGGCGACGCCAGCTTCAACGCTTCGTCAAGCACCACGCCCTTCACCTTCACCATCACGAAGGCAGCGCCCTTCAGCAGTACACTTTCGGCAAGCCCAAATCCTGTCGCGGTCGGCTCAACCACTGCACTGACTTTACAGATGTGTGGCGTGGCGAGCGGCACGGCTCCCAGTGGTACCGCCACTTTCTATTTTGGCGCCAAGGTGCTTGGTACCGCTTCTCTCCGCCCGATCTCTGCCAGCTGCGCATCATCGAGCGCCGTTCTCAGCGTCAGCAGTTTGCCGCTCGGCACGGACTCCGTCACCGCTACGTACAACGGCGATGCCGACTACAATCCGGTCACTTCGTCTCCCGTCAACGTAGTGGTGGAGGAACCCTCCAACCTCTCCGCCAGCGTCAACCCAAGTTCCGTCAATCTTTATTTTTCAAACGGTGGGCGAACGTTTTTTAGGGCTGCATCGCCTAATTTATTAGGATTTTGGTAACAACTCTCCGGACACGTGCTGTAGCGCCGACCGAAAAATCTTCCGCTTCCTTCGGATGTACTCCACTACGGCGCATGTTCGTGCGAAAATAAGTTGGATCAAAACCCCAATAACCCTCGACAAACATTCTTGAGCTAACAACCTGTGTCGCTGCTCCAACATCGCGCGCAGCGCTCAGTTTTTCATCGGAGACTGCGGCATTGAGAATACAACCGTGATGTTTAGCGTGTGTAATTTCGAGGCCTGAAATCCCCGTGAATTGTGCTAAATTCGAGGGGAAGTGAGTCTGTGAAAGGATGCAGCCTTCAACCTACGGGCCGCTGGCTTCGCTTGGCCGGCGCAGCAGTCGGCTTAGCGTTTGCTTTGGCCACGCCGCCCGCAGCCCAATCGCAAGCACGGAGTACGCCTCCTTGCTCCGACGTTCCTCCCATTTTGCAACGAGGCACACAGCCGGCTCTGCCTCCCTGCCCTGACCCGCCGCCGGCCGCGTCGCGCCCTGCGGACTCCGGACCCACGCGTTCGCTGACTCCTTCCGAAGCCTTGATCGAAAGGGCCAGAGACGCGGCGTTCCAGTTTTCCCAGAAGCTCCCCAACTTTGTTTGCCAGGAGTTTATGTCGCGGTTTACCCAGCGAGGCCGTGAGGAGAAAATGCCCCTGGACACGGTTTCGGCTGAAATCATTTACGAGGACGGGCAGGAAAATTATCGTAACGTGAAGATCGATAACCGCCCCACGGATAAGCCCCTGCAGGAGATCGATGGGTCCTGGTCCACCGGGGAATTTGCGTCCATGCTGTTGGATCTTTTTCACCCCGCTACGCACGCGCAGTTCCGGTCCGGTGGTGCGTCTACTATTTCTGGGTTCAGCGCTCAGGTTTACGACTTTCAAGTGCAGAGTGAAAATTCACACTGGATGTTGCACGCGGGCTCTCAGAGTGTGGCTCCGGCTTACGTAGGATCCGTATGGGTGGATCCGAACACCGCGCGCGTCCTGCGAATCGAGATGCAGGCCCGCAACATGCCGTCAGATTTCCGAATGGATACGGTCGAAACCGCGGTTGATTATTCGTACGTCGGAATTGGCGAGACATCGTTTCTGCTTCCGGTCCATGCCGAGAGCTTGGGTTGTGAGCGGGGTACCAGCACCTGCAGCCACAACATCATTGACTTCCGCAATTATCACGAATTCAAATCCGAGATCAAAATTCTTCCCCATTGATTCGCTCGGACCTCTGATCAGTTCGCGACCCGCCCGTGCCGACAAGCTCCAGAGTAGTAAAGTGTCTTCGATAATGAGGACCAACCATAACACTCCGCGGATGCCCTTGAAGACCTTCGGACTTGCTTGTCCTATCAGTGCTTTCTGCGATCTCCTTTCGCAGCAAAGTGCGCCCTGCGGGTGGATCCCGATGGGTTCCAATGCGCGATATTTTCTAGGGTGGCGTGATCGTGATGCAGGCCGTGGCCTGACAACCCTGTTGAGGGCAGCCCTGCAGATTGACAGTCGCCGTGAGTGGGACCATCCCGTCGCCGCTGCCGTTGTTTTTCTCTTCGCAAACGTTGGGGGCAAACGCGTTTGTAAACAGTTTTCGCGGTGCATAGTAGCTTAGCGGATCACTTCCCGGACCGACGTTCGACCGGTCGCCGCAAATCTTCCCTAAGCCGTTGTTGAGCTCGGTGCAGCCCGGTCCGTCGCCATCGAAATCCGTATCGTTGCAATTCTCTCCGGGATCGCCGTCCCAAAGCGAAATACACCCGAGTTCCCAGTTCACGCTCGCGCTTTGGTTTCCACACGGATTGATCACTGGATTGAATGTAAGGGGACTGGCCGAGCCAGCGGCGATTGTAGCGGTGCTCGGGAAAATGGAAATCGAGGGCGTACCACCGCAGGTTACGGTGATTGTGGCCGTGCCTTGCGCGCTGGCATTGGCTTCCGAGACCGCGGTCAACGTAACTTGCGGCATGCCTTGGGCCGGGGCCGTGTAGGTTGTTGTGGTCGAAGGCCCGGGCGTATTTAAGGTGCCGCAAGCGTCGCCGGTGCATTGTTTCGAGGATAAAGACCAATACACGTTGAGATCCGACGTTCCTGTTACGTCAGCGTTAAAAATTTGTTGGCTGGTCTGCGGAACATCCGGATCGGTGGGTACAGGCTGTACCGTAATTCCTACGGGAACTATGGTGATGGTTGCCGACGCGGATTTCGTCGAGTCGTAGACGGACTGGGCCGTTATCGGGAACTGCGCAGGGTTAGGAATGCTAAGCGGAGCCGCATAGTCACCAGTTGATACGCAGGTCACGGGATTGCCCGGAGTGATCGTACCGTAAATGCCACCGTCGCCGTCGGAGTAACCATTCTCAAGCCAGCTGACTTCAACCTGCGACGGGTCGACCGCGCCGAGTACGGTAGCTTGGAACTGCTGTCCGCCTCCCGTCGGGATATCCGGATAGGGGGGCTCCGGTTGTACTGGCGCAACCACAACTTGCAGCACGGGAGTCGAAACAATGGTGATCTTCTGACTTCCGCTCACCGAGGGAACTGCATTGGACACGGCGCTGACTGTCACTGTCGCTGGATTGGGAACATTCGCGGGCGCGGTGTACAGTCCGCCGGTCGAAATCGTCCCGACCTGACTGTTGCCACCGTCTACCTGGTTGACCTGCCATGTCACCGTTTGATTGTTATTTCCGGCTACCGCTGCGGTGAACTGAACGGTTGAATTTATGGTCACCGCATTCGTGTTGGTGCACGAATCGGCGGATACCGTGACCGTGACGTTCTGCGGAGGAATCACATTTACCGATATCGACGCTGTAGCTGAAGGCTGAGCGTTAGAGACGGCAATCACCTGTACTACCTGAGTAGCCTGCGGAGCGGTATAGGTCGCGGTATCGTCAGATCCGCCTGTGATCGTGCCTACCGCCGCACTGCCGCCAGGAATGCCATCCACTTGCCACGAAACAGTTGTATTGCTGACCCCGGTCACGCTGGCTTGAAACGGTTGTGTTTCTCCGACTGGAACACTCGGCGGGGTGACCGGGCTGACTATCGTCACCATGGCGCCGCCCTGCGTTGCAGGCGAGATGTTCACGACCGCCGATGCAGCCTGTTGGGGATTGGCAACAGAAACAGCAGTAACGGTCACCGCGCCCGCGTCGGGGACCTGCAACGGAGCCGTGTAGAGCGCTTGGTCGCCGGAGCCAGGAAGTGGAGTAAGGGTGCCCACGCTCGAGTTGCCCCCGGTTTCACCATTTACCAGCCAGGTGACTGCGGGATTCGCATCGTTCACCGACGCGGTGAATAGAGCGGTTCCTCCCACTACGAGGTTCGCTGATTTTGGAGTGATGGTAACCGTACCCGGAGCTGTCTGCCCGCTAATGGACACTGCGGCGTTGGCGGTCTTGCTTTCGTCGGCGTTGCTAACGGCCGTGACCGTCACATTGGGGGGGATTGGCACATATGGAGGAGCTGTGTAGTTACCGGTCTTGTCGATGGTTCCGAAGGTGCTGTTGCCACCGGCGATGCCGTTGACCATCCAACTCACGCTGGTCTTGCTGGTATTGGTAACGGTCGCCGTGAAAGCTTGTTGCGCGCCCGTCGACATCGCCATGGATTGAGGCGAGACGGCAATGGTCACGGCGGATAGCGAACTCGATCCATCAATCGTGGCCGGGCTCACGCCGCCACAGCTTGTCAAGATCAGCACCAAAGCCAGCCACGCTGCAACACAAGAACAACGCCACATATTGTTAAACACAAAAAACTCCAATCACGTTTTCAAATCAACCCCGCCGTCGTCGCTCGGTCGACCCTAATCGCGGCCAGATTCAACAGCTCTCACCCCGGGCTTTTGTGAAGCCTGAATTGCCGGGGCTTTCGCCGGAGCCGGTTTGAGCTGTTCTTTTGCCCACTGAAAAATTCTCCCTCCTGCGGCCGCACCGAAGAACTCTCGCGTGCTGTCGTACTGAACCACTTGCGCGTCGGGGGGTGTAACTGCATTGATTCGCTCCTTCGCCGCTTTGGGGGTTATGGAGTCATCCATCACCTGTTGAATGCGAACGTGCTGCGAAGTCAAATGCGGTAACCACTGAACTGGATCGAAAGCGGCGACCTTCTTCAAGAATTCCGGTTTCACATAATTGGAACGCTCCGCCTCGGGAATGAGCTCAGATTTGGCCATCCAGTCTGGCCAATCTCCCCAGGGATCGAGCAAATCGACGGTTTTGATCCGCGGGTCCACTGCTGCAGAAAGGACAGCGATGGTTCCCCCAGATCCTTCGCCGAACATCCCGACTTTGGTCATGTCCAGATCGCCGCGGGTAGCCAGGTAATTCAGAATCATCTGCACGTCATGCACGGAGCTGCCCAGGGCTTCCGGTAGTTCGCTGACGAACCACTGCTTCATGGGCCGGTTCTGGTATCGATGTCCGGTAAGAGCGGATACAAATCCGATGGCAGCGAAACCATCCTTCGTCACGCGAGCACAGTAGCTGTCGTCCCGAAAGCGATCGGTTTCCGATGGATAACTGTAGAGGTACAAAATTACAGGAGGATTGCCCACTCCTTTGGGGCGGATCACATACAGATCGATGGGGTCGCCATGGCGCCACTTCACCTGAATCAGTTCACGCGTGAATTGAGGAAAGTTATCTTTTTCCCCCAGCAATGGCACCTCTGGAGTTAGCACGCCATCGCTGAGTGTGAGCGTGTTCCAATCCTCAAGGGTACCTGCAGCGGCTGGCCCGGTTCGCTGGTCCGGGTTCGCTTTCAGCTCTTGAGTCCAGCTGATCGCGGTGAGGGCGAACAGCCACGTCAGCGAAATAATGCAAAGCTGCTTAACTTTCGTCTTCCACAAATACTGCATTCCATCCTCTTTTCGGCGAGCTCTCTGAGCCAAGCCGGGAATCCCGACAATCCAACCGTGAAGCTCAGAAATGCTTCCATTGCTCTGCACTTGCACGATGGAGGCGGGCTTACGCTGCGAAGCGGAACCCGTCTCCACCGCTTACTTCAACCTCGCGCTACTGCTTCGAGCCGACGATCTCTTTCGCCGTGTCAGTGTAGAAGTCCAGGTCGGCCTGAATGGGAAATACAGCGCCACCTAAATCGCCACCCGCCTCGGGCTTGCCCGAGATAAATCCGTCTGACGCGGTTTTGCCCGACAGATTGTAGTGAGAGCGAAATACGGCTAGTTGATTAAAGGGAACGAAATCTGGGATGGCGGTAGCTGCCTGAGTCTGCGCGGCCACAATCAATGCAGCCACTCCGGCGGGGACTGAATGGGCTGTGACAACGCGATAAACGGACCAAATCGGGTAGCTGCCATTGATGATGTTGGTGAAGGAGACGAGCCCGGGGCACGGCGCCGTGCAGGTCGGGAAAAACCCGCCGGCATAGCTGGCATACAGAGGGTCGATTCCATCGACGGTTAAATATCTGGTGCTGTTAACCACGCTGGCGAAGTTTCCCGTGCTCCAGTAGGTGTAGCCGAGCACGTTTCCGTTGGCTGAGCTGCCCACTTCGGAAACCTCCTCGCTCGAACTCAGCGCTCGTTTGCGCCATCCACCTCCGGGGTTGGTGATATTTAATGGGTTGCCGCCCGCGTTCGCCGGATTCACACCCAGTTCCTGAGTAGAACCGACTTCCACACTGCGGGGAACCGAGAACTCCAGCGTATTGAAGGCTCCGGCCAAGGGTTCTCGCAGTATGACATTGAGGGGTTGAGCGTCCAGCCCAGGCACATTCGACAAGTCGCGAGTGTAGCCGAAGGTGCCATTGAGGGCTAAGCTGAGGGGAAAGCGGTCCACGTTTTGAAAAGCGGCGGTGTTGCTGAAGTCGCCATTGGAGCCTGTATTTTCTGTGTTGACGAAAATGACTTCGGGATCGGCACCCACATTGGTGGCGGTCCACCCTGGCAGAGTCTCGCCTGTAATCGGGTCGGTGCCCGAGATGGCAAAAGCTACCGGCGTCGCTTCAGAGCTGCTGAACGTACTTTGAATTGGCGTGCCGATCGGGCCTGGCCCATAACCCAGGCCGGTGTAGTGGACGGGATCAAGGGCAGCTAACACACGGTTTTCGGCAAACAAGGCGTCCTCGGGGCGACTATCAAGCAGCGCGGCGTTAAACGTGGCTGCGTTGAGAGCGGTGTAAACCGCCTGGGGCAAAGTCGTGTCGGTGAGTGTCGGAACCAGGTTCTCCCCGGCTAGTCCGATCTCACTGGATGGTATGGACAGAGTTGCTTTGGGCTGCGCCAAGAACAGTTGCGCGCCGACGGTTGCATCAATACTTAGGTAGGCACAGACATGGGTGAGGGGGGTGTTCCAGACAATCCAGATGTTCCCGTTCTCCGCGGGAATGCTGCTGGATCGTCCGTCAATCCCGTTACCTCCCTTCTTGTATGTCCAAATGTTGGTTCCACATTGCGATTTTGAGTAAGCGGCCAAGGCAAACGTATTGAACAGCACCGAAGCCCCGACCCCATTGAATAGAACTTTAGTGGCGGCGTAGGAGTTCAATCCTGTACACATAATCACGGCGAGCGCCACGGTGGCCGCCGTTCTGCTGATTCGCGTTGTCATTTTTCCCTCTCGGCGCAAATTTGCGCGTTGCGCGATGAACTCTACTAAACGAATAGACTAACTGGCAAGAGAAAAATTGTTAAAGTGTCGCTATCCGCGCTTTGCTCTTTTTTATGCAAAACATTGCACTTTTGCTGCTCCTTTGCCTGTATTTTTCTGTTGCCCGTTAGTCTATCTCTTTAGTAGAGTTTCACAGCAAGCCCGCCTGCTCGCGGGCGTGGATTTTCCCTCCCCTGACTACGAGAGGTGATGTTGTGCGATTCCGGCAGTTCTCTGGATGCTGCTTTCTTGTTGTTGTCGTCGTATTTGTCTGGACACAAAACGTCGTCGCCACGGACAAAACCCCGGGCAATCCCGCTCGAACTCACGCCTCGATCACCGGTACGGTGACCGACAAGACCGGGGCTGTCCTTCCCGGAGCTGCAGTTACGGTCAGCAATAGCGCCGGATTTAGCCAGACGGCCACGACCAATGACCGGGGAGAATACTCTCTGACCGACTTGCCTGCCGGTACCTACACCGTGACCATCTCTGCGCCTGCATTCAAAGACTTCCGCACTGAAGGCCTGACTCTGAGTGCGGATCAGAATATTCCTCTGGATGCGGTCCTTGAACCCGCCGGCACGACCACTTCGGTCAATGTGGAAGGACAAAAAGTCTCGCAAGTGGAAACCGAAACTTCTCAGATCGTCGGTACGATCACGCAAAAGGAATTAGTCAGCCTGGGATTGAATGGCCGTAACTTCACCCAGTTGATCGCCCTCACTCCTGGCGTGAGCAACCAGACTGGTCAGGATGAAGCGAAGGTCGGGATTACCGGGAGTGTTCGGTACAGTGTGAATGGCGGGCGCGTTGAATACAACTCCTTCAACGTCGATGGTGGCGATGTATTGAATGCCGGGCTCAATGGGAATCGGAGCACGCTGATCGTGTATCCCAGCCTGGATGCTCTCAACGAAGTACAGGTTCTCACTTCGAACTATGGCGCGATGTACGGTCGCAGCGCTTCCGGCACAGTTCTAGCCACGACTAAGTCTGGTACCAATCAATTTCACGGAGTAGCTTACGAGTTTATTCGCAATGAATTCTTCAATGCCCGGAATTACTTTGATGAGACCACGAAGGCGCCTCTGTATCGCAGAAATGACTTTGGCGCTGCCCTCGGCGGTCCGCTTTACATTCCGGGGCTGTACAATACGAACAAAGACAAAACCTATTTCTTTTTCTCAGAGGAATTTCGCTTCGAGCGTTCGCCTGTCGGTCCGGGAGGCGACAAGGAAAGCTACAACCAGGCAGTGCCGTCCGTTGCGGAACGCAACGGAGTCTTCAGCGACGTATGTCCCTTCACGACCCCAGGACTGAACGGAATCCCTGGCGGGCAAACTACTTTCTTTCGACAGAATGCCGCAGGCTCTTCAGGGAAGGTGTATCCCGACTGTCCGGGAATTCCGACCAGTGTCATTCAGAACGGGATTCAGCAATTCCTCACATTTCCGGGAAACCAGGTCCCAATCGATCCCAATGCGATGGCGATTCTGGGCACGAATATTATTCCCCTACCCAATTCGAGCACGGGTTGCAGTTCGACGATCGCGTCGTGTTTTAATTCGGTCACTTCTCCGAGCACCTACTGGCGCGAAGAACTCTTTCGCATTGATCACGACATCACCCCAAGTATGCGGGCGACATTCCGCTACATTCACGATTCCTGGGACACCACCATCCTCACGCCGCAGTGGGGCACGGTGCAGAACAGTTTTCCGACCATTCAAAGCGGATTCACCGGCCCCGGACTCAGCATGCTGGCGCGTCTGACCAACACCATTTCGCCTTCGCTACTGAACGAATTCGTCTTCAGTTACACCACCGATCACATTAACCTTTACAACATCGATGCCAACGGCGTGCAATGGCAACGGCCATCCAGTCTGACCATGGGCTACTTATTCAACAATGGATTCGGCGGCAAAGTTCCTGGAATCGTCATCGCCGGCACCAATCAGGCGTATGGAGGCAACGGATTCGGAGTGGACCCGGGCTATTTGCCATGGCACCATTCCAATCCGACCTATAACTTCCGGGATGATGTGAGCAAGGTTATCGGGAAGCACACTGTTCAAACCGGCATTCAAGTTGTGGTCGCCCAAAGAAACGAGTTGAACCAGGCGGTGGGTGCGAATACGGGAGATTTGCAGGGCATCCTGACATTCAGCAACGTCGGCAGCTTCAACAGCACGGGAAACTCTTTTGCGGATTTCTTGCTGGCTCGACCCAATGGGAATGGTGGAATCAAGAACTTTCAGCAGGACAGCGCTCAAGCTAACTATTTCAACCGCTACAACGTCTACGAGCCCTATGTTCAGGACGACTGGCGGGTCAACTCGCGCTTGACGTTGAACCTGGGTGTGCGGGTGAGCCTGTTTGGAAACTGGCGCGAGAAATACAACAACGTCTACAACTGGGTGCCGTCTGTGTTCAACCGGTCACTTGCTGAGCAGGCCGGCGTTGACTTCACTACGGGAGGCTTGGTCAACGGCCCTCCCTCAATTTGCAACTTACCGGGCGCGGGATGCGCCCCCATTCCGCTCAACCTGAGCAATCTCGATCCGCGAATCACCAACGGCCTGGAACGCTGCGGTGTCAATGGAGTGCCGGATGGTTGCATGACCAGCAAGTTTGTTAATCCGGCTCCTCGCATCGGTTTTGCTTTGGATCCGTTTGGCAACGGCAAAACGTCAATCCGTGCCGGCTACGGAATCTTCTTTCATCACGGCACTGGCAACGAAGCCAATACCGGATCACTCGAGGGCAGCGCGCCCTTGGTTCTCGATATGACGCAGAACAAGCCATTCACCTGGGAGTGTATTGGAGGGGTGGGGGAAGGTTGCGGCGCGTCCGGAGCCTTCCCCTTGAACGTCACTGCGATTCCGACCCACAGCGTGTGGCCGTACGTTCAGCAGTGGAGTTTCAGTGTGCAGCGCGAGTTGACCAAGAGCACGGTGGGTACGATTGGCTATGTTGGAAGCAAGGGAACGCACCTCACAACCGAGCTTCAGGTCAATCAGTTGACTCCTCCTCTCGCGTCCAACAATCCCTTTGGACCGGGAGGTCTGGCGGCAGGTCAGCCAATTACGACTGGTACCTGCAACACTTTTGACGGGTCACACTTTACATTGGGACCACAAGGTACGCTGTGGGATAACACGAATCCAGACTTCGTAAATCTAGAGGCCGCCTGCTTTGGCACGCCGGGCAAGAACTTTCCTGATCCCAACAGTCTTCGAACGGTTGCCCCGGGGGTGGGCCAGATCTTCTCCTTGCAAAACGTGGCAGATTCCGATTACAACGCGCTGCAAGTCACGCTCCGCCGCGCAACCGGTCCGCTCACGCTCGGCGTCGCTTACACCTACAGCCACTCCATCGACGATTCCTCAGACCGGTCTGATACCACACTCGTGAACGCTTTCGATCTCGCCTCGAACCGCGCGAGTTCCAACTTTGACCAGCGCCATTTGCTCAACATCAGTTATGTGTACAAACTGCCAAATCTGAGCGGCGCGCTGGAGAAGTGGGGCAGCAGTGACGCATCCGGCCACAGCGCCGCAGTCTCGGACTCGGCTGCTCGATACGCCAGAGTCATTGCTGACGGATGGGAACTTTCGGGCATCACGACTTTTCAATCGGGTACGCCTTTCAGTGTGATTAACGGCGCCAGCGCCAATGGTGTTTCGGTTCTCGACAACGCCGGAGTCGCCAATGGGACGAGCGCCGGATCGTATCCGGACGTGATTGGCAACCCGCACGCAGCCCCGCCGGTAGGGGCCAACAATCCGGAGAGCATTGGCCCGACCATAGGCAATCCCGCCGCCTTTGTCGCCCCCGTGGGACTCACCTTCGGAGACGCGGGGCGCAATTTCATGAACAATCCCAGTCGTTTGAACTTTGATGTGACAGCGCTGAAGCACTTCAAAATAACCGAAGGCAGCAATCTTGAATTTCGCATTGAGACCTTCAATCTGTTCAACCATACACAATTTCGCATCTACGATCCCGATCTCGGCAATACCGGCAGCAACACCATAAGTTGTTACGGTGGACCAAATAATTCCGCCGGGGACGCGAGTTGCCTGGCTGGGAGCTCCTTTCTGCATCCAGTTGACGCACACCGATCACGAACCATGCAGTTCGGGCTGAAGTACAGCTTCTGAGTAATCGGTCTTCTGTGTCCGTCGGGGTTTTATTGCCGCTTCGTATTGGCGTTACGCGTCCGCCGCTCTGAAGCATGGAGGATTTCAGCCGGCGCAGGTTCTTTCGCGGTCATCGGCCAGAGCATGATGACCTAAGTTTTTTTCTCGGTTCAAGTTCCTAAATTCCACAATGTTCGGCGAGAGAATTTGTGACATAATCGCCGCATCATGGAAATCTCAAGCTTCGATCTCTTGTACTTGGAGAGCGATCCGAGAACCAAGCAACCATCCGCCTGCATCTGCCTGAGAGCAAGCCGCAGCCAGGACTATGCTGGAGTGAAGGCTGAAAAGCTGATCACGACTCATTGCATGACTTTCATCGAACTGGATGCCGAGATCAGAAGGCTGCACGCGGAGTTGGATGAGATCCGCTCCAGGGCCAAGAAGAAGTTCTATAGAGCGCAGACCGCGGCCGCGGGCGCATAACCGCGTTCTGGAGATGTAGACAACCCGCAGCGCCCTCGAGTTTGAGATGCACACTCGAACTCAAGGTATTCTTTGTTTCCTAATCGTAGTTCCTGCCGGCCGCGACAAGGGTTCGACCACCACAGTCGCCGATATCGGCTTCCCATCGACGATAAGCCTGCCGATTATGGGATCGGCAGGCACCCTGTCGGCTCGGCTCACCCCAACAGCAAGAGCCGAGAATCGAAGGCCTGGACAATGTACTGCAGCAATTCCCATAAGCACAATAGAGATAGTTTGGAATCCCCGCACTGAGAATTGAAAATAAACCTCACATGTGATATTCCTCCTGTGGTTCACCACTTCAACTTGGCAGCCCGTACATCTTTAGGATGATCGGACTCACACGATGCGGAAGATCGCAGCCGCGTTCGTTTTCCGTTGCCGGGTGACGTGTGTCACAGACAAAGAAACGATTAATGTGAGAAACTCGTTTCACCCCAACAATGGGCTCGCGAGGTGCGAGCCCGTCAAAAGTACATTAGCCCAGGGACATCTCGGATCCGGGAGCGGAATAGTTATGTCCGCTCTTCCTGGGCATTTCATCACACGGCGCCGTTCCAACATTATTTTTTACAGCACTGAGGAGCTAATCCATGCCTGAGAAAGCCGAAGTCCGCCATACCCTGAGCGAGCAGCAAGCCCGCCAGCTCGCGAATGTCACCAAGACGGTCCCCATGATGGAAGTAATCACGCCACGCTGGCTGGTTACCTTCCTGTCGTGGGTTCCCGTCGAGGCTGGCACCTACCGCGTGAACAAAGTAAAACCCACGCGCCCCGGCACCCGCACTATCGAGTGCAGCCCTGACGAAGAGATCGACTTGCCCGAAATCTATGTCGATTATGAAGAAAAACCGCGCGAATACACCCTGAACGCAGTGACCACCGTTCTCGACGTGCAGACCCGCATTTCGGATTTGTACCGTAGCCCGCATGACCAGATCCGGGAGCAGCTGCGCCTCATGATCGAGAAGGTTAAGGAGCGCCAGGAAAATGAACTGGTCAATAACGCCGAATACGGCCTGCTGAATAACGTCGCCGCCGATTTCCACGTTAAGACAAAAAAAGGAGCGCCCACCCCTGACGATCTCGACGAACTGATCGCGAAGGTTTGGAAAGAGCCGTCTTTCTTCCTGGCACACCCACGAGCCATCGCTGCATTCGGCCGGGAGTGCACGCGCCGCGGCGTTCCCCCGCCTACCACAACAATGTTCGGTTCGCCATTTCTAACCTGGCGCGGGATTCCGCTAGTCCCCTGCGATAAGCTCGCGATAAAGGCTGAAAAGACCAACATCCTACTGCTGCGCACGGGTGAGAAGAAGCAGGGCGTGATCGGGCTGTTCCAGCCCGGGCTGCCCGGAGAAGTATCGCCCAGCCTGTCGGTCCGCTTCATGGGCATCAACCATAAAGCGATCGCGTCGTACCTAATCTCGCTCTACTGCTCGATCGCTGCTCTCACCGAGGACGCCATCGGCGTGCTGGAGAATGTCAATGTCGACCAATACCATGAATACGCCAAGTGAGCGCGAAGCGGCGAACGCACCCGAATCGGTTCCCGCAGATACCGCTGCAAGGAGGTATGAGAACCCGTTCGCCGCTACGGCCTCACTGCCTGATCCCGCAGTGATCGCCCGGCTGGCCAATGAGTTCTTCGCCGCGCTGCCGCGAACCCGTGTGCCTTTCGACAGCAATACGCCGACGTCACCTCCGACGGAGATCGATGCGGGCACCGTTTCACCACCAGCGGCTCCCAATCTGTCCCCGAACGTTGTTGATGCGGAGAGAGCTTCACCCGCCGCCGCAGTGCCGTTGTTTCCCCCGGTGAACGAGATGTTTGCGTTCCCGGGCGTGCCCGGCGTGGCGTCGCCTCCGAACGTTCCCACTCCACCCTCGTCACCACCAAGCGGACAATTAACCGAAGCTGATTTGCGGGCGATTCCGGCATCGCTGGTGGGGGCGATGGCATTTGTGCCCGGCGCTCCCAGCACGGTTGCACCGACGTCAGTTCCGGGAGCGCCGCCCGATTTTGCCGGGGGGAAGATTGCCTCCCCGGCCGGAGTTTCCACGTTGCCGCCGGCGATCGAGATGGTTTCGTTGCCCGGCGTACCGGCTACGCCTTCGTCTCCACCGACTGCCCCGCCCGGCGGAGCTGATATCGGTGCGATTCCCTCTTCTCTGGCAGGAGCAACGGCAGTGCCTGGTTCGTCCCCTTACTTTCTCGAAGGCGAGAAGGGTGCATCGACTGCCGCTCCGCCGACGTTTCCACCGGTGACCGAAATGTACTCGTTCCCCCGCGTGCCAGCGATGCCGAATGCGTCGGGAGTACAGTCGGTACCAAACGTTCCGTCCCTGCCTGCGTCGCCATCCGCGGCAGCGCCGACGGCGGTGGATGCGAGCACAGCTCCCGCTTCGCCGGATGCGTCCGCGATTGGGCCTCCCGCCTCCGGCATACCCACAACCAATACGCCCCTGCCATCGGCGTATACCGCCGACGCAGGCAACGCTGTTTACCCGGGTGCGGCGACTGCGTTCCCATCGCTGAGCGAAGTATTTTCTTTTCCAGGCGTGCCGGGCGTGCAGTCGGCTCCGGGATTGCCAGGATTGCCTTCGTCACCGCCCCCTGTTCCCTCAACCGCGGCCGACTTGCGGGCGGCGGTTCCGCCTCCGGCTGTGCCGGGCTCATCGGGCTACCCTCCCAATGCTGACAACGCTGCGCCCCAAACTGGAGCGAAGACGACTACGTTGCCTGCCGGCGTGGAGTCATTCGAGTTTCGCCCCGACTTGGCACCCGGAGAGCTGGGGATTGCCAAGCGTCCACTTGATCCTCGGCTCGTCCGGCGGGATTTTCCCATCCTGCAAGAGCAGGTGCATGGCCGGCCGCTGGTTTGGCTCGACAATGCGGCTACCACGCAGAAACCGAACGCGGTGATCGACCGGCTTTCTGCCTTCTACCGTCACGAGAACTCCAACATTCACCGCGCCGCTCACACGCTTGCAGCGCGGGCCACCGATGCTTTCGAGAGTGCACGCGAAAAATCGCGCCGCTTTCTGAATGCTTCTTCTACTCGCGAAATCATATTTGTTCGCGGCACCACGGAGGGCATCAACCTGGTTGCCCAAGCCTGGGGACGCCGCAATGTTTACAAGGACGATGAGGTGGTCATCACCTGGCTTGAGCACCACGCGAACATCGTGCCTTGGCAACAGCTGTGTTCGGAAAAGGGCGCGCGCTTGCGCGTGGCGCCGGTCAACGATCGTGGCGAAATCATCCTTGAGGAGTATGAAAAACTTCTAGGCCCGCGCACGAAAATTGTGTCCTTCAGCCAAGTCTCGAATGCTCTTGGAACCATCACACCTGCGCGCGAGATGGTCGAGATCGCCCACCGTCACGGCGCGCGTGTGCTGGTCGACGGCGCGCAAGCGGTCTCCCATATGCCGGTGGACGTGCAGGCTCTCGATTGTGATTTCTACGTATTTTCCGGACACAAGGTTTTTGCCCCCACCGGAATCGGCGTAGTTTACGGAAAACTCGACGTGCTCAATGCGATGCCGCCGTGGCACGGTGGCGGCAACATGATCGTGGATGTCACTTTTGAGCACACGACGTATCAGTCGGCCCCGGCGCGCTTCGAGGCCGGAACCGGAAACATCGCCGATGCGGTCGGATTGGGAGCGGCGCTCGACTACGTTCAGGAGATCGGGATGGAAAGCATCGCCGCGTACGAGCATGAACTTCTGAACTACGCGACTGTGGGACTGCTCACTGTCCCAGGTCTGCGGTTGATCGGAACCGCACGCGAGAAGGCAGGAGTGTTGTCCTTCGTCCTCGACGACGTGCGTACGGAGGATGTGGGTGTGGCGCTCAATCAGGAGGGCATCGCCGTGCGCTCCGGCCACCACTGTGCGCAACCCATTCTGCGGCGTATGGGCGTCGAGGGCACAGTTCGTCCCTCACTGGCGCTCTACAACACGTACGAGGACATCGACGCGCTGGTCGCTGCGCTGCTGCGGCTACAGGCTGGGCGGGGTGGAGACGTTGCGAAGAAGAGAGATTAGACGGGAAGGGAAATCAGGCGGGGTTCGGTCGAAGAGGATAGCGCCGCGTAGCTCACGGCGACGGGCGTTATGCAATCGATTCGGTGCGGGAGGGACAGGCAGATTCCCACTTCATTTCTGAGACTTTCAGTCGCGGGTGGGAGACAAGCAAGTGCCAGACGACTGCCTGGAAGGATTCGGTGTGCGGCGTAACCGTTTCCGGATTTACTGTAGGGACGACGACGCAAGCATCGGAGACCCGGGCGGTGAATCCGCCATCACGTCCGACGACACCACAGATTTTGGCTCCGACTTGCTGGGCATACTGCAAGGCGCTGACTAGATTGGAGCTGATATTGCGTTCCGCATCTCCGCCGCCGACCGAGAAAACGCAGACGGCGTCCTGCTGGCGCAGACGGCTTCCTTCCAGCCAGTTGCGATAGGCCGTGTCCCATCCGTCGTCGTTGATGCGGGCGGTCAGCTCGGAAACGTTGTCGGTAGGCGCGTAGCACTCGATGCCGGCGATTTTGCGAAAGTCGTTGACTGCATGGGAGGCATGGCCGGCGCCACCTCCAACGCCGAGGAAGAAAATACGTCCTTTCTGGCGGCGGACCTCGAGTAAGAGATCGAGCATACGCTCGATGCTCTTCTGATCAATCAGGCGGAAAATCTGAATGGCTTCCTCAAAATACTGAGAGGTGTAGTTCATCGCGGTTGATCCTCCTGCGTCATGCAGACATTTCGTGCGGTTATGCCGCGCCGGCTGCGGGCGCAGCGAATGTCGCCAAGTGTTTCAACAATGGCTGGGCGGTCTCCGGGTCTTTTAACGAGTAGGCGATGGAAGCCTGGAGATAGCCGACTTTGTCTCCAGCATCGTAGTGCGCGCCTTCGAACTGATAGGCGTATACCGGAGTTCGATCCGAGCACAGAGAAAGAGAGTCAGTTAGTTGGAGTTCTCCGGCATAGCCAGGCCGGGTGTGGTCGATGCAGGAGAAGATCTCCGGTTCGAGGATGTATCGGCCAAAAATGCCAAAGCGCGAGGAGGTTGATTCTGGGGACGGCCGCTCGGTGAGAGAGATAACACGAAGGGCACGTCCGCCGCAGCCAGAATCGTGCATGGGGATCACGTCGAGAATTCCGAAACGGCTGATGTCAGACAGCTCTAGCGTCCGCGTAGCGATCACGCAGCCGGGATGTTTGTCGTAGCATTCCATGAGTTGGGAGATGCAGGGAGGTTCGGAATCGATAAGCGCATCGGGCAGGATCACTGCAAAAGGTTCATCTCCTACCTGCGCTCGTGCGCAGCGAATTGCATCGGCCAATCCAAGCGGAGCATTCTGCCAGACGGTGTGAATCTCGGCCAGATGCGATAATCGCCGAATCAAATCGGCAGCTGCGGTGTTGCCGCGGGTCAGGAGCAGACTCTCGAGGTGCGGATTCGGAAGGAAATGTTCCGCCAGCAGGCGCTTGCCGCTGCTAATCACAAGGATGACGATTTCGATGCCGCTCGCCGACGCTTCTTCCACGGCAAACTGAATGAGTGGTTTCCCGGCGACGGGCAGCAGTTCCTTGGGAACGACTTTGGTGGCGGGAAGAAACCGTGTGCCCAAGCCGGCTGCGGGGATCACCAGCTTGCGAATTCGTGAAGAGGAACTCATCCCGTTTTGCGTGCGGCGAGAATGGTGGAATAGCCGAGCACGAGCCGCCCGAACGATCCCAGGTACAGGCACTCCGAAAAAGCATGGAGCACGGTTTTTGCCACGTTCTTCCAGATGTCTTGATTGATGATCACGGGCGCGTTCCGTACCGCGAGTGTCTGAAATCCGCACTTTTCCGCCAATTGCGAAATGGTCTTCGGCTCAAATGAGCAGAGGTGCGCGGGAGGATCAAATCCAACTAAAGGATGCTTGCGAGTGTTCATCCAAAACGGATCCTGGAAACCAAGCTTCTGTCGAGTCTTACCGACAAGGGCATGCAGCCGGGCGTCGGGCACCGCTAGCACCAGCAGCCCACCGTCGACCAGCAGATTCCGCAGGCCAATCAGAACCTGCTTCGGGTCGGGCACATGCTCGATTACGTTCAACACGGTGATGACATCGAAATCACGGCGCGTGGGAGCCGCCAGAAACTCCTCGATCGTGCCGGTATAGGTGTCGATCCCGTTCGTGAATTGGGCTTTTTTGTTTCGGATTATCAGGGATAGAGTTGAAATCTCCGAACCACCGGTTCGAGTGAACCACTTGGTTCGACGGCATTCTAGTGCGGAATCAACCAAAGATACACTCCGCGCGGGCGGTCTGCACGGAGCGATCTTAGGCGGCGATTCAGCGATGTTTGATGAATGCGCCGGTTTGCAGTTCCGCCATTGCTTGGCGTAGCTGCTCTTGCGTATTCATGACGATCGGGCCGTACCACGCCACCGGCTCTTCGATCGGCTTGCCAGAAACCAGCAGGAAACGAATCCCCTCATCCCCAGCCTGAACCGTAATCTCGTCGCCACGGTCGAACAGAACCAGCGAGTGATTACCGACTTCGTACTTGGCTGGCGCGTTGGGGTCCGCGGCTTGTTCGGTCAGCACGGCACGAGGATCTGAAGCATCTCGGAACGTGCCAGAGCCCGCGAACACGTATGCGAAAGCATTGCGCGTGGTCTCGATTTTGAGCCGCTTCCGCTGTCCCGGAGCGACCGACACATCGAGGTAATTCGGATCAGCAGCCACACCTTCCACTGGTCCCCTCTTGCCCCAAAACTCGCCGCAGATGACGCGCACGCGGGTACCGTCATCGTCGGTAACCTCAGGAATCGCGCTTGCCGGAATGTCCTGATAGCGAGGGTCAGTCATCTTCAGCGATGAGGGCAGATTCGCCCACAACTGAAAGCCGTGCATGCGCCCCTGAGTATCGCCCTTGGGCATCTCCTGGTGCAGAATGCCGCTGCCCGCCGTCATCCATTGCACGTCGCCGGCGGTCATCTTGCCTTTGTTGCCCAGACTGTCTCCGTGTTCCACAGACCCGGCAAGGACGTACGTGATCGTCTCAATCCCGCGGTGCGGATGCCAGGGAAATCCGGCCTTGTAGTCGTCCGGGTTGTCGTTGCGGAAATCGTCCAGCAGCAAGAATGGATCGAATTCCTTCGTCTTGCCAAAGCCGAAGGCGCGTTGCAACTTGACGCCAGCGCCCTCGATAGTGGGCTTCGGTTGAATAATCTGTCTAACGGGTCGGAGTGACATAACTCTCCTTCTTTCTTTTGCACGCCGCGGGGCTATGTGTGCTACGCGGCGAATGGTTTAGGCCTTCACGAACTGCACATCGAGTGTGACGGTGACTTCATCGCCGACCAGAAAGCCACCCGTCTCAAGCGTGGCGTTCCACGTCAGGCCAAAATCTTTGCGGCTAATCTTCGTGGTCGCAGAAAGACCGACGCGGGTGTTGCCCCATGGGTCTTTGGTAGCCGCCGTCGGTCCCTCGACGGTGAACTGCACACTCCGAGTCACTCCGTGAATCGTCAACTCGCCGGCCACGGCCAGTTCGCCGTCCGCGACTCGGGTTATACGTATGGATTTGAATGACAGCGTAGGAAATTTCTCCACATCGAAAAAGTCGGCGCTCTTGAGGTGCGCATCCCGCTGGTCGTCGCGAGTGTTGATGGAAGCTGCCTCGATCGAAGCCTCTATGTGAGAGTTGGTTAAAGCAGTCTCGTCCAGAGCTAGGACACCCTCAAGGCGTGTGAATTGGCCCTTCACGTTCGAGATCATCATGTGCTTAACTTTGAACTCGGCGACCGAGTGAACGGAGTCGATCTTCCAGGTAGTGATTGCGGTTTGTGGGGCAGCGAGCGTGGTCATGGTAAGTTCCTCTCTGAACTGATTTGATGCGTTACACCAATAATCGTTGCAACAAATAATAGATCCAACAAATCAAGCCACTTGGGCGCGGGAAAGGCGCAACAGCCCGCTCAAGGCCTGGAGGCGGTCTTGTCCCAGGTGGCCTAATTGTTTACGGTGGACCGTGCGCACCGGTTCATCCAGCCGGGCCAAGAGCTTAAGACCTTCCGGCGTGATCCGGACCATCACCGTTCGCCGGTCCTTGGTTTCCCGGCAACGCGAAATCAATGCGCGCTTTTCCAGTCGATCCAGCAGGCGAGTGACATCTGGGTCCCGGGTAATCATGCGGTTAGCGATTTCTCCGCAGGGGAGCTCATCCGCCGCGCCGCGCAGGATTCGGAGCACATTGTACTGAGTTGGAGATACGTCCTCACTCTTGAGGATCCGAACCAACCCCCGCGACAGCATATCCGTAGTGCGCAGCAAATCTAAAAATGCCGTCTCCTCGGGGCATCCGACACGTCGTTTATTCTTGCCTGGCACAGCTGTTTTCTTCATTCAACAATCATATTATTCGTTTTAACGACAACTGTCAAGACGAGTAAAAGTGGAGCAACACCTTTACCTCGTCGCCGCCCCCCAGCGGCGGCGCAAACGGTTATGTGGTAGTTGGAGGTTCGGAATGAGCGGCAAGTGCATGAATGCGGCCTGCCCAGACACCGCGACGACTCTTCGCTATACCGCTATCAATCACCTAGCTATGCCAAACGGTGAGGGCTGTTAACAGGCCGATACACTCACGACCCGGTCAAGTTCGCAACGCTGCCCATTTCCAATCTTCCACGAAAGCTGACACAATCGTCGAGATCGAGTTCCGTTCGAAATCCGGCGACACGCATGCGACTTGGAGGAGTACATGGTCCCTCACTCGTTTCGATTCCCCGGTGAAACTGATTCCTACCGCGGTGCTCGCAACCAGTTGCTGCAGGCGGAGATCGACCTGAGACGACACGTTGAAGAAGTTGCAGCTCTGCGTCGCCAGCTTCCTCTGGGTGGCCAGATACCAGAGGACTATGTCTTTGAAGAAGGCTCAGCCGATCTCAACGACGCGCACACCGCCCGGGAGGTGCGGCTCTCCGAACTGTTTCAACCCGGCAAAGATACTCTTGCCATTTACAGCTTCATGTTTGGGCCGGAGATGAAAGCGGCGTGTCCGATGTGCAGTTTGATCATCGACGGTCTTAACGCCACCGTAGTACATGCCGCTCAACGCATGAGTCTGGCGGTCGTGGCAAAGTCTCCGCTCGAGAGACTTCGCAGCTTCGCGCGCGAGCGGGGATGGAACCGCCTGCGTCTGCTCTCTTCCGCCGGCAACAACTACAACCGTGACTACTATGGCGAAAATTCTGATGGAGGCCAGCAGCCATCGCTGAATGTCTTTGTTCGCCGCAATGGAAAGATTCACCACTTTTTCCATTCCGAGCTTCTCCTGGTCCCGTCTGAGCCGGGACAGAACCAGCGCCACGTCGACATGATTTGGCCGCTGTGGAACCTGCTGGATTTCACGCCCGAAGGTCGGGGCTCAGACTGGTATCCGAGTCTGACTTACCGCTGACCCAGGGCTAAGGTCCAGCGGCGCTGACTTGGGAATTCGGGAGGGCTTTCGCGGATTTAGGTCAGCGATGAAAGAACCGCCGCCCGAAGCGCAGGAAAACGTGGCCGAGAAAACGACGCCTGAAGTTGGGCGTCAAGTTTGATCTTGGTGTGAGCCATCGGCCTCTTTGCTAGAGACTCAATGGACGACTGCGCTTATCGAGGCGTCCATTGGGGATGGCCGGTAAAAAGGCCATTCGCCACGCCGATCTGATATGCGAGCACCACTCCGAAGGCCAAGCTCACCAGGCCTGAAGCCAGCCCTAGGCGTCGCGAAAAGTTCTGGTGCCTTTTTCCAAAGAAGTTGAACGCCGAGGCTATGCTCATCGTGATCAGCATCATGCCGCCAACCGTGCCGGCTCCAAAGACGAGCAGGTAGGCAATCGCCCAGTGTGGATTTCGGATGGTTGTGAGAATCAGCAAGGCCACTGCAGCGGAGCCCGCGAGTCCATGAACAATACCCACGACCAACGGACGAAGCTGTTGATAAAGACCGATCCTGCCGAATAATCGATCCAGCCAGGTCAGCGGCGTTTGCTGGGCGCTGTGAGCATGCTCCTCCGGAGAGTGGCCGTGGGCGTGAGTGTGTACGTAGTCGCCGTGGTTGTGGGGATGCTGATGAATGACTTTTGCCTCCTGGTAAGGTTCTGAGATCGAACCCGCGGAGCGCAGGAAGCTTGCAATATTCATCGCGCCAAGGAAAATCAGCATCAATCCCACGGACAGCTCCATGGAGAGCCCAATCCTTGCGGGAATCACTACATCAAAAAGAATGATGACAGTGCCGACGGCGAAAATCGTGAGAGTATGGCCAATGCCCCAGAAGATGCCAGTCATCGCTGCTTTCAGCAGGTTACGCTGGCGGCTCACGATCGTGGTGACGGCAATTACGTGGTCGGGATCGGTGGCGTGGCGCATCCCGAGAAAAAACCCCACCGCGATAATAGAAAGAAAACTGATCATCGAGCGCGTGCCTTTCCTTAGCTTGCCGCTGCAGCGCGCAACTCGTCAAGGCGGGTGGTCAGAAAATCCAAATACTCGTCCATCCCGTCGCCGGTCTTGGCGGAGAGCTTTAGAACCCGCATGCCGGGGCGAACTGCCTGGATGTTGCCATATGCGGAATCCCAGTCGAATTCAACCGCCGGCGCCAAGTCCATCTTGGTGACGATTGCCACGTCGGCGCTATTGAAAATTGTGGGATACTTGAGCGGTTTATCCTCGCCCTCGGTGACCGAGATCAGCACCAGCCGCAGATTCTCACCTAAATCATAAGATGACGGGCAAACGAGGTTCCCAACGTTCTCGATGAATAGGAAATCCAACTGGTGGAGATCCCATCCCTCCAGCGCGTGTTGGACCATCGCGGCTTCGAGATGACAGAGCGTGCCGGTGGTAATTTGTTTAACCGGAGTCTGGCTGCGTGCCAGGCGCATTGCATCGTTTTCCGTGGCGAGATCGCCGACGAGCGCAGCGACGCGATAATTTTGACGAAGCAGCGTGAGAGTTTTTTCGAGAAACAGAGTCTTGCCCGAGCCCGGACTTGACACCAGGCTGACGACAAAAACTCCGGCCAACGGAATTGTTCTCGGAGCGCACGAGCTGCTAGGTCATTTTGCTTCAGAACATTTTTCCCGACTTCGACTAAGCGGGGTTGTGAGCCCATTCTTCTATCTCCACTGCTACGACTTTGATTTCTTTACCTTGCACGATCTCGGATGTGGGCGTGCCGCATTCAGCACAGCAAAATAATTGAATGGAACTGAGCGAGCTCTCCCGTTGGCAGCTGGGACAAAAGACCACTAGGGGGACTTCTTCGATGATCAGGCGTGAGCCTTTCAGTAGGGTGTCGTCGCACGCCATTCCATAAGCAGACAGCAGGGCTTCCTTCACGACGCCAGACAGCTGTCCAAGTTTGAGATGGACGGCACTGATTTGAACGCCTCCGCGCCGGTCGGCTTCTTCTTCCGCCATTTCGACGATGCTCATCGCGATGGATAGTTCGTGCATAGTTCCTAGTTTTCGCGATGCAGATCGAATCGTTGAAACGCCGCCATCGCTGCCTGGCCCAGGCTGATCCCGCCGTCGTTTGTCGGGACGGCGTGGTTTGTCCAGATCTGTAAAGCTTCTTTCTCCAGCAAACACTTCAAATCTTCCAAGAGTAATTCGTTCTGGAAAACGCCTCCTGAAAGAACCACGATACTTAGATTGTGCGCCTTGCATATCACGACCAGAGCGTCGCGCAGGCCGTAAGCCAGCCCACGCTGGAAGGCACGGGCAATTTCTCCAGGTTTCCGCCCGCGCAGCCGATCGTGAACTACGGATTGAAGTAACGGCCGAAAATCCAATTCTTCACTTGAGTATGGAAATGGATACGGTTCGGTCAGAGGCGCGCTGCGAGCGAGTTGTTCCAGCCACATCGCGGCCTGTCCTTCAAATGTGACTTCACGCGTGAAGCCGAGGAGTGCCGCCGATGCGTCAAAAAGCCGCCCCATAGAAGTAGTGGAAAAGGTGCGCACGTTTTTGTGCACTAATCCCAAAGCGTTTTGGTAACGCCTCGGGAACCCGAAGGGCGCGGCCATCAGATCAGGCAAGCCCTCTAACTGCGCCAGAAAACCAGCCGCTGCTTGGACCGGATATTCGGCAGCGGCATCGCCGCCCGGCAGCGCAGCACTGCGTAGATGCGCGACTCGCTCAAAGCCTGCTTTAACGCTCCCGACGAAAATCTCGCCGCCCCAAGTGCTGCCGTCGTCACCATAGCCGGTGCCGTCGAAGCTGACTCCCGCAACGCGCGTTTCCCACGCACCCCGCTCTGCCAGCACGGAAGCAATATGCGCACGATGATGCTGTACCGCTAGCGGCTGCGGAACTCCGAGGGTCGAGGCATGAGTGGTGGAGACGTATTCCGGGTGAGAATCGTGCACCACGAGCAGCTCTTCGAAGCGCACCTCATACATCGAAATCAGATCCCGAATCGTTTCCTGGAACGCGCGAAGCGACTCGTAATGCCCCAAGTCGCCGATGTGCTGACTGACGAACGCCTGGCCACCGACAACAAGCGTGATCGTATTTTTCAGGTCCGCACCTAACGCCAGAATCGGGCGCTCGCTGGGAATTGCCGCGACGGCGCCTGGAGCATAACCTCGTCCTCGACGAAGGATGACCGGACCAAACGCTCCCACCCGGGCGACCGAGTCGTCGACGCGGCGTGCAATCGGACGCTGTCCAATCAAGAATGCGTCAGCAATTCCCGAGAGACGAGCAAGCGCTCCTTCATCTTCATACGCGATAGGTTCACTGGAGCGATTTGCGCTGGTCATTACGAGCGCTTCCGGCGCGCCTGCCGCGAAGAGCAAATGGTGCAAGGGAGTGCAGGGCAGCATCACTCCGAGTTCGTCATTCTCGGGAGCGACCTCACCAAGTTCCACTTTAGCCGGCGCAAGCACAATAGGCCGCGCCGTTGACGTCAGCAGCCCTTCAGCTTCCTCGGAAAGGTCGACCAAATTGCGGACAACTTCGAGATTTCGTGCCATGAGGGCAAACGGTTTTTCCTTGCGGTACTTACGCTCTCGCAAAGCCCTGACAGACGCGGTATTCCTGGCATCGCAAGCGAGATGGTATCCGCCGAGTCCTTTCACTGCGAGGATGCTGCCGCTGTTAAGCAGCTCAGCTGCTTTGTGAATGCTGTCTTCACTCCCGTACACGATTCCATCATCGGCGGAAATGTAATAGGCCGGTCCGCAGACCGGACAAGCAACCGGCTGCGCGTGAAAACGGCGGTTGTCAGGATTGTGATATTCCGCCTCACAATACTTGCATAGCGGCCACTGATGCATCGTAGTGTTGGGCCGGTCGTAAGGAAGAGCGAGGACAACCGTGTAGCGCGGACCACAGTTCGTGCAATTGATGTAGGGATACCAGTAGCGCCGATCAGCTGGATCGAAAAGTTCTTTCAGGCAAGCATCGCAGACAGGAAGGTCGGGTGAAATGCGAACTGTAGGGCGGTCCCGCCGTTGGCTCTCTCGAATAGTGAACTCGCTCAGGCCAACTGGCGCGGCGGGATGGATTTCGATGTCCGCGATGCTGGCTGCCGGGGGAGGTTGCGTTCTCAGATCTTGAACAAAAGCCCGTAGCCGCGGCTCGGCCCCTTCAAGATAAATCTCAACTCCCTCCTCGCCATTCAGCACCCAGCCAGCGAGAGTGTTAGCGCGAGCAAGACGATACACGAAGGGACGAAAGCCGACGCCTTGCACCACGCCGCGAACTCGAATCGAACAGGCGGTGGCCATGGTTATTCCGCATCCACCATGCAACTGCGGCCCTGCCAGCCGATTTGAACCACCTTGCCATCCTCGACCAACACAGGCACGCTGCGTTGTCCCGCGGCTAACGTGCGCATGCGCTGACGGGCTGCCGGATCAGCCTCGACGTCATATTCAACGAAAGCGGAGCGTTTCCACTCCAGCCACTCGCGCATCTCCTGCGTGTGCGGGCACCGCGCGGTACCGAATAGTTCAAGCTTGGCCACGACGCAGCACCTCCAACCTTTCGCGAATGATGTGATAGATAGAAGCTTGCACTTCCTGAATACGGGGTATGTAGTCGCATTGCACGACGATGGGGAAGTCTGCCAACTTACGGCGCTTGATCTCGCCGCCGTCGTAGCCCAGCAATCCGACCGTCAGCATGTTCCGCTTGCGAGCCTCTTCCAGCGCCATGATGATGTTGCGCGATCCGCCACTGGTGGAAATTCCGATGGCAACGTCCTCCGGGCGACCGTGGGCAATGAGTTGGCGAAGGAAAACGACTTCGGTGCCAACATCATTGGCAATCGCGCTGATATTCGCCGGTTCCAGTGAGAGCGAGACTGCTGGAACGGGACGATAGCCCAAGGGCGGAAGCACGCAGTCGATGGCCCAATCATTCGCGTCCGTCGCCGACCCGCCATTTCCAAAGAGAATGAGCTTGCCGCCTTTCAATAGACGATCATGAATCGCGAGAGCCGCGTTGCCGATCTGCTCACCTTGCTCATGTGCCACTTGCGCGCGCAGGCGCGAATCGTCCTGCACCTTCATCCCGATCGAGGCCGCGACTTCTGATAGCAAGTCGCCGGTCTCCTGTTTTTCCTGACCAAGAAATGGGTACAGGAATCCGGCTGCTCCAACCTCGTGTCCCATTTCGCGATGCTCTAGAAAGACGTGTACGCTTTCCCACAGCGTGTGGTACAGGATCTCAATCATAGATGTGGACATGTTGCTCCATTTTTCGCAGCAGTTATATGCTCACGCTCTCACCTTGCAGGAAGTGATCAGGAACCCAAGGAGAAACAACCTACGAGGTTTTGAGACCGAGATACGACCGCCAGGCTGCCCAGCAATTCGAGGTTTCTATCAGAACTCTAAGCGGACGTGAGGTTTTCGCAAACCCGCTGGCGTGCTTTGAATAGTGTTCAACTCGGGCTTCAATCCAATCTAGCTCAAGCCGTCTTTTCGCGGACATTCCACTGCACCGCGTGTTGTACCAGTTCGCGCGCGCTTCGCAGCGACAGTTTCTCTTTGATGTGCGCCTGGTAGGACTCGACTGTTTTCACGCTGAGGTGCAGAGCGTCGGCGATCTGGCGCGTTCCTTGACCTTCGCCAATCAACCGAAAAACTTCCAGTTCTCGGTCGCTGAGATCGGAGACCGACGAGTGCTCTGAAACATTGGCACCGCGGACGTAATGTCGCAGCATGTTGTTGGCGATCCGGTCGCTCACATAGATTTCGCCGCTCAGGATCCGGCGCAGCGCCACCAAAACCTTCTCGGTCGCCTCTTGCTTCATGATGTAACCGTTCGCGCCCGCTCGCAACGCCCGCTCCGCGTAGATCGACTCATCGTGCATAGAGAGGACCAGCACGGGCAGACGCGGCGAGGTAATGCGGATGTTCTTAAGCAGTTCTAGTCCATCCGGACCGTTGAGTGAGATGTCCACAATAAGAATGTCCGGTTTGGCGGCCTGAATCGCGGACAATGCCGCATGCATCTCTTCGGCCTCGCCGCAAACCGCCAGATCTGCTTCCCGATTGATAAGCAGCGCCAGCCCTTGGCGGACAATGGGATGATCGTCAACCACGAATACGGTTTTCTTTTTGGACGCGAAATTGTTGTGCGCCTGTTTAGCGGTCATGGATAACCTTCTTCGAATCTTCCTTGCTTTTCGCGAGGGGAAATAGACATGTAATTGTGATTCCGCGAATTCCGCCGCTCTCCACCTTTAGCGATCCACCAATCATCCTGGCCCGATAATTCATGATTTGCATTCCCATGCCCGAGCCATCTGTGGAAGATTCTGGCAGCCTGGAGCCGTCGTTCTCGATCTTCAAAGTGCCGTTGCCGTTCCGCGCAAAAAGGCTAATGGTGATGTTCTTTGCCTGCCCGTGCTTGATCGCATTGTTCACCGCCTCTTGAGCAATGCGATAAAGATGCGTGGACATATTCGCATCGTGAATAAGAACCGGTTCGTCCATACGCAGACAACAAGAAATATTAAACAAGTCTTCTACCTCGGCAGCCCACCTCTTCAGCGCCGACATTAGGCCGTGGGAATCTGAAATTACCGGAAGAAGGCCATGCGCCAGTTCTCTAGTCTTATTGATGGCGTCGTTGACCAACCCTACGATCCTGGCCGCTTCGGCTGCTTCCGCCAGGCCTTTCTCGGCAAGCTTCTGTTCCTGCACCTTGCTCATGAATGCAATTCCGGTCAGGTGTTGCCCTAAACCATCGTGCAGATCCTGCCCAATGCGACGCTGTTCTTCTGCGCTAATTTCAAGAATTGCTTTCTCCAGGCGCTTGCGCTCGGTGATGTCGATTCCAGTCGCGATAATGTATGCAGGGGTTCCATCTTCTCCCGGAAGGATAGTGCTTGACCACGCGATCAGCCGCTGCGAGCCATCCCGCGCAACCCAGGATGTTTCGTAGTCCCGGGCGCTATTCTCCACCCGCAATTGTTCGACCATGATCTTGAATCGCTCTGCCTCTTCTGGAACCAGGCACAGATCCCAAAAGTATTTCTCCTTAATCTCCGCAAAGGAATATCCGGAGACTTGTTCACAGGCTCGATTGAAGCGGACAATCCGGCCCTGCGGATCGAGAACCACGACCAAAGCTCCAACCGTGTGCAATATGGCCGAGACAACGTTGCGTTCCTCCTGCAGTGCTTCTTCTGTCCGCTTAAGTTCGGTAATGTCGAATGCGATACCGTGAATGAACCAGGGCCGGCCATTCTTCCGGCGGATCATTTTGGCTTCGCAGTGAAACCAGACCAGCCCGCCATCTCGCGCAATGACGCGATAGGAAGATCGAAGCGGCGTGCCTGAGAGAAACATCTGAGCCGCCTCCACGCTCCAGCGTTGTTTGTCGTCAGGGTGAATCTGCTGATACCAGCGAATGGGATCTTCTAACCATTCTTCTTGTGAAAAACCCAGACTGGCTTCAATCTGCGGACTCACATACGCTTCGCCGATACCTCGGTCCAGATGGGCCATAAAAACGACTGCGGGAATCTGCTCGACCAGCGCTCTATAGATGGCGTCGACATTCGGCAATTGCTCTTCTGGCTCGTCTCGGCTGATTGCGTCGTTTGAGCTTTCCAGCGCGACAGAGTTGCTGAGGAATACCGCGGCGAGATCCGCGAGAAGAGTTTCTGCTTCGAGAGGAGTGATGACTTCCGTGTGGCTCGGCCCCATAGAGTCAGCCCGTGCCACGCTTTCGAAGCTCGCCCCCACAACCATCCTACTGACACCTCATAAGAACCTCTGGACACGGGCCAACAATCTACGAGCTTACTTTCGCGCCCTTGCGCCGCCAACTCGGTTCTTTATTCAGCGACGATTGCGTAAACCGACGCAACGCGTGGATCGCTCTGCCATAAGTCATCACCGCATTCGATGACAGCAATGAACCTGGTGGTTGATCCATGAACGGCATGAATTTATCGGGAAATCCTGGCATCGTGCACCCGATGCAAATACCGCCAACGTTGGGACAGCCACCGATTCCGCCCATCCAACCGCGCTTGCCAACGTTACACTGAACCACTGGCCCCCAGCATCCCAGTTTCACGATGCAGAGAGGCGATCCATATTCCTCCGCAAACTCGCCCTGCTCGTAGTAACCGCCTCGATCACAACCTTCGTGAACCGTAGCGCCAAAGAGCCACGTCGGACGCAACGCTTCGTCGAGCGGAATCATGGGTGCGCGGCCGGCGGCCATATAAAGAAGATAGAGAAGCGTCTCCATGAAGTTGTCGGGCTGGACGGGACATCCCGGCACGCACACGATCGGAATGTTTGCAGTAGATTTCCACTGCCATCCCAGATAATCCGGAAGGCCCATGCAACCAGTTGGATTCCCTTCCATCGCATGAATACCGCCGTAGGTCGCGCACGTTCCCGCCGCGACGACCGCCCAGGCCCTTGGCGCGAGCCGATCGATCCACTCACAGGTAGTAATCGGCTGACCAGTTGTTTGATCAGTGCCGAAGGAAGCCCAATAGCCCTCATTCTTATTGTGCTCGTTCGGAATTGAACCTTCGACTACGAGGATGAAAGGAGCTAATTTGCCTTGTGCAGCCAAGTGGAAACGCCGGAGAAAATCATCGCCATTCTCCATCGCAAGGAAAGGATTATGTAAACGCACCTTGGGGATCCACGGCATGGCTCCAAGCACAACGTCTTCGATGCTTGGCTGCGTCGCCGCCGTCATGGCGATGGTGTCGCCATCGCACCCCAGACCAGCGGTGATCCAGAGAATGTCGACTTCAGAGATCCGTTGCGGAGCTTGCACGCTGCCTTCTCGAGTAATCGTAGTGTCAGCCACTCGATTTCTGCTCCGGCAAACCGAAAATAGGAGAGCGGTCCGCTAACCAAGGTCGGTTCCAACTGCGTATTCTACAGAAATCCCTCCTTGGCGATAGTTTAATTTCGATAGAAGCCAGCCCCGGGGCCGCAAGGCCACGCAGTGGGCATCGTCTGAGACACGGCTCAAGAGCAAGCCGGAAGGACAACCGATTACATAGAGCTGATTCTTATGTACCGTCCGGTGTCCTTTAGAGACGCTAGAAAGATGTATCCGGCGAAAAGCAGGCCTGCAGTTCCCAGTAGATTTCGCAGTACCCGAAGTGTGTTCATCGTGCTCCCTTCAGCGTAATTTGGCGTGTAACTTTGATGCTGTTGGTCTCAGAAAGGTTTTCGCGGTTGCTGCTCGCTTTCACCGCGCGAAAATTCCCGAGAAGTTCGTCGAGCAGATGGCAGGCCGGAGAAACGAGGCGCTCCCACAAAATAACTTTCAGTGGTAGGCTGTTAGGGTTTTTCAGCCGAAACTGGATGTCTGGGGAGCTTCTCACATGAACCAATTCGCAAAGCTGAACCAGCAGTACATCGGTGGACTGTGGCGTGACGGGTCGAGCAAGAAAACACTCACGGACACCAACCCTTACAACGGAAAGCCGATTGCCGACTTCAAGCTGGCGAGCCTGTCGGATTTGGATGAAGCCTATCGCTCGGCGGCAGCCGCACAGAAGATCTGGGCCGGGGTGAATCCGTTTGAGAAGCGTACGATTCTGGAAAAAGCGATTACGTGGATCGAACAGAACGAAGCCGATATCACTGACATCATTATCGACGAACTGGGCGGGACGCACCTCAAAGCTTTCATCGAAATCATGTTGGTGAAAAGCTTCATCAAGGAAGCGTCTACCTATCCGCTGCGAATGACGGGCGAGATTCTTCCCTCGACAATCGATGGCAAAGAAAACCGGCTCTACCGGATTCCCGCTGGCGTCGTGGGAGTCATCAGCCCCTTTAATTTTCCATTCAATCTGAGCATGCGTTCGGTTGCCCCGGCTCTGGCTTGTGGCAACGGCGTGGTACTGAAACCGCATGACGACACCCCGATCATGGGTGGAACGCTGATTGCTAAGATCTTTGAAGAAGCGGGAATTCCCAAGGGACTTTTGAACGTGATCGTGGCTGACATCGGCGAAATCGGCGACGCGTTCGTGGAACATCCGATTCCGCGCATCATTTCCTTCACGGGGTCGGAGGCAGTAGGCCGCCACATTGGCAGAGTTGCAGGCGGAGCATTGAAAAAAGCCATCCTCGAACTGGGTGGGAACAGCGCCCTTATCGTACTAGAAGATGCCGACCTGCAAACGGCGATCAATGCCGCCGTTTTCAGCCGCTTTGCTCATCAGGGACAGGTTTGTATGTGCGCCAACCGCATCCTGGTGCAGCGCAGCGTGTATAGCAAGTTTCTGGATAAATTCGTGGACCAGGTTTCCCAGCTAAAGGCGGGCGATCCTCGCGACCCACATACCGATCTTGGCCCACTTATCAATCAGCGGCAGGCCGAAACTTTTTCGAAGCAAGTGCAGAAAGGAATTGATGAAGGGGCCCGAACGGTTCTACGCGGGAAGGTCGAGGGCAATCTCGCATCTCCGACCATCTTTGCCGATGTGAAACCTGATATGTGGATCGCGCAAAACGAAATGTTCGGTCCCGCAGTTTGCGTTATGCCGTTTGACACTCCTGAGGACGCGATTCGCATCGCCAACGACAGTCCGTACGGGTTAAGCGGAGCGATTCATACGCAAGACGTCGAATACGGAGCCGAACTGGCCAAGCAAATCGTGTCTGGGATGGTCCACGTAAACGATGGCACGATCAATGACGATCCTCTGATTGCATTCGGGGGAGAAAAAGCATCTGGTGTCGGCCGCCTCAATGGTAAATGGGCGCTGGAAGAATTCACCACCTTGAAGTGGGTTTCCGTGCAGCACAAAACCAGGCACTATCCGTTTGAAATTGCGGTTCCGAAGGCGTCTTAGCGCAGTTTCAAATTGCGTCAGACGTCGAAGAACACGGTCTCGTGTTCGCCTTGAAGATGCACATCGAAGCGCCAGGTGCCGGGACGCGCAGGATCCGGGTGGGCCATGAGGGTCTCGCGGCGATCCCCGGGAACAAGCGAAAGAACTGGGTCTTCCGGGTTGGCTGGGTCTCCAGAAAAATATACTCGCGTGTAGAGCTGCTTGAGCATGCCGCGGGCGAACACGGCGAGGCTCAAGTGGGGAGCCTGCAGAACCTTGTCCGGGCCGGGCACCCGTCCCGGCTTGATTGTCTCAAACTGACAGCTCCCATCGTCCGCTGTTCCCATGCGCCCGAAACCGGCGCACGCGGAATCGACAGTTTCACTTTGCCCGTCGTCGGGGTGATTGTATTTGCCGTTGGCGTCGGCTTGCCATATCTCGATCATGGCGTCGGGAACCGGCGCTCCATCACCATCCAGGACGCGACACATCAGCAGAACGCGCTCCCCCTCGGCCTGCGGACCTGCGATACAGCGGACCGAAGCGCTCTCAGTCGTCAGAGCGAACGAGAAAAAAGGGCCAACGGTTTGCGAAGGAGTCGGACCCAAGCTCATGTTATGCCTCGAACGGAGTAGCCTCCGGGCCGCGCAGGACAATATCGAATTTGTAGCCCAGCGCCCATTGCGGCTGCGTGGTTTCTAAATCGAACTTGCTGACCATGCGCTGCCTCGCCTTTTCATCCGGGATCGATTGGAAAATAGGATCAAACGCGAATAGCGGATCGCCCGGAAAATACATCTGCGTGACTAAACGTGTAATAAACGCCCGTCCAAAAATCGAGAAATGAATGTGCGCCGGACGCCACGCGTTGTAGTGATTGAACCAGGGATAAGCTCCTGGCTTGATGGTCACAAAACGATAGGCGCCGTTCTCATCGGTAAGCGTGCGACCTGCTCCGGTAAAGTTGGGATCGAGTGGCGCGGGGTGTTGGTCCTTCTTATGGACATAGCGGCCAGCAGAATTCGCCTGCCATATTTCAACCAAGGTACGCGGTATGGGACGTCCGTTGGTATCGAGCACGCGCCCGGTCACGATAATTCGTTCGCCTCGCGGCTCATCCGCATGCTGGCGCGTTAGATCGTTATCGGTTTCCGCGATATTCCCATGACCATAGATGGGGCCGGTGACTTCCGACAAAGTATGCGGGAGGAAGATCAACGGCTTCGCCGGTGCACGCCGCGTGGTGGAGCGATACGGCTCATACAGCGAGGGCGGCTGGCCGCCGGGCTCGAGTCGCCGATAAGGCGTAATAAGCGAACGCTGATCAGTCAACTTGGACATGAAATTTCGAGCTCACTCGATAGCAAATATTCCGTCACTGACACGCGAATGGTATCTCAGCACGAGACATTTGTCATCGAAGGCTCCCGCCGCATACCCAGGTTACCGAAAGGTGCCCATCCGCCGCCACGGCAGCATGCCGAAGCCGGTGATCTCTAGACAATATTCCGCACGATTGGATCGGCGGGTCCGCCACTTTGGCCTTGTGTTAGATTTGTGGCGTCAAAATGACCCGATTCCGGAGGAACACATGTCCATCATCGAAGCTAAGAGCAACGCGGCTGCAAGGGGCGATCTCGACGCAGTGGTTCGTGAATATGCGTTTCCCGATGTGCACATCGGCGCCGGCGAGGACGAGTCTCCGTATGTGCCATTCAAGGAGAACGTGTTCATTCGCCATTTGGCTTTCGATGTAACCCACAATACTTATGCGAACATTCTTTGGGTTAAAAAGGGTGGGGCACTAGGACGCCATCGCCATCGTGGCCGGATTTTTGCATGCACCCTGGAGGGCAGTTGGCGCTACCTGGAATATGACTGGGTGGCGCGCCCCGGCAGTTATGTGCTGGAAAGTCCAGGCGCTGTTCATACTCTGGTTTCAGACGACCCTAACGGAATGAAGACCATGTTTTTCCTTAACGGCTCGCTGGAGTTCGTCGACGAGAACGACAATCTTCTCCAGACTTTGGATGTCTTCTGGTATATCAATCATTACGTAAGCTATTGCCGCCAGCACGGCCTCGAACTCAACAAGAAGCTCTGGGTTTGAAGACACCGGCTGATAGCTAGATTTAACGGTTTCGCTGCGCCCTTGCACCCTGCTGACGTGACTGAAGTCCCCTCGACAAATTGCCGATGTACGGTTGACAGCGGGGTCACCGATCTTTCCGACGACCCTCGGAACGGACGATTACGCAAAGGTCCTCGGTGCACCATGTCAAGAGAACATCTGGAATGGCGAAAGCAACGAGTGGGGACATCCGCGTCCAGGTCGTCGGAAGCGTTGAGCGCCCGACTCGCTTCGTCAGCTTGCTAACGCTCGCTTCGGCGCCGTCCGCGACGTGCCAGTACTCGGGTCGGTCTAGGCTCCACGCCGTTTCCTTGTGGACAAACTGATGCACCGACCCAAGGATCAACTGCCGCCAGAAGACGCCAACCTGCTCGACGCACTGATCCAGATGAGTCCAGTTGCTGTTGCGGTCGCTGACCTGAACCACAAAATCACACTGACAAATCCAGCTTTCAACCGGATCTTCGGATACACGCTGGAAGAATGTGTCGGAAAGACCGTCAACGATCTGATCGTGCCGCCAGGGGCGGCCGTTGGTTTTCAGGAAAACGCCCAACTCGTGCTCGGTGGTGGAGTCGTTGCCGGAACGATGACGAGGAGGAGGAAGGATGGTTCGGTCGTGTATGTGGAGTCCTATGCCGTACCGATTTCGTCCAACGGAGAGCGGCAAGGTATTGTCGCGGTATATCAGGATGTCACGCAACGAGTAGTGGCGGAGTTCGCACTCCGGCAGAGCGAAGAGGTTTTCCGAATGCTAAGCGCGACCGCTCCCGTGGGAATCTTCCGGACCGACGCGAACGGAACACCCGATTATGTGAACGAGAGACTGACGGAGATCACGGGCATTACCACGGAACAGTCATGCATGAATCGCTGGATCGACTCGCTTCACCCGGAGGATCAGGAGCGGGCCCTGCGGCTGTGGAACGTTGCGGTTCAACGAGGAGAAGACCTCGTCGATGAACACCGGATCGTGAGATCCGACGGCACAATCGTCTGGGTTGCGGTTCGCGCCAGGTGGGCCCGCGGGCCGGACGGAAAGCTGCACAGCTTCGTGGGCGTGGTCGAAGACATCACAGCGATCCGGGAATCCCACGAAAAGATGCGAAAGGCAAAAGAAGCGGCGGAAGCGGCCAGCCGCGCCAAGGGCGAGTTCCTGGCGAATATGAGCCACGAAATTCGCACTCCCCTTAATGGGATTGTTGGCATGACCGATCTCGCCCTCGACACTAACCTTACTCTCGAGCAACGGGAGTTCCTTGATATCGTCAAGTTGTCGGCGGATTCACTGCTGGCCGTGATCAACGATATTCTCGAC
>DATNNE010000147.1:0-3892 GCA_035601995.1 Terriglobales bacterium
CGAGCAGCAGGGCATCACGCGGCAGGCGCAGGATGAGTTTGCGCTACGTTCGCAGCAGAAGGCGGATGAAGCGTATAAAGATGGACGCATTCAGGAAGAGTTGGTAGCGGTGCCGCTGCGGAATGCGAAGGGCGAGGCGACAGGAGAAGTTTTTCCGGAGGACGATCACCGGCGTCCGCAGACCACGATGGAAGGACTGGCGAAGTTGAAGGCGGCGTTTGGGAAAAATGGAACCGTGACCGCGGGCAATGCGAGCGGCATTGTGGATGGCGCGGCGGCGGTGGTGTTGATGTCGCTGGAAGAGGCACGCAAGCGCGGGATGCAGCCGTTGGGGCGCATTGTGAGCTGGGGCGTGGCAGGAGTGGAGCCGAAGTTGATGGGGCGTGGTCCGGTGCCGGCGACGAAAGTGGCGCTGCAAAAAGCTGGGCTGAATCTGGATTACATCGATTTGATTGAAGTGAACGAGGCGTTTGCGGCGCAGTATTTGGCGGTGGAAAAAGAGTTGGGGCTGGATCGCGAAAAGGTGAATGTGAATGGCGGTGCGATTGCGCTGGGGCATCCGCTAGGCGCGACCGGGACGCGGCTGGTCATCACGCTGCTGTATGAATTGCGTCGGCGGAAGAAGAAGTATGGACTGGCCACGGCGTGCATTGGTGGGGGGCAGGGGATTGCCATGATTGTGGAGAGCTTGAATTAGGGTCCAACTTGTCAGGCCGTGCGGTATATGATGGTAATATACAAGATGGTTGACTTGTCCAATGTCACCGGATTCGAATGGGACAGCGGCAACGAAACCAAGAACGCCAAGCACAAGGTAACGTGCCGGCAGGCCGAGGAAATTTTCAGCAATGTGCCGCTGTGGATCGCCGACGATGTTGCGCACAGCAAACTGGAGGAACGCCCCCGAGCCATCGGTATGACCGACGATGGCCAGGTTCCTGTGGTCGCATTTACTTTGCGCGCGGGTGGTACCAAGATTCGCGTGATCTCCGCCCGCACCGCTTCAAGGAAGGAGAGGACGGAGTATGAAAGCCTCTAAGAAATCTGCCCGCCGGGCGGAACGGTATTGCCTACCGCTGCCCGAAAGCGAGACTTTCGATTTCAGCAAGGCCCGGAAGGTTGCCTTGCCGAAACTCAAGCCTCCCACGGTCTCGATCTCGATCCGCCTGCCGCGGCACCTGATTGAAGTCGTGAAGGCCGCGGCCAATAAGCGCGATGTCCCTTACCAGTCTCTGATGAAGATGTGGTTGTATGAGAAGGCCCAGCCGAAGGTGAAGCCGTGATCTGCGCTTAATTATGGCGCGTGCCGGTGGATGATTGTGCGGAGTGTAGATTAGCAGCAGGGGGACGGGGCGCGGTTGGTGATTACGTTGCTGTATGAGTTGCGGCGGCGAACATCATTCGCCACGGATTTACGCGGATTTCACGGATAGAGCAAATTCCTGAGTTTTTGATCCGTAATGATCCGTGTAATCCGTGGCTGATCTTTTCGGGAGTGCTATGGAAATCAGAAGAGTTGGCGTACTTGGTTGCGGGCTGATGGGGTCTGGCATTGCGCAGGTTTGCGCTACGGCTGGGTTCGATGTGACCGTGCTTGAGGTTGAGCAGAAATATCTCGACAAGGGGTTTGTCGGGATCGAGAAGTCTTTGGCCAAGTTTGCCGAGCGGCCCGTGGAAAAGGGCGGGATTACCGCGCAGCAGAAGGATGAGATTCGCGCGCGGCTGAAGGGGACGACTAACAAGGCCGAGCTGGCCGATTGCGACATCGTCATTGAAGCCATCATCGAGAATGTGGAAGAGAAGAAGAAGATGTATGCGTCGCTCGATGGCATCGTGAAGAAAGACGCGATCTTCGCCTCGAATACTTCGTCGATTTCGGTGACGGAATTATTGACTTCCGTAAAACGTCCGGAGCGGTTTATTGGGTTGCACTTTTTTAATCCCGTGCCGCTGATGAAGCTGGTGGAAGTGGTGCGCACGATCGCTACGGCCGACGATGTGTACCAGACGGCGTATGAGTTTGGAAAAAAGCTGGGCAAGGTTCCGGTGCGCACGTCGGACAAGACGGGATTCATCGTGAACCGCCTGCTGGTGCCGTATCTGCTGGATGCGATTCGCGCGTATGAAGAGGGCGTGGGGTCGATTGACGACATCGACAACGCGATGAAGCTGGGGTGCGGTTATCCGATGGGGCCGTTTACACTGCTGGATTTTGTGGGGCTCGACACGACTTATTACATCACGCATGTGATGTACGACGAATTCAAGGAGCGGCGGTTCGCATCGCCTCCGCTGCTGAAGCGGTTGGTGATGGCGGGGTGGTACGGGCGGAAGACGGGCAAGGGGTTTTACGATTACTCGGACCCGGAGAAGCCGAAGGCGAACAAGCTTTAGCCACGGATTTGCGGGATTTCCACGGATAAACCTACGGCTTGACCTTGGTTAGCGTTCGTAAACTTCGCGACGGTGGCCAATGCGGACGACTACAACAACCAGACGATCGTCTTCCAATTTGCAGATGATGCGATAGTCGCCGACCCGATATTTCCAATAGTCGCTCAAAGTCCCGTGGAGGCGTTCACCGATCAATCGAGGATTCTCGAGGCTTGCGACTCGTTGGTGGAGAAACTTGGAGATGCGAAGCGCCACGCTTTTATCCAGCCGTTCGAATTCGCGCTGGGCGGCAGAATCGAACTCAATCGTCCAATTCTTCCGCGTTAAGGCCATGCTGTCGCATCACTTCTTCGAGCGGGATTGTACGAGTGCGCCCGGCGCGGAGGTCAGCAAGCCTTTTTTCCGCGATATAAATATCTTCAAGGTCTTCCAGGTGCTTCAGGATCGCTTCGCGCGCGTAGTAAGTCTTGGTGCGACCGGTGCGCTTGGCGAGGCGGGCGAGACGTTTCTCGATTTTTTCGGGAAGGCGGATAGCAAGCATGATTCGAACCCTGCTATACAATTATAGCAACAACACCTCTTCTTCGCGAACTTCTCGCACGAAAGGGATTCGGTGATGAGGATGCAGCTCGACAGGAGGCGCATTTGCTGCCACGAAGCGGGACACTCTGTAGCTTATATGGTTAGCGGGGATCGCGTCCTGCTTGTTGTTGCTGATCGGAATGTGTCACTTACCGAACACCAGGAAGAATTGAAAAATAGGGCACGGGCGAATAGCAGTCGATCTGGTCCCGGATATACCATCGCGCAAAAGACAGAACGAATGTGCGAGCGGGCAGGCTGTAGCGGAGAGATTACTACTGACCCGTATAACTCACTGATGATAAGACTTCGCCTGGATGCCGACTGCGAGAGTTGCATGGAGCTTTTGACTAACCATATCGCGTGCATATATGCGGGTGGTGTGGCTACCGATCTGCTGGAACCGGGTGGCTCAGCGATAAACCGAGCCACGGCCATGATGTTTGAGACGCAAGATGACCTTGCCGAAATCGAGCGGATTGTAAGCGGATCGATTCAGAACGAGCAACAACGCAGCGCCCTGAAAGACAGGGCATTGGCTCGGAGTACCGAATGGATTAGCGGTGAATCGGCCGCTTTATTGGCGATGAGGAGTGCCCTTGTTGAGAGCGGTGTTCTGGACGGTACCGTGGCTGAACGAATTATACGAACTGCATTGAGTTCCACAAGAAATTTATGACCTTCGAAAACATACTTCTCGAAAAGAAAAACTCCATCGCTTACGTCACCGTCAACCGGCCCAAGGTGCTCAACGCGCTCAACATGGCCACCATGGAAGAGTTGCGGGCGGCGTTTCATGACATTAAGAACGATGCGGCGATTCGCGTCGTTATCTTTACTGGCGCCGGTGAGAAGGCTTTTATTGCCGGCGCCGACATTGGCGAACTCGCCAAGCAGGATGCGGTTTCGGGCAAAG
>DATNNE010000148.1:0-77487 GCA_035601995.1 Terriglobales bacterium
GATGCGGGCTGCCCCCACCTCTTTAGACCCCGCCGATCCCAGCCAATCGGATTGGTTCGGATTCTGCAATCTGTCTAGTCTGATGTTTGAAACTCTGGTTTCATTGGACCAGCGGGGCAAGCCTGAACCAGCATTGGCTAGTTCCTGGCAGACTGAACCGGGCAACCAGCGTTGGCGGTTTTTATTGCGTCGAGGAATTACGTTTGAAGACGGCGCGCAGCTTACTCTGGACGCGGTTGCCGCTTCGTTGCGCAAGGCAAATCCGACGTGGAAAGTCTTTTCTGAAGGAGAGGCTGTCATCATCGAGCGCGATTCTGCGACTCCGAATCTTCCTTCCGAGCTGAGTTTGCCGCGCAACAGCATCGTAAGGCGCGAGGGAGGAAAGATTTCCGGCACTGGGCCTTTTACTGTTTCCATGTGGGATCCGGGGAAGAAGCTTTCGCTGGCGGCCCGCGACGACTATTGGGGTGGCCGAGCGTTCCTGGATGCAATCGAAATCGAAATGGGCAAGAGTTTTCGCGAGCAGATGATCGCTTTCGATTTGGGTAAGGCGCAAGTCATAGAAGTCGCTCCGGAGCAGTCGCGCCGGACCGCCGCGGAAGGCCGCCACATCGACAGTTCAGCTCCTGTGGAACTCATCGCGCTTATTTTCAGCCGCGACCCGCAGTCGTCCGACGACGGACGACAGCGTCAAGCGCTTGCCCTGAGCCTTGATCGCGAGTTGTTGAATACGGTTGTGCTGCAAGGTGGAGGAGAGCCTGCCGGCGGCCTTTTGCCAAATTGGATGACGGGCTACGGTTTTCTTTTTCCTTCGTCGCTTGACTTGGAGCGTGCGCGGCAGATACGCGGCGAGATTCCGCATACGACTTACTGGAGTCTAGGTTACGACACGGCTGATCCCGCCGCGCGCGTGATTGCCGAGAGAGTCGTGCTAAACGCCCGCGATGCCGGGCTCGGGATGCAGATCACAAGCGCGAGCGGCGCTGACCTGCGGATTGTTCGAATCCCATTGATTTCGCTCGACGTTCAGATCGCTCTCGGCGAAATGGCGGCGGAGCTTGGAGTTTCACCTCCCAAATTCGTTTCTAGTTCCGTCGATGATCTCTACAACGCGGAAAACAAACTTCTGCAATCGCAACGTGTGATTCCTCTGCTGCACTTGCGGACGGCATACGCTGTGGCGAATGGCGCGAAGAGCTGGCGGACGGCTCGCGACGGGAGTTGGCGTTTGCCTGACGTCTGGCTGGGCGTAGAGAAACCATGATGCTCAGGCGCAAACTTCTGGCCGTCTTTGCACTCACCGTTTTGGTGTCGGTGACGGCGGTTGCCTGGAGTATTTCGTTGCTAACGCGACGCGCTTTCGAAAAAACAAATGAAGAGCGCACAGCAGCTCTGGTGGCGCAATTTCGCCGCGACTTTAATCGCCGAAGCGAGGAGGTCGCGCGTCGTGTGGAAGCTGTTGCATCGAGCGAAGAGGCTACTCGTATGGCTCTCGCCTTGAGCCACGGTTCGCCCGATTACGGCGCATATCTCAACGAGGCCAAGACCATCGCCGAGAGTCAACAACTGGATTTTCTGGAGTTCGTCGACAGCCAGGGGATCGTCATTTCGTCCGCGCAGTGGCCGGCTAAATTTGGCTACAAGGAGGCTGTAATAAGTTCGTCCGCAATTCCCAACGGCACCTTCTTGAAGCAGGAGGAACTGCCAGACGGTGCGGCGTTAGGGCTGTTTGCAGTCAGGGAAGTAAACCTTTCCGAGAAACCGCTTTTCGTGATCGGAGGCCGCCGGATTGATAAGGAATTCCTTGCCAGCCTGGAACTTCCCACCGGGACACGAGCCATGTTCTACCAAAACCTGGGAACAGGCTTTTCTCCGCAATTCCTGATTGGCGCTGCGGGGACGGTGCAGCAAGCAGATCGAATCGCGCCCATTATTCAGCGGCTTCAGCTACAGCCGCGCGAGACTACGGCGCTGGTACATTGGTCGACGAATCCGGCCGATGACGAAACCATCGACGCCTTTCCGCTGACCGGGCAGGATAAGCAACTGTTGGGTGTCTTGCTGATCGGCAACTCGCGCCGTCCTTATGTTGATCTTCGTCAGCAGATCCGCTCCGTAGCATTGTTATGTGGAAGTGGTGGCATACTGCTGGCGATCCTGCTCAGCGGGTGGGCCGCGGCCCGAGTCACGCGGCCGGTGGAACAACTTGCGCAGGCCGCACGGGAAGTCGCTTCTGGCGACTGGAATGCGCAAGTGACGGTTACCTCGTCTGATGAACTCGGTGAGTTGGCGGAATCGTTCAACCGCATGACTCGCGAACTTCTGGCGCAAAGAGAGCATTTGGTGCAGGCGGAACGGGTCGCGGCGTGGCGTGAGCTAGCCCGGCGCCTGGCGCATGAACTGAAGAATCCTCTTTTCCCGCTGCAACTGACGGTAGAGAATTTACTGCGGGCTCGGGAGCAGAGTCCGCAACAATTCGAGGAGATTTTCCAGGAAAGTTCTGCCACCTTGCTGGCCGAGATCGCGAATTTGAAAGCCATCATTTCGCGCTTCAGTGAGTTCTCCAGGATGCCGCAACCGCAGGTCCAGCAAACACAACTCAACGACATCGTGGAGAATGTAGGTCGCCTGTTTCAGGTGCAACTTCACTCGCCGAATCGCGCGCCCATTGAATGTAAACTGGATTTGGTCGAGCCCATGGAGACAATCTCCGCCGATCCTGACCTTTTGCACCGGGCACTCTCGAATCTCGTCTTGAACGCGATGGATGCCATGCCTCAAGGTGGCACACTCACCCTGCGCACGCGGCAAAACGGCGATTTCAGTTATGTAGAAGTCGCGGATACCGGGATTGGTCTCACGCCAGAAGAGTGCGAGCGCTTGTTCACTCCTTATTACACGAGTAAGCCGCATGGCACGGGGCTCGGTCTGGCGATCGTTCAATCGGTGATCAGCGATCACGGCGGCACGATCAGCGTTCGAAGCGAATCGGGCGATGGGACGACGTTCGTGATTGAATTGCCACGAAAATCCAGCGACGAAACCGCGAGGAGCTATTAAATGTCGCAGAAAGCGCACGTCCTGATTGTGGATGACGAACCCAACACGCTGGCGTCGCTGTCACGTGCGTTTCGCCTCGCCGGTCATGAAGCAACGGTTTGCGACAACGCGCTGAAGGCACTTGAGTTTGCTAAAACGCAGAACTTTGATTTGATCTTCTCCGACGTAGTCATGCCCGGCAAGGATGGGCTTTCTTTTCTGGGAGACCTCAGGGCGCAAGGGATCACGGTTCCCGTGGTCATGATGTCGGGACAGGCGCACATTGAAATGGCAGTTCGCGCTACGCGGCTTGGAGCTCTCGACTTTTTGGAAAAACCGGTTTCCACGGATAAGCTGTTGCTGACTGTCGAGAACGTGCTCAAGCTCCGGCGCCTGGAATCGGAAAATCTGCAGCTTCGTCAACGGCTGGGGAAGCACGAGATTGTCTGGACCGCGGAGGTTATGCGCAAAGTAATGGCGCAGGTTGAGCGCGTGGCAGCAAGCGAGACACGAGTCTGTATTCTGGGCGAAACCGGGGCCGGCAAAGAACTGGTTGCGCGCACTCTCCATGAACGCAGTCCACGGTCTGCGGGTCCTTTCGTTACTTTGAATTGCGCCGCAGTTCCGGCTGAGTTGATCGAATCGGAACTGTTCGGACACGAGAAAGGTTCATTCACGGGGGCCGCCGCGCGTCACACGGGAAAGTTCGAGCAGGCGGAACACGGCACAATCTTCCTGGACGAGATCGGAGATATGCCTCTCTCGATGCAAGCGAAATTGCTGCGCGTGCTAGAAGAAGGCGAAGTGGAACGCATCGGCGGCGACAAGCCTATTCCCGTGGACGTGCGCGTTCTGGTCGCGACCCATCGAAACTTGGAGACTCTGGTGCGTGAGGGCAACTTTCGCCAAGACCTTTTTCATCGCGTGTACGTCTTTCCTCTGGTGCTACCTCCTCTACGCGAACGCCGGGAGGACATTCCGGCATTGGTGGAACATTTTGCCCGGCAGGTCTGTGCGCAGAATAATTGGAAGCCGATGCAGTTCGCTTCAGAGGCGATTGAAGCGCTCGCAGCTTACCCGTGGCCGGGGAACGTGCGCGAGTTGCGCAATGTCGTGGAGCGCCTAATGCTCTTGGCGACTGAAGGCGAAATAACGCCAGCCACTGTTCGCTCTGCATTGCCGATTACTCCGACCGCTCTTCCTTCGTCGCCAACAAGCTCAGGCCCACTGGCCGAGCGGGTGCAGAATTTCGAGCGTGAGGCGATTCTCGCCGAGCTGAAGCGGAGCAATTATCACATTACGAATGCCGCCAAGTCCCTCGGTTTGGAGCGTAGCCATCTCTACAAGAAAGCCGAGCAGCTCGGAATCGATATTCAGAAGCAGCGTCGAGAAGAAGAGTCGGAGACGCTTTAGAGTCAACCGATTTGCATTCTCCCAACGTCTCATTTGATTTATCCTGTCCCGTTTGGTCATATGGCTGGAGGAATACATGATGCGACTTCGTCGCCTTATCCTGATTTTGCTCGCTAGCAGCTTCGCATTTTCGCAGCTTGGCATCAGCCAGGCACAGCAGTTTCCGGAGAGCATGTATCAGGAAATGCGCTGGCGCATGATTGGGCCTTTTCGTGGCGGTAGGACTCGGGCGGTTGCCGGCGTACCGAAGCAGCCTAATCTTTTTTATATCGGCGCGGTGAATGGCGGAGTGTGGAAGTCGGACGACTACGGACGCACGTGGACACCAATCTTCGACCAAGAGCCCACGCAATCGGTCGGGGCAATCGCGGTCGCTCCCTCTGATCCCAATATTATTTATGTTGCGAGTGGTGAGGGCCTGCACCGTCCTGATTTGTCCGTCGGCAACGGAATTTACAAATCCGCGGACGCCGGCAAGACGTGGACCCATCTCGGCTTGCGCGACGGACAGCAGATCCCTGCGCTGGTAGTTGACCCACGCGACCCGAATAAGTTATTCGCTGCGGTGCTCGGGCATCCCTACGGTGCGAACGACGAGCGTGGAATTTTTCGCTCGACCGACGGCGGTAGCACCTGGCAGAAAGTTTTGTACAAGGACGAAAACACCGGGGCCTCTGACGTTGAGATTGATCCTTTGAATCCCGATGTGCTCTACGCATCTTTGTGGGAAGCCCGCGAGGGGCCGTGGGAGGATAACAACGAATTTCAGGGAACCGGTGGAGGTCTGTTCAAGTCGACGGACGGCGGCAGCACTTGGCATCCCTTGACCAACGGTCTGCCCAAGAACCTTACGCAAGTCAATGTGGCGATCGCAGCCAGTCAGCCAAGCCGTCTCTACGCGACTGTGGCGACGACTGAGCATGGAGAGTACGGTTCCGCAGCCGGTCTGGGCCTGTACCGCTCCGATGATGCCGGTGAGAACTGGCACGTGGCTACGACTGATCCGCGTCCGGCCATGCGCATCGGCGGCGGCGACCTTTCAATTCCAAGAGTCGACCCGAAGAATCCCGACGTGATTTATAGTGTGAGCATCGTGACCGTCCGCTCGACGGATGGCGGCAAAACCTGGATGAGCATTCGTGGCGCTCCCGGCGGGGACGACTATCAGAATCTCTGGATCAATCCCAACGACTCGAAGATTATTCTATTAGTCAGCGATCAGGGCGCGATTGTGACCGTCAATGGCGGGGATACTTGGAGCTCGTGGTACAACCAGCCGACCGCGCAGCTTTATCACGTCGGGGTTACCAATACTTTTCCCTACCGGGTTTGCGCCGGGCAACAGGAGAGCGGTTCGGTTTGCATTTTGAGCCGCGGCAACGATGGCGAAATCACGTTTCGCGACTGGCATCCTGTCGCCACCATCGAGTACGGTTATGTCGCGCCCGATCCGCTCAATCCCGACATTATTTATGGGGGCGGCAGGAGCGAGGTTTCCAAATATCATTGGTCTACGGGGCAGGCACAAAACGTGACGCCGATTCCGGTGCGCAACGCGAAGTATCGAAGCGATCGCACTGAACCGACCCTCTTTTCACCGATCGATCCTCACATTCTTTACTATGCGTCGAACATGTTATTCAAGACCACCGATGGCGGGGAAACCTGGCAAACCATTAGCCCCGATCTCACACGAGAAAATCCGGGAGTTCCTGCGAGCGTGGGCACGCTTGCGTCCAAGAATCCTGAAGCGGGGAAGCAGCGCGGCGTGATCTACTCACTCGCTCCGTCGTTCCAGAGCATGAATACTTTATGGGCCGGGACCGACGACGGCTTGATCTGGATAACGCGAGACGGCGGAAAGAAGTGGAACAACATTACGCCGCCGGAATTGACCGCTTGGAGCAAAGTCACTCAGATCGAAGCGTCACACTTTGACGATCAATCTGCCTATGCGTCCGTGAGCCGCTTCCGCATCGATGACCTACATCCTTACATTTACCGCACTCACGATGGCGGCAAGACGTGGAAGTTGATCTCGGGAGGGCTTCCGGATGATGCACCGGCCGACACTGTGCGCGAGGACCCGGTGCGCAAGGGACTGCTGTTTGCGGGCACCGAAACCAGCGTCTGGGTTTCATTTGATGACGGCGACCACTGGCAATCGTTGCAATTGAACTTGCCGCACACGTCGATGCGAGACTTGGGCATTCACGAGAATGATCTGATCGTCGCCACTCACGGCCGATCGTTCTGGATCCTCGATGACATCACTCCTTTGCGGCAACTTGCGGAAGCAACAGCAAATTCGGATGCCTATCTTTTCAAACCCGAACTTGCCTACCGGGTTCGGCACAGCACGAATCCTGACACTCCGATTCCGCCCGATGAACCGGCCGGCAAGAATCCTGCCGACGGCGCGATTCTCGATTACTTCCTGGCACAGCCTGCTTCCAGTCCGGTGACACTCGAAATCCTCGATGCGCAAGGGAAGTTAGTGCGTCGCTTTTCCAGTGCAGACGAGCCGGAGGTGAGTCGGGCTGAACTCGAGAAGCAGATGATTCCGCTCTACTGGATCCGCATGCCGAAAATTCTTTCAGCAAGCGCGGGCATGCATCGCTGGGTATGGGATCTGCATTATCCTTCGCCAGCCTCGCTGCAACAGCAGTATCCGATTTCGGCGGTTCCCTACGATACACCCAGAACGCCCCTCGGACCCCTTGCGCTACCCGGAGAATATACGGCGCGACTCAATACGAACGGGCGTACTTTCACGGCGCAGTTCACGATCAAGATAGATCCCCGGGTAAGCACGCCTCCCGCCGGTCTACAACAACAATTCAATCTGGAAATGCGTCTGGCTTCCGAGTTGACTGCGAGCACGGAAGCAGTGGCGCAGGCGCGTTCGCTGGTCGATCAACTGCACAAGCTTGGAACGCAATCTGGCGATCTGGCAGAATCGATCAAGGTGCTCGATCAGAAGGTAGGAGCGATTTTGCGTGGGCCGATGCCACCTACGCCCGAAGCATCGGAGCCAACCCTGACTCGTGAGAATACCGCGGTTGGCACGCTCTACGGAAGCGTCGGACAGGCCGATGCTGCACCCACTGCGGCCCAAAAAGGCGCGGCAGCGGATACCGAGCGCGACCTTTCCGCAGTATTGAAGCGGTGGGAGGATATCAAGCAGTCAGATCTGCCTGCACTAAATCGCCAACTAAAGAGCATAAATTTGCCTGAGATTCATCTCGAATCGAAACCTCCGACAGACGAGTCTCAGACCGATCTGGAGTAAGGCTCACCCTCATTCGGCAATTAAGAGATTTTCGGCGAATGGCCATTCTTCATCAATCCACTGGGCATCGCAGTGGAAGCCCGCCTTCTCGGCAATTCGGAATACGTCGGCGAGAGAATATTTGTGACTGCTCTCAGTCCAGATGGTCTCGCCTTCAACGAACGTAACTGTCAAGGAAGCCGCCGGTATGCTCACGATCTGTTTCTTCCGGGAGCGAAGGTGCATCTCAACACTGCCGACCCCCTCATTGAAGCGAGCCACATGTTCGAATTGCTCGAGTACGAAGTCGGCATCGAGTTCCCGATTGATGCGTGCCAGCAGATTCAAATTGAAGGCCGCCGTCACGCCGAGCGGATCATCATATGCATCCAGCAATTGATGAATCGGTTTCGTCAAGTCAGTGCCCAGTAGCAGCGCGTCACCTGCTCGCAGGATCTCCCGCATTTGGCGCAGGAACTTTACGTCCGCCGGATGCTCAAAGTTGCCAATCGTACTCCCCAGGAACAGTACCAGAAGTTGCTCTCCTGCCTGGCGTCGAGCCGCAACCTCCAACAATCCATCAAGATATTCACGCTCGAAGCCGACGATACTGACTGAATCGATGTCCCCGAGTTCGCGCTCGCACATGGTGAGTGCGGCCCGCGAAATCTCGATCGGACAATACGAGATGTGCTGATGACGGCTAAGCGCTTCGAGCATCCAGCGCGTCTTCTTTCCGCTTCCGCTGCCCAACTCCGCCACTACCGTCGGCGGTGTCAGTCTGGCGACAATGTCTTCCGAATGCCGACGCAGAAGACGTTCGTCCGCACGCGTCAACCCATATTCTGGAAGGACGCTGATGACCTCAAAAAGCGCCGACCCGACGCTGTCATACAAGTATTTCGAAGGCAGTTCCTTCTGGCCGGGCTTGGTCAAACCGACGCGTACATCGGTCAGGAGATCGGAATTAGTACCGGCAGTAAAAGCCTGGGTCAACATGCTGTCCTCCGGAATCGATCAGTTGCTCGCGCAGCGAAATCCCGCGTAAACAAACTGGTAGTGGGGCTGGAACCAATTGCGAAACGAGCGGCGCAACATGCACCCCGCAGTTCGCGCGGATGCCCCTTTCATCACGTAGTGTTTGCCGTCGAAGAAGTCGGCGGAGTAGCCCGGATAAAACGAAAACCGCTGGAAACCGGGAAATGGCTCGAACCGGCTCGATGTCCACTCCCATCCGTTGCCCAGCAAATCTGCAACACCGAAAGCGCTCTCGCCCTCGCGAGATGCACCAACGGAAACCGGATCCCACCTATGGAAATCGAAATTGCCTTTGCTTGGATTCGGAGTTGCACTGCCCCATGGAAAGTGCCTCTCGCGGCCGTTCGCCGTTCCGTACGCCGCCCGGTGCCACTGTGCTTCCGAAGGCAATGACTTTCCGGCCCAGCGAGCGTATGCATTGGCCTCCGCGTGGCTCACGTAGACGGGCCAGTCCAAAGGCAGGGGGATCTCGTCAAACATGGTCAGCACGTACCAACGATCGCGATTCCGGCTCCAAAACACGGGCCGCTGAATATTCTGCGCCGTTCGCCAATTCCAATCTTCTTCCGTCCAGCAGGCTGGATTCTCATAGCCACCCGCGGCTACGAAATCGAGGTACTGGCCGTTCGTCACTTTGTATTTATCGATGACAAAAGCTGGAACCTCGACGGTCAGTGTTTCATATTCGTTGTCCCAACCGAAAACGTTTTGGTCGCGTCGCGACAGTCCAAGCGTGGCCTGCCCGGCGGGAATCTCAATCATTCTGTGCGCAATTTGAGGAACAATCAGTTCGGGCTTGCGGGGTTGTGGAATTTTACGATCAAGCGGCAACTGGTGCAGCATGTACGCCAAAGTCTCCGAGTGCATAAACCGGTGCTCGATGGCTACGTTGAGCAATGTGCTGGCCGTGAAATCCGCCCCCACGGGATTGGAATGCCAATCGGCAGATTCAAGAGTTGCTAAACCCTCGTCAATGTTCTCGCGGATTTGCTGGACATAGCTCCGCGTATCTGCGACGGAAGGCCAATCGCTTGGTTGATCGGACGGAAGTACGCCATTCACCGGATCAATTCCGAAGGCAAATAATCGGTCGTAATCTGGATGAAAAGCCTTCGTGCCCAGAACGCGCTCGCGCAGCAGGTTCCAGTCGAATGCTTCCAAATGGCCGAGATAGAAAATAATTCGATGTCGTTCCGGAATCGGCCGATCGTAGATAGAGTCGGGCTTGACAATGTTGAAAATCTCGTCCGTTTGAGCTCGAGCTTCGGACAGTCGCTCAAGCAGTTGGTGTCGAACGTCAACGTTCTTTTGCGCGACGAGCATGGTTGCCTCCAAAGTCACCTAGATGCACTCTGTGAGTTCTGTCTTCGTTCCCGCATGCTGGCGATACCGCTACTCGCAATCCGAACGTACGTGCAGTATTCAGCCAGAGCTTATGACGAAGTGCGCGCAGGAATCATGGACGAAAGCCACCATTTCGTCCTTCGACTCACCCGAGAAATATGCTCCAAACTTAGATGCCCAATCGGGCAAGGCGCTACATTGATTTTCCAGCGTAGATGATTTGATCCATGGAATCGCAAATGAGACTGGGAAATGAGTAAGATAGCGGTGCTCACGTTCAATCTTCAAACCCGATTTCTGCTTCTGCAACATGGAGATGCAGTAAAATGCGGCGTACATCTGGCATTAGACTTCTCATTACGAGGCGCATATGAACGCCCAAACCATCAGCCCGAGCCTGTGGCCGGAATTGCCTTTGGAAGCGTGGAAGGCCACCTATGCGACCCTTCACATGTGGACCCAGATTGTGGGGAAGGTTCGACTTGCACTCAGTCCAAGAATTAATCATTGGTGGGGAGTCCCGCTATATGTCACCCCACTCGGCCTTACAACTTCTCCCATCCCGTTCGACAGTGGGATTTTTGAGATTCAGTTCGATTTCATCCATCACAGGCTCCTGATTCGAACCAGCCACGACACGGAACGAGTCATGGCGCTTGAGCCACGATCGGTTGCCGACTTCTACAAAGAGTTTATGCATTGTCTGGATTCGCTCGGTATCCAAGTAACAATTTGGAAGATGCCGTGCGAAGTGCCCAACCCGATCGCCTTCGACCAGGATACGCAACATGCATCATACGACCCCGGGTACGCGAACCGGTTCTGGCGCATCCTGGTCAGCGCGGATGAGATTTTCAAGGAGTTTCGGTCGCGCTTCATCGGCAAGAACAGCCCGGTGCATTTCTTCTGGGGCAGCTTCGATCTGGCTGTCACGCGTTTCTCAGGCCGCCGCGCGCCCCCGCGAGAAGGCGCAGATTCGATCACGCGAGAAGCATATTCACATGAAGTGATCAGCGCCGGTTTCTGGCCTGGCGGCGGTGACATAAAAGCCCCGGCGTTCTACGCGTACGCGGCTCCGGAACCGGCAGGTTTTGCGGAGGCGCATGTTGGCCCGGCAAAAGCTTTCTATCATCCGCAGATGCACGAATTCCTTCTGATGTACGACGACGTCCGCAATGCTTCAGACCCGAAGGCCGAACTTCTGGGATTCCTCCAGAGCACCTACGACGCCGGAGCAAACCTGGGGAACTGGAATCGGAAGGAACTGGAGAAGGCCGCCTGAAGTTGCATCCATTTCCCATGGCGTCTCTCTAGTAAGTTGTGCAGTCTGTACATACGCAGTCTAGAGCTTCTACCTTTGTGAACCTTCATAAAGGTAGTTACTCGCACTCCACACCAGGCGACATGCGTCGACTATTTTTGCGTGCTCTGAACATCGAGCGTGCGAACCAGCCACGGAATAATCACTTGCTTGAAAATGATGGGGTCTGGCCACACCTTGACTTGCCGCCCCAAGTGGCCGCCCGCCGGGTTGATCCACGCATCCTTGGGAACGTCTCCTTTACTAAGCAGCAAGTAAATATCTGAAATTGGCACCTGGGTATCCAGTACGCCGGCCATGATCAGCATAGGCGTGGTTGGTTTGCCGAGGAGGCCTTGTTTTACGAGAGACATTTTCTCGAGGCTCGCCGCCAACTCATCCACGGTCGTGACCCCGTCAAAAATGTTCATCAGAGCGGGAACTTGATCGAACAAATATTCGCGATTCCCCAAGAGCGAATTCATCAGGAAATCTTTTTGAAAGAAAGTATCGATCGGCGGAGACTGGGCACTTGCGCCTTTCAGCCTGGCACGCTCGACGATGGAAAGTTTAGTCGCCCAGTATGCGCCCCAGCTGACACCGTGAACAGCAACTCTAGTTTTATCCACCTCCGGCCTCGTCTGCACGTAGTCGATCACGCGCGACAGCATCCGATCCGCAGTCGGACTCGCCTTGACAGGCGATTGCCCCGTACCCGGCCCATCGACTGCAAGGAACCCAACACCAAACGGCAGGATCGCGGAGAAGCTTTCCGACAAGTCTTCCTTGCGACTGTCTAAACCGTTGACCGCGATCACAAGCGGCACCGGACCCTGGGCGTTCTTCGGAAGCCGCATGTACGCGATAATCTCAGACCCTTCGAAAGGGATATGAATGACCTCCAAGGGCGGATCCCAAAAACGAGCATGTGCGAGGAATGCTTCGATCGCCTTGGCATAAGCTCGTTGTTTTCCGGGCGAAGCCGGATAGGGCCAACGGCCGAAAGAGTACAGCCGCCATGCGCGAATGTAGTCCGCATTCGCTTTTGCCGGATCGGTTTTCTCCAACGACTTCGCCTCGCTGAAGTAGCGGTCGCCAACCGCCATGAACGCGGCTGCCCACTCGTCTTTATCACGCGTCTTGATCGAGGCAAGCGCTTCGCGAACATCCCCCGGATCGAGTCCGATCAGCGGATACATTCCATTTTCCGCACGATGAATGGCTTCCGCTTTTATCTCATCGAGAGTTCGTTCATGCTTTTCCTGCGCCAACACAATGCCGGTGAGCACGAATGCGAAGATCAACAAGTGCGTTACAAAATTGGAGTGAGCTCTAGCTCTCACGTTTCACGGCTCCTTATGATGTTTATTGAATGTACAAAACCTCTTCTAACTGAAAGGGCCGAACACTTGCGTCCGGCCCCCATCCCCTCAAAGCTTCCGACGCCGAAACTAGAACGCAAACTTCAGTCCCAACTGGACCGAGCGCGGGCCTCCGGAACCCACGGCTGGATTAGCAGCCGCTATATCGGGTGTCGCGCAGCCGCAACCAAAGTTTGGCCCTCCGGGATCGTTCAGCCCGAAGCCGTTCTGTCCGCCGTACGGATTGGCGAAATTTGGATGATTGAGAATGTTGAAGAACTCGGCGCGGAACTGGGCGTGAAGCCGTTCCCCGAAGTGCCAGTTCTTGGCCAGCGAGAAGTCCAGGTTCCGGAAGCCTGAATCGGGGAATAGATTCCGGGGCATCGTGCCGAACTGCCCTTGAGGAGGCGGAATCATGACCGAGTTGCCTTTGACGTAGCAACCCCACGCATCAAGCGTTGACGTCGCTCCGATCGCCGCAGCGTCGTTTGTGCAGGCCGCGGGCAAGTTGCCAACCGTGTAGTGCGGGATCGGCTGCGGTCCAGATTTGAAGTCCGAAGGATTGCCAAAAAAATCCCAGCGCTGAGGGGTAGCTTGCGGCGGGCTTACGGGCAGGCCGCCAAGGCCGGAAATGTCGGTGGTCAAATCAATCGGTCCCCAATATTGCGGGCTCTCAATGGTTGCAATCGAATTGATCTCCCAGCCCTCCAGCATCTGGGCGTAACCCTGCTTGCCGGGGATGGCGTAGGTAAGAGAAAGTGTGAACCGATGGCGTACGTCGAAATCGCTGTTGCCATATTCCGCAGCGAGATTGTTAGAATTCTGGGGAAGACCGTATCCGGCTCCGAAATCCCAGTTTGCCGACACATCGTCCAGCGCGTGGGAGTAAGTGTAGCCGGCGACCAAGCTCAATCCATGATAATTTCGCGAGGTGAACGTCGCCTGCAAACCGCTGTAGTTTGATCGATAGAAGTTCCCCAACTGAAAGATATTACTCAGGTAGGGAAACTTCGTGTTAAACGGTCGCGTCGCCTGGGAGTCGGTCCCCGGCATCTCCTGGTTGATGTCCCGAATCCCGACCAGATTCGATCCGTGGTTGCCCACGTATCCGACTTCCAAAGTCAAGTTGGGGGCGAAAGCGTGCTGAACATTCAAACTCCAAGTCGCCACGTAAGGAGTAGTGATATTGCGGTCTACCCCCATGATGGCGCACGGACCAGATGCATTGGGATCGCAATTGATCGTAGTGTTGCTAAGATTGCCGTAGAGAGGCGTAGTACTGTCCCACTGCGGGGGAATCGGGGGAATGGTCAAATTACCCGTTGTGATCGTCCCTCCAGCAGTGACGGGGTTGGGTGTGCCAGTTCCGGATATGACAGCTCCCGTGGGAACGCTGGGCAGTCCGAAGCTGTTGTTGAATGCCAGAAACGTTTCCCAGTTCACGGCTTCGAATGTCACGCCGCCGCCGCCGCGGAGAACTGTCTTCCCCTTGCCATCGATATCCCACGCAAAACCTACGCGGGGAGCGAAATTCGTATGATCAGGGTTGTAGGCGCTGCCGATCTGTTTGCCCACTTGCACGATTCCGAGGTTGGGATCGAAGTTGCCCAGCAGATTGTTGGAGTCCGCGACCACCGAGGCAAACTCATAACGCAATCCCAAATTTAGAGTGAAGGTCCTGCCTACGCGCCAGTCATCCTGAATGAACCCAGCGTAGTTCCAATTATGCAAGTGCCGCCTGGGATCACCCGTGAGCACAGAAGCTTTGAACGGATCGCCGGCCAAAAAATCTTCCAGCGCCGTAGATCCGTTGGGATTGGCTGCAGTTGGAGCCAGTGCGACGCCGCCCAGGAAAGTGATGCTGCCCCGGGCGTTGCCGAACGCACCACCGCTCACATAATTGCGATGCAACTCACCGCCGAACTTCAGGGCATGTTTTCCGGCAGTATAGGAAATGTGGTCGACAAACTGGATGATATCGTCGGGCCCTTGAAACTTCGGCCACTTGAAGCCGCCCAGTCCGGGGAAGAAGTATCCGCCAAAGCCGATGCGCGGCAACCCTCCAGTAAAAGGACCGGTCACACCCGTATTAAGACCGTAATCCGACGCTGGCGTATTGAGATCGCCCGGCAGCGTAGGCTGGTAGAGGCGGTTGTAGCCTAATCTGACTTCATTCACCCAACGTGCCGAGGGGGTGTAAACCCAGCTTCCTCCGACCACTTGGGCGCGCGTGTGAATATCCGACCGCCATTTGGATTGCAGTTCCGGAAAATCCTCGACCGTCCCTGAGTTATTGCCGAAGAAGTACATGCCGCTGATCCGTTGGCGGTCGTTGAAGTTGTAATCGACCTTAGCGACCACGTTGTCGACGCCGACCTGATTAGGAAATCCGTTGACGATATTGATGCTTGGATTGTTGTTAGTGGGAAATCCCGTACCGTTGCAGGTGACCACGCCACTCGCCGAGACCGTGCAGCCTGAGATTTTCTGGCTGGCCGCGCTGATCGGGACACCGTTGGCCAGCAGATCAGCAACCGCAGTCGGAATGCTGTCGGCACAGTCAGCGGAAGCGAGTCCAGGAGCGGTACAGTTCTGTGGCGTCCCCGCAGCCAGCGTCATCGGTATCATCGAAGGACTGGTTACGCCTCCGAACTGGTTGCCGACGTCATAGCGTTGTCCTTCATACGCGCCGAAGAAAAAGGCTTTATCTTTGATGATCGGTCCGCCGAATGATCCACCAAACTGCTCCAGCGTCCGTGGATTCTTGGGACTGGGCGACTGCCCGTAGGCACATGGATTGCTTGCACAATTGAAATAATTTCGCGCATCGAACACGTTGCCATCCCGGCCAAAAGCGAACGCCGTGCCGTGAAGAGAGTTCGTGCCCGACTTCAGTCCCACATTGACGACTGCTCCGGGCTTCCAGCCAAATTCCGCGGGAGGATTCTCCTGGACGTTGAATTCCTGAATAGCGTCAATCGGCAGAATGGTCGCCGAATCGCCCGCAATACCGGCTCCATTGATGATGCCCTGCCCGGAGAACGGTTCGCTATTTAGAAGGCCGTCGATGACGTAAGCGTTATCCTCGGCACGAAGTCCGTTGGTGCTGGTAGTTGAGAAGCCGCCTCCGGGGTAGCGAATTACGCCGGGTCGCAGCTGCAGCAGGTTCTCATAATTGCGGCCGTTCAGCGGCAAGTCATTGATGACCTCATTACTGAGAGTTCCGCCGAGAGTGGATGAGGTGGTATCCAGCAACGGAACTTCTCCAGTTACCACGACGGTCTCATTTACTTGGCCGGGCTGGAGCGTAAGATCGATCCTGACATCCTTCGCTACTTCCAACGGGATATTGAGCTGCTCCACTGCCTTAAATCCCTTGGCCTCGGCATGGACTTTGTACGTACCGGGAGACAGGTCCGGAGCTACGTATTCACCCGCCTGGTCTGTCGTTAAAGTACGCGAAACTCCTCTCTGCATATCCGTGACGACCACTTGGGCGCCAGCCAACGCGGCTCCGCTCTGATCGGTAACCACGCCCAGGATGCGGCCGGTATAGGTCTGCGCGAGAAGGGGTAGACACGCCAGCAGTACGCCAATACTTACAACCGTCAGCCGAGTGCTTAGGGAACGCATGGGCGCCTCCGTCGAAGTGTGCATCTACGATAGTCGCTAGTTTGTACGGTAACGAAACGTTCGCAAAGTGCCAAAACCGATTACTTACTGGCGTGAAAATAGTGGTCTGACAGCTCTACCACCATATGCCAACCAGTGTCAAGCAACTTTGCATTCGTGCCGTTGACCCACGAGATTCCATGTCTAGAAAAGGAGGGCTCAAACCCCGAGACCGGACGGGCTTATTCTGTTTTCTTGCCCAGCAATTCTGCCGCAATGTGGAAACCTGTATTTGCCGCCGGCACGCCCGCATAAATCGCAACCTGCAGAAGGATCTCTTTGAGATCGCAGGGCTCCAACTCGTGAGCCAGACCCGTGCTCAAGTGCAAACGAAACTCCTCCCAGCGGCCTAGAGCCGCCATCATGCTCAGCACTAATAGGCGTCGCGTCCGCCGACTGAGCCCAGGCCGCGTCCAAATCGTTCCCCAGGCATAGCGGGTGATCAATTCCTGGAAGTCACGATTGAATTCAGAAGTCGCTGCGATGGCACGGTCGACATGTTCCGAGCCCAACACCGAGCGCCGTACTTCGAATCCGGCCTGCAGGGGGTCGCTCTGCGCTTCAGAACCGGCTTCGGGCTGTAGGAGAAAGTTGAACAACGCTGCCGTGAAGGACCGTGGACGCTCCAGGTTCGACATATGCGCGGCTGGCAAATGCAGAGCTTGAGCCTTTGGTATTTCTCGCGCTAGGATCTCGCCGTGGCCCGACCCGGGAGTTGCAACGTCGCGGTCGCCGACAATGACCAACGTCGGAACGCGGAATTGGCGCAGCAACTGGGTGTGATCCATGTCCCTGAGGGCGGCGCAGCAACCAGCGTATCCGATGGGATCGGTGCCGAGAATTACCGACCGTACAGACTGCGCGTAGGCATCGCCTCGAGTCAGCGTTTCGGGCGAGAAAAACCGCTGCATCACCAAGTCGATTACCGCGGCCATTCCACCGTCGAGAACAGCTTTCCTGCGGGCATCCCAATTTGCCCGCGCTCCAAATTGCGGCGAAGTATTGGCAAGAACCAGTCGGCTTACACGATCGGCAGCGTGGATCCCGAGCCATTGGCCGATCGCGCCCCCAAGCGAGAGACCACAGAAAGCGAATTCGGAAATCTTGAGCGCATCGGCGAGACCCAGCACCTCGCGTCCCAGATCTTCAATCGAGTAATCGCCTTTGGGCGCGTCGGACGCGCCATGTCCGCAAATGTCGTAGCGGAGAACACGAAAGTGCGAAAGCAGATCCGGCACTTGCGGAGCCCACATGCCCTGATCGGCCCCAATCGAGTGGGACAACACAAGCACGGGGCTATCCTCACGGCCTTCAAGGCGATAAAACAGCCGTCGGTTGTTAATCGTCGAGAAGGGCACGATAGTTGCTCCTTGTCATTTTTTCTTGGTGTTCGTTGGCTTCATCTTTTGCCGCTGCTTCTTAGATGAAACTGCCGTGAGCTGACCCGTCGTTCGTTGCTGTGCCGAAGCGAGCAACCGGACACGAAACTCATCCGCCATGCCCAGATACTGTTCCGGCAAATCAAGCTCGCGGATTATCGCGGAATCGAGATGCTTCGTGACCTCGGGCATGGCGGAAAGTACACTAGCAAGGCTGCGTCCTTCCGCGATGCTCTTTCGGGTAGCGTCTTCCAACAATTTGTGGGCCACGTCTCTACCGATCCTGTCTCCCAACAGCATCATGGCTCGCTCTGCAAAAATGACGCCGTGGGTGGCTTCAATGTTCGCGCGCATTCGCGCCGGGTCCACGGTGAGACCTTCGGCCACTTCGGCCATGGATGCGGCCGCCAACCCGGAAGCCTGAATGATCCCGGAAACAGTGGGCCACTCCGATTGCCAGCCGCCCAATGCGCGCTCGTGCTCCTGCACCATTGCCGAGAGAAAGCCAGCCACCAGACCCGGGACGCGAACCGCCGCAGCCAGCGTTAGCGAGCAACCAGTAGGGTTGCGCTTGTGAGGCATCGTCGAAGAACCACCGCGACCCGGTTCACTCGGCTCCGCCGCCTCGCCGACCTCAGCTTGCATGAGCAGGCTGATGTCTCGTGCCATCTTGCCCAGCGAACCAGTCAGAATGCCGCAAGCACACAACAACTCAGCCAGACGGTCGCGATGAGTGTGCCAGGGAGCATCCGGAAATCCGAGGCCAAGTTCATCTGCCAACGCGCGACCGACCGCGAGTCCTCGGTTCCCGAGCGATGCCAAGGTACCGCTCGCGCCGCCAAACTGCACGATCAAAGTTTCAGAAAACGCATCGTTGAGACGTTGATGACTGCGGCTGACCGCACTCAGCCAACCCGCCGCTTTGAGCCCAAACGTAGTCGGTGGTGCGGGCTGCATGAGCGTCCGACCAAGCATCACGGTGGCACCATGTTCCGTCGCCAGCCGCTTCAACCCATGTTCCAGTCGGGTAAGGTCGGCATCGAAAATGAGCTGCGCCCGCTTTAGCACGAGCATCAGCGCGGTGTCCGCAACGTCCTGCGTTGTTGCGCCCCAGTGCACGAATCCCGCAGCCGCCGAATCGATTTCGCGGACGCGCTCGGTGAGAGCTTTGACGAATGGTATGACGGGTGTCCCGGCCCGCAAAGTGGCGCCGGAAAGAGCGGCTGGATCGAACGCTTCCACTTTGGCGGCCGCTGCGATCGTGTCGGCCGCCGATCGGGGAATGATTTTCAGACGGGCCTGGGCACGGGCGAGAGCGACCTCGGAGTCCAGCATGGATTGCAGAATCGATTGGTCCGAAAACAGGTCCGAGAGTGGCGCCGTGGTCGCCAGACTCTCGATCAGCCGCACAGGCATGAAGACCTCCGCCGGTTCTCCATCCTAATTCCTCAAATCGCGCCAGACTTCTCACCCACAATCCACTACGGAAACGTTTGCGCCGGATGAACATTGATTCCACTTCTCTCAAACTCGAATGTCAGCATCCATTCGCTGGGAACTCCCTGTTCACCAACTTGAGGCGGCTTGAACGTCCACCGCCGGGCAGCCTCTAACGCCCGTTCCGCAAAGTACCTGCTCGGTCCTCGAGAATCGAGTTTCGCCAAGACCACCTTCCCGGACGAATCCACCGAAACCTTCGCGCGAACTTTCAGCTTGCCATGAATTGTTCTCAAGGCGCTCTTGGATACGTCGGGCAAGACTTGTTGGGCCACCGCACCTCGTACCCGATCACCAACGGAATCGCCGGCAGCGCCATTCTTGCTCGCGCTACTCTTCGCTGCAGCCGGTGGCGCATTCGACGAAGTGGTGGAACCAGCACTCTGCTTTGGTTCTGCCTGCCCCTGCGAAGATTCCATCGGGGTGGAAAGCGCTGACTCGGCCGGATGGCGATGAAGCAGCTTTGGACCAAGAAACGCCAGCAGCAACAATGCGGCGGCGATAGCTGGAATCAGATAGCCCCATTTCGTAAAAGTGCTTTTGGGCTCGACAGTCTCTTGTAACTCGGGCGCAGGTGAGGTCTGTTGCAACCGTGCCGCGATCTCAGCCACCGTCCACCTCTGCTGCGGATTTCGACGCAGGCAATGACTGGCGATGTCAAAAAATGGCTGCGGCAAGTTCTCCGGCAACAAGGGTTCCTCTTGTTCCCTTTCCTTCCAAACCGGCGGGCTCTGCGTCAGAGCTTCGACCAGCGTCACGCCCAACGACCAGATATCTGAAGCGGGCAAGACGCCCCCGCCATCTGCGATCTCCGGGGCGGTGTAGATGCTGTTCTTTCCCAGAACTCTGCTCGACTCGCCAGTTCCGCATAGTCCGTCGCTGGAGATTTTTATCTGATCGCCAACTGCCAAAATGTTTGCGGGTTTGATGTGGCCGTGTACGAAACCCTTGCCGTGAATGTAGGCGAGAGCATCCAGGAGGGGCTGGAGCGTGTCGCGAGCCTCCGCCGGCGTGAGCGGTCGATAAGGAATGATTTGCGCCAGACTCTCTTCGGCATACTCAGTCACGACGTAAAGCAATTCCGTGCCATCCAGTTGGCAGCGACCGCGCTGAAACAGGCGAAGCAAATTCGGATGCGATAGCTTCGCGGCGAGTTCCCACCAGGAGAGCTGAAGTTCCGGGTCTTCAGTATTGGCCAGAGTAAGTTTGATCGCCACTTCCTGGGGTTCGCGGTCGTCGCGCTTGGTTAGAAATACTGCGCTGTGCTCCGAGCCGCCCAAGTATCGGACCAACGAGAATTCCTCGTTGACGACTTGGCCTTCCCACTGTTTCCAAGCCTCCGGCATTCTCCTCCACCGCCTTACTCTTTTATGGGACAGAGTATTGTACCCGAGCAGGGGATCAATTTAGCCGCGCCGCGTACGCCCTATGTATGTGAAGAATGGTTTTGGGAAGGGTACGACTTCAGTCGTGCCGCCCAGAATCAAGAAAGATGCGGGCTTTAGCCCCTGAAAAGGCCCGCCGGGTCCTCCTTCAGTTCATTTGTAAGATGGCTAGATGGCTTCCAGATTACGGCTGATTGGTGCGACGTGCCGGGCTTCATAGGCGACAATCTCGGACTCATGCTGCAAAGTCAGCCCGATGTCGTCGAGCCCTTCGAGCAGGCAATGGCGGGTAAATTCGTCGATCTGGAATGGAGCTGACAATCCATGGCCGTCGTGGACCTTGCACTGCTCGAGATCGACTGTGATCTCATAGTTGTCAAATTCTGCTGCACGGCGAGCAACCTCGGCGACTTCGTCTTCAGTTAAAACTACGGTCAGCACGCCATTCTTCACACAATTGTTGGCGAAGATGTCGGCGAACGATGGTGCGATGAGAACGCGGAAACCGAAATCCTCCAGCGCCCAGACGGCATGTTCCCGCGAAGAACCACAACCGAAATTCTTTCCTGCTACAAGAACGCTCGCGCCCGCGTGGCGGGGATGGTTGAGAACGAACGACGGATCGTGCTTACCATCGCTAGTGCGACGCCAATCGAATAGCAGAAACTCCCCGAACCCGGTGCGCTCGATCCGCTTCAGAAACTGTTTGGGTATGATCTGGTCCGTATCAACGTTCGCCCGATGAAGCGGCGCGACGCGACCTTTATGGATGCGAATAGGTTTCATGGTTTACTTGCCTCAACGAAAACGCCAATTGCGAATATCGGTAAAGTGCCCCGCGATCGCCGCGGCCGCTGCCATCATCGGACTCACCAGATGGGTCCGGCCGCCGCGGCCCTGGCGCCCTTCAAAGTTGCGGTTGCTGGTCGAAGCGCATCGTTCACCGGGCTGCAGAATATCTGGATTCATTCCCAGGCACATCGAGCATCCGGATTCTCTCCACTCGAAACCGGATTCCAGAAAAATTCTGTCCAAGCCCTCCTGCTCTGCTGCGTGCTTCACTGCCTGCGATCCCGGTACGACCATGGCCCGCACCTTGGGAGCAACGCGATGTCCTTTAGCCACGCGAGCCGCAGCCCGCAGGTCTTCCAGCCGCGAGTTGGTGCATGAGCCGATAAATACTCGGTCGACAGAAATGTCCTCGATGCGAGTGCCCGGTTCCAGTCCCATATATTCCAGCATGCGCTGGACCGCGTGACGATCCGCATTGAAATCGCTCAACTCGGGAATGCTCCCATCCACTGGCGCGATCATTCCCGGATTTGTTCCCCAGGTCACAAACGGCGCCAGACGTGAAGCGTCGATCTCAACGACCTTGTCATATCGCGCGCCGGAATCTGACGCCAGGCCGCGCCAGCGGGCAACCGCTTCATCCCAATCACGCGGGACAAATCGCCGGCCTTTCATGTAAGCGAACGTAGTCTCATCGGGCGCAATCATCGCGGCGCGCGCTCCCGCTTCGATGCTCATGTTGCACAACGTCATTCGGCCTTCCATGGACAGCCCGCGCACCGCGTCGCCCGCGTATTCGATCACATGGCCGGTAGCTCCATCGATGCCGATTTGTCCAATCACTCCCAGCGCGAGATCCTTCGCGCTGACGCCCTCGGCAAGCCTGCCTCGCACCTCGATCCGCATGCTCTTCGGTTTACGCTGATGCAGGCACTGCGTAGCCAGCACATGCTCGACTTCCGACGTCCCAATACCAAATGCCAGCGCCCCAAACGCGCCGTGGGTGCTGGTATGGCTGTCCCCGCAGACAATGGTCATCCCCGGCTGCGTCAATCCCAGTTCTGGGCCAATCACGTGCACGATGCCCTGATCGGAGGAATCCATATCGAACAGAGGCACGCCAAACTCTTTGCAATTGTGCTGCAGCGCCTGAATCTGTCGCGCCGCAATGGGATCGGTAATTGGCGTCCCGCGAGGCTCGGTGGGAATGTTGTGGTCCACCGTCGCAACCGTGCGCTGAGGCTGCCGTACTTTGCGGCCCGCCAACCGCAAGCCCTCGAACGCCTGCGGCGAAGTGACCTCATGAACCAAATGCAGGTCGATATAAATCAGCGGCAACCGTCCGGCGGGAGCGCACACCACGTGCTCGTTCCAGATTTTGTCAAACAGCGTGAATTTCTCAGTCATGGGTTCTCGGTTGACCAAATCTAACTCGCAAGCGACAGTTTTTCAAAAACGAAATCGAGCCACACTCCTCGGATCTTCAGGCGGTAAATTTCGCCGATTGTTTCTCCTGGAGGGCCACTCGCTGTTTTATGGCAGACACAATTTCACGTCCCATTTCCGCAGTGCCAGTCGCGGGTTTGCCCGGTTTCGCCAGATCCCGCGTCCGATGACCCGCGTCAAGCACAGACCTGACTGCAGCCTCCACACACTCCGCTTCAGCCTCGAGATGGAACGAGTATCGCAACATCATCGCCACCGAAAGAATCGCCCCCAGAGGATTGGCAACGCCTTTCCCGGCAATGTCCGGTGCGGAACCGTGCACGGGTTCATAAAGCGACACAGGGCCGCCGATGCTGGCCGATCCCAGCACTCCAATCGAACCAACGATGGCGCCCGCTTGGTCCGAGAGGATATCGCCAAACATGTTTTCCGTCAGCAAGACGTCGAAGTCCGTAGGATGCGAAACCAACGCCATGGCGGCCGAATCCACATAGGTATGCTTTAGTTGCACCTCCGGATAATCTCGCGCCACGCGGGTGACCACATCGCGCCACAGCCGGGAACAATCGAGCACGTTGGCCTTGTCGACGGAAGTCACCAGGCGCCGTCGGGATTGGGCCAGTTCAAAAGCGACGCGGGCAATGCGTTCGATTTCCGCTTCGCCGTAGCGCATGGTATCAATCGCAACCCGGCTGCCGGCAGCGCCCTCGGTCGAGCGTGGTTCCCCGAAATAAATTCCCCCCAACAACTCGCGCACGATGAGAATGTCAGCGCCTCGAACCACCTCGGAGCGAAGCGGTGAACAATCTTCAAGCGCCGAGAAACATACAGCAGGCCGCAAATTTGCAAACGCGCCGAGTTCCCGCCGCAGTCGAAGCAGCCCACGTTCCGGTCGCAGATCCTTCGGGGCGTTGTCGAACGCCGGCCCGCCGACCGCACCTAACAACACGGCTCCCGAGGCGAGGCAAGCTTGCAATGTATCTTGCGGCAGTGGATCGCCGCTGCTGGTAAGCCCAGCGCCGCCGACATCTTTTTTCTTTAGGATGAGCTCGTGCCCAAAAGTTGTGGCGATGGTTTCGAGCACGCGTACGGCTTCATCAGTCACTTCGGGACCGATGCCGTCCCCGGGAAGGATCGCAATCTTCAGCAGCATGAGGGTCTATTGTAATGCGGCGTTACAAACTGAGAACCGAGAACAGGCAACTGACAACTGCTTTCTTGTTATCCCGTTTATCGCGGGGCTGGTCGCCCTGCCAATGACCTTGCGCGGAATTTTTCAGGCCTGAGCTGTTCTCCTCGATCAATCATACGCCCCACAAATAATCTTCCCCATCGCCATGACGTTCCGCGATCGGCTTCAAGGGAAGACTTGGGATTCCGTTACCGGCCGCGCGCGGCATCGGCACCAGACGCTTGGAATGTTCGCGTGCTTTGTCTGCTCGCGCAGTCGCCAAGGCTGGGATAGCGAGCGGAATCGGCCCCGATTGCGTCCGGTCGTCCGCGGACGTCTTGTGAATCGTGGCGATCAGTTCCACCAGATGGTGATCCTCGACATGCTTGATCTGATCCGCGAGCACCACGAACTGGCGGTAGACTTCGTCGAGCTGATGACGATCAAATTGATGGCCCAATTGTTCGCAGCGCAGGCCCAGCGCGTGGCGTCCCGAATGTTTGCCAAGCACCAATTTTGAATCCGGCACTCCGACCGATTGCGGGGTCATGATTTCATAGGTCAGCGGATTCTTGAGCATCCCGTCTTGATGAATACCGGCCTCATGGGCAAACGCATTGCGCCCGATAATTGCCTTATTAGGTTGCACCGCAACCCCGGTGACCTCGCTTAGCAACTGGCTTGCAGGAAACAGTTGCTCGCTGACCACTTCAGTCTCATAGGCAAGCCGGTCAGGACGAACCCGCATGGCCATAACAATCTCTTCGAGCGACGCATTTCCGGCGCGTTCGCCGATGCCATTGATAGTGCATTCCACTTGCCTCGCCCCAGCCGCGATCGCCGCGAAAGAGTTGGCAACGGCAAGTCCAAGGTCGTCGTGGCAGTGCGCCGAAATCACGACGTTCTCGATTCCGTACACGTTTTCCCGGATGGTGCGAATCAGTTCGCCGAATTCTACCGGCGTGGTAAATCCAACCGTATCCGGAATATTTACCGTGGTAGCGCCGGCGGACACAACCGCTTCGACGACCTGACACAGGAACTCAGGATCGGTCCGAGTCGCGTCCTCGGGAGAGAATTCAACATCGTCACACAAACTCTTCGCCAGACGCACCGCTTCGATGGCCTGTTCCAGGCATTGCTGCCGCGAGATGCGAAGCTTGTATTTCAGATGGATGTCGGAAGTAGCCAGGAACACGTGAATGCGCGGCCGCGCGGCCCTTTGAAGCGCTTGCCATGCGCATTCGATGTCCTTCGCACAAGCCCGAGCAAGGCCAGCAATAATGGGACGCCGCACCGCCGCCGCGATGGCTCGCACCGCCGCGAAGTCGCCTTCCGAAGCGATGGGAAATCCAGCTTCGATCACGTCGACGCCCAAGCGGTCGAGCTGATCCGCCATGCGCAATTTCTCCGCTACGTTCATGCTGCAACCCGGCGACTGTTCGCCGTCGCGTAGAGTCGTGTCGAAAACCGTGATGCGTTCCATGCCGCGGGTCCTCCTCGGGATCAGAATTCAATCCTACGTAGACAGACATATTAAGCAAGCTTATAATCCTACAATTATCATTAGTTATATTTATAATCATAAGCAGAACTAATGAGGCCGTAAGTTCTGCTAAAGGAATGGCGCAATGGATCTGGCGCAACTCGAAGTGTTTTTGGCGGTCGCGAGAGAAGGGCGATTCTCGCGCGCAGCCGAGAAACTTTATCGCACCCAGTCGGCCGTAAGCCAGTCGATTCGCAAACTCGAAGACGAACTTGCGGAACCACTGTTCGACCGCTCCTCGCGTGAGGGCGTGCTAACCGACGCTGGCCGCGTCCTGCAGGAATATGCGGAAAGACTGTTGAATCTGCGCGGGGACGCTCACGAAGCCCTGGTTGAACTCAGAGAACTGCAAAAAGGCAAGTTGGCCATCGCCGCCAACGAATTCACTGCGCTGTACCTGCTGCCCGTGCTGGCTGAGTTCCGCCGCTTGCATCCCATGATTCGAATCACGGTGCGACGCTCGCTCGGCAGCCACATTCCTGACGACGTGTTGCGCCACAGCACCGAACTTGGAGTTCTCACCTACGACCCTCAGGGGCCGCAGTTGTGCTCCACGGTCGTCTACCTCGATGAATTGATTTTCGTAGTTCCTCCGAGCCATCCCCTGGCCACGGCGAAGCAGGCCAGCATTCGCCAACTGGGCGCCGAGTCCTTCGTCGCCCACAACGTGGCCTCGCCCTATCGCGAAAAAGTGATTCAAGCCTTCAAGCGCCACAAAACGCCGCTGCACATGGACATCGAACTGCCCACGCTGCAAGCCATCAAGCGCTTCGTCGCAATGGGCAATGGCGTCGCGTTGCTACCCGAGATCAGCGTCGAAAATGAATTGGCCCGCGGCGAATTGATTCGCATCCCGGTCCGCGAATTGCGCCTGCACCGCCAGCTCCGACTGATCTATCGCAAATCCGCGAGCTTGTCCCACGCCGCGCGGGCCTTTCTGAAAGTGGCGGAGACAATTGCGCGCGAGCGTCGCGGCCGATATCGTTTTCAACGGGAAAGCTAAGTAATAAGGAAGGAGAACGAATTCTTAGCAAGAAGAACCGGAGCCCACAAAACAAAACGCCCCAGCCTCGTTAGAGATTGGGACGTTCGTCGAAGCAGCCCTCCCCCGAAGTCTGCTCGAGAACAACTCTAACAAAGGGCCGAGTGCCCGTGAATGGCACTTTCAGGCCATATGCAAATCTATGGTAACCCGCCGAGGTCACGTCCAGGGAAGGCCACCTAACTCTTTTCCCTTCATCGGGTTAGAGCCGCCCTCGGTGTGCAACATCCTTCTGCTGTGCGCAGGCATGCTCATTTCGATACTTTCTGCAGCTCTTTTTGATGTTTCAGCGAGACCTCTGCTTCTTCCAGATTCGTCCCGATCCCGAAGCAAAAATCCGCGCCCGCGATCGTTGCAATGCGACCGTCTAATCCGCAAACTGGAAAAGGTTGTTGCTGCAAAAGCTGCTGAGCTTGCGACAATTTCAGACTCAGTTCCTGATAGGACTGTCCCTTGCAAAGAAATTCATCTCCGTGATTATGGTATGCGTCCAGGTCGACGGTCGTGAGCACTTCGGCAAACCGGCGGATGAGTATGTCTCCGGCGGAGTAACTGAATTTCTCATTCAACGCCTTCAGCCCGTTGACATCGCTCATCGCCACGAACGGACTCGCTACGCCCTCATCAAAAGCGCGCCGGTTCGGTAATCCAGTCTTGTCCGAAACCAGCAACGCAACTCTCATTTCTTCTGGTGACATCTCCGCGATACGTTTGCGCGTCAGATGATCGATTCTGCGCTCGCTCATGGAACCACTCCCCGGGGGATAGATCAAACCACAATCTTGGGGCCCCGTTCAATTTAGGCCCACCATTTTGATGCTCATCGAAGCCTCAGCCAAATTACTTTGGTAACAAACTCGGACAGAAAAGACGGGACAAGCCACACGCGTTGACAGCGTACCTCCGCGGCGCGATCGCTTGCGCCAAGACGATAGCAACGTGTACTCTTTCGCTAAGGGTACCCGTCTCTTCCCATTAACAATAGTTGTGGAGGATTTTTATGGAGAGGAAGTCGACGGTGACTCTTGCGTTCGTCATGTTCCTGACCGCCGGTGCCTGGGCGGCTACGCAAACCGTATTGTGGAATTTTGGCAGCACTACAGGCGACGGCGCATCCCCCTACACCAATTCCTTGATCTTAGACAAGAAGGGAAACCTCTATGGCGTGACCATGGCCGGCGGCGCATACGGCGCCGGAGCCGTCTTCAAACTTTCTCCCAGGACCAACGGCAGCTACCGCGAAACCATCCTCTATAGCTTCTGCTCCAAAGCGTCCTGCGCCGACGGATACACTCCGTACGGCGGTCTTTTGCTCGATTCGAAAGGCAATCTCTACGGCACAACTTATTCGGGCGCAGGCTGTAACAGCTACACCGGCATCTGCGGCGCCGTTTACGAATTGTCACCAAGCGGGTCTGGTGGATGGACCGAAACCATCCTTTATGGCTTCTGCGAAGGAGGAGGCGACTGCACCGGTGGAGTGTATCCACTTGCTGGCCTTGCCATCGACAAGAAGGGCAACTTGTACGGTACAACTTCGCTGGGCGGAGATTATTCCGACGCCTCGCATTATTTGCCCCCCTCATATTATGGTCCGTGCGTCGGCACCGGCTGTGGCGCGGTGTTCGAGCTGTCGCCCAGCACCGGCGGCGGATGGACCGAGAGCATCCTCTATGCCTTCACCGGTTTCGGCGACGGGAAATCGCCTTACGGAGGCCTGATTCTGGACCCGCAAGGCAATCTTTATGGCACGACAGCCTTAGGCGGCGCTACCCTGACCGGCACCGTCTTTGAACTTACTTCCAACGGAGACGGCACCTGGAGCGAAACCGTGCTCCATAGTTTCGGCGCTGGCAAAGACGGATATAGCCCCGAATATTTGACCTTAAGCCGCACCTCAGCCGGCAATCTTTTTGGCACAACCGCCTACGGCGGCACCAACAACACCGGCATTGTGTGGGAGCTGGTGTATTCAAAAACGAAAAAAACTTATACCGAGAAAGTGCTGCACAATTTCAGCGCATCGGGCGGTAGCCCTCTGGGCGGCGTCGTACTGGACAGTACGGGCAACGTCTACGGCACCACGGACACCGGCGGTGCCAAGGGTTTGGGCACGGTCTTCGAGCTCAGCAAAACCACCGGCTCATGGACCGAGGCCGTCCTCCACAACTTCACCGGCAGCAATAACGGAGCAAATCCCTCTGGCGACTTGCTCCGTGACAGCAACGGTAATCTGTACGGCATGACCTACATCGGCGGCAAATACAATCTAGGCACAGTCTTTAGAATAACCCCGTAAGCAAAGCATGCCCCATCCTAACGTCGACCTTTTCGACCTTAGGATGGGACCTTGACGCCGTCCCGTCCCCCCGCCCTTGACGTCATCCCGAGCGAGCTGTCAGCCGCGAAGGATCCCGCGCGTGCTGCCAACACGCCCCACCGAGCCCCCCGAATCCGGTGTCCGGCGCGCGAAAACCGAGGTAGAATACCTTGGCTTCTGGCGCTCCCCAGGCTAAACAACTTCGGAGGATGGTATGACTCGTTCTCACCTGGCCGCTACTCTCACACTTCTGGCAGTATCCCTCGTGCTCCTGACCGGCTTCAATAAGGAGCAAGCTTTCTGGTCCCAATGGGGCCGCAACTCACAACATACCGGGATGGTCGACGTTCCCGGCCAACCACTGAATACCAAACTCGCCGACATCGTGTATGACGACTTCGTCAATCAGGAAAAGGCCGAAAACAAACTTCTCTTCGGAGAAGCTGTTCTTAGCGTGCATTACCAGGCCACTCTGGTCGATGGCGACAGTTTCTACATGGTGAAAAAAGACGGCAAATACATCTCGTGCAAACCCCTCGGCTACTGGATCTACGGACAGCAGTGCGGACCCAATGCCTGGAACAAAATAGAATGGAATGTCGTTCGCTACGATTGGAAGAACGGCAAGGCCGTCCCCGCTTGGAACTTCTGGACTGACTGGAAGCCCGAGCCGAATGTCACCGACCTTCGTTTCGGATTCGTTGGATTGATCGGCTGGGAACCGGTCTTTCATCCCGCGCTCGCCAACGGATATCTCTACGTTCCCGGAGCCGCCGGCACCATCTGGAAGGTCGACAAAACCACCGGCAAGGCCGTTGCCCACGTAGAACCGTTCAGCAAATCTGAAGATGCCACCAACACCTTCGTCTCCGGCCCGCTCACCGCCGACGATCAGGGACGCCTCTACTACAACGTCATCAAGCTCAACACCCTCGACGGCAACCCATGGAACGAAAACGACGTGGCCAATGCCTGGCTGGTGAAAGTTACGCCCGACGACAAAGCCGCCACCGTCACCTTCAAGACGCTCGTGCCCGACGCGCCGCCCGGTAATTCTACAAATTGCCCAGGAACGTTCTACAACCTGGACGATGGAGGCACGTCCCTGCCTTGGCCGCCCACTCCAACTTCTCAACCTCCCACCGAACTGTGTGGTTCGCAACGTCCCCCGATGAATGTGGCCCCGGCGGTCGCACCCGATGGGACGATCTACACCGTAAGCGTGGCCCACTTCGACATGATGGTGGCTTACTTGGTCGCGGTGAATCCGGATCTCACCCCCAAGTGGGATTCCACCCTGCAAAACCGGCTGACCGATGGATGCGGCGACCTCTTGCCCATCGCCGCGCAAGGCGTTGACAACGAGCCCAACTCCTGCCGCTACGGCACCACTCCGGGCGTCGATCCCACCACCAACGCCAATGGCTCCGCCGACCTCGAGGATGAGTCCTCGGCAACGCCCACCGTGCTTCCCGACGGTTCGGTGCTTTATGGTGTAACCGACAACTACGACTACAGCCGCGGTCACGCCTTCCATTTCGACAGCAGTGGCAATTACATCAACGCCTATACCTTCGGTTGGGATTCCACCCCCGGCGTATACACCCACGACGGCACCTTCTCCGTCGTCATCAAAGACAACCACTACTCCGCGCCCGCCTATTGCACCTTCGACAACCCAGTGTGCACTGCGGTACCGCCCGGCCCCTATTACGTCTCGCAACTCGACTCCAATCTGAATGTCGAGTGGTCTTTCAAGAGTACGACCATCGACAAGAATCACCCCAACGGATACGAGTGGTGCGTGAACGCACCCGTGATCGATTCCAAAGGATTGGTCTATGTCACGAGCGAGGACGGGCACGTCTACTCGCTACCGCAGGGACACGAAGGAGTCTTCACCAAACCACACCAGAAAATCTTCCTGAAAGAAGCCTTAGGCGCAGCCTACACCCCGCTCTCCATCGGCGAGGACGGCAAAGTCTACAGCCAAAACGACGGCCATTTGTTCGTAGTCGGCCAATAAAAATGCCAACGAAGACCATGTAGGGCGGACGACTCCTGTCCGCCCTTTTTTCGCACCGAATGTAAACGCGAGCGTCCACGCTTGTGTACCCGCAAGCCTTTGACGTCATCCTGAGCGGCCGCAAGGCCGTGAGGGATCTCGCGCGGATTGGCAAAACGGCATTTGCCGCCAAAGTGCGAAGGAAGCGGATTACTCGCTTGCTGGAAGGTGGTTGTTCCCTGTCCAGTCGTGGGGATCATGATGGGATGGTCCCCTGCGACCGCGATCCGTATGGCGGAGCGTTACGGGCACACTGGAAGCAAGGCTCTTCGCGATGCCGCTGACGTTCTGGGCGCAGCGAGAATTCCGGCCGAGTCCCTAAAAAGGTCCCCAAAGCCGCGGGAGGAAGAAAATGCAATTATTCAGTAAGTGTCCGGAAAGAAATGGCTCCTCAGGTAGGACTCGAACCTACAACCCTCCGGTTAACAGTAGAAAGGAAGCCATTTCTCTCAATTACTGGCAATTGTGGCTGAGGCCCATGAATCAGTGCTTTGTCGTTATTTCGGTTCGCGTCAGATCACTGTTCGTTGCTGCTAATTTCTGCCCAAGGTCCCCGGTATTCTCCCCCGGTGTAGATTCCGGTTTGCCTTTCACGACCTGAATCGCAGAAGGCGCCATCGACCAGTCACCGTGAGTTGCGCAGGGAAACGCTGAACACCGGTTCCCGTCCGCGCGCGGCGGGAGAATCAAGACGGAATGCTTAGCGTGGCATTCTCCGCCCGTCCCATTGAGTCGGAGATTTATGAAGCTCTCAGTTCTGTGCTTCGACAACCAGTTTCTGGGCACGGTGAAAAAGGTCGAGCCGGCGCTGCTTCTGGGCTTCCAGCTCGGCGGGGGACATGGTGGCGGAGTGGCGTTCAACCAGGTCGGCGAGGCTCTTGTTGAAAGACTCGTCCAAAGCAGCGACGGCAGCCTGCGCTTTGGGCAGGACCTCGTGGAAGTGCTCGATCTCTTCTACAGCGCGCTCGGGGTGGTATCCGAGCCGGTTGCCGGATTGCATGGCGTCGACGAGCAGATCGGGCGAAGCGGAGACAGGCGAGGTCTGCTGGAGTGCGTCGTAGGCCGCGCGCAAGCGGGTCATGCGGCCGGTGAAACCATCGAGTTCGCTGCGGCGCGCGGTGAGGCCGGCGGCGCGGCGAACTTCGATAGTGACTTTCGCGCCGACGTTTTCCGATGGCACCGGGATGATCGTGGTCAAGGTGTTACCGATAAAAGACCAGCCTCTCTCGCCGGGTGAGGCAGCGCGTTTCACCACTGCTCCATTCACCGTGATTGCGGCGGGCGGCCAATCCGCTGGCAGGCGCAGCTCATAGGCGCGCGCCAGCAGCATACCGCGGAAACTGCCTTGGACGGGACCGATCTCAACACGGAGCGTATCGCCTGACTGAGTGGCCTTGACGGGTGTGCGGGTGAAGGCGCCTCGCTGGTATTCAACGGCTACACCCGAGTCCTCGTAGACGGAATAGCTGGAGCTGGACCCGGGCTGGAGCGGCCATACATTCACGATGAGCGGGTCGACGGGCTTTTCTCCGGTGTAGCGCATGGGCGGTTGCATGGGGACGATGGCACCCGCGCGGAGATAAACCGGAACCTGGTCAACCGAAAAGTTGCGGGAGAAGCTGCTGCCGGCTTCGTCCGCGACCGCGAAGTGTTTGCCGGTTGGCCACTCGATCCATTCGCCCTTGGGTAGCCAGACATTTTCGGCAGAGAGGCCGGTGATCTTGTCGGAGGCGGCGGCTACGGGCGCAGCCAGCATTTGATCGCCGAAAACATATTCGCCTTTGCTACTGTAGGCCGCATCGGCGTCGGGCCAGTCGTAGTAGAGCGGGCGGAAGAAGGCGATGCCAGTGTCGAAGGTTTTCCGGGCTTCGGTGTAGGTGTAGGGCTCGAGGGCGTAACGAAGCTGGTAGGCGGATCGGAGAATATCGGAGTAGGGCTCCGGGTAGGCCCAGGGGCGGCGCTCGGCATCGGGGTTCTTGGTGGTGTGGGTGCGAAGGATGGGACTGAATCCGCCGAACTGGACCCAGCGGGTGTAGAGCTCGGGATCGACCACTCCGGGAAGGTGACCGCCGATGTCGTGGCTCCAATAGGCGTACCCAACGTTGGCCGCTGTGGCCGTAAACCAGAACTGGAAACCGAGTTGCTCCCATGAAGAGGTGGTGTCGCCGGAGAAGGCGATCTGGTAACGGTGGTTGCCGAGCCCGCCCCAACGATGCAGCAGCATCGGGCGTTTGCCCTCGCGCTGCTGGTCGGTGAAGTAGACATAGTTCAGCCACCAAGTCGGCATCACGTCGGGCACGGAGGTAGGCTGATTGGGCTGCCAGTCGCGCCACCACCAGTCCAGCCACCAGAACTCGATGCCCTGCTTTTCGAGGGGGTGGAGGACTAGATTCATGTAATTCACGGCGAATTTCTTGTCGGTCAGATTGAAGGGAATGTATTTGCGGGTTGCGGGATCAATGCCCATGGCACGCGCCATCTCCGGATAAGCCTTTTCCCACGGTTCAACCCCGGCCGCCGCATGCACTATCAGCGTGGCCTTCAGTCCTTGTTCATGCAGATGCTTCAGGAATTGATCGGGGTCGGGAAACAAGTAATTGTTCCAGGTATACCCGGTCCAGCCGATGGGGTCACCGGTCTGCCCCGATTGGTCCACCTCGCCCAGCGGCTTGAGTTGGGGTTCGCTGAGATGCCAGGCCGTGTCCAGGTCGATGACGTCGAGGGGGACGCTACTCTCGTGGAATCCCTTGACGAGTTCGTCGAGTTCCTGGTCCGAGTAATCCCAGTAGCGAGACCACCACGCGCCGAAGGCGTAGCGGGGCGGCAGCGGGATGCGGCCGGCGACGCGGATGTAGTCGCCCAGCGCCTTGCGGTAGTCGTGGCCGTAGCCGAAGAAGTACCAGTCGGTATAGGAGCCGGGTTTTTCGTTGGTGGGGCGCTCGACGGCCCATGGCCAGGGGCTTTTCTCCCCATCGCGGAAGCTGAAGTCGGTGGAATCGAAGAGCGGGCGCGTGGTGTCGTCGACTAGGGCCCAGCCGGAGCGGGAGACAAGGCCGGGCTCCATAGGCTCGCGCATCTGGCTGCCGCGAGCGCCATCAAGGCTGTGGGCCGTGCCCAGCAAGTTGTCGGGGTCGGCCTGGCCGGGATGCCATGTAACTTGTTTTTTCCCCATGGTGAGGCTGACTTCCAGAGTTTCGGCGGTGAAACCGGAACCGCCCGGTGGAAGCGGTTTCCCATCGGGCATTGGCGTATAGGTCAGCTTCAGCGCATCCGTCACGATCGTCAGCTTGTTAGGACCGTCGGTTGAAGATTTTTCGAACTTCGGCACCGGCAGACGCCGATTGAGGAAGACCAAGGAAGCGCGATCTTCGAATTTTCCGTTGGTGGACCACTCCATCCGGATGAGTTGTGGCGTCAGCACGGTGAAGCGTGCGTTGCCGAACTCGACGATCGCTTTCGGATCAGCGATTGGATTGTAGAGGCCCTCGGCCTCGGAAGCGTGAACCACAGACGCCGGGACGGCGGCAGGAGGTGCGGTTCGCGCAGTCTGAGCCGCTGTTGCCAGGTTCATTCCTACCAAGCATCCAATGACGACAAGAAAACGATGCGATTTAGGCACAGCTTTTTTTCATCTCCGCAAAATTTGCCCCGAGCGATCGTTCAGAAGAAGCGTTAGTATACGCTTGTTTAGATGTTTGTCCTTCGCCCTGGCCGAGACTAAACGCTTGGGGAAACGAAGCCCACGGCGCAAGCTTGGATCATCGGCAGGCTCTGGCGTCCGCGCCCATGGAATGGGGCGTAACGGTCTCTAGTTTCTTCCTCTCACCTCAGGGGCTGATGACAACCGGGCTCAGCTGATTTCCGTTTCTTGAGAACTATTCGACACCACACCCTCGAGGACCTTCGTAGCGCAGTCGAGAGTATCAGCAGGCCCGGAATTCAGGAGCGGTCCCCGGTAAATCCCCCAGATACTGGGGAGACCAACAGCGAGAAGGTCAACTAACTCTAGAAATAAATGGCTCCTCAGGTAGGACTCGAACCTACAACCCTCCGGTTAACAGCCGGATGCTCTGCCATTGAGCTACTGAGGAGTGTTTTGGGGCGCGCCCGAAGGGCGCGGCCTCTTTCGTCGTTATCCATAATATCATTGGCGGGGGGTGTGGGGATTTCAAAGTTGCGCGCGACAGCGCGCAACTTTGCGGCGGCCTGCATTTTGCTTCGGCCTGTGTTTTGCTTCGGCCTGTGTTTGCGGGGGCTCTTCTTTTCGGGGCGGCGGCTTTCGGGTTTTGAAATCTTTATACTTGTTATGCCGGTGCGGCTGCGGGAGTTCTTGATCATGTTCATGGTGGGAGGTCGCGTTTTGTTTTGGATTCTTGCTCTGTTTGGTTTCTTTTTGTTTGCGGGGGTTGTGTTGGCAGCGGATGGGGCTTCGGCTACGCCGGTCGCACCTCCGAAGGCTAAGGTTGTCGTTGTGGAGGACACCGTCAACGGGCATACGATTTCCGATTCTTACCGGTGGTTGGAAGACGCGGATAGTGCGGAGACGCAGGAATTTGTTCGGGCGGAACTGGCTTATACTCGCGGCATTCTTGATCCTTTGCCGGGGCGGAGCCGGATCAATCAGGAACTTACGGAACTGCTTTCCATCGGCATCATTGGCACGCCTCAAGTCGGGGGGAAATATTACTTCTATGTTCGGCGCGACGGGAAGCAGAACCAGGCTGTGCTTCTGGTGCGTGAGGGTGTTCACGGGAAAGACCGGACTCTCGTAGATCCAAATCAGATGTCTACGGACGGTACGGTTGCGCTGGACTGGTGGGCTCCTACGGATGACGGAAAATATGTTGCCTACGGCACTTCATCCGGAGGGTCGGAAGAGAGCACGCTGCGAATCGTTGAGACCTCGAGCGGGAAGTTGTTGCCGGATACGATCGATCGGGCGCGTCACGCCAACGTGGCGTGGAAAAAAGATGATTCGGGATTTTATTATGGACGCACTCCGAAGAAAGGCGATGTGCCCACCGGGGAAGAGGTTTATCACGTCAAGATTTTCTACCACGCGCTGGGTAGCGATCCGGGAAAGGACCCTTTGATTTATGGCGATCACCTCAAAGCGCAGGATGTGCCGGTGGCGCAGCTGGCCGACGACGAAGACAGATGGTTGCTGATTAGCGTATTTGAGGGCTACACGAAGAGTGAGATGTTCTTGCAGGACTTGCGCGCGAAGACGCCGCCGGTCGAGGTTACCAGCGGAAAAGATTTCAACTATACCGGGGAAATTCTCAAACGTCAGCTTTACATTTTCACCAACGAGGATGCGCCGCACTATCGTGTGTTCCGGGTGGATGCGGAGAAGCCGGGGCGAGAGGGTTGGCGCGAAGTCATTCCGGAATCTGATGCGGTGCTGAAGAATGTCCTGATCATCCACGGGAACATTTTTGCTTTTTATGAGAAAAACGCCACTTCCCTGCTGAAGATTTTCTCGACGGATGGGCGCTTGTTATCGGCTGTGAAGCTGCCGGGGCTGGGTTCGATTGCGGGAATCGGGGGACAGTGGAACAGCGACGAAGCCTTTTTCGGATTCCAGTCGTTCACGGTTCCGCCCAGCATTTATCGCATCGATTTCAGGGAGAACACGGAGCCTGAGCTTTGGGCCAGAGTGGACGCGCCTTCGATTGATCCTTCGGCTTATCAGGTCGATCAGGTCTGGTTTTCGTCGAAGGATGGGACCAAGGTTCCGATGTTTGTTTTTTACAAGAAGGGTCTGGTGCTGAACGGCAAGAATCCGACGTTGCTGACGGGCTATGGTGGATTCAACATCAGCCTGACTCCGAGCTTTGCGGGTGATCGCTTTCTTTGGCTTGAGCGTGGCGGAGTTTTCGCCGTGGCCAATCTGCGCGGCGGTTCTGAGTTCGGAGAAGAGTGGCATCGAGCCGGCATGTTGGACAAAAAGCAAAATGTGTTTGACGACTTTATTTCGGCGGCTGAGTATTTGATTGCGCAGAAATATACGGATAAAGAACATCTGGCGATTCGCGGGGGATCAAATGGCGGGTTGCTGGTGGGCGTGGCGCTGACGCAGCGTCCCGATCTGTTTCGGGCTGTGGTCTGCGCGGTGCCGTTGCTCGACATGCTGCGTTACCAGCATTTTCAAATTGCCAAGCTTTGGATTCCGGAGTACGGATCAGCGGAGGATCCGAAGCAGTTCGATTTTATTTTTGCTTACTCGCCTTATCAGCATGTGAAGGTGGGAGTGGAATATCCGGCGATTCTTTTTATGACGGCGGAGAGCGATACGCGGGTTGATCCGATGCATGCCAAGAAGATGGCGGCGCTGATGCAGGCCGAGGCGGCGAATGGGCAGAGCCGGGAGCGTCCGATACTGTTGCGGATCGAGCCCAAGGCTGGACATGGGGTGGGGAAACCGATTACCAAGCAGATCGAAGAGTTGACGGATGTTTATTCGTTTTTGTTTTGGCAGTTGGGGGTGGGGGAGTAGGATCGCGGGTTTGCGCGAGATTCGCGCTACCCACGGGGTGTTTCTCAGCCCAAGCAAAAAAACTCAATGAGTGTAATGGAAATTTATCGCAGCTGGTGTCTCAGTCGCGTCGTCCCGGTCTGTCGGCAATCGCTTTGGGCTCGTACGACCACACCGTCCCGCAGCCGTATTGCTGATCGCATGCGCCCGCGTTGGCGCCGCCCTCGAATGAGGTGCCGAATAGTGTGCCTGTGGTGGTGCGCAATACCTCGCCTATAGGGTCGGCGCCTATCCAATAGTCAAAACTGTGCAGCAGAACAAACCTGCCGGTCGCGCTTAACTTGTACAGCGCTCCCCAATTGTTGGCGCCGCAGCCCGAGGTGACCCCATACAGATTACCCTTCGAGTCCAGAGTCACACCCGCATACGGATAGCAGCCGTCTGAAAAGCTATACGAAAAATTGTGCAGGATGGTCTCTTGGCCACTCGTGCTCACCTTCCATATTGTCCCCTCGTAGTTGGAACTGGAACCACAGGCCCAAGTAATCCCATAGAGATTTCCCGCCTTGTCCCGGGTCACGGACCCGTAGGGCCAGCAGCCGTCTGTGCCACCGCCAAAGCTGTGCAGCACTGCAAACGATCCGCTCCTTATATTGAGTTTGTAGACCACGCCTTGACCGTTTGAGCCACCCCCTAATGCCACGCCGTAGAGGTTGCCAGCCGTGTCCAAAATCAGATGCCCATATTCGGGGTTGCCCCCGTCTGACGATCCGCCCTCGAAGCTATGCAGAACGGTCTCGTTGTCCGACTTGTCGAGCTTGAATATCGTGCCTGCGCCATAAGCGCCGCAGTAAGAGGTAGTGCCGTACAGGGTCCCGGCTTTGTCCAGCACCAACCCTTGCAACGGTTCGCAACCGTCTGACCCGTTCCCTGTGAAGTTGTGCAGCAGCGTCTCTTTTCCAGCAGTATCAATCTTAAACACTGTGCCACCACCACCCTGACCGCCGCCGGCGCCTCCAGAGACCGTGGTCCCATATAGATTGCCAGCACTGTCACGAATCAAGGGCGCCTCGGGGTATGCACCGTCCGAAGGCGCCCCAGAGAAGCTGTGCAGCACCGTTTCAACTCCGGCATTGCTCACTTCGTAAACTACGCCCATACCCGAGATGCCGCCTGAGTAGGTAGTGCCATATATGTTGCCCGTTGGGTCCCGGACCACGCCCGCGTAGGACTGGTATCCATCAGTGCAACCGGACGCTGAGCAAAAGTTATAAAGTGTCGTGAAGGTTTGCGCCTGTGCCAGAGCCACCAATCCAAGCACACCCAGAAATCTCACTGCGTAAAACTTATTAGCCACGTTAACCACCTTCGATCAACAGAATTGTCCAGCGGGGAAACAATTGCCGATGCTCTCTGCGGAAAGTAATTATAACTGCACCGCGTAAGGGCTACCCGTGACGAACTTTGTACGACCGGAAGATCGCTGGCAAGTCAATTTACGAAAACACGGTGATCATGGTTTCTAGCTTGCCACGGCACAATTGACCGGGGGAGATCGTGATTCCCTGCGGGGCCTCAGTCTGGTGTAGGGCTTACCCAGGGCTTGCGCCCTGGGCTAGTTTATGCCGCCCCTCCGGGGCTGGATTGTGGCGATGCTTTGGGGAGCGGTTTTCGTGAAGGATCAGTTCTCGGTTCGTGGTTCTCGGTTCTCAGTTGGTGGCTTTGGTTGGGTGGGTGTGGCGGTTCTTCGCCGCGAGATTCACGTTTCCCACCCTTTGCACAGAACGCAAAGGATGGGGCACCCGGGGTTTTTGGTAATTGAGTTTTTCAAACGCGGTTGATCCTTCCGGTCTGATCGTACTAGAAAATGCAGAGATCCTTCGTTGGGAGTCGCTCGTGCGCGAGCGATCCCCTTTTTCAGGATGACAATCACACGGGAGAGATCGTGATTCCCTGCGGGGCCTCGGTCTGGTTTTTGGCTTACCCAGGGCTTGCGCCCTGGGCTAGTTTATGCCGCCCCTCCGAGGCTGGATTGTGGCGATGCTTCGGAGCAGTTCTCGAAGAAGATCAGCTCTCGGTTGGTGGTTCTCGGTTGGTGGTTCTCGGTTGGTGGTTCTCGGTTGGTGGTTCTCGGTTGGTGGTTCTCGGTTGAGTGGGTATGGCGGTTCTTCGGTTTGAGATTCAGGTCTCCCACCCTTTGCACAGAACGCAAAGAATGGGGCACCCGGGGTTTTTGGTTGTTCTTGCAATGTGGATCTTTGATTTGATTGTTGGTTTGGAAAATGCAGAGATCCTTCGTTGGGAGTCGTTCGTGGTGCGAACGACTCCGCTTCCTCGGATGACAGGAATGTGGGGGATCGGTTCTCGGTTCGTGGTTCTCGGTTCTCAGTTGGTGGCTGCGGTTAAGTGAGTGTGGCGGTTCTTCGCCGCGAGATTCACGTTTCCCACCCTTTGCACAGAACGCAAAGGATGGGGCACCCGGCGATCTGATCGTACTGGAAAGTTGCAGAGGTTTTTCGCTGGGAGTCGCTCGTGGCCGAGCGACTCCGCTTCCTCAGGATGACAATCATCGGGCGGATTTTGCTGTCGATTCAAGTCTGGCCTGTGTTACTCTATAGCTACCGGAAAAACTGTGATGATGGCTCATAGCTGCTGATCCTGGGACCAGCGGGTGGGGGTCTTTGTCTTGAGTTGCGTTTAGCGATGGAGGGAAGAAGCAGATTCCTCGACGGCTCACGCCGTCTCGGAATGACAATGGGGAACGGGTAGAGCCGTTTCGGAATGACAAAAGTAAAAAGGAGTGGGGAGCTTATATGGCGGTGTCGATAGTGTTGCCGGTGTTGACTGGGTTGCGCGAGGATGCGGTGCGGAAGCCGCGGAGGCGGAATCCGAAGCGTACGGGGGAGTTGGCGGAAGCGGCGTTTCTTTTGAAGGCGCAGAGCCTGGGGTTTCGCGTGTTGAGGCCCTGGGGCGACAGCGAACGTTATGACTTCGTTCTGGATTCTGGCGGACGGTTGTGGCGGGTGCAGCTTAAGAGCACCTCGGTCATTCATGCGCGGGGGTATGAAGTGCAGCCGATTTACGGAGTTTATGGCAAGGGCAAGAGCGTATATACGGCGGACGATATCGATGTTCTGGTGGTGTGGATTGCGCCACTGGATGTTAGTTATGTGCTGCCCATTCAGGCGATCGCACTGGAAAAGAATCTGCGGTTCTATCCGGATATAAAGTGCAAGTGCGCCCGCTGGGAGAGTTATCGAGAGGCTTGGAAATTGATGAGAGCGGAGTAAAGGCTGGGCTCGAGCTGAATCGGACGGGCGCGCGCCGCCCGTATTCACACGGGTTTTGTCTGTTTGACCTGTTGTCTCTAACATGTTATAAAACTTGGTCCTGTGTCATGGGCTTTGGGGAGGACGCAGTTCTCTGCCCGGAACACGACAACTCCGACGCGGCCAAGCTCAGCATCCCTGTTCAAGTCTTGCAGTGGAAGCGTGTTCGGAACTCCGGCCATTCGCTCCCGGCGCTCTTTTGAGAGAGGCTGGGGGACGGTGCGCCGGGTCGAGGTAACCTGAACCCGTGGTCATCCTTATATAGATCTTCATGAGTGGAGGATTTGCTATGCGCACCCTCGCTAATCTTGCGTCCCGCGTATGCCGCTTCGCCCAGGGGCGAGCGGTTGCTGTACTCGCCTTGGTGACTCTGGGGGCGTCCGCGGCGTTGGCCCAACCGGCTCCGGACACGGGCGGCGAGGCTAGCTTGAAACTGCCGGACCTTTCCTCGGTTTCGTTTCTTGGCATTGATGGCCACAAGTTGCTGATGGTCGGAATTCTGTTCTGCATCGCGGGGCTGGGTTTTGGGCTGGCGATTTATATGCGGCTCAAGAAACTTCCGGTGCATCGGGCGATGCTGGAGATCTCCGAGCTGATTTACGAGACTTGCAAGACTTATCTGATTACGCAAGGCAAGTTTTTGCTGCTGCTTTGGGTGTTCATCGCGGTAGTGATCATTCTTTACTTTGGCGTGCTTGCGCCGGTGCCGGGAAAGCCGGTCATGACCACGCTGCCGATTATTCTGGGGTTCAGCCTGGTGGGGATTGCGGGCAGTTTTGGCGTGGCTTGGTTTGGGATTCGGGTAAATACTTTTGCCAACTCGCGGACGGCGTTCGCGGGGTTGCGGGGGAAGCCTTATCCGATTTACGCGATTCCGCTGCAGGCGGGGATGAGTATCGGAATGATGCTGATCAGCGTTGAGTTGCTGCTCATGCTGTTTATTTTGCTTTTTGTTCCGGGAGATTACGCGGGGCCGTGCTTTATTGGGTTCGCGATTGGAGAATCGCTGGGAGCGGCGGCGCTGAGGATTGCGGGCGGCATCTTCACCAAGATCGCGGATATTGGGTCGGATCTGATGAAGATCGTTTTCAAGATTAAGGAGGATGACGCGCGGAATCCGGGCGTGATTGCGGATTGTACTGGGGACAACGCGGGCGATTCGGTTGGGCCTTCGGCGGACGGATTCGAAACCTATGGCGTGACTGGCGTGGCCCTGATTACTTTTATTCTGCTCGGGGTGAAGAATCCGACGGTGCAGGTGCAGTTGCTGGTTTGGATTTTCGTGATGCGCATCATGATGCTGGTTTCGAGCGCGGGCGCATACTTCCTGAATAGTGCGGTGGCCCGGGCACGATTTGCCGATGCGGATGTGATGAACTTCGAAGCTCCGTTGACGTCACTGGTATGGGTCACTTCGGTGGTTTCGATCATTCTGACTTACATTGTTTCATCGGTCATTGTTCCCGAGATCGGCGGCGATACGACGCAGTGGTGGAAGCTGGCCACGATTATTTCCTGCGGTACATTGGCTGGGGCACTCATCCCTGAGCTGGTGAAAGTGTTTACCTCGACCGAATCGCGGCACGTGCGGGAGGTGGTGGCTTCGGCCGAGGAAGGCGGAGCATCGCTTGGAATTCTGGCTGGCTTTGTGGCGGGAAACTTCTCGGGTTACTACTTGGGATTGTCGATGGTGGCTTTGATGTCGATTGGTTATTACATGAGCACGCTGGGGTTGGGCGCGGCGGCGAGCATGCACTTGGCGGCGGCTCCGGTGTTTGCTTTTGGGTTGGTGGCCTTCGGCTTCCTGGGAATGGGTCCGGTGACGATTGCGGTGGATTCTTATGGTCCCGTGACGGACAATGCGCAGTCGGTGTATGAGCTTTCACTGATCGAGCAGGTGCCCAACATCGCTGGCGAGCTCAAAAAGGATTACAACTTCGATGTGAACTTTGAGCGGGCGAAGCATTTGTTGGAAGAGAACGACGGCGCGGGAAATACTTTCAAGGCGACTGCGAAGCCGGTGCTGATCGGAACGGCTGTGGTGGGGGCGACGACGATGACTTTCTCCATCATTATGGCGTTGACCAATGGGTTGACGCAGAACGTGGAGAAATTGTCGTTGCTGCATGCTCCGTTTTTGCTGGGGCTGATCAGCGGCGGTGCGATTATTTACTGGTTTACGGGCGCGTCTACGCAGGCGGTGAGCACTGGTGCGTACCGGGCAGTGGAGTTCATCAAGGCGAACATCAAGCTGGAAGGGGCCGCGAAGGCTTCGGTGGCCGACAGCAAAAAAGTGGTGGAGATTTGCACCAAGTATGCCCAGAAGGGGATGCTCAACATCTTCATTGCGGTGTTTTTCGCTACTCTGTGCTTCGCTTTCATCGAGCCATTCTTGTTTATTGGATACTTGATATCGATCGCGATATTTGGCTTGTATCAAGCGATCTTCATGGCGAACGCTGGCGCGGCTTGGGACAACGCCAAGAAAATTGTCGAGGTGGAATACAAACAGAAAGGTACGCCGCTGCACGATGCCACCGTGGTGGGAGATACGGTGGGCGATCCGTTTAAAGATACGTCGTCGGTGGCTTTGAATCCGGTGATCAAGTTCACTACGCTGTTCGGATTGCTGGCGGTGGAGTTGGCGGTGAAGCTGACGGAAACCAATCCCGGGTTGACCAATCTTCTGGCGGTTGTGTTCTTTTTGATTTCGTTCTTCTTTGTTTATCGCTCGTTCTATGGGATGCGCATTGGGACGGAGAGAGCGCCAGTCAAGGCGCATGCTGCCGCAGACTAGCGAAGGTTCGTGAGATTGCTACGCCATCCGGCAAAAACCGGATGGCGTTTTGTTTTGGCCTCGAAACGAAAGGTTTCGCTGATAGAAAAGGGGATTGTCCAGATCGTTTCCAAGGAGTCTTTCGCCCCTCTGGGGCTAGGATAATTCTCGGCATTCTTCCCCACGGCTTGCGCCGTGGGCTGCATTCTTACGCCGCTCCGCGGCTGTCTTTGCGGCGATCGTACTTGATTCTGCGGGTGTGGTCGAGCGCGACTTCTCTTACCTATTGCAGTTGCTTTTGAATGGCGGCCATTTCCTGGCGGGCGGCGTTGGCGCGGTCTCCTGCGGGTTCTTCGGCTAAGAAGAGGATAAATTCGCTGACTGCGTCCGGAAGCCGGTTGAGCCTTTCACAGGCGCGGGCGGCGACGTAGTGAACTACGGCATAAGGGCCGTGGGACATGGCATGGACTTTGTCGGCGCTGGCTATGGCGTCCTCGTAGTGGCGGTCCAGAAGTTGCACTTGGGCGAGCAGGACCAAAGCACGCGTGTCGCTTGGATCAGCCGCAGTCGCCTGGCTCAAGTGGACTTCGGCAGCAGCGTAGTTTTGCTCCTTCATCTCCAGCCGGGCCAGGTTTACAAGGGCTGGGCAAAAGTGGGCATCCGCGGCAACGGCTTTCTGCAGAGCTTCCCGCTCCTTATTGGGATCTCCCAAACGCGCGTACATCACGCCCAGGTTGTTGTAGGCTTCGGCATAGTCCGGATAAAGAGCCACAGCTTTATTCAGTTGGTCGATGGCTGCTTGCCACTCCTGCTTCGCGATCAACTTGGTGGCTTTGTCAAACTCTTTGCTGGCTTTCTCGGGTATTTTTAGATCGCCGGCCGAAATGGTAGCGCCGCTGGTCTTGGTGGGGTTCGCCTCACCATTTTCCGTAGCTCGTTGTACTCTGACCAAAACAGACTGAGTACTTTTGCGCTCGTCGACCTCGAAGCCGTCGCTCTGTGTGGCCCGAATACCTTGTCCACTGACCGATACGTGATAGTTACCCAGGGCCACGTTCAGGAAGGTTGCCTCGCCGCGATCATTGGTAAAGAGTTCCTCGACCTGAGCGCCGCTGGTTCCGCTGATGAGCCCAACCTTTACTTGCATGGTGACAGCGCCGTCATCGGGATAAGTGACATACACGTGGACATTGCCGGCCTGGTGTTGGGCCGCGGACCGGGAAAGTGGCAGACACAGAAGGAGTACAAGCAGGGCAGGTCGAGAACAATGGCGGATCATGTTGTCCCTCCCAATGTGCCGGGCTAAAAAGGCAGGACAAAACACTGGGAAGATGTTACACCGAAACAAGGGTCAGGAAAAGAACAAATGGCTCCTGCTTTGCTAAGTCCGTTGACAATTCAGCAGTTCGACTCCAACTCACTGCGGAACCGGAGGCGCCGCCATGCCGTACGTGTTATTTCTCGTGTTCGCGTCGCCTGTCGGAAGCTGCGCTGTGGTTAGGTCGTGCAGTTGCTGGTACCGCTTCTGCGCGGCCGCGTACTCGTCTTTGCTTATGTTCGAGTCGGCAGGAACTTTGTCCGCTTTGGCATCGTAGCCATCGGCCTGATTGAGCGCAGTTTGCTTTTTGGTATCCCTAAAATACTTGTCGATGTTGTCGTCGATCTTCTTGTTGAGATTCTTGGCCCCGGAATTGATTTCTTTCCAATTTGCGTGGTTGGCGTTGGCGATGTCGAAAATCGTTTTGCCAGCCTTAAGCTGTGCCGCGAGGTCTTCCGTCTTGACCCCGCTGGCTGCCAATTGCTGAGCCAGAAACAAGTCTCCATAATTCAGATTCACTTCCTGCTCTTTCACCAAGTCCATGCGGTTGGCCTTCAGCATATCCGCGATGGTGCGATTGACGATGCTCCGCATGTTTGAATCCACGGAAATGGACGTGATTCTCTTGATTTCCTTGGTTGCTTTCTCCTGATCGTCGGCCAAAGCGACCAGGGCAAGCGCTACGGTACAAAAAAGGACGAAGAGGCGCATGGATGCTGCTTTCATGGGAGTCCTCCCTTTAAGCGCATTCTAAATGCGAGTGCAATCCGAAAGAGCACGCACGCTGCTAGTGTTTGCCACCAGCGGCGACCGGAGCCGGCGCGCCAGCAGCATTAACGCCCCCCTGATTCATGGTGTTGGCATCTCCAGTGGGCAATGCTGCACCGGCAGCGTCGTGCAGGCGGGTGTAGCGGGTCTGGGCCTCGGCGTACTCATCCTTGGTAATGTTGGAGTCGGCGGGAACTTTGTCCGCCTTCGCATCGTAGTCGTCGGCCATGTTGAGCGCCGTTTGTCTCTTGGTATCGCTGAAGTATTTTTCGATGTTGTCATCGATTTTCTTGTTAAGTTTTTTGGCGTCGGAATTGATTTGTTTCCAATTCGCGTGGTTGGCATTGGCGATGTCCAGCACGCTCTTGCCAGATTTAAGCTGCGCCGCGATGTCTTCCATCTTGACCCCGCTGGCAGCCAATTGTTGCGCCAGGAACAAGTCCCCGTAATTCAGGTTCGTATCCTGGCGTTCTTTCACCAGGTCGAGCCGTTTGGCCTTCAGCATGTCCGCCATGGTGCGATTGACAATGGCACGCATGTTGGAGTCTACCGAGATGGAAGTGATTTTCTTTATTTCTTTAGTTGCTTTCTCCTGATCGTCGGCGAAAGCAGCCATTGCGAGCGCAACGGTAAAGAACAGTACGAAGAAGCGGATCATTACAGTTCGCATGTGAGTCCTCCCGATAAGGGACATTCTAATCCAAGCGGAATTCAAAACGAAAGGCGCGTAGGTGTAGAGCATAAAAAAGGCGGTCTCTTTCGAGACCGCCTCGATAAATCATGGTTGGCTTAGAAGTTAATCTTCGCCGTTAACTGGATCAAACGCGGGGCCGCGTCGCCGCCGAGGAACGATCCCAGAATGCTGGTTGGGGTGTTGACCATCCGCAAGATCTGACCGAACTGGCCCGAGCCATTGGAAATGTCGCGAACCGGCTGGTCGAAGTTGGGGTGGTTGAGGATGTTAAAGAACTGGGCACCAATACCGAGCTTTGCGCTCTCCCAGTGGGGAATGCTGGTGAACTTCATCACAGTGAAATCCGTGTTGAAGTAGCCAGGGCCGAAGAACTGGTTCCGGTGCTGATCGCCGAAGCCAAATATGGGAGCGTTGGGGGTGGCAGATGAGCCCAAGATGATGGGTGAAAAGTCAGCTGGGTTCAAGCACGTCTGTTTTGCGCCGCCATTGGTGGCAGAAGCGGCTCCAACACCGCAACCTCCCTGTGGCGCACCGTTGTAGCCGGCGATCATAACCTGGTTTCCGCCGTAGCCGAATCCGCTCAAAACGTTGCTGGCAGAGGCATTGTCCGTAACGGTGAACGGCAGACCGCTACGAGCAAAGAATGTACCCGAGAGTTGCCAGCCTTGGGTCAGCGGTTTAGGCCCGAAGCGGTAAGGCACTTGGTACACATAGCTCAGGCTGAAGTATTTTCGGGTGTCGTAGTCAGCGTTGCCATACATGCTTCGGATGTTATTGGGTTCGTTCGGGTTGTAGATGCTTTCATTGGTTCCGAAGTTGAAGGGGTTGAAGCCGCCGTTGGAGATTTCATCCAGCGCGTGACTCCAAGTGAAGCTGCCCTGCAACTGCAGACCAGCAGTGAAATTATGCTGCACCGCGGCCGACAGCCCGTTGTAGTTGGAAACTGCGATGGACTGGATTTGATTAACGTCATTGAACCGCGGATCAATCGGGGTAGATGGGAGTCCAGCGAAACCTGTTGCGCAAACTGAGGGCGGACAGTAGCCGTTGACCGCTTCGTTCTGCACAGTTTCATGGTAGCCGTGGTTTCCCGTGTAGCCGAGGGAGAACGACGTGTTTGCGCCGATCCCTTGCTGGATCATGAGATTCCACTCTTCGTACATCGGCACCTTAACGGTATTGGCGCTATTGACGTTTGGCAGTGAGAAGCCGCCGTTCACGAGGTCAGCCACTGTTCCACCGCTGGCGAAGATTTGGGTGAACGCCGCATTGGTTTGGGCCATCGTGGTGAAGATGCTGCCGGGTACGCCCGGGGTCAGAGCACCGGTGGCACCGGCGCCCACAATTGCGAAACTGTTGAAACCAGGAGGGTTGGTAGCGAGGTTGTCAGCAACCTGGCCAGGGAAGGTATCGGCGAACAGCCCAAAGCCGCCCCGGAGCACCGTACTCTTCAAGCCGGGCGGAGTCCAGGCAAAACCGAAGCGCGGCTGGTAGAGAACTGATGAAAACGAAGTCGCAGCCGCACGCTGACCGGTCACAATCGCCTGGTTGTAGGGGATCGTGGCATCGTGATCCAGAGTGGAGAAGTCTGACGCCAACCGGGCAAAGCAGTTGATCTGGCAGACCGGATTTGAGGGATGGTCGAAACGCATGGTCAAGGTCAATTTAAGGCTTGGCGTTGCGCGCCATTCATCCTGTACGTACCACCCTAACCCGTAAATTGCGACGGGAACTGCCGACTGGGTTGCGAAATTCTGTTGCAACTCGGTACCCGTCGTTCCGCCATTGTAAAAAGAGGTAATGTCGAAAGGAATCAGCAGGCCGATCGCTCGGTCACCAAAGTCGTGGTCTCCGACGAGGTAACGGTGAAAATTCTCTCCTAACTTCAGAGTATGTTTGCTGCCTAGACTGTAGGAGAAATCATCGACGAATTGGTACTGGGTGACGTTGCGCCCCTGCGGGAAGGCAAAATTTTCACCGCCCAACGCAAGGCCGGACGCGCTGTTACTGAATGTTCCGTCCGCCACTAACAGGTTTGTGGGATACGCGGCGAGCGAGGCTGAGCGATTGGTGGTGTTGAAAATCGCGCTGTAGTAAGTAGCGGACGCTACCAGATTGTTCACTGCTTTCGTGCCAAAACTGTGGTTCCAGCTGGCTTGAGTCTGGTATTCAGGCTGGTCGCTGGTAGAGTTGAACAGCGGACTAATGGGATCGATGTAAGTTGCCTGCAACCCCTTGTCTTCCTGCAAGCGGATGAAAAACTTGTCATTGTTAGTGATGTTGAAGTCAAATCTGCCCGCCAACAGGAACTCATGGGTTAGCGCACCGACTGCTGATTGGAAGCTGTTGGCGCACGGAATCGCGCTCCCAAACAGTGGAGCCCCGGGCAGAAGAGAAGCAGTTCCAGCGAGATCACCGCAACCGCCCTGCGCCGTCCCCGGCCCGCCTAGCGGAATTGGGGTACCTCGGCTTACGCCAGGTGCGGCGTTCCACAGACCAAACATGGTGTTGTAGCCGCCCGGAGCGGCAATCTGGGGGGTCTGCCCGATAGCCGCCAGATTCAACAGGGTTGAGGCTTGGAATTGCGCGCTCGGGTAAGTGACAGTCTGGGTGACGGGAACCACGACGCGCAGGCCTTCATAGTTGAAGAAGAAGAAAGCCTTGTCCTTCTTGATCGGCCCGCCGAACGACGCCGCCCACTGATTGGCGTTGTCGAAGGTCTTCGGCGTAACCGGCGTGGTGTTGTTGTGGAACCAGTCATTGGCGTTCATAGCCGAACCATTCCACCAGTAGGCTGCGTTCCCGTGGAACTGGTTGCCTCCGGACTTGGTGACGTAGTTTACCGTCGCGCCAGCAAAACCGCCGTACTGGCCGGAGTAACCGTTGCTGACTACCGATGCTTCCTGAATCTCATTGTTGCCGAGCAGGAGGTTGGTCGCGCCCGAGTTGTTCAGGTTCAGGAACGGATCGTTGTCATACATGCCGTTCATAGTGAACAGATTCGAGGTTGCCGAAATACCATAGCTCGAGAAGTTTCCGTAGCCGCTCTGAGTGTTCATCACCGAACCCGGAGCGGTCTGGGCGATGAAGCTCAGGTCGTTGCCCGGGTTAGGCAGACTCTGCACCGCGAGCGTGTTCATCGTAGTGGAGATTTCTGAGCTGTCTGCTTGCAGCAGCGGGGCTTCGCCACTCACTTCGACGGTGACTCCGGTGGTGCCAAGCTCCATCTTAATGTTGGTGATGGCGACTGCACCGACCGATACGGCCTGGGATACTGAGGTCGTCTTGAAACCCGTAGCCTCGGCCGCAATCGTGTAACTTCCGGGAGACAACAGAGAGAAACGGTACGCGCCCTGGGCGTTAGTGGTCCCGGCCTGCGTGTTTCCCTTCTCAACGCTCTTCAGAGTGACGGTGACATTCGGCAACACTGCGCCGGATGGGTCAGTGACGGTGCCGCTAATTTCGCCGGTGGTAAATGACTGGGCGAAGGTTGCGGTGCTCGCTAGCATACAGATGGCCAGTGCCAGCAGGATGGTAAACAGCAAAAAGCGTTTAGGGGTCATACTTCCTCCACGAAACCTTAGTTGACTTGCACAATTGCAGGACGGAACCAACAAATGATTTCAACAGATTATATGCACACGTGTTGCCAGCTCTTGTCTAGTATGTAAGCGCTTGATTCCTAGAAGTTTGTGGGATGGTTGAGGTTTGGCAGGCGGCCAGATAACTACGGTTCATTGTAGATGGAATATGAATTATGGAATACGCCATGCCCATGCAAGCCTGAGGATAAGCTTTTGTCCGCCTGTCAGACGGGCGGAGGCACGTCCTTCGCAGCTTGGAGTACGGCTGCGGGTTCGGTTGGCGGAGGCGGGAGTCTGGATGCAAGTTGAGACTTGACGTTGCGGGTGGCCTTATCGAACTCGATTTTTGCGCGGGCTACGTGTCCCAAGACGGCGTGCATCTGCTTGGGACCCAGGACCAGGAACCCAAGCAGAAGCGCGAGCAACAGTTCTGTACCAAAACCCATGGCTTTATCCTTTGGTTAGGCTTTGGTCGTGGTTCGTCATGGCGGCCGTACTGGCTGACTTTTCTTCGGCTTGATCTTTCATGGCTGACTTGAAGCCTCGGATGCCTTCTCCGATTCCCTTGCCGAGCTCGGGAAGTTTCTTCGGGCCGAAGACGAGCAGGGCGATTCCGAAAATCACCAGCAGATGCATGGGTTGAAACAATCCTTCAAACATGTGTGCTCCTTAAGATGTAGGTGTGACGTTATGTTCTCTGAAAAAGGCAGGCGCCGTGACCGCGCTTCAGACACAGCGCCCGCCGCCGCTAGCCGGTGAGAAACCTTCCCCCGAAGGCCGCTCTTACGACTTCGGACCCTTTTAGACGCCGCGTTCCGCTGCGTCAGCGGCTTCCGCCAGAGCTTGCAGAGTGTCGAAGAACTTCTGGCTTTGGCCGATGAAGAGGCCGCTGGCGGTGAGACCTGTGACTGCAGCCACGGCCCCCGCAAACTTATCGGTCAGCGGACGAATGATCGAGACCTCGGGCAGTCCAGGCCTGAACTTGCAAGGCAGCGGGAAGATCAGGCTAGGCTGAGTCAGCTTATTCAGGGGCAGGCTGAAAAAGTCCGGGAATGTCAGGCCGGATATAGAGTCTGTGAAGGGCGCAATTGGAGCTTGTACGCCGTTGCCCGAAAAATCAACCCATTCCAGGAAGTGAGCGATCTCGTCTCCGCCGATGCCGAGTGTGATCTCGAGCACATCCGGATCCGTCACTTTTCGACTCATGGCGGCGTAGAGACTCGATCCGCCTTGCTCAATTTGTCCGAAGTGAAAGGCAGCTACATTGGCGATCGCCTGAATATGATCGTTGCCCCTGAAGTTGGAGTTGCCTTCGCCGTGGTAATCGGCATCGGTTCTGGGAATGGCGGTAACCCCGTTGAGAGTCAGCGCCTGAGGAAAAGTGGCGCCGAGGTCCGGATTGGTTGCACTGCGGTAACGAACGTACCAACTGGTGTCGACATTGAGCTGCATGAGGTTCGTTAGGCGCAGTTTGCCGGATGATCCTCTGGCTTTGCTTCCCTTCAACGTTGCGAACGGGGTGAGGTCAATCGGCTGGGCTCCTCGCGAAACGAGATAGGCGTTGAGGAAAGTTGCGTGGCTCACTTCATCCCGTGTGTTGCTAGAGATATATTGTGGGCCGTCGGAGTCGAGGTTCGATAGGGCAATTTGATAGGGGTTCAAATGTTCGTTGGGGGCTATCTCGATCGGTGGAAGCTTGCCGATACCTCCAAGTTCCGCATACTGTATCCAAAGATCCGACTCGATCAGTTCTGCCGCCGCCAGAAACTGGAGGATGGCAATGTCACCCTGGCTGAGAGAGCCGCTTTGTGCGCGGGCCAAGGTTCCGTTTGCTAACAAACCGGCGCCGACTACTGCGCCTCCTGCCAGAAGACTGCCTTTCATAAAAGAGCGGCGGCCCACTGAACGGCTGATGGATGGGAGAATTTCTTCTTCTTTTTTCATGTTGCTCCAATTCTTGTTGCTTATGATTTTGTTCCAGCACAACGGTCGGTGTTAGGGGCAGCGCTCCAACCTACTTGTGCCTTTCTTCGGCGTGTCCCGGTTTAGAATGGCGGGATACGTGAAGTGAGATTACTGGGCGTGAATTTCCGCGTTGTCACGCGGATGTCTGCAAGGAGTAAAAACTTATTCGGTGTTTTGTCTCCAGCATGTCAGCTTCTTGTCAAAACATGAGTCCAAATACGCATGAATACAGGAAAACTACTTTGATTAAATTGGTATTGTGGAAATTTACTGATGCCTTCGGGAACTAACTCCGAAATTACCTTAGGCGACCCGGTCGACGCTGCGGCGGCCAAGCGTCCGCAGCGCATGCGACTGAATGGTCGCTTCGTGAGCGTAGTGCCTCTTGATCCAATTGCGCATGCGGAGGCGCTCTTCAACGGGACGCGCGGCGTTGAGAACGACCGGCTATGGCTTTATTTGTTCGAAGGACCGTTTGCCACTCGCGCGGCTTTTGATTCCCATCTCAAACAGAAGGCGAGTTCGGAAGACCCTTTAGCCTTCGTGATTCTCGACAATTCTTCTGGAGATGCAGTCGGGTACGCGTCGTACATGCGCATTGAGCCGGCGCATCGGGTGATCGAGGTTGGCAGCATCCTTTTTACGCCTCGTTTGCAGCGGACCATCGGCGCGACTGAGGCGATGTACCTGATGGCTCGACATGTATTTGAAGATCTGGGATATCGCCGCTATGAGTGGAAGTGCAATGCTCTAAATGCGCCCTCGCGGAGCGCGGCTCTGCGTCTGGGCTTCACATTCGAAGGAATTTTTCGTCAGAACATGATTATCAAAGGACGCAATCGCGATACAGCGTGGTACTCGATGCTCGACTCAGAATGGCCGGAGCGAAAAGCCGCGTTTGAGCGTTGGCTCCATCCCTCGAACTTTGACGCGAGCGGGCGGCAGAAGGTTTCGCTTGCCGCGCTGAATCGTGAAGTCAAGAATGGCGGTCTTTAAAAAAGATGTGAGCTGCAAGCTGAATCTCATGCGTTGCGGGCAAAGACCACCATCCCATTCGCTGGAATCACGATATTCGCCGAAGCCGCGAAGCCGTGCAACGGACCGCCGGACGCCACGATCCCGCCTCCGTTGCCCGCAACGACGGGATTGACCCAGTTGTCATAGACATCGCTGTTGAACACTTCAACCCACGGTCCCGGGTACGGGAATCCGATCGCGTAGTTGTACCAGTCGGTCTCTGCAAGCGTTGCGACGACGATTACGTCGTTGCCCGTTCCCTCGAGCCATCGATGAAATGCGATGACGCGGTTCTGGTCGTGTACGTGAAATGGATTTACGTTGTCGCCACGTAGAGCAGGCTGATTCCACCTCAGCCGGATCAGATCCTGAGTGAAACGCAGATGATTCACCATTGCCTGGTCACTGCCAGTGTTGAGACCGCTCCACCAAATTAAATGGAGTGAGTCGGTGGGGTCCGGGCTCCATTGATAGCTTTGCAGGAACTCCTGGCCCATGAAGAGCTGGGGGATTCCCGGCGCAGTCAAGAGCAGTCCGGTGGCAAAGCGCGAGCGGCTGCGGGCGTACCACGAGCGCTGGTTCAAGCCATCCGCGAGAGCGGGAATGCGCGGGTCGCGTCCCGCTTGAACGAGGTCGTGGTTTTCGACGCATGTGACCGCCTGCCATCCATGCGCGAAGCCTTGCGGGTAAAGATTGCCCGCGATGGAATCGAAATCGACGGTGGCGCTCTGGCCTTGGGAAGCCTGTCCGACTGCGCCGCGGATGGCGCTGCGCAGGCCATCGTGTTGCAAGACGTCGAAGCCGGTGCCGCCGCTGCTGGTTGGGGCGACGATCAATTGGCTGGGCCGCGGATAGTTTTGAAACTCGAATGGCCAATACTCGGCATTTTGCAGCAGTCGTGGCTTGACGTAGCGAAGCGTATCGGTGAGGTCGCAGCAAAAGCTCCATCCGGAATCCTGATTCATGGACAAGAGCGCGCTGATCTCGTCGTAGCGAAAGCCGTCGACATGAAATTCCTGAATGTAGTAGCGGGCGCTGTTGATGATGAATTCGCGGACATCGTTGTTCCAAAGCGCGAACGAAAGACCGCCCGCAAGCCCCATGTTCGTGAAATAGAGACTTTGATTGTTATCGCTGGTATCGGCGGCGCGATCCCAGAAATAGAGGCTTTGATCATCGCCGAAAAATCCACCGGCGTGGTTGTAGACCACATCGAAAGTTACCGCGATTCCGTAGAGATGACACAAGTCCACCATGGCCTTCAGTTGTGCCGGCGCGGGAGTGATGTCGCTGACCGCCAGCGGCGAAAAGCCCTTCGCAGCTAGCAGACGATTAATGGTGGCGAGATATCCGGAGAGCGCAGGACCGGATACGACATAAGGAAAGTCTGGTGAGAAATAGTCCGCACCGTTGTAGCCCAGCGAAGGATCGGCTTCCATTTCGTCGATGGGCAGGGGCTGCAGAACATTGATCCCGAGCGCGGCCATGTACTCGATCTTCCCGATCACATCGAGAAACGTCGATGCCGCGCCGGGCGAACTGGGTGCGTAGGTTCCGACATGCAATTGGTAAATGATCATGTTTGAAAAATCGGGCGTAACAAATGCCGAATCGTGCCAAGGGTAGGCTGTGGCCGAGCGGATCACACAACTGCAAGTCGGGAAAGGATTGTCCGTGGCCATTTCGCGGGCGTAGGGATCGCGCTTATATCCGCTCACGGGCGAAGCGCCAACGACCCAAAAATGATAGAGGTCGCCGTCGCGCACGTTGGGGAGGAAGCCGGTCCAATATCCATTGGCATCCTTCGCCATCAGCAGAGCGCTGGTCTGGCCAGTCATCGGAGTGCCTCCAAACGTGCCGTTGACGTATACCGCAGTCGCCCGTGGCGCCCAAGCGCGAAACGTAGCGCCGCCGCCAATGAGATTGGCTCCGATGGGAGTAGTTGGAAGAATGTTCGCTTGAGAAAGCATGAGGGGTCCTCCTCGAGTCAGGAAATAAATTCTGGGGTCTACAACCGGGGAAGATCGAGTGAGGACATTCTACTCCGAGAATTGATGCGTGAATACACGAGCGGGGACACTCGCGTCTACATTAAACGCTGGCGGCTACATCATCATTAGTGGGTGCTTGCGGTTAGTTCGTGAACGATGCTGTTCACGAAGGCCTTGGCGTCTCCGAAGAGCATTAGGGTTTTGTCGAGATAGTACAGCGGGTTGTCGATGCCGGCGAAACCTGGGCTCATGCTGCGTTTGATCACCATGACTGTGCGCGCTTTGTCCACATCAAGGATCGGCATACCGAAGATGGGGCTGCCGGTGTCGGTGCGAGCGGCAGGATTGGTGACGTCGTTGGCGCCGATTACGAGGGCAACGTCGGTTTGGGGAAAGTCACCGTTGATGTCATCCATTTCAATCAGGCGATCATAGGGAATGTCAGCTTCGGCGAGCAGGACGTTCATGTGTCCAGGCATGCGTCCGGCTACGGGATGAATGGCGAAGCGCACATCGACTCCGCGTTTGGTGAGAGCGTCATAGAGTTCGCGGACTTTGTGCTGGGCTTGCGCGACGGCCATGCCGTAGCCGGGGACGATCACAACTTTGTTGGCCGCCGCCAGGATTCCAGCGGCTTCCTCGGGCGTGGCGCTGCGCACCGTTTTCTCTTCCAGGCCAGCTACGGCGGACGGCTGCACTTGGCCGAAGGCTCCAAACAGAACATTGGTAAAGGAGCGGTTCATCGCTTTGGACATGATGATGGACAGGATGAGACCGGAAGAACCGTCGAGCGCGCCCGCAATAATAAGGAGCTTGCTGTCGACCACGAATCCCATGGCAGCGGCGGAGAGACCGGCATAGGAATTGAGCAGCGAGATGACCGTGGGCATATCAGCGCCGCCGATGGGAACAATCATCAGCACGCCAAAGAGCAGCGGTACCACGATCATCACGGGAAAAAGTTGGCGAGCGCCGGGGTGTACTACGAGATAGCCAGCGATCACAACCGAAGCTGCGAGCAGGGAGAGGTTGACGAAGTTCTGCCCCTTGTAAGTGAGCGGGCGCTGGGGCAGGATTTCCTGGAGTTTGCCGGCGGCCATCAAGCTGCCCGTAAACGTCAGCGAGCCGAGGATCACTTCCATGGAGAGAACTGCCATCATGAAGCGCGGGACGTCGGGCGTTCGAAGATAGAATTCCGCAGTGCCGACCAGGGTTACGCAGAATGCGCCAAAAGCGTGGCTAAGGGCGGTCCGCTGCGGGACCGCAGTCATGTGCACCATGCCCAGCGGGATTCCGATTCCGGTGCCGAGCACGAGCGCGATCGCGATCCACTTGTAGTCGACGATGCCGTGGTGCAACAAAGTGCCCGCGATGGCGAGAACCATGCCGATTTCGCCGGCGCGGACGCCGCGCTGGGCCGTGGCTGGAGAACTCATCCATTTCAGCGAGAGAATAAAGAGGACGCTGGCGATGAGATAGGTGATCTCGATGATCTGCTGATTTCCCGCCAAGTCGGTGTTCATGGTTTTGTCGGGCGGCTGGACTTGAACATTTTGAGCATGCGGTCGGTGATTAGAAATCCGCCAACCACGTTGCTGGTGGCGGCGATGACTGCGAGGAATCCGAACACGAACGAGAGGGTGCTTTTATGCTCGCCCACCAACACGATGGCGCCGACGACCGCGATGGCATCGAGAGCGTTGGTGAGCGACATGAGCGGCGTGTGGAGCAGAGGCGAAACTCTGCGGATGACTTCGAATCCAATGAAGGCGGCGAGCATGAAAACGAACAGTCCGTTGATTAAGGCTGAACCCATGTTTCCTCCCGTGGTCAGATTGAGGAGTTTATATTTTCAGTTGCCAGTTCCCAGTTCTCGGTTCTCAGTTATGCGCTCTGCGAAACCAGCGCAGGCAGCTTGAAAAATTCCCGAACGCGATGGTTCACGATTTCGCCGTCCCGGGTCAGCAGAGTTTCACGAGTAATTTCGTCTTCCAGATTGATCTGCAACTTCCCTTCTTTCACTATATGCAACAGAAATGCGGTGACATTGCGTGCGTACATTTGGCTGGCGTGATAAGGAACTTCGGTGGCGATATTGATGCGCCCAATAATCGTGACCCCATGCGCGACAATGGTCTTGCCGGATTGTGTGAGTTCGCAGTTCCCCCCTCGCTCGCCGGCGAGATCAAAGATGACCGATCCCGGCGCCATTCCCTTCACCATCTCTGCGGTCACGAGCACCGGCGCTTTCTTGCCCGGAACAACCGCGGTCGTGATCACAACGTCGCTCTCAGCAACAACGCGGGCAAGTAGCTCGCGCTGTTTCGCGTAGAAAGTCTCATCCTGCGCGGTGCCATACCCGCGGGCATCCTGCGCATCTTTGGCTTCGATGGGGAGCTCGATGAAACGGCCTCCGAGACTCTGCACTTGCTCTTTGGACGCCGGACGAAGGTCGTAAGCAGAAACGACGGCACCGAGCCGGCGCGCAGTGGCGATCGATTGCAGTCCCGCGACTCCGGCGCCGATTACGAGAACGCGAGCTGGAGTAATGGTTCCAGCGGCAGTGGTCATCATGGGAAAAATTCTTGGCAGAGTATCGGCCGCGATCAGCACCGCTTTGTAGCCACAGATTGTGCCCATCGAAGAGAGTACATCCATGCTTTGCGCGCGCGTAGTACGTGGCATCAACTCCACCGAGAAGGCGGTGACGCCGGTTTGGGCAATTTGCTGCATGACTTCCGCGGATCCAAGCGGCCGCAGGAAGCCAATAACGATCTGGCCTCGACGCATTAATAGAAGGTCGGCTTGTCCTGTGACGTCGTTGGAGCCGTAGCAGAGGACTTGAACGACGATGTCAGCATTGGCGAAGAGAGTGGCACGGTCAGGAAGAATCTTCGCCCCTTTTTCGACGTAGAGCGCATCGGGATAGCCGGCTTCTACTCCCGCGCTCTTTTCGATGACGACTTCAAGTCCCGCCTTGAGAAGATTGGGCACTACCAGGGGAACGAGCGCAACCCGCCGCTCCCCCGGATAACTCTCCTTGGGCACACCAATAATCACGGAGTTGTATCCTTTTGAATTGGGTAAAGCACGAACCGCTCATTGTAGCGGATGAGCGTCCGTAATGCAGTGACGGGGGTTGTTAAGTCCGACCGATCAATCCTTTTTGGGAACACTCGGAGCAGGCGGGGTGGTTTCAGGCTTGCCATCATCTTTCTTTGGCTCTTCCGGTATTTGTTCAAGATTTTGCACGATTACGGAAATGCGACGATTGGATGCGTCGAGGGGTGTACCGGGAGTGCGCAGCATCTGATCGGCGTAGCCGCGGACTTGCGAGACCTCGTCAGGCCTCAGACCACTGTGCTGCATCAAGCGGCGGGCGGCGTTGGCCCGGTCCGCCGAGAGTTCCCAATTGCCGTACTCGCCGCGGCCCGCGTACGGTTTGGAATCGGTGTGTCCTTCGATGGAGAGATGGTTGGGAAGTTGTCCCAGTTCATGCGCCAGAAGCGACAGCAGCTCTTTTCCTTTGTCACTCGGCGACGAATTGCCAACTTCGAAGAAGGTACCAGTTTCGGTTTCGAGAAGTTCAATACGCAAGCCTTCGGGAGTTATCGTCATTTCGATCTGGCTTTTGATTTTGTCAAGGTCCGGGACTTTGCTGATGGCCTTCTCCAATTCTTCCTTCAACTTCGGCATGTCGTCTTTGGTAATGGAGAGCGCCTCGGCCGTGCCCACTTTCGTGGAGCCCATCTTATTGGCGGTTCCAGAGGGGTCTTTGAAATAACCGGCAACGGCTTCTTTCACCGGCTTGCTGGTGTTGAGCAGCCAGAGCACGATGAAGAGCGCCATCATCGCGGTCACGAAGTCCGCGTACGCGACCTTCCACGCGCCGCCGTGATGTCCACCGTGCCCGCCTTTTTTCTTGATGATGATGATGGGACGTGCGTCGGCCATAGGTTTTTCTTTCTACGCGGATGCCGAGGCGGCTGCATCCGCGGCTGGCGGTGCGTCTCCGGCTGCTGCTGCACCGCCGCCTTTGCAATGCTTCTCAACTTCCAGGAACGAAGGGCGCACGTGACCGGGAATTGCACGGCGAGCGAATTCGACAGCCATAATCGGGGCGGTGCCTTTCAAGAAAGAAATCATTGCCACCCGCAGGACATGCAAGAATGCACCTTCCTCTTCGGTGTTCTTTTGCATGCTGGCGGCGAGCGGCCCGACTAATCCGTAGCACAGCAGGATGCCCAGAAACGTGCCGACCAGGGCGGCGGCGACTTTGTGGCCAATTTCCTCGGGCGGACCGCCGAGAGCTCCCATGGTGATCACAACCCCGAGCACGGCAGCGACAATACCCAAGCCAGGCAAGGCATCGGCCATGCTGCTCAAGGAAGCAACGGGCAGACTGGCTCCGTGGTGGTGAACCTCCATGTCAAGATCGAGAAGCTGATCCAGGTCAAACGCTTCGACTCCGGTGATAGCCATGCGCATGGTGTCGCAGAAGTAATCGCGTACGTGGTGATCTTTGAGGAAGGCAGGATATTTCGCGAGAATCGGACTCTTGGCTGGATCCTCAACATCAGCCTCTAACGCCATCAGGCCTTCGCGGCGTGCCTTGTTCAGAAGTTCATAGATCATTTTGAGTGACTCGAGGTAACGCTGTTTGGTAAATTTCGATCCTCCAAATACGCCTGCGACGCCGCCCACAATTTGTTTGAGAATGTGAAGTGGGTTCGCGATGAGCACGGTCCCGATCGCGGCGCCTCCAATCACGACGAGTTCCGCAGGCTGAACCAGAACCTTGAGGTTGCCATGCTCCATCAGGTAACCGCCGATTACCGAGCCGAAGACAATGACGATTCCAATAATTGCAAACATAGGGGATCAGATCTCCGAGCTTCCTTGGCTTCCTTGCGAACCGGTTGCAGCGGCGGCCTTTTTCAAGGAACTTCGCTGCAGGGAAATTTGCGCTCGGTTCAACAGGGATTCGATCGTGTCCCCGTCCTGAGCGGTGGCAAATCCCACCGAAGTGGTAACCGCCAACTCATCACTCCACCAGCGCAGACCGGCGCAAGTGACCATCTTCCGAATGCGTTCCCAGGTCCTCTCTACGCCCTGATCCCGACAGTTCACCAAGATCACAAGAAATTGGTCGTCCGTCCAGCGTCCCACGAAATCCGCGGGACGAAAGGAGGTCTTCATGGTTTGAGCTACGACGCGCAGAATGGCGGCGCCTGCCTGCCGGCCGTAGGCGGCGCGGAAGTGCTCCAAGCGGTCTACCTTAATGGCAATGATGCCGAATGGAAGGTGGTAGCGCGCAAAACTCGCGAGATTCTCTACCAAGTGGAATTGGGTGAACTCCTGGTTGGGGACGCCGGTGGTTTCATCCACGCAACCATGGGCGGCCAGAGTGTGCTGATTGCGATCCCGGTCCGAGGCAAATTTCTGCTCGTCAAAACTCTGCGCCATTCCGATGATGGATCCGCGCGCATCGCGGATAGGAGCAACCCACATCATCACGTGGACCGGATGTCCCTCTTTGTGGCGTAACTGCATCTTCGCTTCGTGAGGTTTGCCTTGATGCATGGTTCGAGTGAGCGGACAAGTCGCACCACAGGCGACACAACCTTGACCGTCGCAGTTGACGAGAATATTGTCCCGCCAGGAGCGCCCGACTACCTCGTGCCGCTTGTGCGCGGTCAGCCTTTCAGCCCCCTGGTTCCAGAAGCGAATTGTCCCATTTCGATCAGCCACACAGATGCCGGTCTGCAGGCTGTCCAACACAGCGCGGAGAATCTCCGGATCTTGAAAGTCAGGCATAGAAAAGTTAGAGGGCGCTGCTGAGGTTCTCATCGGCAAGAAAAGGAGAGGACTTCAGGCTGGGCAAGGTTGATCAAAGAAGCGTCCGGGGGAACCGTCCCAGGGAATGCTTTTATGGCGTTCATGCGGGTGTGGTGACTGTTTCCGCGTTCGGCCCTGACGTAACCAATCGCAAGTAAAGAAGAACTCCCACATGCCGAAGAGAAGAGCATGTCGTGGTGTCAACTCGCATTTCAGCTGAGCATCCGGAAAGTCTGTTTTGGGGGACCGTATGGTTGCGGTTAATAGATCCGTGCCGACTGTTGGTCGCGGAAGACTAGCGAGGCTGGGCATGTCGGTTCTTCTACTGAGCGCGGCAAGTTACGCCCAGCAGCAGGACCTGACCCAATTGAGCCTCGAGGACTTGATGAACACGAAGGTCACGTCCGTATCCAAGAAGGAGCAGCCACTTTCGCGCACGGCCTCGGCGATATTCGTCATTAGCTCGGAAGACATCCGCCATTCCGGCGCTACCAATATTCCCGATCTGCTGCGCATGGTCCCGGGAGTGGATGTGGCGCAGATCGACGCCAACACTTGGGCCATCACGGCTCGCGGGTTTAACGGACGATTCAGCAACGAACTGTTGGTTCTGCTCGATGGCCGCAACCTGTATACCCCAACATTTGGTGGCGTGTTCTGGGATGCTTTGGATCTTCCACTCGAAGACATCGAACGGATCGAAGTAATCCGCGGCCCTGGCGGAACCATTTGGGGAGCCAATGCAGTCAACGGAGTGATCAATATCATTACCCGAAAAGCCACGCAGACTAAGGGTGGCATGGTAGTTGGGGGCGGCGGAAATCTCGACCAGGGATTCGGGACGGTGCAGTACGGAGGCGGACTGGGCAAGAACACGGACTATCGGGTTTTTACAAAATACTTCAACCAGGATCATTTGCCGGGTAGGGATGGGCAGGTCGCGAGTGATGGCTGGAACCTGCTCCGGGGCGGCTTTCGCGCGGACAGCAAGCTTTCAGAAAAAGACACATTAACGGTTCTTGGCGACATTTATACCGGCGTAGAGAACGTTCCCGGTTTGTTTCTTCTCTCCGTGACATCGCCAGCACAGCAGCATATCGATGACGTCGTACCCGTGTCCGGCGGTTTTATTCAGTCGAACTGGAATCACTCCTTTTCCGCACGGTCGGATACAACTTTGCAAGTTTCCCTGGATCGTTACAGGCGCGATGACATTTTGAGGGAAGGACGAACGACACTGGATGTTGATTTCCAGCACCACTTCGGCTGGGGATCGCGACAAGACTTCGTGTGGGGAGCGAGTTATGGGGACACCGACTCGGACACGCAAGGTGGCCTGGGAATTTCGCTTATTCCGGCGAACGTTACTATGCAGCCATTCAGTTTGTTCATCCAGGACGAAATTGCTGTAGTTCGGGAAAAAGTGTATCTAACGCTGGGCGCGCGGCTGGACCACAACTATTACACCGGGTTCAACCTCTTGCCGAGCGCACAGGTGGCGTGGACGCCTAGCCAGCGCAATATGTTTTGGGCAGCCGTCTCCCAAGCGCACCGAACTCCCGCCGAAACCGATACCGCGATCCGGGCAGCCTTCGCCGGCTTTCCGGGCCCCGGCGGCATGCCCGCACTGGCAGAACTAGTGGGCAATCCCCACTTCGATGATGAGGCATTGACCGCCTACGAGACGGGCTACAGAACGGCGCTTCTCGAACATCTCTCGCTTGATCTTGCTGCTTATTACAGCGATTACACCCACCAGGAAACCACCGAACCAGCCACGCCCTTTTTCGAAGATACGCCAGCGCCTCCACATCTGGTTTTGCCCGTGACCTACGAGAACCTTATGCACGGCGAGGCGCATGGAATCGAGATGGCGGTGAACTGGAGGGCAACTGACCGTTGGACGCTTAGTCCGGGATATGCTTTCGAACAAATCCACATGCATCCGGCTCCGACCAGTCGGGACACTTCCTCCGCTCTCGACGCGGAGGGCAGCACTCCGGTCCATGGAGCTCAACTTCGATCGCATCTTGACCTGGTGCATGGAATCGGCTGGGATGCTTCTGCGTATTTTGTAGACCGGCTCAGAGGCGCAGCCGTGCCCTCTTACACGCGACTCGATACCGGCCTCACCTGGCACATCGCGGAGGGACTTTCCATGAGCATGGTGGGGCAGAACCTGGTGCAGGATCGCCATCTGGAGTTCATCGACACCAGCGGAAGCGTGACCTCAAGCCTGATGAAGCGCAGTGCGTATGCCAAGTTCACGTGGCGATTTTGAAGCAGGACCCAACTATGCAGCCATCGAACATAGCGAGAAAGACCTTCATGAACCGATATTCTACGGCCCTTCGCTTGAGCCTTGGGCTGGGCTTCAAGATGTTTCTGATCCATGTTGTGTTGTGTTCCACCGCGCCGGCGCAGTCCGCAACCGAATATCAAGTCAAAGCAGCCTTCCTGTTTAACTTCGCGAAATTCGTCGAATGGCCCGCCGATGTGCTTCCCACTGCCGATTCCCCTCTTCAAATCTGTGTGTTGGGTCAAGACCCGTTTGGCCGTGACTTCGAACAGGTCATCGAAGACAAGACAGTGAATGGTCACCGACTCGAGGTCGCACATCCCGACGGCGTGCCGCAGGCAAGGGCTTGCCAGATTCTATTCGTAGCTTCTTCGGAGAAGCAGAAAGTACGAGACATCCTGCGGAACCTGGCAGGTATCAGTGTTCTGACCGTCGGGGATACCGCGGGCTTCGCCAAGATGGGCGGCATCATTAACTTCGTTCTGGACGACAGCCGAGTGCGCTTCGAAATCAACATCAAAGCGGCGGAACGGGCGAACCTCAAGCTGAGTGCGCGATTGTTAACGGTTGCGAAACTGATAGTGGAGGAAGACCCGCGGGGAAACTAGATGTGTTCGCGGACAGACCTCAATGTGAAATCTGCGCAACCTTTATTGAGAGTGAAATGCAGACTGCGACTTTGACTTCGGCGAAAGTTCAGGGCATGCCGAGTCCGTGGAGAGGCCTATGGGTATTGGGCGTCGTGGTGCTGCTCGTGAGCGGCACACATGCGCAATCCGCGACCGCCGGCGAGTATCAAATCAAAGCTGCATTCCTGTTCAACTTTGCCAAGTTTGTCGAATGGCCGCCGAGCAGTTTTAGCGACGGGTCTGCGCCGCTTCAGATCTGTGTTCTTGGGCAGGATCCGTTCGGCGAAGTATTACGCAACATCACCCGCGAAAAAAACGTAAACGGACACAAACTCGAGGTCCATCAGATCGTCGACCTACAACTCGCCAGAACTTGCCACATCCTCTTCATCGCTTCCTCAGAAAAGGCTCAACTGAAGCGGATTTTTGAAAGTCTGGAAGGTAGTGCTGCTCTGACCGTTGGCGATGTCAAAGAGTTTATCCAGCAGGGCGGGATGATTAATTTCGTGCTGGAAAACGACCGCGTGCAATTTGAAGTCAGCCGCAAAGCAGCGGAGCAGGCCGGGCTCAAGATCAGTTCCAAGCTATTGGCCGTCGCGAAAGTTGTAACGGGGTAGTTGGGAGTATTTTCGATGCTTTGTTTTGGGGATTTGTCGATCCGCCATAAGCTCACCGCTCTGTTCCTGGCGATCAGCGGCTTCACCGCATTGGCGGTTTCCAGTCCCATGGCAATTTATGACCTAGTGACTTTCAGGCGCGCGGTGGCTCAGAACCTGGCAGTGCTAGGCGATGTTCTGGCCGGTAACAGCACAGCTGCGCTGACGTTTCACGACGCAGAATCGGCGCGGGATGTCTTGCGGGCATTGCGGGCTGAACCCGACGTAACTGCCGCCGTTATTTACACCTCGGATGGCAAACCCTTCGCCAAGTATGCGCGAGATGCAAACGATTCCGATTTCATACCTCCGGTACCGCAGGCCGAGACCACGCAATTCAAGAGTGGCCATCTGATTCAGTTCCGAAAGATCGTACTTGCGGGTGAGACGGTCGGCACGCTCTTCATCGAGTCCGATCTGGAAAGACTACATTCGCGAATGCGAGGATACGCGTTCAACTTCATAGTGACTCTGCTGGTCACGTTCTCGCTGGCTTTCGTGCTGGCATCACGTTTTCAAAAACCCATCTCGCGCCCTGTCCTTGAGCTGGTGGAGACAGCCAAAGCCATTTCGGGCCGGGGCGACTATTCGATTCGGGCTGAAGTCCGCAACCGCGACGAATTCGGACGGCTGGCGGGTGCGTTTAACGGCATGCTGGAACAAATCGAGAGGCGCGACTCGGAACTCCAGCAACACCGCGAGGGACTGGAAGAGCAAGTCACGCGTCGCACCACCGAGTTAATGACGATGAACAGCGAGCTGACGCTAGCCAAGGAAGCGGCCGAAGCAGCAAGCCGGGCGAAAGGCGAATTCCTCGCCAACATGAGCCACGAAATCCGCACTCCGATCAACGGCATCATGGGCATGACCGAATTGGCCTTAGATACAGAACTAAGCGTCGAACAGCGCGATTACCTGCAACTGGTGAAGTCTTCGGGAGAATCGTTGCTATCGGTGATCAATGACATTCTGGATTTCTCCAAGGTGGAATCGGGCAAGCTGGACCTGGAGATGATCGAATTCAATCTCTACGACTGTGTGGGCGAGACTATGAAAGCCTTGGCTCTCCGAGCTCACCAAAAAGGACTGGAACTGGCCTACGACGCCGATCCGGAAGTGCCCTCGCAACTGCTCGGCGATCCCAGTCGTCTACGGCAGATTCTGGTAAACCTGGTCGGAAACGCGATTAAGTTCACGCAACAGGGAGAAGTGCTGGTCACAATTGAGCGGCTCTCGCAGAACGCCGGTGACGTGGAACTCCATTTTAAGGTGAAGGATACCGGAATCGGCGTTCCTCCAGAAAAACAAGGGCTGCTGTTCAAAGCCTTTTCGCAGGCCGACAGCAGCACTACGCGCAAATACGGAGGCACCGGCCTGGGACTTGCGATCTCGGTTCGCCTGGTTCAATTGATGGCGGGAAAGATGTGGGTGGAGAGTAGCGAAGGGAAAGGGAGCACCTTCCACTTCACCGCGCGCTTTGCGACCGCCGCAGTGAAGGCTCAACCCGCGTCTCCTGCCCTAGAAAGCACGTTGCGAGGTCTCGCCGTGCTGGTCGTCGACGACAACCACACCAATCGGCGGATCCTCTGTGACATGACTCGCGCATGGGGAATGCTGCCTTACGCCACGGAAAGCGGGGCGTTAGCATTGGCGGCGGTGGAAACAGCGCAGCAAAAACGCGAGCCTTTCCGCGTGATTCTGATCGACTGCCATATGCCCGGAATGGATGGATTCGAGTTGGCAGAAAAGTTACAGGCAAGAGTCAAGCAGGATGCCGACCCTGCCGAAATCACAATCCTCATGCTGACCTCCGGAGGACTGCCTGGAGAAGCCAACCGCTGCCGGCAGGTGGGGATCTCCGCTTACTTGCTTAAGCCAGTACTCAAAGACGACCTGCTGGCTGCGATCCTCGCAGCCCTGAGTCAACGGCGGTCGGAGACGGGCACGGCGCCTGCACTGGTCACTCGTCACAGCCTGCGCGAATCAACCTGCAAGCTACGCGTCTTGGTGGCAGAAGACAACGCGGTCAACCAGGCAGTGATCGTCCGCGTGCTGCAAAAGATGGGCCACGCTCCTGTACTGGCGCAAAACGGCAAAGAAGCTCTCACATTGGCTTCGACAGAAAAATTTGACCTGGTTTTCATGGATGTGCAAATGCCGGAGATGGATGGCATGGCCGCAACCACGGCGATCCGAGAAAACGAAAAAAAGAATGGAAGAGCGCACTTACCGATCTTTGCCATGACGGCCCATGCCATGAAAGGTGACCGAGAACGCTGTTTGGAAGCCGGCATGGACGGGTACATCACCAAACCAGTGCGCTTTAGCGACATCGAACAGACATTGTCAGGCATAACGCGCGCACCGATAGCGCCAGCTAAGCCGGTTGCGCCGAGCTCGTCCTGGAACAAGACTGAAGCCCTCGATCGTATCGGAGGCGATGAGGAACTGCTGCAGGAACTGTGCCAGATTTTTCTGGAAGAGTCTCCGAAATTGATGCAGAAACTGCAGCTGGCGATTGCGGAGGGAGACGCGGACGGGGTCACCCGGGCAGCTCACAGCATTAAGGGCGAGGCCAGCTACCTGGGCGCGAGCGGCTCGTCGCAAGCAGCACGCGAACTGGAAGAGATGGGACGCTGCAAAGACCTTTCCCGAGCAAGCGAAACTCTGGCCGTGCTGGAGCGGGAACTGGCCAGTCTCCACCACCATCTTAGAGAGTTGGCGGGAGCACATCATGGGTAACACTCCAAACTCGCCAATCGAAGCGCTCTCGGATTCAAAGCCGAACCTTGACGCACAACCCTCTCCAGTCAACACCGCGCTCATCGCGGAAGACGATCCCATTTTCCGCCGAATACTCGAGAGCTGGTTTAAGAAGTGGGATTATCGGGTTACAGCCGTGGCAGACGGACTAGCTGCGTGGGAAGTCTTGCAGAGGGAAGACGCTCCGCAATTGGCGATCCTAGATTGGATGATGCCGGGGATGGACGGGATCGAACTCTGTCGCAAAATCCGCAGCCGCGACCAGGGTCCTTACCGCTATGTTCTGCTACTGACCGCCAAGGACGAGAAACAGGATGTGATCGCGGGCCTAGAAGCCGGAGCTGACGATTATTTGACCAAACCGTTTGACGTTGACGAATTGCGCGCCAGGGTTCGAGCTGGCAAACGAATTCTCGATCTACAAGCAGCCTTGATCCACGCTCAAGATGATTTGCAATTTGCGGCGGCTCACGATCCGTTGACCGGGCTTTGGAATCGTGGCGCCATACTTGATTTACTGAGAAGAGAAGTGTCGCGTCGACAACGTAACCGAGACCCTTTGGGTGTAGTCATGGCCGACATCGATTATTTCAAGAAGATCAATGACACGTACGGGCACCTGGTGGGTGATGTTGTGCTGCGAGAAGTGACACGGCGGCTGGCCGCTGGGGTTCGACCTTACGATGTGGTCGGGCGCTATGGCGGAGAAGAATTCCTGATCGTCTTTCCCGGTTGTACGGCCGGCAATTTGATCGTCGGGGCGGAACGTCTGCGCCAAAGTGTTGCTGACCATCCGGTCGAGACTAGTGCGGGCCAGATTGCGGTGACGCTCAGTCTGGGGCTCGCTTCGGTGGAGCAAGGTGAGAAGGAAATGCTCGATTGCGAGGCGTTCATTCGCTCCGCCGATGAGGCTCTCTACGCCGCCAAAGCTCGAGGCCGGAATCGCGTGGAAGTCGGCCCCGTGTCGAAGGCCGCAGGACAACAGGGCGACTGACGAATTGGCTGAAAATGTTTCCGTTTCGAGAGGCGCCCTAGCTTTCGCAGATAACAAATTGTTCGATAGCACATTAGTGGGCCTTTCTAGCCCGGACGTGCCATTCACAAAAATAAACGCAGGACTTACTTTTCTAAGTGAGCAGTTCTGGGGGAGGGCTGCCCGGGCGTCCAATGACTCGCGAGAGTCGGACGCCCGTTTTGTTTTTGGATAGTTTGTTTGCGGTCCGCTGAGCAGTTCTCGTAATTCATTCCGCACATACTTTCAAATGACCGCGAGCAGGAGCATATATGGACGCGATGGCTGGAGCGCTTTGATTTCGATCAGTAGGTCGAAATGGTGAAATTCACAGTGACGCGCGCCTCGGTTTCAACCGGTTGCCCGCCCTGGTAGTAAGGCTTGAAGTGCCACTGCTTGACCGCCTCGCGGGCAGCTTCGGAAAGAATTGCCGGACCGCTGAGCACTTGGATGTCCTGAATGCTGCCGCTCTTGCTGATCAGAGCCTCCAGCACGACCGCCCCTTGAACCTTCATCTGCTTCGCGAGCAAGGGATAGCTGGGGTCTACTCGAGAAATCACTTGCGCGCTTCCGGGCGAAAGCTCAACTTGCGCCCTGGTCCTTGTCGTCGCAGGAGCGCTGTCTTGAGTCTGGGCTGAAGCAGTGGATTGCTCCGAGACTGCTTCGTCGCTAGGTTGCATATCCAGCTTGACAGAGCTATCCCCGGGACTAATTGCTCGGTGCTGATTGCCGGCAACAACCTCAACCTGAAGAGGCGGCAGTACGGCGCGGTTCGTTGCCACGATGAATGGCGGCGTCGCGTCTGGCGTGCTGGTCGAACGCGCGGCCGCCGTTGATCGCTTTGATTTTGGCCGCACGTGAGCCGGCGCCGGTCCCGCAGGTTTCGGTGGGGCGAGGGGCAATGGAGTTTTGATCGCGACCGCTGGCGGGCTGGCTTGCGTAACACTCTGGTCCGGTATTTCGGATTCAGCGCCTGGACTGGACGGGAACCAGAACTGATGGTCCTTGATAAGAACCGAAACCAGTGCCAGGAGCAGAACCATCAGGGCGATGAACATCCGGCGGCGCTGTTGCTGTTCGAAAGCCGCATGTGGCAGGGGATCACCCTGCTCGGTGCGATTATTCTGCTCCAGCATAGGCATAGCGCCAACTCCCTGCCCCTGCCGAACCCGGGACTTGACGCTTAGTATGCCTCGAAATGGCCCGTAAAGCTAGCGGCGAAATCCTTTGTGTGCTTTTGTGTCCTTTGTGGTTGAGGCATTTGAACTTCGTTAACCACAAAGGACACGGAGGTACACGAAGAAAGCCTCGGTCCTGCTCTCAGCAGGCGAGTTGTTCACGCTTTAACTTGAGGCCATTCAGGTTTCCAAGCACCGTCACTGCGATCGATTCGGTGAGGAAGAACTCGTTGGCAAGTTCGCGCACTTCTTCCGCGGTGACGCTCTCGATTTTCTCGATGAGTTCGTCCATGCTGTAAAAGCGATCGAAGTACATTTCCTGACGAGCCAGGCTGGACATGCGCGCGGTCGAGGACTCGAGCGACAACATCAAGCTCCCTTTCAGTTGGTCCTTGGAGCGGCGCAGTTCTTCCGCCGGAACATTTTCCAATTTGAGTTTGCGGAACTCGGACACAATCGACTGCACCACCTTGCCTGCCGATTCCCGCGACGTGCCCGCATAAACCGAAAGGCAGCCAGTATCGCGGTACGGATTCAGATCGCTGTAAATCGAGTAAGCAAGTCCCTGGCGTTCGCGGATGTTTTGAAACAGTCGCGAGCTCATTCCGCCGCCGAGCAATGTATTCAGAATGTAAGAGGCGTGCCGCTTTTCGTGGGCAATGGGATGTGAGGGCACGCCGACGCAGATCTGTACCTGCTCCAACGCCTTCTTGTTGCGCATGATGATGCGCGGAACAATCTTTGGCTGCGGACTATGAAATCCGTTCTTGACCGGTTGCATGTGCTGAAAATGCTTCGCCACCAACTCCACGAACGGCGCGTGCTTCAGGTTTCCCGCGGCACAAATAATGAGATTGCCCGGCGCAAAACGCTGCCCGTAGAATCCGAGAACGGGATCCCGCTCGAAGGTCTTCACCGTATCTTTCGTTCCCAGGATCGGCTTGCCCAACGGGTGATCTCTCCAGAAGTTTTGCGTAAATATCTCGTGGACCAGGTAGTCGGGACTGTCTTCGTCCATCTTGATTTCTTCGAGGATCACGCCCCGTTCGCGGCTGATGTCCTTAACATCGAATGTCGGATTGAGGACCAGGTCGCTGAGGACATCCATCGCGATCGGAAGGTGCTCATCCAAAATCTTGACGTTGAAGCAGATGCATTCCTTGGCGGTGAAGGCATCCATGTTTCCGCCGATGGAATCGACCTGTCGCGCAATGTCCTCGGCGGAACGATGCTTGGTGCCTTTGAAAACCATGTGCTCGACGAAATGGGAAATGCCATTCCATTGCGCGTCCTCATCGCGCGATCCAGTCTTGATCCAAATGCCGATTGAGGCCGAACGGATATGCTGCATTTGTTCGGTAATGATGGTCAGCCCGTTGGGCAGCAATTCGCGCTGGATGTTGCGTACTTCTTCAACCATTAGCTTTTTCCTAAACTCCTCCGCCACTCAGAACCGGGGCGGGCCTTTACTATTGTTACACACCCGTTAAGCTCCCGGGGAACCTCGGCAAACCAATAGCAACTTGTCTATAATCAATCGCTTACAATTGACTTTTCGAGATGCGCCAAATCGTCCGGCACCGGTTTCACGCATCTCCTCTACAATCAGAGAGGGTTCAACGGTGACGAAATCTATGAGCGAAGAGAAACAAAGCGTCCTCTTGGGTCTCACCTTTCGTGAACTCACGGATTTTGTGGAGGAATCCGGGCAGCCCTCCTACCGAGGACGGCAATTGTTTGAAGCCCTCTATACCCAGCGCGTCGAGTCCGTAGACCAGATTTCGACACTTCCGCAGGAGTTACGGCAGAACCTCAGACAGAAAGGCCTGTCGGTCGGAGTACCGGCGATCGATAAGAAATTCGTGTCCAGCGACGGCACGGTTCGATACCTCATCGGCTTGGCCGATGGACAAAGCGTAGAAACCGTCTGGATGCCGGATGGCGATGACGGCGAAGCCGGAGATGGGAGCGAAGCCGGGAACGAAGTCGAAAAAGCGCGATCCTGGGACCGCGCTACCATTTGCGTTTCCAGCCAAGTCGGATGTGCCGTGGACTGCCAATTCTGCCTGACCGCCCTGCTCGGCGTGAAGCGAAATCTAACGGCCGGCGAGATCGTGGGACAGGTCTGTGCCGTGCTCAATGACCAGCATGTCTCTCCGCCGCAGAACCGCGTGAACATTGTCTTCATGGGCATGGGCGAGCCTTTCTTGAACTATGAGAATTTCATCAAAGCAGTTGGTCTGCTGGTGGAAGGCGTGGGAATCCCCGAATCCCGCATGACCGTATCAACTGCGGGCATTGTGCCCCGGATCTATGATCTTGGCGCCGAGTCGGTGCGCCCGAAGCTGGCCATATCGCTGAACGCGCCCAACGACGAAATACGAACCCGACTGATGCCCATCAATCGCAAATGGAATCTGGAGAAGTTGGTGGCATCTGCTCGTGATTTTCCGCTGCGCAACCGGGAAAAGCTTACCTTCGAATACGTTCTCCTCGACGGAGTGAACGATTCGCCACAAAACGCGCGCGAACTCAGTGAACTGATCAGGGGAGTACGAGCGAAAGTAAATCTGATTGCGCTAAACCCCGGCCCGGGGATTGGATTTCAAACTCCGGCTGAGAATCGGGTGTTCCAGTTTCAGAGGACACTGATTGCCGCCGGCGTGCCCACATTCATCCGTCGCCCACGAGGCCGCGACATTTATGCCGCTTGCGGACAGTTAAAAAGAACGGTGGAGTTGGCCGCCTCCTAAGCTTCGGGTGAAATCCTCTGTGTACCTTCGTGTCCTTTGTGGTTCAAGCATTTGCACTTCGTCAACCACGAGGGTGCACAAAGGAAAGCTGTGGGGAAATTGCTTAGCGGATTCCGGCTGCCTTTGCTTCGGGAAGCGGTTCGGGCGATCTATAGCTCCGTGAAGCCATGCCCAGAGATAGTGCTGAATCCATAGCCGCAGGTAGTTCGATTCGGAATATCGCGCCACCCTCCGGCCGATTTTGGCAGGCAATTTTACCGTTATGTTCCTGAATGATGCCGTAGCACACGCTAAGCCCTAAACCCGGCCCCTGCCCGACTGGCCGTGTGGTGTAGAAAGGATCGAAAACCCTGTCTGGTTCCTGCATGCCCGGTCCATCGTCGCAGAATTCCAGCACCACCAGTGCATCCTGTAATCGTGCGGTCACGGTCAGTGTGCCGCCCGTTTCCGTCAAAGCATGAAGAGCATTGTTGGTAACGTGCAGACATACTTGGAGGAGCTGATTAGAGTCGCCGAGAACTCGCGGGAGTTCGCTGGCAATGTCGGTGTGGACTTGAACATTGGGGCCGCGCGATTGAGGCAGGCAGAGTTTCACCGCGGTTTGTAGCAGCGCACTGATGTCCACCAGAGTCTTTTCTGCAGGAACCTGCTTAGCAAAACTCAACAGGCTGGAAACCAGAGTCCGCGTCCGGCGTACCTGCTGCTCAATCTTTTGCATGAGCGTCCGTTGTTCGCCACTGAGTTCGGTCGCCCCCAGCAACTCCGCATACCCCATCATGGCGGCAAGCGGATTGTTCAATTCATGAGCGGCGCCGCCTACGAGTTGTCCAAGCGACGCCAATTTTTCCGACTGCACGAGCTGCGCCTGCACCCTTTTGAGGTTGTCGAATGATTCCTGGGAAGTACTCAGCAATTGCAGCAGTTCGCTATCCAGCAGATGCTGTTTGAAGAACACCAACGCACCCATGACCAGCATGCTCGACAACGTAAGTACAAGCCGAAAGGTACGCACCCGCTGCGGGATTCCACCATCGAATAAAGACCACAGGGCAAACAGCGGGAGTGAAAAAATGGCGACCATGCCCAGCCTCGCTACCCATACTCCGTAGCTACCGGATGCGCGGGAAGGTTGCTGCTTGCCAGGGGAGCGCAAGGCCAGCATCGCAATCACAGTAATCCACGCCATGGAGACGGCCAGGGGCAGGTCGTATAGACTACCCGAGTGGTAGGCCTTTCGCGCGATCGCCCAGTTTGCGACGTAGGAACTCAGCGAGTACGTCAGCCCGGCAGCAAACCAATTCGCATAGATAGTTCTCCATGAATCCTGGCTGCGAGACCAGAGCATGCCCAAGGCGGCCAGGAATACTATCTGTTCGGTCAGGTAAAGGACGTTGAAGTTGTGGTTATAGCTGGGCTCGTACGCGTGCACGTACTGCCAAGGAATCACGGTGAACAAATAAAGATACAGCCACCAGACTAACAAAAGGGCAAAGTCAAGCGTTCCGAGGCGGGTGGTACGTTCGTTCGGTTGCATATGCGGTTGCATGGCCAACGCCGCAGTCATTGGAACGAAATGAAGAAAGAGAACTACGTCTCCCCCAAAAGGATTCGGGAAATCCTTGCGCAGCAACACCTCGAAGTACATCCATAGGCCCTGGTACGACATCCAGAAGGCCACACCCAGCGTCATCAATGTCCAGAACAGCCGGATTCGGCCGCGGGTCGCGAGAGCGTTGAGCAGGAGTGCAACGGTGCCGGCCAGAAGAAGCGTGAACTGGGTAATGTCGCTCAGAGCGACAAGGGGAAAACCTGCATGCAGAAACAGCGATGCCACTACCTGCACACACACCAGACCTGCAGCGGTCGAGAGCAATAGCTTCGTATGACCGGACATGTTCATCCGTCCCTGATTCTTAGGCACAATACACCAGAGGGAAAGTTACTCAAGTAACCATCTGGGGCCCGGCGAAGAATCGCAAAGCGCAGATTCTGCGTCTAGCCTATTTAGATTGTTGGTGTTAGCCCCTATTTAGGGAAGTTTTCGCTTGCTCTCCGGCTCTATTACAAATAACATCCGCGTAACCCATAATTCCTGGTACGCGGTCGGACTCAATTGCCATTCCAAGCACTACGAGATCGATTCCTGTGGAGGCTTCGCGCCCCCATGGGTCCCGGCGAAGTACGCCGGACTGAACGCTGGCTCGCTACGGCTAGGGTTTCCCTCGCCTTGGCTTCACTAGTCGCTATCTGGATGGACCCCGCGGAAGTTCGCTATTCGCTTTGGGCCTATGGACTGTTGGCCTTCTACGTCGCTCAGGGCGTCATCATCATAATTTTCCTGCGCAGGCGTCAGGAATCGACGCCGTCCTTTCGACTGCTCGTGCATAGCGCGGATGTGATTTGGCCGGCTCTCATTTCAGCTTTTGTCACAGGGCAGGGTAATCCCTTTTCTTTGTTCTTTGTTTTTGTTCTTGCGGCTGCTGCATACCGCTGGGGTCTGTGGGAGACGATGGGAACCGCTGTGGCAGCCGTGTTGGTGCTTTGGATTGAGAGCTTCTGTTTAATTCAACTGCACTTTGTCGATCGGATAAATGGCTTACTTTTGAGCCATAAACTGGGCCTGCCTCTCTTGCAAGTGAATGTGACCGACTTCGAGCCCAAACACCTTTTCATGCGCTCTATCGATTTGCTCGTATTGGGCATTCTGCTCGGATACCTGGCCGAGCAGCAGAAGCAGCTTCGCGCGGAGAAAGCAGTAATTGCCAGAACGATTGGGAAGGCGAGAGTCGAGGCTGGGCTTACCGGGACCATCGGCGACATTGCCGGCGAACTGCTTTCTATGTATGGGGCGAAACAGTTGGTCATCGCCTCTCACGAAACCAGCAATTATCGCGTTTTTGTCGGCGAATTGCGTCGCACGAATGGCGATACTTCCTTTCGATGGCTCGATCCGTCCGCGAGTGACCGTGAGACCTACCTGTATGATTCTACAGCCGCGACCTGCTACGCCCGACGCAGCGGCAAGCGAGGCGCGGGAGATTTTTTGATTGTCGGATTAGACCAAGCAGGCGGAAGAGTTCGGGATCTTACTCCGGAATCATTGGGCGCCCTTACAAAAAGGTACGATTTCCAGAGTTTGATGACAGTGTCATTTGCGTTTGGACGGGAATGGTCGGGACGAATCATTCTGCTGGATCCCTCCTTGGCGGGCGACATCGAAGAAGAGTTGCGGTTCTTGGATGAATTAGTGCGCCAGGTTGGACCGGCTGTCTACAACGTACTTCTATTGCGGCGTTTGCGGCTGAGGGCGGGCGCTTTGGAACGAGCGCGTTTCGCGCGCGAATTGCACGACGGCGCTGTCCAGTCGCTTATCGCCGTCGAGATGCAGGTCGATGTGCTGCGCCGTCAATCTCCCGGCAAGCCCGGTTTGGTGACGGAAGAACTGGGCAGAATCCAGGGATTGCTGCGCGAAGAAGTTCTCAAGTTGCGTGAACTTATGCAGCAGATGAAAACCCTGGACGTGGATTCCAAGAGGCTTTTGGGATTACTATCGGACACGGTGGAGAGATTCCAGCGCGAGACCGGAATCTCCGCCCGGTTCCTTTCCGATCTGGATGAACTTAACATGCCGCAGCCAGTGTGTAGGGAACTGGCGCGTATTGTGCAGGAGGCGCTGGTCAATGTCCGCAAGCACAGCCAGGCACGACAGGTGCTGGTGCGGCTGGGTTCGCGCAATGGCGCCTGGCACGTACTGATCGAAGACGACGGGCGGGGTTTCCCATTCACCGGGCGCGTCTCTCAGGCCGAACTCGACACGCTCGGAAAAGGACCTCTAGTCATTAAAGAGCGCGTGCGTTTGATTGAAGGCGAACTCACGATAGAATCAAATCCGGGCCAGGGGTCACGTTTGGAAATCTCGGTCCCGCAGCGCCGGCAAGTAACCTATGGATAACCGACGATTACAGCCGACTCGCATCCTGATTGCCGATGACCATCCTATTTTTCGCGATGGCTTGCGCCGGCTTTTGGAAACCGAGCCTGACCTCAAAGTGATCGGAGAAGCATGTGACGGTGCCGAAGCGGTCCGGCTCGCGAAGCAACTCAAGCCCGACATTCTACTTTTGGATCTTGCCATGCCGCGCCATCCTGGGTTGGAGGCACTGCGCGAGATGAGTTCCGCTTCGAACCAAAACGCGGTTCGAGTGATTCTGCTAACTGCGGCCGCCGAGAAAAACCAAATTGTCGAAGCTCTGCAACTGGGGGCCCGCGGAGTGGTCTTAAAAGACTCCGCTACCCAGCTTCTGCTGAAAGCCATTCACACCGTAATGGCGGGCGAATACTGGGTGGGACGCGAGAGCGTCTCCAATCTGGTGCAGTATCTCCGAACTCTGGTTCAGTCCTCGGGCGAAGAAGCTCGGCAGAAGAAATTCGGCCTCACCCCCCGCGAACTGGAGATTGTTTCGGCGGTGGTCGCCGGCTATTCCAACAAGGAGACTGCGGAATACTTCAAAATCAGCGAGGACACGGTGAAGCACCACCTCAGCAATATCTTTGACAAACTTGGGGTTTCCACTCGCCTCGAGCTCGCGCTGTTTGCGGTGAATCAATCTCTACCCTTAAAACCAATCGCTTAGGGGGATGGCACTTTAGTGCCATACGCTGACACGTAAGAGCTATTGTTCAGCCCTCGCCACTTAATTAGCATTTAGAGGACAACTGATATCAGGGGATGTCTCTGCTGATTGTCAACCCGGTCCAGTTCTTACTTGGGTGATGAGGACTCAACTGGGAAGCGAGGAGGAGCCCGTGGCAAAGTGTTTACTCCAACTGTGGTCGGATGAGCAAGGCCAAGACGTCGCCGAGTACGCAGTCATGCTCGCGGTAATCTTGGTGATCGTGGTCGGCACCATTCGCTTGATCGGTGGTAATGCCAACAACGTCTTTTCGTCGGTCGCCAGCTCCATCTCACAATAATTCGATGCCAGCTTCGTTCCCCATTTGACCAGTACCCTACGTGGTAGACCGCGTATCGATCTCATTTCGCTGGTTCAAGCTACGAATCGAAGAGTTCCAGTCTCTCGTCAGCAGTGGACGATTTTCGGGCTCTTGATGCCGCGCGTGGCGTTACGCGTATCGACCACAAGCTGTGACTCGCGGACTATGCCTGCGTAGTCATAGTCCGAGTGATCGGTGACGATCAGCACGCAATCGTACTGACCGAGATTATCCAACGGAGCGCATTTCATCTGCAGATCGTACTTGCGTCCTTTCCCAACGGTCGGAAAATAAGGGTCGTTATAGCTGACCTCGGCGCCGTCTTTTTGCAGCAGCTCGATTATGGTCAGGGACGGAGACTCG
>DATNNE010000149.1:0-3001 GCA_035601995.1 Terriglobales bacterium
GCCGAGAAATCGATTCTCGAAGTGGTCAATTTCAACGAGGCCATCACAATGAGCGCGCAGACGGCGTTGCGCGAATCAATCGGGCGGCACGATCTGGCGCAAATGATCACCGAACGTGAAACGCTGGGCCGCGAGTTGCAACGCATTTTGGATGAGAAGACCAACCCGTGGGGCATCACGGTGCAATCGGTGGAGATACGCGACGTGCGCATTCCGCACGAACTGGAAGACGCAATGTCGCGCCAGGCGCAGGCGGAGCGGGAGCGGCAGGCGCGCATCATCCTGGGCCAGGCCGAAACGGAAATCGCCGATAAGTTCGCGCTGGCCGCGGCCACCTATCGCGACAATCCGGTGGCGCTGCACCTGCGCGCCATGAACATGCTCTACGAAGCTATCAAGGAAAAAGGCTCGATGGTGATCGTACCATCGTCAGCAGTGGAGACGATGGGGCTCGGGGGGACCTTGGCAACCGCGTCCCTCGGCGGAGCAAAACCCTAACAATTCCACCTTACTAGGTCGAGTCGGAGTAGGGATCACGATTACTCATGACCCCCTCCACGGATCCGGACGAGCGGCTTTCCCGCATCCGGCTCTTGCCTTAGGTGATGACGCCCATGCGGCGCAGAGGATAAGGATGACAGACAGTAGGCAAAGGCAGCCAGCGAGTGATGAGGCGCCGCATGCGATCCCAACGAACGTGGCCGTTTTGGCTCCGCCGCGACAGCGAGCGATGCCAAAGCCAACCGACTCGGAATCGAAAAATCGTCAGCGCCGGTTGGTTCATGGGCACTCCGTAGTAGCGGATGTGTCCACCCACAACCGCCCGAAGCCACTTGCCTTGTTCGGGGATGGGCGCGTGCATGCGCCGCTGAAGCTCGGCTTTCACTTCGTTCAGCTTCGTCTGCAGCCTTTTACGGATCGTCTGCCGCAACACCGTGAACCGTCCATTGCTCTTCTTTTTCACGCAGATGTGCGTAAATCCGAGAAAGTTGAACGTCTCCGGCTTCCCTTCTCCACGCCACTGCCGTTGGTCGATCGCATACGGACCGAACTCGAGAAGTCGCGTTTTCTCCGGGTGCAGTTCCAGATGGAACTTCTGCATTCTCTCCGTGAGTTCCGCTCGGAACTGATCGGCATCCGCCTTGCTGTTAAATCCAACCACGATGTCGTCTGCATAACGCACCACGATAACGTCGCCGTGCGCCCGCTTCTGACGCCACGCTTGGACCCACAGGTCGAACACGTAATGAAGATATACGTTGGCCAACAGCGGCGAAGCACTGCCGCCCTGGGGCGTCCCTTCTTCCGTGCGTGTTCGTCTCCCATCCTCCAGCACGCCCGCGTTGAGCCATTTCTGGATCAGTCGCACGACGCGCCGGTCCGCAATCCGGTGCTCGACGAACTTCACCAGCCATTCGTGCGAAAGCGCATCGAAAAAGCCGCGAATGTCCAGATCCAGCACCCAGTTCACCTTCTTCGTCAGCAGTCCGGTGTAGAGCGCATCCAGCGCGTTATGCTGGCTTCGCCCCGGTCGGAATCCATACGAAAAGTCGAGGAAATCCGTTTCATAGATAGCGTTCAACACTTCGACGGTTGCGCGCTGGACGATTTTGTCTTCCAGCGCCGGAACTCCGAGCGGTCTTTTCCGCCCGTCGTTCTTGTCGATGTACGCCCTACGCACCGGCTTCGCTCGATACGCTCCTCGCTGCAGCCTATGGGAGAGATCTTGGAGATTATCCTCCAGGGTCTCGCCGTAGTGCCGCCACGTCTCTCCATCGACACCGGGCGCAGCTTCCTTCTTCAGGCTGAAGTAGGCCATGCGCAGCGTTTCCAGGTTGTAGATGTGGTGAAGAAGCGCCGTGAACCGCGTCTCCTTATCCTTACTTGCTGCTTGACGTACCCGCTCCAGCGCACTGAGCGCGTCTTCCCGGCTCGGTGTCCGGGACGCGTTTTGCTGTTGCAGGTTCCCTTTGGCCAGACCTCTTCCCTCCATCCCCTCCGCCGCCGGTTGCCCGGCGTTGTTCGGGGACTTCTCCGGTACATCAGGTCTGTCCGACTTCCCAGGTCCGTTCGTCATCGGCGTGCGTCCTTAGACTTCCCGATGCGTCCCATGGCAACTGCTGCCCTGGGCGAGCCTGGGATCTCCCGGTTCCCGTTCGAGGTGATTCCGTACGTGCACGGGGTCTGTGACCGCGCGGGACTCCAGTGCACCTCGCGATATCGGTGCACTCGATGGGGCCTTCCGCATCTCCTTACGGCGTCGGCGTCCCGGAGTGAGTTTCTTACGCGGCTGAATACCCGGCCCGCACGTTCCCTTGTCAACGCTTCGACGCCGCCCTCGCGAGCGGCTCCGCATGACTCAGGGCCGATGTGGGTCGCTACTTCACATTCGTATGACTCTTTCATTCACTACACCTCGCCGGTTTAACCGGCGCACAGGGAGAAATCTATGAAAGTCCCAATTTATTTCTCTGCTGTGCCGCTGCTTACGGTTCTCCTGGTCACGTTGCGGGGAGCGCTTTTCACAGAAAGCAACGGAGTTCACTCTTCGTCCGGCGGACGTCGCCCGGAGCTCCAATACCTAAAAGCCGTAAACACCGTCGCGCCACCGCGAGATCCACAGTTGTTGTTTTTGCTGATGGCGCAGTACTCGAATGCCAACCTGCAGGATGAAGGCGCGGAGTTCTTCTCGGCGCGACTGAAGGAATTCGGCCCTCGCCTGACCGATGTTCAAAAAGCGCTCTATCTGAGCGCCATGGGACTACTGCGTGCCCAGCACGCGTCCTCCGTCCCATTGCTGAAACGAATCGGCTACGTGAACGATACGATCGCGATCCTGGATCACGCCAAACAGCTTTCCGGAGGGCAAGTCTTCGTTGTGAACTGGATTGCCGGCGTCGTTCATACCGAGCTTCCAAGCGTTTTCCGTCAGAAGAAGTCAGCGCAGGAAGAGTTAGCCTGGTGTGTGGAAAACGCTGACAAAGCCCCGCATGCGGGTTGG
>DATNNE010000150.1:0-2797 GCA_035601995.1 Terriglobales bacterium
TCGAACGAATAGCGATAACACGGAACCGACTCCGCCACGCTCTGCAGAAACTCCAGCGCCGACTCGACATACTCATGCCGGTGCATGGGAACAAAGCTGCGGGCAAACAACTCCGCTACGGCCTGGCTGGGGGAAAGCCGCGTCAGCACGTTGCCGTGGCCGTGTTCGAGTACGCAAACTCGCTGCAAAGGAGCGCGTTCGGGCAGCGCAAACGCTGCCTCGCCGTGCCATGGAGTCCCGTACATGACGAATTGGTCCGAATCCTTGCGCAGAATGATCCGATCGTCGCTGAGTATCCTGACATCAGGAAGATCGGCCCACAGCCGCGAGGTCGTGCTCTTCCCCGCCCCGGAATGTCCAATGAAGAGGTTGCTCCCCGCTTCTGGCCCAACAACTCCGCAGCCGTGCAATTCCAGCGCGTTCTCGATCGTCAGGCGGTGTGTGATCAGCAACTCATCGAGAGGATATTCCAGGGGGTCTGCCGTACTTCTTCGCTCTGCAAAACACTCTTCGTTCATTTGCAGAACTGCCCGGCGAAAACCCCGGTCCACCATGAGCCTCTTATATGGCTGTGTTCCATAAACCAAAGCCCTAAAATCAAACTGGAAGTCGTCCTGGTTTTCGTACAACTTCCATATCGAGCCAGAATCGAAGAGTTGTCGGCCAGACCGAGGCTCGATTGTTCTGGCCCATGCTACCCGGATTTCAATGTCGGGAATGCGGCACTCGGCGCGAAATGGCTCTAGCGGCGGCGTCAATGAAACATCGGCGCGCGATGCTCCCGACAACCCAACGGAAACCCCGCCGACGCAAAATCCGCTCCGATGTGTAGCTTTGCCGTCCTTAAGATCGGAAGGAGCTAAAGCGTGAGCAGCGCTCATAGTGATTGCTCTTCAGTGTGTAAATGACATCAGGATCCCAACGGAGTGCAGCCGCCCAGCAAGATTTCGCACGGCCCGGTGACACCGCCTCCCTGGGGACCGCTGCCTCCGGAGATCTTGCAGTGGCCCAAAACCGCCTCTTCCGGGCGAAGACTGATCGTCACGATCTGCGGGGGCGCATACGGCTTCCGGCATCTGTCCTGATCAAAGTCGAGATTCATTCGGACCCCCAAAATTTCTATGTTCCGCTCAGTGGGCATTGCAACTACCGCAACCGCCCTGCGCGCTCGTGCTGTTCAGAATCTGAAAAATCTGCTGTGGCCCTGTCCAGGCTTCCACGTCGATCTCCCTGTCCTGGATTCTCCGTGCCGATTTCATTAACCCGTCATGCTCGCTTCCACCCGCGCAGAATTCGCAATCTCCGTGCGCCGGAGTTTCAATGCCAATGGCCGCCGCCCGCAGGTGCGCAGTATGGCAAAGAAACGCAACCGGCGTTTCCTTGTCTCCATTTTCCATTTCGCCGCTGGCGGGACACATACCACACAGGGCTTGTATGCGGCACCCAATGCACTTCGTCAGGCGTGTCCGTTTGAGATTCCGCACTGCGAGGAGAAAATGCTCCCAGCCTTCTTTGACGCTTCCTAAGCGCACATCGTAAGTATCCTGTTGCGAGACGACGCAAATCGTCATTTCGCCTCTTGCATTAATGGCGAAGGCGTTGATGCCGCCGCCGCAACTGTAAACCGTGTCGCTGTGCGATAAATTTGGAGGCCTGTTCAGGTCGCGCTCCGCCAGCCTGCGGTATTCGGAAGCTCGCTCGGGCGAATGAAAATCAAGGGCTACGACTTCTTCCGGCGTAAGTCTTACCGCCAACGGACTCTGCGAGCAATCGATGCGGGGATTAATCTGAGCGTCAAATTTGAAGTCAACGCCAAGTTCTTCTTCTGCAAATTGCTTCATAGCGAAAACTTCATGCTTGTTGATGCTGGTGGCGACGGTCTTCAGTTTGACGGGAAGCTTGCGTTCGCGCAGCAGCTTAATCCCACGCAGGCAGCGGTCATACGAACCGGGAACCGCGGTCAGCGCTTCGTAGGTTTCGCGGGTGCGGCCGTAGAGTGTGATTTCAATGGCGAACGGCGGCCACTCGACCAGATAATCGGCAATCGCTTCTGTGATGATGTTGCCATTCGTAAACAGCGTGATCAGAAAACCCTTTTGCTTGGCGTAGGTGTAGATCTCGATAAAATCTTTGCGGGCGAAGATTTCGCCGCCGGTGTAGAGAATCCAGAAACAGCCCATCTCGACCAGCTCGTCCAGCACGCGAAAGTGTTCTTCCTTGGTCAGTTCACGCTGCTTCGCATCCGTATCGCTCATGGGCAGGTTGTTATAGCAGTGCAAGCATTCCAGCGGGCAGCGCCGCGTGACCTCAATCGAGACCTGAATCGGCACGCGCTGGCCTGCCTGGCGTTCGTGCAGGTCTGCGCTGAATGCCCCGTAGGTTAGCTGCTCCATTACTCCTCAATTCTTGTTCTGCCCGCTTAGAAGCTGCGGGCGCGATTTTCACTCGCGCCCGCTCGCCTGCTTGCCATTTCTCCCGCCCCACTGGCCATTCAGTCCGCTGCCATCGCGGCAGATGCCGGAACCTCGGCCAGACCTACCGACAACATCTCGCCTAAAAATTCTCTTACGTCTTTCTCCACGCGTTCCTGCTCCGCATCGTATTCCTGCGCGACCGCAGCAACTAACTCATCCACAGTCTTCGGCGTCTCCAGCAACTGCCAGATCGACGAACCAGTTCCGTTGAAGCTGTAGATGGAAGCCATGTCTCCAACGCGTGCGCGAATCGGCACCAGCAAAGTTTCTCCGGCAACCACGCGCGATGCCACGGCACGCGAACGAATAAAACGCTTCCCCGT
>DATNNE010000151.1:0-2086 GCA_035601995.1 Terriglobales bacterium
CGGCACGGACCGCAATCCCACTGTCTATCCTGGCTCCTACGTTGAGTACGTGCAGAAGCTGGGACATGAGGCGCCTGGGATCTATTCGTAGGTGTTCACCCGATGTGCGGAAGTGTTCGTGGTAGAACACATCGTCATGACGCATATGAGATGACGATTCTGTCATGACACTTAAGTCCATGGAAACATAGGAGCAAGTGGAAACCGGACGGGTTCGTATCAGGGCGCAGCTTCAGCCGCGCCAAACTGTGCGCCGCATCCTCGGAGGTCGGAAGGCGCAAAGCTCGGGAGGGGCACTAGTTCCACTCGTGCCGATAAAGCCGCGAGGTACGACCGCGCCTTCAGGCACTGAGGTACGCCTTTGCCGCCAAAGCAATTGGGTCAGTCCCGTCTGTCCCCGTATTTCTGGAAATGATGTAGTGTAGTAAATCGAGTGAGAGGAACTTGAACATGTCTCAAGATTTAGATTCAGAAATGAGGCGAGTTAAGCGGCACCTTGACGCAGCGGCTGACTATGCACGCCGAGCGAAGAACGATGCAGATTCGAAAGACCACGACGGTGCATCAAGCAACATTCGTAAGGCTGCGGGAGAGATTGATACCGCGCTCACGCTCGTGAGGCGAATAAGAAGGGATTTGGACTAGGTTCCGAACGGAGTCTAACCCTGATGACAATCAGCTCAGTCATCAACGACCAACAGCGTACGGCGCTTGTCGAACGCGTAGCTTGCCATACCGTTGGAATCGCCTCGAACGAAAACACATGCATCGGCACGGGAACCCTGGTCGCGATTGACGGATGCCACCTAGTCATCACGGCTGAGCACGTCATCAAGGACGCCGATGTCCAAAGCATCCGGTTTTGGTGCAGACCGCCTGCTCCGATCGTCGAGAGGGCGGCGAAGAATCTCTCACCGTCGGAGATCGGTCGGTTGACGGAAGGTCGAAAGTTCCCGATCGAGACGATCATTACAGATTCTGAAGCAGACCTCGCGGCCATCAAGATTCCGGCCGACTTCCAATTGCCAGAGCCGAATGAGTTTTATTCGCTCGACAAGTCGTGGCAGCTCGCCAAATGGCCCCAAGAAGAGCATGATGGCTTGTCGCTGCTCTATTTTGGCTTCCCGGCGGCAAACTCGCTCCCGCTAGGCACCGTCGGCAACAAGGCATTTTATTTTCTGGGTTGCGCACACGGGGCGTGCCACTACGACCGCACCTTGAACACGGAGGCGTGGAAAAACCTGACGTCCTCACTGTCGCCCGAGAAGGATTTCCTTCTCAAGTATGACTTGACTTCGGAGAACATCGCGCCCCAGGGTTTCAGCGGCTGCGGAGTGTGGGTCGGATCGGAAGATCCGAAGAGTCTCGTGTGGGGCGCGGAACCGCTGCTAGTCGGTACCGTCCATAGCCATCTTCCGAAGAGTTCACTCCTCGTGGCGACGAGGACGGCGAAAATCTTGGGGATCGCAAAGCACACCGCCAATTTCCCGAAGAACTCTGGAGCTGTTTGACCGGCGGGTGTTCCTACGCGCTGACATCACCAACGCAGGGGGTGCCCGGCCTTTGCGTTTTGTGCAGGAGCGGGCGCGATGCTGCCAATATCGTGGGGTTATCGTGCCCAACGGTCTGCGTCGCACTGGCAGTACGCATCATCTGCACCTTATCAGTTGAACGAACGTCGGACGAAGATTACGTTTCGGGATAGGGGCTCGTAAAAAGCGTCACTGCAGGCTTCCGTGGTACCCGCCCCTTCGGCAAGCTCAGGGCAGGCTCTTGCACGGAACGCAAGAGCGGGGCACCCACTATGTTGTCGATGCCAGCAAGACCAAAAGGCTGGGCCCCCGTCTCAATGCTTCTTCCACATTGCAAACGCCTTTTGCATACGCGGATCGGTAAAGAGTTTCACGCAAACCTCGCGCTCGACCGGCCCAGCCACGACACATTGCAGGTCGGTCCGCCGGGCTACCTCTTTCGCCGGAATACTAATCTGTGAAACGAACTGGCCCGCATCGGCAATCGTGGCACCGAAGACCAGTCGGTCCAGGCCCGACCAGAGAGCGCAGGCCATGCACATCGCACACGGCTC
>DATNNE010000152.1:0-5247 GCA_035601995.1 Terriglobales bacterium
CATTTCGTCGCGGCCGAGACTTTCAATGCCGGGTGCATACGGTGCCGTCTCCGCGTCTACCACAATCTGATAACGATTGGTGCGAAACCACTCGACGAGACCCGGCACAATGTTTGCCAGTTCCGCCTTGTCCGGTTTGGAGACGATGGCTGCAGCTTTGCCTTTTGCGGATGGAGCCTTCCCAATATCCATGTGAAGATTGAATTGTACAGAAATCATCGAAAAAGATTCATTTGCAAGCCAGGCAAGGAAGGCGGAGAAGGTTAGAACGCCGCAAATAACAGGAATTCCCGATTCCCTTCTGCGCCTAGAATTGGGGACTCGATCACATCGGTGTTTGTGCAATTTCGCGCCAAGAGCGCGAGACGCACCTTCTCGACCGCGCCTTGCTGTGCAGCCGCGTCGCGCACGATGCCTCCCTTCCCTACTTGTTCGCGACCCACTTCGAATTGCGGCTTCACCAGCACAACCATTTGCCGGCCACGACGCTCGGCCGATGATTCCGGGAAAGCGCCTGTGATGACTGCGGGGAGAACCAGGGTTGCAGAAATGAACGAGACGTCCATCGCGATAAAGTCCACCGCTTCGCCGACCTGGTCTCTGGTCAGGTAGCGAGCGTTGGTTTTTTCCAACAGACGCACGCGCGCGTCCTGGCGCAGTCGAAAATCGATTTGTCCGTGGCCAGTATCGACAGCAATTACCCGCGCTGCTCCGTGCTGCAGCAAGCAATCCGTGAAACCGCCTGTGGAGGCTCCGACGTCGAGACAGACTTTGCCCGTAACATCGATCTGCCAATGCTCAAGGGCTCTCTCGATCTTGAGGCCACCACGGCCTACGTACTTCAAGTCTTCGCCGAGAAGTCGAATGTCAGCTTCCGTGTCCACTCCCATGCCGGCCTTCTCGATTTTTTGTCCGCCCACCAAGACCTTGCCGGCCAGGATCAGTGCTTGCGCCCGTTCTCGCGAACTTGCGAGTCCGCGTTCCAGCAATAGCTTGTCGAGCCTGACTTTCAAATCGTCTCCGTCGAATTCTGCCGGTCTCGAAATCAACTTACCACTAAAGTGCCAGCAACTAACTCAGTGCAAGGTGTAGAAGCATCTCTCGCTGAGCTAGTTACAAGGTTACTTCCGTGCTTTTCCACAACCTTTTCCACCGAGATGTTGAAAAGTCTCCAGGAAGGCTCTTTAACTCGCTACCCCGATGCTAGAACGGCCTTTTTGGCGTATGGCCCTGTTGTGCCATGGCAATCCACCCCCGTGCCATTGTGCTCGCTTGCGAAAGGCATCATCTTAGTAGTGCACACTACCACTAGAAATGTTAGGGCAGACCAAAACACGGAAAGCTGGCACGGCTTATCAGAACGATCGCAGCCGCATGTTCGTCGCGCTTGCTGTTTTGCTGGTTGCCCTCGTTGTGCTGGTGGTAAAGGATCACGATTTCTGGTTTGGCAATTCTGACGCGGCTGCCGTTGAAGACAACACACCCGAGTGGAATCCGAACGCCGTAGTGCAGCCGCCCGCAGCTGCTCCGGCAAAGAATCCTGTTGTGATTGCCGTTAAGAGTTCCGCAGAACCCGCGAAACAGCCTGTCATCGCAACCGGCCGGACCATCGCTCGACCGGTCGTGACGCGGCCAGCCGTGATTCCACCACTCGAAGTCGAAGTGATCGCAGGCGACGCGCATAACACTATCCACTTGGGCAACAGCCCCGTGAAGATTGGAACACAGCCTGATTCCAGATCTGAAGCGAGGGATGCGGTGGTCATACAAGCGCCAGCCACGGCTGCAGCCGAGCGGGTGCAGATGTCGTTGGCTAAGGCTACGGTTCCGCAATCCGGGTCGCCATATCCGTTGCTGGGCCGGCAAATGAAGGTGCAAGGTGCCGTGCTGCTAAAGGCACTGATCGGCGCCGATGGCTTCATCCGCGATTTGCAAGTGCTCAGCGGTCCCGCGATCTTGGCGACGGCAGCCCGCGAAGCAGCCCGTCAATGGCAATTCAAGCCCTACCTGCAGAACGGACAGCCGGTCGAAACGCAAGCGAACATCACGGTAAACTTCACCATCAAAGTGCTCGACAATGGCGTACGGGATACCGACACCGTCGTGGCTTTATCGCGGGGCGGAGAATAAAGCTCACCGTTTTCGCCTGATGCCTCGGGCTCCGCGCAGAATCCCAACACACTTCGTAATCGCAACCTCTTCCGCTTAGGTAGCCTTCCGTCACGTTCACTAAGCCATCAAAGAGCCACTCCCCTCCTGTGTATAATTCCCAACGTTCATGGACTGGGCTCCTGCATCCGCCGTCCGCTGGCTGTTGGACTCGGAGCACGGCGCGTCCGACCGGCTAATTCCGCGCTGGCTCTTCTTACGCTGGCTTGGCTTCATCTATTTCTCGGCATTTTTCTCGTTGATTTTTCAGATCCGCGGACTGATCGGTCCCGAAGGTATCCTCCCGGCAAGCGATTATCTGCAGGCGGTGGCGCATTCGCTCGGTTACGCGCGCTTCTGGTATGCGCCGACTCTTCTGTGGTTTTCCAGCGGATCGCCCATGCTTGTGGCGCTCGGCTGGGCCGGCATGGTGGCATCGCTACTGCTCGCGTTGAACATCTGGCCGCGCGGAGCCCTCGCGGTTTGCTTCATATGTTTTCTTTCATTCGTCAGCGCTGCCGGAGATTTCTCTGGCTACCAGTCTGATGGAATGTTGCTGGAAGCTGGGTTCATCGCGCTTTTGTTTGCGCCGCCAGGATTTCGTCCGGGCTTCGGCGCTGCACGGCCACCGTCTCGCGCCAGCTTGTTCCTCTTGCAGTGGGAGTGGTTTCGCATCTACTTCGAGTCTGGGATCGTTAAGATTGCCAGCGGCGAGCCGCAGTGGCGGAACATGACCGCCATGGACGAGTATTACCAGAACGGCCCGCTCCCCACGTGGATCGGCTGGTATCTGCAACATCTGCCTCATTGGTTTCATGTGTCGACTGCATATGCCACGCTTGCGCTCGAACTGGGTCTGGTCTGGATGCTATTTTTACCACGGCGCTTGCGGATCCTATGTTTCCTCCTCGTGACACCTTGGCAGATCGGCATTATCCTCACGGCCAACTACACGTTTCTGAACTACCTGGTTCTGGCGCTCGGGTTCTTGCTGTTGCATGACCGTCTACTGCTGTCCCTGGCACCGCGAAGATGGAAACCACGCTTGCTCAATCAATTGAAGCTTGATCGTGCGGATGAGAAACGGCCAGACGACGCAGGAGCAAACGAGCCCGCTGTTCCCTCGAAAGCGCGGAATCTTTCGACGCATACGCAACTGACGGCAATCAAGTTTTCCCTGATCGGCTTAGTACTCGGCTGGATCCTCTACTCGACCACGGCGCAAATGATCTGGATAATCTGGCCCTCGCTCAAACTGCCCACCGCGCCGGTCGAAGCGCTTGACCCATTTCGCATCGCCAATCGATACGGCCTTTTCGCCGTCATGACCCGCGGCCGTTACGAGATCGAGTTTCAAGGCTCAGAAGATGGGCAGAACTGGGAGGCATATCCGTTCCGCTACAAACCGCAGGACCCGAGCAAGGCGCCCGGCATTTACGCACCTTATCAGCCACGTTTCGACTGGAACCTGTGGTTCGCTTCTCTGGGCTCATGGCGCGAGTATCCAATCGTACTCAGCACCGAGATACAGCTGCTCTCGAACGATCCCGATGTGCTTGCGCTTTTCGCGGGGAATCCTTTCCCGCACGAACCGCCGCGCCAGGTGCGCGCAGTTCTCTGGCAATACTGGTTCACCACGGCGGCTGAGAAACGTGACTCAGGGCTCTGGTGGCGCCGTGAGTTTCTAGGGCTCTACGCCCCAGCGATCGCGCGCGATCCTGACGGAAGGATTCGCGCCGTCGAATGGCCCATGGGGGCCCGGCAATGATGCGATCGCTCGCCGAACGAACTGCAGATCTGCCGTCTGTTACTGGCCTCGGAGTCTTGTCGTAAGATGCCAAGCGTGAGCGATTCCGTTCGGTCCAGCCGGACAAAATCTATCGGCGTGGTACTGCTTTCGTCGTTCCTCTACCAGGTCGCCGCCCTTCTTTGTCTGCGGCACTGGCGAAGTTCCACTCCCTGGCAGGATCTGGATTTCTTTTCCAGCGGGTTTTTCGTGCTCAATGTACTTCTGCTTCTTCATCGGCTTCGATTCAGCCGCGGCATCTTCGGCTCGCGGGAAATGCTGCGCGAAGCGTCGGGGTTGAACTACGACCCCGCCACCATCAGGTTGGGAACCATGCTCGCCGTCGCTGACCTATCGGTATTTCTGGACTACGCGCATTGGCACCTGATCCCCGCACTTCGGCTGCCCGGCCTCCAGATCGTTGGTTTAGTGCTGTATGCGTGTGCGGTCGCTGGCCTGATGTGGACCGACACTTATCTGGTGCGCCATTTTCAAGGCGATCTAAACAATCGGCAACTCATGACCAGCGGCCCATTCGGTATCGTGCGGCATCCGCGCTATGCCAGTCTTCTTTTGGCAAAGGTGGGATTCACTCTTCTGTTCGCCAGTATTCTGGCGTGGATTTCGCTGCTGGCTTCGATTCTCATGGTTCGGCGCCGGATTCGGTTGGAAGAAACATACTTGCGGGAAATCTTCGGGGCCAGCTACAGCAGCTATTCGGAGCGCACGGCCCGATTGCTTCCCGGAATTTACTGAGTGCACAACTTTTTACTTTGCCTCGTGCAAGCGTTATGATGCTGACCTCTGGCCTCTCTACCCCCCGCGAGAGACATTTCGTTCCCATATGGTGACCAGCCCTTCGTGGTCTGCGAACAATCCGCTCGCGACTTATCTGCCGCAGATTCAGTTGCGCTCCATAGCCGCTCGCACCGGGCTTCTGACGGAACCATGGGAAAGGCGATGCGCGGGCAGCATCTTGCTGGTCGACATTACCGGTTTCACGGAAGTCGCGGAACAGTTCGCGGCCCAGGGTGCGGCCGCGGTAGAGGGGCTTTCTAAAGTACTCAACGCATACTTTGCACGGATGGCAGAGGTCATCACCGAGCACGGCGGCGACATTCTGACGTTTGCCGGAGATGCGGCCCTGGTCTTGTGGACCGCAGAAAACGAGGAGGAACTTGCGCGGTGCGCTTGCCAGGCGGTGCAAGCAGCGCAGGCCGTGCAGGCAGAACTGCTGGGTTACGCACTGCCGCAAGGCATCACGTTGCGTCAGCGGGCTGCGGTAGGGGTCGGACCGTTATCGATCATGGAGG
>DATNNE010000153.1:0-8906 GCA_035601995.1 Terriglobales bacterium
CGGCTGCGGCCTGTTGATTTGGAGATTCAAACTACAGTCTTTGCAGATTCAGGTTCACCGGTTCCGATCAGTTTCGGTTTCCATCCCTATTTCGGCCTTCCGGAAATCCCGCGGGCAGAGTGGACGCTGAACGCTCCTGCCGTGCGCAAGCTGGCTCTGGATGCGCAAGGGATTCCCACCGGCCAAGAAACTCCGCCGACGCCCATCGCTGCGCGGCTTGGAAACACCGGCTACGACGATGGCTTTGCGCTTTCAGGTGAGCAGGCCACGTTCTCGATCGCCGGTAACGGCTACTCCATCGCCATCGAATTCAAAAGCGGTTTCCCGTTCGCCCAGATCTTTGCTCCGAAGGATAAGGAGTTCATCGCCATTGAACCGATGACTGCGGCCACAAACGCACTTTGCTCGGGTGAGGGTCTGCGCGTGATTGCGCCAGGCGAGAAGTTTATCGCCGCATTCCGAATCGAGGTCCACCACCACAGATGATCGGCGTGTGGGGTTTCTGGAGATCGAGGAAAGCGGGCAAGTAAAATTGCCTTGCGGCAGCAAGACCTGGCAATGCGGGCCGGAGGCAGGGGCCTGGAGGACGGCCGTTGGGACTTCACAAATTAGGGATTTCTATTCGGTCTTGGATGGCTCCCAAAGCTCGATCGGATTGCCATCTGGATCTTTAAGCCACGCAAAGGTCCCCATGGGGGGATATTCCTCGGTCTTTTCGATTACCACGCCTTTACTCTTGAGATGGCTGAGGACTTCTCCCATGTTCTTCACTGTGTAATTAATCTTACCCGTTCGTGGCTTATCCTTGATGTCTTGATCGGTGGGCATGATCGCCCACGCTATCGTTCGCTTAATCTCCGGGTTTGCAAGATCCCTATATTCGAACGATGCATAGATTGAACTGCACTCAGCATCTTCGCCCTCGGGAACTATTCCGAGGCAGTCGCGATACCAAGCTGCTAGTCTCTTTGTATCGTTAGAAAACAGAAAAGCGCCGCCAATTCCGTCGATCATAAGTTCCTCCGTTACGCAGAGACTCGTTTATTGCCCCTTATTCCGATCATCCCAGATTTTCGGCTGCCAGAGTTCAAACTTCTCATCGCTGCCAGCTTGCGAACCGGCAGGCAAAGTTCCAATTCAAAATGCGACCAATCCGTCGCGTTTTCTTTGTCTAAGAAAACCTCAAGCGCCGGCGCATGCTCGGGCTCGTGGACACTATGGATAAGCCAATCTCTGTAAAGGTAGTCCCAAGCCGTTGCTACCTTGTGAATATCGCCGGACACCTTTACGACGGCGTACCGCATGGCTGGCATTTTCAATTTCGACATTCCTTCCATGCACTGGAAAGGAAAAGACGACGCAAGACAGACTTCATATCGATAAAGATGCTTTGGGGTCACGTGTGGATCGTCTACCGTCATTCCGAAAAGAGTTCCTTGCGAAAAAATATGTTGGGATTTGGCCCATTCGATCACTGTCTTGAGGGCGGCAAGTACTCTGTCCAGTTCGAAGGCATTCGTAACCCGAATATAGGCGACTTGCCTTTCGGGAATGTCGATCAATCTCACTGGAAAAGCAGCTCTCTTTTCTTCCGCGGTCATGGGGAGACCATATTCCTGTTCCGGGAAGAGTTCTTTGCAAATCTTGCTCTTTTTGATCTCGCCGCTTTTTCGAAACTGACTAGGCGAAGTGTCGTAGCCGGATCGGAAGGCACGTGAAAACGCGGCCGACGACGAAAAGCCGCAATCTAAGGCTATATCGGTGAGGCTTTGGTCGGAATAACGAAGAAGACGAGCGGCCTTTTCAAGACGAAGCCGATTCGTAAAATTATTCAGGGTTTCGCCGGAAACCGCTCCAAAAATCCGATGGAAGTGAAATTCCGAGAAGCAAGCAACCTGCGCAAGCTCACCTAGCTTCACCGGGCGATGCAGATTCTCGCGAAGATGGTCAATGACCCGATCAATTCTTCGGGAATATTCGCTGCTGCCCTGGGTCTTTTTATTTGGCACGGACTCTACTGGCATTGTGGCATAGAAATACCACAATTGGTCCTAACCTTAACAGTCGAGTCGGATCTTGCGGATTCTGGCTTATCGACGACAGCCGATTCCGGGCCCGCACGTCGCAGCGGTGTCTCGCGGGCGACCGCCGCGGGAACCGAAGCGGATGCCTGGGAAACGAACCTGGATATCCACGGCCAGGGTCGCCAGGCGTTTGCCCGCCTCTTCCGCGCGACGAACAAGATCGCCCACCTCGCGGACGACCTGTCAATGTGATGCTTGTCTTCGCCGCGCCGTTAATACCAGCTCTGGATCGTTGATCGTCATTACGATGTTGCCTTTGTCTTCGGTAAAACGAATACGGACAGACTGGGCTCCTGCTGGATAAAAAACAAGATCGCCGAGATGAATGAGAGGACGGCCCATCATACCGTTGCGCGTCCACGTCAGCGGACTGTAGATGGACAACGCTCCTGGACGCTCATCAACCGTCAATTCGATTTGCTGGCTCACGCCCAAACCAAACACGTATGTTCCCGCTAGAGCGGCGATCTCCTTATCACTGAGCGGCGCCGGCGGCTCGGCGTCGGCGTCTCCCAATGACTGCAAGAACTCGAATACTGGGCGGGCGGTTTCGCCGCCTGCTTTTGCATGAGCCAGTAGACTGATGCTGTGCGGTCCGCGGATTCGTTGGACATGCGGCTGTGCGGCTACGAATGCTTTGACGACGTTCAATTGCCCGAGCATGGTTGCGGAAAATAGCGAGGGACGCGCCCCCTTTGAGATGAGGTACTCGGCAATGGGTCGGTTGCCCATGTGGGACGCGGCACCCAGTGACGTTTCCCAATCACCAAAGCCCCAGTCCCAAGCTGCGCGAGCGAGCGATGGACGCGCATCAACAAGCTCCTGGACGCGCTTGAGATCGTAGTGCGCGACGGTAACCATTTCGCGCACAAGTTCCGCTGGTTGCGTAGGGAAGATATCCGCCATCGGCGCAGAGAGGTCTGGCTCCCCAGAAAGCGCGGTAGGTTCGCCCCGGAATCCCATCCGCTTCGGCGGCTGCGCCGTCGCTCCGATTGGAACGATGATTGAGACCAGCTGCAACAGGCTTCGCCGTGAACAGATGCTGGTCAACTCGAGCTCCTCAGAATTCCTAAACTAGACGCGAGGATGCTCCGGGGCGGTTGAGAAGCGCAAGTGAGATCAAAGCGTCCGCCGCCCAGAAAAATGTAAGGCCCGATCTGTTGTGGAGTCAGTGACTTGCAGTCGGGAGTAAGTCAGTTCGTTGAGAGCTCTCCGGCAGGCGCACCGAAAACTCAGCGGCAATCTTGTGGGCCACGTCGAACTCAACGCCCAGCGGATCCCCCAGCGTACGATCCGACCGTACCACCCAAACGTGAGTCTGGTCCGGCAGCCGAATCAGGTGCGCGAGAATACGGATTTCAGCACCGTTCGACTGCACTTGGCCAAGCACCACGTAAGCGGCATGGAGCGAAGTTGCGATGGCGTTCAGGTCGCGATGTTCGCGCGGCCCTCGCAGGATGAGCGCGTTGCCGATCACCTGGTAGCGACCGTCACTCTGCGATGTCAGCTGTTCCACAACCGTGTCGGTGAGTGCGTCGCTGAAATGGTCCATGGCCGCATTGCCGGTCTCGTTGTCGAACCGCAGGACGGCGACGACCGGTATATGCGATGAGCTTTTCCCTTGCAGGAGCCGATAAGCTGCCGTCAGTGTGAGCAACGCGAGAATGACGACGGCGCATGCCAGCAAAACCGCTCGTACGTTAACACCCCGCGCAGGGGTCACACCTTCTGGATGATCCGGCGCGCTCGGAAAAATCTGCGCGATCGGTGCGATGAACTGGTATCCGCGCTTCGGAATCGTCCGAATGTAGACGGGCTCCGCGGAATCATCGTTGAGCGCCGAGCGAATCTGCGAAATGCAGAAATTCAGGCCGCGCTCGAAATCTACGAAAGTCTCACAGCCCCACAGAATTTTGCGCAATTCTTCTCGCGAGACGACTTGACCGGCTTGCCGGATGAGACAAGCGAGAACTTGCGCCGGTTGCGACTGCAAACGGACGAGCGCTCCCTCGCGCCGCAACTCCTGGGTTGCGGTGTCAAATTCAAACAGACCAAATCGAAAACGTGTAGACTCCATTTTATTGATCACGCATTGTCGCACGATGCCGCCCGAGTGAAGGGCGACTCAAGACGATTGATGCGATCTCCTCGGAAAGACGCCCTGATGCCATACCAGTGGCCTGGGAATATCCGCGAACTGAAAACGTGGTCGAGCGTGCGGTGATCCTGTCGCCCGGGTCTGCTCTACCTCGATGAGTGCTCGATCTCCACTGCCCCAGCAAAGGCCGCAGCCACAGGTCGTTTCTGCGCGAGTGTCAATGATGATTCGTCATTCAGTCATAATTTGGATGGTGGTGTTTGCGTTGACTTCTGCTGCGGCGTAGAGTTCAAGCATGGGCCAGATTTCGCCGGCGGAGTTTTGCACCCTGCCGCTTCGCGCGCATACGCTGCTCGCCGACGTCCCGCTGCACGACGTGTGGGCGGTTGACCTACCTAGACACCGCGATGGCGTCACCCTTACTAAGGTTCTTCGGCGGGCAAATCAAGTCGGAATCAACAAGCTTCCGCCAGTGGCGCGAGCGCTTTTCCGTCTTCGGTTTTTTCTGGGACGCATTTTTCGACTGGAGGCTGAACCGAAGGATGCGTTGGCAACATCGTTTGTAAGCCGCCTGACGGCGGAAGATCGCGTTCGTTCTTTGGTGGCGCCGGGAACGCCAGAAGGAATGTTCCGCGTTGTCTATCGCTTCGACAACGAACAGCTGCTTGAAATGCAGAATCGAACCGCCCATGCCGCGGCCCTCAGTGTCCTTACGGAAAAGTCCGATGGCTATCGATTCTACTTTGCGGTGTACGTATGCAAGAGAACGTGGATTACGCGGTTCTACATGGGATTAATCGATCCGTTCCGAAGATGGATCGTCTATCCTGCGTTGCTAGACAAAATTCGAACAAGCTGGGATCAGAATATCTGACATAAATTCGCCGAGCTGTGAAAGTAGAACAGTCGAAGCCATTTCGGCCGCCTGTCGTCCGCGCGCAAACCCTCCTTGGAAAGATGATTTTATGGAGGTCTGCGGTTCGAGCCCGCACGGGCCCTACCACCCCTTTCCGTTCAACACACGCAAGTTAATTCACCAGAACTTCATTCTTCGCGTCAGTCTTGGCGAAGCGCCCCGGCGGGGTGGATAAGCAAGACTCGAGCGGCGGGGATAGCACTTGCGATCGCTGCGATTGCGAGCAAGAAGAACGCCGCACCCGTGAAGGTGCCCGGGTCAACCGGTGAAACGCCGAACAGCAGGCCTCTTGTAAGTCTCTGCGATGCCCATGCGCCAAACAGTCCTGTGACCGCGCCAAACGCTGCCATTCCCATGGCTTGCTTCAATACAAGCCAGAGAACATTGAAACGGCTCGCACCGAGTGCCATCCGCACCGCCATCTCCTGCTTGCGTTGCGCGACGAGAAAGGAGACCACGCCATAGATGCCCACGACTGCGAGCGCCAATCCTGCCACCGCGAACGACGCCAACAAAACGGTGGTGAAGCGTTGCCCGCCGGTCTGGCGTTCGACCAGTTCGTCTATCGTCTGTACCTGGGCGAAAGGCATGTCGGAATCCAGCGTACGAAGTTGACTACGTATTTCGGATTCCACTAAATGCGGTTCCGAAGCCGTGCGAACCAGAATATCCTTGAACCCGCCATTCACCAGAGGACTCTGGGAATACAGCACCGCAATCTGTGGTTGCGGCGCGACAGCCAGACCAGCATTTTTGAAATCGCCCATAACGCCAATGATTGTTACGTCCACGTCATCCGTTATATTCTCTTCAACAGCGATTCCCATAAATTGCGGAGGCCCGATGTGAATCTTGCGGCCGATGGGATCTTCTGTTGCGAAATAGCGCCGCTTGAATTCCTCGCTAATCAGTGCCACCGGAGGGCTCGTGGCGCCGTCCGACTCCGCGAAATCCCTTCCGCGAACCAGCGGAATTCCCAAAGTTCGAAGGAAATGTTGGTCTACAACTCCAAACTGGGCCGACGGAATATCTTGAATTCGTGTGACGGGATGCCCGGGAATAACCAACATCTGAGTCCACCCGTTATTGGGCGGGTAGACAGTGGTCACCGTCGCCTCAATCACACCTGGCAATGCCCGGACCCTCGTTGCAAAATCATCGCAGAAGCGCGTTCTTACGCCGGGATTTGTATAGCGGACAGGCGGCAAAAAGATGCGGCCCCTCAATAAATGGTCCTGACGGATCCCCAGATTCTGGCCCTGCAAACGCAGGATGCTTTGAACCAGCAGGCTCGCTCCCACCAGAAGCATCAAGCACATCGCCATTTCCGTTATCACTAGCAGGCTGCGCACATGCTGACTGGAACGTCCGGCCGTCGCGGATCGCCCGCCTTGCTTCAATGCATCCATGAGGTTCAACCGCGTGCCCATGAACGCCGGCGCGAGCCCAAAAAGCAAACTTGTGACAAGAGACACCAATAAAGTGAACGTCAGCACTCGCCCATCGATTCCCACCGAACCAAGCTGGGGTAGATTTTCCGGGTGCATCCTTGCCAGAGTTCTCAGTCCAATCTCCGCACAAGCAAATCCAACGGCTCCGCCGAGGAGCGACAGCAATAGCGTTTCCGCAAGCAATTGCCGGACAAGGCCGCCTCGTCCCGCGCCCAAAGCCGCACGCACCGCCAGCTCCCGTTGACGCGCCGAGTTGCGCGCCAAGAGCAGATTGGCCAGATTCACGCAGGCTATCAGCAGGATCAGGCTCACGGCTGCCATCAACATGTACAGCATCGGCCGCAGCGCTCCTACCCGGGAGTCGGCCAATCTCTTCACGGCTACACCGACACCTTGATCCAAGGGATGTTCGGCTGCGAGCGCAGCGGCGATCACCGAGAGATCTGCCTGAGCCTGTTCGAGCGACACTCCAGGCTTTAGCCGTGCCAACACTGCGTAGCCGCGCTCTGCTCTCCCACTTTCCGACCACATGTCGGGCGAATAGGGAAAGGGAGTCCAAATTTCGCTGTGCCGCCCAGGCTCCGCCCATGCCGGAATCGTGTCTGGCATCACGGCGACAATGTTGTAGGCCTCCCCATTGATACGAATCTTGCGGCCCAGTACGGACGGGTCGGCATCGAACCGGTTTCTCCACAGCTGCGCGCTGATTGCGGCCACGTAGTTTTTGCCTTCCCGATTTTCCTCCTCGGAGAAGAGCCGGCCGATGATGGGTCGAATATCGAGGATTTCGAAATACGCTGCTGGGACCAATCCGACCTCCATCTGCTCCGGTTGGCCCGCGGACTCACCGAAACTCACGTTCTTGGCCCAGGTGTCATAAGCCACCATGTTCTGGAAGCTGCGACTTCTCTGCGCGAAGTCGCGAACGTCCAATGCCGAAGGTCCATCCGGATTTGCAAAGGTATTAAACATGCCTTTCTGAATGGAGTAGATACGCACGAGTTGGTCCGCAGCAGTGAAAGGCAGCGGCCGGAGCATCAGCGCATCAATGGCGCTGAAAATTGCGGTGTTGGCGCCAATGCCCAACGCGAGCGTGAGAACGGCAACCGCGGCAAAACCGGGGCTTTTGCGTAGGGAGCGGGCGGCGTACCGCACATCGCGCGCAAACCGCTCCAGCCAAACGGCATTCCAAACCGCGCGAACGTCCTCGCTCACGATTGCCTTGTTTCCAAAGGCTCGCCGGGCAGCAAATTGTGCCTCGTCGGGCTGCAATCCAGATTCCTCTCGTTCCTCCGCTTCCAGTTCGAGATGCGCCTCCATCTCCCGGTCAAATTCGTTCCCCCGGTTGTGCCGTTCGCGGAACCAAATGCGTCGCGAGCGAAGCCAGTTCCAGAGATTCACGACCGCTCTTCCTGAACGGGCGCCATAACCATCGTCACAGCGGCCGCCACTTGTTTCCACCTGGATTCTTCTCGAACAAGTTGTTTCCTGCCGGCAGGCGTAAGCCTGTAATACTTGAGTTCGCGCTTCCGTTCCTTCGCCATCTCCCACTTCGCGACGACCCAGCCCTTGCGCTCCATGCGATGCAGAGCCGGATACAGCGATCCGTGCTCTACCTGCAGCACGTCTTCGGTAGTACGCTGTATGTGTTTTGCGATTTGATGGCCGTGAGCCGGCCCGAAGAGCAGCGTGCGCAGAATCAGCATATCCAGAGTGCCCTGCAACAGTTCGGCTCGGCTGGGTGAGTTCTTAGGTGTCATGATAGTAGGCATTCTACCCTAATGAGGGTAGACGCGCTACCCTTATTCAAGTTAGCAGACGCCTCGCTGCCGCTCCCATTTCCGAACCTAAAGATCCCGCTTGCAACTCGCCGCAGCGAGTCTTCTGGCCGCGCCCCAGTGCCGGCCTCGTCGGAAGTAATTCACATGCCTAATCGTGATGTGAAAGTTACAAGTGTTGTGTAAGGCGGCCTCCTCGGCTGTTAACCGGCAGGCTGCAGGTTCTTGTCCTGTCCGGAGAGACAGCTTCTCAGCGAATTTAACTGTGCAGGGAGATTCGGTTCTGAGCTGAAGGATTGTTAGGCCGATCATGAATCGTTGGGGAGCCCAAACCGTTTGCCTTATCTCATACGACATCACCTTCACAGAGAAGAACTATATCCGGAGGTGTTGCGTCGACCTATTGAGACCACACGCTGGTCGGGCAAGCGGATAGGACCGCGGGCTCGCATTCAAGCGTCGCCCGTTGACTTCGAGTTCAGAACCCTCCTAAGATGACGCCAAATGCAGGATTCGCAGACTCTGATCGGTCGCACGATCTCGCGCTACCGCATTATTGAAAAGCTCGGTAGCGGCGGG
>DATNNE010000154.1:0-2863 GCA_035601995.1 Terriglobales bacterium
GACGCTCTACGCGATGACGCACTCCGACCGCTTCCGCGCGGGAGTGGCTGTGGCGCCTGTGACGAATCAGGCCAACTACGACAGCATCTATACCGAGCGCTACATGGGCCTGCTCAAGGACGATCCCAAGGGATACGCGGAGTCGGATGTGACCAAATCCGCCGACAAGCTGCATGGAGAGTTGATGCTGGTTCACGGCACCAGCGACGACAACGTTCACTTCCAGAACAGCATTCAAATGATCAATGAGCTAATCAAAGCAGATAAGCCTTTCCGCTTGATGATCTATCCCAACAAGACGCACAGCATCTCGGGCAAAGACTCGCGCGTGCATTTGTTCGAGATGATTGAAGATCACTTTGAGCGAGAGTTGAAGTAGGCAGCGTTTCAAGTCTCGATGTTTGGAGAAAACAAGAATCGAAAAAGATCTGGCGCTTGAGGGAAAGCATGTTCGTCTGGAACCGCTCGATCATCGTCACATCGACGGACTCGCTGCTGCTTCGGCGGGCGAACCTTCGCTCTATCAGTGGAGTCCCGTCCCACAAGGCCGGACCGAAGCTGCCCAGTACGTTGACACCGCCTTAGCCTGGAAACAGGCTGGGACAGCAGTCCCATTCGCCATCGTTAAAGTGGACAATGGCATTGTCATCGGCTCTACTCGCTTCTGGAATCTGGAACGATGGTCGTGGCCGCCGGGTCATCCTTCGCATGGCCGCAGCGCGCCTGACGCCTGCGAGATTGGCTACACCTGGTTCAGCCGATCAGCCGTCCGGACCGCTGCTAATACCGAAGCCAAGCTGCTCATGCTGACGCACGCCTTTGAAGTTTGGCAGGTGCTCCGCGTCTGCTTTCATACGGACGCGCGCAACCATCGCTCCCGCGCCGCACTGGAACGTATCGGTTCGCAACTCGAGGGCATTCTGCGCGCGCACCGCATGGCCGCGGATTTTATCCCTCGCGATTCGGTGCGCTATTCGATCATGGCAGCGGAGTGGCCAGCTGTGAAGCAAAAGCTGCTGGAACGCATGAATCGAGGTTAAGACTGGGATTAAAGCTAAGGCTAAACGCTCAGGATTTGTTCTTCTCGCTCTTCTTCGACGAACTTTCTTTGGAAGAGCTTTCCTTCGATGAGCCGTCTTTGCTGGAGCTTTCTTTGCCCGAGGATTCTTTGGAAGAACTTTCCGACTTCGACTTATCGTCTTTCTTCGACTCTTTGCTTCCACCGTCGGAAGACGCAGACGATCCCGACTTGTTGGCATAGTCGGTCACATACCAGCCCGAGCCTTTAAACTGCACGGCGGGCGCGGAAATCATCTGCTCGACGACTCCGCCGCACTCGGGACACTTCTTCACCATTCTGTCGGAGAATTTTTGGATTTTCTCGAAGCGATGACCGCACTTCTTGCACTCGTACTCGTAAAGGGGCATGGGTTGTTTAGCTAGTATACCGCGCAAACTTCGAAAACGATTTTAGAAGCGACCGTTTTACGCCGTCAATGCGGCAGCAAAGCGGCAATGCGCTTGGGCGCGGTGTTGCGCCAAGCCGCCTCAATAGCCTTGCTGAGAGTTTCCTTGCTCGCGACCTTAAGGTGAACTCGGGTTGCGCCGCGCCGTCCCCACGCGCCGTTCACTGGCTCAAAAACCTTGGGCTCGTCCTTCGAGAAGTAATGCTCCTGTTCCGACGTGAGCTTGACCATGCCGCAGGTCTTGTCGGGATATCCAAGCGTGGCAAAAATCTTTCCGCCGACACGGAAGTCCGGATGACTCATGTGAGCGCGCTCTTCAGCCTCGGGAAGCGCAAGCGCGATGCGGCGGAAGTCTTTGGCGGTCATGGATGATGTCTCCGGCAGAAAGCCACGTTAGCATAACCGTTGACAAGGCGCGACTCGGGACAGCCGGCAAGACATCGGCGCCGGCTTTCGCAGCCAAATTACGGCGTTACCCTCATTCGAACGAAAAGAGTCTCCGTATGCCAGACGATGTTAGACTTCCCGCGATGAACGAAGCTGCTGGCGAGCACACGGCGAACGGTGGAATGTCAGAAAATTCCTCGCTCGATAGACTCGCGCCCGGCCTCTATCTGGTGGCCACTCCCATCGGCAACCTGGAAGACATCACTCTTCGCGCGTTGCGGGTGCTCAGGCAAGCCGATCTCATCGCCTGCGAAGACACGCGCCACACGCAAAAACTTCTCAATCACTACACCATCACGACCCGCACCATCAGCTATCACGAGCACAACGAAACCACGCGCGCCGCCGAGTTAGTAAAACAACTGCAAGAAGGAGCGAGAGTAGCTTTAGTGACCGATGCAGGCATGCCCGGAATTTCCGATCCCGGCTTCCGCCTGATCTCGCTTGCGATTGAGAAAGACGTGCCCGTAGTGCCGATTCCGGGAGCATCGGCGTTCTTAACCGCACTGGTAGCTAGCGGCCTGCCCACGGATTCATTCCACTTCAACGGATTTCTTCCGGCAAAAAGAGGCGAACGCCGGACAACGCTGGAAGCTATCAAAACTTCGCCCCGCACGCAAGTTTTCTACGAAGCTCCGCACCGGATAATCGACTCGCTAAAGGATATTGTCGAAGTTCTCGGCGCGGCTCGGCATGTAGTGATCGCGCGCGAGGTGACCAAGGTCCACGAAGAGTTTCTGCGCGGTCCCGCGAGCGAGGTTCTGGAGACCTTAAAGGCCCGCGACGCAGTCAAAGGCGAGATCACCGTAATGATCGGAAAGCCTAAGGAAGTCGGACTTAGTGTTCATTCCGATCATGTGGAAACGGGCGATCATGTGGGGAAGGGCGCCCTCGCCCGTCCTTCGCTTCGCCAGCGAGTGCAACAGATCATGTCGGAAGATAAAGTCGAC
>DATNNE010000155.1:0-2017 GCA_035601995.1 Terriglobales bacterium
ACTACGCGATCAAGCCGCTCAGGCAGCAGGCCATTTCGCCGATCTCTCGAAATCATCGGTCGCTTTGGATTCGTCGTATTCTTCGATCCGTCGGGTTAACGCGCTCGGCGAATTGACCTCGGCGGCGATGGGCTCCGGAGCCCCTGCTCGAATTGATTGTTGGACCGTGCAGGCGTGTCGAGAAACACTGTACCCGCCGCTGTTCCGAGAAGACCATGGACCAATCGCTGTTGCGCCACCACATCGTGGTGTTCGAGAAGATCAAGCATTCTGCGCCCTATGCCGGGAAGCCGCTCCACGAATCCAGGAGTGGTTCCAATCATCCGCGCATCGTCAGCGAGGGTGCTCCTGATGCGGTCGGAACCATGGGTGGCGCCGGCGAGCGACGCTAATGCATCCGGCGCGAAGCTGAAAGTGTCGCTGTGCGGGGCGTCTGGGAAGCCGGCGTCCCTCGCGCGACAAAAGTCCCAAACGCGCGACTCAGAATCGCAACTGCGTGTTTGCGGGTGCTTGCCGAGCGCCAGTCGGTCCCAAGCCGGTCGCTCCGCAGATCCCGATTCGAAATTTGCAGCCGGGCGGCTCACGTGCCCACCCAGAGTGACGGTGCTGAAAAAGTAAGTTTTCAGTTACTTTGAAACAAAGTGAATCGTCTTTGTTTTATGCGAGGCGATGACTGGAATCAAAGCGCGGCATTCTGCTACCTGTCGTTGGAGGAGATGGTGCCGCAAACCCACCCTCTCCGAGAGATCCGCAGACAGGCCGACGAGTGCCTGAAGGAAATCTCCGGCAAGTTATCGAGATTGTATTCCAAGCTGGGACGCCCGTCGATTGCGCCCGAAAAGCTGTTGCGGGCCTTGCTGTTGCAGGTGCTGTACAGCGTCCGGAGCGAACGGATGCTGATGGAGCAACTGCACTATAACTTCCTGTTCCGGTGGTTCGTGGGACTGGATCTGAATGAGACGGTGTGGGATGCCACGGTGTTTAGCAAGAATCGGGATCGGCTGGTGGAAGGGGAAATCGCCAAAGCGTTCTTAGCGGCAGTATTGCGTCAGGCGCGGGGACTGGGGCTATTATCGGACGAGCATTTTTCCGTGGATGGAACGCTGATCGAGGCCTGGGCCAGCGAGAAGAGCTTCCAACGGCGAGAGGAACCACCGAGTTCCGGGAGTGGAGCGCGAGGGAAAGTTCTGCTGCATGATGTGTTCGGATCCCGCACGGATCCGGAAGCGCGTAAGTTCAAAAAGAGCCGTTTTGGCGATGCCAAGCTGTGCCATCTGGCGCATGTGTTGATGGACAACCGCAACGGGCTAGCGGCTAATGCGGCCATCACGGAAGCTACCACCGGAGCAGAACGAAAGGCGGCCATTGCGATGCTGCAGCGCACTCGGCGAAAACAGCGAGCGACACTGGGAGCCGACAAAGGATACGACGATCGTCAGTTCGTAGACGACGCTCGGCAGCTTGGCATAACCCCGCATGTGGCTCAGTTCCAACGCCGCACTTCGAGCATTGATGGCCGCACCACGCGGCATCCAGGCTATCAACAAAGTCTGCATCGCAGAGCACGGATCGAACAGATCTTCAGTTGGTTGAAAAACATCGGAATGCTTCGCAAGACCCGGCATCGGGGGCGCCGGAAACTGGAATGGCTCCTGAACCTGGCCCTCAGCGCTTACAACATGATTCGGATACGGAAACTCACCCAACTGCCAGCCTAAGAAGACTGCTTCAGGGGCCCCACTGTCGGCCCAAAACTCTAGCGCACAGGAAAAAAACCCCAGCGAAGCTGATTCAGGCGACCTTCAGCCTGCTCGCACTTACTTTTTCAGCACCGTCAAGAGTGCGTGCGCCACGAAACCGAGTGCGTGCGCCACGGACACTGCGTGCGTGCGCCACGAAGGGGAGTGGGTGCCACGGACTATGAGGAAGCTTTGAGCGGCGTCATGCTAGCTTGCAGGCGGCGCATGCCGGAGAGCCAGCGATCGTAATCGTCTGCTTTGCGGCGGATATACTCGTG
>DATNNE010000156.1:0-11100 GCA_035601995.1 Terriglobales bacterium
CGCGGGTTCGAGTTCCGTCGTCCCCCGCCATATTTTCAACGACTTACAATCTTGACGGCGCATGTCATGTTCTGCAGAATTCGATCGGTGGACGCGCAACGAGGAGGGGCCACCCTCATCGTCGAGCCCGCAGCACAAACCCGCCGCACCCGACTACGCGCCCATTTGTTGGGCCAAATCGACGACGCTTACAGATACTACGTCAAAATCGCCCAGTTTAGCGTTGTCCGGCATGCCGACGGGACCACCGCCGTATTCGTTCGGACGGTGGATGAAGCCGGTACGCAGTCCATAATTCCGGGCAGCTTTCAAATCGCCAACGTGGGCCGCGCACATCATGACTTCCTCCGGCTTTAGATCCAGATAAAAGGGTGCCGATTGGTACATCTCGCGGTCAGGTTTGTAATGTTTGACGAGATCCGACGCGAGAACGACATCCCATGGCAATCCCCCAAACTTCGCCAGGTTGGTCATCAGCGCAACATTGCCGTTCGACAGGGGTGAGATAATGTATTTCTTTTTCAATCGGCCGAGCCCCTCAACCGAATCAGACCACGGCTTCAGCCGTCGCCAGGCATGTGCCCATTTCGCCTTTTCTTCTTCGCTCAGCCCCTCAATTTTGTACTGTTTGAGCAGGTCCTCCAGGATCATGCGATTCAAATCGTCGAGGTTGGTCCACGGAATCTCACCGTTCCGTACTTTGCCCATCGCCGGCTCGTATCCGAGGCGCCAGCGGTCGATGAACTCCACCCAGTTAATATTCAGGCCCTTGGCCTTGTACCAGCTGGTAGCCTCGGCAATCATCGAACTGCGCCAGTCCACAACGGTGCCGAATGTATCGAAGACGCATGCCTTTACGTTGGCCAATTCGGGTTTCATTATCTGAGCCCGCCTCCTGTCGCCTGCTGTGCGACAGCCGTCTGCAATTCGGAAAATCTCATACAAGCGAAATCATTCTGCCGGCGGCGTCGCCGCATAAGGCTCGGCTCGAAGCCTTAGACTGTTCGCGAAGAACGAGACGGTGTGATAAAAGCCCGTCAATGCGATCAACTCGAAGATCTGCTCGATACTGAACGATGCGTTGAGGCATTCCCATAGCTGGTCGGAGATGTTCGCTGTATCGTGCAATTCATCAACCAGCCGGATCAGTAGCATCTCCTGTTCGCTCCAAGCCGGGTCATCGGCGTCGCCGCGTACGGTTGCACGTACCTGCTCGGGCTCCAGGGCGGCGCGATCGGCGAAAAACGCTATATGCACGCCCCACTCATAGGCGCAGCCACAGCGTGCGCAACTACGGTCGATCACGATCTCGCGATGTCGCAACGACACCGGCCCGCGGTCGAGCAGGCTCCCAGCACGGAAGCGATCGTATATACGCGGCACGCGCGCGAGCGTCGTGAATAGCGCAAGCGGAGGGACTCCGGGGGGCATGATCTTATCGAACACAGCCTGTACGTCAGCCGCGAAGGGTGGTGTCAGAGGCTCCACTCGGGGCGGGGCGTTCGGGTCAGTCGGTGGACGTCGCAAAGTCTTGTCGAAAACGTTCATTGTCTCCTCCGGTAAGAGAGCCTTTGCAGTTCGGGGATTCTGTCGGACTGTCCCTGCGTGCCGAGCTGTTCCCGATACGAGAGCGATTCGAAGGCATTCGATAGGAACTCACGCCTTGAAATCATTATGGCCTCCAATCAGTTACACCTGGGCTCTGCCGCCGTCAACGAACAGTTCGATACCCGTGACGAAACTGGAGTCATCCGAAGCCAGAAACAGCGCCGCCTTCGCAACTTCATCGGACTCCCCCATCCGTCCCATCGGGACGGTGGACACAATCCGCGCAATTACGTCTGAAAATCGCCGTTTCGTGAGCAGCGTATTGATCGGACCCGGACTAACAACGTTTGAGCGGATACGACGGTCCTTCAGATCTGTAGTCCAGGTTCGCACGAACGAGCGGACGGCAGCCTTACTCGCGGCGTAGACGCCGAAGGCGGCAGTACCCTTAACACTCGCGACAGATCCGTTGAGAATGATAGAGCCACCATCATTCAGTAGCGGCAAGGCCTTTTGCACCGTGAACAGCGTTCCCCTCACATTGATGTTGAATAGTTTGTCGAAATGCTCTTCGGTGACGGCCCCAAAGGGAACAAATTCGCCAACACCGGCGTTGGCGAAAACAATATCGATTCGCCCTTTTTCCTTGGAGACGGTTTGGTAGAGACGATCAAGGTCGTCCAGTTTGGAAACATCTCCTTGAACGCCAGAAACGTTGTTGCCGATTGCTTTTACGGCCTCGTCCAGTTCCTTCTGGCGACGGCCCGTGATGAAGACATAGGCGCCCTCTTTGACGAAGAGTTTTCCGGTAGCCAACCCAATCCCTTCTGTGCCGCCGGTAATGACGGCGGTTTTGCCTTCGAGCTTCCTGGTCATTGTCTTTCTCCGTTGTTGTCGAGTGAAAGCGGTACCGAGGCTTCACCCCTATCGAATGGTTTGTAGGATTTGCCCTAGATGATTGGGATCAGGAGCACTCTGCCCGCGTGTAATTGCATATACCGTCTCTACGATTGCGGTATTTACCGGCGTATTGACACCGAATTGCCGAGCAGTGTCTACGACGTACCCATTGATGAAGTCAATCTCGGTTGTACGTCCCCGTTCGAAGTCCTGCAGCATGGATGCCTTCGCGTCGCCGTAACCATTCAGGATTTCAGCGAGCCACAGATCATGCGCTGCTCCCGAAATGCTCTGTCCGTTCCATCCCGGCGGGATTGGATCGACAAGCATCTTCTCTGGTCGGACTCCGCTTGCTAGTGCTACCGACAGAGCTTCGGCATACGTTCGACAGAACAACTCGCGTCCTTCAGGTCGATCGATGTACCCACGCATTGTCAGGCCCGCAATCGCGCCAATTGTGGTAACCGAGCAGTTGAGCAGGAGCTTGGACCAGACAGCTCCTTGAAGATTTGGAGTTAGTTTTACATTTACTGCACGACTAAGCCACTGACGCACCCGATCGCTTCGAACGCTTTCGCCCCCGCCAAGCTCCCCTATCAGAAGGTAGCCGGCATTGCTTTGCTTATATATCCCGGGCCTCAGCATTGTGGCGGTGAGGTTTGAGAGCCCACCGAGGACGCATTGCTCCCCGATCTGACTGGCAAGCATCTGTGGTACTCCCCATTCTGGATCGGAAGCAGAGTGCCCCCTGGCGCAAGTAACCGCACGAGGCTCGACGCCACATCAATCGCGTCTTGCGCTTTCGTGGCCAAAACAATCAGATCGAAAGTCCCCGGAACGGAATATTCACCTAATGGAGCGACTTCTCCGGCTTCGGTAGTCAAATCACCTCCGATGCCGGTGACGCGAAGGCCGGAGGCTTTGATCTCTTCTGCTGCCGTGGCATTCCGAGTCGCAAGTGAGACAGAGGCGGCTACTGCCAGGAGGCGCGCTCCTATGATTCCGCCCAATGCTCCGGCGCCGACAATCAATGTTTTCATGCATCCCCCACACGATCTTTCCATCGTTATCCCGAGCATGTATGTCGCGGGCTTTGAATTTGACGACAAGCCCTAATGGGTGTCGAGCCACTTCCCAATATTCGAGACGGTATCCTCGTAGAACGTCTTGTAAAGACCATGCGACACGTATCCGATATGTGGCGTTGTCAGTAAGTTGTCCAGCGTCCGGAAGGGGTGATCCGGAGGCAGCGGCTCAATGTCGAATACGTCGATCGCCGCGCCGGCCATTTGCTAGTTCTTCAACGCGCTGATCAAAGCCTGCTCATCGATGATCGGCCCGCGCGACGCATTGATCAGCCGCGCCGTTGCCTTCATTCGCCCCAGCTTCGCAGCCCCTGCTAGGCCGCGCGCACGGCTGCTCAACACCAAATGGACCGTCAGGATGTCAGCCCGCTCGAACAACTGGTCCTTGGAAACCAGAATTGCGCCCGCAGCTTTGGCGGCTTCGGGCGTCATGTTCTGGCTCCAGAGAATCAAATTCATTCCAAAAGCGCTCCCAATCCGCGCGACCTGTGATCCAATCCGCCCAGCGTCTTTCCACGGAGATCCGTGCCCACCGTTTGCTGCCAGCCGCCGGATCGGACGGAGTTGCTCTCCGTCACGATATGTCGCGCGGAGGCACCCGCGAGTCGCGCAGGTTAGTCGATACGATGTAAAACCATGCTGCGAAGCTCTGCTCAAGAACCTCGCCGTCGTGGCGATCACGGAGTGCGTAGAGAGTGGTGGCGCCAGCTCCGTTCGATCCAAGTTCACCCATTTTCAAAGAGAACCGGATTATTTCAACGGCGACACTTCTATGGCCGTCCCATGACGTGCAAATGCGCGTAAGGCGATCCGGCCCACATGATGTAGGCGCCGGTCGGCTTATGCGCGGTCGGGAGCCCGGTAGCCTTCGGATCGAATGGCCACATGATCATCCAGTGGGGACCGATCTCGATGGGCATGCTCGTGGCGTCGTGGGGATCTGAATCGCTGTGCTGAGTGGCGCCGGCCAGCATGTACGTGATGCCGGGGACCGTGTTCGTCGGTTTCGGTTTGTGAGCTTTGGCGTCGGCGTACCACTGAAGCGCAGGCGCATCGACACACATAGGCGGGTCGGCAACAACTTTTGGATTGCCCGGCATGCAGGTGAAGCCGTTATTCCCCTCGCGCAGAACTACCATCTGGCCCCGCGCGTCGTCGTCTACGATCCTTGCTCCGTTAGCGACGTTCGCTGGCCCAGCCGACATCGCCCGGGCTATCTTCGCTTGCGCCGTCTCCCCAGCATCCACAGCGGAACTCTGATTAGGCGTCTGCCTATGAGCTACGGCTCGCCGATCCGCTCCGTTCACAAATAGCGCGCTTACCAAAAGCACAAGAAATCCAAGATTTCTTTCGTGCGTCCTACGGATCTTGTTTGCCTGCGTCCGCATCTTCGCCGTTTGTTCCATTTTCATACTGACCTCTTTCCCTTTCGTTCTGTATCCACGAATGGTGCTGATTCCTTTTCTAATCCGCTTGCGCGCGCTACCGCGCTCCACCTTGGAGTTCGCGCTCGGCTTGGAGCCAATCGTCCAACTCAAGGCCTGGCTGTCCACCGCGTTCGAGATAAAGCTCGTATGCACGAAGTCTGATTTTTTCGTCAAGCGCCAACGTTCCCTAGCGAAGTCTCTCCCGTCGCCGCCTGAGTGGAGGCGGCTGGGGGCTCTGCACTTCCAATTCTCTTAGGTTTCGATGACACACTCATCTCCTTGCCTTTTGGATTTGACTGCTGTTGATCGTCGAGGCTTGTTCATACATCTGCTCTGCGTAACCGACCGCGAAGACACTCGGCTCCTATTTCAAGCGTCATGCTGCTGGCTTTGTACTTCGAGCGACTCCGTCCTTTGTAACCAGCACCATAAGTGCCCGTGGCCGCATCGGTGTGACAGATTCCCCATGCTTCTACCCGAATCCGAACTGACCTACTCCGGGCTGCGGGGTTTGCGGTTCGACGACTCGAAGCACGCCGGGTGCGGAAACTTCCACTGCTTTGTATGTGGATGTCAATTGCATCTAGTTCTTATTTGCATTTCGTCCTGGTTCAACCAGAAGCGCCCCGCTCAATCTTTTTCCCTTTCCATCCATTCGCGAATATAGGGAGTTAAATTCTCGAGTTTCACGCCATCCGCTTCGCAACGCGCGAGAAAGCTGATTGCGTCGCGATCGACCACACTAACGTCCTTCAGATCCAGAACGATGTTGCGGCAGTCTGTTTGAAGTTCAAAAAGACTCCTCAACTCGGCTATCGCCTGTTCCTCGATTCGGCCACTTAGGATGAACACTGTGAATCTCCCTCGCGCCGCTGTCTCAATCCTAAAAGTCATCGATCAACCCATTTGAACCCGCACTGCAGTCGCGGCTCCACTGCACTACATACTTCTTCTCCCCCCGACTTCATCGTCGGGCGTCGCTTTTCGGTCGCACAACTCAGATGTCTCACAGTCATGGCAAGTACCTCGGCGCCGCGTTGCTTCCACCTGGAACCAAGTTGGTCGGAAGTACTTGTGCAAAGAGTTCCGCAATGTCAGCCGCGCGCGTTGCAAACGGGTCTTCACCGCTGACGATGTAAGAGCGAGGGCTTGGGCCGTTTCTTCCGTCGAAAGGCCATCGACGTCCCGAAGTTGAAAGACTGTCCGGTATCCTGGCTGAAGTTCGTTGATGGCCGTAGCCAAGATTTGCTGCAGCTCTTCCCCTGAGTAGCGCTGCTCCGGGTTTGGGCCCCAGTCTTCGATCTCAAGTGGGACGCAAGAATCATCGGTTTCTTTCGACTCATCGATTGACACTTCTTTATAGCCGGGACGGCTGCGAATTTTCATCAATGCTTCATTGACGGTAATGCGCACGAGCCAGGTGTAAAAGCGCGAATCTCCTCGAAAGCCGGGCAAGTTTTGGAACGCTTTTAGGAATGCGTTCTGCACGGCGTCTTCGGCGTCCTCGTTGTTGCGGGTGATGTTCTGAGCCAGACGGAACACTCTCCGCTCATAGTGTGTGACCAGTTCGTCGAACGCGATTTTCGACCGGCTCTTCGCTCGGGCGACCACGTCCTGTTCATCCCATTCAGCGAGAGCACCGGCGGATGGCACTCGAACTGTCGCTATTTCGGTCTCGTAAATCATGCGACCAATTCCCTCCTTCCTAGAACTGATCAGGACTAGTGCAACCGAGTGCCCAATTGGATCTCAGTGAAAACAGGGCTCTAAAAAGAAATTGGAGTGACAGAATCTTAGGAAGTGCCAGAATTCTGGGAGTTAAAACGAGGGGCTTACCGAATGATATTTTTCTTTATGTCGAGCTGTTTGATTTTCAAATCCAGCGTCGAGCGTGGAATCCCGAGTTTGGCGGCCGCGCCACTTGACCCAGCAACTTTTCCGTTGCTTTCCGCAAGAGCCGCTTCGATGAGTTCCTTCTCGAAGTTCTGCACGTTCTGCGTAAAAAGACCTGATGACTCCCGGCGAGGTGCGTTCTGGCTTGAAAGCCAAGCCTCGTCGATCCAAAAGGTATCGCCAGTGCAGAGGATTACCGATCTCTCGACGATATTCTGCAGCTCACGAATATTGCCGGGCCAAGGATAGGACTGGAATAGCTTGAGCGTATTTTCGTTGATCTTGCTGATTTGCTTTCCCGCCTTCTCTGCATAGCGCTTCACGAAGTACTCCACCAGCATCGGAATGTCTTCCTTTCGGTTCCGCAGTGGCGGCACGTGGACCGGAAAAACGTTCAGCCGGTAGAAGAGGTCGGCGCGAAATGTCCCTGAAGCCACGGCTGCCGTCAAATCGCGATTGGTGGCGGCAATCACTCGAACGTCGGTCGAAAGCACACGATTGCCTCCTACTCGTTCAAATTGGTGCTCCTGGAGGACGCGCAACAACGCCGTCTGCGTTTCATGGGGAAGCTCGCCGATTTCGTCGAGAAAAATTGTGCCGGAGTGCGCCAACTCAAAACGACCTTGTCGACGTTGCAGGGCGCCGGTGAAAGCTCCTTTCTCATGGCCGAACAATTCTGAGGCGATGAGCGGGGAAGGAATCGCCGCGCAATTTACAGTAATAAAAGCCTGAGCGGCGCGGCGCGAAGCCTTATGAATAGCGCGCGCAATCAGTTCCTTCCCAGTGCCTGTTTCGCCCGTAATCAGCACTGTAGAGCCCGTGGGAGCGACTTTCACGACGCTCGCGAGGACTGTTTTCAACGCTGGCGAAGAGCCCACGATTTCCTCAAGCATGAAGACCTGATCGATTTGCTCTCGCAACGCGAAGTTCTCTTGCTGCGTTCTTTCCTCCGCCTGTTTGCGATCTTCGATGTCGATTCCGGCCGCGTACCAGCGAATGGGGCGACCCTGCTCATCGCGCAACGCGTTATAGCGAATTAAGAACCAGCGATACTGGCCATCATGTCGGCGCGCTCGTTGTTCGTTTTCAAACGGAAGGCCGCGCAAAAGCGCTTTTCGGCGTTCCTCTCGGACTCGCTCCACATCATCTGGGTGGAACACCCGCGCGCGAAAGTCATTCGCGCTCAGGTCTTCAAGTGAAAAGCCCGTAAATTCCATCGTGAACTTATTTGCATACAGAGCGTCTCCATCTGGGCTCAAAAAGACAATGAGTTGGGCGATGGTATCGACGATCTGCCGAAGCTCCCGCTCGTCTTGCCGCAACTTCCCTTCCGCTCGCTTCCGGTCGTCAATATCAGTCAGCAACATGTACCAGCCGGTGATCCGATCTTCCATGTCTCTCGCGGGGAGAGCGCGAGATTGGAACCAGCGGTACACGCCATCGGCACGCCGCTGGCGGAACTCAAGAACATACGGCTGACCGGTATCGACCGAGCGCCTCCACGCATCGATCACTCGAGGAAGGTCATCCGGATGGACAGCGTCGCTGGTGGCCCAATTCTTCAATTCCTCAGTCGTCTTGCCGAAATATTCCAAGACTTGACGGTTGACAAGTTCAACCTCGCCTGCCGCAGTCAAGGTGCACACAAACCCAGGAATGGTGTCGACGATCAGGCGTAGGCTCTGCTCATTCGTCTTGATCTTTTCGAACGCTAGCTTCAGGGCCGACTGCGATCGATGGCGCTCAATGGCGATTCCGGCAATGCGGCCGGCGTACTCGATTAAGTCAATTTCGCCCGGGCACGGAAGCCGAACTTCGCGGTAATACATGCAGAAGGTCCCGAGCACATTGCCGTCGTGCGACATGATGGGAGTCGACCAGGCGGCGCGGAGCCCACTCTGCAGAACAGCGCCTCTGAAGTTCTCCCAATTCGGGTGAGAAACGATGTCAGAGACGAAGACGGGCTGCCGAAGGTAAGCGGCCGCACCACACGATCCGACATTAGGACCAATGCACACTCCATCTGTGGCCGCTCGGTACGACTCGGGCAGGTTTGCGGAGACGACATATCGCAGGTGCAAGCCGTCTTCGTCAAGAAGGAAAATCGAGCACGACATTCCCCTACTGTGGGCTTCGATCAGGCGGGTGACACTCGTCAGAACTTCGTTCAGGGGTGCGCCGATGAGCATCATCTTCAGCGCATCCAACACCGCCTCGCTGGCCAGGATTTGTGCGGGGGATGGGGATATTGAAAGCGCCTGTAGATTCGGTAACGCTTTGGCGTCTGCCATAAATCAGCCGCTTCCGTTGATGCCAGCAGTATCGCACAAACCGATGCCCAGCAGTTGCCGTGAGGCGTAGCACGGGAGTATGGACTCAACCCGCCCGGATACGCCCTCTGTGAGCGATGGACCCGGTGCCCTTTCCCTGTCCTGCTGCCTTGCTGAGCAGATACCGATCTGAATCAGCGTATCGGGATTCGAATTCCCGGTAGGCAGCCGAGGTGCTTGCTCATGGAAACAAGACGGCGAAGCACTGGATGGCCGACGGACCGGACATTGTGTTTCACTCCGGGGAAATGAAGATTTGGGTTAAGTGCAAACCGTTTCGTGAAACTGTGGACAGAAATGTCGCCACCTTCCGGTGGGGGAAAGAAAGGATCGTTTCCTCCCCAGACATTCTGGGCGGGAAGCCGGTCTTCCGGGGAACGCGAATCCCCTTGGAGCACGTTGCGGCCCTTTTCCGTATGAACGTCCATGAAAAAGAGATCGCCGAGGATTTTCCATCTCTCGATCCTAGAGACTTGGCGTACGCTCGACTCGTGGCACGACTTGGAGAAGCCCCCGGACGACCGAAAAAGCGGCTTAGAATCGAACGCGTGTCTGAGGCTCGCCGGTGATTCGTCTATTGCCATGTGCGATGGGACGCACGGTCTGATCGATTTCCTCCTTGTCAGACAATCGTTCCAACAGCTTTCAGGTCGCAATCCGGTTTGCCGACTCTAACCGGGAGTTGGCAAAAAACGAGTTACCTTTCTTCAGAGCAACAATTGAATCTTGTCAAACTGTTGAGCCCAAGCGATCTTCGACAGGGCGTACGCGATGATGGGGATGCCTACTTCTGTAACAGTGACTCTGGCCTTCCCCTCAGATTCACTGAATTCAACGATAACGGTAATCTCGTTAGGCCACTGCCCAGGAACCGATACTTGCGAGCCGGGAATTGTTTTCCCGTTCTCGTTAGAGAAAGACATCGTTGACACGATTTTCTTGTTTGCGACGACTTCCTTGTAGGTTCCGGTGTTCCAAAACATCGTTCCTTGCTCAGATTTCATCGCCCAAAGATAGCCCCCACCCTCTCGCACGTCGTTCCGGACGACGAGTGCGGTGTAGCCCTTGGGCCCCCACCACTTCTCAATAGAGTCCGCATCGTTCCAAACATTCCATACGTCCGCCACGGAGGCGTTGAAGGTACGTTCCATGCAGACGGTCGTGTGGAACTTCCATGCACCGAGGACCAAGAGGGCCAACATCAATGTGATACTGCCCGATATTTTGTAAATCATGCTGAACCTCCCTATATTTGGCCTTAACATTCCTCCCTAGCTGGTAAGGGCTAGAGCATTCCTTCCAGTCGAACGTAGCTCGCTTCCATTCCACCTTCCATACCTGTTGCAAGCATCGCCGCGCGCGTCTCACCATCCGGCAGCGTCATTCGCATGGTCATCAGCGTTCCTGCACCGTCGGCTTCAAATCGCGTTTCAATATGGTTGTCTGGCGTGGGATCCGGCAGGTGCATGCGCTCGACGTGTACGATCCTTTTATAAGGCTGAAGCTCCACGTATTCCCCAGTGATGTGAAATCCACCACCTTTGCCGTTCGTCCACTCGTAACGGAACTTGCCGCCTGGCTTAGCCTCATTGATGCATACCGGCATCGTCCATCCTTCCGGTCCAAGCAACCATTTCTGGATTAATTTCGGATCGGTATGGGCGCGGTACACGGCTTCTGGAGGGGCAGTGAAGCGCCTTGTCACAATCACGTGGGTATCTCCTTCGGTCTTCAGCGTCATCTTGCTCATCGCTTTTCTCCTCTCTTGTGTTTTTCCATCCCCGCCAGAACTTCGTCCAGCCGGTCGTAGTTTGCCTCAAGGGCTTTTCGCAGCATTGCGAGCCATTGGTCCATCGCTTCAATACCCGCTTTTACGAGCCGACGAGGGCGCTTCGTACCCTCGACTCGGCGAACGAT
>DATNNE010000157.1:0-3240 GCA_035601995.1 Terriglobales bacterium
CTGGGCGACACGAAAACCCTGAGCACTACGGAAGTTAACGAACTTCACTTCAGTTTCCTGCGCGCCTTCAACGATCTCGGCAAGCCGCAAGGCGGACTCGGCGTGAGCCTCGCCTCGCAGGGCTTCGTCACGTCTTCGGGTGAGCCCACAATCATCGCTCTCGCTCCGCAAAACGAAGGCGTGGAGAATATCGTCTTCAATAATTTCTCCACCGGCACTAATACCAACGAACTCAAGCAGGCCAACAACACCTTCCAGGCGCTCGATAATTTTTCCAAAGTCATCGCGCGCCATACCATGAAATTCGGCGCAGAGTTTCACTACGATCAGGTCAACGTCAATCCCATCGCACAGTTCAACGGAAACTTCCTGTTCACTGGCAGCGAGACTGGCGCCGACTTCGCCGACTTCCTGCTCGGCATTCCCAGCCAGTACAACCAGAGCCAACTCAATCCCTTCTACGGACGCAATAAATATTTCGGCGCCTTCGCGCAAGACAGTTGGCACGCTACACCCAATCTCACTCTCAACTACGGCCTGCGCTGGGATCGCATCGAGCCCTGGTACGAAAAATACAATCAGATCTCCACCACCGAGCCGGGCAAGCAGTCCGTGGTCTTTCCCGGCGCGCCTCCAGGAATTTTGTATCCCACCGATCCCGGCGTGCCGCGCACTCTCGCACCTCCCGGCAACGAATTCTCTCCGCGCCTCGGCCTTGCCTATTCACCCAGCGCATCTCAAGATAATTTTCCCGGCAAGCTCTTCGGCGGTCCCGGCAAAACCAGCTTTCGTGCCGGCTTCGGCATGTATTACACATCCATCGAAGCCCTCACGCTAGGAGTTCTCGCCGCCAACGCTCCCTACGGCACCACCTACAGCAGCCCCGCTCCACCGCTATTTTCCAATCCCTTCGTTACCGCTTCCAATGGACAAAATCAACAAAGTCTCGGCCCGTATTTTCCCGTCACCTTTGCCCCGCTGAATTCCTCCGCCTCTCATCCCGATCCCAATATCGATTGGTCTCAATATGTTCCGATCAGCGGAATCCCCGCCTATCCCGTCACCAACCGCATTCCTTACACCGAGCAGTACATGGTCTCCTTCGAGCGCCAGCTCGGCGACAACACTGTCTTCAGCGCCAGCTATGTCGGCAACGAATCGCATCGCCTTCTCGTGCTCGTCGAATCCAATCCCGGCGACCCCGCGCTCTGCCTCAGCCTGAGCCAGACCAGCCAGGTCGCCGCCGGCTCTGCCACCTGCGGCCCCTTCGGCGAAAGCAACGTCTTCACTACCGCCGCCGGACAGAACGTCAACGGCACCCGCGGACCGCTCGGCCCCAACTTCGGCAGCAACACCAATCAGTCCACCATCGGCAACGCCAACTACAACGCCTTCGAACTCAGCCTGCGCCACACCAGCGGACGCCTGCAAATGTTCGCCAGCTATACCTTCAGCAAATCCATGGACCAATCCTCCAACGTCGGCGAAGAAGTCAATCCTGTCAATCCCGCGTTCAGCTACGCGCTCTCCGCCTTCGACGTGAAGCATAACTTTGTCATCAGCTATGCCTACGAACTTCCCCTCGACCGCCTCTTCGGCGTCGCCAATCGCGCCACCAAAGGCTGGACCATCTCTGGCATCACCCACTTCAGCAGCGGCTTTCCCGTCACCCTGCTCAACTACGGCGACAACTCCCTGCTCGGGGCCGAGCCCAACGGCATCAACAACTACGGCGTCGACGAACCGCAATACACTCCCGGCCCGCTCAATATCAACTCCAACCCGCGCAATGGACATTCCTACTTCAACACCTCGCTCTTCGGCCTCCAGCCGCTGGGCTCACCCGGCAATGCCAAGCGCCGCTTTTTCTACGGCCCCGGCCTCGACAACTACGACATGGCCCTGCTCAAAGATCTCCACCTCACCGAAACCAAATCGCTGCAATTCCGCATGGAAGCCTTCAACGTCTTCAACCACGCGCAGTTTTTCGGCCCCACGTCCGTCAACGGAAACATCAGCAGCTCCACCTTCGGCCAAGTCGTCAGCGCCGCCAGCCCGCGCCTGATGCAAGCCGCTATCAAATTCGTCTTCTAGCTTTTGAGCGGTACCGTACACGTCTCGTATTAAATCGATTAACTCGCCCTAATCCGGCCGGAACCCTTCTTGCGACCTCCGTCCCCCCACAAGCATCTAAAGCTTGTTACGATATCTGTATCGCCCGTAAAGCCCAGGGGTTTGAAAGCCGAACCTCCCGGCAACGCCAGCTTTGGTTGGTAGCGTCCGGACGGTGCGACGTGAACAAAGGAGACCACAAACCATGGCAGGCAACGGAATCGTCGAAGTCACCGATGCGAACTTCGACCAGGATGTTTTGAAATCGGATCAGCCCGTGCTCGTAGATTTCTGGGCTACGTGGTGCGGCCCCTGCCGTGCCCTTGCGCCCATCGTCGACGAGTTGGCCAAAGATTTCCAGGGCCGGCTCAAAGTCGGCAAAATGGATGTCGACTCCAACAGCGCCACGCCCATGCGCTACAAAGTCACCGGCATCCCCACGCTGCTGGTCTTCAAAGGCGGCCAGGTCGTCGAGCAGTTAGTCGGCTACAAGCCCAAAGAAGCCATCGCCCAAGCCCTGAACAAGCACGTCGGCTAATCGTGTGTGGGCTAAAGTGTGGGGCGGACACTCCTGTCCGCCAGTGGCCACCAACATTCAGTAGGTGAACAGATCGAATAGGGTGCCCCATTTCTCGCGTCAGTTGCGAGAAGTGGGGCTTTTGATTTTTGAAGTGTCGACGAATGATCCCGTTTAGCCGTGCCGGTAGGCGTCAATAAAATACGCAGGCTTTAGCCCCTGCGGGAAGCGGCAATTGCTTCTTCGCTTCGTTGTGAGATGGCTTCTTGACGTTCACGGTCGGCCAACCCCCGCTCTTGATTTTTCTCGACATAATATTGAACGAGGCTGCCCCACCCTCTGCGGTTTTCAGAGGGTGGGAACCGATGCGGCCTGCATCGCGAGGGTTTCTGTCCGCCTGCATTACACTGCACGCTCCAGGGATAGAGTCAAAATCTTAAGAGCTTGAGAGCATCGCCTCCCACCCTCCGAAAATTATGAATTCGTCGAAGAGTACGCCCAGCGTTTGAACCCCGCTGAAATCGGGCGGAAGAAGCCACAGCCTTCGTGAAGGTCTATTCCTCACAAGGCTCATTCCCGTTTCGAGAGTATTCATGGTTCATTCAACATCG
>DATNNE010000158.1:0-14766 GCA_035601995.1 Terriglobales bacterium
TGTATCGTTAATTTCCACGAAAGAAGTCTGAGCAGTGGAGATTAAGTGGCCTTCGTCTCGTCCGTGACCTGGTACTTGCTGATGGCTTGCGGCGACGCACATCAATCCGCTCATCGATTCTGCCGGAAGCGCGACGCACGCCTGATCAGCGCACGCAGACGCGGAACCAACTCCCGTGGGCTGAACGGAATGGTCACGTAATCATCGGCACCCATTCCTAGAAAAAGGGCCTTGTCTGCGGCATCGGAGCTCGCACTAAGAATTACGAGCGGCGTATTAGGAATCGATTTCGCAATTGTGTTGCAAAGATCACATTCCGAATTACCCGGGCGCTCGATATCGAGGATCACCGCAACCGGTGTCCTTTGGCGAAGCATCTCGAGACCTGCCGCCCCGTCTGGAACGACATCGACCTCATATCCTTCCGCGGAGAAAAGTCGTTGCAGAATCCTCTGCAACGCACCATCGTGCTCGATAACCAGAATCGACTTCATTGTGAGCGGTCGCAGTTCGGATCTTCGAGTGTTCAAGGTTGCTGCCAGGGAGTTGGCTGAAAAACAAGTTGGACTTTCGCTGTGGTCGACTCCGGCTGATCTAGCATTCACACTTCTCATTTAGAGAATCGCCCTCACGACGCCGCCATCTACCCGCAGCGCTACCCGTTCGGCGCCGAAGAAACTTCGCCGGTCAGGTAGGTCGCCGCGACTTCATCGACAGTGGCAAAGCACTTCAGCAGAGACGATGGCCGCACATTCTACCTTCATTCGAAATCGCTCGATCGAGTAAAGGAGGCTTCCGAATGACCAAGCCCGCATTCAGCACTTGAACTAGAACTTAACCAGAATGTCGATATCGACTATGGACTCGTCCTTGCGCAGATCCGGGAACCACACGCTGCTCGTATTGCCGGGACTGCCGCAAGCTCTCAGTTCTTCGGCTTGTTGGAACGAAACACGAGTCACCCTATCTCTTCGCCGAGACTTTGTGTGAACGGAAGTGCTATCGGATGGTCAACTTCATCCTCCGCTGCTTTGCTACATCGACACGTTATTCGCGATGTGGATTCTTGAACACCTCAGAAACCATAGAATTCAGCCTAGATTTTTCTACAGGTGTGATGGTGGGGCGTGAAATTCCTGGAATCGTGATCAGTTCGGATTGGAGGTTTTAATACGAAGAGTTTTCCACAACTTAATATAACCTACAGAAAACTCCAGTCAAAATTCTATGGTTTCTGAGGTTGTCGATGACTCGGCGGACGCTTACCTTGCCAGTGTACGGGCTTCTGAAATGGACGATAAGGAAGCTAGCAGCGTTTCGTTCCTGCTGAACGGATTGCCACGAAGTCGCTTTTCGTCAGCGACCCATCCGCTGACTTGCTCCTGGTTTAGTCCCGGAGCTTTGAATAAAGAGGGATAGTTGCTATGAGTTTGCGCTATTGGAGTTGTATCGCTGCTCTTTCTGTCGTGGCGAAAGGGTTCACTGGAGAAGCCCAAGTTACCCTTGCCCCGCCTCCCGAAGTCAGATCGCAGAATCACATTGCTTCTCTTACGCTGCATGCGGCTCTCAATATCAGCGGAAGGGACGCCTTCGCCTACGAGGGGAAGAGTATTGCCCCACTGATACGCGTTTCCCCCGGCGACACGCTCAAGATCGATTATGTGAACGACCTGCCCATTCACCCCAAGGAAACCTGCGCGATCTCTCCGTGCATGGACATGACGAATCTACATTTTCACGGTCTGGAGATCTCACCGCTGACCCCGCAGGATGATGTGATCGACATGATGGCCGTTCCCGGCGAAACGCTCCACTATTTGGTCCAAATCCCCGCAGATCATCCTCCAGGTCTCTTCTGGTATCACACACATCCGCATGGCGAGAGTCATCGCCAAGCTCTCGATGGCATGTCTGGGGCGATTGTTATCGAAGGGATGGACCGCTATCTCCCCGAGGTCCGTACCTTACGCGAGCAGGTGTTTGTCGTACGTGGCGAGTCCATCGAACACGGCCTAGATGCCAACGCTCTATTGCATCGCGTGGAAGCGCAAGCTCCTTCATGCGGAAACGAGCCCGGTGAAATAAATCGAATTCTCACTGTGAACGATGAAGTTCGCCCGACGATCAATATTAACCCGGGCGAACGCCAATTCTGGCGCATCGTCAACGCCTCTGCCGACCGCTACATGGATCTTCAAATCGATGGCCAGAAATTCGAAGTTGTTGCGCTGGACGGTATGCCGCTCGCTTACCATGAGCCTAAACATCCCACAAAGATCGTGGAACACGTGCTAGTGCCTCCGGCGGGACGCTTGGAAGCAATTGTGACCGGTCCAGGCGCAAGCATCCACTCGGCTTTTCGAACACGCTGTGTAAATACAGGGCCGGATGGTGATCCTAACCCAGCTATGGTACTCGCCGATGTTCGCCCGGGTTCTTCGGCACCACTCGTAAAGCAAGTGGTCAATCGCGATGTCAGGCCTGCGCAATATAAGCAGGTCGATCTCCGAGCCTACGAAGTTTCAAGACCCGATTTCGTTGTGTCCTTTACTGAAGATAAGAACGGTTTCTATATTAACGACCAAAAATATGCGCCGGAATCTGCTCCCATGACGCGGGTGCGAGTCGGGACCTACCAGCACTGGCGCATCCTCAACAAGACGCGAGAGCTGCATCCCATGCATATCCATCAAGTCCACTTCCTGGCCTATGCCGAGAATGGGGTGCCTATGAAGTATCCCGTGTGGCTGGATACAGTAAACGTACCGACCAGCGGATCGGTCGATGTCGTTATGGACTTTAGCAATCCCGTCATCAAAGGCATGTCTGTCTTCCACTGCCATCTTCTCAATCACGAAGACAAAGGCATGATGGCGAAGATTCTCTTTGAATGAGTGATTCAGTACGCACGCCGAGGCTTCTGAAAACGCGTCGGCTTACCGATTATGGAGATCAATTGACGAAAAGGAGCGACAAAATGAGTAATTCGATAGAGCCTACGCGAGTGGAACGAAGGATGTCTCATTCCCTTTGCCTCATGTTCTTGCTGTTGACCTGCTGCGCGCTCTCAGCGCAGAACAAGAACGAAGATCATCGCATTCGAAATATTGTTCTGGTTCACGGGGCCTGGGCAGATGGTTCCGGCTGGAAGGGCGTCTACGACATTCTGGTCAAGGACGGGTACAACGTCAGCATCGTGCAAGAGCCAGAGACGACCTTCCAGGACGATGTCGCCGCTACCAAGCGCATCATCGCCCTACAAGATGGACCGTGCATTCTTGCAGCACACAGCTATGGCGGAGCCGTAATTACCGAAGCGGGCTCGGATTCATCTGTTGGTGGCTTGGTCTACATTGCAGCCCACATGCCAGATGCGGGAGAGAATGAGTCTGACGACGGAAAGCGATTCCCCAGCGACCTCAGCAAATCTGGCGCAATAAGGAAGACCGCCGACGGCTTCACTTACCTGGACCCGGAGCAGTTTCATCAATACTTTGCAGCCGACCTGTCGGCTGAGCAGGCCGCGTTCATGGCGCGGTCGCAGGTGCTGAATAAAGCGGACAATTTCAAAGCAGTAATCACCACTGCTGCGTGGAGAAGTAAGCCAAGCTGGATGCTGGTAGCCGGAAGCGACAGAACCATCAACCCCGATCTCGAGCGCTGGTATGCCACGCGAGCCAACAGCCACAAAGTCGAAGTTCCTGGCGCCAGCCACTCAGTCTACGTCTCCCACGCAAAGGAGGTTGCGGCTCTGATCGAAGAAGCTGCATCGCACGCTCAATAAAAAGAACTTGTAAGCACAGCTATCAGGTTGCTTCACAAGTCACCGTGAACCCCAAAGACTACTTGAGCGCGAGGTACGAGTACAAGGACGTTCTATTTCCGAGCAACTTGGCGAAATAGCTAAGACTTATGCGGAGATCACGAGAGCGATGGCACAGCAAACATTAGCGCGGGCGTCGCGTTCGTGGACGACTCGGCGCGATGAAAAACGACGACGGATGCAACGGGTCCGGCCTTGGATGGACGGCCCAATACTGCCCAAGGCAAGAATTATCGAGGCTCTGGAAACCCTCACCGTCAGCGGAGATCGGATTGTGATCGAGGGAGACAACCAGAAACAGGCTGATTTTCTTTCGCGTTCTCTGGCAAAGGTTGATCCGGAGAAGCTTCACGATCTACATCTAATTATTTCGAGCATCAGCCGGCCGGAACATCTCACTCTATTTGAGCTGGGCATTGCGAAGAAGATAGATTTCGCCTTCGCCGGTCCCCAGAGCCTGCGGGTGTCGCAACTGTTGGAGGATGGCAAGCTTGAGATCGGCGCCATCCACACATACGTCGAACTTTACGCCAGGTTGCTCGTGGATTTGGTCCCAAACGTAGTCCTAGTCTGTGCCGAGCGGGCCGATGCTGAAGGCAACATTTATACCGGACCGAACACGGAAGACACGCCGGTTATCGTGGAAGCAGCTGCTTTCCACGATGGAATCGTCGTCGTGCAGGTGAACCAGATCGTCGACAAATTATTGCGCGTCGACATCCCGGCTTCATGGATCGATGTTGTGGTCGAGGCCGATAGGCCCTTTGCAATAGAACCGCTATTCACGCGCGATCCGCGCCAAATTGACGATTTGCAGATTCTTATCGGCATGATGGTGATCCGCGGCATATATGAACGACATCAAGTTCACTCATTGAACCACGGCATTGGCTTCGATACCGCAGCCATCGAACTTCTTCTCCCGACCTATGGCGAGTCCCTTGGACTCCGAGGAAAAATCTGCGAACACTGGGCGCTGAATCCCCACCCGACAATGATCCCTGCAATCGAAAGTGGCTGGGTCAAAAGCATTCATTGTTTCGGCAGCGAAGTTGGAATGGATCAATATGTCGCAGCGCGCCCGGACATCTTCTTTACCGGACGGGATGGCAGCCTCCGTTCGAACCGCGTTCTGTGTCAGCTTGCAGGACAGTATGCAGTTGATGGCTTTATCGGTTCCACACTGCAGATGGATGCCGATGCGAACTCTTCGACTGTCACTGTTGGTCGAATTTCCGGATTCGGAGGTGCCCCCAACATGGGGCACGATCCTCACGGCCGGCGCCACAGCACACCCGCGTGGCTTGATCTCATTACGGAGAGCGGGCCGATTGTTCGCGGTCGAAAGCTAGTGGTACAGACCGTAGAAACCTTTCAGAAAGGTGGCATCCCGACATTTGTTGAGACTCTCGACGCGGTGCAGGTTGGCAAGCATGCAGGAATGCCGATCGCTCCGATCATGATCTATGGCGACGATGTCAGCCATGTCGTCACCGAGGAGGGCATCGCATATCTCTACATGGCGGAAGGACAGGAGGAGCGCCGCCGCGCACTGGCGGCAGTGGCCGGAGTAAGCCCCATTGGTCTGAGGGCTGTTGCTTCGGAAACTGCGGCGCTTCGGAAGAAGGGAGTGGTCGCATATCCGGAAGATATCGGTGTTCACCGTCTTGAGGCGAAACGCTCTCTGCTAGCAGCTCGAAGTATGGAAGATCTAGTCGCCTGGTCCGGGGGGCTCTATAACCCACCTGCACGCTTTCGGAGCTGGTGATGAGAACAGACTCGTGGTCCGACACGGCTTTCATGAGTCCCCAGGCTTTGTCCAACTCTCAAGCCCGGGCAAAGCATTTCGCAGGTCTTGCCCAACAAGCATTGATCGCGGAGGCGGAGTTGACACCGAAGCCAGGCTTGGTCGATCGTCGCGGTTCCGGGGTTCACAGTGACCTCTCGCTCGCGATCCTGAGGCATTCCGCCTTCGCGATTGAACCATACTTCTGCGCAATGGCGTCCATCCCCCCAGGAACTGCTCCCAGCCAGCCCTTGCGGGAATGGCTCGCCCTTGTAGGACGTGAAGCGGAACACGCAATGTTTAAGGCAACGGGTGGAAGCAACTCGCATAAGGGGGCAATTTGGACCTTGGGACTGCTGCTCTCCGCTGCTGCCATGGGGGAAAGGGATGAGTTGGACGGCCGGACGATTGCGACAAGTGCTAGTAAGATTGCGTCCTTTGAAGATCGCGCTTTGCCTCGGCTGGTCTCCCATGGTGACGTGGTAGCGAAGAGGTATGGCGTAATGGGAGCGCGCGGTGAAGCTCTTTGCGGCTTTCCCCATGTGATTAACGTAGGTCTCCCCATGCTTCATTTGAGGCGCGCTATCGGTGCGACCGAGAGTGTGGCTCGCCTTGACGCCCTGCTGAGCATCATGTCCCGCCTGGACGACACCTGTTTGCTGTACCGCGGAGGAAAAGAAGGACTCATGGCGGCAAAGGGAGGTGCTGCTGCTGTGGAGAGTGCGGGTGGTAACGGAACTCCGATCGGAAGGCTTCGATTAAAACATCTCGACCAGCAGCTTCTGACGTTGGGAGTTTCCCCAGGTGGGAGTGGGGATCTTTTGGCTGCGACCCTGTTTCTCGATGCCGTCGAGCGAGGCGAAAACGAAGTGCAAGCAGACCAAAGCCGATCGGAGGGTACATATGGAGCAGATTGAGCTCACTTACCCAGCCAAGAAAAAGGTGTCCCAGAGAGCCCATGTCGGTGTTGTGGGCTCTGGGGACCTGGAAGTCCTGTTGGAACCCGCCGAAGGGGAAATGGCTACCGTTCTTATTCGGACCAGTGTTGACGGCTTTCGCGACACTTGGAAAGCGGTACTGGACCGATTCTTCACGAAGTATAACGGAGCTGCCTGCATTCAGATCAACGACGCAGGAGCAACACCCGGCAACGTCATACTGCGCCTCGAGCAGGCGGTTGAGGCGAGTGAGCAATGAGCAACCAAAGTAGCGAGATCCAGTTCATCAACCGGCAGAGTTTCATAGAGCTTGGCGCACGGGAGCGTGCCATAGCCCTCCTCGATGCCGGAACAGCGCGCGAGTTGGTCGGTCCCTTCGATCGCGTGGAATCTCCCTGGCTCCAGATGCAAAGCGTCACGCCACAGGCAGACGATGGCTGCGTCGTTATGAAGGGGAAGATCGCGGGGAAAGCAGCCGTAGTAATTGCACTCGAGGGCGCCTTTCAAGGCGGCAGCATGGGAGAAGTTTCCGGCGAAAAGATGACCGCGGCTCTTGATCTGGCCTGCGCCGACAACGAGAACGGCATAGAGACCAGCGCGGTGATTCTACTCGAGACCGGTGGTGTACGCCTTCAGGAGGCCAACCTTGGCCTGGCGGCAATCGCCGAGATCATGGCCTCCATTCTGGCACTGAGAAAACATGCCCCGGTGATCTGTCTTACGGCAGGCACTGTCGGCTGTTTTGGGGGCATGGCGCTCGCTGCGGGACTCGCAAGTTATGTCGTTATGACGCGCGAAGCTCGACTAGGAATGAACGGTCCTGAGGTGATCGAGCAAGAGAATGGCGTCGACGAATTCGACTCCAGCGATCGTGCCCTCATCTGGGCGATTCACGGCGGAGAGCAACGATATGCGACGGATTTGGCCGATGCACTGGTCGACGATGACACAGAGCAGATTGCCGATGCCATTAGACGTTTCGTCGCGAAGGGCGTTCCACCTGTACATCGGAGTTCCCGGGTCGAGCTTTATCGCAATCGCGTCGAGGCGCTCGACACGTCGCGGCAGTGGGACCCCAAAGAGTTGCGGACACTCTGGACAGCAAATGGCTCTGAGGGGGAACAACGATGAGCGAATATACCGGCGTTCGAGGAACCGTGTGGTTCCGCGCGTTTACTGGACACGCATCACCCATGCCTGGCGACCCTAAATCTGTACTTACAGCGGATGCACCGCTTGGCAACGACCACGCAAGATTCCTCTGTGTTGTTCCCGATTCGCATGCACGCTTTCCTTGTGCCCGGCACGGCGAAGTAGGACTCGAGGAGGCCTATACGCTCGCCACGCGTGTCCGTGAAGTCATCGAGCACGATAAGAACGCTGTCAAGCGGCCAATCGTCGCTATCGTCGATGTCAAGAGCCAAGCTTACGGGCGACGGGAAGAGACAGCTGCCATCTTTCTTGCGGCGGCAGCTGCAGCGGACGCGTACGGCTCGGCGCGACTCGCAGGTCACCCCGTAGTCTCGCTGGTAGTTGGACAGGCCCTCTCGGGCGCTTTTCTCACTCACGGCTACCAGGCCAATCGAATTCTGGCGTTCGACGACGAGGGCGTCATGATCCACGCCATGCACAAGGAAGCGGCGGCACGGATTACGCTGCGGTCCGTGGCGGAACTTGAGAAGCTCGCGAGGGAGATAACTCCCATGTCTTACAACATCCGCGATTACGCGAAGCTCGGCCTCCTCCACAAACTGCTTCACGTCGAAAATCCAGAACGGCCTTCACAGCAGGAGATTCGTAACGTACGGGCCGAACTGGTTGCAGCCATCGTAGATGCCCGCAGTAGCCCGGTCGATCTTCGCAATCGACTCGAATCCACGGGCGCGCGCGAAATGCGAAAAGCTTCCATTCTGGTTCGCGCCAAGCTCGAAGCGGAGTGGCTGGAACAATAGGGTATCCAAGATGATCCAGGTTCTGGCCAACTCCCTCGTGCCGATCTTTGTAGGCCTGTTGTTTGGGTATGCGGCCGGCCTGCGTAAGACAGTCGATAATAAGGACGTAAGAAGCCTCACCGCCTTCCTCATGACGTTCGCGCTTCCTTGTTCTTTGCTTGTCACCATTGCACGCACACCGCGTGAGTTGTTGTGGGGTCAAGCCAAAACGGCCGCAGCGCTTGCAATTGTCTATGTGGCCATGTTTGTTGCGACCTACTATGCCTCGCGAAATCTTCGTAAGGACACTGCTGCGAACAGTGCGGTTTTGGCGCTAACGCTTGGATTCCCTAATGCAGCCGGAGTAGGTATACCGCTCCTCCTGGCTGTTTACGGGCCCAAAGCCTCCATCACCGTCGCCATCGCCCTCGCCGTAGGCGCGATTACTATCACGCCGATCACCCTTGCGATTCTGGAAAGCGGAACGAATCGGGACAGGACACTCTCTCATGGGGCTCGCATCCGCGTATCACTGTGGAAAGCTCTCCGTAAACCCGTATTCTGGGTACCCATGCTCGGTGTTCTTGTCGCCATCATTAAGTTCCAAATGCCAATCTTTGTTGATAAGAGCCTGACCATTCTCGGTAGCGCGACTGAAGGCACCGCATTGTTTGTGACAGGCCTCGTCGCGTCCGCGCAGCGTTTTCACCTGAACTGGGCTTTGGGCTGGGCTGCTTTAGGCAAAAATGTGATGCAGCCGGCCCTCTCCCTTGCTGTGGCGCTACTGTTGCGTATGCCAGTGGATCAAACTAGATACCTAGTCTTGTTGAGTGCCATTTCGTGCGGCTTCTTCGGCATCCTTTTCGGCGAAGGTTTCGACGCAACTCCAGAGGTTGCAAGCTCCAGCCTCATTGCGAGCACTGTGCTTAGTCTGTTCACACTGGCGGGATGGATCATTCTTCTCAGCCACCTGCACTAGGACATCCTATGTTTCACTGCGAAGCTCATCCTGTTCGAACGCATGATTTGTTAGAAGTAGATGCGAAACAGCTGATCACTGCCCATGCGACTATTCCCAGATGGGCAGAAGAGCATTTGCATGAGGTTCCGTTTGTAGTTGTTCGCCGGGGTCCTCGAACACAGCACAGAATTCCGATCGGTGTTCGTGGATGCGAAAGGAATCAGCGATGGGCCTCGTTCTGTAGTTCCGGGATACTCACAAATGTCGTCACACCTCAGCAACTATTAGGGCATATGGTTCCCGCCCAACGAGAAGGTGCGATACCTGCTCTTCGCGCCCTGCAGCTTCTCAAGAACCGCTGGATCGGTCTGGATCATGACTGGGGTCCTGGAGGCAGCGTTGGTTTCGAGCTTGCAACGGGCAAGCACACAGCAAGGGCAGGAAGCGATCTAGACATCGTTCTCTATGCAGAAAGGCGCGTGCCAGTAGACGAGGCCAAGTGGCTCTACGCGCGCGCGATGGATCTTCCTTCTCTCGTTGACATTCGCGTGGAGACACCTGTATGCGGCTTCTCATTGCGGGAATACGCTCGCGCGAGTCCCGCGGCTATTCTTTTGCGCACATCGAGCGGAGTTGCCTTCGGGAGCGATCCATGGTGCCAAGAACTCGGAATCGTCGACCCAGGTCACACCGCCGCACGAAGACTATGAGCGTGGCATTTCTGTTCCCCGGACAAGGATCCCAAGTTCCAGGCATGCTGCACGCCTTGCCGGACCATGCGGCCGTTGCGCGAACGCTCAACGAGGTGACCGAATGCCTCGGACAAAATGTCCTAGAGCTCGATTCTGTGGAGGCCTTGCAGTCAACGGTCTCCGTCCAACTGGCGTTACTGGCGTCGGGCGTCGCTGTGGCGCGTGCTCTCATTGAAGACGGGGTCGAGCCTGAAGCGGTTACCGGCATCTCGGCTGGAGCCTTCTCCGCCGCAGTCACGGCCGACGTTCTGAACCTGGCCGATGGGGTTAACCTCGTAAGACAGCGAGCCGAAATGATGGTAGAGCTTTATCCCGCGGGCTATGGTCTCGCCGCCATAGTTGGGTTAACTGAGAAACAAGTATCCATACTGGTCAAAGAAGTCTATGCGGAGCAAAACCCGGTATATGTGGCTAATATCAACGCTCCTCGACAGATCGTCATCTCTGGTGCGAATGATGCCATAAGCGAGGTGTTGGAAGCTGCGCTCAAAAGCGGTGCCCGTAAGGCAGCACGCCTCGATGTGTCCGAACCATCGCATTGTCCTCTGCTTGCACCCGTAGCAGATGCCTTAAGAAAAAGCTTGCAGAAAACACATTTGCAAAATCCGAAGATGCTTTACGTTGGCAACGTGACCGGAAGAGCATTGCGAAGCGCGAATGCTATCGCCGAGGACTTGGCAACGAACATTGCTCACGGTGTTCGCTGGCACGACGCGACCACCGTCGTAGAGGAATTAGGATGCCGCCTGTTCCTCGAGATGCCGCCGAGCCATGTTCTAAGTGAACTTGCCCGGCAGGCGTTCCCGGACGTCAGGACTGTTCCCGTGGTTGAGACTTCGCTTGAGCATGTTGCAAGGCTAGCTGGGCAACTCTAAAAAGCCTGGCTGGGCACAAGTGGCCAGAACCGATCGACGAGATAGTTGTGGCTTCGGCATCGGACTGAAGTTGGGAAAACGTTCAAGAAATTCTGGCGCTAGTGCATAAAAACGTGCATAAGAGGACGCTGGCCGTGGTTGCGATCAGCGTCCTCTTTCTTGGGGGATTAAGACAGGCTCGGCGCAAGTTCGCGAACGAGCACTATGCGGGCTGTGAGTCTGCCAACCCAAAACAACGCGTCTAACGGTTAATTCGCCAGATACGCCGCCACCACGATCCCGTCGTTGCCAGTTGCCTCGATGGCAAGAATGTCTTCGTTAGTGGCGATCAGCAGACGCGTGCTATGTCTGATCGTGGGCCATGGTGAGAAGGTACCTTCGCGGGGATTGGTGGTTGTCGGCAAGATGTATCGGGTGAGTAAAGTTTGAGTAATAAAACTCTTTTCGGTCCAGGTTTGCCAGCTTGCGAACCGCACACTGGGCGTCTCGACTCACCGAACGAAGACGGTAATTTGGACATCAACATTGCCTTTGATCGCGTTCGAGTAAGGGCAAATGGCGTGGGCGCCCGCGACGAGTTGTCCCGCCGTCTTCTGGTCAACGCCGGCGATGGTCACGGCAAGCGCGGCGGACAGCACGAACGCACCCGGGTCGTTGCGGCTGAGGCCGATCTCGGCGACAACTTCGACGTCGTCATCCGTGAATTGGTGACGAGCCTCACGGCTAACGCGCAAGAGCGCATTCTCAAAGCAAGCGGCATAGCCTCCGGCAAAGAGTTGCTCTGGGTTGGTCGCATCGCCTTTGCCTCCCAGCGTTCGGGGCAGGGCCAGTTTTAGATCGAGCAGGCCATCGTCGCTGCGGATCGACCCGCTACGGCCTCCGGTAGCAGTGACTTTTGTCGAATACATAGCGTTTGGCACTGTCTTCTCCTTGTCGCCGCGTCAAATTGTTGGGCCTATTCGGCGATCCATGATGTGCTCTTGGCGATGACGAGCACAAAGGCGATCGAGGTTACATGTTCCTCTACCGCCTGCGATGCAACGTCGTTCCATCAGAACTCCAGCTTTCCTTCGGTCTGCAGAGGTGACCGCGCGGCCACGCGTCGGCGATCGCAAAGCTTTTCTTCCAGAACCTCGGTTGGACAAAAGGAGGACCCGAACTTCGAGGCAGAGACGAGAGGCGGACCATCCCCTGTTCATGCTGCCGCTCGATCCGTCTTTTTCAGAAATTCGAGAAGATCGGCATTCACCTTGTCCGCCAGCGTGGTGCACATCCCGTGTGGCGCGCCCGGATAGACCTTCAAAGTGGAGTTTTTGATGAGTTTCGCAGACAGAAGCGCCGAATCTTCAATAGGCACGATCTGGTCGGCATCCCCATGCAGGATCAAGGTTGGCACATCGATGTTCTTGAGATCTTCCGTGAAGTCGGTTTCGGAAAAGGCTTCGATGCAGTTGTATGCTCCAACAATCGACACCTGCATTCCTTGCAGCCAGAATGAGTCCCTAACACCTTGCGAAATCTTGGCATCGGGTTTGTTGTATCCATAAAAGGGGATGGTAAGGTCCTTGAAGAATTGCGAGCGATCCGCAGTCACGCCAGCCCGAATGCCGTCGAACACAGACAATGGAAGGCCGCCAGGATTTGTTTCGGTTTTCAGCATAAGGGGCGGGACCGCGCCGATCAGAACGGCTTTCGATACTCGTTTGGTTCCGTGCCGGCCAATGTAACGCACGACCTCACCGCCGCCTGTGGAATGGCCGACCAGAGTCACGTTCTTCAGATCCAGCTGGTCGAGCAGCGCTCCGAGATCATCGGCGTATGTGTCCATGTTGTTGCCCTCCCAGGGCTGGCTCGAACGTCCATGGCCGCGTCGGTCGTGGGCAATGACGCGATAACCGTTCTGTCCCAGGAATAGCATCTGTAAATCCCAGGCGTCTGCGTTCAACGGCCATCCATGCGAAAAGACGACCGTCGGCCCTGTGCCCCAATCTTTGTAATAGATCGTAGTCCCATCTTTGGTTGTGATTGTATTCATCTGAGTTTCTCCCTGGTTTTTTCTCCGCGGAGCTGGATCGCTCGCAGGCTTGGATTGACCGGCGAAAGCCGATATGGGGAGTCCCGTAACGGCCACCAACGCGGCACTGCCGATTAGAACGTCGCGACGCGAGATATCAAACTTGGTCTGACGCGACATTTCTGACTTATCCTTCGTGGGGTAGGCTTCCGTGGTCAGTGGGTTCTCCTTTACGTTGGGCAAATTAGGCGAACTGTCAGACCTCAAACTTCCTTGGCTGGACCGTTCGCGTCACCTTGATTTCCAGCTGAGCGGGCTCACCAGAGGTCCTCGCCGTCATAGTGCAGGCTCAATGGATCTAATGGCTGACACTTACGCCGTGACTCCTAGACGAGCCATTCGCAGTCCATGGCCGCGCGGGAAAAGCGCGGCGAGGTCTGGAAGTCGGCGCAAAGCTTTCATTCGCGCTTGTGCTACTCGGTTCATGCTGCATCCCATCAACAGCGCGCAGTCCCAATTTGAATACCGCTCCAAAATCGACATGACAAAAACGAAGCGCTCTAAAGCAGCCAGTTTGGTCACGCTATCGATTTGGCATTCTCTTTGTGCCTCGCGTTGCCCTGCGCTCCAGAGCTCCCGTCTTTGACCGTTTCCAGCTAACGCAGGCGAAACAATCTTGATCGCGTTCTCGATTAGCCTTCGCTTTATCCAGGATCGAACCCATTCCTTGAACACCGCCGGTTCTTTGAAAGCTTCCTCGACTGCCGATAGAAAGCACTGCTCAGACTCCTCGTGATTTGCTGTCAGTAAAAATGCGAGCAGATACAAGTGTTTCGTGTCGTTTCTAAATACGTCGCAGAAGTCAGCGTGCTTCGCATAGTCGACCCGGAAATTTGTGATCTTCGGCTTGTTGGAACGAAACACGAGTCACCTTGTCTCTCCGCCAAAACTTTGTGAGAACGGAACTACTATTCGACGTTCACTTCCTGGCGGTCCGTTGTGCACAAGAATGAGCGAAGTCATGAATTGCGACCACACCAGACCTAGTAGTTTTTTCACTGCATTTTTCCGTAGGTGATCGATATCCCTGCTACAGATTTGATCGCATTCCAAGGACTACAGAAAAATGTAGGATACTGGCTATAGATCTTGGTGTTCCGCGAAAGCGGGAAACTCGGTAGGGTCACGGATGCGCTTAAATGGGATCCCAGCGTTTGTGGCCGGAGTTATTTAAAGATTCACAGATCTTGCAGCATTTCGCGGTGCATGTATGTTGTTCGGGAGAAGGAGCTCAGATCGGCCGTGAGCCCACTCGAAAAGCGGCGTGCAGACTCTGCTCCAAAAGCAGAGGCGTTGGGAGTTCCGCGACGCCATTTTCTTTCCCTTTTGTTATTTCTCTTCGCAGTAAGCTCGCTCTGGGCAGTCGATCCGTCCCGCCACATCTCCCAATACGCACACACCACATGGAGGATTCAGGACGGAGTTTTTAGCGGCACTCCATTTGCTGTTACACAAACCACTGACGGATATTTGTGGATCGGAACGCGGTCCGGCTTGCTGCGCTTCGATGGGGTTCGATTCGTTCCGTGGACTTCTCCAGATGGAAAGCATCTACCGTCCTCTGATATCAGCTCTCTTTTGGGGGCGCGCGATGGGAGTCTGTGGATCGGGATGGAAGGTGGTCTG
>DATNNE010000159.1:0-9039 GCA_035601995.1 Terriglobales bacterium
TTACCGCGCATGGCTTGCCGTCCTTCCCATAAGATGAGCGGAACAATTGCAAGAGCAGCAATCGGGTCGGCCCACCAAATGTGCCAAATCGCGTTGATTCCAAGGCCAACCAGAGCAATTACTGAAAGATAAGCGCATAAACCGGATTGAGCAGCATCCGCTCGGAGTGCGGCACTACCTGTAATGGCAGACAGCCTCCTCTTTTCCTTGGCCAGCCAGGGCATGATTGCAGCAGCGCCCATCAAGATTGCTATCCCCCAGTATGTGGTTTTCGCTTCATGATGTCTCAGGAGTGTCAGTGCGGAAACCACAGCCACATAGGCCGCAAGTATGAACAATAATGCGGCAGCGATTCGTGCCACTTGCTTTTCAGATCGATCCTGCGCTGGAGCGCGAAACCGCCACCATACTACAACCGCAGAAAGAAGTTCGATCGCGCTGTCTCCACCAAAGGCAAGTAGTGCAGGGCTGTTCGCCATCCACGCAGCAGACAGCGATACGGACGCTTCCACTGTCATCCAAAGGATTGTGATCGCTTGAATCCGTTGGATAAGCTCGGTTGTACCTTGCGTCGGGATCCGAAGCACTGATGCCATTACGCCGCATTATGACATGCTGGCGGCCGCGAGATCCGAGTGAAGTCCGGTAGATGCGTGGCCTGGATAGTAAGGACCATGGGCGGCCGGACATGCTGCTTTGCACTAGCCGATTCCAGGCTCTGGCTGATTGATCATGAAGGTGGACATCTCCTGGAAGAATTTCCGAAGGACCTTTTCCGCCTCGCCGGGCAGAGCAGCTTCCCCCAGGGCATTGTCCATCAACCGCATCCACCGGTCGCGGGCAGTCTGATCGATGGAAAATGGAGAATGCCGGGCGCGAAGGCGGGGATGGCCCCTTTGTTCGATATAGGTCTGCGGCCCTCCAAACCGACCGATCAGGAAATCTCGGAGGCGCTGCTCGGCACCTGGGAGATCCGTCGCTCGGTACATGGGTCCCAGAAGGTCGTCTTGCGGGACTTGTTGATAGAAGGCGGCGACCAGGCGTGTGAAACCTTCCGCGCCAATCACGGAATAAACTTCGACTTCCTGCATTTTCTTTGCTCTCCTGAGCGAACTGTCCCGCTATCAGTTCTTGACGAAGTTGCCGAGCATCGGTTTCGTTACCGCCATTACTCCACCGGCTCCGGCTGTAACCTACCACGCCGGAGAGACCGTTCCTTCATCAGAACGAAGAAAACCGGAACCAGAATCAGTACGTGAATTGTGGACGTAATCATTCCGCCCACCATGGGAGCAGCAATCGGTTTCATGACGTCAGAGCCAATACCGCTTGCCCAAAGGATCGGAATCAGGCTGGCGAGAACCGCGCAGACCGTCATTAACTTTGGCCGGAGCCGATGCACAGCACCTGCGATGGCGGCCTCATGAATATCGGCCGCTGTAAGCGGGTGACCCAACGCAATGCGCTTACCGAGCTCTTCGTGCAAATACACTACCATCACGACGCCCGTCTCCACCGCGATGCCAAACAGCGCGATATACCCAACCCACACGGCGACGCTGAAGTTGTAGCCTAGCAGCCACTGCAAGATCAGTCCGCCGGTCATGGCATAGAACGTGGGAAAGATCAGGACCATGGCCTCGGTTAGGTTGTGGAAGACCATGTACAGAAGCAGGAAGATCACGAAGAACACCACTGGCAAGATGATCTTCATCCGTTCCTTGGCTCGAAGCTGGAACTCATATTCGCCCGACCACTGATAGGTGTATCCCGCGGGCAATTGCAACTTCTGGCGAAGCATTTGGCTGGCGTGGTCTACGAAGCCACCATAGTCGGTGGTGTTGAGATCAATGTAGACATATCCCGTGAGCTGCCCGTCTTCATCGCGGATCATCGCCGGACCACGCGAGAAGGAAATCTTGGCTACTTCAGAAATCGGTATCTGTGCGCCAGAAGGTGTGGCGATCAACACGCGACTCAGCTCTCCGATGTTGTCGCGAAAATCGCGCTGGTAGCGGACATTGATCGGATAGCGACTGCGGCCTTCGACGTTTTCGGCAACATTCATACCTCCAATGCCCGATTCCACAGCTTGTTGTACGTCGGCAATGGTCAAGCCATATTTCGCCGCCTCAGGACGATTGACCTCTACATTGATGTAAAAGCCCTGCGAAACTCGCTCGGCGAAAACGGAACGCACCTGCGGCAACCCCGAGAGAATCTGCTGTACCTGTGCCCCGAGCTGCTGGATTTGCTCCAAATTTGTCCCTTGAAGCTTTATCCCTACGGGTGTCTTGATCCCGGTGAGCGCCATGTCGAGACGGTTTTGCACTGGCATGGTCCAGGTGTTCGTCAGCCCCGGAAATTGGAGCTTCTCGTCCATCTCGCGAATGAGCTTCTCGTAGGTCATCCCCGGCCGCCACTTTTCGCGCGGCTTGAGCATGACCGTCGTGTCGTACATATCGAGCGGTGCGTTGTCGGTCGCACTGTCGGATCGTCCGACCACACCGAAGACGGTTTCAACTTCTGGAAAGGACTTGAGAATCCGGTCCTGTTCCCGCAAGAGCTGCGACGCTTGCGTGATCGAAATACCTGGAAGCGCCGTGGGCATGTAGAGCGATGAGCCTTCAAACAAGGGCGGCATAAACTGACTGCCCATCTTGAACATCAAGGGGAACGTCACCACAAGGAATGCCAAATTGAGCAACAACGTCGTCTTGCGGTATTTCAGGCAGAGTCGTAAAACCGGCAAATAGAGTGCCTGCGTAATTCTTGAAATCGGATTCTCCGATTCGGGCCGCAGCTTCCCGCGAATGAAAATGACCATCAGGATGGGAACTAGGGTGATGGCCAACAAAGACGAAAAGCCTACGGCCAGAGTTTTCGTCCATGCCAGTGGACGGAACATGCGCCCTTCCTGTGCTTCCAGCAGGAACACCGGGAGGAACGAGACCACAATAATAAGGAGAGAAAAGAATAGCGCAGGGCCCACCTGCTTGGCGGCGTCGATGAGAATGCGCACCCGCTCACGATCCGATGCCGGAACCGGCCGCTCGGATAAATGTCGGTATCCGTTCTCCACCATGACGATGGCGGCGTCCACCAACACACCTATCGCCAATGCCAGCCCTCCTAGCGACATGATGTTGGAACTGACATTGAGGTAGTACATCGGAATAAAGGACATTGCGAGCGCGATCGGTAAGGTGAGAATCGGGATCAGCGCTGAGCGGAAGTGAAACAGAAACACAATAATGACCAAGGAAACGATGACCGCTTCCTCCATCAGGCTATGTTTCAAAGTATTGATTGATTCGCTGATCAGCCCCCCGCGGTCATAGCCGGAGACGACCTCGACTCCCGGCGGCAGCGATCCTTTGATTTCAGCCAGCTTCTTCTTGACGCCATCGATCACGTCGAGAGCATTCAGTCCATACCGCATGACCACAATGCCGCCCACGGTCTCGCCTTCGCCATTCCACTCCGCTACACCTTCCCGCATATCCGGTCCGAAGGAAACCGTGCCCAGATCCTTGATGAGTACGGGCGTCCCGCTCTTCGCCATCACCGGCACGTTCGCCAGATCGTCGAGTGATTTCAGATAGCCGAGCCCACGAATCATGTATCGCGTACCGCTCAGTTCGAGCACGCGGCCTCCGACTTCATTCGTGCTCGACTTGACGCGATCAATGATCGTGGACAGCGGAATGCCATACGCGAGCAACTTGTTGGGATCGACATTCACCTGGTACTGGCGCACGAACCCACCGATGCTCGCTACTTCGGCCACACCGGGAACGGTCGCTAACTGATAACGAAGGTGCCAATCCTGAATGCTTCGCAGATCAGCGAGGCTCTGCTTGTGACTGTGATCGACGAGCACATATTCGTAGACCCAACCCGCACCTGTCGCGTCCGGGCCGATGGCAGGATGCACGTTGGCAGGAAGCCGGCCGGCAATCGTCTGCAAATACTCCACCACGCGAGAACGGGCCCAATAGATGTCCGTCCCGTCTTCAAACACAACGAAGACATACGAGTCGTTGAACATGGTCTGTGCGCGTACAGCTTTCACTTTCGGCGCAGCCAAGAGAGCAGTGACAATGGGGTAGGTGACCTGATCTTCGATGATGTTGGGCGGTTCACCTTCCCAGTTGGTGTGAATGATCACCTGCACGTCTGAGATGTCAGGTAGGGCGTCCAACGGAACGTGGCCCATGGACCAGATTCCAGCCAACGTGAGCAGAAGGACTGCGGTGAAGACCAGGAAGCGATTGTGTACGCACCACTCGATGATTCGGGAGATCACGATTACATACCTCCTGTGGCATTGAGCGTGAGCTGCTTGTTGGCAATCGTCTGCCCGTTTTGCTGTGCCCTGACGGTGACCTGCCAGGTGCCACCGGAACCGAGATCACCCTTGCCTTCATACATTCCACCGCCTTTGCCGCTAGCATTGATGACGGTCTTCATTGAGGCCATTCCCATCGCCGGCATCGCGGACATGAAGAAGGTCACCGTCACGTTTGCTTCGGCGATTGGCTTCCCATCCGGGCCTGTCAACTTCACGCGGACAGTATTGCTGCCTTTGTGCGGAGGATCGGGGTCGGTCGTCAGTTCCACGTTCGCTTGCAGTTGTGCAGGAGCATTCATCGAAGCCGCCTGACCAGCGCCAGGAGGCGGAGGAATAAACGCGCCCGCGGCTGACTGCAATTGGGCTTCGGAATCAATCAGGAAGTTTGCCGAAGTGACAATTTGCTCTTGAGCCTTGATGCCTTTGGTGACCACCAGATCATCGCCGACTTGAGACCCCAACTCGACTTCGCGCGGTTCGATGCTGCCTTCGCCGCTATAGACGAACAGCAAGTTCTTAGTCCCGGAATGAAAAGCCGCACTGGCCGGGACTACCAACTGCCGTCCCATCGGCAGCTTGGCGCGAACATTCACGTACATTCCGGGCCTCAACTTCAGCCCGGGATTCGCAAACACCAACCGCACCGGCAACGTGCGCGTGTTCATGTCCAGTTGCGGGAGTATGTAGTCCACGCGCCCGCTAAAAACTCGTCCGGGGTACGCATCGACCGTGACATCTGCGGGATCGCCGGGCTTGATCTTGCCGGCATCGTTTTGGAATACCTGGGCGAGTACCCAAACGTCGGAAAGGTCAGCCACGGTGTAGAGCATGGTTTCGGGCTGCACGTACATATTGGGCAGCGCGTTTTTCTGGGTGATGTAACCCGAGAAGGGAGAATTAACCGTCAGGTCCGTAATCGCCTTTCCGCCTTGATCCAACTTCTCGATTTCGGCAGGAGACACTTCCCATTGCAGCAATCTCTCTTTGGCAGCGCCGAAGAGCGAAGCAGCACCTGAAGCTACCCCGCTCACTTTGCTCTGCTGCAAAGACTCGGAGTTTTTCTTGGCCAGCAAGTATTCGTGCTCAGTCGACACGAGGTCAGGACTATAGATCGTGAACAAGGGTTGCCCTTTGCCAATAAAATTGCCCGTAGCGTCGGCATAGACATTGCGAATCCACCCGGCGAATCGCGTCTGCACATAGGCCTGCCGCCGCTCATCAACCTGCACATTGCCGTAGAAACGAAGCTCAGTGTTGACCGGCTTGGACTCAACCTTCCCCAGTACAACGCCGATGCTTTGCATCCGCTGGGGGGCGAGCTGGAAGGGGGCAAGTGGCGTCTCTTGCATATTGCCGGCCTGAGAGTCGCCTGTTGCACCTGGCTCGGAGCCCGAGGCCTTCGTCGATGAAGTTTGTACCGTCGCGTCCGCGGACCCTCTTGCAGGACTGTTGCCGGGCTGCGACGAAGGTCCGGTATGGCTTAAGCGCCACCACAAGCCCGACGCGACAATCGCGAGCACAATCGTTGTGGTCAGTGCAAACCAAAACGCGCGGCGATAATAATTGTTTTCTGTACGGAGCATGTCTGATTCCTCATTGGTTCTCAAGTTGCGCTCGTTCATGGCAGATCCACCCCGGTCAGGCGCTCTAATTCAGCTAGCGCAGATTCGTGGTCCGCCAACTCATTTCGGTATTCCAGATCGAGGTTCAGAACATCGAGGAATCCGGAAAGCAGGCTCTCGAAGTCCTGGCGGTTCGATTGATAGGCAGACAGGGCCGATTGAAACGTAGCTTCCGATTGCGGGACGAGACCGTCGCTGTAGATCTTCAATTGTTCTTCCGAAGTCTTTGCGCGCACATACTGCTGCTGTACTTCCGAAAGCACGCGCTGCGATTCAGCGTCCAGCTCTTGCCGCGCGCGCTCCTGGTTCTGTTCCGCTTCGGCCAATGCCGCACGCTGGCGGCCCCGGTTCGGCAAGCGCACACTAAAGCTCGCCATGTAGTAGTCCCTGAATTGACTCGCATTGTGCTCATATGTGTAGCCCACATTGAAGTCCGGTCGGAACTCTTTGTGCGCCAGCTCAACTTGGGTTTCCTGCTGCCGGACGGAGGCCTGTTTTGAGTGCACATCGGGATTCTGCTCACGAGCTTTCTGCAAGAGTTCGGCCGCAGTGTACGGAAGAGGTCGCAACGTGAGGGTTTCGGCAACGATGTCCGCGGACTCCTGCGGTCGTCCCAAGACCTGCTTGATCTGGGCTTCAAGCAGTCCTTCTTCCTGATGGTGGTGTGCGATCTCTTGAAGAATCTTCGTGTGCTGCAACTGAGCTTTCAGCACATCTTGCTGATTGCCCTGACCCACACGGTACCGTGCCTCAGTCGCTTCCTGTACCTGATTTAACAGCTCGTCACTTCTCTGCAGAACACCGAGGGTTTGCTGAATGTAGGCTAGGCGGAAATAGACCATCTTGAGGTTTCCCAGAACCGTTCTGCGAATCGAATCGGTCTGCGCTTCCATGTAGTCCGCTTCGTGTTCGGCAATCTGGGCTCGCAACTGCCGTTTGCCTGGGTAGGGGATGTCCTGCGAGGCGCCAAACCCGATGTAAGCGAAATCGCTATTGCTGTAGCCGGCGAAGGGTCGAGGGCTGCCCACACTGAATTGCTGCACCGACAGTTGTGTCTCGGGAAGGGCCGAGGCCTGTTTGGGAATATTTCGTGAGGCCTGCCAAGCGTGAGACGAGGCCGCAATCTGCGGATTCTTCTGCTCCGCCTCTTGGACTAGCTCACGCAGAGACGTGGGCATTCCCGCGTGCTCGGCCATTCCTTGAGATTCGGCAGTCGATCCCGGCCGTTGGAAAATCCCTGTCTGTTGAGCTGTCCCCTTGACCGGAAGCAGCGCCACGAACAGAGCCGCACTAATTAGAGAAATACGAGTACATCCGAAGAGACTTCGGGACAAATAAGTGGATTGCATCTTTCCTCCGCATGACAAACACAAGTTTGTAAGCGCACGAACGTGCGGACGCACGAGTGCGTTAGCAGCTCAGAGGAAGGAAGATCAGATTCTTAGGACGGTGGTGGCGAGAGACTCTAGTCCTGGCGGACTGTGCGTGCACGAAACACGCGACGACCATTGTGCGAGCGAGAAGTACGCGTCGGTTTGAGGGGTAAGGGGAAGCGCGTGAGAAAAAACCAAACTGACATGATTCAATTGCGAAGAGGCAGTCTTCAGAGCGTGAAAATCAGCGGGAGTCGAGGTTGACTGGCAGCAGGGATGCGATTTCGCCATCCCCATGTCCCCACACTGTCCCGCCATCTTCTTACAACATTCCCGCTCCGCGGCTGTCATCGCTGCATTGGGCACCACGCATGCCATCACTGGCAGCGCGGCGAACAAAGCCGCCAGAGCCAAAACGCCGATTCTACGCGAGAGTGTCAACTGGATCATTGTAAACGACAACTGTGGATTGAAGACAACGGGCCGAAAAAGGTTTCGGATTACCCTGGTGACCCGCTGAAACTGAGCCGTCCCATTCAAGGAGTAAAGCCATGTTTCAAGAACTGATGCCGTTGCTATCACAACGGGTGCTGATCATAACCCTTTCTCGGGCGAACGAAGAGAGAGTCTGTCTCAACATCATCCCAAAGCCACTGAAATTCGATCAGCAAGATAATGAGGGTGCCGCGCTTACCACACCGCTGAGCGTCTCCGGCACTCCAAAAGAGCTTGACGAAGAACCACCGCGACAACTGGTGGAGTTTGTGGAGACCCATCTGGGGCTGTCCTCGACCTTGAAGAGCGCGAAGGAACAAATGGAGGCCGCTGCCAAAGCAGCAAGGGAAGCAGCGAAGAAATCAACCACTTCGAAATCCCATGCCGGGTCCGGCAAAAGAGCAGATGAACCGCAATCCACTGCGGAGCCAACTCAGGCGACGGCGACCGATGCCGTAGGCGCCGACGCGAGCACCGGGAGCTTGTTCGACCTCGAGCCGAAGAATGACCAGTGAAGAATCCGTGATCTTGTTCTGTTGCGGGCCTATCGGCGATGCTCAGGTCAAGCTGCTCTGAAAACCGTTGCCCGCAAACAGGCAATCAAGAAGTGCCAGATGTCTGACGAACGGGCATCGCGCGAACACTACTTTCTCCAAACAGAGAAAAGATCAGAACGCTTTCCCGATGCGGTGGCGAAGATGCCAACGCCTGTGAAAGGAGAAGCGGGTGAAAAAGAAAAGCGATAGGAACCGATGGGTCATGCACGTTCCTGTGTTAAGCACGTCGCACATCAAGCAGGAAACGCTCGACAACTTGGGCCCTGAGTTTCAGGTTCTCAGCATGAAGGAAGGCGCATTTGTCTGGATAGGCTCGGACGCATATGCCAGCGCCAACACGCCGGAAGAACTGAAACCGGTAATCAGGTGGATGAATAACACGTACCCGAAGGAATGGTGGGTACGTTTTGACCAAGACGGCGACACTATCGCAGAATTACCAACCTTCGAGTGGTAGTTCTGACATTGGCGGCCTGTGCCAATATGGCAGTCATTTTTCCGGGACTCTCCGCGAGACAGAGAAGTGCGAAATAACGCAATAGAAAAAGGAGCCGTCATGGAAGTACACGTTCTCGAACGAGAATTTCTCTACAACGGGGTCAAGCTGCCGGACACTACCCTAACAATGACACCTGAGC
>DATNNE010000160.1:0-8857 GCA_035601995.1 Terriglobales bacterium
CAGGAGCGCCGCCAGGACATGGTCAAGCACCTGCACAAAGCCTTGGAAGAGCATCGCACTGCGGTCCGCAACATCCGCCGCGACGGCAACGACGCCATAAAAAAAGCTCTCAAAGACAAGAAAATCACCGAGGACGAAGAGAAGCGCTCGCTGGACGAAATCCAAAAGCTCACCGACGACGAAATCAAAAAAATGGAAGAGATGAGCAAGGCGAAAGAAAAGGAAGTGCTGTCGATATAGAGCCGAGTCTGCCTCGCGAGACTCTCGCCCGTTTTCTCGCCGCGTCGTCTCCGACGCGGCAAAAATTACCCTACCGAGCAGGCTTTAGTCCTCTCCAAGGACAAACTAAGCGTGCGCGGTGCGGCTTTTCCGCGCTGATGAATGGCAACCCGGTTACGGGTCAATGAGCGTTATGGCGATTTTTCACCAACTGAGCGCAGTTTTCGGGTTTACGGACAAACACACCTGCGGGGCTGGACTGCGCTCTTGCTGGATTACTCAAAGCGATAACGGAGAGCCTCGGCCACAGCCTTATATCCGATTCGCCGATAAAGCGAATTCGATGTAGGGTTGCCCAAGTCCGTGTAGAGGATGCACCGATACCCACAGTCGCGAAGATGTTTTGACAGCGCATGAACGCAGGCTGCCGCGTAGCCGTGCTTTCGCTTCTCGGGTGGCGTATAAACCCCAGACAAGCGAACTATACCTTGCACCGGATCGCGGCCAACAGCCATAGAAGTGGTCTCTCCGTTTCGATCCCACAGCCAGATCTGTCCAGTGGCCAACGCCCGGTCTACCCGACGCTCGGTGTCGTTTGCAGACTCCCCAATTTCATCCTGGAAGGCACGAGTCCAGACAATCATCAACCTGCGATCTCTCGGACCTGCCTGGCGTAAATGACCCACGGTGGGGGGAACTTCTCCCAGTTCCAAGAGTTCGTACAGACGCGTCCCCTGGAACGGTGTGGCCGCCGACTTACGTCGTTCACTCCATTGGCCAGCGAAACGGGCTGCCGTCGCAGCGTCCCCATTGACACCCGCCAGACTCACTTCGGCTTCCGCAATTGCATCCACCATTGCCAGCACGGCTCGCGGTTCCATGGGTGTCAACGTCGCTGGATATTCCAGAGGTGACTGAACGACCACGCCAACGGCTTCCTCTCCGTGCAATGCGATCCAATACCGACCTGGGTCGCCCTCAGCAACGCGGGAGTGCAGAATCGACAGAGTCAGATTATGCAGAACTGGTTCCGATGAAAGGAACTTGTCAGCCCTCCTAATGAGAAAGCCAGGATCTTCGCTAAACAGCACCTTGAGTTCCATGCGGGAAATCTTATCGGATCAGAGCATCGGCAGGAATACCTCAACCGCGAGGCGTCGCAAATTGGGAGTAGGTCCCTGGATAACCGGAAGTCAGCTGTCGAAACCAAGGCGATAGCGCTCATTGACTCTCGAGCCTGAGCGGTGAAAAAGTTCCAAGGCTGTACGAACTCGGAGGCTGCTATCTGCGCGGACACGAACCGAACACTAAAGTACATGCCCCTAGGCGTGCTTCACAGCCGGGCCGCCCAAATCCTTAAATTCCAACCACATACCCGATTTCCCGCGCCGGGAGTCCGTCCCGTAACCGGAACCCGGGTTACGCGACATCCTCCCGCATAGCGTGTTCTCATAATCGCGAGTCAATTCGCCGCTCCCCCTCGAGAAGAAAAGGGAAGAAAAGACCAAACCTTTGCAAACGGAGTCCGCCATGAAAAGATTCTTTGCCACTGCCCTATTGCTTGGCCTTTGCCTGCTGGGAGCGAGCTGCGGCTCGTCCTCGAACTCGACACCTCCACGTCGACGACCACCTCGGCACAAACCGCCAGCGTCTTCGTCACCGGAGAAGACGCCCCGCTGGCCTCGGTCGTAGGCTTTGATCTCACTATCAACTCCATCACCCTGAACGGCACCAAAGGCACGCCGCAGGTTCTTTCGACCGCGACTACCGTGGACTTCGCGCGCCTGCTCGGCCTGCGCTCTCCGCTGGCCTTCAACACCGTTCCCGCCGACAACTACAGCAGCGCCACATTTTCCATTTCGAATCCCGTAATTTCCTACGTGGACATGAGCACCACTCCGCCGACCCTGAGCACACTCAACGGCCAGTTCAGCCCCACCACCGGCACAGCCACGCAGACCACCGTCACGGTCAACTTTCCCACGCCCATGGTCGTCAGCGCCAACGGCCTCGCCGGATTGCGAATGGAATTCGACATCCGGCAATCGGTCGCGGTTGATGGCAACGGCCAAATCACCGGCATGGTGAACCCCGTCATCTTCGGCACTCCCGTAAGCGCCAGCAACGGCCAGGTCACTGACCTCACCGGCGGGCTGGTCTCGGTCAACGCCGGCAACAATTCGTTCGTCATTCAGGGTCCCTACGGACATCAGCTCACGGTCTACGTCAACAACAGCACGGCATTCAACACTGGATGGAACTTCAACGCCCTCGCCACTCCCGCGTTCATCGGAGTGCAAGGCACCTTCCAGGCCGATGGCAGCCTGATGGCCACCAACGTGGAAGTCATCACCACCTCGGCGTCATTCCTCTCCGGCCGCGTGCTGGCCGTGAACCCCACTTCAGGCCCGGTCCAGCAAATCACTCTCTGGGTGGGTGAAACCAGCGCCGACCAGGTCGGAGATGTGGACTCAATCCAGACCATCGACGTCAGCGCCGTCACCACCTACGACATGTGCTTCTTCGACAATCTGTTCACCAATGCGCTGTTCAACAGTTCGTCCGTGATCGTCGGCCAGCGCGTATTCATCGGCGGCACCTTCGCCAGCAACGTCTTCACGCCGCAGATGATTTCGCTTCGCTTCCAGGGCGTCTACGGAATGCTGACCCAGGGCAGCGTAAACGTGGTCGACGGCAACGCGGGAACCTTCCAGCTCCAGAACAACGCGCTGATCGGCTACTCCCTCGGCGGCGCTCCGCTGACCGTCGCCACCGGCAACGCCACGCTCTTCGTCAACACCACCGGTCTGAGCGCCCTGCAATCCGGCGGGGCGATGCCGTTGGTCGCCGGCGGCCTGCTCTTTGTCGACCCCCTAAACAGCACGCCAGTGATGGCCGCCGCAGTAGTCGCGGATCCACCGCTAACGCAATAAGATCAATCCTTAACCAAGGCGGCATCTTCAGACGAGCGGCCCTAAACCAGCCGCTCGTTTTTTTGGGGACTCAGTTTGCAGAGTTGCTCATGTGGGGACAGCCGCCCTCGGCTGTCCGTCGAGCGAAGCTCGACAGTCTTGTTCGAGCGGGCAAACTGACCCACCGCAAGTTTTTCCTGGCTGAACTTTCCCGCTCACACCGTCGATAAACTAACACCACCCCGCCCGATTCCCGATTCGGGAAACTTCTTGTCAATAGGGGAAACTGGCCCTGTTTTCTCCTAACTCCTTCGCCGCAATGGAAATAAAAAATCCGGAAAAATGTCCAGATTGCCCCACCCAAAATGCTATCCTGAATATAGAGGGTAAAAATTCCTGTAGAAGAGGCGCGGCCAACCGGTCGCGCCTTTTTTGTTGGCGTCTGAGCTTCGCGGACCGGTCTTTGCATTGCTTTTCCGGACCTGAATTTTGCAGACCTGAATTTCGTAGCTGGGTTTCCCGGAAAACACCTGTTCTCTTCAGCGGAGCGACCGATGGACGAATGCAAAGTCTTCAAAACTTTCAAAGAGCGCGGCGAGTGGGTCGAACTCCGCTTCATGGCCGAAGCCATGTACAACCGCTACAAAGTCTCCAAGCCCTGGGGAGACTCTTCCGCCTTCGACGTCGGAGTCGAATCCGGCCGCCGCATCCTCCGCGTGCAAGTCAAATCCACCGCCAACCGCACCGGCACCGGATACCTCTGCCAATTCAAACCCAACGCCACCAAGAAACAAGACTACACACTCCAGCAAATCGACTTCTTCGCCGCCTACGTAATCCCGCAGGACCGCTGGTACATCATCCCCGCCAAAGTGATCCTCGGAGCCCGCCGCAAGCACGCCATCATGCTCTGCCCCATGCAACCGCGCAAAAAAGACCGCTACTCCTACGAACTCTACCGCGAAGCCTGGCCGCTCATGCTCCCCCGTCAGAAAAAAGTCGCACCCGCAAAACCCGCAACCCGAAGGGGCGGCATGTGAAAGCCCGGCACGGCAGTGCTGGGGAAAGGTAGAAGGTGTGAACGCCGAGCCACCGCGAATGCTTTGGAAAGGGCGCGGCTTCAGCCGCGCCGCATGCCTGCAGCCCAGCTAAAGCTGCAAAACTCCAGCCGCGAAGCTGCGGCACATTGCTAGCCCAGGACGTAAGTCCTGGGTAGACCGCGAGAAAAGAGGAACAAGTCCCGGAGGGACGACACGGGCAGCGAGCGATGCCTCACCGCAAAAGCCCAGCCAACTCCCGGAAGAACTCCGCAGGCGTAGCAATGCGCAGCCCCGTCCGCTGCGCCACCGCCTTCGTAAAATGTTTGGAATTGTTGGTCAGCAGCCAATCCGGCCGGCAAGCCACAGCCGACAAAAGCACCGGCACATCCGCCTCATGTCGAATCAAATGCCGGCTCGCTAACACGGCCGACTTACTCGGATAAGGAACAATCTCAGGCGAGGTCAGCCGGATAAGCCGCCGGTAATCCTCGACTAATTGCTCAGCATCAAGCACCGGGAGCCGCTCCGCATGAAGCAGCAAATTCTCCTCAACTTCCTCCCGCACAACTTCCGCCAACACCAGCCGGCAAACCTTGGCCGCACAAAGCGAAAGCACGGCTTTATCGAGTCCCCAGGGAGAAACAATCCCTCCAGTCAAAACATTGGAGTCAAGAAACAACCGAATTCGTCGAGTAGGGCTCACTTGCCGCGAAGATTGGATGGACCGGAATTAGCAGCGCGAGAATTGCGGGAACGCCGACGCGAAGCGCCCGAAGCCTTCTTCGCATACCGCCGCGCGTAAACGCGCTCACGTGCCACAGGCAGCGTAGCCAGCACATCCTCAGGCGTCAGTCCAGCAGCGGTCAGGCTCATGCTCACCCGTTGGCAAAGATGCTCAAAGCGCCGCTGCTCCGGCAAGAGAATAAGCCCGTCCCCCAACCGCAAAACGGCAAAAGGCGCGCCATTCCCCAGCCCCAGATCTTCGCGAAACTGCTTGGGAACGGTAAGCTGCCCCTTCTCGCCAATCTTGGTAGTGGTCAGGTATTCGAGAGGGGTATCGCGGGTCGTCATGTCGGTAGGAAAATCCTACCATAGTTAGTGTTGGTAAATACAATCGAAGCCCGTGTTTAGCGGCTAAGATACTAGTATCGTATATAATCCGTGTTTTTATGGGCACTAACCCTATGGACTCAACCCGCAAACGAACCTTCAAATTCCTGCCCCTCACCCTACGACTGGGAACCCTTGGCGACATAGCAACGCCCTTAGTCCTGCGGGGAACGCCGCTGCCCGCAAGACGCTCAAATACTTTCTCTACAGCAGCAGACAACCAGGGAAGCGTCGAAACCGACCTCTTCCTCGGAGAGAGCCCACTAGCTCAAAACAACATTAAGTTAGGCAAACTTCGGCTCGAGGGTATTCCTGCCCTTCCTCGGGGATTCGCTAAGATTAAAGTGGAATTTGCCGTTGACACCTCCTGTACAGTAACCGCTCGGGCGAACGTGGAGGGCATGCAACAGTCCGCCCAAGAGATTTTTGCCCCACCGATTGAGCTATCCGAGAGTTTTATCGCTGAAATGCTCGCAAAAGCCGAGTCCAGTCGACCGGCGGACGAAGCGGAGCTACAAACAGTCGAGGATACAAACAAAGCTAAAGACCTTATCGAGCGAGCTGAGAAGAAGCTGGCGCAGGGCGGTGATACAAAGCTCGACGAGGCCGTCGCAGCGCTCGGGCTTGCGCTCGCATCTGGCAACAACGGTGCGATTCGAGAAAAGAGTGACGCTTTGGCTGGTTTGCTACCAGCTCCAACGACTGATTTTTCGAGTATCTTCGGGACGGATTTTTTCGGGCCGATGTTCGCGTCCCCCAAGTCCACGCCGCGAGTGGCAAATCCGGCTAAAACGTCTGCGCCGGCCGTTGCTCCAACGAGAAAGTCCGATCCGATAAGCCCACAAAAGTTGGCTTCCCAGGCACCCGAGCGGGTGCTTGGCAAGATCTTCGGAGGCGCGAGTTTCACTCTCGACACCCAGCTCTGTTTCGTCCTTATGCCGTTCGACACAAAGCTCCAGCCCCTGTATGACGACCACATAAGGCCGACGGTGAGCCGAGCAGGTCTGAAGTGCGAGCGTGCCGACGATATTCAGGGTACGGCACAAATCACGTGGGACATTTGGGAGCGAATCAACCGCGCACGCTTTTTGATCGCGGAGCTTACCGGCCAAAACCCAAATGTGTTTTACGAGCTAGGACTCGCGCACGCCTTAAGCAAGGATGTGATCCTGATCACTCAGTCCATGGACTTTGTTCCGTTTGACCTTAAGCCCATACGATGCGTTGTTTACGATTTCACGCCCCGCGGAACGCAGAAGCTGGAAAGCGGACTAACCGGAGCCATAGACAGTCTGATGAAATCCCTTTAATGCCAGCGCACTATTCTCTTGTGCACGAACATAGAACTTTCTAGCAAGGGATGCGAGAGACCGAGCGTCATCAGTTACACCCCCACCGGCTGCGCACTATGCTTCCCCGCCAGCAACTGTCTCAGCACATACTGCAAGATCCCGCCGTTAGCGTAGTAGAGCGATTCCTGCGGCGTATCGATGCGCACCAGCGCTTCGAACTCCACCGTGTTTCCTTTGCCCACGGCGCGGGCTTTCACTTTATGTCCGGCGGCGTAGTGCTCGACGAGGTTGCGGATGCCGGTGATTTCGAAGACTTCTTCGCCGGTCAGTTTGAGCGATTCCGCATTCTGTCCGGCGGGAAATTGCAGCGGCAGAATTCCCATGCCGACCAGGTTTGAGCGGTGAATGCGTTCGTAGCTTTCGGCGATCACCGCGTGAACTCCCAGCAGCGCCGGGCCTTTCGCCGCCCAGTCGCGCGACGAACCTGATCCATATTCCTTGCCCGCAAGAATTACCAGCGGCGTGCCCTCCGCCTGATATTTCTGCGAAGCGTCGAAGATCGACATCTCGGCTTTGGTCGGCAGGTGGCGCGTGAATCCGCCTTCGGTTGCGACCAGCTTGTTGCGCAGACGCACATTGGCGAACGTGCCGCGCACCATGACTTCGTGATTGCCGCGCCGCGAGCCGTAAGAGTTGAAGTCGGCGGGCGCGACGCCGTGCTCCTGCAAGTATTTTCCCGCAGGGCTGTCTTTCTTAATCGAGCCTGCGGGAGAAATGTGGTCGGTGGTCACGCTGTCGCCGAGCACGGCTAGCACGCGCGCGCCGCGAATGTCCTCCACCGGCGCGGGCTTGACCGTGATGTCGTCAAAATAAGGAGCGCGCCGGATGTAAGTCGAGTCTTGATCCCAAGCGTAAGTCTCGCCCTTGGGCACGGCGAGCCCTCGCCAGCGCTCGTCGCCCGCAAAAACTTCAGCGTAGCTCTTGGCAAACATCTCCGCCGTAACCGAATGCTCAATCGCTTCTTCCACTTCCCGCTGCGAAGGCCAGATGTCGGCCAGATAAACCGCTTTCCCTTCCCTGTCTTTACCGAGCGAGTCTTTACGCATATCGATGTCAATGCGTCCGGCTAATGCGAACGCAACCACGAGCGGAGGCGACATCAGATAATTCGCGCGCACTTCCGAATTGATGCGCCCCTCAAAATTGCGATTGCCCGAAAGCACAGAAGCGACAACCAGATCTTTTTCGTCGATGGCCTTCGATACTTCGTCCGGCAGCGGTCCGGAATTACCAATGCAAGTCGTGCAACCGTAACCCACTATATGAAATTTCAGTTTCTCGAGATACGGAGTCAGCCCCGCATGATCCAGATAATCGCGCACCACCTTCGATCCCGGCGCCAGCGAAGTCTTCACCCACGCCGGAACCGACAAGCCTTTCTCCACCGCTTTCTTCGCCACCAACCCCGCGCCAATCATCACCGAAGGATTCGAAGTATTGGTGCAAGAAGTAATTGCGGCAATCACCACGCTGCCATGCTTGAGCGATCCCCTCACGCTCTGAGAAACATGCTCATGCACGTCCGGGTCTTCGACTCCAATGGCCATGGGGCTTCCGCCCTCTTGTTCCCATCGCGCATCGTTACCCACGACAGCCGTCTTGGCCGCAGCTTTCGGCTTGATGAGGGAAGGCAGTGCCTTATTAAAAGAATCACCGGCATTCGACAACAACACCCGGTCCTGCGGACGCTTCGGCCCCGCCAGGCTCGGCTCAACCGTACTCACATCGAGCGCCAGTAACTCCGAATACGTCGCCTCTGGAGTCTTCTCGTCATGAAACAATCCTTGTTCGCGGCAGTAAGCTTCAACCAACGCAATCTGCTCCGCGCTGCGCCCGGTAAGCCGCAAGTAACGCAACGTCTCACTATCGACCGGAAAAATTCCGCAAGTAGCTCCATACTCCGGAGACATATTGGCAATGGTCGCGCGATCCGCCAGAGGCAAATCGCATAAGCCAGGCCCAAAATACTCAACAAACTTTCCCACAACTCCATGCCGCCGCAACATCTCAGTAATCACCAAAACTAAATCGGTAGCAGTCGCCCCCTCCCGCAACCGCCCCGTCAGCTTCACGCCCACAACCGCCGGAATGAGCATGGACACAGGCTGCCCCAACATAGCCGCCTCCGCCTCAATCCCCCCAACCCCCCACCCCAAAACCCCCAACCCATTAACCATTGTGGAATGGGAATCTGTGCCGACTAGAGTGTCGGGGCAGGCGGACT
>DATNNE010000161.1:0-4056 GCA_035601995.1 Terriglobales bacterium
GATGTCCGCGGGTGGCGTAGGCAGCGACGGTGGCGGATCGATTCGCGTGCCTGCGCATTTCAGCGGCATCTGCGGCCTCAAACCTACGCCCGGAAGAATTCCCTCGACCGGACATTATCCAACATCGGCTGGGCCGTTCGCCCTCATCGGCGTTGTGGGCCCAATGGCGCGCACGGTGGGCGATTTGAAACTTTTGTTTGAAGCGATGCAAGGCCCCGACGACGGCGATGCTTGCTCTGCTCCTGTGCCGCTCCGTTGGCCGTCCGACGACGAAGTGAGAAAGCTGAAGGTTGGATACTTCGAAGATGATGGGCGCACGCCGGTGACTTCAGCAACGCGTGCCGCAGTGCGAACGGCTGCGAAGTGGCTGCGGCGCGCGGGATTTCAGGTTGAACCATTCCGTCCCGAAGGGCTGGAAGAAGCTCGCTTGCTTTGGCGTAAATTTTTTGTGACTGCTGGGGCGATGTTGATTCGTCCCATGTTTCATGGGCGCGAGAATGATCTCAGTCCGATCCTGAAACAGTTTCTGTCGTGGGCGGAAGCGGAGCCGCCGCACACTGACGACACGCTCCTCGACGCATGGATTCGCCGCGACGCCTTGCGTGTGGAATTCCTGGCGCAGATATGCGAGTGCCCGATTCTGTTATGTCCCGCAGCCGCGATTCCTGCTTTTCGCCACGGCGAGCGCAGTTGGAACGTGGAAGGAAAAAAAGTCGAGTATCTCGATGCGTGGAGTTATGCGGAGTGGTTCAACCTGCTGGGCAACCCCGCTGCGGTTGTGCCGGTGAGCCACTCGCCGGAGGGATTGCCGATTGGCGTGCAGATTGTGGGCCGGCCCTGGGAAGAAGAGCAAGTGTTGGCTGTCGCGGCCGCAATGGAGAGTAAACGCGGTCCGTGGGAACCGCCGCCGATTCGCTGAATCGATGCTGAGAATGTTTCGGGTTCCTTCCGAGCACCTTCGTGCTCCTCGATGGTTTCTCTTCCTTCGTGCACCTCGGGGGCCTTTGTGGTTAAACTCTTAGTCGGATGACTCCCCGAATCTCAGTTGTTCTTGCCGGCATGGTCCTTGCCGCATTTAGTTTTTTTGCTACAGCGCCGCAGGCCCCGTCCAAGCCATCGAATGCCGTCGAGGCTGCGCGACTTAACAATCTGGGCGCGGCTTACATGAATCAGCAGCTTTTTGAAAAAGGGCTGAAGTATTTTCAGGAGGCGCTAAAGCAGGATCCCAAGCTGGTGATTGCGCGGCTGAACGAAGGCATCGCTTTTCTGAACCTGCAAAAAATTGATGAAGCCAAGGCCGCGCTCGATGATGCGCTCAAGCAGGACGCGAAGAGTCCGAACGCGTGGTACAACCTGGGACTGCTGGCCAAGAACACCGGCGACGCGCAGGCGTCCATCGATGCGTTCAAGCATGTAGTCGAGATCGACCTGAACGATGCCGACACCTGGTATTTCCTGGGCGCAGCCTACGCGCAGGCAAAAGAATTTCCGCAGGCCATTGAATCGTTTCAGCACGCGCTGCAAATTAATCCTCATCATGCCTCGGGAGAGTTCGGATTGTCGCGCGCCTATCAGCAATCGGGGGATGTGAACGAGGCACGCGAGCATCTCAAGAAATTCCAGTACATCACGCAAAACAAAATCGGTTCGCCCATGAGCCTGGCTTATGGCGAGCAAGGGCAGTACTCGCGTGTTCTGGAATCGCCTTCGGCGGTGCTGAAAGCGCCAGCGCAGATTAAGGTGCAGTTTGTGGATGTGACGAAGGAGGCGGGGATTGTTTCGAAGCCCTATCAACCGTGGAACAGTGAGAGCACTTCGTTTCTCGGTCCCGGAGCTTGCTTTCTCGACTATGACGGTGACGGGAAAATCGATCTGTTCATTGCGGACAACGGCCCTCAGAGCGGTTCGGTGCTCTACCACAATCTCGGAAGCAAATTTGAGGACGTGACAAAAGGCGCGGGGCTCGATCCATCTCTTCATGCGATCGGGTGTACTGCGGGAGATTATGACAACGACGGATCCGAAGATCTGGCCTTAAGCCTTTACCAGTACCGAATCGCACTTCTGCATAACGAAAAAGACGGAACCTTCAGGGATGTCACCGAATCCTCCGGGGCCAAAAGAGCGGCGGAGACAAAGAGCGATGGGTTCAACTCTGGACTCGCCTTCATCGACTACGACCACGACGGAGATCTGGATCTGTACGTCAGCAAATACGTTGGAGGAATTTATGCCAGCGACGTTCCAGAAAGGTCGATAGAACTAATTGCCGCGGGAAACATGAAAGCGGGTGCTAACAGGATGTGGCGCAACAATGGCAACGCCACATTTACCGATGTAACGGAGACGCTCGGGCTAACCGCTGGCGAGGGAAGCCTCAGTGCAATTGGAACCGACTATAACAACGATCGAGCCGTGGATCTCGCAGTCACCGGAGGAAACGCGCCGGTTCTCTTTACTAATCCCAGAGAAGGTAAGTTCTCGCAGAACCCTTGGCCTGCAAGGTTCGCTGGGCCGGTGGCAGGGGTGGCCGTTCTGGATTTCGATCACGACGGTTGGATGGATTTTGCCTTCACGGAATTGGGGGCGCCGGGTCTCACCCTGTGGCGTAACAATCACGGCAAATCCTTCGATCAAGTCAAGCTGCCTGAGACCAACTGGGTCCGCGCGTTTGGCGTCGCTGCCTTCGACTACGACAACGACGGTTGGGTCGATCTCGTCGCGGTCGGCGAGACGAAAGATGGCAAGGGCGAAATTAAACTTTTCCGCAATCTTGGCCCCGACGGATTCAAGGACGTCACCGCTGACGTTGGGCTCGACAAGATTCAGCTTAAGGAACCGCGGGCGATTATCACTGGCGACTATGACAACGACGGCGCGACCGATTTGCTCATCACGCAGAATCATGGGCCGGCGGTGCTGTTGCGCAACGACGGTGGGAATCAAAATCACTGGCTGCGGCTGGCGCTGAAGGGATTGAACGACAACAAGTCGGCAATTGGAACGAAGGTAGAAGTTTTTTCGGGCGGTAACCGGCAGAAGTTTGAGATTTACGGCTCGAATGGATATCTGGGCCAGAATTCGCCGTATCTCACGGTGGGGCTGGGTGACGCCAAGGAAGCCGACATTGTGCGCATGCTGTGGCCGACCGGCGTGTTGCAGGATGAAATTCAGGTCGCGGGCGACAGGCAGCAGGATTTTCTGGAACTCGACCGGCGCGGCAGTTCGTGTCCAACGTTGTTTGTGTGGAATGGCAAGCGCTATGAGTTTGTCGCTGACATGCTGGGTGCGGGCGTGGTGGGGCATTGGATTGGGCCGGATCAGCGCGATATTCCGCGACCGGTGGAGTACATCAAGATTGATCGGGAAATGATTCGGGAGAAAGCGGGCTTCGGGCCTCAGGCTTCGGGCTTCAGCCCGGGTGAGCCGAAGCCCGAAGCCCGAAGCCCGAAGCCGCTTCTCAGCTTTCGTTTTATGGAGCCGCTGGAGGAGGCGGTATATCTCGATCAGGTGCTGCTGCTGGCCGTGGATCATCCGGCGAAGGTGGACGTTTATCCCAATGAGTATTTCGCATCCAATCCGCCTTATCCGCCATTCAAAGTTGTGGTGAGCCGCGATGCGCGCCTGCCGGCCAGTGCGCGCGATGAGCATGGGCATAACGTTTTGCCCGATCTGCTGGCGCACCGTTACTTTGGCGATTTTGCGTTGACGCAGTTTCAGGGATTCGCCAAGCCGCACAGCCTCACTCTTGATTTAGGCGTGCCATATCATGGGGGTCCGTTGTGGCTGCTGATGCATGGGGAAGTGGAATATTTTTCCGCAAACAGCATGTATGCGGCGTCGCAGGCGGGGGTGCATGCGATTTCGCCTTATGTGGAAGCACTTGATGCACGCGGCAAATGGGTGCGCGTGATCGACGACATGGGATTCCCGGCGGGCGGCCCGCGGACCATGACTGCGGACCTCACGGGCAAGCTGCCGCCGGAAACGCAGATGATTCGCATCACGACGAACTTGCAGGTTTACTGGGACAGCATTCTGATTGATCGCACGGCG
>DATNNE010000162.1:0-3476 GCA_035601995.1 Terriglobales bacterium
AAGGTCGACCGAACCCGCCGTCATGCTCAGAACGGCCACGAGGAGCCAGTCGAATGCATGCTGTGGCCGTTGGTCTGGCGCACGTTCAGTTTTTATTGCCGTCACATCTGCGATTAAGCCAGAAGCGCGGGTGCGAATCACGCATTCCAGACGTTCTGCTAGAGGGGAAGCGATGGTGCCGACTTCCCCTTCGTGCAGATCACTTTGGCCCGCGTTAGGCCATCCTGCATCCCGCGCTGCTGCGCCTTCCATGACTCCTCCTTTTCTCCCGATTCATGGATCCCTTGAGCCTGGACTTCAGTGATACTCAACGTGGAAGCCGGTCGGCGACCTTCGCCATCCCAGCCTGGGCGCAGACTTCGTCCTTGTCTCCGCCGGGAGCACCTCCCACGCCCAGAGCGCCTACGATGGCGTTCTTCGACTTGAACGCCACTGCGCCTGGAAGCGCCATGACGTTATGCATGGTTGAAAGCCGCGGCGCATAGGGACTGGTCTTCGTCAGCTCGAAGAACTTGCTGGACGTATCGAAGTCGAAGATCGGCCCTAGCGTGACCACCGTATACGCCTTGTCATAACTCGATTCCGCTGTATGAATGGTGGCGCCATCACCGCGAAGGTCTACCTGCCGCACCCCATCCATGTCCACGACTGTTGCGCTCACTTGATATCCGTGTTGGGCGCACACACGAACAGCTTCGGTCGCGGCCTCAACTGCGATATTAAGGGGCAGCGCGTAGTGATACTCAGCTTGTGACGTTGTTTGTGACGGTGCAGAGGGCGCGGCCCCAGTCAGTGCGGCGGCGCCACAAATAATCGCGATCGAAATCATTCTTGTCATATCAGCTCTCCCTTTCAATTGATTCGGTTAGTGTGCGATGGCGAGTTCTCGTTCGAACTTGTCTCGCTTGATGATGATTGAACCAGAGGAGCAGAGCCGAATCTATTAGACAAGGGTATGAATTGATACCTTTGCATGATTTGTGCGGAGCGCGTCACAACTTTCGATTTGCATTAGGTACGAGGGACGTTCGAAACATCCCGATGGCACATCGCGATCACACTCGCTTATCCTCTAGAGCCGCATGCCGGGAAAAGCACGTACGGAACTACAGCAAACTACTGATTGACGTTCTGCGCGGCACACTGCTATCCAAGTCAGAACTGCAGGAATTGGAATCACCGCAAGTGCGCGCCAACCGTTTCTCTTATCCTCAAAGGCGTCGTTAGCCTCGTAAACGCTGGCCGAATGAAGATCAAGGGTTCGAGGTCCTCCCGACCGAAGACCCGTGGGCAGTAAATGCTTATGCGAGGAACCTTCCATGGAGAGATCTAGGAGCACACGTTTGCTGATACCTATAACGGATCAATACCAAAGTATGATTGACACCCCTTGTGGCAGATCCTTCCATATGGACAGGGGATTACCATCGAGAACGAGCTTAGACGCAAAGCACTGCGCCACGCCATATACAGACGGGTTGGCGCTCACTTCGGGTTCCTGCGTGGAGGTGAAAACGTGACCGACTCTGTTAATTTGCAAGATGATTTTCTCCTCGAAACTCCAATTCCAGGGCTTCCTTTGGAATCGATTCTTCGCACCCAAGAATTGCGCGATCGCCCATCGCGTTCGCCTGACTATGAGACGGAGAATCGAGCACTTGTCGTACTAGCCAACGCGCTAGCTGACTCTCCAGGTACCATTCTGCAAACATTGGCCGATAGAGTCCTTGAGTTGTTGCATGCTGATTCTGCCGGCCTAAGTCTGCTGACGAGAGACGAAAAGAGGTTCTACTGGGCAGCGATTGCCGGCGCGTGGCGGCCCCACGCCGGCTCAAACGTCCCGCGCAATTCCTGCCCATGCGGCGAAGTGCTCGAACGCAATGTTCCGATGCTATTCACCCATTGGGAACGGCGTTATCTGAATTTCAGCAGGACCATGCCCGTAACCGAGGAAGGGCTCTTTGTTCCGTTTTACGCAAACGGTAAGCCGGTGGGTACAATTTGGGCGTTCGCACACGACAATCGTCGCAGATTCGACGCCGAGGACCTAAGGCTGCTCGAACGCACGAGCCGTTTCGCGTCAGCGGCATGTCAGGTCCTAGCGTCGATTGAGAACCTCAAATTGGAAAACGCAGCGCGCGAAAAAGCGGAAACAGCAGTGCGCGAACTGGCAAACGGGTTGGAGACGCAGGTTCGAGTTCGGACCCAGGAGTTGGAACGTAGCACGCGAGAACTTGTCGAAGCCAACGAAGACCTTCAGTTCCAGGTTGGCCTCCTTCAACACATCCCTGTAGCGGCGTGGACGCTCAGGCCTGATGGGAGGCCGGATTTCGTGAACCGAAACTGGCTGGAATACTCCGGTCAGGCACTCGATTACGTCCAATCAAATTCCGAGGCGTGGATGACTGCGATCCACCCTGAGGATCGAGAAACAGTGTCAAAGAGCATTTGCGACGGGATACGCTCAGGGCAGGATTTTACAATGGAAGCGAGGTTTCGCCGCGTGCAGGACGGGGCATATCGCTGGCATCTCAATCGAGCCGCGGCGTTACGTGATTCGGAGGGAAATCTCTTTCGGTTTGTGTGTACATTCACCGACATTGAGGATCAGAAACAGTCCCAAGAGAATTTACGGAGGGCTGTGGAAACAAACCGGCTGATCGTCGACACCGCGTTAGATGCGGTTATCACGATGGATGCTCAAGGGGCGATTACCGATTGGAATAAGCAAGCTGAAATGGTGTTCGGATGGAGTAATAAGGAGGCGATCGGCCAGCACATGTCGGATCTGATTATCCCGGAGCGACTACGGATGGCCCACGAGCGGGGATTACGTCACTTCTTGGCTACCGGTGATGGCCCCATCTTGCGACGGCGTATCGAAGTCACGGCCGTCCGGCGCAACGGTTTTGAGTTCCCGGCTGAGTTGGAAGTATCGCCAATGAGACTGGGCCAGAATTGGTTTTTTGGCGCTTTCATTCGGGACATTACCGACTCCAAACTGGCAGAAAAGAGACTAAGGGAGAGTGAACTCAACCTGCGCCAGATGACCGAGACCATACCGGAAATGCTATGGAGCGCGACCGCAGAAGGGACAATCGATTATTGCAATGCTCGCGTGCTCGACTACACCGGCTTCTCTGCCGAAGAAATCATGGGTAGCGGTTGGACAAAACTTCTTCATCCAGATGATGTTGAACGGACAGCTAGAACGTGGAGATCCTGTGTCACAACCGGAGCCCCGTACCGAGTCGAGATTCGCACCTTCCACGCTGCCGATCGCACCTATCGATGGTGCGTAACGAGCGCGCTTCCGCTGATCGACCAACAAGGACGGATTCTAAAGTGGTACGGCACAGTTGTGGATATGCACGATTGGAGGCATGCGCAGGAAGAGCTTCGCAACACGCAAGCCGAACTTGCGCGCGTGGCGCGTGTGATGACGATGGGAGAGCTTACCTCATCGATCGCGCACG
>DATNNE010000163.1:0-96339 GCA_035601995.1 Terriglobales bacterium
GGACGTTCGGGCGTCGGGCAGAATCCTCGAGATGAACTGAGAACAGGCTGTCGGGGCTTCGTGCGGAGAGATCTTCAATCGAGCGAAGCGCAAGGCGGTACAGCCACGGCTCGAGAGCCAGAGTTTCCGGCTTCTCGCCTCCGTTCGTCCCGTTGCTCAGCGCGCGCGCAATGGCTTCGTCGATTACTTCGTCCTTGGTCACGGAGTCGGGCGTGATCTCCTCAGCAGTTTCGCGGAAGTAGAGTTCGCGCTCAACGAAACGCTCCAGCCGGCCGAGACTGGCGTTCACGTAAGAGCGAATGTCATCGGAGGAGGCCGTTGGGACGCGAACGGCTGCAACTGTATCTTCGAACGCGACGTTCGACTTGGGGCGAAAATCAGCGACGCGTCGGCGCTGCCATTTGTGCGAATTGCGCAACAGATCCTTATGCTTGCTGATCTGCTGCAGCAAGTCGTCGAAGGCCGCCTTCACGGCCGACGCCGCACTTGAGGCAGATTTCTGTACCGCCATCTGTCCGGAAGGCAAGCGCAGGTTCAACGATACCGTGGTGCCTTCGCGCGGGGAATTCTGTTCGACAACGCCCTTCAGATGCACCAATTCGGGGCGAAAGACCTGCAGCCGCTTGCGCAGCTTTTCCACCAGGTGGTTAATGTCTTTTTCTATGTCTGGAGTTTTGCGAACTCTATAGCTGATGTGGACATTCATCTCAGGCCTCGGATCACGGAAGAGATTCCGTGAAGATTTCCGGTTCCCTACAAGCCGATTCTACACCCGCCGCGAAAAGAGGGAACGCAAAATAAGAGGACTCCACGTTGATCACTGTAGATTGTGATGGCTGCTCTTGTGGGGCCGTCGATCTCAGCATGCGCGACTAGGTCGAGCGCGCAGCAATTATTGTACATACACTAGTATTGACATACATATTGGTTTGCTGCTATTGTCATTGCGTGTTGGGACGCGACCGTGCGTTTCGAATGGGACGAAAACAAGAATCGGCAGAACCTGCTCAAGCACGATGTTCGCTTTGAGACTGCTGTTCTTGTTTTCGATGACCCGTATTCTCTGACGCAGCCGGACGAATTGTCTTACGAAGAAGAACGATGGATCACCCTCGGCACTATCGGTCCCCGAGCGATTCTAATGGTAGTTCACACTTGGGCGGAGAAAAATGGCGAGGAGGTAGTCCGCGTTATTTCGGCCCGAGCCGCTACGGCACACGAGAGAAGGAGCTATGAGAAAGCTTACCAAAGAACAAAAGAGGGACGTCGCCGCCATCGCGGCAAAAAAGGACGCAGACATTGATTTCTCCGATATCCCGGAAGTCGTCGATTGGAGCGGCGCCGAGATGGGCAAGTTCTATCGGCCGCCGAAGAAATCCGTAACCATGCGCCTTGACCAGGATGTGCTCGATTGGCTGAAGGCGTACGGCAGGGGCTATCAGACCAAAGTCAACTTTCTGTTGAGGCACGCGATGATGAGCGCGGGAAGAAATGATAGTTGGCGGAGCGCTGGAGAGGCCAACAGAAAACGGTCCCCCAGAGTTCACTCGTCTGGCTAAACCGCGACCGTCACCGACGTTTCCGTCCGGGTTACGGGACGGTACAGTGTGTCGCGCTCGATAGGTTCGCGGCCGGCTTCGCGGATGAGGCGTACTAGATCTTCGCGGCGCATGCCTTGTGGGGTGGTCGCGCCAGCGTCGTGATAAATCTTTTCTTCGATCACGGTTCCGTCGATGTCATCAGCGCCAAAGCGTAGCGAAATCTGCGCCATCTTCGCCGTCACCATCTGCCAGTAAGATTTAATGTGCGGGAAGTTGTCGAGTACCAGGCGGCCAACCGCGATTTGCTTGATGTCAAGCATGCCGGAAGTTTTCGGCAGGTGTTGCAGCGCCGTGTTATCGGGGTGAAAGGCCAAGGGAATGTAGGTCTGGAAACCGCTGGTTTCATCCTGCAGCGCTCGCAACTTCAACAGATGATCGACGCGGTCTTCGTCGTTTTCCACGTGGCCATAGAGCATGGTCGCGTTGGATTTGAGTCCAATCTGATGGGCGAGCTTCGCGGTCTCAAGCCACTGGTCGCCATCAATTTTGTGATCGCAGATAATGTGGCGGACGCGGTCGGAGAAAATCTCAGCTCCGCCGCCGGGGAGCGAGTCCACACCTGCGGCTTTGAGTTGCTCAAGCGTCTCGGCAATCGATAGCTTGGCGCGCTTCGCGAGATACGCGACTTCGACCATGGTGAACGCTTTCAAGTGGACTTGCGGGAAGCGCTGCTTCAGGCCGGAAATCAGATCCAGAAAATATTGAAATGGCAGATCGGGATGCAGCCCGCCGACGATGTGGAATTCGGTGACGGCTTCGCTATAGCCGGAGGCAGCGGTGTGGAAGGCTTCCTCAAGTGCCATGGTATAAGAGCCGGGCGTGTCTTTCTTACGTCCGAAGGCGCAAAGCCGGCAGGCGGCGACGCAAACATTCGTGGGATTGATGTGGCGATTGACGTTGAAATATGTCTTGTCGCCGTGCATGCGCTCGCGCACGGAATTCGCCAGCCAGCCGACGGCAAGGATATCCGGCGAGCGGTAGAGTGCAAGGGCATCGTCCTGGTCGAGCCGTTCTCCACCGAGCACCTTGGCGTGGATCGGCCTTAGCCGCTGGTCATCGGTTTCAAAGGCATGCATTGGATGCTTGCTGAGCATTGCTTCGATAATACCGCACCACAGCGGCGGAAGTCACAGCATTCCGATCGCTATGCGCAGAAAAGAATTCCCTCGTTCGCCTCGCACTTTGGAAAATCTGACTCAATCCTCACGCAGAGGACAACCGGACAACGAAAGGCCAGTGGTTAGTTGCCGGTTCTCGGTTCTCAGTCTGCTCCTCCCAAAGAACGTTGCAATTTCGGTTCTACAATTCTCCGCGTCTTTCGAGTTGCTTATAGAAGATCAGCGAATAGACCACAGGGACGAGTGCACCAGCCATCAGCGCGGCGAACGGCGGCCAACCCTTCACGCCGACTACAGTTAGAATCAAACCAATTACTCCGCCCAATACGAAAGTCTTGGCCGCGAAACGATGCGTTGCATTCCACACCCGCTCGTCGGCTAGCGCCCACGGGGTTCTGACCCCGATAAAAAAGTTTCTGCGCACCTTGCCCATTACATTGCCCAACAAAGCAAACAGCAGACAGACGCCGCCGATGATGGCACGATCGACATTCGCGGCATGGCCAAGAGCGGCCCATAGGCTTACGCCAGTGAAATAGGCTAGCATGCTTACGAGAATCACCATGATGTACAGGTAGGTGGATTGAAAGGTGTCCACCTGCCAGTGTTTTGGTGAGAGCCAGGGCAAAAAGTAAAACAGGAGCATTGTCCCTGCCATGAATCCAGGACCGAATAACAACAGCGTCCACTTCGCGCTGTAGTCGTTGGCCCGACCTTCCATGTCCCAGTGCGTGGGAACCCGGTTCGGAAGATGCGGATAAGCCATCACGATTGCCACCAATGCTGCCGCGGTCAGCAATACTCCGATTAAATAATATTTGCGTGTCATCGTTTGCCTCGCTTCTTCTCGGCGCTGGCGCCGTCGTTTCCGATTAAGTCCATGGCCCAAGCCATGAGGTCTTGCACGACGGTGGTGTTCAGGCCGTACCAAATCTGCTGGCCTTCGCGGCGGCTGGTGACGAGATCCGCGTCCTTTAAAACCGCAAAGTGGTGCGACATCGAAGGTTTTGTCATGTCGAACCTTTCGGCGAGATCTCCGGCTTTCATTTCGCCTTTTCGAAGCAGGCTGAGGATCTCCCGGCGAGTGGGATCGGCCAGCGCTTTGAATGCTTTGTTGCTGCTCACGGTATGATTAGATGCTTGTGTAATTAGATAGATGTCTAATTATTGCGAGGTCGGTGTCTTGGTGTCAAGGACTTTCGGAACGATGGCGGACTCATCAACTGTGAAGGGCGTACGGGCGAGGACGCCCGCGCCTGCACTGGCAATGCGGAATCGAACCGCCCGTCAGCGCCGTAGCAATAAATCCGCAGCGACGAAGAAGAAGAACACTACGGAGATCACGCCGTTCATGGTGAAGAAGGCGGCGTTGAGTTTCGAGAGGTCGTGCGGCGAGACTAGCGAGTGTTCGTAGGCCAAAAGCAAAGCCACAAAGGCCACTCCGACGATGGCCAGTTTGCCCAATCCGAAGACGACGACCAGGCTCACCAGCAAGAGAAGCATGATGAAATGAAACAGACGCGAGATCCAGAGTGATTTGCTGATTCCAAAATAGCGCGGAATGGAGTGCAGCTTAGCCTGCCGATCGAACTCATAATCCTGGCACGCGTAAAGCACGTCGAAGCCTGCGCCCCAAAAGGTGACGGCGGCCGTTAGCAAAAGAATTCGTGGATCGAGTGAGCCGCGGACGGCGATCCAGGCAGCCGAAGGAGCGATCCCCATGGCGAAACCCAGAACGAGATGAGACCAACGAGTGAACCGCTTGGTGTAGGAGTAAAGCAAAATTATCGCCAGAGCGATCGGAGACAGAATGAACGAAAGCCGATTGAGCTGAGAGGCCGCGAAAACAAATAGCGCGCAGGACACCAGCACAAATGTGATCACGAAACCAGGAGTGAGGGTTCCGGCGGGAAGCGCCCGCGTCTGAGTTCGCGGGTTGGCGGCGTCGATCGACGCGTCCGCCAGACGATTGAAGGCCATGGCCGCCGATCTAGCCGTCACCATAGCCACGATAATCCAGGCTAGCGCGTGTGCGCTGGGCACGCCATTCGCCGCCAGCATGGCTCCGCAGAGCGCGAACGGAAGCATGAAGATGGAGTGCTCCCACTTGATCATTTCGAGTGTGACGCGAAGGTTGTGAAGAACGGGCACGGATAAATTGTAAGGCAGTTCCCGGTTATCAGTTCTCAGTTCTCAGAAAATCTCTACGCACCAGAACGGTATCCCTCGCTGCCAATTAGGGGGACAAATCGACATCCTTCCAGAGTGGAGACTACAGGCTGGCCGTCATGCTTGCGCGCCAACTGTAATTCCTGAGCATGTGCGGGACCTACTGGGACTATCATGCGTCCACCTTCGCGCAGTTGTTCAAACAGCGGCGGGGGGATTTGCGGCGCGGCGGCGGAAACAACAATGGCATCGAAGGGTGCTTGATCGGGAAAGCCGTTGCCGCCATCACCAACTATGACCTCCACGTTGGTATAACCGAGCCGGGCGAGTGTGGCGTGAGCGGTGCGGGCGAGCGATGCGTGCCGCTCCACCGAATAGACCTGCCGAGTGAGTTCCGCGAGTAGTGCGGTTAGATAGCCGGAACCAGTCCCCACTTCCAAAACCACATCTGAGAGATCGAGCGCCAACGCTTGCAGCATAATGGCGACAATGTAAGGCTGAGAAATCGTCTGACCCTCGCCGATTGGAATCGGGTGGTCTTCGTAGACCTGGTCGCGATAGTCGGCTGAGACAAATTCGTGACGGGGAACGCGCGACATCGCAGCAAGGACGCGCTCGTCTCGGATTCCGCGGGCTCGCAGCTGAGACTCGACCATGCTACGGCGCTCGGCGGCGAAAACATCGATTTGGGTCTCTGCGGCCATTGGTCGCTATAAGAATAACGCGAATCTTCATCTCAACTCGCGAATCATCATTACATCCCATTTCTAGTACCATGCTTTGAGAACTTCAGAGGATAGACCAGTGAGTGACACGGAACGTTACGCTCCGGGATGGCCGGGCATTCGGCCGCGCTGGACCTCGAGCGCGAAGAGTGGCGTGGGCACAGCCCTGAATCAGCATAGCAAGGTGTGGTTCACGACTAGCCACGGCATTCTGAACGAGGTTTATTACCCGCGCGTCGATCAGGCATGCACCCGCGACATGGGATTGATCGTCACCGACGGTACTGGTTACTTTTCTGAGGAGAAACGTCATTGCAGCTTCGAGAATATTCCCGTCGCACCCGGCGTTCCCGCCTTTGAGCTGATCAATACAGAGCTGCAGGCACGGTACCGGATCGAAAAAGTCGTGTTGACCGATCCCTATCGCAACGTGGTGCTGCAGAAAATTCGCTTCATCCCGTTCCGAGGCACGCTCTCTGACTATCATCTTTATGCCCTGCTTTCTCCGCACCTTGCCAATTGGGGCAACAGCAATACTGGGTGGGTCGGCGACTATAAGAGCGTGCCCATGCTGTTCGCGGAGCGCGATGACTGCGCGTTGGGGTTTGCGTGTTCCGTGCCGTGGAAGAAGATGTCCGTGGGCTTCGTCGGCTACTCCGATGGCTGGCAGGATCTCTCAAAGAATTTCCAAATGACTTGGGACTACACCCGCGCTGAGAACGGGAACATCGCGCTGACGGGAGAGATCGACTTGGCCGCGTGCAGCGGTGAGTTCGTGCTGGTGATGGGTTTCGGGAGCATATGGTCAGAGGCTGGTCAACAGGTGCGATCGAGCTTACTCGATTCCTACGAGGAGCTTCGCAATCACTATGTAGCGCAGTGGGAAACCTTTCACGAGAAGCTTATGAAGTTGGACGCGCCCCAGCGGGAGCGCGACCTCTACCGCGCGAGCGTGGCCATGCTACGCACGCACGAATCGAAAGACTTCCTGGGAGGAGTCATCGCGAGTCTCTCTATTCCGTGGGGCTTCAACAAGGGTGATGAGGATCTGGGGGGATATCACCTGGTGTGGCCGCGTGACCTGGTGGAAACTGCATTCGGCTTTCTGGCGGCGGGCGCCGAGACCGATGCCGTGCGCGTGCTTCGATATCTTGAGTCCACCCAGGAAGCCGACGGACATTGGGCTCAGAACATGTGGTTGGATGGGCGTCCGTACTGGATGGGCCTGCAGATGGATGAAGCGGCGTTTCCGATTCTGCTGGTCGACTGTATGCGACGGGATTGTCCGGAGGTGTTGGGCGATGTCAAGCGCTGGTGGACTCTGGTTCGTCGGGCCGCTGGGTTCCTGGTGCGCAATGGTCCGGTGACGCAGCAAGATCGCTGGGAAGAGGATGCGGGCTATTCGCCGTTCACGCTAGCGGTAGAAATTTCAGGACTGTTGGCTGCGGCCGACCTTGCGGAGGTAGTTGGAGAGAAGGCCATCGCCGAATACTTGCGGGAAACGGCGGACAATTGGAATGACAACATTGAGCGCTGGACCTATGCCAATGACACGGACCTGGCGCGGCAGATCGGAGTGGAAGGCTATTATGTGCGGATTGCGCCGCCGGAGACGGATTGCGCACCATCGCCGCTCGAGGGATTTGTGCCCATCAAGAACCGCCCACCGGGACAAAGCGACGAGCCACCCACTCATCTGGTCAGCCCGGACGCACTCGCGCTGGTGCGATTTGGCTTGCGCGCGGCGGATGATCCGCGCATTCTGAACACCATCAAAGTGGTTGACGCAATGTTGCGAGTGCAATTGCCGCAAGGTCCGTGCTGGTATCGCTACAACGGAGACGGCTATGGGGAACATGAAGATGGCTCGCCTTTCGACGGGACCGGAATCGGGCGGCCCTGGCCGTTGCTTGCAGGTGAGCGAGCGCATTACGAGATCGCTGCGGGGCGCCCTAAGGCCGCGGAAGAATTGTTACGGGTGATGGAGTTTTCGACCGAGGGCGGACGTCTGATCCCGGAGCAAGTCTGGGACTCCGCTGCTATACCAGAGCGAGAATTGTTTCCGGGAAAACCAACAGGTTCGGCGTGTCCGTTAGTGTGGGCGCACTCGGAATATATCAAGCTGCGTCGCTCGTTGCGGGATGGAAGGGTTTTCGATCAGCCGCGCGGCACAGTGCAGCGATACCTGGTGGAAAAGAAGCAATCGACGCACTTTGCCTGGCGTTTTAACAACCGATGCCGAACCATGCCGCAGGGTAAAAGGTTGCGGTTCGTGTTGACCGCTCCCGCGCTGGTGCATTGTAGCTTCGACAATTGGCGGACCCAGCAGGACATCAGTACCCGTGACACTGGCCTCGGGACATATGTCGCGGACCTGGGCACCGAGCGATTGTCGGTGGGCAGCAAGATCGTTTTCACACTCTACTGGCCGCAGGAAGAACGTTGGGAAGGCACTGATTTTTCGGTGGCAGTTGAAAAATAGCTCGCGATCAGCTGCCGGTGTACACGAGTTCCACGACGGTGCAGTCGTCGTTCAAAGGCGTGCCACCGCAAAAGCTGGAGATCGCGGTGAAGATTTGTTCTAGCGTCCCGCTCTTAGCGGCGAGTTCCAAGCGCGAATCTTCGAAGAAATCTCCGCGCGCATTTTCGGCCTCGGTCACGCCGTCGGTCACCAATACCAGCCGATCGCCCGGCTTCAATTGGCAGTGAGCGCTTTCGTATTTGGCATCCGGCAGCAGACCCACGGGAAGGTTACCGTGCGCGGGCCTCTGCACCGCGCCGTCGGAAACGACTAGCGGCTGGACGTGCCCGCAGTTGACATATTCCAAGTCACCGTCGTCGCGAACCCGGGCGATGATTACGGTGGCGTACTTCTCTCCGATGTTCTTGTCGGTGAAGAAGCGATTGACCGCGGTCACGATCTCAGTCAGAGGCATGCCTGCAGTAAGCTGCGAATAAATCATTCCCTGCAAAGTGGACGCGAGCAGCGCCGCGGAAACTCCCTTGCCGCTCACGTCGGCTAGCACAATGGTCAAACCCTGGTCGGTATTCACCGCATCGAAGAAGTCTCCGCCAATCTCTTTGCAGGACAAATTCCTTCCCGTCAGCTTGGCGAAGGGCACCTCGGGAATGGTAACCGCCATCAGTCGTTGCTGAATGGATGCCGCAATCGACAGCTCTTGCTGATACCGTCGACCAGCCTCCTCAGCCTGCACCAAGCGTGCGTTCTCGATGAGCGATGCGGCTTCTGTCGCGATCGCGTGCAGAATGTCGTTACTCACGCCGGAAATATCACGCGAGGCGAAGCGCGAATCCACGTACAGCGCTCCCATAACTTCCGCCGAAGGTGCAGGCGAGGGCGCCTCGGCATCGCGCGTGGCCTGAACTTGCGGCTTGCGCAACGGGACGCAGATTACGGTGCGGAGATCATAGGCGACAATGCTTTTGCGTCCGGTAAGGTCCGCCGACCGGCTGGTATCGGTCAAGACGAATTCGGAGTTGGATTTCAACGCATCGTCGAGAATCGAGTGCGAGATGGTTTTGTCGTCCAGCAGCGGCTCACCCTTCGAGTTGCGTCCAGCCGCCAGGCGTAGCTCCCCGCGCGCGTTCTTCATGTAGACATAAGCTCGTTCGGCCCGGGTCAGCTTTAAAGTTACATCCAGCAGGGTCATGAGGATTTCATCGAGTACGCCGATTGTGTTGAGCTTGCGAGCCGCTTCGAGAAACAGAACTAGTTTTTCCAGGTCCGTGGTCTCGTCTGAGATGTGCATCACGGAAATCTGGCTGAGGAACTCCCGGGCAGAGTTGGTGGTACCGTGCTGCGGATTGAAAATTACATATGCGACTTCCCGTACCCCGAACTCCAGGCGGTCATTGCGCTCGAGAAGCTTGCGTTCTACCCGTTCGCCATTGACAAACGTCCCATGCTTGCTGCCCTGGTCGACCACACTGAACGCGCCGTTCTCGGAGACGATCAGAGCATGGTCCCGCGAGACCCGCGGGTCGGCGATGACTAAATCTTTATCCACCTTTCGTCCCACGGTGAACGGACTGTGGTCGAGATTTATGACGCGCTGTTCGTTGCCTTGGACAAACACAAGGGTGGGGAATATCCCCGAACCGGTTCCGGATGACGGGCCGACAATAGTCTGGAAAGCCATGTAGCGCCTGCAATGCTCCTCAAATGTCCTATAGGAATAATGACAGCAACGAACGCCGGTGGGAAGAGGCTAAGAAGATTTCACCAGCCGAACCGTTTCTAGGCAGCCCCGCGATGGAAGGTGGCAATTGCCTCCTGCTCAGTGTCGTAGACCTCGAACACGGTGACCAATTTGGTGATTTGCAAGACATCGCGCAAGCGTTGGCCCAGGCCGGTTAACTTGATTTCGGCGCCCGCGGCCCGCGCGGAGGAGTACACACCCACCAGGGTGCCGAGACCGCCGCTATCGATATAGTTCACACCCGCAAGATTCAGCACGATCTGACGGGAGGAAGCCAACACACGCTTGAGATCGTCGCGGAGCGCCGTAGCTTCTTCCCCAAACATGACACGGCCCTGACATGACACAATCGTGACTCCATCGGCCTGACGTGTCTCAATCTTCAGGGTCATTCGATCCTCCGGAAACCTCCCCGGTGCCTGAGAAGCCTATCGCGGGCGGCGACGGAATGCAAGTTCAGGCGCTCGACACCTTAGTCGGGTGGGCGGCGGTGAACGCAGTCAAGATATCTGGCAGAGTAAGCGCGCCAAGGCGCGCCAGCAGCATTAGCACGGCCACGGGAATAGCCATGCTCGTCCATAGCGGCGCGGCCCAGGCTTTCTGCACGAGCGCGGATGACACCGCAATTGAACTCAAACTGAGAGTCAAGGCCGCTACCCAGGGCCACACCATCAGCGAACCTGAAATCACGCAGAGCAGCCGAGTAAGGGGATCTTTTCCCCATAGGAATCTGCCGTGGCGAACCAACAGTAAGACAGCCGGCAGCAAGAGTATCTGGTTGTAGAGTGAAGTCATGGGGATGACCACAACCGTTACACCAAGAACTGCGGAGGACACGAGAGCGAAGGTCGGATCGCCGACAGACACGCAGCGCGCTCGCCAGCAAATGATCGCAAGCACTATCAGCAGGAGCGCTGACAAGAGTTGACCCAAGGCCGGGGTCGCGAGCACAGCCAAAATCGACACCGGCCTGCCTGTGTATTCACGGTAGGCAGCGATCGCCTTTACAAACTGTCCTACCCATCCCGGCATAACGAACTCGGCTGCAGTAAATAGGATTGCCATGGTCAGGCCAAAGCTCCAAAGGAAGCGCCGCCGCTCACGGTAGTTTCCGCAGGCCCATAACAAGAGCCACGCAACCATAAATAAAACCAACTGGGGTTTGATGGTGGCGAAGGCGAGCAATACTCCTGCGAGCACAAGCGAGTTACTGACCAACAGCAAAACGCACACGGCAACCATTCCGCCGACCAGCAGGGACAATTGTTCAAGCTTGATTCCCTGCACCGCGGGCAAAGTTCCTAAAGTGAGCGTGACCAAGGTTGCAGTCAACACCGGTGAAACTCGCCACCGCATTGCACGTAACCAGAGCGGAACCGAAAAAGCAGTCAGCAGGATGAAAAACCAATGAGCCACGAAGCGAACCGATGAGAAAGGAAAAGAGATCGTGGGCGCGATTAGAAAAACTACATACAGAGGATACGCGAAGCCCATCTGGTCCTTGGGGTCCCCCGGACGACTGGCATCGAGCGGGCGCCCGTAATATCCGATCTGAATGTCGCGAGTAACCTCGGGGGTATAGGGATTACGATGATGCAACAGCAATTCCCGCGTACCCAGCCATCGCGGATACAGATCAGAAAGATTGCCCCGTGGAATGCCATGAAGCGCGGCTTCCGTTTGCTGATGACCGATTACCACGTGCTGTACGTAGAACCACATGCTCCACGCGAGTAGCAGACTTAGCGCTAAGCCGAGTTTGGACTTTGTTTGCAATTGTCTTTGCAGCGAGAAAATTCCCTTCTATCATGTAGCCGTTCGGGCGAGCGCACCAGCAGATCGCCCGATGCTACTGTTCCCGGGTTTCAATAGGGCTCAGTGCCTCCTCAAATCCTGGACCGGTGTTTTTCATACTGCAAGAGTATTTCCCGTTCCCGACAAAACCAGTGGAGCTTGCGTCCGCAGCCGCGAAATCGCCATGCTGATTCCCCACATCCACAGCAGGAGCACGACCGCAAGAAGATTCATAACGTGAAAGCGAAGCCACAACACTGGAAACACTGGACCAAACAAAAGCACTACGATCGGTGCGATCAGAGCGATGCCGCCCCATCCCTCTATTTTCAAATTATTTGCGAGTATGAAAGCGACCAGAAGAATAATTGGCAAGAGCATGACGCTGAGGTCGTATGCGAAGGCGTGATAGCTAACCAAGAAAGTGGCCACGATGGCTTGACTCAAGACCAAGTCTGAAACTCCACCACTCCCGCCGACCGGTCTAGGCCGTTCTACGGCAGCCCAAAGTATCACCGCCACGGAAAATATACTCACCAGCAAAATGATTGCCCACGTGGGCAGCAACCTTGACAGAAGTCCTTCCACAAGACCGCGCAAGTTGGGAGTGTCCTGGGGCAGTACCAGCCCTCTCCCGGTATGCTGCTCCAGCGACCAGATGTATGCCGGATAGCGGAGCAGTTCCGGCCAACCGATCACGGCAACCGAGATGAAAAATAAAACCACGGCCACTGAGAAGAACCCCAGCGCAACCTTTTTCCTGCCTTGGAGCAGTAGGATTACGACAAACGGAATGACGAGATGCGGCTTGATCAAGCCTAGACCGAGCCAGCATCCCGCGCGAAAGTCTGAAGCGTCTCGCAATGCAAGGCACGCCAACGTGTAAAAGAACAGGACGAGGATCGAGTCCTGGCCTTGGAGCAGCGCAAGGAACACCGGGCTAAACGCCAAGGGCAAGAGCCAGAGGACCCAAGGCGACAATTGCCGAAGAACGGGAATTTGACGGCGCAACAAGAATGGGACGGCCAGAGCTGCACAAAGGCTAATGGAATTCCACAAGACGTACGCCTGCGAATACGGTCGCAGAGTGAATGGAACAAAGATCAAAGCTTCGAAAGGCGGACGGAGGTAAGGCAATGCCGCACGACGGATGCGTACGCGCGGCGCAAATTCCTGTTGGATCCTCCACTGCTCACCGGCATCGTAGAGTAGATCGCCGCGGCCCTGGCGGACGGTTTCCCCTGCTCCGTAGAAAGACGTGAAATCTGGGTAACCCGCCAGCACCAGCCCTCGCACGCTCCAAACGACGCAGCCGTGAATGACCAGCATGCCCACGAAAAACAAGATCACAGCATGTTCAAGCTTATGGCTCATGAGTGAGTTTCGAATACTGGCAGTAGCACTGACCGCCGGTAGTGCGCATCGATTCTACATCCGGGGCTGATCATCAAGGGCTGATCCGATATGATTCACCAGTGGGATTGATCTCGCTTCTCCAAACGCGCCGGGTGTTTGTGATCATCCTGGCGCTCGGCCTATTCACAATGGCGGCGCGTGGCGTAACTGATCCCGACGTGTGGTGGCATCTTCGTACGGGAGAGTTGATCGTCCAAACCCACAAAGTCTTTCATACCGATCCTTATTCCTACACGCGGTTTGGGCAGCCATGGGTTGATCATGAGTGGTTATCCCAGGTTCTCATCTTTGGTTTGTATCGCCTCGGGGGCTGGGGCGGATTGATTGTGGGCTTCGGTGCGGTGATCGCGGCGGCGTTTCTCGTGGTTTTCTTGCGCTGTCCAGGACGTCCTTACGTTGCTGGGGTCGTCACTCTACTCGGCGCTTTCGCATCGGCTCCCAGTTGGGGCGTTCGTCCGCAAATGATTACGTTGCTGTTGGCCAGCGTCCTTCTGCTGATTCTAGAGCGTTCTTACCAGCGTCCTAACCTCCTGTGGTGGACGCCTCCGCTGATGCTGCTTTGGGTAAATTTGCACGCGGGATACGCGGTCGGGCTCGCGCTGATGGTGTTGTTTCTTGTTGGCGACGCGTTGGATGTCGCCTTTGGGTTCGCGATCTCTGATTCCAAAGATGGGCGTCCTGCCACAGCACGCTTTCGAGCCCTGGCCGTGGCCATCGTGGCTTGCGCGGCAGTGGTCCCGCTGAACCCATATGGTACAGCGATGTATTCCTATCCATTCGAAACGCTGCGTTCGCAGGCCATGCAGAACTACATCGGCGAGTGGCGTTCACCCAACTTTCACCAACAGCTATATCTGCCGACGCTCATTATGATTCTGGCAACGGTGGCTTTATCGGTGCTCTCGCCCAAGCGACTGCGACCCCGAGAGGTTCTCCTGTTATCAGTAATGACGTTTGCCGCCTTGCGTTCAGTAAGGCACATACCCATCTACACGCTGATTACGATTCCCCTGCTGAGCGCAATGCTGTTGGCCTGGCTGCAGGAGAGCGGAGTTGCTAAGCGCTTCGATTTGAAGCACTCCTCTCTGACTTTGTCTAAAACGCTGCTTAACGCGATTCTGCTGGCGGCTTTTCTCATTTTCACGGTCGTCCGGGTACGCTTAGTGACCCGCGGCCAAGCTGAGGCCGAAGCGAAGGAATTTCCTGCTGCGGCAGTTTCCTTCATCGCCGCGCATCACCCGCCTGCTCCGATGTTGGCTCACTACAACTGGGGCGGATATTTCATTTGGAAACTGTATCCCGAGTATCGGGTGTACATCGACGGCCGCGCTGACCTTTATGGTGACGCCTTTATGGACGATCTAGCTGCCACCTATTATCTCAAGAGCGCCGCATGGCGGACCCCGTTTGAGACGTGGGGAATCCGAACCGTCGTTCTCCCGCCCGATGCTCCGGTGGTAACGGCTCTCAGAGCCTTGCCCGATTGGCAAACAATGTATGCCGATAGTCAGGCCGTAGTTCTTGCCAAGAGGACTCCGTGAGCGGATTCATACTTCGATTTTCCGCCGAAACTGACGGTATGTCCCAAGCAACACGTGCGAAGAATCCCCTTCTTCGCGTTGCTTCGCCTAGAAAACCGGCACTTTCGAGTACCAAAGCCGTGAATAACCTGCTCTCGCCGGGTCTTTTCCTGAGAAACTATGGTCACCACCGGGAAGCCAAGTATGCAACAAATTGTCGCTCTAGCCGGAGGCCTCGGGGTATGATGGTCGGGGGGATTGAGGGCAACTCTTTTCCCGCTCCTAAACCTTTGATTCAAAAAAAGCAAATGCTCCGGCGCGCCGGAAGGCTAAGTGCGCAGGGAATTGCACAGACAGCTCTGCTGTCCGGTTGTGCTTTGGCTGCCAGCAAATTCAGCGGCGGCCGGCGCAAGATTTCGATTGGTGAGGAAGAGTAATGAATCGCAACCGGCTCTTGTTAATTGGGTTTATCGCCTTGGCGCTGGGTGCTTTTGTGAGCCTCGTCGTTTATCGTAATCTGCAGTCCAAGGCAGGCTCGAAGGCTCCCCCCGGCGAAGACGTAATCGTCGCAGCGGACGATCTGCAGGTGGGAACAAAGATAGAGGACAAGGATATCCGCATAGTGCATTTTCCCAGTGGCGATCTGCCGGACGGTCGCTTTCACCTGAAGAACAAGGTCGTGGGCCGCGGCGTGGTGCTTCCGATTGCCAAGGGCGAATTCATTCTCACCAATAAACTGGCGGGTGAAAACGCGGGCTTTGGTCTTCCATCGTTAATCCCGCCTGGCATGCGGGCGGTGTCGGTCCGAGTGAACGATACCACGTCGGTTTCCGGTTTCGTGCTGCCCGGCACGCGTGTGGATGTGTTGCTGACGGGAAATCCGCAGGGATCGAACGAGCAGCAAACCGGGACCGTCCTGGAAAACGTCGCCGTAATCGCCACGGGTCAGAGGCTGGAACGAAACTCTGCCGGCGAACCGCAGAGCGCTCCCGTGGTGACTTTGCTGCTGTCTCCGGACGACGCCGAAAGACTTACACTAGCCGCCTCTCAAGGTCACATTCAGTTGGCGCTGCGTAACCCGCTTGATACGAAACAAGAAGATGTGGCCGCAGTGAAATCCAACTCTCTCTACAAGGGCGGTACCGAGCCCGCGCCGGTAGAGCGTCCGCGAAGCACGGCCAAGCGCGCCCCAGTCCAGGCAGCTCCTTCAATCCCGACCGCCTACACGGTCGAGGTTTACAAAGGAGATAAAAAGGAAGAGGACAAGTTCTAAGCACAAGTCCGGTGAGGTTGCAGAACATGTCGAGGATCTGCTCCCGCAGGTGGGAGAAACGTGAAATGCAAGTCGGCAAACTGGTGGGGATGACGTTTGGCGCTCTATTGCTGCTCAGCGCCATCGCCGTGCCAAAATCTCAGGAACAACAAGCGCCGCAGGCTGTACAACAGCAACCAGCGGCCCAGGCCCCGACCGCGGAGCAAGCGCCCTCGCAGGCCACTCCCCAAGGCCCCGCGGCGATGGCGCAGAACCCATCCGAGTCTGAATCACATGGCGCCGCTCCGTTGCGAGTGATGGTGGGCAAATCGCTGCTGATCAATACGACGGAGCGGCTGAAGAGAGTCTCCGTAACCGATCCTGGCGTGGCAGACGCGATTGTGGTAACGCCTACTCAAATTCTGGTGCACGGACGCTCCGCCGGGGAAGTCTCGTTGCTGATCTGGGACGAACTTGAGCGCTCGCGCAGCTTTGATCTGCGCGTGGATGTGGACGTCAGTGCAACCGCCGAAGAAGAAAGACGAGTTTTCCCCGACGAACAGATTACGGTTACCCCTTCGCGTTCGGCGATTGTGCTTTCGGGTCACGTGACTACCGAGGACATTGCCAAGCGCGCTGAAATGATTGCCGCGGCGTACTCCAAGAATGTCGTGAACGTTCTGACTTTTGGTCCGGTGGGTGCCCAGGAGGTGCTTCTAGAGGTGAAGTTCGCGGAAGTGGATCGCAGCGCAGCGACGCAGCTCGGGGTCAATTTTTTCACTCCGGGTACCGGGCATACGACGGGATCCCTCACAACGGGGCAATACGGCGGATCATCGATTTCTACCACTTCCGCCAGCACCACCACCGCTGGAGGCACGACCACTACCTCCACTTCGGCCACGCCTCCTACCATCAACCTCACCAATCCATTGAACCTTTTTTTATTCCGCAGCGACCTCGACTTTGGGGTTGTCGTCCAGGCCCTGCAGCAGAAAAATCTCTTGCAGATTCTTGCCGAACCGAACTTGATCGCGGTGAACGGCAAGGAAGCCAGCTTTCTAGCTGGCGGAGAATTTCCCTTTCCCATCGTCCAGCCGGGCCAAGGTTTTACTGCGGTTACCATCTCCTTCAAGGAATTTGGCGTTCGGTTGAGGTTTACTCCGGTGATCATGCCTAACGGAAATATTCACCTGCGAGTAGTGCCGGAAGTGAGTGAATTAGATTTCACCAATGGGCTTACGATCTCCGGATTTAACATCCCCGCGCTGAGCACGCGTAGGGCGGACACTGAATTTGAGTTGCAGGACGGGCAGAGCTTTGTGATCGCGGGTCTCATGGACAATCGTCTTACTCAGATCGCCAATAAGTTTCCGGGACTCGGCGACATTCCGATTCTGGGCAATCTATTCAAGAGTAAGAACTTGCAAAAAAGCAAAACCGAATTGATGGTGTTATGCACGGTGCATCGTATTGCACCCAGCACCCAAGCACCGGCTGGTCCGACGTATCCGCAGCCGTTCCTGGACAAAGAAAAGTTTGATGCAAAGAAGCCGTCGGGAAGCAGTAAATGAAAACCCAGGAACAGCCTAATTACGAGCGCGGACTTTTGTGTGATAGGCGCATTGGGTAGTGCAGAATCTGTTGGAGAAGTGACCGTGTCATGCCCGAACTTTCGGTAATTATCGTTGCGGCGGATAACGAGCAGCGTGCCGTATTGCAAGTTTTGGTGGACGGGACGAGTGTGGCTCGAGCCGTGTATACCCATGCCAGTTTTCCGGTGGCCGCAACCGACCCTTTGATCCGGCGGATTCAAACTGCTAAGGCTGACGTGGTTCTGGTGGATATTCCCGCCGACAACGCAATCCTCGCTTTGCGAGCGATCGAACTGCTACATACGGAACTGCCCGGAATGGCTCTATTCGCCATCGGCAGCATCTCGCAGCCTCAAGTGATCGTCGGCGCGATGCGTGCCGGGGCTCGGGAGTTCATCGAGCGTCCGACTACTACCACCGATCTTCTGGAAGCGTTCGTCCGGCTCACGGCAGCTCAGCGAAAAGTGAATCGGGAGGGGACGAGCGGCAAAGTTTTTACTGTCGTCAATGCCAAAGGGGGCTGCGGCTCAACTACCATCGCTGTGAATCTGGCTCTGGCTTTGCAGTCTGCCCATGGCAACACGGCGTTGGTGGACCTGGCTCCGCTGGGGCACACTTCGCTGCACATGAATCTGAAGCCGCTGTTCAACGTGACGGACGCGATCCGCAACCTGCATCGTCTCGACAGCTCTCTTCTGGAAAGCTTCATGACTCGTCACAGCGGCGGTTTGCAACTGCTTGCCGGCCCCAACATTCCGGTTGTCACAGAACCCTCTACGGCGGAGTTTGCCAGATTGTTCGATATGTTAATGGGCCAGTTCCGCTACGTGGTCGTGGACGCTTCTACACGCATAGACCCAACCATACGGCTAGTCTGCAACTTGTCCCAGACCGTCTTGCTGGTGGTCAGCGCGGACGTTGCTTCTTTGTGGAGTGCGGCCCGGGTCCAGCAATATCTCGGAGAAGGTGGCGGACGCGAGAAGGTGGGTCTGGTGTTGAATCGTTTTCGCAAAATTGCAGGTTTCAGCGAGGCCGATGCTGAAGCCGCGGCGGGAGCAAAGTTGCTGTGGAAGATTCCCAATCAATATTTCGCGGTGTCCACAGCAATTGATCGCGGAGTGCCGGTGGTGGCGCAAAATCACACCGAAATTGCCCGTGCTTTCGCCGGGCTGGCGGCTCGTTTGACGGAAAATGATCTAGACGTAAAGCGCAAAGCTTGGTCTTTGTTTAAGACAGTTTAGGATTTAATACGATATAGGCTTCGGGCTTCTGGCTTCAGGCCGCGGGCATTTAGACCATCAGGCAGACTTCATGGCGAATTTGCAGACTTTCGAAAGAACCGAATACCAGCAGGTCAAGGCCGACCTCCACCGCAAGATCCTCGATCGTCTTGACCTGGAGAAACTCGGCAGAACCCCGAGCGACGCCGCCCGCGACGAAGTCCTTCTTCTAATCCGCAACACGGTGAACAGCGAAGCCGTGCCGCTCAGCTTCGCGGAGCGCGAAAGACTTTCCCGTGAGATTCTGGACGAAATCTTCGGCCTGGGCCCGCTGGAGCCGCTACTCAAGGATCCGACCGTCTCCGACATTCTGGTGAACCGCTATGACCGGGTTTATGTAGAGCGCGCGGGCAAGCTTGAACCCACCGGCCTGAGCTTCAAGGACGACGCCCACCTCATGCAGATCATCGATCGGATTGTGTCTCGAGTGGGGCGACGCGTGGATGAGTCTTCGCCGATGGTTGATGCGCGTCTTCCGGACGGGTCCCGCGTGAACGCCATCATTCCGCCGCTGGCGATTGATGGGCCCTGCCTCTCCATTCGGCGTTTCGGCCGCGATCCAATCACGGCTCGCAACATGATCGAAAACAAGACCCTGACCGAGCCCATGCTGGAGCTGCTTTCCGCCATGGTCAAGGGACGGCTGAACCTGCTGATCTCCGGTGGAACGGGCGCCGGCAAAACCACCTTGCTCAATGTGCTATCAGGTTACATTCCAAATTCCGAGCGCGTGGTCACCATCGAGGACGCGGCCGAACTGCAAATGAAACAGGAGCACGTAGTCCGCCTCGAAACCCGCCCGCCCAACATCGAAGGCAAGGGCGCGGTGCGGCAGCGGCAATTAGTAATCAACAGCCTGCGTATGCGTCCCGACCGCATTGTGGTAGGCGAGGTCCGCGGCGAAGAAGCGTTCGACATGCTGCAGGCCATGAACACGGGCCACGAGGGATCGCTGACTACGGTACACGCCAACGCGCATCGCGACGCTTTGGCTCGATTGGAAAGCATGGTTTCGATGGCGAATCTGAATCTTCCCGAGCGGGCGATGCGGCAGCAGATTGCATCCGCCATTCACGCCATCGTGCAGATCGCGCGTCTCTCCGACGGAACCCGCAAAGTGATTTCGGTTTCCGAAGTCACCGGTATGGATGGGGAAATCATCGCCCTGCAAGACATCTTCGTGTTCGAGCGTAGCGGAATCGACGAGGGCGGCAAAGTCAAAGGTCTTTTCCGCGCCACCGGAATCCGGCCGCGGTTTGCCGACCGCCTGGCGACCGGGGGTTGCCGCTTGCGTCCTGCGCTATTTGAATCGCGGGTGGAGGTCTAAAGGAGTCTCACGAAGTCCGCGAGCGGGAAATCATGATAGCAATCATCGCGATATTGGTTTTCGTAGTGGTCGCCTTGGGCGTCTTCGTTGTGGCTTCCTTAATGGACCAGCGCAGCGCTCAAGCTCGCCTTCTGCGCGAACGTTTGGCAGCCGTGCAGGAAGCCGCGGCTCGCGCGCCCAGCGAAGAGCTGGCATTGCTCCGCGACGAAATGTTGAGCAAGATTCCGGCGCTCGACAACCTGTTGCGCCGCTCCTCGCGGATTTCGAACCTGCAGCCATTCCTCGAACAGGCGAACCTGAAAATACGGGCGGGCAACATCCTCATGCTTTGCGTGGTCAGTTCCTTGGCATTGGCCGGTGTGGGGTTTCTCGCGGCTGGATCTTTGCCGCCGAACCAGGCTTTGTTGTTTGCCGCTGTTGGCTTGGTCCTCGGCGGCTTCCTTCCCTACTCCTACGCTTCCTATCGCCGCACCAAGCGTTTTCAGAAATTCGAAGAGTTGTTTCCCGAAGCCATCGACACGTTGGCGAGAGCCGTGCGTGCCGGCCATGCGTTCACTACGGCCTTGGAGTTGATCGCCAACGAACTTTCCGAGCCTGTCGCATCCGAGTTCCGCAAGCTCTTTGAAGAGCAGAAGTTCGGTTTGCCTGTCCGCGACGCGTTGATGAACCTCGCCGAACGCGTGCCGCTCGTCGACGTGAAGTTCTTCGTTACGGCAGTAATGTTGCAACGCGAAACCGGTGGCAATCTAGCCGAAATCCTCGATAACCTTTCTTATGTGATCCGGGAACGGTTCAAAATCATGCGGCAGGTGCGGGTTTACACGGCGCAGGGGCGTCTCACCATGATGCTCTTGATGGGATTACCTCCTGTCATCGTGGTCACGATGCTGATGACGAGTCCCGCATTTATCCATCCTCTGTTCGCGGATCCTATCGGGCACGCCTTAGTGGTCGCCGGAATTGTCTTGCAGACGCTAGGCTATTTTGTAATACGGAAGATCATCCAGATTCAGGTTTGAACTAACGCATGGCACTTGCGCTCACAATCGTGGTGTTTTTGACCATCGCCCTGGTCGTGTTTTCGTTTGGAGCGGCGGCCTATGCACCATCTTCTCTGCTGGGTTCCCGCCTGCGCGCGCTGGGATGGCAAAAATCCAAAGCTCCGGAGAAGCCTGCTCTCAAGGAGCGCCTGGAACAAGCCCTCGATCCCTTCAGCAAAGCTATACCGCTCTCGCCGAGCGACGTCTCGCGAACCCGCCGTTGGCTGATTCAGGCGGGTTATCGCGAAAGCCGCCACTTGACGGTGTACGTTGGCAGCCGTTTGGCAACCGGCATCTTCGCTTTGGCACTGGTGATCGCTGGCAGCGGATTTGGCTCTCCCATCTTGATGGTCAGCGTGGGTGCCTTTGGATTCTTTCTACCCCGCTTTATGCTCAAGCGCATGATCAAGGCGCGTCAGCAGCGCATCAAGTTGGGTTTGCCGGATGCCCTCGACCTCACCGTGATCTGCGTCGAAGCCGGGTTGGCGCTTGATCAGGCGCTGATGCGCGTCGGCACTGACCTGCATCACGCCCATCCTGAACTTAGCGACGAGTTCCACCTGGTAAATTTGGAAATGCGAGCCGGCAAGCCCCGAGCCGAGGCTCTGCGCAATCTGGTGGAGCGAACGGGCGTTGACGATCTCCGTTCGCTTGTGGGAACCTTGATACAGACCGACCGCTTCGGTACTAGTATCGCCCAGGCTCTGCGGGTACACTCGGACTCACTGCGCACTGAGCGACGGCAACGGGCGGAAGAGCAGGCTGCCAAGACAACCATTAAAATGGTAATTCCCCTTGTTTTGTTTGTCCTCCCCTCGATCATCTTTGTCACTCTCGGGCCCGCGATCATCGAGCTTATCCGGACGCTGGCGCCCGTGACCGGACACTGATAAAGCCGACGATCTGGAAAGACGAGTCTGAGAGCACGGACCGGAATCCAGCAGTTATGATTCAGGAGTTGTGATGTCGTCACCAGCCGCCACAGGATATGCGTTCAACCGGACCCGCAACGCCTACCTGGCCACCCACTTGTCCGTGGCGGAAACCCACTGGTCGCGCCTGCTCGGGCTCATGGGCAAGAACGCCGCAAGCTTTCCAGCAGGCGATGGTCTCTGGATTGTTCCATCCCGCGGCGTACACACCCTTGCGATGAGGTTCCCGATTGACGTTCTTTATCTCGACCCGAACAAATTTGTTGTTCACGTCGAACAGAATTTGAAACCGTGGCGAGTGGCGCGAGTCAGCATGCGTACCGCTTCGGTGCTTGAGTTACCGGGAAACACGCTGAAGTCCAGCGGCACCGCAGTCGGAGATGAGATCGAGATTGCACTGGGCCAGATCGCGATGAACCAGATCACGATGAACCAGGCGCGGGAGGCCGGCACCGCGTGAAGGGCGAACTCAAACTTCTGGTCGAGTGGTCGTCGCCGTGGCAGGAATTCCTCACGGCCATCCGGCCCGCTCTGAAACGTTCCCCCGAACCTTTGGCCGGAGAAGCCAGAACCGGTCTCGTTCCCTACCGCGGGATGTTCGCCTCCTGGATAGTCGAAGCCGCATTGTTTGCTCTGGCGATCATGCTGTCGCAAGCCATCGACAAGCTGCGGCCTTATGAACCGCCATCGATGCCCAAGTACGACGTCATTTATTTCTCCGGCGAAGAACTACCGCGCACGGAAGACGCCGGCGGAGCGCAAGCCGGTCGTTCCGGCCGCGCCGGCGGTCACGAAGCTCATCACCGCACTCAGACGATACGCGTGGCACGCGGCGATTCGCTTCGCGAAAAAGTTGTGGACGCTCCCAAGCTCAAGCTGCCGCAGTCCGATTCGGCAGTCGCCAATCTGCTCGCGTTCAAGCCAGTTCCAGGGCCAGCGCCCGCGGAGGGACTGAAATCCTCGCAGCGAGCTCCGACGCTCAACGAAGCCGTGGTTGCTCCCACTCCCGATGTTCGCAATGATAATGCCAAGCCGCAGCGCGCGCCGGTGTTGAACGCCAATATCATCCCGCCGACTCCAGAGGCACAACGGGACAAGATGCGCTCTGCGCCGCCACTGAACGCGGCCATCGTTCCTCCGAGCCCCAGCGCGCCGCAGCGCGATACAACTCGGCTCCGTGTGCCGGGTTCGCAAGCCGTGGCCGTGATTCCGCCGCCGGTGTCCGCGCCCGAGCAGGCCACGAATCTTAATCCAAAGCTCACACTTCCGGCACCGGCGGTAATCGCGCCACCTCCCTCACAAATTACTCGCGACATCACTCCCCGGGGGCCGGGATTCGGCGCGGGCGAGTTGCGAAACCAAGTAGTGCCGCCGCCGGCATCGATGGCAGATGCATCCGCTTCCCATCACACATTCGGCGGCATGGGAAACGCAGCTGTGGTCCCGCCTCCGGTGCAGTTGAACGGAGCTGCAACCGGAACTCGCGCCGTGCCCGGCTTGGGAACCGCCAATGTCGTGCCTCCTCCCGTCCAAGTAGGAGGCGGCTCGCTGACGCATCCGACGATGACTGGCTTGGGCGGCGGACCTGGCGCTGTAGTTCCGCCGCCTCCAACCGTTTCCGGCGGGGGTTCACTCGGTGGCCTAGGCAGTGGGAATCGCGGCGCGGGCTTGGGTAGTCCCGTGGATGCCGGTTCGGTGGCCGCGCCTCCGAGCAATAACGGCGGCAGCGGCAAAGGAACAGGCATTGTGGTGTCAAGCCAGCCCGGATCCAAGATTGGCATGCCGGGCAATGGTGGCGCAGGCTCTCTGGCGATGTCGCCATCGGGAGGCGACAAGCCCGGACTGGGCGGAGCCGGTGGTGGAGCCGGCATCGGCCGGGGCGCCGGGCCGGGCAGCGGATTATCCGGAGAAGGCTCCGGCGCAGCAAAAGCTGATGCAACCAAAGATGGCACAGGCCGCGGATCTGAAACCATGGCGCGCGGCGGAATTTCTCCATATCCCGGTCCCGGCGGCGCAGGCAACGGAACCACTGGGAAACCACCGATGCCCGGAGTCTCCGTCAACGGCGGAAGCAATATTGTCACGCTCCCAAGCTTCGGCGCCGACGGAGCCGGACCCAATATCATCGCACGCTCCTCGGCTGGCAAAGATCAGCAGGGACCGGGCATCACCGTAGTCGGCAGCGCCCGTTCGGGAGGCGCATTCAATTACTACGGCATGCTCAAAGGCGACAAGAACTACACCATCTACATCGACACCGTGCTGGGCACGGCGGTCATGCAGTATGCCGATCCGTCGTCTGCAACCCATCCCTACGCCGAAGACTTGGTCGCCCCGCAACCAATGCGCTCCGATTTGCCCGCCAACTTGAAACCTTCGCGGCTGGTGATTGCCTGCATCCTCGACCGAACGGGGACGCTACGAAATCTCCAAGTATTGGACGGCGGCGGCAGTGCGATGACTTCGAAAGTCCTGGCGGCACTAACCAACTGGAAATTCCGTCCAGTGTTTCGCGGCGAGCAACCGGTAGAAGTCAACGCAATCCTGGGCTTCGACATCGACACTCGATAGATCGTCTGGCGTGGGCGCCCGCTCGACACATTCGGGTTACGGACTTCGCTGAAACAGCACCGCCGTCCCGTCCCCATGAATTAGCTTCCACCCCGGAGTTTGCCCAAGAATCGTGCCCAACGACGAATCCTTCTGCACCAGCACCCAATTCACGTGCTTCTCATCCAACACTTTATTCCAGTCAGGCTGGACGAACATCACTTTCTCGTAATCCGTGAAAAACTGAGCGCCGTACAAATCATGGCGGTCGTCCACCAGTGGCCTGGTTTGCGGATAAAGACGGTAAATCAAATACCCTCCCCACTGGTCGGGGCAAAAGATCGGCCCCCGGATGTCGCGCTGAGCGATCACTTCGGCGGCCTCAACCGGAAAGCGCTTGTCATCGAAATATGCATTGAAGAGCTGCGCCGACCCGACTCTGCCACCGTGCATGCAAGCCCACAGCCCAAAGGCGAACGCCAACACCATCCAAAGGTGACCCTGAAAATGCACCTCCAGCTTCTCCATCCGAATGCCGAAGTTGTGCAGGCGTGAAAGCAAGGCCCGGAGCCATGGCTTAAGCTCTGCATTCTCGCGGGCTTTCCCGACTGCCTCTGACAGCAGCGGAGCGATCGTCAACACAAGCAACATCGACGATACCGGCAGGTTGCGGGAAGCATAAAGACCGCTGTAAGCGGCCAACAGGATAACCAGCAGCTGAGGCGGCCGAGGCTTGTGCCAGGCGCTCGCCAGCGCTGCGATTGTCATCAGCAAGAGCAGAGCGAAACACTGCTGCGCCACGCCGTGAAAGTCAGGCGATCGAAACTCGGTGACGTGATCCATCAGAAACCGGTCCGAAAGATAGCGGTAAATGTGAAGGTGCAGCTTGTAGCCGTAGGGATTAACGAAACTCGCCACAAACGAAAGCAAACTGACGAGACCTAGGCGCTTGAGCCACATTCCAATGACCCCGCGCTGATCCGGACACGTAAGGTACTGAACCCCGCCGCCGACCAAGTACACCGCGAGGAGAGCCAAGCCGAGAAGAAATCCACCGTGCAGGTTGACCCAGAGCAACATCAGAAAAGGCAAGAAAAAAACTCGCGGACGCTTGTCAGGTTGATCCGCAGCTGCCGCAGAATCTAGTACCTCAAACCAGATCACAGTGAACAGCCAGCTCAACACGTGAGGCCGCGCCAGAAAATGCACTGCTGAAGCCCCCAGCGAAAGGACAAGCAAGAAAAGCGTAATCGGCAGGCTGCCGCCGCGACGCATGGAAAAATGGAACACCAGGACAAAGGTCGCCGCCATAACCGCAGCCGTGTAAAACACCACACCGTTTAATCCCAACGCGTGATGAATCGCCCCAATCATCACGTCGTACAGCCATTCCCACGCATACCAGGGCTGCCCGTTCATGGTCGCCGAGAACGGATCCACGCGCGTGATCGAGTGCGTCTGCAACATCAACTGCCCGTTGCGGATATGCCAGCCCGTTCCCCCATCTCGCAGCAAAAGCCTTCCCAGCGCGCCGCAGCTAAAGCCGAATAGCAAAGCAGCAAAAAGCAAATCGGAAACCGACGGCATAAGCAGCTGAAGCCAGCGAGAGGTAGCGCCGGACTGCGCCGGCCTATCGGACTGAGGCTCTGTTTGCGGAAGTTTCAAGGGCAAAGCGTCTGCTCGCGCCTAACGGGCATGTTACCCGATAAAACGGAGCAGCGCGCTCCCCCCTTGTTATTGAGTGATTACCGGTCCGAGTTTCAAGCTCTCACGGACGATACAACAGATAACCCAGCCCGACCCGCATGTGATGAAGCAAGCTATCAGGAAGACTTGCCGCAATCGTCAGTCCTAAAGCGGCGTGAACCAGCCCCAAGGGGAAAATGTTGCGATAGCGGCGAAACATTTCGCAGAACAAGAGGCCACCGATGAGACTCAGCCCGGTCAGCAACGGGCTTGGCACATGGGCGGCGGCGAACAACAACGCAGCAACCATCACAGCACGCCGGCTGCCCAGCAGGGATTCCAGCCGCAGGTAGAAGAACGACTGCAAGATGAATTCCTGCTCCAGCGCCCAGATCGCATATTTCCAAGCTCTTTCCCAAGGCACCGGCTGCGCTGGCCCCAGATCATGAATTGCCCACCCAGCGAAGACAACTGCACCAATCAAGAATATTCCAGAAACAAGTATGACGACCGCGCCGGAGCCCGGACGAGTAAGCCCCAGTTCACGAACAGAATGACGGCCGCGTATCGTGAGCCACAGAATGCAAAGCGTTGCCAGCACACTGACGATCGTGCTGACACGTCCCGGCGGCGTCCACACCGCAACCATGATCAAACCAAATACCATGCCAACTTCCAGCGAATCCGACAACCCGGCAGATAGCGTTCGAGCCGAGTCCGCAGCATGTGCCGGAGCGACCAAGCCATCAGGCGCGATCTGGACAATCAAATTTTTCGACTCGGCTGCCATAATTCGAATCTATCCAACTTCGAATTTATCCAACTGAGATGCAACTTTTCGCTGCTCAGGATATCTTAAGGGCCATTAGCTTTGATGAGGAACTCAGATGAACGGCAAACCCATGCCGCATATCGTCATCATTGGCGCCGGCTTTGGTGGCCTCAATGCAGCCCTGAAGCTTGCCCGCCATCCGGTCCGAGTCACAATCATCGACCGCAGAAACCACCACACGTTCCAGCCTTTGCTTTATCAAGTCGCAACCGCCGGATTATCTCCCGGAGAAATTGCATCTCCCATCCGCTGGATCTTCGCCGGCCGTCGCAATGTCGAGGTTGTACTCGGAGAGGTGCACGACCTCGATCTCGATCGACGGGTGGTAAAGCTTGCCGATCGCGAACTTCTCTACGACTACCTGATCGTCGCCGCGGGCGCAAGCCACGCCTATTTCGGACACGACGAATGGGAACCGCTGGCGCCCGGCCTGAAGACCATCGAAGACGCGCTCGAAATCCGGCGCCGCGTGTTGCTCGCATTCGAATTGGCCGAGCGCCGCGCCGCCAGCGGCGGTGGCCAGGTGCAGTTGAATTTCGTTATAGTCGGGGGCGGGCCCACGGGCGTGGAACTGGCCGGAACGCTCTCCGGCATTGCCCGCCGCGCGTTGGTGGACGAATTCAATTCCATCGATCCCATGAGCACGCGGACCATTTTGCTCGAAGGCGGCCCTCGCGTTCTTCCGGTGTATCCCGAGGATCTCTCGCGCAGCGCGGAAGAACAACTGCGTGAGCTCGGAGTCGAGGTCCACACTTCCACGATGGTTACTGGGATTGAACCAGCCGCCGTAATCATGGGGAAAACCCGTCTGCCCGCGGCGGTAATTATATGGGCCGCAGGAGTAGCCGCGTCGCCCTTAGGCAAGAAACTCGGCGCCCCGACGGATCGCTCTGGGCGCGTGCTGGTGAATCCTGACCTGAGCATTCCCGGGCATGACCACGTGTTCGTGATCGGAGACTTGGCTTCGCTGAAGCAGAAAAACGGCCAGCCCGTTCCCGGCTTAGCACCAGCCGCGATCCAGGAAGGAAAAGCAACCGCCCGCAACATTTTGCGCGACCTGGAAGGAAAGCCGCGCAAAGATTTCCACTACCTGGACAAAGGCAGTCTGGCAACCATCGGCCGCGCCGCCGCCGTCGGGCAGTTGGGCAAGATTCACATTTCCGGCTTCCTCGCCTGGCTCGCCTGGCTATCGGTCCACATCTTTTTCCTCATCGGATTCCGCAACCGAATACTCGTGCTGATTCAGTGGGCCTGGTCCTACTTCACCTACGAACGCGGAGCCCAACTGATCACCGGAGACCAAACCCTCCCGGGCTGGACAGAACTAACCCGCGAGGAGCAAGGGTCCGTAAAAGAAACCCCGATCGATCAGGCCCGCGCTGGCTGAGCACCTTCTCGACTCGGGCCAGTCACTGTTGCTCTAATTGTGCGACGCATCTGCCATCACTTCCTGTGAAGCACGCGCAGACTTTCCCGCCGCAGAGATGCTCTTCGATTCCGGCTGCCCGAATACTTCCGGATGCAAATAGTAACCTTGTTCCCCGGCTGCCTTGTCCTCTTCCACTTGGATGCGGTATCGGTTGGCATACGCATCGTGGCGGATGCCCGTCACCTGCCACGACACTTCCACGTTCGGCTTATTGGTCCGAATCACAAACCGGTTGGCGGCGATCTTCTTAGCAACGATGGCCTGCGCGAATTGCCCGATCACCGTTAGCTGATAACGGAAATCGCCATTCAGCGCTTCAAAATAATCTGGCAAGTTCACCGTGGCAAAGCCGTGACGATCAGTCGTGATGTTTCCGTTGTAGACGTTCATCATGTCAGGAGATTCGACGAACGAGTGGGACAGATATTTATTCGCCGGATCCAGCGGATGGTCAATCTTGAATGAGCCGCTGCCTTTAGTCAGTTTGCCGGTCACCTGGAGATTGCCAGCAAAGTAGCCGTTGCCGGAATTGTCGACATTGAACTCGCCAGTCTTGCCTACATAGGCGTTGACCAGCAACGTCCCCGCAGCCAGACTCACTCCCTCTCCGGTCGGGGTGTTGCCGGCCTGAACGCCGATTCCCGCGGAGCTTGCGGTAGTGCCTTGGACCCCAAAGTTCAGGCCGCTGGTTGCGCTAGCCGAGCCCAAGACACCGGTGCCACCGACGGCTTGCCCATAGACTCCCGCGGCAAAACAGCATGTGCCGGACGAGTTGGTGCCGGTGACGCCGCTCCCATTCGGGCTGGCGTCGAGACCAGCTACCCCGTTGGTACTGCCGCTGGTCGCCGTAGCGTTACCGACCACACCGTTTCCCGATGTGCTCGGTGTGCTACCACTGACGCCATTGACCTGACCCGTGGTGGCACCTTCGTAGCCGTTCACTGCGGCGGCATTTGGTCCAGTGGAGTTCGTGTTTCCATTCACTCCGTAGACTTGACCCGTAGCGGCCCCCTCGTATCCGCTTACCCCGATGGCATCAGTGGTAGTGCTCATCGCTGATCCAAAGACGCCGTAAACTTGGCCGGTGGTGGCACCCTCGTTGCCACTCACTCCAGCCGCGCCATTGGTAGTGCTACTGGTTCCCCCACTCACGCCAAAGACTTGGCCCGTAGTAGCACCCTCATAGCCGTTTACGGCGGCGGCGAAGGGACCAGTGGAACCCGTGTAACCATTCACTCCGTAGACTTGGCCGCTGGCGGCGTTTTCGTTAGCCGCTACTCCCGCACTCCCTTTGCCAGTACTTGTGCTTTGCCCCGACACGCCATTAGAGACTCCAGATGTCGCGTTGTTGAGGCCCTGGACGGCGGTCCCGCCCGTACTCGAATTAACCACCCCCTGAACACCAAATCCCGCGGCACTCGTGGTTACGCCTTGGACTCCAGGACCCGTTTGCGTATTGGCGACCCCTGTCACTCCGGCCGCATTGCTGCCTTTGGCGGTATTACTGGCCAGACCATACACGGCCGTGTTTGACTTTCCTGTGATCGTGCCCGCGACCGCCGCGAGCGTACTGGAGGTGGCCGACAATCCGGCTCCTTTACCCTTCTGGGCTACTGTCACAATTTGAGTCGCATTGCTTCCCACAAAACTTGTCGGGCCATTCGTTGCCGAGGGTAACTTGGAGCCACTGGCACCATTCGAGATGGCCGGAGCGTTACCCGCCGTTGTCGGGGCCGCTGCACTCTTGTTCAGGAGCACAAAATCCGAGATGCTTTTTCCTGAAAGGGTTTCCGCCTCATGCGCTTTTAGCGCATAGGGAACGCTGACTAGCAAGACGCGACGCTGGGCGGCCTGGCCCTGAACCTGAACCCCCAACCACTGCGCGTCCCCCGAACTGAACAGGCCTAACGGAACTCCCTCCACACTCGCCGAGCCCAGCAGTGCGGTGTAGCGGCCGGTTGCGTCGGCTTGGACGTTCTGCGTTTCCATCCACAACGGACTGCCACCTTCCTGATCTTTGTACAGCGAGAAAGTAATGCCGATCACGCCGCTGATCGGCTTGCGGGTCTCGTCTTGCGCCAATCCCGAGAACTTGATCAGGCGTGGAACTTGCGTTGAAGCCAGGCTTGCGTTGGAGGCCGCGGTTTGGGCCTGAGTTGTGCAAATCACTGCGGACAGAAAACTGACGATGACGAAGCATGCGCGAAGCTTCACGTGAGCTCTCCTCTCGTTTTGGGTTGTACCTTGAAACCGGAGCGCCGTGCGGACTACGCGCTCCCGTCGGCCATGGGCCACCCTTATATCACCGAAGAAGTACCGTGACAATGGCCCTTGCCGCAGTCGCGCTTCGTCGACGTGAAATTTGCCTCGGTCCCAAGGAAAACGTCCAGAGTCTTTCGCCCCACAGTCGAAACCCGCCCACCCGCTATAATCTACTTGTCTTGAAACTTCTCCACCTCAGCGCAATCCTGCTCCTTTCCGCCGCTGCCCTCGCGCAGGGACCGGCTAATGCTGGTCAGAACGTGCTGGTAGTTCCTTTTGAAAATCAATCCAAAGCCCCGGGAATCGCCTGGATCAGCGATTCTTTTCCCGAGCTGTTGCAAGAGCGGTTGAATTCGGCCAAGCTGTTTGTACTGCCGCGCGAAGACCGCATCCGTGCCTACGACCGGCTGGGCATTCCGGTCGAACTTCATCCTTCGCGGGCCACGCTCTACCGCATCGCCGAGCAGTTAGATGTGGACTACGCGGTGCTCGGCCTGTACCGCTTCGACGGCAGGACTTTCACCGCAACTGCACAACTTTTGGACATGCGACGCCAGCACTTGCTGCCCGAGATGACTGAGTCTGGCCCATTGATCCAACTCATCGATATTCAAACCGCGCTGGCATGGGATGTTCTGCACACCCTTCGTCCAGACATCTCAATCACCAAGCAAATCTACGTTGCTGCCGCGCCTCCCATCCGGTTGGACGCGTTCGAAAACTATATTCGCGGCATCACCGCGCCGACCGCGGAAGGACAGATTCAGCACTTTCGCGAAGCCGTTCGCCTTAGTCCTGCTTATCCCGAAGCACTGCTACAACTGGGCAAAGCCTACTATCGCGGACGGCAGTACGAGCAAGCTGTATCCGTGTTGGCGCGCGTGCCCGAAAACGACCCGCTCGCCCGTGAGGCGAATTTCTACTTGGGACTCGCGGCCTACTATCAGGGAGATTTTCCGCGGGCCGAGTCGGCGTTCCACTTCGTTGCCGCCCGCTTGCCCCTGGCTGAGGTTTACAACAACCTCGGAGTGGTCATCTCGCGCGGAGACAGAAAAAGCGCCGCCGAATATTTTCAGAAAGCCATCGACGCCGATCCGAACGACCCCGATTATCACTTCAACCTAGCCATCGAACTTTACCGGGGCGGAGACGCAGCCGGCGCGTCTCGTCAACTGCGCGACACGTTGTCGCTGCGGCCCGGCGATGCTGCTGCCAAGTCTCTACTCGAAGCGATCACGTCCGAGACCAGCGCTTCAGCGCAACGGCCGGTTGTGCCTGCGACACAGAAAACGCCGCTCGAACGCATCCGCGCGAATTACGACGAAAGTTCATTCCGCCAGCTTGCCTTGAAAATTGAAGCCGCGGCCGAGCAGCGCCTCAGCAAGACCGACCCCAAAACTCATGCGCAATTCCACACCGATCGCGGACATCAACTGCTGGCCCAAGGTTTTCTCTCCGAAGCAGAAAATGAATTCCACGAGGCGATAACGCTCAACCCGTCAAACCCCGAAGCCCATGCGGGATTGGCCAGTGTGCTGGAAGCGGAAAACAACCCCACCGCAGCGCGAGCCGAAGCCAACGAGGCCTTGCGCCTGCGAGAGTTTCCGGAGCCGCTTTTAGTGTTGGCGAAGCTCGATTTGCGAGACAATAGAGCTGAAGCGGCCGCCGAGAACATAGATCGGGCTTTGCGTCTGGAGCCCTCCAACGCATCCGCGCTGGCGCTCAAGCGTGCCGTTGCAGCCAAGCTCGCGCAGGAAGCGCAGCCACTGCCCAATCGATGAAACTGACTTTCGTTTCGCGCATTTTGTTTTGTCTGCTAGGCGTGTTCGTCCTCTCCGCCGCGTCTTCCGCCGAAGTCTTGAAGATCACAGTGAACGATGCCATTCATCCCATCACCGATGAATACATCGGCCGCGCCATCGCTGAAGCGCAACGCAACAAAGATCAGGCTCTGTTGATCGAGATCAACACGCCCGGAGGCCTGCTCGATTCCACCCGCGACATCATCGAAAAAATCCTGGCCTCACCCGTGCCCGTAATTATCTACGTCACTCCCAGCGGCAGCCGCGCCGCTTCCGCCGGATTCTTCATTCTCGAAAGCGCCGACGTGGCGGCCATGGCGCCCGGAACCAATACCGGAGCAGCTCATCCCGTCACCCTCGGCGGCGGCAAGATGGACGACACGATGAAAGAGAAACTCGAGAACGACACGGCCGCCCTGTTGCGATCAGTTGTCTCCAAGCGTGGACGCAACGTTGAAATCGCCGAAACCGCCGTGCGCCAATCCAAATCTTTCACCGATCAGGAAGCACTCTCGCAAAAACTGATCGACTACGTGGCGCCGAGTGAAGACGATCTCTTCAAACAACTGCAAGGCAAACCGGTCAAGCGTTTCAGCGGCGAGACCGTCACCCTGAATCTGGTCGGTCAGCCCATCCGTCCTTTTGACATGACGCTGAAGCAGCGCATTCTTGCCTATCTTCTCGATCCGAACGTGGCGTTCGTTCTACTCGCTGTGGGCGCGCTCGCCCTTTACGCCGAGTTCAACCATCCCGGCGCGGTCGTGCCCGGAACGGTTGGAATCGTATTCATTCTTATCGCCATCTTCGCGCTGAACCTCCTGCCCACTCGCTTCGCCGCGGTGGTTCTAATCTTTGCGTCTTTCGTTCTGTTCGCGCTCGAGGCCAAGTTTGCTGCCCACGGAGTATTGGCCATCGGCGGCATCGCTACGCTTACGCTAGGCGGGCTGCTGCTCGTAGACGCTCCTATCCCCGAGATGCGCGTTCACTTGTTGACAGCGCTATCCGTCAGCATTCCCCTGGGATTGATCACTGTCTTCTTGATGAGCATCGCCCTGAAAGCCCGAGCCAACAAGGTCGTAACCGGCGTGCAAGGACTCATCGGAGAAATCGGCCTGACCCAGAGCGCTCTATCGCCACAAGGAAAAGTTTTCGTCCACGGCGAACTCTGGGACGCGATTTCTTCAGCCGATCTACCCGCAGGGCAACCAGTAGTAGTGCGCCAGGTAAAAGGATTGCAATTGTCAGTCGACCCAGCTCCATCCGCCCAGCAAACGACGCAAGCGTAACCAAGCAAATGGAGAGACGAGCGTCCTCGCCCGTCAGCCATTCTCCAAGGGAAAAGCCAATCTACTCTTGTTCTCGTTGCCGTTCCTTCGTGGACTTTAGTGGTTCATGCCTTTGACTTCTTTCGCGAGTGACGCTGACCACGCAGTCCCGCACCTCACCAGACAACCCCGCGATGTCTTGAAATCACATCTCGCGCAGCTCAATTGCGATACAATCCGCCTCAGAGGCATTCCTGACAATCAGGACGGAGGCCCAGATGGAGCTTGGCTTTGGTTTCACGACCATCGTAATTATCATCGTCGCTTTATACCTGCTAAGTTCGATCAAGATCCTGGCGGAGTACGAGCGCGGAGTAATCTTTCGTCTGGGACGTCTGCTTCCGGAAGCCAAAGGTCCCGGCCTCATTTTCGTGTTCGCCCCGCTTGATCGCATGGTGCGCATTTCGTTGCGTCAGGAGGCTCTGGAAGTACCGGCGCAGGACATCATCACTCGCGACAACGTTACGCTGAAAGTCAACGCGGTCATTTTTCTGCGCGTGATCGAACCGCGAAAGGCTGTGGTTGAGGTCTCCAACTACGTGTACCAGACTTCGCAGTTCGCGCAAACCACGCTGCGTTCCGTGCTCGGCGAACAGGAACTCGACGAACTGCTCGCCCATCGCGACAAGATCAACTTGCGCCTGCAAAGCATTCTCGACACGCACACCGCGCCGTGGGGAGTAAAAGTGGCCAACGTCGAAGTCAAGCAGGTGGACATGCCTGAGTCCATGCTGCGCGCCATGGCCAAGCAGGCTGAGGCCGAGCGCGAAAAGCGTTCCAAGATCATTCACGCGGAAGGCGAGTTTTCCGCGGCTCAGCGTCTGGTGGATGCAGCCCGATTGCTGGCTACGGAACCTGTGAGCGTGCAATTGCGCTATCTCCAAACCTTGACCGAAATCGGAGTGGAGAAGAACACCACAGTAGTCTTCCCCGTTCCTGTGGACTTCTTTTCCAGTATTCCGAAGTTGTTCGCAAGACCCGATGCAGGCGCTGCGCCGTCCGCTGCGAAGAGCTAAGCGGCCTCCATCGGCAACCATGACGACGAGGTTGAAATGCCAACGGCTACATCGCAGGACACAGAAATTACGCTGGGCACAGGCAAGATGCTTGCCCTGTTTTTCGGACTTGTAGCACTGTGCGCGGTTTTTTTCGGTATGGGGTTTTCGCTGGGAAGAAGTTCCGTAAGGATCGCGTCTCCAGAGGTCCCCGCCGCGACTACCGTCACCACTGGCGGCCAGCGCCCTTCCGCAGTCAAAAACGCTAACGCCACGACGCCGGCCGATATGACGTTCTACAAAGCGGTCGAGAGCAAAGACGGAAACAGCCAGCCCGTCGTGAAAGAAGCGGCAGCCGACACTCCGGAAACCTCTGCGACCGCGACCGCTGCCGCCGCTAGTCCTGATCCCGCCGCTCCACCGTCGTCAAACAGCTACTACGTGCAAGTCGCCGCAGTCAGCAAAGCTGAAGATGCGGCAGCCCTGGTTGATGCGCTCAAGAAGAAACAATATCCCGCGTTCTCAACTAATACGCCGACCGACAAACTCATTCATGTGCAGGTTGGTCCGTACCCGGACATCAAAGATGCCGAGTTGATGCGCGGCAAACTCGTCAGCGATGGCTACAACCCAATCTTAAAGAGATAAATCGCTTCGGCGTATCCGTCGATGAAAAAGGGGCGTCCTCGCCCGTTCGCCAGAATCTTTCTCCCGCACATATTGACAACCATCGATGCCCGGTTTATTGCTATCTTCATCATGACAGATTCCGAGCAAGCGCTGAATCGATCATTGCGTGCCATTGCCGACCCTGCCCGCCGCCGAATTCTGCAAGCTCTCAAAGAACGCGGAGCTTGTTCGATCGGCAAGGACGAGGGTCTGTGCGCTTCGGATATCGAGCCGCGGGTTCACCTTTCGCAGCCGACGATCTCTCATCATATGTCGATTCTGAAAAAAGCGGGGTTGGTGGAAGCAAAGAAACTGGGACAATGGATGTGGTACCGCCGCAATGAGACTGCCCTACGCGAATTCGCTCGCGCCCTGCGAGAGAGTCTCTAGCCGGGCATCCGATATGTGGATGCGATTTCACGGCGCGCCGTCGGTGGCGCGGACTTGCGGCAGTGGCTACGGCTTGAATCTGGGGAATGATTTGCTCTGATTCCCCTCCGGCCTCGGCTCGGCCTTCGAGGTCTGGAATTACTTCAGCGGTCCATTCTGTGTCTACGCCGAAATCCTGGGGCTTAGCTTCGATTGGCTCGGCGGCTTCTTCTTGATCGTCTTCCTCGTATTCTTCTTCGAAATCTTCCCGTCGCCAGGGATCCTCGCCTAACGGAGTTTGGTCTACGGTTTTGGGATCAATTACTACGCGGGTTTTTACGGTGGGTTCGAAGTTGATTCGGCTCAGATTCGAGGACGCAGTCTGCAGAGCGTAGAGCAGCAGGCCGGCGGTTTTCGTGTCCATTTGTCCGCTCAAGATCAGGCGCATGATTTGCATGAGTGAGACCTGGATGGAGTTGGCGTCTTCGAGCACGGGAAGGTCGAGGGCGGCGCGGCCGCGGCGGGCACGGTTCGCGTTGAGGACGATGCGCGTTTCTTGCCAGCGTTTATGAAAATAACAAAAGTGATTGCGTTTCAGCGCGGGCGATCCGCACTGGGTGCCGTTGATTTTGACGCGTTCGCAACGGGGAATGCTATTGGGATAAAGCGACATGAGAATTCTCCACCCCCTCCCCCTCCGATCTATTGCAATCAGAGGGATAGCGGGGGACTAGGGTTGAAATCTTTGAGTTCAAAGGAGTTGCGGGGAAAATCTTGGAAATAAACGGGTTGTGGTTGGGGGAGGGCATTTCAGCAGATGAGCTATATAATGGTTATCTGCTATAGCTAGAGTGAAGTCAAGGGAATTGCGGAGAAAAACGGGACGCGTTCCCGAAACGGGAAGCGGAGGCCGTGGGCCGATGTCTTCATCGCGATGGGCGGGCGGTTAGTCGAGGAAAAATCTTCGCCCAGGCGAAGCTTGAACGGGGCGTCCTCGTGATGAGGTGAACTCGACGGTCGGGCCACCCGCCCGCCAAACAAAACTCAAAGCTCGCGTACGTTTTGCCCTGGCTTTAACTTAAACGTTGCAACCTCAATATCATTTTGCGCGAGGCTTTTCGGTTTCCGCATGATTTTGACTAAATTTTCTTGGGTGTACGTTTCCATGTAATCGCCTTCACAAACGGTGCCCTCCTCTAGGCGATTCCCCTCGAACAAACCAAATCTTGGCATAAAAGGCCCCCTTCGAATGGGTTAACGTTGAAGCTTCGTATCGTCAGGAAGCTTTCCGTGCTTCCAAAGGTGCGTCAGCCACTTGTAGTAGGTTTCTAGTCCGATGATAGGATCTGTAAGCTCTACCGGCAGCTTGCTAAGATCGGACATTCTCTTATACGTTTCCGCCCGCCAATCAGATAGCTTGGCAGCTTCCTGCATGAGCAATTGCTTTCGGTTGGCAGATCGTTCGCGCACCGCCTCGTAGTGGCGCGCCTCCCGTTCCAGGGTCGCTTCCTGTTGTCTGGCCAGCCGCTCTAACTCGGCTTCCTTGGTGCGTGATCTGCGTTCCAGGATGTTGTTCAGCACAATTGCGACGCCGGAAACACCGGCGGCAATTACTGCTGACAATGCGGCGAGAAGTTGCAATGAAGGCGGTTGTGGGGTTTCGGTAAAGATCACACGTCACATTTTAACTGCCGACCACGTTCCAGTATCACCTACCTGTGCACAGGCTCCGGCGACCGTTGTTGTAAACGTGCCGGACATTTCGCTTGCGTTGGAATTGATACTGCCACTGAAGTTAAGTGTTTGAACTAGCGTAGGGAGCGGGTTTCCTTCTTGGAATTGGAATGTAACTAGGTTACCTGTAATAGTGCCATCGCTGACAGCCGCCGTCGTAGCGCAGCCGGGTAAGCCGGGGAAAGCCATCATGGTACTGCCGAAATTATTGCCAATCTGCGTGATGGTTCCTCCACTCAACGTAACCGTGCCTTGCATTGGAAGGCCGACGGTGAATTGCCATCCACCGGCAATGTTCACCGACGATGAGTTGCCCGAACCACCACCGCCGCCACAACCGAAGAGGAGAATGCAGGTTGCGAGCCAGTGCCAGTATCGGCGCGGTCTGCGAAGTGGCTGGACTTGCCAGCTTTCGTTTCGTGAAATGGGCATAGTGAGTGCTTCCTTTACTGGATCATCCACGGCGAGGTCCGTCAGAACCGCCGAAATTGCTCCGCTGACGCTTTTCGGACGGTTTCTTGCCACAGCCGGTCGCGCCTATCAAGCTCAGCTTGTGCGACTTTGCGTTGCTCTGGAGTCTTCGCGTTCTTCACGTCTAGGTCGGCGCGTTTCAAATCGTTTAGTAGTTTCCTCAGCACCCTGTCTGAATCACTATCAAGTGCCTTACCCTTTTTCATTTTTCACAATGTTCCTCCTACCAGCACAGTTTCTCACGCGGAATTAGAAATGCAAGCTGCGGGCGGAACAAAATGAAGGCCAAGGCGCTCATTGCTTCCGGCGCCCCAGCGCCACGGTAACTGGCTCTGCGTGCGACAGCGCCGCGATACTGACGGCGGAGGTAGTCATGGCAATTGCCGATAAAAGAGAGCACGCTCCGATAGAGGTCGTTGGATTTTCGACCTATGGCTTGACGCTGCCAAGCCTGCGAGCGGCATCGGCGCCCTCGACGAAGAATGGCTCGCAGAGGGAGTCATCCCCAACATCGAAGCCAGAGCCGACGTCGACGAAGATAACCAGCTTGCCCAGCGGTCTCGACTTGGGAGCTTCGCGTCCCACCCTTTCCGCGCAGAACGCGGAAAGAGTGGGGCACCCTCGGTGTTGTTGGACGATCGGAGGGAAAGGCTGGGCCACCTCCGCCAATAGTTATGGAAGAACGCTGAAAGCGACGTTGCTGAAGAAGGTGCCTTTAGGAGTCTTCACCCGAACTTTGCCTGTAGTAGCGCCAGCCGGCACGGTAGCGACGATGAGCGTAGGTCCATTAACCTTAAACGTAGCCGTAGTGCCGTGAAAGGTGACGCTGGTGGCACCGGTCAGATCGGTTCCGAGGATTTTGACTTGCGCTCCCACCTTGCCGGAAGTGGGCAGAGTCTGGACGAATGGAGCAAGCCCCATGGACAGCGCGAAGACTGTGCCACCGTTGCCAGAACCGCCTCCCGACGAAGTGGTTCCGTAAAACTTACCATCCGTCGCCTGAATCAACTGGCTATACGACAACATGCCGTCGGTGCAACCGGACTGACTGCAGAAACTGTACAGCACCTTGTAAGCACCGCCCGGAGTGATTTGGAAAATCGTGCCTTGATTGTTGGCCCCGCCGTATATGGTTGTTCCATAGAAGTTCCCGTCAGTCGCGAGAATCATTCCGGCGTTTGGCATACTGCCGTCGACACAATTGGACTGGCTGCAAAAGCTGTACAGCGACGTCAGCGTGCCGCTCGGGGTCATTTTGAAGATGGTGCCGTCGTTGGCGGGTCCGCCGCCGACCGTTGTACCGTAAAAATCTCCATTAGGGGCTCGCACCAAGCCGTCGAAGGGTCCGCAGCCTTGCGTGCTGCTCGAATCAAAGCCGTACAGTGTTTTTAACGCACCCTTGGAAGTCATCTTGAAGATGGTGCCGCAGCCGTTGGAATTCTGAGTGCCATAGGCAGTGACTCCGTAGAAGTCTCCATTTGAGGCTTCGAGCAGGCTTTCTGCCTCAAGGCCAACCTCGTCACCGTCGCTGCCACTGAAGGGATGCAGCGTCGTGAGCGTACCGCTTTGTGTGACCTTATAGATTGTGCCGTCCCCAGCGGCACCGCCAAGCCCGGTGGCTCCATAAAAGGCCCCATACGCCTCGACGACGGGTCCGTAAGGAATGCCTTCCGCGTTGGTTCCGGTAAAGCTGTGAAGGGTTGTGACCGCGCCCGCCGCAGTGATCTCGTAGAGTGCGCCGTTGTGGTTGACTCCGCCCGTAGTCGTGTTTCCATAGAACTTTCCACTGGGGCTGAGGAAGAGGCCTGAGAAGGGCGCGCCGCCATCGGTGCAATCATTCTGGCAAAAGTCATGAAGGACGGTCAGTTTGCCGGTGGGAGTGACTTTGAAAACCACCCCGCAGGTGGCGTAGGGGTTGGTGGCGCAAGTGTCCCCGCCCCCCTGAGTAGTTCCGTAGAAATTGCCATCAAGGCCGCGCGCAAGAGTCCAAACCAGGTTGCCGCCGCCGCCGGGCGGGGCAATTGAGCCCAGGCTGGTCAATACGCTAAAAGTCTGCGCGGACGCTTGTCCTGCGGTCCACAGAAGCAGCACACACACAATTCTTCCAAACCAATTTCGCGACTTCAAATTATCCTCCTGATAACTGATGACGGTGGGTTGATTTAAAATCTAGCTAAGGTTAGGGTGCGTTTGAACTGCGGGGTTCGAGGTTTTTCTGAGGAGCGTCAGGGCACCTGAGTGTAAGGATGCCAGAACACCAGGCTGCGAGTCCAATTCAAAAAACCGATTGTCATGATGAATCTTTCGCGCAACAAGGCCCGTCCGCCGTTCTTATCACAGAATACGGAAAGCATGGGCCATCATCGCATGAAAAAACGCGGGCAAGGGCGCTCGCGCCACGAGGTCAACGGCAGCGGACAAGGGTGTCCGGCCTACATTAGCTTGCGCTGGCGGCTTGGGCTTTTTGCATCAGGCGGCGGGCGTGGGTGATCAGGTCGGCTACTTCGAAGGGTTTCACCAAGCAGGGGACGCTTTTTTCCAGCAGGAAAGTACGCACGTCGGGCTCGGCTACGCTGGAGAAGGTGAATAGCAAATGCTTTTCCATGCCGGGACAGTTTTCCACGAGCCAGCTGTATATTTCTAGGGCGCTGCCATTGCCCTGGGCCTTGCCGTCGATGATGACGGCATCGAATGACTGTTTCGGCAACAGGGATTTCATTTCTTCGACATTCATCGAGGTGACCACTTCGGCCCCCGCGCCGGTCAGGACGTCGCGCTCGAATTCGAGCACGGCTTCTTCGTTCTCGATGAGTAAGACGCGTCCGGTGAGCGCTGCCTCACGACGGGCGGCTGGCGCTGCATTCTCTGCGGTTGCGCTTTCTCCCGCGGAGGGCAGTACGACTTCAATGAGGCCACCGCCGCTGGTCCCGTTGTCCGCGCGGATTTGTCCGCCATGCTCCTGAATAATGCCGTAGCAAATACTCAGGCCGAGACCGGTGCCTTTGCCCACGCCCTTGGTAGTGTAGAAGGGCTCGAAGATGCGGTGCGGCTCCTTGATGCCGGGGCCGGAATCGTGAAATTCGGTGTGAACGCTTCCATCTTTGGTGTAGGCACGGACCTTCAACGAGCCGCCTTGACCCGCTTCCAGCATGGCGTCCACGGCGTTGTTGATGATGTTGAGAAACACCTGCTCCAGTTGGTGAGGATCAGCGGTCACCGCCGGAGCGGGGAGTTCAAATTCGCGCTGCAGGCGAATGTCGTTCACTTTCAAGTCGTAGTCGCGCAGCGCGAGAGTTTCGTCCAGCACCTTGCAAATGTCGACGAGTTCTTTTTGCGGCTTGCGCTGGCGGGCGAATGACAACAAGCTTTGCACGACGCGATGCGTGCGTTGCGCCTGCTTGAAGAGCTTGCTCACGAAGTCGGCGGCGCGATCGTTTAGGCCTTCGCTTTCAAGAAGCTGCGCATAGCCGAGAATCGCGGTCAAGGGATTGTTGAGTTCGTGCGCGACTCCGGCAATCAACTGTCCTACGGCAGACATCTTTTCGCTCTGCAGCAATTGTTCCTGAGTCTTGCGCAGGTCTTCGTAGGCGCGGCACGTCTCTTCGTAGAGGCGGACTTTCTCGATGGTCGTAGCCAACTGGCGGCCGATGGCGACTAACAAGTTTTCATCGTTGCTCGTATAAACACGATTCTCACGGCTGCTGATTCCCATCATGCCAATGGGCGAGTCTTTACTCCAGAGCAGCACCCATATCCACGAATTCGAACCGTCGGCGCGGATAAACTCGGCGACCAGCGGGGGAAGATGCGGCAGGTATTCGGGAGTGATCACTTCGGTGCGGGAGCGGGTTACGAGATCGCCGAAGCCGCCGTGGAACTGGACTTCGGACAAGCGGGCGCGGTCGGCGCTGCGCTGTCCCCAACCGGCGCGACGGCGGAAGGTGGTTTGGTCCGCGTCTCCCAAATAGATCGATCCAGTCTGCGCGCCGAGCAGCGAAATGACCTGACGCAAGGTCAGGTTGAGGATCTCGTCCAGATCGAAGGACTGCGTGGCGATCACGGCCATGGCGTTCAGTGCGTTGAGCTCGCGATTGCGCTTGCGGATTTCGTCTTCTGCTCTTTTCTTTTCGGTGATATCGAGCAGGAATCCCTGATAGCGTTCGATTTTGCCTAGGGAATTGCGGGTAGCAAAGCTGCTCTCGAGCACCGTGATCAACGTCCCGTCTTTTCGACGCAACGTCATTTCAAAGTTGCGGACATAGTTGTGAGATTCGATCTCGCGATGAAAAGCGTCGGTTTGCTCGACCGAACCGGAGAGTTCTGTGTCCAGATCCATGGCCATCAACTCGGCGCGGCTGCCGTAGCCGAGCATGGCGACGAAAGCGTCATTGCAATCGAGCAATTTGCCGCCGGGCGTGGCCACGAAGACGCCTTCCTGAGCCTGTTCGAAAATCAGCCGGTACTTTTCTTCCGCATCGTGGCGGTCGGTGGTGTCGTGCACCACGTGGATGGTGCCCTTCTGCTGGCTTCCGTGCTCGCTGTAGGACGAAGTGGAAATCATGCAATTGCCACCGAAGCACGGGTCCTGCGCCTCTTGAATTCCTTCCTCGGCGGCGACGCAGTAGGGGCAACCGCTCCATTCGCTTTTGCGCGGGAGCACGAATTCACAGGGCTGGCCGATCACGTCCGCGGGTGCTTGGCCGAGGCGCTGAAGCAACGCCATGTTCGCCTTCATGACCACGAACTCGGCGTCGTGCACCAGCACAAGGTCTTGAATGGAGTCGAAAGTGTTTGCCCACTGCCGATGAGAGCGCAGAATCTGTTCGACCAAGCGGAGGTTCTCGACGGCGAGGCCGAGCTGATGCGCGCTGGTGACCAGGAATTCCATGTCGTCGGGAGTGTAGGAGAGGCGATGACGACTGCCCAGCGATAAAGTTCCAATGACAGACTTCTTGCCCAGCACGGGCAAGGTCACGACGTGTTGAAAGCGTTCGCGCTTCAGATGAGGTCGCGCACTGTCGTCCGCTGTGGAGGTCTTAATTACCATGGGCACGGTTTCGGCGAGCATAGCCTTCGTCGATTCGTCCAAGGGCACAGAAAAGCGATCGCGCACGTAATCCTGGGAAAGGCCGATCTGCGTGGTGAGCACCAGCTTCTCGCCTTCGAGCAAACGGAACCAGGCGGCTTGCGTTCCCATCAGAGTCTTCAACTCTTCCAAGGCCGTTTCAGTCATGGGCCCGTGCTGCTGCGAACGCGTGATGGTGGTGGTCAAAGCATTGAGCACGCCCAGACGGCGGGTGCGCATCCTGGAATCATCAAACACCATCAGCAGCATGCTCAATCCCAGGAGCAGGTCGACGGCGAGGCTGAATCCGGGCGGCAGATGAATGCTCAAAGGAGCCCAGTCCAGATGGATGGCCAGCAAGCTGATACTCAGCATCCAGGGACCGATTTCCCACCGCGCCCAGCGGTAGCGGATCAATTGCAGAGCGGCGCCAAAGGTAACGACGCGGTAGGAAACTTCAAGCACCACACGGAGAGCGAACGAGTCCGGCCACAACAACGCCCGCACGGCCGCATAGACTGTGACTGCGATGGAAAACGCCAGCAACGGTACCAGCACCTTGCGGGCATGGCTGTAGACAAACACGGCTGCGGAGAACAGACACATTGCGAGCACAAACTGCGACTGCGAAACGGCTACGGCATAACGCGGGGCGGAGTCGGCACCGGGATGGTGAAGGGTCCAATTGGAAACGAAGTAGGCCAGCCATCCCAGAATCCAGATCAGCAGGTAACGCTCGCGGAAAGTGCGAAATACCAGCAGGCCCGCAGCCAGGATGACCAGGGCAGCGGATTCCACCGCCACGAACTTCGGGACCGGAAGCTCCACCAAAGCGTACCAGCCAAATAAGACAGAACTATTCATCGCGATAAGGGGCCAAGCGCAGCTTTCTTAATAACATGCCGATGGACCTAGCCGATGAGCTTTCCCGTAACGGTTGATTACTTTAGGAACTGCCACCTTTCGATCTCCTAATTCACGCCCAATTCGCGGTACACTAAAATGAACTATGCCATCCGAGCGCATCCTGGTTGTCGAGGACGAAGACGCCATCCGCGAAATTGTGTGTTCGATGCTTACCGCGGCCAACTATAAGACGCGGCAGGCATCTTCCGGCCTCAAGGCGCTAGCCATACTCGACGCCGGGGAAGAATTCGAGCTTATGTTGTCTGATCTCATGATGGCGGACCTGGATGGAATGGGCCTGCTCGAACGTACCAAGGAAGGCTATCCAGATATGCCGGTGGTGATGGTGACGGCGGTCCACGACATTTCAGTGGCCCTGGCTGCCATTCGCAACGGCGCTTACGATTACCTGCTGAAACCTTTCGAGCGCGAACAGTTGCTGGCGACGGTGCGCCGGGCCTTGGAGAATCGGCGCCTCAAGATGGAGAACCGCCAGTACCAGACCGAACTCGAAACCATGGTCGAGGCCCGGACTGAGCAATTGCGAAATGCCATGGCCGACCTGGAGCGTTCCTACAGCATGACGCTCGAGGCTCTAGGCGGCGCGTTGGACCTCAAGGACGCCGAGACCGAAGGTCACTCGAGGCGCGTTACCGTGTACACCATCGCCATTGCCCGCGCCATGGGACTACCGAAAGAGCAGATCGACGTGATTGCTCGCGGCGCGTTTCTGCACGACATTGGCAAAATGGCGATTCCCGACGCCATCCTGCGCAAACCGGGCAAGCTGGACCCGGATGAGATCAAGGTCATGCGGGAGCATTGTTATCACGGCTACCAGATACTGAAGAAGATTCCGTTTCTGAAAGAAGCCGCCGAAATTGTTTACTCTCATCAGGAACATTTCGACGGAAGCGGCTACCCGCGGCAACTGAGAGGCGAGGAGATTCCGCTAGGAGCCCGATTGTTTTCTGTTGCCGACACGCTCGACGCGATGACGTGCGACCGGCCCTACCGCAAGGCCCAATCCCTGGATGCCGCCGTCGCAGAGATTAAACTCTTCTCCGGACAGCAGTTCGATCCCGCGGTAGTTGCAGTTTTTCTCGACATGCCAAAAGAAATCTGGCCGGATCTGCGCAAGGAAATCGACTCCCAAGTCAACCGCTTCGCTTACTCCACTGCCAAGGGTTGATCCTTTAACCAGCTTCTCATCTCGCAAGTTCCCCCGACTTTGCCGTTCTTCTATTCGTCAAGGCACTGGCGTATAACTTTCTTTGCGGTTATGCGGGAGGCGCACGATGAAATCTGCTCTCACTCTGCTCATGGTTCTACTTTTCGCCGTGGGGCTCGCTTTCGGACAGGATCGTCCCACGATCACGGCACAACCCAATAGCGTCTTCGTTGGGGCGGATGGGAAATTTGAGGCGAACCCGGACACTGCCCTTGTGCAATTCAATATCTCGGCGCAGGAGGATACTTCGCGGGCTGCCTACGATCGAGCCTCGAAGGCGGCGGAGCAAGTACGCCAGATTCTGCGCTCCAACGGCATCGAGCCCGCCGCCGCCCAGATCGGCTATTTCTCCATCGAACCCGTCTACGACTACAAGCCGGCGAAACGCAAACTGGTCGCATACCGGGTCAACGTGAGTGTGTCGCTGAAGCTGAAAGATTTTACGAAGATCGCGCCCATCATTCAGCAATTGTCCGACGGTGACATCAGCAGCGAGCAATCCATCAGCTACACGCTTGATGACATCGACGCGGCCAAGAGCAAAGCTGTGGAGGATGCCTATCGCCGCGCTCGCGCGTCTGCCGAAGCCTTGGCCCACGCCAGTGGGCGCACGGTGGGAGAACTGTCTTACGCCTCGGTGGATACATTCGAGAATGTCCGCCCGATGGCGATGCAGCCGATGATGAAAATGTCGGCGATGGCCGCTGCGCCTGCTCCGACGGAAGAATTCAGCCCACAGACCATCTCAGTAACGGCCCACGTAAACGCAATGTTTGTGCTGAAGTAAGCATTCAGCAATCAGCAATCAGACCGAAGAGACGGCGGAAGATGGCGTCGGATATGAGCATCGCCGCGAGCAGCATCCGGGAACCTGATCATTCCGCAGCAAACCTGAATCACAAGAATCGGCCTATAAACTGTCAGGGGGCAGATCAACCGCACGGTTCGCGTAGCCAGCTGCGAGTGTCAGGAGAAAAAGCGCCTACGGCGTGATCTCAAACACCGAACCGAAGTTCGACTCGCCGTCAACCGCAGCAGTCCCGTAAAGATTTCCTGATGCGTCGAAGACCAGGCTACCCAACGGATACGCTGCCGGCCGATCGATGAAGACGTGCAGAGTAGTCTCTTTCCATTTCCCGCTCGATTGCGGCGTTAGCTTGTAGACGACGCCACAACCGGCGAGCGGGCAAAAACCAAGGTTGCCACCCCCGACCGTAGTGCCGTAGAGATTTCCAGCCGCATCGCTGGTCACTTCGCCTCCCGGAATGTAACCGTCGCCGCAGTCTCCAGTGCAGAAGCTGTGCAGCACGGTCTCTTTCCACCTTCCGCCCGAGGTTTGGGTCAGCTTGAAGACGATTCCGCCGCCAGCCTCACCGCCATTTGTGGTCGTGCCATAGAGATTGCCCGCCGCATCGAGAATTAGCCCGGCCTGAGGGTTCGATCCGTTACGACAAAACGAGCAGAAGCTATACAGTACCTTCTCGTGCCACTTTCCGTCACGGCTCTGCGTGAGCTCAAAAACAGTGCCCACATAATCGGCCCCCCCAGCGTTGGTAGTGCCGTAAAGACTTCCAGTTGCGTCAAAGACAAGACGGGCCTCGGGACCCCCGCCGCCTCCGCCGGGACAGGTTTCCACCGAGCAGAAGCTATGCAGTACCTTCTCTTCCCAACTCCCGTCAGACTTCGGCATCAACTCGAATACGGTGCCAGGCCCGTAGACGCCGCCTGCGCTAGTCGTCCCATAGAGGTTCCCGACTGCGTCGAAGATCACACCTGCCAAGGGCTCGTCTCCGTCGGCGCAACCCGGCCCCACAGTGCAGAAACTATGAAGGACGCTCAGGGCCCAAGTCCCGCCCGGGTTCGGCGTCAGCCTGAAGACGACCCCGCCGCCACCCGCACCGCCGTGCCATGTCGTGCCATAGAGATTCCCGGTGCCATCAGAAGTCAGGCCGGCCACGGGGTTTCGCCCGGCGCCGCACTGGGGAGAGTCGAGGCAGAAGCTGTATATCACGGTTTCTGTCCAGGTTCCGTCCGAGTTCCGGGTCAGCTTGAAGACGGCGCCTGCACCTTGAGCGCCCCCCTCGAGGGTTGTACCGTAGAGATTACCGGCCGTATCGAAGATTAGTCCGGCATGGGGACTCTGCGCATCTTTCCCGGCCTTGAACCTATACAGCGTTTTGTAACTGCTTTGTGCCCACGCGCCCGAGACCGACACTAGAACGACGATAACGAGCAGGGCTACGGTGGTCCCCGGTGTGTGGTTGCGTGACATAAAATCCTCCTGGCAGCCGCCACTGCCACAAAGCTCATTCACAGGGTCCCGGAATGCTTGTCGAACCCCAAGATTCTATACCCAATCCTTCAGGAAGCAACGCTAAGTGTAGAGGACAAGCGATTACGCTCGTTGAGGCACCGCACTGATCTTACAAAACTTCAACACAGACCAATCGCATCGGGCATGCTTGGCTGGCCCCTCACGGCTGCGCGGATGAATACGCCCGCGTGGTCGTGGGCACGCGGCTCGCGTCGAGCGGGACATCGCGCTGAATGACGATCTCCAAGGTTGTACCGGCATCGAGTTTCACGTCATTTCCTCGGGTCAACATAGCGATCGCAGTTCCGACCGCGCCTCCGACTCCCGCGCCAATCAGTGCGCCTTTACCACCGCTGCTTAGCCCTCCGACTACGGCGCCGGTGCCCGCAGTGGTGGCCACCGTCGCGGCTTTTTGACCTGCCTGGCTGTCGGAGCGGATCGTACCCTCGGCGTCCTTGACCGATGTCTTGTCGACGCCTGGAGCATTTTCCACGGCGCCGGGCAGGAGCACGGTGTAGCCGCTGGGATAGATCAGCGTCGTGAAGTGCATGAGAACTTCCGCGCGCCCTTTGATTCGCCCGCCGCGCTGGATGTGGCTAATCCTTCCCTGCACATAGGTTCCCGCAGGAATCAAAACTCGCCCGTTGGCCACGACCGGAAACGTAGTCTCCGCATAAACTCCATCGCCCTCGTGCGTCCCTTTGCTCGAGACCGCATGTTTCAACTCGACGGGAACTTTGGTTCCGGCGGGAATCGTGAGTTCACTGGCGACGCTGGGAGACGTGGAGGCAGCGGCATCCGGCTTGGTTGCAGGGCTCGATTGACCTGCGGCCAAGGCGGTCAAAAATAACACGCCCAGAATGACGCGCATGAAACACCTCTCGAAACTATTAGCTATGATCAGGCGTATCCGCCCAGTCGCGCCCATATCAACTCTCGATGCAAGTACGATGCTCGATAGAGGAAGAAAGTTAGTCGCTGATCGAATTGAAGCTTTACCGCGCCGAGCGCCTGAGCTCGTTTTCTCGCACATTGCCCATATACTGCGATTGCAGCTTCTGCGCGCAAAGCTCCCCACACACGTGCAACGTGCCTTCGCGGGCTGCGATCTCTTCGTCCCAAGGGCACAAATACAGCAGTGGCCGATGGTATTCACCGAACGACGTCCACATCAGCCACCAGCGGTCGGTCGATCGTTTCAGCAGACCACAGTTCGGACCGGCACAGCGGTAAAAGGGATTCGGCGTCGGGATCTTCGGACTGGCGGCTGTCATTGCGGTTTACGTCTCCTGGCTGAGTAGCTCATAACAAGGCGCAACCATTCTAGCCAATATGAAGGCTGAGCGCACCCCCGGATTCCGTTACCGCGATGCACACCTAGATCCGGACGCCCTGGTCCGGGAGTCGAGCGAAGGTCGGCAACCGTAGTTTATTTGTAGATCAGATATTTCTGTCGAACCTGCATAAACTTCTCCAGCGGCTCGCGCCAGTCTTCCGCAACCCGGCGCGGATCTTCGCCCTTCGAAATCGCGTCGAAAGTCGACTGGTTTACGAGCAGGTCGAGCATCCGCTCCACGTGAAACTGCTCGGGATAAAGCTTGTGCAGCGCCGACGCCAGTTCCACACCGAGTTCCGGCGCATCGAAGGCATTGCGTTCCACCAGCATAATATTCACCCCTTGACACTTCTGCCCCGCATACGTGCTGGCAGTCGGGGTAAAACTCACGGGCACGAAGCGCACCCCGGAAATATCTCTCGCATTCAGATACTGCGCCAGCTCCGCACCTTTGATCCAAGGCGCACCAAGCAATTCAAAGGGAGTATCCGTGCCGCGTCCAACGGAAACATTCGTGCCCTCAACCAGCGCCACGCCGGGATACAACGTCGCTTCCGTCAGGCTGCGAAGATTGGGCGAGGGATTGACCCACGCCAGCCCGGTCGAATCGTACCAGTCGCCCCGCATCCATCCCTCGAGTGGAACCACCTGCAGCTGTGCATTGATGTTGTGCTCGCCATTAAACATTTTCGCCAGCTCGCCCATGGTCATGCCATGACGCACAGGCAAAGAATCATAGTTGGTAAAACTTTCATGGCCGGGATCGGCAATCGGCCCCTGCACAAATGACCCGGTAATCGGATTTGGCCGGTCGAGCACGATGATGTCAATTCCGGCCTTGACCGCACCTTCCAGGAAATATCCCAACGTAGTTTCGTAGGTGTAAAAGCGCGCCCCGGAGTCCTGAATATCGACGACAACCGCATCCAAGGTCTTCAACACTTCGAGCGAAGGCCGCCGCGACGCATCCGTCGCACCGTACACGCTGTAAACCGGCACGCCCGTGGCTGCGTCTTTCGAATTGCCGATGTCGGTCGTGTCCAGCGAGCCTGTTACCCCATGCTCCGGACTGAAGATGGCACCGAGCGAAACTCCTTGCGCTTGTGATAAGACATCAATCGTGCGGCGTCCTTGCGAATCCACCCCAGTCTGATTGGTCAGCAATCCAATCTTTTTCTTTCCTGCCGTCCCTCGAATCAAGTCGAAGCCACGGCCTTTGAGTACGTCGATTCCCGTCCGCACCTCGCCGTTACGAGACGCCACGCGGCGTGCGCCCGTCTCCGCCTCGTTGTATCCCGTGATGCTCTCGGATTGCAGCGCGTCCTTTTCAGCCGGGGTAAGCGGCAAAGCCGCAGCCACCGCCGTCGCAATCTTCGAGCGCAGGGCCACCGCACTTCCCTTCCCACGTGGATGAACCGCATTCGTCAGCACAATGATGTACGTCCGCGTTGTCGGATCAATCCACAACGAAGTCCCGGTGAATCCGGTGTGCCCAAACGATCCAACCGGCAACAAGTCCCCACGATTGCTCGAGTACGGAGAATCGATGTCCCAGCCAAACCCGCGCAGCACTTCCGATGTTGGAGGCTGCTGCGGCGCGGTCATTTTCTCAACCGCTAACGGAGACAGAATCGTGCTGCCATCCAGTAAAGCCTGGGCAAACTTCCCCAGATCGTCCGCCGTCGAGAACAGCCCCGCCTGCCCGGCCACCCCGCCCATCCGTCGCACCGTGGGATCGTGCACCACTCCGCGCAGCATTTTGTCGTGCTCGTCATACTGCGTGGGCGCGATCTTCGGCAACCACGATGCCGGAGGCAGAAAGCGCGTATGCGTCATCTTCAGCGGACCAAAAATATTCTTCTGGCAGTAGTCCTGCAGCGACATCCCCGATACCCGCTCCACCAACGCACCGAGCACAATAAAGTTGACGTCGCTATACAGGAATCGCGATCCCGGCGCGTAAATCGGCTTTTCCGCATACGCGAGGTGTAACGCCGTTTCGCGGCCCTCCCACGACTGCGACAAATCCAGATCTTTCGGCAGGCCGGAGAAATGCGTGAGCAGTTGGCGAATCGTGATTTCCTCTTTACCATTTTCCGCGAATTCCGGGATGTACTTCGCCACCGGCTCGTTGACGCGAATCTGCCCCTTCTCTACCAGTTGCATCACAGCTATAGTGGTCGCGACTACTTTGGTGAGCGAAGCCAGATCGAAGATCGTATCCACGGTCATGGCCTCGTGCCGCGGTTCGAGCGAACGCTCGCCGAATGCCTTGCGATAAATCACCTGACCGTCGTGCCCGACCAGTACCACCGCTCCCGGAATCTGCCCGTCGCGGATGGCCTCTTGCACAATGGAGTCGAGAACGCCGAGACGGTTCGACGGAGCGACCGACTTTCGTCCGGCCCCGAGCGCAGGTGAACACAACCCATAAAAGAAAAAGGTCATCCACAAGAAGCCTGAGAAGTACCGTCGGAGGCGAGAACGCTGATTCATCATGCGGATACTCTGACTCTACACAAGCCCCGCAACCCGCTCAACAAACTGAAGTAAGGGAGTGCCGTTTGTGCCAAAGGGAGGACGGCGTTCCCGCCTGTCCGGGCATGTTAAAAAAGAGTATGAATCGTGCCATGAACGTTATTGTCCGATTCCGTTCAGCCATTCCATTGCTTTTCTTGTTTCTTGTGGTCCGTCCGATTTATGCGCAATCCGAAGCCGACCGGCGCAATTGGGACTTCGCCGTCTGGGTGGCTGGAGAGACCGGCGAAGAGAACACCAACTCGTTCGCAGAAGCCCAGATTTTGACCGCGGGAGCGTTCGTAGGCAAAGAACTGACTAACGAGCTCGGCAGCGGTTGGAGGCGCGGCCGCCTCGAATACGGAATCTCCGTGATCCCACTCTTTCGCCAATTCCGCGCCCAATCAATCTACGGTGGAGGCTTTGAACCGGTCATTTTGCGCTGGAACTCGAGCCTCCATACCAGCCATCTCGCGCCCTACATCGAACTGGCCGGGGGCGCCGTGCGCACCAACACCAACTTCCCCACCGGAGACACTTCGAATTTTAACTTCACCGCGCGCGGTGGCGGCGGCATTCAGGTCTTTACCAAGCGCCGCCAATTTGTCGACATCGCCTGCCGATGGTCGCACATCTCCAACGCCAATCTGGGTACCAGGAACACCGAGTTCAACGGAGTCCAGGTAAGCGTGGGCTACCATTGGATCCGCTAACACCAAACTGAGAACCGAGAACAGCGAACTGACAACTGGTGTTTGGGTTGTCCCGTTTGCTTGAAGGTCCCCCCTTCGAAGTCATCTTTACGCGCCCCGGGAACTTTGCTATAAACCGAACATCGAGTACACAACCTCTTCGCCGAAGCCTTTTCCAGGAGTGAATTCCGCCGCCGGGGTTCGAGAGCCGTTCCCCGCCCATCAGCAGCAGGACGCTATCTTTGCTCCCGCGTTTGAATTGATACACCAAGCAATCGCGGATTGCGCCTTCCCTGCGGCTTCGGTCGCCGTCACGTATCGCGGCAATCTTGTCGCGCTGAAAGCATTCGGGCAGTTCACCTACGAAGCTAATTCTCCCGCTGCAACCGTAGGCACGGTATTCGATCTCGCCTCCCTCACAAAAGTCGTCTCTACTACAAGCATGGCCATGATCCTGTATGAGCGCGGCCTGCTCGACCTTGACTTGCCCGTTGTGGCCGTCGTTGCAGAGTTCGCCGGAGAAGATCCGCGACGCGATGCCGTCACTCTGCGCATGTTGCTGTCACACTCCTCGGGATTACCCGCGTACGAAAAGCTGTTTCTGCGCGCCAAGACGCGAGATGAACTTCTTTCCGCCGCCTTCGCCACTCCGCTCGCAGCCGATCCTGGCACCATAGCCAAGTACAGCGACATTGGTTTCATCATCCTCGGAGTCGCGCTCGAGCGCATTGCAGAGGAATCTCTCGACCGCTTCTGCCAGCACGAAGTCTTCGGGCCCTTGGCCATGACGCACACCGCGTTTAATCCGCCGTCGGCGTTGCGAGCGTCCATCCCGCCCACTGCGAACGATCAATCTTTCCGCCATCGCATCATTCAGGGAGAAGTGCAAGACGAAAATGCCAGCGTGATGGGCGGCGTTGCCCCGCACGCGGGCCTGTTTGCCAGTGGCGGAGATCTCGCCATCTTTGCCCATGCCATGCTCTCCGCAGGGTGCCCCATCCTTCGCCCGGAAACCGTGGCACTGTTCACGCGTCGCGAGTCTTCTCCGCCAGACACGTCCCAAGCCTTGGGCTGGGACACGCCGTCATCGCAATCCCAATCAGGTAAATATTTCTCCAGCAATGCATTCGGACATCTCGGCTATACCGGAACCTCGCTGTGGATCGATCCGGACCGCCAGCTTTCGATAACGCTGCTCACCAACCGCACCTGGCCGGACTGCAGCAATGAAGCCATCAAGCAATCGCGACCCAAGTTCCACGATGCAGTCGTTGAGTCGCTGGGAGGTATCTGACGAACACGGAATGTCGAATTTGTTTTCCTTCCCTACGCCAGGCGCGGAGCACCGATAGAACACGGCCCGCAAGGAGCGGTTAGGCTCCGCCGGTCGAAGGTCAAGCGCTTTCGCTTGAAGTGACCGGATAGAAAACGGACAATTGGCGTTCCACGTCATTGCTCCCGCAAGTTGGGCAGACGACTCCGCCCTGTTCGTAATCGTGAAGACTCAACTGTTTTATGAAAGGCTTCAGACAATCGCAGCAATGAAAAAGGTATGAGGGCACACCACAACCTCTCACGTCACGAAAATCGGGAAGGCGGAGTTAACCGCCTTCTCGCGTCAACAAATTGAACGGTTCTAGGCAGTTGCGTGAACGGCGATCTTATGGAGGGTCGAGGTGACCACGTCGGAGGTCTGAACCTTCGGCGTTCCCTCGATAAATCTTGCCATCGTCTTCAGCACTTGCGGATAGGTGTTGCTGTTGTAAGCTTCCGCATCGCTTTTGTTCTCCCACAGACTGATCGCAGTGACATCAACTCCGCCGGGCCCGGCGAATGTAATTTCATCTTTGAAACCATTCTGCTTACGAAGCAACGGGAGGACATCCTGCTCAAAGGTGCGCGTGTAATCGGAGAGAGTATTAGATTTCAGATGAATCGAGACATTGCGTGCAAACATGGCAACCTCCTTAGGGTCGGTTGCTAAGAAAGAAAACTTCAGATGGGCTGACTTAGTTCAGAGAACCTGAAAGAGGAGAAGGTATTGACCACCTCAGCCATAACCGTTGCATTTAGGTGGCCCTCTGCGTCGACTACGCAACTTGTTGTTTCGATGCGTCATATAGCAGATCCTGTACCGTAATGTCTGGGTGCCGTCGTGTATCTTTGGCGGAAAGCAAGCCCAAACGGCGACTCTTGATATTCCGGTTGCCCGAACGATAACCGCTCGCTGTCAGAACATGCACAATTAAGGACAAGGGGAGTCTGCGGGGGCCAACTTGCATTGACGGTTGGAAATTCTGGAAAGATTAGTTGCGACTCAGCCTTTCGAGCCACTAAAGTGGGTTGCAGGCCGGGGGAGAAGAAATTGTTGCGACCTATAACCAAGAAATCTGACGCGAAGCTGAGCCACCTCCCCACCGAGCAGCCCAACCGCGCTGCCAAGAATCTCGACCAGAAACCCTCCCTAGAAATCGCTCGCATCATCAACGCCCAGGACGCCAAAGTTGCCACCGCCGTGAAAGCTGCTTTACCGCAGATCGCCAGCGGAATTGATCTGATCGCAAAAGCCCTTAAACGAAGAGGCCGTCTGATCTACGTCGGCGCCGGAACCAGCGGCCGCCTCGGCGCGCTCGATGCCTCCGAGTGTCCGCCCACGTTTAATACCGATCCTAGGACAGTGCAATTCATCATCGCGGGCGGAATCAAAGCGCTGCACCGCGCCACTGAAGCCAGCGAGGACTCCAGCAAACTCGGCCACAGCGAAATGGCGAAGAAGAAACCCGGGAAGAACGACGTCGTTGTCGGAATCGCCGCCAGCGGACGCACTCCGTTCACCGTCGCCGCCGTCGAATATGCCCGTCGTCATGGCGCAAAAACCATCGCCGTCACCTGCAATGCGGGATCTCCGCTCGAAAAAGCGGCGCACCTCGCGATCGTCGCCAAAGTTGGGCCCGAAGTCATCGCCGGATCCAGCCGCATGAAAGCGGGCTCGGCGCAAAAGATGATTCTGAATATGCTGTCGAGCGGCGCCATGACTCGGCTGGGCTACGTTTACGGCAACCTGATGATCAACGTCCACGTAAAGAACGACAAGCTGCGCGAACGTGGCCTAACCATTCTGCAACAAGCCGCCGGAGTCACTCGCGAAACCGCCGAGCAAGCCCTCCAAGCCGCCGGAAACAACCTTCCCGCTGCGTTAGTCATGTTGCAAGCCAACGTAAGCCGCCAGCAAGCGATCAAGGCCTTGAAGCAAACCCACGGCCACGTCCGCCAAGCCATGAACGCCGCCCGAGCTTTGTAGCACCGCCCACTCCCACGGGCCGTGCCCTTCCGATTAATAAATTCACATCCACCACGACGCCCTTTCGCCCGTACAATATCTCAGCGCCACAGATTGGACGACCCCATGGGCCTCGCCGTTGCTCACGGTCTACAGCGCACGACATCGTTACAGGTAAATCGTGATATGGATAAATTCGTAATTCGCGGCGGCAATCCGCTGCTGGGAACAATTCGGGTCAGCGGCGCCAAGAACGCTGCGCTTCCGGCGATGGCCGCCGCGCTGCTCACCGAAGAACCAGTCATCCTCGAAAACATTCCGCAGGTTCGTGACATCGAGACCACGCGCAAGCTGCTTGCCGCTATGGGCGCAGAAGTCGAACTGGGATACGGCCGCGCCCAGCATCGCACGACCATCAGCTGCAAGAACCTGACATCCCCAGAGGCCTCCTACGAACTGGTCAAGACCATGCGTGCCTCGACGCTCGTTCTCGGCCCGCTCGTAGCCCGTTGCGGCCGCGCCCGCGTCTCGCTCCCCGGAGGCTGCGCCATCGGAGTTCGCGGCATCGACTTGCACATCAAGGGACTGGAAACCCTGGGCGCGACCATTACGCAAGATCACGGATATGTCGAGGCCACGGCGAAGCGTTTGCGTGGTGCTGAAATTCTTTTCGATAAAATCACGGTCACTGGCACCGAAGACCTGCTGATGGCTGCGACTCTCGCAGATGGCGAAACCGTCATGCAGAACTGCGCGCGCGAGCCTGAAGTCGCCGACCTTGCCGACCTGCTCAACAAGATGGGCGCTCGCATTGAAGGCGCGGGCACGTCAACCATCCGCGTGAAAGGCGTCGACAAACTGCATGGCGCACGGCACCGCATCATTCCTGACCGCATCGAGGCCGCCACGTTCATCATCGCGGGCGCGCTCACTGGCGGAGATCTCAACGTGTCTGGCTGCGATCCCCATCACCTGGGCGCACTGCTTGAGAAGTTGAAGGAAGTAGGCGTGAAAACGGCGCACACTGCTGACTCGGTTCGCGTGATGGGCGACAATCCTCCCAAAGCCGCCGACATGGTCACCGAGGAATATCCCGGCTTCCCCACCGATGTGCAGGCGCAATACATGACCCTGGCGACGCAGGCGGACGGAGCTTCGATCATCACCGAAAACATTTTCGAGAACCGTTTCATGCACGCCCAGGAACTGGTGCGCATGGGAGCGAACATCAAGATTGAAGGACGCCGTGCTGTCGTTCGCGGCAAAACTCCGTTGAGCGCCGCCGCCGTCCTGGCTTCCGACTTACGCGCATCCGCATCGCTCGTGCTGGCTGCTCTTGTCGCGGATGGAGAAACCATTATCGACCGCGTCTATCACATCGATCGCGGCTACGAACACATCGAAGAAAAGCTGCGCGCCGTGGGAGCACAGATCCGCCGCATCGGCGAAATCCTGCCCAAAAAAGCAGCTGCGCCCGCCGCCCGAGGATGAAATCCTCGCCACGGAGACGCAGCTGAGAAGCGATAGGGGAATGAAGATCTGAGATTGGGGGGGTGATCGTAAGGGTCAAACGTCAGCCTCGCTGAACACTAACCCATGACCACCCTTTAAAGTAGCCGTCGAACTCCTCTAACTCTAGCCGATACCTGTGGCGCAGCCAATACAGCAAATCCTGTATTCGCCCCTAAGAAATACCTTACGCGCTGGCACTGACCGGATCAGTATCCTTGACGTTGATAGGCCGCGCTCTCCAGGTATCTGCTAGTTGTTTGGAGCCGGGTGCTGCAAGGCGCTCGGGTCGGGGATCACCTTCAAGCGGTTTAATCCTAGGCTGCGAAAGATCGTCGGCCAGTAATTCTTGAACATGTTCCCCGCAAACTTCCAGGCCAGGTCAGTTCCGACGCGCTCGCAGTTCTTTGCAGCCGTCTGTTCGGACGCTGGCAAATACACGTTCGCCAACCCTTCTGCGGCTGCAGTCCCGAAGACACCGGAACTATTGAACCTATCGAACCCAGCGTCTGTTCGGGTAATAAATACGCGTTGCGCAGAGTACTTCACGCTGCCCCAAAGACTGGGACGGTACTGGGGAAAAAAGCGCGGATCCTCATGCAGAACCGTGGCAAGAACAAAACTGCTAAAGAAGCTATTCGAAGTCGCACGGGCAACGTCCACTCCGAATCTGCTTGCGTAGGCATCCCAGCCCTGCCCGTAGGCCTTCGGACTGTTTCTGGCTTGGTCATAGGCAGCACTGATTCCCGCGGCAAGAATGTACGGGGGTGAAATGCTTTGGTTTACGAACAATCTGAATTTTCTCCCTGTCGTGAGCGGGCCCTCGCTGAACGCGATGTCGGGGAAGATGAGAGACTGGTTCGTCATGTAGCCGATGAAGCGAGTCGTGGTTCCCTGAGTAGGATTCGCATTGGCTTGGGATTGCGGCGAATCCGGCAAGGAGGTCCTGTTGGGGGTGCCAGCGGCCTCCTGCGCCGAAACCAGCAAAGAGGAGCAGAGGCACGCGGTAAGCATCAGGCAGGCAAAAGCCCGTTTCGCGACATGAACATTATGTTGGGGCAACTTCATGATTCCTCTTTCCTCCGTCCCCGTTTGCTTTTTCAGCGGACCTCCGGGGCGCTCGGTTCAGCTTAATAATAGAAATTCAGGACAATCCCAAACTGATTCAACTGCTCATTCGGGCGCTTGCCCGTGATGCTCTGATGCTCATAATAAGGATCGAGTTCGAAATGCTTATGAACTGGAAATAAACAACCGGCATAAAGCGCCGTGGTGCTCCATTCTTGGTACTGACTCTGATAAAAGCCTCCCCGCTCACGTACCGTGCTGGACGGTACGAGCGAATTCTAAATGCCAGTTCCAATGTAACTCGATTCCGATAGCATCAGGTGAACTGATTTTTGAATCGGGTACGCGTAAACACCTTCATCACATGTGGCAGAGGCACTCTGACAAACCGAGCCGGCCGCAGAGCCGCCTCCACCATTAAGCGTGCCGAACCTCCGGTCTGTGAAACGTATTCACGGACGTCCCATGACATGCAGATGGGCATACGGCGAACCAGGCCACATGATATAGGCACCGGTTGGCTTATCGTTCGTGGGCAGCCCCGTGGTCATCGGATCAAAAGGCCACATGATCATCCAGTGGGGGCCGACTATGATGGGCTTGCTGTTCGGGTCAAAGGGATCGCTGAACTCCTTCCCCCCGGCCAGCATGTACATAATGCCCGGAACAGTATTGGTCGGCTTGGGTTTGTGCGCCTTGAAGTCGAGGGCCCATTGCACAGCTGCCGCGTCCATGCACTTTGGTGGATCACCGACAATCGCCGGCCGCCCTGGCATGCAGGTAAATCCGTTGCTACCTTCGCGTAGAACTATGAGGTTGCCTTGCGCGTCTGTATCGGCAATGGTTGCCGAAGCGCCGACCTCGGCTGGTCCGGCCGACATCGCCCGAGCTATTTTGGTCTGAGTGTCCTCATGGGCGGCCTTTGGCAAGGAATCGGAAGACGCATGTACCGTAGATATGCTGGTGAAGTACGCCCCGATGGTCAGTAAAGTCGCGACTGCTAGTGTGGTCAAAACAGAATTCAGTTTCATCGATTTTCTCCTTATTGATTGATTTGATTTGCAAGTTGCTGCTTTCTCAGCCGGCTTCGCTCGGAGCCTCAAATTCATCGTGAGCGAATCTCAATTCCCCGATCTATTTCGGCCGAAAAATGTTCAGATACGTGAGCGTGAACACAACCGTGTTTCCGCTGGCTCGCGATTGCACCCCGAACTGCGGTTCATATCGCGCATCGAATGACATGTGATGTTTCAGGTTGGTGTACTTGAACTCGGGACCAAGACCGAAAGAGCGGTCCAGATCTCCGCGGACCATCGGATTTACCGCGCTGCCTGCGTCCGCTGAAAGCTTGTGATAGGCATATCCCGCCGCCCCTACGTTTACGCTGTAGTTGAACAGGCGCCTGCCAAAGCTGTACTCGAACGTCGCCATCGGGCCTGGTTTCAGGTCTTCGCTCGATTTGGTCTGATTGAACTCCCAGGTTGAAAGCACCGAGGCATTCCACAGTTTTCTTTTGTCGAAATACCGAGTCGTCCCCGCTTGCACCTGTTGCTCCCAGAAGCCAAGCCCGGGATTGAAAGGGTTCGCTGGGTTGAATGCGCCCGTGGGAGCATAAAACCCGTACTCCACCAAGTACGTCGATTGACCCTTATCCCAGCCGAGCACCAGGGGAGCCACATAAATATCGGACAAGCCGGCGCTTTGTGCAGAAGGACTGACCTCGTTCCCCTGGAGACGCGTATTGACGACCGGGACGATGACATCGAATCCATACCACGCGCCGAGAAACTTCTTCGGTATCGTCATCTGGAAGATCATGTTGTGCACAACCGTATTTACGTCTACGTTGGCGATGGTGTTGCCGTCGGCCCCTTTCAGTGAATTCACCAGATTCAGGTAGGGCGCGTAGGTCACGTAGAATCCCGGCGGCGGAGCCGATCCGTCTTCGAGGCCGGTGATGCCTTGCAGATAGTGGCCGTTTTGCTGGGCAAATGCGGTGGTCGACGCCAGAACAGCGGCGATGATTGCAGGAAGGATTAATCGGAGTACCCGAGTTGAGCCGCGTTTGACCGCGGTCGGGCTGTGGTCGTAAGCATTCAGCATTAAGTAATGTGGCATGGCGTAACTCCCTATTCTTTTGACTTGAGATTGACTTCCACTCCTCGAAAGCCGAAGGCTTCCGCCTGCGATTCCATTAACTCGGCGCGCCTTCCGGATTGAAGCCTCGCGAAGTTGACAGTGTCAAGATATCTTGTAATATGGACACTGTCAAGAATTATATTGACACTGCCTATATTAATGTGGACACTATTAAAAGTTGGTCGCACCTAGGAGGATTTTTGATGAAGCAACACCAATCAGCTTCGAGTACCGAGCGGGCCTATCACCACGGCGATCTACGGCGCAGCCTGATCGATGCCGGGTGCGCAATGCTCAGGGAAGAACAGAACTGGAATTTTTCGCTTCGCGAAGTGGCGCGGAAGGCGGGAGTGAGCCACAACGCTCCTTATAACCACTTCACCGATAAGAACGATCTGCTGGCTGCGGTCGCGGCCACGGGCTTTGAGGAGCTCCGCGAGCGCATGTTGTCATCCATAGCCAAGATTAAAGACCCGAAAGCTGCCTTGATCAAAAGCGCTTCCGCTTACGTCGATTTTGGGCTGGAGAACCCGGCCCGCTACCGGCTGATGTTTGCCTCAGCGCTGACCACTTCTGCACAACCTGGCTCAACCTTGGAAACTGCCGCGACCGCCTCTAGGGGCGTCTTAGGCGAACTCATTTATCGGGGCGCGAAGGCTGGAGTTTTTGCCGCTTCTCCACGCAGCGAAGAATCGTTGCAAATCGCGATTCTCGCAGCCTTTTCCCTGGTGCACGGGCTCACCATGCTGGTTATTGATGGTCCGGCCAGAACCGTGGCACCCAACATCGACAATCTACCCGACAAACTTGCGCGGGCGGTTTGTCATGGACTATTTCGGAAGTGAATGTTGGCGCGTGGGTGGGCGCACGGGCGCGCCATGAATTCGAAAAATACAAACTAATACAAGGTGAATACGATGAAATATCTGTCTACCCCGTACCTGCCAGGAACAATCGCATTTTGCCTGGTTGCACTTTCTCTCGCGGCTCAACAGACCTCTCCAACCATTAAACCGAAACCTGCTGAACCTGCCACAGTGGCCGCCAATGCAGCCGTGCTCAACGAATATCCCTTTACCGACAAGCAGGACTTTACAGATGCGCAAAAAGGCCTCATCGAAGCACTGCCCGGCGGGGGAATCAAGAATCCCGACGGAAGCATGGCCTGGGATATGAAATCCTACGATTTTGAAGACACCGAAGCCGCTCCGCCTTCAGCCAATCCCAGCTTGTGGCGGGTGGAACAACTCAACAACTTCGCCGGCCTCTTCAAGGTCACCGACCGTGTCTACCAAGTGCGCGGTTTTGACCTGGCGAACATGGACATCATCGAAGGAAAAACCGGCCTCATCATCGTGGACCCGTTATTCTCCGCAGAAACTGCCAGAGCTGCCCTCGACCTTTATTACAAGCACCGACCAAAGAGGCCTGTCGTTGCCGTGATTCATACTCATAGTCACATCGATCACTACGGCGGAGTAAGAGGCGTTGTTTCGGAAGCGGATGTAAAAGCCGGCAAGGCGAAAATCATCGTGCCCGAAGGATTTCTTGAACACGCCGTTAGCGAGAATGTTTATGCAGGCAACGCCATGGGCCGCAGGGCACAATACATGTACGGTGTGCTGCTCGAGAAAGGCCCGGAAGGACAGCTCGGCTCGGGACTCGGAAAGACGCTTTCCCAGGGAACCCAGACTCTGATTCCGCCAACCGACGTCATCTCCGGAAGGGTTGTGAACCGCACCATCGATGGCGTTGAGTTTGTTTTCCAGCTAACCCCTGGCACCGAGGCTCCCGCCGAAATGAATTTTTATCTGCCACAATTTCACGCGCTCTGCGTCGCCGAAAATGCAACTCATACCCTTCACAATGTCTTGTCATTGCGCGGAGCTGAAGTGCGCGATCCGAAACTCTGGGCCTATTACCTCAACCAGACCATCGCACTGTTCGGCGACAAAACCGATGTGGTCTTCGCTCAGCATCATTGGCCGACCTGGGGCACGGAGAGAATTACCACTTTCCTTTCCGATCAGCGTGATATGTACGAATATATAAACGATCAGACGCTGCGCCTCACCAACATGGGCTACACGCCGCTGGAAATCGCTGACACTTTGCGCCACCTTCCTCCCAATCTCGCCGCCAAGTGGTATACGCATGGCTACTACGGTTCCATGAGTCACGATGTCCGGGCCGTATACCAGCGCTATATGGGTTTTTATGACGGTGTGCCTGCCCATCTGAATCCTCTGCCGCCTGCGGAAGAAGGCAAGAAGTTTGTCGAATACATGGGCGGATCGCAAGCCCTCCTCGCGAAAGCTCGAAGCGATTTCAAAAATGGCGAGTATCGATGGGTTGCCGAAGTCACCGACAAAGTGGTTTTCGCCGAGCCTGACAATCAAGAAGCCAAGAATCTCGAAGCCGATGCTTTAGAGCAAATGGGATACCAGGCAGAGAATGGAACCTGGCGCAATATCTATCTTGTCGGAGTGTACGAATTGCGCAACGGCATTCCACGAGGCAGGGGCACTACTGCCAGCCCGGACACATTGCGCGCGATGTCCATCGACATGGTGTTCGATTATCTGGGCATTAGCCTCGATGGATCGAAGGCCGACGGAAAATCGCTCGTCCTGAACTGGAATTTCACGGATGCGAACAGTAAATACGCTCTAACCTTGCAAAACAGTGCGCTTACCTATCTCCCTGATTCACAAAATCCTAATGCGAACGCGGCTATCACGCTCACCAAGGCAGACCTGCTTCGTGTGATGCTTGGCCAAAGCACGTTCGAGAAGGAGGTTCAAAGCGGAAACATCAAGGTCAGTGGGGACGCAAGCAAGATTGCCGAATTGTTCGGTCTTCTCGACACCTTCAATCCGTACTTCAACATTGTGGCGCCGTAAGTCCTGCCTCGCGCCTTTCCCGGGCGACCAATAAAAAAGCCGCGATCTAAGTCGCGGCTTAACTATATCAATTGCGATTGGCTGTGATTATGCAGCTTCTCTCGTCGCCAACTCTTGCGCGTAATGACGCGCTTCCGACTGCGAGCCGATGACCTTCATCTCTTTCCAGTCATACGGCAATTCCTTGCCGCAATCCAGGCAGACCACGTACATGCCGGTCAGCGCTGCCGCCGTTGAGGGCCGGAAACCCCTGCGGGAACCCGGCTTCATGGTAATAGGAAAACTATAACGATTATGCCAACAACCGAAGAAAGCATCGACCAATTTCGCGATCATGTTTGACCTCCACAGCTAAGCGCTTTACTTGCCCTTCACCCAGGAATCAAACTGCATTTCCACAGCCATCAACTTAGATTCCATCCTGTAGGAAAAGGTTTCGTCAACTTCCATAGTGAGAAACTTGCAACGAGCGTTACATTTGCGCCGTGGCAAATATGCTTGCGGAACAATGGGTTAAGCGGAAACGACAGAGTTCAGACGTGCTCAGGGCCGCTCTTCTTGCGGGAATGACACTTGGAAACGATGGCGGTACGAAGGCGGGTGCGAAGGTCTTCAGGAAGTTCGTAGAGTTGGGAATCGCGATAAATCTCGATGGTCTTCTTGGTGGTATCGCAGACCACGTAGCAGTTGTGGCACCAGGCCAGATGATCTTCCAATTCAGCTTTTGTGCGCGCATCAATCGCACCATCAAGGTAGTTGGTCAACTCATTTAAAAATTCCGCGCACTTCACTGGTTGGCGTCTCCGATTTCAGGTTTCTCTTTGCCGTTTTCGCGTCGCTGAAAAAAACGGCTGAGGCGTTCGCGTAATTGCAAGCGAGCCCTCAACAGCCTTGACTTCACTGCCGGGATGCTGAGATCCAGCGCCTCGGCGGTTTCTTCCGTCGAAAGTCCTTCTACGTCACGCAACACGAAGACCGTGCGAAAACTCGCGGGCAGCCCCTGGATGGTGCGAGTCAAAATCTCCCGCAACTCCGCCTGGTTATACTGCTGCTCCGGATTCGGCGCCCAGTCCGCGACTTCGCGGGGCAGTGAGTCTTCTTCTGTTTTGACGTCTTCGTCCAGCGAAACCATGCGCTCGGGGCGACGACGGCGCAACCGCATCAGCGCCTCGTTCACCGCGATGCGCACCAGCCAGGTATAAAACTTCGACTGCCCCTGAAACTGATGAAGGTTCGAATACGCCTTCAGGAACGCGTCTTGCACCACATCTTCCGCGTCTTCGCGGTTTTGCGTGATGTGTTGCGCAATTCGAAACACGTTCCGGTCGTACCGTCGAACCAGATCTTCGAAGGCTCCGACATCGCCGGCTTTCGCCGCTTGCACAAGAGCCAGCTCGTCAGAAACTGGCTCATCTACTTTGGGTTGGATGGTACTCATCATTCATCCGATGCAACAATTTTCACGCGGCGCGCAACCAAGAACTGTTATTTTACTTGGTTACCAGCGTTCGCGGTTAACTCTTTTGACGTAGCTTGAGTGGAACAGTTTAGCAGGATTCGTGAGTTGGTGAAGAAACGTCGAAAGCGGCGGCTGAAGCTGCATTGATTCGACAGCGTTTGCGATATGGCTGAAGCCATATCCTGATACGCCTCCGCGAGGCCTTTCGGCGGGCAGGCGAAATTCCATCGAACGGCATCTCGCGGTTCGAACACGTTACTTCGGTCATCGCTCAAGCGCGACCAACTGGCCGTATAATCAGAACTTTGCTGGGTGCATGAGGTGCGTGAACCTGGGTTCATCGCGCAACAGAGTGTTGAAAAAGCGATTGAGTCATGAAGTTCGTCGCCTCAGGGGCTGAAGCCCCCAACCTATTTTCAGCTCTGGGCGGCACGACTAAAGTCGTGCCCTTCCCAAGGGCGCTCGGGACGCTGCAAGGTGGTCAGGGCCACGATGGCACACAAGAATCCGATTGATCAAATTGTCGAGAAGGCTGTCTCTCAGGTGTTGGAAGGCCATCTTCCTGAGTTGCGAAAAGAACTGGTTCGCCGGGTTCTGGAAGAAGTGCAACCGCATCTGGGGGGAGCCGCTGGGTCAGCCGGAAGTGGGGCTGCCGATCTGTTACACGCAGTCTCGGCCATTCATGCGGGGACGACGCAAAAGGAAATTCTGCGGGCTCTGCTCGAAAGCACTGCGGGTTACAGCGGACGAGCGGCGCTGTTCGTTATCAAGTCAGGATCGGCTACAGGATGGCAGGGGCGTGGGTTCGATAATGGCGATGACGTCAAGGATTTTTCCTTAGATGTGAGCAGCCGAGCGCCGGGTCAGGCTTTGCAGTCGCGAGCCGCGGTCAGCGCACGCGCGTCGGAAATGGATCCGCGATTCATTTCGCAATTCGGCGCGCCCGCCGAAGATTCCGTGCTGCTGCTTCCTCTGCGTTTGAAAGACAAAGTTGCGGCGTTGGTGTATTGCGACGGGGGAACGAGTGGCGCCGGAAAGATGGAAGCTTCCGCTCTCGAGCTGCTGGTCTCGGCTACCAGCGCGTGGCTCGAAGTGGCTTCGTTGCGCAAGCAAGCGCTGAAGGAAGGCACAGCCGAGGCCGGTGCGGGTGAAAAGTTCGAAGCGCCTGCGGTGCAGACGGTATCGTCGTTTTCTGATCCCTTTGCGGGGCACGCGCCGAAGCATGCAGCGGCCGCTCCGGTCGGAGTCGAAGAGCCCGCGATGGCCGAGGTTGTGGCCGAAGTAGTGTCCGCACCGGTGGCAATGGCTGCGGCGGCAGCCGCGCCAGCGACGGATGCCTTTGCGCACATGTCGCCGGAAGACGCCGATGTGCATCGCAAGGCGCAGCGTTTTGCCCGGCTCCTGATGGATGAGATCAAGCTCTACAACCAGGCGAAAGTGGCCGAAGGCCGTAAGCACAAAGACTTATACGATCGCCTCAAGGAAGACATCGACAAGAGCCGCTCCACTTACCAGAAGCGCTATGGCAACACTGTGGCGGCCAGCGCTGACTACCTGAGCAGTGAACTTATCCGGAGTTTGGCTGAGGATGACGTTACGCTGCTGGGCCCGAATTTTCATCGCTAGACTTCCGTTTTCATGGTCATTCCGAGCGTCGTCGTTTGGGGCGGGCATTTTCGTGGCTTCAAGCGACAGCAGATTCCTCGCTTCGCTCGGAATGACGGTTGGTGGGGGCGTTTCGGCGTTTTCGTCTCCCATCCTCTCGCACAGAACGCGAAAGAGTGGGGCACCTTATTTGCTGTGATTGTAAGTTTGGTGTGCCTAAGCTGAGGCGGGTTAGACGAAGCGCTTGGAGTGAAGGTCGACGACGGCGCGGGCTCGGGTTGGTTTCCGGGGTCCCGGCAGGTCGGCTCCCGGCGCCATCAGATGCCAGGCCTCCCGGAAGGCTTCGAAGCAGCCGCCGCCCCTGCAGCCTGAGGGATAGACGCGGAGGAAGCGGAGGGATGCGAGCTGGTTCACCGGGATTATGTACCAAATGTCGAGCGGAACGATATAGATTACAAGGAAGTCAATCTCATCGGGTTCGTAGGCCTTGCTCTTGGATCCCTTGCCGACGTGCCAGGCGTGGACCGTATAACCGCTGCGACCGGGGGCTCCATACGAGCATGACTTCACCTGCACCCGCCAGAAGCGCTCGCCGGAGTCGAGGATGAAGTCGTAGGGTTCCTGGTCTGCACAGGGCTTGGCCACGCCGAAGCCGAGGCTTGCCGCCTTGTGCAGGAAGGCAAACTCCGCCAAGTTACCTCTGGCATTGTTGGTCCGCGGTCCGCGAATCAGAGGGTTCGCCGGGGGCGTTGCCTGGTATGATTTACGTGATTTCTTGCGCATTTGAACTCCAATAAAAAAGGCGCGAGCCGGATTTCCGGTCGCGCCTGTTTAATTTTGCTTCTATTTCCAGACTAGCAAATTGGAGAGGTAACTATGACATGGTTTTGATATTTATTTTCCGAGCCGAATCAGTGGCTTGAGAGGAAATGGGTGGTTTAGGGGGCTTGACAAGATTTCGGCAGGAGAGCGTTTTTCGGGTTCCAGACGGCTCGTGAGGTCAACTAGGATGATCTTGCCACAAGGATCGGTGAGACCCTTTGGCGACATCGTCATAGCGCTCACAACGGGTCAATTGGCCTGTTAGGGTCACTTGACATTAAGTTCCAGTGGCCCGTTAGCTTGGAACCAATGACTGAAATGCCCGTCATTGCGTGGATTGCGATTTCGCGGGCTTGGTGGCCGCGACGCGGGTCTCTTTTCCGCTCACGAACACCTTCATTGTGCTGTCGCTTTCGCCCGACTCGTCGGTGTATTCGTAGGAGTCCGCTGAAACAAACTTCATGATGTACCGCGTGTGATACAGCTTCCCGGCAAAAATGCTCTCCCCAAGCCAGGTCCATACGTCGCCGTTGACCGTACCAGTCTTGTTTTCTATTCCTCCTGAACTGTCAACTGCGTGGTATTGGTATGTTTTGGAAGTCGGATCGTAGTAGGCGAAGGAAGTCTCTGAGTATTCCTTTCCGGGTCTATAGAGTGTCGCCTCGCAGATCACGGCGAAGCCGCCTGGCGTCCATCTGCAATCCTCAGTGCCACTGAATTTCATCGCTGGCGAGTTCGGACCCATTGCCCCGGCTTTCACTTCGTCTTCGACTGTGAACCTGCCGACCATGACTGACAGCTTCTTCACTTCCGGGCCAGGCGTTGTCTGAGACTGAGCGCCAGCCACGCTTAGGATCGAAGCGCACGCCAGAAGAAATGAGAACAACCTTTGGGGGCCACTCATTGGATTCTCCTTTCAGAGGTGCCACGGATGCTAGCACAAAACGAACGGGAATCAGGAAATGCGAATAGTTGACGTTAAATCTCTATTACGCTTATTGACCGAGCGTCTAATGCCAGTTTTCGCTTGACAGGGTTGGCGCGCAATCGCTATTGTTAAGGCCGTTTTGCAATGTATCTAAGCCGATTCTGTTAGTAGGGTATAAAGACACCTGCCGAACTGCCCTATACTATTTGGCGAACAACTTTCTAGGAGGAGTTGCATGGATCGCATGAAGAATCTGATGACCGTCGCTGGATTTATGCTGATTGGGCTAGGGGCAGTCGCACAACAATCACCCACTCCGCCCCCGGCACCGGCGGACAACATTACCACGATTCGAGGCTGTCTCAGGAGCCAACGCGGAAACTACATCGTGATCGGCGAGCAGAGTAACCTGCCATATGTGTTAAGGGGAGTGGGCAATAAGCTTCATGGTCAACTCAACCGTCAAGTTGAAGTGAAGGGCAAATTGCTGCCTGGGACCGTCAAAACAGGCATAAATCCGGATAAGGTAGGCAGCAATCCGAGCGATACGACGCACGGGGTGGATGGCACGCCCTTCCTGGTGGCAAACCCGGAGACGGATATTCAGACCATTGCGAAGAAGTGCAAGGCGGCTGGTGAGCAGTGAGGTCTCACCGCTGATTCAGGCCCTGGGCCTATACGAAACTTGGGCCTCTACGAAAGATGAAACACTCGATCGGCACCCAGCACCAAGCCGAGAGTCACAGCCGCGATCACAATTTCTCCGACCGCTCCCACGATGAAGGGACGCAATCCCTGCTTCTGCATTTCGCGGAGATTGGTTCGAAGTCCTACGCCCGCAAATGTCAGCAAGAATGCCCAGCGGGACAAATTCCCCAGACTGCCAATCTGGTCTTTGCTGAAAACGCCCAGCGTGGCCAAGAGCGAGATCAGCAGGAATCCAAGGATAAACTTAGGAAATTTCTGCCACAGAAACAAAGCTTTGTTGTGGACGATGTGAGCCTGTCCTTTACTCGCCCAATAGATCGCATACCCGAGAACGACGAAGCCGATCATCGCGTTTCTGGCAGTCTTGGCCAAGACCGCAATCTTGCCCGCGGCGTCGGAGTAAAGAGCGCCGGCGGCCACGGCTTCGGCCGTGTTATCGACCGCTAATCCGCTCCACAGCCCGTAGGCGTGGTTGCTCATGCCCAGAAGATGGCCGATAAAGGGAAAGGTGAAGAGCGCGATCGCGCCCAGAGCCAGAATGGCGGCAATGGCGAGGGATGAATCTTCGTCGTCGGCGTCAATCGCGCCTTTGGCCGCGATAATGGCGGAGACGCCACAGATGGAGGAACCCACAGCCAAAAGAGTGATCAGTTTCGGCCTGAGCTTGAATGCGCGCCCCAGGGCCGTCATCAGGGCAATGGCGACCGCGAGCTCAATCACGACCAGCGCAAGACTCAGGCCTCCGAGCTTGATGACGTCGCCGAGAAGAAAACGCGCACCCAACAGCACGATGCCGAGCTTCAGCCAGAATTCGTAGGTGGCGATGCCCGGCTTGAACAGCTCGGGGATGCGCACTGAGTTCGATATGGCAAGACCGATAAGGATGGCCCACAACACGTACTCGATGTTCGGAAGGCTGAGATGATGGGTCTTGCCGTAGCGAGAAATCGATTGTTCGATGAACTTGCCGGCATATCCAATGGCGGCCAGCAGGATCACTCCTGGAATAAAGCTTAAAAGACGCGATGAGGGGCTGGTTGATGGCGGCTGCTCAATAGCGACGGAAGTACTCATACGGTTCCCTTTGCGAACGAAGTCGAACTACCAAGGAATTTTCGGAAAGATGTTCAAGCGGACCAATAGCGCCAGCAGAAGCGCGAGGCCGACTGCCCATCCGTCAAGTGATAACTTGAACTTGCCACTGCTCATGTAATTCTCCATTTGACTTTCAGAAACCCGGGACGAGGCCGCGGGCAATCCCGCTAGACCGGAAGCCTCGTCGCCAAGTTGCCGAAGGTCGCAACCACAACTGACGCTCTCCGATGGACTGCAGAAACCCGGCAGCCAGCCAAGGCTGTGAAGCCTTGGCTGACCGACGGTCCCAGGGCTGGAGCGTCTTCTCGGGCCCTAAGCTAAATACGCCTTACGTTCAATCCGCCTAAGTGCAAATGTGCGGCCTAGAACGTGTAGATCAGGTCGAATTGCAGGCGGTTCAAGTACGGCTCCTGCTCTCCGGCTTTGGAAATGGTCGCAAGGCTGTTGTAGTTGTTGAACAGAGCAGCGTTGTTTTCCAGATACGTGTTGAGAACGCGCCCACGCCACCAGGTAAAGCTGGCGAGGGTGTTGGAACGCAACTTCCACAGAGCGTAGAAGCGGTTCTGCAGAATGTTGGTGGGAGCTCGCTGATCGCTTTCAACGAACGACGCGATGGCGGCGTCCTGTTCTTCGCGGAGCCACGCGTAGCCAATTTGAATATCATTCTTGTTCTTCACCTGGCCCACGCTGGCGTCAAACCCATATTCCTTGTTCTGGCTGCCCAGAGTCTTGATGACGGCACCCTTGGTGTTCAAAGGATGATCTTCCGCATCGAGGTTATCGAGGAACTCAAGCAACACGTTGATCGGCAGACGGGCAAGGCCGGTCTGGATCTGGTTGGGGAGAATGAAATCGGCGTAGTTGTAGCCGGAGTAGAAGTGGGGCACCCCTTTGGCATCGACGTAGGTGGCGTTGGTCATGCCATTGGGCGCAAAGACGCAGGGCGGGTAGGCGGGCAAGCCAGTGCCCTTGGCGCAGCCTTGTCCTTCGCCGGGCACCGGGATGCCAGTGATCGGAGCTGGAGCTGTTCCGCCTGTCGGCGTGGGGGGCTGGAAACCGGTGGTGGTGGCTCCGGTTGCAAACGCGCTTTCCTGCAAGATCGCATCCGGACGGTTCCACTTCAGGCTCAGGAAGGAGGGCGAAACCGTCCAGGGTCCGAATACGAGCCGCCCAGCTATCTGCACGCCTAGAGTGTAGGAATCCTGGGAAGGAATGCCCAGCTTTCCGTTGGCTTGGCCGTAGAGTAGTTCGATGCCCTGGATGTTGATGTTCTGCAACGGCCCCGAGAAATTAAACGAAGCTTTTTCGTCGAAGCCTTCCGGGTTGATGTCAGGATCGAAGGTGGCGGAGGTTCGCTGCCAAGGATAGGCGAACTTACCGCCGGTGAGAGATAGCCAGTGATGCGCGACGGGATTGTAGGTGATGAATCCCCGATCCAACGCGATGGTCTTACGATCAAAGACGTTGGTGAGGGTCTCGTTGGTCGAGGTTGGGTTGCCGATCGCGCCTGTGGCTATGGCGAAGCCTGCGACGAAGTCTTCGTTGAGCTGACCATCCACTCCGAAGCGCACGCGAATACGGGCCAGGTTGTCATCAGGAATGCCCGACTGGAAGTAGGATTCGCCGCGGATTCGGACGTCACCGCTCAAGCGGAAGCGGCCGACCAGAGCTTCGAGGGCGCTTAACTGTCTCCCTGTATCCTGGGCCTTGGTATCAACAACGGCAAGGGCACTTTGGACCTGCGCGACGTTGGTGGAAGCCTGGGTGGCCAAGCTTTGCGCTTGTGTGGCGGATTGCTGGGCTTGCGCGGCAGCGCTCTGCGCCTGGTCGACGCCGGTAGCCGCTTTTTGCGCGGCGGCATTAGCCTGCTGGGTGGCATCCAGCAATTGCTGGAGCTGTGACCTTAGTTGATCCACTAATTGGTTCTGCTGTTGGATTTGCTGCTGCTGCGCGGAGACGGCATCTTTCAACTCCTGGACTTCCCTGGCGGTGACTGGGGCCGGCTTGGCCGGGGCGCGCTTTTTCGGCGGAGTTGCAGCCGGCGCGGTTTGGGCGGATACGAGCCCGGTTAACGGGATCATCATGATTATCATGATGGGCATTATAGGGATAGACCACCACTTCTTTCTTGCTTTCATTTGTAGACGCTCCTATTGTTTTTGACCTCCCGACTCCCCGGGGAGCCGGGTACCTTAAACCACAGAGTTCACTACGGACCAAGCGGGGGCCAGCTAAGCCGACGCCAACCCCCATTTTCGCTGCAGCCGGCGTTCAATGGTCTTGAAGACCAAACCATTCACAATGTAATCGATCGCGCCAATTGGGATGACGGACGGCGAACGACGAACGTCTGACTCATCTCGTTCCAATCGCGGTCCATTTCTGCAAAATACCCTAGACTCGATTCAGCTCTTATTCGTCTTTGCCCCGGCTCGGATTCCCGTGAACCACCATGGGTAGAACGCTGGATGGCTCACCCTTTTTCTTACGCTTGCCGGACTTCGAAGACTGCGCGCCTTTGCCATTCACGATGTCGGCCAGGGTTGTATGTTCCAAAATCTTGGCTGCGGCGTCACGCACGGCCAGGAATACCTGATAGAGAGCGCGATGTTCGTCATCGCGATTAATCAAAGTGCGTAGCTGCTCGGCGTCTCCGAAGGGAGCGAGCGGACCGTCAATCAGGCGGATAATCTCGCTCATATGGATCTCGGAAGGCGCCCGCCGCAATTGGTATCCGCCCTTGGCGCCGCGCACGCTCTCGACCATGCGCGCGTTCTTGAGCTCCAGAAGAATCAGTTCCAGAAACTTTTCTGGCAAGCCTTCTTCATAAGCAATGTCGCGGATGCGAATCGCGCCCTGATTATAGTGCCGGGACAGCATCATCATCGCCTGCAGTGCGTATAAACCTTTTTGCGAGATCTTCATAGCGCTCCAAAGTATGCCATAAACTCTATGGTTGTAATAGAGTTTATTAGTAAGACCGACGTTAGCAAGCGGGGTGCCAGGGTTACTTCGTGCGAAACATCCCGATACCCTATTTGTTATCAGTGTTTTACGGTGTATTAAAAGAGCAGGTCCCGCTGCAGGGGGATGCACACGGTTGCAGTTCGACAGCAGATTTCCCGACGCGATCTCTGGGCAGTGTACCGCGCTGGGCTCTGAACCGGCACCCGCGCTACTCCTGAGCCGAATGTGCTGCGGAGCTTTGCCCCGCCTGGACGGGCGGGGACGCCCGTCCCCACACTAGTTTTCGTCGCTTGCTACAGTTCGGCTTTTCTCAGGCGCAGCGAATTGGTGATTACTGACACAGAACTGAAGCTCATGGCCACGGCAGCGAGGATTGGACTCAGCAACCACCCGAAGAACGGATAGAGCACGCCAGCGGCGATCGGCACACCCACCAGATTGTAGATGAAAGCGAAGAACAGGTTCTGGCGAATGTTGCGCATGGTGGCCTGACTAAGTTTTCGCGCGCGAACGATGCCAGCTAGATCGCCTTTGACCAAGGTTACGCCCGCGCTCTCGATGGCGACGTCGGTGCCTGTGCCCATGGCGATTCCGACGTTGGCTTGCGCCAGCGCCGGGGCGTCGTTGATGCCATCGCCCGCCATGGCAACAGTTCGGCCTTGCTTTTGTAAACGGCGGACTACCTCGGACTTTTTGTCAGGCAAGACTTCGGCTTCGAATTCGTCAATGCCAAGTTTTGCGGCTACGGCTTCGGCAGTGCCGCGACTATCGCCGGTGAGCATCACGATGCGCAGTCCGGCAGCTTTCAGATCGCGGAGCGCTTGCGGAGTGGAGGGCTTGATGGGATCGGCAATTCCAATCAAACCCGCTGGCTGGCCATCTACCGCAACGAAGATGACGGTCTGACCCTTGCGACGAAGATCGGCTGCGTCGTGCCTGAGTGCATCGCTCGGAGTGCCCATCTCCTGCAGGAATTTTTCGCTTCCTGCAGATACGGTTTTTCCATCCACTTTACCGCTGATTCCAAGTCCAGTGCGAGATTGAAAGCCTGTAGCGCTAGTCAGACTTATGTTGTTCTGCTTGGCGGCAGCCACAATTGCGGAACCGAGGGGATGCTCACTTCCCTGCTCCAGGCTTGCCGCCAGACGAACCAGCTCAGTTTCGTTTCCACCGGAAACTGCGAGCACGGACTCGACGGTCGGCTTGCCTTCGGTCAACGTACCCGTCTTGTCAAAGACCAGGGTGTTTACCTTCTCGAGAATCTCCAAGGCTTCGGCGTTCTTGATAAGGACGCCTGCGCGGGCACCGCGTCCGGTGCCGACCATGATCGCCATGGGCGTGGCTAGTCCGAGCGCGCACGGACAGGCGATGATGAGCACAGCCACGGCGTTGACCAAAGCGTAGGTCAGGCGCGGTTCGGGGCCGAAGAAACTCCATACGATGAAGGTGAGCACGGCGATGGCAATTACCGCAGGGACAAACCATGCAGCCACGCGGTCGGCCAAACGCTGAATGGGGGCTCGGCTGCGCTGGGCCTGACTGACCATTTGGACAATCCGCGCCAGCAGGGTTTCGCTGCCTACGTGTTCGGCTCGCATGATGAATGAGCCCGTGGTGTTCACGGTCGCGCCAATCACGCGGCTGCCTGCTTCTTTCACAGTTGGCATGGATTCGCCGGTGATCATCGATTCGTCAACTGAACTTGTCCCCTCAAGAACTACGCCATCGACAGGAATTTTTTCGCCTGGACGAACCCGCAGGCGATCGCCGAGCTTCACTTGATCCAAAGGAATGTCACGTTCCGTGCCATCGCTAAGAATTCGTGCGGTCTTGGGGCTGAGATTGAGCAGGGCTCGAATAGCGGCACCGGTACGGCTGCGGGCACGGAGCTCAAGCACCTGGCCCAAAAGCACGAGAGTCACGATAGCGGCGGCGGCTTCGAAGTAAACCGGCGGCGCGCCGCTCATGTCGCGGAATGACACGGGGAACAATCCGGGGAAGACAGTCGCGATCAAGCTGAAAAGGTAGGCCACCCCGGTGCCCATGGCGATGAGCGTAAACATATTTGTCGAACGGTTGACGATGGATGTCCAGCCCCGCTGAAAGAACGGCCAGCCACCCCAGAGGACGACCGGCGTAGCCAGAAGCAGCTCGATCCAAGGCAACCAGCCGTTTGGCAGCGCGTGCTCAACCGGCATACCGGGCAACATGTCGGCCATCGCAATCGCCAGCAGTGGAAGGGTAAGAATCAGGCTGACCCAGAAGCGGCGTGTCATGTCGCGCAATTCTGGATTTTCTTCCTCGATCGCGGTAACGGTACGGGGTTCGAGCGCCATGCCACAAATGGGGCATGATCCCGGACCGGGCCGGATAATCTCGGGATGCATTGGGCAGGTATATTCGGTGTGCGGAGCTGCTAACGGAGTCGCGGGCTCGAGCGCCATGCCGCAACTGGGACACGGCCCAGGCTTGCTGGATCGAACTTGAGGGCACATTGGGCAAACGTAGTTTGCTTGCTCTGCGGGCGGCCGGTTAGCCGAGGGTTGACTTGCAGAATGATTTACAGAGGGGGGCTGCTGGGCCTGGGTTGGCCGAATAGCCGGCGCGCCCAGCGTGACCGGACTGGAAGAATTCACGCGCGAAGGCTGTGCCAGATATTTTTCCGGATCTGCTTTGAACTTCTCAGCACACCCCGCGCAACAAAAGTAGTGCGAGGTTCCGCCATGTTCGAGGCGATGCTTCGCGGTCGCCGGGTTTACATTCATGCCGCATACCGGATCTTTCACGGCAGTTGCGGAATTAGACGTTTCCTGTTTCATGCGAGCGTCAGACCTTGGTGAACTGCGCCCGGACGAGGCGTCCGGGCGGCCTACGGGTGCATCACGCTTCGATCTCTCCTCGACCTTTTCGGCAGATGGTACAGATGGTACATAGATTCTGGTCCGCAGTGTTCGATTCTTCCTGCTTCAATCTCGCGGCACTGATTGTTGTATCTTAAAGGAAGGAGCGAACGACAGCATGACACAATTGGAAGTGGCTTACCGCTACGGTTCTGCGCCGGGAGAAGCGGAGATGCGCGCTCTGGATAGCGTGCGCGAAGTTTATGGCATCCGCCGAATGAAGTTTGATCCTAAAGAGCGAATCGTTCGCGTCGAGTTTGACGCTTCACGCCTTAAAGAGCCGGTGATTGCAGGCTTGCTGCGTCAGGCAGGACTAGACGTCCAACAAAAACTCATCTTAACTTGAGCTGCGGGGGCTTGAGCTGCAGGGGTGTGAGTTCAACGACCGACCAGCAGTTCGGGGAGGGCTGCCGTCGGCCAGGTGAAACTCGGATTGAAGGGAAAATGCAAGGGGCGTCCAAGAAAACCTCTGGCCGAAGTTTATCTTCAAGGGCGCCCCGTTGCGCGCCACTTCGTCTGCCGATCATTGTAGCACCCGGTTTGCCAATTCCAAGCGACTGAAACACAAGGCTGGTGGCCGCGTGCGACTGAGTAGGAATTGCCAGTGGCGAGAAAGATTTACGTTCGTGCCGACACAGGCATGGATCGTGCCAGAAGCTGTTGAAATCAGGAGAAAGAAAATACTTAGGGCCCACTAAGGTGATTACTGTATAGGAGAAGTTCGGGTAATGGCTCAATTTGAATTGAGCCAACCGCTGAAGTTGGCGCTGCTTCATCAAGCAAGAAGTTTCCGCTATAATCGAATCTCCGCAGGCTGTAACGTATCGCGCCCGTAGCTCAGCTGGATAGAGCATTTGGCTACGAACCAAAGGGTCGGGAGTTCGAATCTCTCCGGGCGCACCATCTTTTCTCGGTCCGGATTGCGAGCAACGAAAAGTCCCAGGTTAGCTACACTTTCTGCCGGCATTGAGGTCAGAGAGGTCCCATTGGCTTTCGGTGCAATCTCGCGAGACGACGTTCTTACCGCTCTTTTTCTTGCTGCGCTGATTGCGTTCGTCATCAGGAGCTTGCCCTGGAGCCTGGTCAACAATCTGCTGGCTAGAGGATGGCCGACGCAGCAAGGGGCGGTGGAAAACGGGAGTGTTGAGCAACGCAGGGTTCGCTACGTTAGCTACTACATTGCGCGAATTGACTACTCCTTTTCGGTTGACGGCGAATACTATTCTGGCTATCTACAGCGGGCATTCTTTCGGGAAAGCTCGGCCGACAACTTTGTCAGCGTCTTAAAGGGAAGAATGCTTTTTGTCCGATCCAATCCCCGCCATCCAGAACGATCGGCACTATTAGGACAGGACCAACCCGGAGGCTGGCCGGTTCCTAGAGGGTGGCCGGTTTAAGTGAGCGCGTTTTGTGGGTTCCAGCCCGCAGAATCTATTTAGCTTTGCGTTCCTCAGGGGGTGTCGCGGTCTGCGACTTATGAAGCTATCCTAGGGCAAAAACAAAACGTCCCAGACTCTACAGTCATGGGACGAATCGCTCGAACAGGTTCCTCCCCCGAGAAACTGTTCACGATCAGCATAGCGTGGGAGGGGAGGGACGGGAATGGCACGAACGGGCTATACCGACGGTCCTCCATTGCGGAGTAGGCGAATTTTTAGCCGAGCCCACACGGGCACTGACGCCGGCGCCTACACGAACACAAAAATGCCCGTAATCCTTCCGGATTACGGGCCCTCTTACTTACCACTTAGACAGCTTGAACGTTCTCAGCTTGCCAGCCCTTGGGGCCTTTGGTGACGTCGAACTGCACGGCTTGGCCTTCTTGCAGGCTGCGGAAGCCGCCCGCCTGAATCGCGGAGAAGTGCACGAAGACGTCTTCGCCATTTTGACGGCTGATGAAACCATAGCCCTTGGCGTCGTTAAACCACTTTACTGTTCCTGTTTCTGCCATTGTTGATGTTTCCTTTTCTATCGTTGAATTGTGCTGAGAAGATTCGCTGCTAGTGAGAGGGGGTGACGCTGGTTGGCGTGCCGACTTTCAATTGCGTGTGAGTCAAACTTAGCTACAAGCACATTATACACGGAAGGAGACGGATTGATGCAAGAGTTTGCGATGGCTTTGGTTTGAGCTGATTACACTTTGGTTTTCGACTCCGGCTTGCCAACCACCACGGTGCGTCTGCGCGGCACTTCGTCGTCGGAAATTTCCGCCACGAATTGCAGGTTGAGGCCAAGACGTGCGCTCTCCAGACGCGCCACGTCGTTGAAGAAGTAAACAATGTCTCCACCAAATCGATCCTTGGCGCGGCGGCGTTCCTCGAGATCGAAGGGGCTGGCGGAATACACTTTCAGTTCGGGCGCGTCTTTCAGCACGGCACCGAGCTCGCGCTGAAAGTCGAGCGCTCCCTGCCGCACTTGCGCCATGGTGAAAGCCACCACGTGATAGGACATAGGTCGAGACCGAGCATCGCAGGAAGATGCCCGCTCTGTCCAGCGTAGACGGCTATTTGCAGGTATCGAATTTGAAGACGACCATGCGCGTGCTCCAGTCGACACTCGAAGCTCCGCCGTGTTTCTTGTTGTAGTACATCTGGGAATACCAGAATGTGCAGTCGTCGCTGGGATCGATGCTCATGCTGCTGTAGTCGCCCCAGCGCTGGCTGTCCTGAATTTCTACGGCGGTGCCTTTCACCGCTATGGTCGGGGCTTCCATCTTCCCGAGAGGATCGGTTACGAGCCGTCCGGTGTACCAAACGCTCGGCTTCACCGTGTTGCTGGAGGCGCTCATGCCCATGGCGATGTTGCCCTGTTTATCCATGGCCGCGCTTCCCATCCAGAGGCTGGTTGACTTGTCCTGAAAGGTTCCGGCCTGGTAGAGCGAGAATTTTCCGCCGACCGGAGTGGAGCGCAGTTCGTACCAGCGCATGGCAGAGACGGCGGTCGAACCTTTTCCCGGCGTCACGCTATGAGAGACAACCATGGATTCGTGGTCGCCGAAATTCCGATAGGACAAACGGTACAACAGGCGGTCGCCCAGCGACTCGACTTCTTCTCCTGGAGCTGGCTGAGGAATGCAGTCGCCCCCGTCGCAGGCCAGAGAATACGACGGAACCTTGATGGAATGCGGGCCGGTAAAGGTGGACTTCTTCGGATTAACAAAGTCGACGTGAAAGTCGTATTCATCAAGCGTGTTTGTGGTGTTGCCCAGCTCCACGTAATGATCGGGTGCGCCCGTGGGAGGAAGCGTGGCACCGTCCAGCTGCGCTGGGAGAAAGCTGAAGTTATTATTGTTGGGCGTGAAGCAAATCATCGCGGCTTTGCTTTTGCCCTTCAGCATCGAAGTGCGATCGAAGGCGCAGGGCTCGGCGGCGCCACTTCCGAAGGCGTTCACTGATGCGTAGTAAGCGTCGGGCCAAACTGCATACTTAGGGTAGTCCGGAAGCGTGTCGCCCCAACTGTATGAGTAGCGGCTGTAACTTCCGGTCGAGTCGGAAGTCGTCGACACCGCGATGCACAGCGTGAGATCGGTAGTGTAGTTGAAGTAGGTCACCAGCCAACGCTGGGCCAACTTGTCCCAGACCACGACCGGGTCGCCCGGATTCGTGCCTTCGCAGGCTCCGCCGAAACCGGTGAAGATCGTATTCGTGTTCGTAGGCTGAAGAATTACCTTCCCGGTGGCCTTATCGAAGACTTCATAATCGAAGTTGGTGATCTCAACGAATTGAGTCGCTCCCACTGAGCCGTTGGTGTCCGGCACCTGAGCGTTTCCCTGATCTTCCCTTGTACCTTCGAAGCTCAAGATCTGCTTGGTGTGAATAGTTGGAAGGTAGACGTCTTGCACTACGGTGTCTTCGCCGGGTAGGCCCACGGTGAGCCCCAGGTTGCGCTGGGGTTCGATCATTTCCACAAAGCCATGTTTGGGTTTTGGAGCGATTTGCGCGAGATAGCTGAGCGGCAGCGACACGTCGTGCTTGATTTCGTAGCTGACCTGGGGATCAGTTTGAATCTGCTGGGCAGTGGCAGGTACGACAATCGACAGCAGACAAGCCGCAAGAAATGAACCACAAAGTATGCCGACAGGTGTCTTGTTCGTGTTCATGAATGTTCCTCGAATCGCTGAAATTGGCGTGGCGAACTTTGAATGGTGCTTCTGCCGGATGGGAAGCCGCGACCCAGGCGGCATTTACTATGCGGGATAGTCGTGAGGCTGTCAATGAGAAATCGCGCTCGCGGATCCTCGGTGATGATGGGAGCTTTACAATCTCAAGCGACACTAACGGTCAAAAACTGATACGCTCATTTTCGTTTGAGATCGTACTCGCAGCAAATCGTCGAAATCGGGAAAGAGGACCAATGATGCAGAAGTATTTTCGCATTCTGTTGACGGGCGCGGCTTCCATCTGCGTGGCCCTGAGTTCGGCGCAGGCCGCCGAGGCCGGAGATCCATCGCCAACCAAACATCACATTCAGACTGTCTTCATTATTCTGATGGAGAATCACAACTGGACCGGTGACGGCAATCTGGATATCAAAGGCAACCCGTCAGCGCCATACATTAACAAGACGCTGGTCCCCAAAGCGTCACACGCGGAACAGTATTTCAATCCTCCGAATCTCCATCCCAGCCTTCCGAATTATTTATGGCTGGAGGCGGGCTCGAACTTTGGCATCCTCAACGACGGGCCGCCCAGCCAGAATCCTCTAAGCACCAAGCAGCATTTGGTGACGCTGTTGAAGAATGCAAATGTGTCGTGGAAGGCATACCTCGAGAACACTACTGGCAAGGTTTGCCCGCTTACTGACAGCGGAGAATACGCGGTCAGGCACGAACCCTTCGCTTACTTCGACGACGTCAGCAATCATCAGAATTCCCAATCCAAGTACTGCATTGCGCATCTCCGGCCCTACACCGAACTGGCCACCGATCTGAAGAACGACACACTGCCGCAATACGTTTGGATCACTCCAAATCTCTGTGACGATATGCATGACAGTTGCGGCGGGGACATGATTGCGCATGGTGACACTTGGCTTTCTCACAACGTACCCGCGATTCTCAAATCCGCGGCGTTTAAAAAGGGCGGCGCGCTATTTATCACCTGGGACGAGGCGGACAATGGAGACGGTCCCATCCCGATGATCGTGCTCTCGCCGTTTGCCAAGGGTAAGGGCTATTCCAACCAGATCCACTACACGCACGGCTCTATGCTGCGTACTCTCGAAGAGATTTTCGGCGTGAAACCGTTGCTGCGAGATGCGGCAAAAGAAAAAGACCTGAGTGATATGTTTACCGCGTTCCCGTGAGAATCTGGGTTCCAAATCTGCTACGCTTATACTCAACAGGCGCGGACCCGTAGCTCAACTGGATAGAGCACTGCGCTTCGAACGCAGGGGTTGGGAGTTCAAGTCTCTCCGGGTCCACCATCTTCCTCGCCCCTTACAATACTAAAGTGAAAACTTGGGACGTCATCGTTGTGGGCGGGGGCATCATTGGACTTACGCTCTCGATTGCTTTGCGCAAACGCGGCGTGAGCGTTCTAGTCGTGGAGCGCGGGGAACCCGGTCGCGAAGCTTCCCACGCCGCTGCCGGCATGTTGGCCGACTGTCCCTTAGAAACGCCGACCGGGTTGCAAGCGCTGGCCTCGGCGAGTGCGCGAATGTATCCCGAGTTCGTTCATGAACTGCAGGATGAATCGGGAATGAAGGTTGACCTGCGAGATAACGGCACGATCTTGGTCGGCCCAGACCACGCCGAATTCTGCGCGCAGAATCCACTTCCCGCTCCTCTTGCCGAGCTCGAGCCTGCGCTGGCCGAGATCAAAGGTCCGGTCGCCTATCTGAAAGAACGCAACGTCGATCCGCGCGCCCTGGTCGCGGCGGCGTTAAAGGCGGCGAAACATCGCGGAGTGGATATTTCTTCGGGCACCACCGCGACCGATTTGCTTTTGTCAGATGGGCACGTCAGCGGCGTCCGTACCGATCGAACCTATTACAATGCGCCGTGCCTGGTGAATTGTGCCGGTGCATGGGCGGGGAGCTTCTCCACGCATCGCTTCCCTACTCGCCCGGTCAAGGGACAGATGCTGGCCGTCGCCTGCGCGCGCCACGATGTCGTCCATCATGTCATCCGCGCTCCTGAGGTTTATCTGGTACCGCGCAGCGATGGACGAATCCTGATCGGCTCGACGCTCGAAGAAGCTGGATTCGATAAGCGCACCGACACAGACACCATTCAGCGCCTGCATCACGCAGCGATTCGCCTGGTTCCGGCGCTGGGACAGGCACGGGTTCTGGAGGCTTGGGCCGGACTCAGGCCGGGAACTCCGGATGATCTACCCATCCTTGGCGCGACTAGCACGCCTGGATATTTTGTGGCCACTGGGCATTTTCGCGACGGGATCTTACTCACGCCCGTGACGGCGCACGTCATGGCGCAAGTAATCACAGGCGCGAAGCCGGATTACGAAATCTCAGCGTTCTCGCCACTGCGATTTTGGAACTGACGGAGTCGTCCTGTTTTATTTGCTTTGCTGATCAAGCGCGTCAAGCGCTTTCCGCGCTTCCTCGAGTTTAGGGTCTAGCCTAAGTGCTTCCTTATAAATCGACCCGGCTTCCGAAGCGCGCCCCTCCTGCTGGAGCGCCTGACCTAGCCGGAAATAAGTTTCGCCAGAGGGCGATTCGGCGACGTTTCGCATGGCGTCGGAAAGCTCCACTTTTGCTAATCCTTCCTTGGCGTCAGAACGCTGGGGATCGATCTGCAATGCCGCTCGGTAACTTGCGCGCGCCTTGGCGTAGTCTCCGACTTGGCTATACAGCCGGCCGAGAGTTGTGTACGCCGCGACCCGCATGTTGGGATTGGAAACCAAAGGAATCGCAGTCTCGTACTCGACAATCGCATCCCGCGGGCGGTCGTTCAGCGTGAGATCCCCAGCCAGATTCATATGCCCACCCGCATCGTGAGGTCTGAGCTGGACTGCCTTCTGGAAATGCGGCAACGCTTCTGGATAACGATCCGACGCCAGCAGTGCCGCGCCAAGGTTCTGCTCGCCCAGGAAATTGTCTTTTGTAACCTCGACTGTATGGGTCCAGAGATCGACGGCGCTCCGCCAATATCGGAGCTGGTCGCAAGCAAAAAGCACGAAAACGGCCAGAACGACTGCGGCTATCTTGGCCCGTGTACGGAAACTGACTTGCCGGATGTCGGCCAAATCAGCGGCGCCCCACACCGCCATCACGAAAATCCCAATCAGCGGGATGTAGGCGTAGCGGTCAGCGATTGCCTGCTCGCCCACTTGAACGATTCCAATTACGGGGACAAGCGTGCCCAGGAACCACAACCATCCGACGATGAGGTATCGCCGGGCACCGCGCTGCCACCACACCAGCGCGCTCACGGAGATCACAAACAGCGCTGCCAGTCCTAATTGCCAAACGGTGAGCGTCGCGCCGGGGTGGGGATAGAAAACCGCCAGCCATGCGGGCCAGAACGCTTTCCAAATATACAGCGCGTAAGCGTAGACCGCGTTTTGCAAGCGCACGTAGAGGGGAAGCACCAGACGCATCGCCCCGCCGGAGCGCTGCGCGAAAACGGTGACGGCACTCGCGGCAGCAGATAGTGCAAGGAGCGGCAACTTTTCAAGGATGAGCCGCGAGAACGAGGCCTGCGGCACAGGCAATTCAGTTTTAGCTCTCGACTGTTTCCAGCCCTGAATACGGCATAGCGGCCAGAAATCGAGCAGCAAGAGCACGCAAGGCAGGGTGACGACCATGGGCTTTGAAGCCAGTCCGAGCACGAACAGTGCAGTCGCGGCTAGGTAGCGTTTGACGTCAGGCTTCAGCGCGTACCAGCCATAAGCACCAAGCGTTAGCAGGAAGAAAAACGTGCTCAGGACATTCTTGCGCTCAGCAATCCAGGCCACCGACTCCACATTCATGGGATGAATCGCGAACAGCGCCGCCACCAGGAAGCTCCGTCCGGAAGCGCCGGTTGAGTACGCAAGCAACAGGAACAGCAGCACAACGTTCAGTACATGGAACAGCACGTTCGTGACATGGTGCCCGCCGGGATTCAAACCGTATAGTTCACAATCCAGCGCATGAGAAAACCAAGTCACCGGGTGCCAGTTTGTGTCCGTCGACGTCAAAGCCCAGCGGACCGTCGCCCAAGTCAAGCCAGCTTGCACGTGTTGGTTGTCGGTGACGTAATTGTCGTCGTCGTAGTTAAAAATGAAAGGATGGCCTACGGCGGGACTATAAACAGCAACCGTTACTACCGCCAGCAGAAGGCAAATGGCAAAATTGCGCTTCCGAGGCGACGCCATAAGGGCACTTTCGACCCTTTCTCGAATGCTAGCTTCACTCGGCGTGATCCGCCGGGTGGCCTGCTGTTCGTTGCTTGATTTGGCCCTGGGAGACATGTTCAAGCTTGAAACAACTACGCCTTTTTCGACTGAAGCAGAACGCATTGTACCTTCCTCGTGCCTCAACGACTCCACTGTCCCGACTGTGTCACGCTTGGTGTCAGTTCACGACCTAAGCTCGACGTGTGTAACCAGCGCACTGAAGAACGGGCAGGCGAGGATATTTCGCGAAGTTCGGATCGGTGTCTGATAGTTTGCAGCGATAGAACGTCGATCCGCGCGGCGATTGGATCGGCTGCGAGTGCACGCAGTCGAAACACAATCCGACGCGCTGTTGAGCATCTTCAATCTTCTTGGGCTCGGTCACATCCGCAGCATAGCGTATCCCAAAGCGTCGGTGACTGCGCCAGATGCGCTTGCCTGCACAAAACTCGGACCACCGGCTTCAGGTATACTTATCCGTCTCATCGCTATTCCTACGGACATCAATCGAAAGAAAGGGACACGTCTATGGCTTCCCCAGCAGTGGATTACGCTCGTTCGAATCAGCAGCGATTCTTAAACGAACTCAAAGATTTGCTTCGCATTCCCAGCGTCAGCACGGCGCCCGAGCATAAGTCCGACGTGCAGAAGGCCGCCGACGTAGTAGCCAACGAGCTCCGGCGAATTGGCATGGAGAACGTAGAACTTATCACCACTAAAGGCCATCCGCTGATTTACGCCGATTGGCTGCACGCGCCCGGAAAGCCGACTGTGCTCTGCTATGCGCATTACGATGTGCAGCCGCCCGATCCGCTTGATGAATGGATCAGCCCGCCATTTGAGCCCACAGAACGCAACAATAATATTTATGCCCGCGGTGCGGTCGACGACAAAGGCCAGCTTTGGATGGAGATCAAGGCCATCGAAGCCTTAATGAAAGGCCACGACGGTAAATTGCCGCTGAATGTGAAGTTCATCATCGAGGGCGAAGAAGAAGTTGGTGGCGAGTCGATTGCCGAATACGTTCGCAAGCAGAAAAGCAAGCTGAAGGCCGATTTCGCGCTCGTCTGCGATACCGAGCTGTTTGCGCCGGATCTTCCAACCCTGTGCGTTGGGCTGCGCGGATTGGTGTACACGGAAATCGAGGCGTTCGGTGCGAAGAGCGATCTGCACTCCGGCATGTACGGCGGCGCCGCGCCCAATCCTTTCTTTGCGCTCATTGAAATCATCAGCAAGCTGAAAGATGCAAAAGGCAAAGTCCTGATTCCCGGCTTCTACAAAAATGTGAAAGCCCCGACCGCAGCCGAGTTGAAGGCTTGGAAGCGGCTGCCATTCAACGAAGAGCACTATCGCAAAACCGAAGTCGGTTCCAAAGTGCTGACCGGAGAGCCGGGCTTCTCGGTACTTTATCGCACCTGGGCGCGTCCCACGCTCGAAGTCCACGGCATGCCCGGCGGATTCACCGCGCCCGGCGCCAAGACCGTGATCCCCGCGAAAGCATCGGCGAAAGTTTCCATGCGGATGGTGCCCAATCAGGATCCCGACGACATCCTCAAGCGCTATACCGCCTTCGTGAAAAAGCTAACGCCGAAGGGCATTGAAACCAAAATCAAAGTATGGAGCAAAGGTCCCGCCTGCGTGGTTGGCACGGACAACAAATACGTGAAAGCTTCGACCGAAGCCATGCACGAGGTATTCAAGAAAGACACGGTCTTCATTCGCTCCGGCGGCTCGATTCCGATCGTGACCGATTTTCAGGACGTGCTGAAGATTCCCAGCGTGATGATGGGCTTCGGCTTGCCCGACGACAATCTGCACGCCCCGAACGAGAAGTTCCACATCCCCAACTTCCATCGCGGCATCGAATCGATCTGCCTGTTCTTCGAGAAGCTAGGCGAATAAGGGCATCAGCCAGAAGAATGAGGCTGGAATGGAAATACCAGAGAAACAGACCACATTGGGCAGCGCCCTTTTAATTACAAACATAGGCCTGCCCATTGTGGCGGCCTATTTCTACTTCTTCAAGATATTTCCTCCTCGCATCGTCATGGAATCAATTGGCGTCGCATTCGTGGTTTTGAATGTGTACTACATGATAGCGTTCAAGGCTTGGGGATCAAGGTCAAAGTAGCTCACCACTTTTTCTCCGGACGTCGTTGTTTTCCATCGCCTTTTGCGTTAGCCTTATTTCGCTCTCGCGATTCTTCCCTTCCTTCTTCTAACCACACCCATTTCACATGCCAATGCTGCATTGTGTGTGCAAAATGACGTGGTTGTGCAAAAGGAGACCCCATATATGGTGTTTTCTTGCTTGACCCCAGTGCGATTTCGCCGTTACAGTAGCTCCAATCTGTGCCCGCGCCCTGTCCAGCCACAGGTAGGTTTTGTCGGAGCGAGCTGTGGAGGAATCCAATTGGTTAACCCGTTCCCCAAGGAGTAGAAGTTGCTCAAACTGAAAAAGCTTCAGATTCTCGGATTCAAGTCTTTCTGCGATCGTACCGAACTCAAGTTTCACGGCGAGGGCATCGCGGCCATCATCGGTCCCAACGGATGCGGCAAGTCCAACATCGCCGATGCGATCTCGTGGGTCTTGGGCGAGCAATCCGCCAAGACCCTTCGCGGCTCGCGCATGGAGGATGTCATCTTCGCCGGCACGCGCGACCGCAAACCCACCGGCATGGCCGAGGTTGCGCTCACGCTGATCGATCCCGACGTATACGACGGCCCCGATGCACACGAGCCAACCGAGATCGAAGTGCAGAATGATTTGCCCGCGAGCGCAGATGATTGGGATGAAGCCGAAGTGCGCACGAAGGCCGCCGAGGAAGTCGAGCGACTAACCGAAGAAGCGCAGCCGGGGCAAACCGAGGAAGTTGGAGGCGCGCCGTCCGATGGCGCGACGGGCGTCTCGCCCGCCCCGCCAGCCGAGGATGCTCGGACCTCCACCGAATCAGGACCGCAGGTCGTTCTCAAAATCCGCCGTCGCAAGTTTCAACAGCAGTTTCGAGCAGGAGAGATTGCCGTCACCCGCCGACTGTTTCGCTCCGGAGACAGCGAGTACCTGCTCAACGGCAAGCTTTGCCGCCTGCGCGATATTCAGGAATTGTTCATGGGCACGGGACTGGGCCCGGAATCTTACGCCCTCATCGAGCAAGGACGCATCGGACAAATTCTGAGCAGCCGTCCGACTGATCGCCGCGCCATCATTGAGGAAGCAGCCGGCATCACGAAGTTTAAGACCAAGAAGCGCCTTGCCGAAGCACGCCTGGAAGATGCCAAGCAAAATCTGTCGCGAGTGAACGATATTTTCGAGGAGGTCACGCGCCAGATGAATTCCCTGAAGCGGCAGGCCTCGAAAGCCGAGCGCTACGCAAAGCTGCGAGAAGAGATGCGGGCCAAGCTACGTCTGGTGCTGGCCAGCAAGTTCGCGCAACTCGATCGCGAGAGCATCGAACTTGACGAGCGGATCAATTCGCTCTCGGAGGAGATGCGCCACCGCACCGAGACCGTGCAGCAACTCGAAGCAGAACACGCTGACCGCACCCAGCGTGGGTACGCCATCGAAACCGAGATTCGCGAGAACCGCGAGCGTCTCAACCAGATCAAGCTGGAGAGCGAACGAACCCATGCCCAGCGTCGTCATAACGAAGAGCGCTGCGCGGAGCTGGTGGTGCGTTCCGCCGCTTCCGAAGCGGAATTGGCCCAAGCGCAACATCGGCTCACCGCACTGCAAGCGGAGCGTGACTCAAATCATCAGGTATTAGAGTCAGCCGCCGCAGATGTAGCTGCGGCCCAGCGGGAGCTGGCCCAATGCCAACAAGCAGCCGTCGACGCTGCAAACGCATTGGCCGAGTTAGAACATCAGCAGGAAACATCGCGCGGCACCATTATGGAAGTAGTCGCGTCAGCTTCGAATCTGCGGAATTCGCTTACCCAAGCGGAAGAACGCTTAGCGGCCGTGGGCCGCGAGACCCAGCGTTTGCAAACTGAAATGGCGACATCGAACTCTCAGGTCGAAACCTTCGGCGGGCAACGCGGGCAATTTGCCCTGGAATTCGAAACTGTCTCCCAACGTGTCGCAGGGTTGAGTGAAGAAATTTCACAGGCGCGTCAACTAATCGAATCGAAGCGCCGCGAAGAAGCAGAGGCCAAGAATCGCCTCGACAGCCTGCGTGCCGAATATGCCTCCGCGATCGGAAAAAAGGGATCGCTCGAAGCCGTAATCGCCGAACACGGCTACTCAACAGAGTCGGTGCGACGGCTGTTTCAATCGGGAGTGATGAACGGCGGTTTGGCTCCTGCCGGCGTGTTGGCCGATTTCCTCGAAGTTGAGCCGCGTTACGAAGGCGTGGTCGAAGACTTTCTGCGCGACGAACTGAACTACGTCGTGGTCAAATCCTGGGACGCAGCCGACGAAGGCTTGCGCCTTCTGCGAACCGACGTGGACGGACGCGCAACATTTTTGGTGCACCCCGAGGACTCGCAAGCGAAGTTCTCATTCGCGGTCGACGAAGTAGCTCGCGCGGCCACGCCCAGCCAATCGATCGTCCCGCTGAAGCATGCCATCCGCGTGCTGAACGGCTTTGGGCGGTCGCTGGAAGTCATCCTGCCCAAGCTGCGTGACGGATACATCGTTCCCGAATCCACTTCTGCGCGTGAGCTTGCATTGTCGAACCCAGACGCATTCTTTCTTTCGCAATCGGGCGAGTGCTTCCACAACGTGACCGTCACTGGCGGCAAGCAGCGTGCCGAAGGCCCGCTCTCGATGAAGCGCGAGCTGCGCGATGTAATGCGCTTGTTGAACGAGTTGGAGTCGGCTCTGCGCAATGACGAGGTTCGCGTACTGACGTTGGGCCGTGAGATCAAAGAACTGGCTTCACGGCTTGACCGCCTCGAAACCGAAAAGCGAGAAGCCGAAACTCAGGCGATGACTTCTGGTCACATGCTGCAACAGCTCGATTCGGAGATGGCTCGCGTAGGCGAGCGGCTGAACACTTGTCGCCACGAACTCCAGCGCCTGGTTTCCGAGCGCGCCGAACAGGAAACGTTGATCACTTCGACGCAAACGGAATTGGCCGCTCTGCAACAGCGACGCGAAGAATTGGAAGCGCTGGCGGCTACGGCGAACGAGGCACTGGTGGGCCTGCGCGAGCGGCGTGAGGCGGCTGCACAGAATGCTTCGCAGCAGCTGGCGCGGGTCGCGACTCTGGAGGAACGGCATCGGTCGGCAACGGCTGTGCTCGAGAAAATCAACGCGCTGGTCGCAGACATGGCCGCACGAGCCGGTTCCCTGCAATCACAAATCGAATCTTCTGCGGTCGAGAAACTGCAACGCGAGACCGAGAATCAGCACATGATCGCCCACCTCGAAGAACTCGAAGCCGAGCGCAATACTACCGAAGCTCGGGACGGGCTGCTGCAATTTGAGTCTGACCAGGTGCGCGCCCGGCTGGCAGAGATCGAAGACACTCTTCGCGATGAACGGCAATTGCTCGATCAGGCCCGAGACCGGCGCGGTGAGCTTTCCGCAGCCGCAGCCAAGCTGCAATCGGACGCACAGTACATGGCGGAAACCTGCCTGAACGAACTGGGTGTACAACGTCACGAATTGTTGGCCGATGCTACGATTCCCACGGTTAGCGGAGAGCAGCTAACCCTCGAAGACCAAGCCTACCGCGAAATGCGCACCCGGCTCGACGCCATGGGTCCGGTGAATATGATGGCTCTCGAGGAATACAAGGAAACCGCTGAGCGCCACGCGTTCCTCGACACGCAAAGGAAAGATCTGCTCGATTCGATCGCGAACACGCAGGCTACCATTAAGGAGATCGACACTTTCTCGCGGCAGAAGTTCGAAGAAGCTTTCCACAAAATCAACGAGAACTTCCAGACCACGTTTCGCAAGCTATTCGGAGGCGGACACGCTTTCATGCGCCTGACCGATGAAGAAAATAGCGCGGAGAGTGGCATCGACGTGGTCGCGTCGCCTCCGGGCAAGAAGCTGCAGAATGTGCTGCTGCTCTCCGGCGGAGAAAAAGCCCTGACTGCGTTGGCGTTGCTGGTTGGAATCTTCCAGTATCAACCCAGCCCGTTCTGCATTCTCGACGAAGTCGACGCCCCGCTCGACGAAGCCAATATCGGCCGCTTCACCGAACTGGTGCGAGAAATGAGCATCCAAACCCAGTTCGTCCTGATCACCCACAGCAAAAAGACGATGAGTATCGCACCCGTGCTCTATGGCGTCACCATGCAGGAACCAGGAGTTTCTAAGCTGGTTTCAGTCCGCTTCGGGGCGACGGCGTAATAAATAGCGAGGCGTAATTCGTTGCAGGTCAATGGATTTTTCTCGCGCCCCGGTTATCCTCTGCCATCCTCAGCTTTTCCACAAACGGAACATAGCGAAGACGCGCGCCAATAGCCCGATTTCAGCCACTCGCCAACCGTCAACACTTTTTCTTTCAAGCGAATGCACAGAATCGATCTTCCCCCGTCACTTAAATCGTTGACAAATATTTCTGGCAGGTTAGAATACGCGACGTTTTCTAACTGTAAAATTTAATCATGAGCCCCCAGCTTCTCGACTCCGTTCTGCTTCGTACTGACTTCCCCGAACTCAAGCTCCACGCCAGCGGCAAAGTCCGGGACGTTTACCATCTCGACCATGAGCATCTGCTTTTCGTAGCGACCGACCGCATCTCCGCGTTCGACTACGTGCTCGCCACAGGCATTCCCCATAAGGGCCGCGTGCTCACGCAGATTTCCCTGTTCTGGTTCGATTTTCTCCGCGACGTTGTCGCCAACCATGTCGTCACGGCCGATGTAAAGAAGTATCCCGCGACCGCACAAACGTATGCCGACCAACTCCAGGGCCGGTCGATGATGGTCATGCGCGCGGAGATGATTCCGGTCGAGTGCGTGGTCCGGGGATATATTTCCGGATCGGCATGGAAAGAGTACAAAACCAGCGGCCGCGTTTGCGGGATCGAACTGCCGGCGGGGCTCAAAGAATCGAGCAAGTTGCCGCAGCCTATCTTTACTCCCGCGACCAAGGCGACCACCGGGCACGACGAGAACATTCCCTTCGATGAGATGACTCGAATCGTAGGCGTTGAGTTAAGCCGCCAACTCCGCGATCTCAGCTTGAAGGTTTACAGCAAAGCGGCAGACTACGCGTTGCAGAAGGGCATCATCATTGCCGATACCAAATTTGAATTCGGAATGACGTCGAAGGGCATTACTCTCGCGGACGAAGTGCTCACTCCCGACTCATCCCGATTCTGGCCCGCGGACAAATATCAGCCAGGCAAGGCGCAAGAATCGTACGACAAGCAATATGTTCGCGATTACCTCGAGCTAATTCACTGGAATAAGCAACCGCCGGCACCCGCTCTTCCCCCGGACGTGGCGCGGCGGACCAGCGACAAATACGCGGAGGCTTTCCACCAGCTCACCGGACGCGAGCTGGATGTTTAGAGCAGTAATCATTTGGAGAACACGATGACGGGAGCGGACTGGGTCATCGTGCTAGTAATTGTTGTATCGGTGATTCAGGCTTCGATCTCGGGCTTCTTTCACGAAGCTTTTGGGATCGCGGGCTTGATTTTTGGGTACCTGCTGGCCGCGTGGAATTATGAACGGCTGGCGGCGCGGTATGCGCCTTATCTGAAGTCGATGTGGTTGGGCGAAATCGCGGCTTTTCTGATTATTTTTTTGGCGGTGCTCGCCCTCGCTGGAATTGCGGGGCGGATCACTCGCCACATCGTAAAAGAGGCTGGATTAAGTTTTGTTGACCGGATTTTAGGCGGAGCGCTGGGATTGCTGCGCGGAAGTTTAATGGTGGCAGTAATTCTCATGAGCATGGCTGCGTTCACGCCGACGTCAGCGTGGCTGCAAGGTTCACAACTAGCGCCGTATTTCCTGGTCGTGGGACGTGCCGCGATTTGGGTGGCGCCGTCGGAATTGCGAGCCCGCTTTTATCAGGGACTTGACTTGCTGCGTCGCGAACAGCAACACACTTAACACGCGATTGCAGCATCGAAACGAATTCAGGCAAACAGAAGAAAGCGCGGGTGGCAGCTCTTTACGAGCAGCTTTTCCTTGGCCGCTTTTCAAAAGAAAGAAGGATGCCGTGAGAGATCAGCTCGAAGCACTCATCCTGCAGATGTACAAAAGCAATATTCTCTACTCCGAGGCGGTACGCGAATTCAAGAAGCGCTTCATCCTCACCGTGCTGCAGGAAAACAACGGCAACCAGTGCCGTGCCGCCCGTCAACTGGGAATGCATCGCAACACTCTCAGCCGCACCATTACCGAGTTGAAGATTGATATACGACAACTGCGCGCCGGGGTCAAACGTCCACCTCGCAGCGCTCGCCCCACCGCTTACGACAAGAAGGCGGTCCGCTGAAACTCCCGCTCTAGTCTTCTGCGAAATTACCAACAAAAAATCAGGGCAGCGTCTTCACGCTGCCCTGCACAACTACATTCCACGCTCGGCTGAGCGACTCCCGCTCAATGACCGGTGGTGTGGTGATGAACCGGTTTCGGCGGCGGTGCCTTGGTCAGCAGCGCGCCTTTCTCCAGAGTCATCACAAACGGGTTCGGCGCGTAGGAAGCAGGCGTTCCTTGGAAGTCCAGCGTCGACCCTTCGGCCGGCATCAACTTGGCCGGAATTGTTCCGTCCATGGTAAGGACGATATCCGCCCGCTTTGCATCGATGTCATCCTGGCTCGCAGCAATCTGCAGCTCGGTCGGCGACGCTTTGATGACTGTGCCTTCCATCTGCAAGGACACGCCCTTAATCGCAGACCAAACTTTGTCCGCATCCGCCGCCGCGCCCGCAGAAAGCACCAGCTCCCACTCGGCGAAACTCATATCCTTGGGAGTCTTTGTCTTTACCAAATCAGCCGCTTGCTCGGCCGGCGTGGGAGGAACGTATGCCTTAATGGTGAACCCCGGCGGCGGCAGCGGCGTGGTTGCAGTGGTCGCCAGCAATTCGTTCCAGCCCTCTTCCGAGCCGTGATACTTCACATACTTCGCATGACCAAACTTCGTAATCTGGGCCTTCCCGCCCGGGTCCTTTACCAGATTGATGGCGCGAGCAATGAAAAACAGTCCGTTCACGTCATCTTCAGGAGTGGCCGTTAGATAAGACAGCGCCAAAGGATAGACGTTTTCCACGTTGTTCGGATCAGCTTCCACAGCCGCCCGCAGGTCCTTCTCTGCGGTCGCGTTATCTTTCAATTGCAGGGCGGAAAATCCAGCCACACTGTCCAGAAGGGACGCCAACTGGGTCTTCTGTTTCTGGAAATCCGCATCCGACACTCCATCCGGTTTGGACATCGTGGTGAGCGCCTGCAGGCCGCGCTCGGCATGCGCCTTGGCATCCGCCCACTTTTGGGCGGCGCGCTCGCTATACGCCAACAAAGCCAGAGCCCGAACATTATTCGGATTGGCGGTCAACAGCCGGTTCGCGGTGTCAATCACCTTCGCCTGGTTGCCCGCCTGCTGATACGCTCCCATGAGCAGTTCCAGCGCGTCTTCTTTCATCACGCTGTTCGGGTATTGAGCCAGGAAGGCTTCCAGCCCGCTGATCTGCGCGACCGGATCCTTCTGCTGCGCGGCTCCAACGTAGGCGTTATACTCCGCCGGATCTTTGATCTCTTTCTTCTGTTGCGGTTGCGACGCTGCGGGTTGCGCCTGTGCCGGCGCCGCGGTTTGGGTTTGCGGTTGCGCTGTGGCTTGCTGATTCGAGGCTATCCCAGCAAACGTGATCACAATCGCCACTAGACTCGTCTTCATGTTGAAATGGCTCCTTGAATTGTCGGGAAAACGGACGGCATTCGTACCCGGGTATACCTAAGCTCAAATCCCGGCTGCTCAGAGCATGAGCCTCATCAGCCCATGCGGCAGGTCCGGAAAACCCAGCGCCCGCCCGGTCATGCAAACGAGGCTAAGATATTATTTCCGGTGAGCCGGATTATAAGTATGTATCTCTACTAAGGCAAGCTTACTTTCGAGGCGCTCTTGCCAATTCCTAAGATGCACAAGAGTCGCCAACGGTGGTTAGAAGTCCTTAACCTAATTATCATAAGGCGGAGGTCCCATGGACGAGATTACGAACAAAACCAGCCTGGCCGGCCGGGTCGCACTCATCACGGGAGCCGGGCGCGGCATCGGAGCCGCGATCGCCGCCAAAATCGCCCGCATGGGCGCAACCGTCGTGCTTGCCGGGCGCACCCGCGGTCCACTCGAATCCACTGCCGACGCGATCGTCAAAGCTGGCGGTCAAGCCGAAGCCGTCGTCTGCGATGTGATGCATTTCAGCTCCGTCGAGCCGCTCGCCGCACACGTCGACAAGACTTTCGGCCGCCTCGACATTCTGGTCAACAACGCCGGCGTCGGCGGCTTCGGAGGCCCACTCCATCAACTAGCCCCTGAGTCCTGGGAGCAGGTGCTGAACACCAACCTGCGCGGAGTCTATTACTGCATTCGCGCCTTGGCTCCCCTGATGATTCGTGCCCGCACCGGACACATCATCAACATCTCTTCGCTCGCCGGTAAGAATGCCCTGCCCAATGGCGCCGCCTATGCCGCATCGAAGTGGGGACTGAACGGCTTGAGCTATTCCGTCGCCGAGGAACTGCGTGCATACAATATTCGCGTCTCGGTAGTCTGCCCCGGCTCCGTCGATACCGAACTTAGCCCGCATACGGGAAAAGATCCCGCCAAGATGCTGCGGCCAGAAGATGTAGCTCACGCGGTAGCAATGCTGGTCACGCAAGCCCCGCAATCATTCGTAAGTGAGATTCTCCTCCGTCCAACCCAGAAGCCATAAGCCACTTTGGCGGGCCGCCCGATCGCGGATGGGCATCGCTATCCAGCGCGCGGACTCGGAGTGCTTTCGCTGTCAGGCTCGTTCATAAAAGCGAAAGAACAGGGACTGCTTTGAAACGGGCTCTGCCTTCTCGGTGAGCGCTGCTAACTGTTGCTGGTTGAGCGGAGTAAACTCGCGCGCCAGTTGCACGTTCTGTTCCAGCTGAGCAATAGAATCGCAACCAATGATGACGGTGCTGACTGGCAGAGAAAGCGAATAATACATCGCCTGCCGCATATCAATCGTTCCTGGAGTGCGCGCCAGCACCATCCCTTCCCACATATGCTTCTGCTCTTCAATAGGCTGAGGCGTCCACGAAGAAAGCAGGCGTCCGCGGGCGGGGACTTTCATTCCGATAATGCCCATCTGCCTCTCGACGGCCAGGGGCAGCAGTTGCTCGGAGAAGCTGTAATGGTGCGGATCAGCGGCGTTGACCGCCATCAGGATGGTGTCGAACGGATAGCGGTGGATGGCTTCCATCAGCGCGTCGGGGCGGTAGTGCCCGGTAATGCCGAGATAGCGCACGATTTTCTGGTCGCGAGCTTGCAGCAATGCCTCCATCGCTCCGCCCTTGGCAAATATTTCGTTGATATCCGTCATGGTTCCGATATCGTGCAGTTGCCACGAGTCGATGTGATCGGTCTGCAACAGCTTGAGCGAGGTTTCGATCATGCGCATGGAGCCGTCGCGTGTCCGCTCTTTGGTTTTGGTTGCCAAGAACGCTTCGCTGCGGCGGTGCTTCATTACCTTGCCGATGTATTGCTCACTCCAACGATCGGGGCCGCCATAGATCGAAGAGGTGTCGATGTAATTCACGCCGAGATCAAGAGCCTTTTCGACGATGGGCACGGCCATGGCTTCATTGTTGGGCTTCTCGATGGCGGCTTGGCCGCCGAGGCTGAAGATGCCCACTTTGTATCCGGTCTTTCCAAGATTCCGCGTCGGCATGGAATCTGAGGTTGCAGCACGGTAAGGCGGCGCTGACTGGCCGCTGACGACGTCCGGAAGAGCGGCGGAGCCGAGCGCGGCAGCGGTCATGATTCCACCGGCCTTCAGAAAAGTTCTTCGATTGTTGTTGGATGAAATGTCTGGTTCAGGTTTCTTCATGACGCCTCCGGGCACTGGCGAATGCCTCTACAATAACCCCAATTTCTTCAGGAATCCACGGTTAATTCGCAAACAAACGCAAGCACGAGCCCAGCGGGTTCGCGTCCGTTCTTTGGACGCTAACCTGGGCCTCACGGTGGCCCACCCTTTCCAAGGACAACTCCAACTCACACATGCTAGAAGAGTGCCCCATTCTTTTCGCGTGCGGAAGGGTACCGCCTGGGGTGACAGATTCCGAACCAAAATCACCCGCTGCGAACCTCCTCGCCACCTGTCATCCTGAGGCAGCGGAGTCCTTGGCTTCGCCAAGGATTCCCAAGGAAGGATCTGTGCACTCGGCCTTGTTGTGTTGGTCGATGCCGGCGAATTCGAAGACGGTGCGGAGGTCGCGCCAGTTTCCTGCCAGGGCGCCGGGGATGGCGGCTTGGGCTTGTTGGATTCGGGCGTATTCTTTCGC
>DATNNE010000164.1:0-41957 GCA_035601995.1 Terriglobales bacterium
AACCCGGCTCCGATCTAGGCAACGAAGTCGAGATGCTCCGCGCGCAGGTGACTGAGATGCAAGAGGATTTAAATATGCTCAAGAACATTCTGATGCGGCAGTACGGCGCATTTAAGGCGTCCTTCGGCGATCAGGTCATTATGACTACGGACTCAGCAGACAAGTGGACGGCGATCAAGGCCAGACTCGCTCCGCGTCTCCGTGAAGCCGTGGAAATGTTGCAGTTACAGGGCAGCATGAAGCGCACGCAAATCGCCTCCGCGCTAAGGATGGATTATTCTAACTGCACGAAGAATGTTATCGGCGTGCTTAAGGCCCAAGGCTGGATCATCGAGAACAACGGTAGTCTCTCGCTCAAGCAACTATGATCTGCTCCAAATGCTCTCGCGACAAGCATCCGCAACTGTTCGCGGAATCACAAAGGAAACTCAGATCAGAAGGACTTTACGGCCTTTGTATGGCGTGTAAGAAACTGGAACGAGAGAGGATTGACCGCTACAATCTACGCTCTGGGAATATACCGAGAGGGAAAGACTGGAGACATGCGCTCATTTTCAGAAACTCGAACTAATCCGCCTCACTGACTACACACTTCTCCAAACCCAGATTGCTCACAGGCAGGAAAACTCAGAACAGGGCAGCGGTCTTGCCCGTTCCTTGGCGGATACTTCGCTTCACATTTAGCCAGTTGCCGATCATTGAAGGCGTGGACCCGGCGCTGTACCGCACATCCCGATAACAGCGCCAGACACAAGATGAGAGTCACATGGCGCATCCTACTTCACCTGAAACTTCGGATTCACTGTGGCGATCTTGGCATTTAGTTCTTTCTTGAACTGCTTCGCCGATTTCAGTTTGTTGAGGCGCTTCATTACTTCCTCATGTTCTGTTACTGCATCGGCGGGCACGGGCGTCAGCGATCCTTTGATGACAGGAATTAAATTGAGCAAGGCTTCCAATTCCTGCGCCCAATCAGCAAACAGGCCCGTAATCGTACTCTGGGTTTTCGGGTCTTTCACGTTCAAGGTAGGAAGTAAAGGCTGCAATTCGTCGAGCACCGCGGTAATCGCGCTGTCGATCTGGCCTAAGATTCCCGGTTGCGCTGTTGCCTCTGCCTTGTTGTAGTCCTGCACTAACTGGCCGACGATATTCAGTGAAGTGGTCGCTTTTGTGCTCCATGCTGTGAAGGCTGCGAGAACTGCTGGACCTACGCCCAAGGTGCCGAGCAAACCGAGCAAAGCAGCGGCGGCGGGAATCAATGTTTGCAGAATGGAGCTTGCTTCGCCGATCCAATTGGCGGTGCACCCGAGGGCGAAGACAAGCAGATTGACTAGGATTACGAGAAGGCAGAGTCGCTGAAATGTTCGCATAAGCTCTCCTTGAATTGTCCGCGAAGAGTGCTGTCGTTTAACTCTTCGCGGGGTCGTGCTGCATTATGCGCTCGGCCACCTAGAGAGAGCCATCTGAGGCTGGAATTCCCGTTTCGCCGGTCCTCTGCGACAGCCCAGTAGCAGGATCACGTGTCGGCCCCCTTTACCCTCAGCCGCCTCGGGGACGAAAATGTCCGGTGATACTCTCTTTCGGTACAACGGCCTTGCTGTTTGTGGAAGATCGTCACGACATTCCGTCGTAAAAGTCTATGAATTTATAAAACCTTCACCGGAGCCGCCCGTTGCGGGACGGGAAGTAGCGGCTCCGGCTTGCTTTTTCCCAAACAACTGTTGCCGACCTTTATAGGCGCAAGAGAGAGGAAAGTCAACTCTTATAGAATATCTGCCGCCCAATCTGCACCGTCTTGGTCATACTTTCTGCCCAAGCTGGAGGCTCTATTGTCGTGGCATAGTAACTCGTAGCGCCCTGCGTGAGGTCGTCATCCGTGCCTGCTGCAACCGCCTCGACAATCTGCCACGCATCCGCAAACTGTGGGTCTGGCACGACCGGGACATTTGTCAACTGTGGATCGTTCCAATAGGTCATGGAAGAAAACTGTAGTCTGGCGTAGACGATCTGCGCCCATGACTTCTTTTGCGCGATGGCCCGGTTATTAATCACGTGAGCGACTGCCCGCATTCCGTCATGACCTTCGCCTCGGCCTTCTCTCCAAATACAGAGCGCGGCGCACGATTTGTCGAAATCTTCCCAACTCATAGCGTTGCCCAGTTCACTCCGGCAGCCTCAGCCACCTTCGGCTCTATGGCGGTGCATTCATCTACGTCGTCCCACGTGACCAAGGCCACAATAGGCACATTCGGAGGAATCGTCGCTATTTGCTGCTGAGCGAACTCGCCCTCATAGCTGTAGAGGATTCGGGCAGGCCCTCCCCACACGCTTTGAGTCCAATCTCGCTTCCCGCCCGCCGCGAGGAACGCTGTCATGCTCTGCACATTCGCTGGGAGGGGCATTCCTGCGTCATTAAAGCCCATACAGAAGCTCGCAACCTTCATGGCAGGGTTGGAGTGCTGGGATTTCAAATTCGCCACGCTAGCGGCATTGCAGGCGGGATTATCTGGGGTAAGATTCGGCGGGATGCTGATCCAGCTAAAGCCGGCGCCTTGGGCGAGAAAGTCGTACTGCGGAAACTGTTTGGCCAGTGTGCCGAGATTCGCGCCTGTATTGAAATCGAGGATAAATTTCTCTGGCACGTAGCTCGAAGCGTTCAGGATTGCGGAAGACGCGCTCAAGGAGTCGATGACGTTCTGCGTCGAGGGTGCGGTCACTACTCCGTTGGGCGGCCCAAGTTTAGCGCACCACGGGTCCAGAAGCAGGGCGTGCTGCATTCCGACTTCGGCACACATCTTCGCCATGAGAATGGTGTCGCTATTCGACTCTGGCGCATAAATTCCCTGCCACGTACTGATTACAACGTCGATACCGACGGACTGCATTAGGGCAAGCTTCGTGGCGACAACTTTGGGATCGAGCGGATTGTAAGGTACGGCCCGATGAACGTGCCCGTCTCCGAGGTAACTCACGTGGTGTGCCGCGAGTCTGCCATTCCATCCCGGAAGCGAGTTTTGGAGCATTTCTTTGTAATTCACATCAGCCCCTTTTCCAGATTATCTAGCTCCGCCAGCAGTCGCTTGATCTCCGCATCAATCACGTGAATCAGCGACGGATTTGTAGGTTTGGCGTTCTCTTTCTTCTCGATGGTTCTGAGAATAATGCGGCGCTTCTCGGCTCTCTCCGCTTCGTTCATTTCAAAAATCTCATCAGGATCGTGATAGCAGTGAAGATGAAGCCTACCACGACAATCAGTGTGCGGTTAGAGCCTACGGACTCGCTGATCGACTTCGTTACTGCCTCCCGCCACTTCGCGTTATCGTTGGTGAACTGTTCAAATAACTGCCTTGGGAGCAGCTCTTGCTTGTCGGCTGTTGCCTGAACGTGAGCGTGGTTTAACTCATCTAATCGCCGCAGAATTTCCAAATGATTCAACCTGACCGCCATTGCTTCCAGATCGGCGCGCAGCGTAGTCTTCTCCCCCAAATGGCCGATCTCCCGGTCGATAAACTGGACGACCGGGAGGGTGACGTATATCTCGGTTGGCGGAGTAGCGCTCAATCGAACCTACCGTTAACTGTAGTAGCCGCCGAACAAGAAGGTGCCATCGCTACAAACGGCAGCGAAAGCGCCATTGATGGGAAAATTGTTATTCAACCAGTTGAGCACCCAATTGCTCGTCTGAGCATTCGGGTCCGAAGTGGTGGACATTTGCGTTTTGCTCCACTTGTCTGGGGGTCCACTCATGGCGTAATCCTCCGCACATCGTCATTTCCATCTACTGCCCACCAAAATCCGAGATCGGCGCGGCGGATGCTCTTGCAAGCGCCCTGCTCTTCCCATTTCGCGTGATCTGCAACATAGCCAACCCAAATCACGCTATTATTCGGAAAATCGTCGCAGCCCCGGTAGCGGAACTTGCCTTCTTCATCGTCGGTCATCATCCATTCGTTCGGGCCGATCTGCCGGAGAACCTTGATATTGTGCTCTGTCACCGTCTCGTAATGATGCCCCGTGAACGCATAGACCATCAAGCCAGAGCAGAGGGCCACAAATAAGATTGGCGCGTATCGCGCAATCCCATCATTTTTCCTTATTCCATTGCGGGCATGGAAGATTGCTCCTACCGAGAAAGTTGCTAAAGACCTCGCGTATCTGCGATATGTCGCGGCCCAGGGATTCGCACTTGTCATGGAGATCGCGCTCGGCTTTTTCTCTTCGATCGGTCTCTTCAGCAAGACGGAGACCGAGTTGAGCAATGCTTGTCTGTACTCCTGTCTTTTCTTTCTCCTCCGCATGGTCATCCTTATCCCAGCGGCGCTTAAAACGCTCAACCAGATAATTAGTAGCAACACCAGCCACAACAGCAAGAAATATGCTGGATGCGGCGAATACCCACCACGGGTTGACCACGCCGTCAACGAGTATTGCAGAAAGCATAGCATCCATCGCGCTCCGCTGTTCTCCCGCCCCCGAGAGATTACTTCTGCGAATTCACTGCTGCCGTAGCCGCTACCGCCTGCGCCTGAGTCTTGGTTGCGCCCGTACCCTGTACTGAGGCAATCGCCACATTGTTTCGCAGCCAGCCCTTCACCGATCCCCAAATAAATCCGCCCACAAATAGGCCGGCGGCAATCAAAGATGCCTTATTTGTCGGCAATCCGCCCCCGTAGGAAGTCAAGCCGCTGGATGCTCCAACTTCAAGTGCGACGACAAAACTATGGAATTTGCCGTTCGCGGAATAGAGGGTAACGAGCTTCTGAACGAATGAATTCATGGTTCTCCTTTGCGCCTTACTTTACTGGAATCTGCACATTATTTGCACGGACAAAGTTCGTTCCCGGAGGCACTAAAATCGCAACCTTATTCTCCTGCGGGGTTAGCTTAAATTCCAGCATTTGCGCCACAATCGAAGAGTCTGTCACCGTGATGCTCAAACAGGTTCCCGTGCCGCTGCAAGGATCAGTCGCCGATGCCGCAAGCGTTAAGGTGTTAGTCAACCCGGTAGAGTTGCCGAGCGTTACGCCAGCGGGAAGTTTAACCGCACTCCACGTGTATGGCGCTGTCCCTCCGCTAACTGCCAACGTGACAGTCACAGCGGTATTCGGCACGGCCTGAATGTTGCACAAGGCAAGGATTTGCGCGGGCGTGCAGACAATATTTCCTCCTGCGGTCGCATTTGCCCAAACAAGCTGCTGCACAAAGGTGAAGGTAAAATTCCCCGTGGTTGTCTGGCCTTGACCTTGGGCGGCAGCGAAAGCCGGCAACGCAAGAAATACCGATAACAGGGCGAGAGAGAAGAGTCTTAGTTTCATGCAGTCTCCAAAGTTGCAACGATTCGGATTGATGCAAATAGCCTCGGGCGGTTCCGTCAGCCCCAGTTCCCACGGCTCCCTTGTGCTGGTTACAAAAGCGGCAGTAGCATCTTCGGACAGGTTGGATGTGATTTGCAGAATATAGTCGGCATCCACATGGCACTCAACATCTACGCCGCGAATTTGCTGCAAGTTAATGATCAGCATAAGGTCCGCTCCCACACGGGTTACTGCATGTATATTGATTGTTGGTTTGGGCAGAGTCAATCAAATTCGGAGCGAACCCTAGCGAAGTGCCATCCGTCGCCTGCCCCGCATTCCCTGCCGCGTAAGTGCTGCCCGACACCAAACTCCAACTGTGCCAGTCGTTCAAAAACGCCGGAATGCTCGAAGTGCTCATTACGCCCGTAAATCCCGCACATCCCGAAGTTGGACTAGAGCCAGTGCAATTCGCCGTAGGCGTGACGTAGACGTTTGTGGGCGGCGAGATCGTGCCCGGATATTGCGTGTAGCAGGAAGCTCCAGTGAAGCCCGGACAGGTGATTGCAGAGCGGCCCGTAATCAGTAGATTGTTGAAACTCAGGGTAGAGGGATCGAATGCCTTTGTTTCTGTTCTGGTGCCTTCGGCATAGACTGAATTGGCTCCGCCATTCACGATAATGGAGTTGGCCAGAGAGAGGCCGCGAGAAAGTGAGAACGGATTCGTTCCGCCAGACGTAGGGCTGTATGGATCTTGGCCTTGCGTGCCCAAGATATTTGTATTGTGGTTATAGATGACATTTTCAGTCCAGCCTTGGTTATTTGAGAAGGTGCAGCCTGTCGTGGTCGCTGAGGGCGTTCCTGCGTTGGCATAAACCACTGTGAGGCCCGTAGGGTTGGTTCCTGTGAGCGCCAGTGGTCCCATTGCCGAAGGGCTGGTATTGAATGTCGCATCGGCACAATTCAGGACGGCTACCGGGTCACCGATGTTTTGATCGCTTTGCGTGAGACCTGCCGCACTGGTTAGGGTCAATATGGCTATCGTGCCCGTGACATCTCGCGAAGCTGTTGCGGTCCAGGTATTCGTCGCCCCTGCGATTCTGAAACCGTACTGAGGCCCAGAAGTCCCGACTCCTCCGCAGCCCGGATTGTTTACGCTCACATTCTGCATCAGGTTATTCGAGTAATTGTAGAGTTGCGCCGGAAGCGTGACGCCGCCACCATTGCCAGAACCTGATGCCGAACGCGAACCTAAGCTCACTCCGTTGCAGGAAGAGCGAATCAGATTATTGGTGATCGTCGTATTGTTCTGCGCTACCCAGAAGTTGGAGCCTGTCCCGGAAGAAATGTTATCGGTTTTCCACGAAAGAACGAGTCCGCCTTGAGCGCCAGAGTCGTCTACGTTTTCGTCAATATTGCCGTCATGAACGATGCGAGTTCCGACCTTGAATTCATGGGCATTCTTTCTCACATAAGAACCTTGCGTCGGAGCCGTTGCCCCTAACCATGCATAGGGATAGGTGTAGCGATTCGCCCGATCTTCGATGTCCGAAACGAGAAAGTTTGTAATCGGAATTGCCGCCGAGTACCCTCCGGCAAAAAGTCCTATGGACTGGCCTTCTACCCAATTGTGATTAATCTTGATTTGCTGCGCGAGGCCCAGATAAATCCCGTGGCCTTCGGACGCGGGCCTTAACGATTTGTCGATATAGCCATACATGGCCGAGCACTGATTGCAGTTGAAAACAATGTCATTCGGAATGACGTTGGTTCCTACTGCCGGAGGTCCGTCTGCCCAATCGCCATGCACGTAGTAGTAGCCAAGGTGAATGTGTGTTGGTAATTGCAATACCGCGGTTTCCGTCCCGAGGCCGATCTTCACAATAGCCGAAGGCTGTGCAAGTCCTGCCTGTGGGCGGGCTTCAAAGTTCAGCAGAGCGAAGTTGTGGGGCGCTACGCCGTTACCATCTGGAGAAGCGGTTGAGATCGCATCGCAGTTCGTGGCCGAGCATTCGATAGTCCACAGGGAGGCGATATCATTGTAGGCCGACGTATTGGTATTCGTTCCGTTGGCCAAAGTGAATGCGCCAGAAGAAATTGGCGTTACAGTCTGGCCTAACTGATAGCTCATGGCCGTGCCAGCGCAGCCTATATTTCTGATTCCGGGTTGAGTCGAGGCGGAGAGGTTATCTTGGATTCCGTGGGAGCACGCTGTTTGACCAATAGTAAGGGGCGAGGTTGACGTAAGGATAATAAAATTGTTCGAGGAATCGCCCGTCGTCTGCGGTAGGAGCAGGCCCGATGTTGCGGTGAATAGTCCCGGTGGAATATTGATTGTCGTCCCGCTGCCATTCGCCGTTCTGCACGTTTCCGCATCCGCTATCGCCTGATTCAGACTGCTGAGGCTGTTCGCCGTGTACGCTCCGTAATGAGTCGTCCCGCATATCCAGTTTCCTCCTGTGAGCGTTGCAGGGAAGTTTATCGTATTTGTCGTCGTGCCCACATACTCTAAATTGTTTACCCAGTTCTGCGGAAGCGTAATCAGACTTGTTGCGCCGCCAGTGAATGAGAAGGTGAAATTTCCAGAAGTGCACCCTGAGTTCGGGGCGCAGCCCTGAGTATTCCCGCCTACCATCGTCAAAACAAACGCCTGATTCGCCGAGCCTGCCGAATTCGTCGCCGTGAACTGCAACGTTGTAATGGCCGCTACAGTGGGATCGCCGCTCAAGGTCGCAGAGCCGTTCCCGTTATCTACAAACGTCACACCCGAAGGGAGAGTGCCGCCCGTCAATGTGAATGTTGGCGTGGGACTGCCTGTCGCCGTCACCGCGAAACAATTGATTGACGGGCAATTAGCCGCGAGATTCACCGTAAACGTTGCCAGAGGCGCACTGGTGAAGACCGGAGCAGTCCCTGTCGAAGCGCCGATATAAGTCTGCTGCGCCGCTTTGTAGGGCGCTTGCCACGTCGCTTGCGGGTAAGAAGTTGGGCAGATTCCAGTGGGCAGCGGATAAGTAGAATCTTCCGCCAACGCCGTATCGCAGAAGTACTCTTCTACGTTATTTGTATAGGGCTGCATCGCCGGAAGATTTCCGGGATAGCCATTTGGCGCTGGGAATGCCGGAGGGTTAGTACATGAGGCGTCTGCGGACATTGCTCCTACGGTGCCGCCAGTTGAACACGAGCAAGAGCTTTGTGAACAACTCCCTAGTCCCGCCGCATTCCCTCCGATATAACAAGCCCCCGGAGTCGATCCCGGAGTCGAGTCCTGCGAAGTTTGGACTGTGATGACGCCATACTGGCCGTTGGGCATTGGAGAGTTCCAAACCGTTGTCGCCAGCAAAAGAAAATTTCCGCCGTGGTACAAATCTCCGTTCGGAGGCACGCCACCATTGCACCCAATGCTGAAAAGCCAGTTCGCTTGCAAAGCGTTGTTATCCGGCCCAACATTGTTGGCGAACATGTAGGTTGCTTCGACGTTGGGATTTGTATTTAGGTTCCCGCGCCCTGCAAATGAGGTTCCTACGCCGTTGGCGCCCTCGAATTGATATTCAATCTTTTCATAGCTCAGATATTCATTCGCGGACTCGAAGGGACAAGCGATAGTGCAGTCCTGCGACGACTCCCCGCCTTTGGTCAAGCCCATCCCCAAATAGCCGATGGAGTTGGCATAGTGTAAAGCCATCTGCTGAAACAGGGTGTTTTGCCAAACGCGGCGGGGAAGCTCCCACGGCACGGGTAACGTCGTCGCAAGTACAGCGGTCGTGGGAGAGTTGGGCGAGTTGATATTGATGGCCATGTCCCCAGACATGGTTCCCGCTACCGACCCGCCCGCGTCCGAGCCACTAAGGCCCGAAATTGTGACTGTATTTGTGCCTACCCCAGTGACCGTGCAGCCCGAGGCACAGGTGTAGTCCGAGAATCCGCCCGTGGTGATATTTGTGACAATGGCCGTTCCAGTTGGATAGTAAGGCACCGTATTCGTGGTGAAGGTTGCCGAACCGCCCGAGATCGCGGAAACCGAAAGAACAGGAAGCGAATTACATTGTGGAACGCTGTAGCTGGCTCCGCAGAAACCATCAAGGGGCGGGGCGTGAAGGCCGGAAGAAGCGGTTAGAGTCCAGACGGCTGCGTTGACTCCCGTGCCATCGGTACAGGGTGAAGTCCCTTTTCCTCCGGCTGCGTTTGTGAAGCAAGCGGGCTGAGAGGTTCCTGTCTTGCATTCGATGTCGTGCGTGTCGCCATCACCGCGAGGGTTAGAGCATGTCGTTTGCGTCATACGCCAGTATTGAGCAGATGACGCGATGTAGATGTAATCACTCGGCGGATAATAGGCAGAATTCTGCCGAGTCAGAATCGGATTCATCGTCACGCCATCGAGAGCCAGTTTATCCGCCCACGCCTGCGAGAAGATGTAGGCCGGGACCATAGAATTCCCGCCCCCGCCCCCATTGTAGGAAGACGTGTAGAGAATAATGTTATTTATCCGCCCGTAACTTGCGGTCAGATCGACCATTGGATCAAAAGAAGAGAAGTTCATTATGGGGAACGATGAACCTTGATCCATGAAAGTGGCGTTCCCCGCTGTACAGGAACCCACACAACTCGCGGGGAGGGCATAGGTCGCTCCCGTATCGTACTGGCCCGCCGTGTTGCCGGTAAGAATCGAAAGATAATGAGAGTAGCCGGGAGCACTGGAATTCAGGGGCGCTCCGAACGTATTGAGTTGCCGTTTCGGATGAGGGCCGCCCAAACACATTCCATTACATGTACCTAAGCCAGTAATCGTAATGACATTGGGACTTGAGGCCGCGTTCGATTCGACGCTGATCGTGGCAGACTGTGGCGCAGGATAAGTAGGAGCAAACTTGACCGTGATTTGGCACTGTGCGCCAGCCGCCAAGTTACTCGGACAGTTATCGCTCGGGATGAATATTCCGGCATTCGTCTCAGCGATTCCAGAAATAACCAGCGTTGACGATCCGCCGTTCGAGAGCGTCACGGCCTGAGTAGCGGAAGTTGTGCCCGCAAGCTGTGCGGCGAATGTCAAAGTCGTGACTGAAAGATTTGCTTGCGGCAACCCTGAATCGACGCTGAGATACCCGCATCCGGAAGTTGTGGACGTAAACCCGTTGAGCGCCGCCCCAGTCCCTAAGGCCGTGCCGCCCATCCCGTAGTAACAAAGCATAGCCGCATTGGGATAGACCATCGCATCCGGGATGAAAGTGCCTGTGCCGCACTGCGAGGATTGAGTGACTTCTGCCCCATCCGCGACTCCTCCAGAACACTGCCCTTCCGTTCCTCCAGTCACATCTGGCCCGATGTTCGGCCAAGGTATGCCAGCGGGCCACCAAGAGGGCTTGGCTGAGTAAATAAACGACGGAGGCAGGGAAGTAGAGGCTGGAACGGGATTCTCGTACAGGGCGCTTGGAAGGCCCGTGTAGGGCACTTCTGAAAGTCCTCCGCAATAAGACGGCAAGGTTCCCGATCCGCAGAATCGAGCGGCTTTGCTCACTACATCCCAGTTGCCCCAGAACATGCTCGTCGTGTTGACTAAGGCGTCTTGCGTCCCGGTTTCAGGGTAAGCCCCGGAATCGATGACGGAGTTGTAAATCGAAGTTGCCGTCGAAAGGGATTTGTAGCTCGTATGGTAAGCCGCCGTGCAAGCGACCATCGACCCTGCGGTGCAGGTGCCAAAGATATTGCCAATGGCGTTATTGTAGCGAGTTCCCGGATTCAGTCTTAGGGCTATCGTGTTCGAGGAAGTCGGCTGCCCATTGTTCTGCTGATGGCCGTCCCAGCGATTCCTGAATTGATTATTGAAGACATGCGTCCCATGGAAGCTGTCGGCATAAAGTCCCGCGCCGATATTGCCCTCTTCTAACGTGTAGAGTTGCACGCCGTGAAATTCATCGCCCTGACTTAGCCAGTTTGCGGAGGCTCCATAGTACGGGTTGCTGCTAAAGTTGTAAGTGGCTACCGAACCTTCACAATCGGAATTGCAAAAGAAAGCCTCGGCTGGGAACTGGCCGATATTATTCTCGAACAGATCGTCGGACCCGACGAAAACGGAGTATCCATAATCATCTCCTATGTTGCCAAAGTGGTAGGAGTCTCTCACTGTGCAGTGATTACAGACGGCAAGCTGAACATGCGCCCAATTTTGCCCGCCACTTACATTTGTGACTGTGCGAACCCCTTTGACCCAGCATCCAGTGCAGTTATAGAGCGTGATCGGATAGGCATTCGTACTGGTCACGTCCATAGAGAGGTTTTCGACGCCGAAGTTCTGCACGGGACTTGTGGGCCACCATGCGCCCGGAGTCTGCGATGTTCTCCAGTTTGGCGCATAAATGCCCGGCGTGATTCCTATCGTGTACGGCCCTGTCCCTGTGATACTGGTTACGTTGACGATTTGCTGCTGGCCGCGAATCGTGCCCAAGGCGGTACTGCCCCGTTCAAACCCATTCGGCCCAGCACCTTGATAACACGCGGCAGAATGGTCGCCGCCCGTGGTATTCCCCCCGATCTCACAACCCGCATAGAGATTTCCGGTGTCCGATTGATCGTCGATCTGATCCAGAATGATAGGGTTGCCGACCGCGAGATTCGTCTTGCTGCTGAGGATGATTGAGGTTGCGGCTTGTGTATAAGTTCCTGAGACACCGTTGGTGCCTGTCCATGTGGCCGTATTCGAGGGCCCTCCCGCATAGTTGTTATCCACAGGCCCAGCACAGATTTGCGTGTTATTGCAATTACTGGAGCCGGAAGAGCCTGTCGGAACAAGGAAAGTCGATGCCGCGCCCGCGCCACGCAAAGTCACGTTGCTTTTGCCGATAATCTGACCCGTAGGAGCGAAACTGCCAGCGGGAAGGAGGACGTAGGTATTAGCAGGCGCTGAGACGATTGCGGCGTTAATGGAAGCTGCCGTTACGGTGCCTCCGGTGACGGTCGCGCAAGCTGTTGTCACGCATTGCGTTCGGGCATCGTTAATGTGAGCTGCTCCCGCCTGAGAAAAATCGATTGCGCGGGATGGACTGAGTACACTGGCCCAAGCTGTAGAACTTTCGGTGAAAGAGAATTCATCCAAGACTTCGGTTGCCGATCCGCCCGCTGCGCTCACGTCCAATTGCGTTTGGATGCCGGAGTTGTCTCCTTCTGAGTTCGGGAAGGAAGGCTCGGCTGGGAATCCCGTGTATACCGTGCCATCGACAGTCAGGGAGTCATAGTACATGCAGGGCTGGCCGGAGCAGTTTGTGCTGCCGATGGGATCTCTGTGCGTGACCCAAACAATCGTGTGCCACACTGCTGCCGTGGTGAGAATCTGGCACGGTACTGCGGTAGCGACCCACGCCCCTCCGCCTGAGTTCGCCGCTTGATTCCAGATATCCCACTTGCCGTTGCCGAGCGTCGGGGATTCGCATTGCGAACCCATCATAAAACGCTGGCCGGAATTGAACTGGAATTGATCTTTCTCCGAGGATTGGATATTAGAAACACTCGGATAGCAAACGTGGTAAATGCCTATGAAGTGCGAGGCGTAATTCTGGATTCCTCCTTTCCACGGCCACAGTACATTTGTCGTCTGTCCGCTGGACAGTCCAGACTGGCCAACAAGCGTGACTTGCATGGCCGCACCATCAAGCGATGCACATGTCCCTGAATTATTATTGATGGTCTGCGTCGGGAGCGAGGTAGGAGTTCCGGAGCCTCCAGCGCACAGACTTCCAGCCGGATTGAGGTTACTGCAAGGCGGATTTTGCCAACCCGTCAAAGTGTCGTCTAAGTTTGTAAAGGTTACCGTTTGCGAGAGACAAGGAAGGCTTGCAAGACAAAGCAGTTGTGCTAGAATCAGTGGGCGCTTGACTGCCTGACACAGCCGAGCGCCCAACACCCTCGCTATGAAGGAGCGAAGATGACAAAGAAGTCTACCACTAATCCCCGAGACAAGCGACTCCAGTGGTTCCTTAAGGCGCTTGCCGCACATAATTCTGACGAATGTTTGCTCTGGCCGTTCGCCCGCCGCAAAGCCTATGGCGTGATTTGGTATAAGAACAAGCGATATGGAGTTCACCGTCTGGCCTATTTTTTCACTTATGGCAAGTGGCCAGAGCCAGAAGGGATGCACGCTTGCGATGTGGCCTTGTGCTTCAATCCGCGCCACATAGAACCGGGTACACGTCTTGAGAATGAGCAACACTCCCGCGAACGAGGCAAGTATGCTTGTAACGTGAAATTGACAGAAGATCAGGTGCGGCAGATTCGCGCTGAGTATGTCAGAGGGGATCGCCAGCGAGGTTCGCATGGCCTTGCGCGAAAATACAAGACAAGTCACGGCCAAATAAAGCGAATTGTAACGCGCCGCTGCTGGGCAAATATCACATAGCCAAAGCCACATCCCAACGAAGGCGAGAGTGAGAAACCATTTCCGCATTATTTCGGGCCACAGTGATAATTCAGCCAATAAGCGGTTGAGGCCGTCAAGGCCGTAGGCGTTGTGCCATTCGTCCAAGTGAACAGATCACTGGCAGTTGTCGGGGTTTTATCTTTTAGCACGGCGATTCCATTCCATGCTCCCGCGCCCGCATCCGAAGCGGTATAGGTGCAGGAAGGCTTGTTGTAGCCCTGCGGAACGGTGAAAGTCAGAGTAATTGTCCCCGTTCCTGCCGGGGAGCCGCTTCCCGTCGTGGCGATGATGATGCCAGAAGTGTCGGAGCTTCCCGTATCCAGAGTGCAGGCCGGGGAAGTCCCGCCACCGCTGGTAAATGTGCAGGTCGGAGTACCCGTGGAATTATTCGCCGATCTTGGGGCACCTACTACCGTGACTCCGCCACCCGTAACGGAGAATTGCGTGGGAGCCGTCGCAAACATCTGATTATCGTGGAAATCCACATTTGTGATGGTCAGGGTTCCGGCTGTTGAGGGATCGTAATTACGAATTCCTTGCGCGAAGCTTCCCCCGCCAGTCGAATCGCAAATGTTGTCGGCAATAACGATGTTTTGCTCGACGATATTAGTTACGCCTGTGCCTAACTGAATTGAATAGCAATAGGGCGTCGTCAGAGAGTTCGTCAAGACCGCAGTGTTGTGGGTGAAGGTGGAATCGCCGAAATAACCCTGCGTTTCCAAGCCTCCGTTATGGGTGACGCTCATCATAAAGCAGCCATTGCCGCCATTGATCGCATTCGGGTTCACGCACTTATTGTCGTGGATTCGATTTCCGGTACCAGAAGTTGCGAACATCTCGCGCCAAGAGTTCAGTCCTTCATTTCCGGCAAACTCCGTAGCCGTAGCTTTGTCTGTCATCTGGTACATCTCTGAACATCCGTGAGCATTTGTGCCATGCCCCGCGACAACGTAGGTGATGGTTCCCGTCGCTGTTTGAGAGCCTACGGACGTGGTGAAGGTAAATTGAGTCGAAGATGCCGTTACGATGGTTTGATTTCCGTTGATTGATCCGCCCGTCGTAGTCGCGCCCGCGATGACCACCGTGGAAGCAACCGGGCTGGTAATCAGATTCGGATTGATTGGCACTGTTGCTGTAGCTGTCGTACCGGAGATCACGATGGAAGTTACTGCCAGAGCCGTCGCGCCCGTAGTATCTCCATTGCAGACCGGGAGATCGTTATAGAAATAATTACCCCTGATGATTGTGCCGTCTGTGAGTCCGAGTCCACCAGAAGACGTAATTCCTACTTCCGCATCGCCTGTGTCTACAGTGTTATTATTCGCGCCTTTGTTGTCGAGAAATTCATTGCCTACGGACGGGACCGTATACGTGCAACCTGTGGGAGAGCCGGAAACCACCGAAGTCAAGGTGTTGTAAGTGAACGAAGTCGTTCCGGTTGAAGTCGCCTGAAACTGGCCGTTGTAAGTGGTGTCTGAACACGTGCCCACAGCGACCTGCATTTGATTGCCTGTGGAACCCACGAGAGACGCGGCGGAAGTGGTTGCTGTCGCCAAAGTTCCCGAGCCGCTCATCGCGCTCAAATTGATCGTGCCTGTATTGACGCCCCACGCGGCCTTGACCGAATGATTGAAGTGCGAATCAATCGTCTTGCAGCGGTAGCAGTTCGCCTGCGAAACTCCGAACGACCCCGCGAAGTCTACGGAGCCATGCTCGAACGTATGATAGGCTCCGGACATCGTGACTTCTGTGCCCGCCTGATTAGTTAACGACCCTCCCTTAATTGCGACTCCTAGGATGTGAGAGTCTTTTCCGCTGGTAATGTTGACTGTTCCTAAAGCTCCGTTGGTCGAGCCGTCCAAAGTGCAGGAGCGCCATTCGTTACACTCGATGATATTGTGATTTCCTGAGATGTTAATCGTGTTTCCAGAGCCTTCGACGATTGTGGCCGGAGGAAGAATAACGACTTGCCCCGTAGTTGAGGTCATTGTTAGAGAGGTTGAGAATGTTAGAGTAGCCGTCTCTCCAGAAGCATCCGCGACGACAACTCCAGAGGTTGCAAGGCACGCGGCAATTCTCAGTCCTGCGTTCGCGCCCGTGGCCTTTGTCGTGTCGCAGTAGCCCGTAATTACTCCAGAGCCGCCCCCGCCCGAAGTCCCGCAAGTAATCCCACCCGAGTGGGTATAGTTAAGATGGTTTCCGCCTGTATCGGCGCACGCCGGGAAAGTCAGCGTTTCATAGACCCCAGCAGAGAGTCCGACTACGATTTGATCCGCCGCAACTTGCCCCGTGGGATAAAAAGGAATCTGCCCAAACGTTCCACCGTTGACGCTTAGATACCAGTTCGTATCACTGGAGACCGCGAAAGCCGATTGCCCTGCGGTTGGCGTGACGCTGCCCGAGGGATAAGTCGTTTTGAGGTAGTAAGGGCCGGTTCCGATAAAGCTAGTAGCCGTCACTGTGCCATTGACGCTGAGGTTTCCGGTAGACCAAACAAGATTAGAGTTCCATCCCGGCAGGCCCGACCCTGTGACATTCATCAAATAGCCCGTGCCGCCGATAGGGAGGGCTGCGAACGCTCCGCCAGTTACATATGGCAACGTTCCGTTGGCCGCACCAGAGAGATTATTTTGCGCTAATGTCACTGGAGTTAGCGTGTTCATGACTCGCTGCTTGGTCGTGCCGTCGTAATAAGACAATCCTCCAGAAGTCGCATACCAGACTTGCCCCGTAGACGGGCTTCCGGGATCAGAGCCGGGAGTCAAAAGAATGTTACCTTGGAAGGTTTGCAGGAACGCGCCGAATGTGTTGACCTGATTATTTAAGACAGCCGGAGCCGTCAGTGAGAGCGTGAAGGTCGATCCCGTGCCACCGCCAGTGATTCCCGTACCGTTATTGATGGTGATAGAACTCGTGCTGCACGATCCCCATGTGAGGGCCGAGCCAGTCCAGCAAAGTCCGCCGATAGCAAGAGTAGGCAGATTATGCGAGAGGATGCCCGTTACTTCCTGCGAAGTGTTCGAGCCTGAGAGATCGCCGCCAGCGGTGAAATTCGTGCTCCCCGATCCACTGCCGGAAGCCGCAATCAGGATCGGTACTTGGCATGGAGTCGAAGTATTGCAGGTTCCCGTGGTTGCGCCTGCGACCAATCCAACTCGCAAAGGTCCGTCCGTCCCCGAGCAGTAGCCGCGTCCATTTACTGACGAAGAGACTTGCGAAATCAGGTAGAACTTGTTTGTCGTGAGATCGCAAGAGCTTTCTGTCAGAGCCGTGGGATACAAGCCGCCAATCTGAATGTCAGTCGGGTTGCCGATGGATGAGCCAGCGTAGACGATGCCGATTGCGCCATTCGTATCCCCTGAATCCGAGATCGTGATTCTGACTGCATTGGCTTGAACTAAGACGCCGCTAGAGCAATCCGATGAGAAGTTCTGGCAGAATCGGGCAATAGAACCTTCTTTGCCCGTAGTCGAGGCTCCTGCTTCAAATGTCTGAATGATTTTTACGCTGCCATTTTTCCCCGACGCTGGCGCATGCCCGGTTTGCAGGATTGCGTTGCCACCCGTCCCCGTTGAATCATTCGTATTTCCGCCCGTGACTGCGATGCTTCCACCATTGTTCCCGGCTGAGGTCGAACTCAACCAGCTTCCAGCCAGCAGATTGATATTCACATTCGAGAGCGCCGCCGCCACTTGATCCAAGGGGATTGAAGGATTGCCCGGCTCCGTAAACCAGTTATTTCCATCCGTCCATAGGGTCACGCCTTGTTGAATCGAAAGATTCCTTGGGGCGGTTAGGCCGTCAAGCGTGACTCCACTCGCGCCGCCGCATTGCTGCCCGTACAGCGACGTTTGGCCCGGAGGGGTTACTGAGAGGTAGTTCGGCCCGGTCGAGGGCGCAAATGAAGGACTCCATGTGTAATTCGGCGGATAGCCATTCGCTACGCCGGGGATCGGCAAGCAGACTGTCGTGCCATTCGTATTCGTCGCCGCTGCTTTGCCTTTGTCATCTGAACTTGGGCAAGGGACGGCGGTCTGCGGATTTGGCACTAAGAGCGCGGAGCAATTCGGAACGCTGGCCACTCCATACCCTGCCGTCGTCGTGGGCTGCGGTGTGTAAGTATTCGTCGTCGTGCCTGTTAGTCGAATCGAAGGCCCATCCGAGAGATGCAGGACGCCGCCGTTGTTTTCGATTAGATCAAAATAGGTTCCGTCAAAGCAGGTTGTCGCTGTTCCCGAGAGTCCAAGGATGGGGCAGTTCGAGACGCCTTGGAAAGTTTGATTTTGGGTGATCTGCTCTCCGGTGATTACAAGCACTCCAACGCCAGAATTAAGCACCGTCGATTGGGGCTGGAGGCAGGTTCCTGCGCCATTGCAGCCCGCTGGATAGGGATTAATCGTCGCGCTTTCATTCGCGCCCGTCTGACTCCAAGTGCAAGTGCTGACTCCCGTTGCGTCGTTTGTCGAGCACGTGGCCGGAAACGTGCCATTGAATGAGGTCGTACCGCCAGTAGAGTTGGAAAGCGTAAGCAATGTTCCGGACTGCGTGCCCAGATTCCCGTTGTCTGAGTTCGCGTAGGTTGTGCAGGTTACCACATTGGAAGCACGCGAACACGCGGAAACGTTGGTATTCCATCCCGTCAATTCCTTTGAAGGCTTAAGAACCGTTGTCGCGTAGGCGTTGGCATCTTCCACTACATCGACGCCATTGGTCCCAGTGAAGATCGGTGGCGGGTCGAAGACAGTATAATTCGCAAAGGGAGAAAGATTAATTCCAATCGCGGCCCGGTTGACTTGAATCCCTTCAAATGTGTTTCCAGTGGTCAGGGATTGCGTGTCGCCATCGACCTTTACGCCAAAGGTATTGCTTCCTCTGGAGAGGACTGTATTTTCGAGCGCCTTGCCTTTGAATTTATTTGCGCCGCCGTTGTATACCGAGATGCCGCCTTCGCAGTTTTGCGACTGCACATCTACAGACCATTCCGAGCCGGTTCCTGTCGAGGCCGTGTGATTTCTCTCGCCAATGTCGATACCACGCGATCCCGCAATCACGTCGGTCGATCCGGCATTCTGACAATTAAACTCTCCGCCCAGTACGGTAATGGAAGCAGTTTTTCCAGTCGTGAAAATGCCGTACTTTGTCATCCACGTATAGGGATTGATTAGCGTGCCGAACTGAGTGAAGTTTACGCCGCCATCGAGATTAAATCCGCCGCCCACCGGGTAGCCGTAGGCCGCCACATTGGTCAGCAAGAAATCTCGCGTGGCTTCGATGTGGATTCCCGATAATCCATTTCCGGTCACGTCCTGAAATGCGACATCCTTGAGGATGAACCCCGAGGAATTGGCAGTCGTGCCGTTGCCCACGATCATTCCGTCAATTCCACTTTTAGTTTGAATGACTGTGCAGGCCCCTCCCGTCCCCAAAGACCCTCCGCCCCAGATTTCCATGCCTTTCGTGAGGCCGATATTCCAAGCTGCACTCTCATAGAAGTGGCCGCAGGGCAGAACGATAATGCACCCTACCTGTGTACTGGTTTGCGGGCAAGATGCCGTAGCCGTGCTAAAGATTGAAGCGTTATCTGTGGTTCCGTCGCCAACTACGGGAGGAATAATTACAGGCAGAGAGCCGGAGCACACCCAAGATGTTCCGTTCCACGCCTCTACTTGGCCATTCGTGCATGTTTTTAGTAGCCCTAGAGTTGTTCCCGTGGCGACTAAGCCGCCGCCCGAAGTGGCACCAGTGATCCCTCCGCCCCCGCCGCCTCCTCCACCGATGGTTACCGCGAAAGGCCCATACACCGTAGAGCCGCTGGTTAAGGTGTAGGCATACGTTCCAACCTGCGTCCAGACGCCGAGATTTCCCAAAACGTCGCTAGTGGTTTGGCAGATATTGCTGCCTTGAAGCGTGATTGGTTGTGTGCTGGAGCATGGAGTGCTGAGAGTAGAATCCGTATACGTTGGCGCATAGTTTGTGCAGGCCGAGCCTTGCGTGCTGTTCGCCGGGTATTCGCACCAATTCAATTGCACGTTCGGGATCGTAATCAGGTAGGGAATTGGGCCGGACGAGACGGTAACGACTCCGGCAATAGGGCCGCCCAAATCCCAGCGTTGTGCATAGGCGCACGAACACACAACCGCAATGAACAGCAGCAGTTTCTTTATCATTTGCGTTCTTGGTTTGCCAGCTTTGCGGCCTGAAAGATTACCCAATCCACGACCCTTTGCCAGAGTTTCCGCATTTAGTTCACGATGGTATAACTCACGCATAACGGGTTGGTCACAATTGCGACATTGTTAGCGATGGTGAAAGACGCTCCCGCTGATCGCGCCGATATGGTCAGACCGCCAACGAGAGTTGCCACCGTAGAGTTGCAGGTAACTCCCAGCTTTGTTCCCAGCGTGTCGTCTGTCTGAACGAAGATTTCACTGTTGGCTGTAACGGCGGTAGTGTTCACCACGATAGAACTGGATACGGCATTCGTGGGAAGGGCTACTGTACCCGCCGCTGCTGAACCACACACCGCTGGAGATGCAGAACTAGAGCAATTTGTCGTGGTCCTATAACCGCCAGCCGACACAGTTGCACTGGCCCCTATAGTGCCGCAAGTCGCCGTAGTGCAGCCCCAAGCAATCGAGCCGCTGGTTGCTCCAAGGTAAGTCGTGGCTCCCGTGGTTCCTCCCACGTTTCCCACGGTCTGAGCGGTAAACGTAGCGGAATTTGGAGTGGTTCCACCGATAGCCGGAGGGGCAGCGAGTTTGGCTATTGTGCCCGCCGTGGTCTCAAGTTTGGTGGAGTTGTCACTCGCGGCCTGCGTTGTGGCGGTGATGCCGTTGTTGAAAGCGCCCGTAGCGCTGCCGTTGCCAGCATAAAGATTGGTGCCACCATCTTGAATATTGCAGGTGATTCCGGAAAAGGCACAAATATTGGTCGAGGTAAGAGCCGTGGTAGGCGTGCCGTGATTGTAGGCGAAATTGTACAGGGTAGTAGCTCCGCCTCCATTGCCATTAGTGCCTAGATACAGACCTGCAAAGTTGTTTTGGTTGCTGGGACCTCCGCCCGAACCACCACCAGACAGATAAATACCCCCATTCGCTGAACCGACAGGCTGAAATATGTTATCGGCAGCCAGCCCGGACCCCGTGTAACTGCTTAGCCCAAAGTTCGTATTGAAAACGCTGAATACTCCCGCAGTAGTGGCGATTTTAGTCGAGGAATCACTGCTGCTTTGCGTTGTGGCCGTCGTGCCGCTCGGCAGCGCCGGAGTACCCGACAGGTTAGCCGCCGTTCCTGAAGTATTGAACGCCCCGGTCCCCGTCAAGTTAGTGACCACACCGGAAGTGGGCGTGCCGAGAGCGCCGGAATAAGTAACCAATCCTCCTGTAGCGTTCGTCGCAGCGCCGAGCGCGGTCACTACTCCAGTTCCCGGAGAAATCGTGGTTCCCCATGAAGTCCCGCTAATAACTTGCGGAATGCCCGTGCCACTCGGATAGGTTATTCCACTAGCGGGGCACGGGCTTCCCGAACAAGTGAACCCTGTAACCGTTAAAGCTCCCGCTTGGCTTACCGTGGCATTGGCGCTGCCGAGATTGAGCGTTCCGCCACTGTTCAGCACCGTCCCATTATCGAAAGAATTACCCGCACGAAGCACCCATGTCGGCGTCTGGTCGAATTGCGCCGCACTGCCGTTGAAACTCCCAGCAGTGAGATTGTTATTGAATTGCGTTATCGCGGTTGCGTTGAATTCGTATGCATTAAAGGTCGTGTGTTTGAGAACATAAGCCGTCGCCGAGGCAATGGCGGTCGGCGTGTCCAGCTGGATGTAATTCGCAGCTGGAAAACCTGAGATCGGGTCGCAGGTTCCAGCGATGAACAGGCAACGATTCGTCGAGCCTTGCGCCCAAGTGCTACCTGTGACGTGAACCCAGTAGGTAGCCGTGCCTGTACAAGTAGTGCTCGACGTGGACGCCACGGAGCAAGCCGTGCCCGTAGAATTAGACAACTGATCGTCCACCACCAGATTATTGCCGAATACGGTGAGCGCCCCACCTACATAAATCGCCTGATTCGCTCCACTCGCGGAATAGGCTTCGGCGTTCTTGACCACATTGCCATAGACCTCAGTGGCCGAACTGCAATTGATTCCCTGCCCATCCGTTCCGGGCTGGCCATATCGAATTACATTGTAGGTAACCGAGATATCGTTCGATGCGGGAGACGCGCCGCAAGTCACATTCCCGTCAATGATGTCGTTGTGCGCGACCGTGAGCCGGCCTATAAACGTTCCGGCGTTGACCACCGCTCCAAGATTGATCGACCCTTTATGGAAGTCGTTGTGTGCGATGGTTGCGCCCGTCGCGTTCACCGTGTTTCCCGTCTGCTGTGCGAAATAGACACCCGCTCCGCCGCCCGTCGTGCCATAGAAATGATTGCTGGTATAAGAACTGTTTGAGACTGAGCCGAAGATGCTGCAAGTCTGACAGCGGACTGTATTTCCGCTGAAATTCAGGCCAGCCGCCATGTTGCCATTCTGGTCCTGCCCCGCCTCCACGGGATTGACAAGGTTGGGATTGGAAGCGGTGAGATCGAACATGTTGTTAGTCGCCGATACGTTTGACTGCGTAATAACCAGCAGCGATCCGGGAGTGCCCGTGGCCGAAGTCTCAACAAACAGATCGTTGTAGATCGACACCCCCGTCGAAGGGTACGGAGTGTTCCCCGCGTCGATGCCAACCGCGCTGCTTCCGGTTGCACCATCCGTTCCCGTGGCTACCAGAAAGATGTTGTCGTGGTCTCTGCCTTTGCTTGCGCCATGCCACTCGATATCGCGGTCGGGGGCGAGGCCAGTAGTGCTGAACGTTACATGGTCCACTTCGCACTGCACGCAATCAAGAGTAACTGGCGTAGAGACGGTATTAATGGTGGATGATAAATTGTCGTTCCACACAATGGACAAGTTGCTGACATGCGCCCCGGTCACGCCCGTTCCCGCATAGAACAATTCGCACGCCGGGTCGGTCGATATGCGATTCACGGTGATTACCGTTTTGCCCTGCCCTGCACCCTGAATCCAGACGTTAGATGGGATGATGACTCCAGCAGTCGTGCCGTCTCCACCTGACTGCCACGAAGCGCAATCGCTAGCCGTGTAGTTCCCAGCGGGGATAAACACCCCGCCTAGGCTTCCCGTGGCTGCGGTCGCCGCCGCTTGCGTCTGCTCGACGATACTGGCACCGGATTGCGCCGACGCGTTGATCGCGCCGGGAACTGGCGTAACGGATGAACTGCTGGAATATACCAGCGAATAGCCCGTAGTGCCGGAAGGTATGCTCCCTCCTCCGCCCGAGCTTCCAAACAGTGCTGCATTGACCAGCGACGTTGGCCGATAAGAGATTACCGCCGTCCCAGAAGCATAGGAAGTGAAGCAGATTTGAAACACATCATATCCGGCCACGCTTGCAACGTATGCTCCACTGGCCGTGATCGTTGATTGTGCGGTTGAAGAAGTGGAAGGCGTCACCTGCGTATTCACGAAAGCGTTACCGCCGATGGAGACTTCGGGCTGTAAGGTTGTCGCCCAAGTTCCAGTCACCTGAATGCCCAATGTGGCCACTCCTGTAACGGGAATTTGAGCGCACGCACCAGACGCCGCGAGGGATTGCTGCGCTCGAAGACTTAGAGGGAACACGGACAGAAAAATCAGCCAGATAAATAGCTTTTTCATGGAGTCCTTTCAGTTGTTACGAACAGTGAAAACTCTCTCGCCGCAAGTGTTCGACGTTGAGGCCGTATTGAACGCGCAAGCCGTGCCCACATATAGTGCGGTTGTGAGGTTGTAACCAAACTGAAATGGCGCTTGGAAAACCGTGGGCGCGGGCGATCCTCCTAAAGCTCCATCCCATGTCACCATCGGAACGCAGGCTACTACGCCTCCGCTTCCGGCCACTTCCACGACGCATGTAATCGTAGTTACACCCTCCACGGATGCTGGATTGCTGGTTTGCGCTATGAAATTGCTATAACTCCCCAATGACGCTGTGGTTCCCCATCCGAATGCAAAGCTACTGGTTACCGTGATTCCTGGCAGAATGCTGAAATTGCCCGTCAAGCTAAAGGTTGCACCAACAGAATTCAGGATTCCTGCCGGGATGACGCATGTATTGATTATTTGGCTGGAAGTGGTATTTCCGCTTACTGGAACATACGTGCCATTCGCGCAGAGTGTTTTACCCGTGCCCGAGCCTGCCTGTATTTCCGGGCCAAACAATTCGATCAACACGGGGACGCTTCCGGGCGAGGATACCGTATTCAGAATCCTTCCGATTATCTGTCCCGAGGTCGGATAACTTGCTCCAGCATCATGGCCATATCCAGCCGTGATTGTACTGTTCTGGACGTAATCTCCGCCTACCGTCGAACCATCGAATAAAAGATTGGTTTCGCCGCTGGAGACGACGACTGCATTTCCCGTAGTTCCCGATGAGACTATGGTTACTCCAACAATGCCGCTCGTGTCCGATGTTTGGGCCTGCGTGACTGCCGACACTCCGCCTGTATTAGCTATTTTAGTCAACGTGTTCAAGAATGTGCCGCCGACGCTGTAATTTTGCAGCACAAAGCCCGTAGTAACTCCGCCGAATTGCGGCACGCCGTTGATGGTAGGAGTCACCAACAAACAATCGACTGTCAAGCACAGGCTGCCAGTCCCGCTTTGTGCTGTACTCGCCAAGGCTGGCGCCCCCCCTGCCGAAATAGCAGTCACGGCCAAAGGCCCGGCGATACTCTGCAACGCTCCGCTGATCGGGTTCAGGAGCACGGCCTGCGTCAAGAGTATGTCGCCTACATCCTCGATCTGGTCGATAGACCATATCTGCGCATGATTCGAGTCCTGCAAGGTCATTTTGTAAGGGGCAGGCTGGAGACGGACCTCTGCGGAGCCTAATGAATCAAGGATGATCGGATTTTGATTCTGCGTCAGGTTTCCGAGAGTATCTAAATGAAAGGTAGCCAATGGAACGGAGGTGCCAGCGGCGTAAGTATAAAGAAACCCTCCGACCAATGGATTGCCGCTGGCATCGAAGGCTTGAAACCTGGGGGGGGTTAAAAACGGATATGTAATTTGGCCCGAACTATTTGGTACAATTGCGGTCATGGCGAAGACTAGAATGGTGACCCCTATCCAGTGTTTACGCTGTAAGTGCATGTTTTTCCCCTGGCAGCAAAATTCCAAACGTGGACCACAAAGATTTTGCAGTCGAGCGTGTAAAGCCAAGCCACTCGCCGAGCGATTCTGGCCTAACGTCACAAAGACTGATACCTGTTGGCTGTGGGGTGGACCAAGTGACCGGGATAGATACGGCGTGATTGGTGCTTACCCGAAGCGGGGTAAGAATCTTCGAGCAACCCATGCATCGCTCATTCTCCACAATCGCGGGGTTCCAGACGGAACGGTTATTTTGCATACCTGCGATAATCCGCCGTGCGTGCGACCAGATCATCTGGTTCCCGGTACTCATCGCCTTAATCGTGCTGACACTATTGCGAAGAATCGACACGCCAAGGGGGAGAGAGATGGGCGAAGCAAACTCAAGGAGAATTCCGTCCTTGAGATAAGAGACCGATTCGCGCGCGGTGAAACTATGGGCTTCATTGCGCGAATTTTTAAAGTTTCGGATGTACAAGTCTCCAACATCGTTCGCCGCAAACAATGGAAGCACATCTAGCGCGATGCAGCCCAGTGCTAGAATTGCGAATATGTGGATTGTTTTCTTGGCCATTGTGATTACGCTTTTAGATTCTCACCGCGAACAAAGGCGTAGACGCTGGTATCGTAAGTTTTGGTTCGGCTACTGACCCGCAACTTTGTCTAGACCGACGATCTTTGATGCGCCGTATAGTCCCGCCCCGGTCAAAGCTGCTTTCCATGCCGCGTTGATTGCATCTTCACTAAATCCCTTAAGCTGCATAGCATGGTGATACTCTTTCATGGCATCGGCGAATTTCTGTCCCTTTCCTACGGTATCGGCAGCATCTTCCAAACTCCCCTTTAGATTTTGATTCAATTGCCCCACAAGACGTTTGGTATTCGGATTCAGCTTCATCTGCTCATCGGCTGACAGTTTCGAGATATTAGACTGAAAATCTTTCGCTTCCTCATAGGTCATTGGAGCGGAATTGGGAGCCGTGAGTCTGCGGACCAACTTATTTACGGAACTTGGGAGATTCGCCCCCCTCTGCGATTGCTCATAAATCTTCAGCGCGGTATCTCCCACGTCTGACGTATCAATCGGAATAGACCCCGCCGACGCTTTCACATCCTGAAGTGCCGCTTCTGCTCTGGAAGCACTCGGGATTGCGTTTGCAGCCGCGCCTACGGCCTTTGCCGCCCCAGCGGTGCCCAAAGCGACCAGAGCCTGCCCTGCGCCTTGTCCAGCCGTCTCTTGGGCTGCTTTCGCATATGTGCCGACTGGATCAGGAGAGGCATTGATATCTTGAATTGCTGCTGGAACCTGCGCCGCTTGCTCTGGTATCTGCGCGATGCTTTTGGCGGTATCAATCGGGTGCGCGATCATATGGCCTACGCCCGTAACCGCGTCCCTTACGCCCCTGCCGATACTCTGCACTCCCGATAGAGTCGCGTCCTTGTAGGAATCAAGTGGAATGTCCTTATCCAGAAATCCCTTCTCTGGCGCTGGCGCATAGCTCGCGCTCGGGTCGAATCCCGCCGCAACTGGCGCGTAAGACTGACTTGGATCGAAAGTTACTGCCGCTGTGCTCATTGCGGGTCTGCCGCCAAGACTTTGCCGTCTTTGTCTACCTTCGTTGCCTTGAACGTTCGCCCGTTCTGCACGATGGCATCGCCTACCTTATGGCCTGTCGTTTGCGCTGGAGGGGTCTGCCCGCCACTTTGCGCTCCCTGCCCCACTCCGTGCTTCTGGAACACTGCCTGCGCGGAAGGCAGTACCGGAGTGTACGTCGTGTCGCCCGGTATCTGCTGCTCGTAGCGCTCTTTGTAAGTCTGGAGCTTTTGCCCCAAGATGCCCAACTGCGAGTTGACCAAACTGGAAAGTTGTTTTGGCGAACTCGCCCCGCTGATGGTTGATTTGATTTGCGCGATTTCTGAGTCAGTGGCGTTGCCTTTCAAAGCCGAGGCCATTTCACCGGACACCGCATTTCTCACGCCTTCAAATGTCGTAGGGGCATCTCCGCCGAAGGTTGTTTTCAGGTAGTTGTAGGCTTGATTTCCCGGCTTGAAATTACCGTTATCGAGGGCTTGCGCAGCCTCATCCAAGGCGTCTAAATGAACTGAGGCCGTATTCAGCGCCCCGATATTTCTGCCATCGGCTCCCGTTGTGAACGCCTTCCTGATCTGCGCTCTCTGCTCACTCCACTGGGGGTCGATTTGGTAAACAGACTGCATTACGCCTTGCCAGTAAGGTGTCTTTTGCGCGAATCCTGACGGCGGAGATTGACGGCCTTCCACGATAGCCTTGACCACCCCTGCCTTTGGCCCAAGGGAGTTGTAAATCTGTTCTGGTGTCGATCCTGCCGGAGCACCCCCGGTACTCGGGGGATTGTTCTGCAAACTGAAGTTGAAGGCGGGAACAAGAGTCTTCGCATATTTCTGATAATCCGCGAGAGTCTTTCCGGGGTGTTGCGCTAGCCATGAAGTTGCTTCCTGATTCTCCAGCGGTACGCCGGGGACTAATCCACCTTGTTGCGCCCCGGTCAATTGCGCCTGATGGAGTTGACTTTCCGTATCCGCCGACTTCGCTTGCGCTGCGTTCTTAATTGCCTCTTGCTGCTTGGGCGAGGCTGCTATGGCCGCATCCGCGACTTTCTGAATTGAAGTCGGGTCTTGCGAGAACTGCTGCCTCAACTGCGCCGCCATGTTTGGATCGACTTCCGAAAGATGCGCGAGTGCGACACCAGCCGCCGCTGGAGAATACCCAGCAGATTTAATTTCCGCCCCCAAGCTGCCCATATAATCCTGCTGAGCCGAGGCCGTGTCCTGCTTCGTCTTTAGCAGCGTGGCTTTTTCTTGGTCGATCTTGTTGAATGTCTCCGTGAGTTGCGGAACAAGAGAACCGTTGCCGGAGGCCGCAACCTGACTCAGTACCTTCCCAGAATCAAATTTTGGAGCACCCGTTACAGGATCGGGCGTCAAAGCTCCTTGAAATGCCGCGTCCATTGCCTGCGATTGTTTCAGTTGCCGCTGTTTCTGCTGGTTGTCGAGTAAACCAGCTTCTAATTCTTGCTGCTGCTGCTGAAGCTGTCCCGGTGCAAGGGCTTGTTTCTGTTGAGTCTGAGATTGAAGCGCCTGAATCGAGGCGAGTTTCTGGTAGTCCCCCAAAGGTTCGGGGGTTTGGGGCTGAATCGCGAGGTTAGGAAGATGAATCAGGGAACTCATTGATTAAGCCAATCGTCTACGCTCGGGGGGCCGGGAGCATTGTTCTGACCCGCCTGGGATAAAGCGTAGATTGATGCCAGCGTTCCGTAATTACCTAAGCTATTCCCAATCGCGTTGTAGCCCGACGCTGTAGCACTAGCAGCGTTCACCGCATCCTGCCCTTGCTGCGCTCCCGCCGTCAGATCGATGTTCGATGTATTCGACGCTGCTTGCTGGCCCTCCTGTCCTAGTTGGCCCGCTGTCGTCTGCCCCAATCCCGCGACCGACGCGAGGCGGTTGAACTGATTCGTCTGCCCCTGCTGGAATTGGTTGTAGGACTGCTGATACTGAGTGAGAGCGTTATTAAAAGACTGCTGATAAGTGTTGGAGGCGAGACCCTGAGAGTACTGATCTAACGCCGCTTCTGTGCCGCCAGAAAGCAATCCGCCCTGTGCCGCAGCCGAATTCGCAATCGCATCCTGACCCTGCTTAAGGGTGAACTGATAGCCGGGAGTCGCTTCCGCCTGTGCTGCGGTCGGTGCTGCAAATTGACCTTGCCACTGCTGAGTAAGACCACCGCCCGGAGCTAATAGGCCGGATAGGTCGCCTACTGCGGCTTGCCCCGCTTGCAGGAATGGAGCCTGATTCTGCTCTTGAGTATCGAATTCCTGCTCTTGGAAATTGAGGGCATTTTGTGCTTCTTGCGCTTGAAGGTCGGAGGCACTTTCCGAGGCATTGGCAACACCCTTTTCGCCTTCATAGCTGGCAATCCCCCCAGCCGCCGCGCCCGCTACCCCAACTCCAAGAGCAATCGCTGTTCCAGTGGCTACGCTCAATTTTTCACCCGATCATAGAAACATATCCAGATCAGCCGCCCGTCGCTCGGCCCTGCTCCAAATGCTTCATGCGGCCATCGGGAATGAAACCATGAAGTCGGATAGGTCACAAATCTATTCCAGCGCATCGGCACAAGCGAAGTCTGCCGCCACAAGCTCAAGTCTTTCCAGTCCTTCGTCATCTGGGAGTAAAACTCCGGAGTTTGGTTGAATGTGAGTCTTTCCGCGCCCGAAGGAATATGTTTCCAGAACGCCGTTCCGCCTTTGCACTGCTCCGGAGTGTTTAGGTACAAAACACTCGCAAAGTCAGCGCAGATTTCATCCGAATGCACCCAGCTATGCGGCAATTCGCCTTTAAGGTTCAGCCGGAAGCAAGAGAGTTTCGGCGTAATCTTGCAACCCGCGATGTGAGCTATTCGCTCAAACCAGTGCTCAACGGGATAAGTCGAGATTCCTGTGTACGTCCCGCCGTCCGGACCTTCTCGCGTAACGAATGGGCTGTATATGACGGCTTTTCTAACCGCCGCTAGGTCGGGCGCGAAGTTATCAGCGATGAGTGGATTCACAAAGTAGCCTGAAATGTACTTTCTACGAACTGATAGCCCATGCGCTCATAGAAACTACCTACCTTCTCGTTGGGCGCGATCATCTGCATTCGCTTCGCGCCAGCTTTCTTCGCCAATTTTTCTGCTTCTTTCAGCAGTTTGATCCCTTCCCCAAGCACTTCTGACCACCAGAAAACCTCGCCTGCTACGGTCTCCCCGGACAGAAAGTGCGGATACACAATGTAGCCGAGCATAGCTACAATTTTGCCTTGCCGCTCCGATACCAACAGTGTATTCATCGCGATCAGTTGCTTGGCAGTCTTCGCCATCTGCTCTGGATTGTCATTGATGTGCTGCCCGTAGGTCGTTTCCTCGCGGAACCTCTGCCCCATCTGGACTAATCGCGGGATGTCGAACTCTTTGGCGAGGCGAATCAAAATGGCACACTCGCAAACTTGATCCACTGGTCTGTAGCTATGCAGACGAAAAGCGATGTCCCGTCCGTGGCGATCTGTCCCGCGCTGCCTGTCGAATCCGACGCAGTTGGCACTTCGCCCGACAGCGCCGGAGAATTAACAGCCTGCGTAAGCTGCGTAAAACCTTTCTGCCACTGCCAACTGAGTGTTCCATCTTTTTCGAGAACAGGAGTGCGGAAAAGGCCCGCAAATACTTGAGGAATTGCGCTCATTGCATCTGTGCCAGTTTCAAGGGCAGTCTCCTCTGCTTTTCCATGCCCGGAGCGTCAAGGTAAGCATCTACGATTCTTGCAGGGAATGGATCGGTAGTGCTTACTTCAAAGATCACGCTTCTTGCCCTGCCCATTCTGCGAACTAAAAGTCTCCTCGCAAATTCTCCAGCCTGCCCACCATCCATAACTACGGGATCAGTCCAAGTGTGCCCACCATCTTTCGACATCCTGAAATAAAACTCCGGCCCTCTGGGATTGCCTTCGGTGTCAGTAAGGGGCGGTTGCGGGCCTAAGCCGGACTCGATGTAAAGCTGGAATTGATTCAGGAACATGAACTCTTGTTCGGACGATACTGGAGGCCCTCTGCGAATCCTTTGAATCGGCTTGCCATTGTCCGTCAAGTAGGCGTTCGACATGATGTAGATGTTGCCCGAAGCCCTATCGCCGACTAAGTGCTGTACTCCGTCAAACATATGACAAGCACTCAAGTGCGCTTGCAGCCCACCAATTCCTGACGCGGGTTCATGCCAGAGACCCGTTGCCACGTCGTATCTCCATGACTTATTGGCTGTAGGAAAGTACCAATGGGCGCAAGAGTGGCCAAGATATTGGAAAGAGTAACCGATAGCGTCCGCCATTGTCGGATAGTTCTGCCATTGGTTCTCGATAGCATGCGTGGAAATCCTTGTGGGAAGATAGCCATTCGCCCTCCACGCAACTCCAGCGCCTCTCTCGTCTCCGCCTATCCACATGACCGAGTTGTCGAGCTTCACTGGACTCTGCGGGGCGATGATACCTTGCTCGATAAATCCACCGGGCACTGGCAGATAGGGAAATATCGGAGCGCCCGCATCGAAGTAAGGAATTGTCTGCTTTGACCCCCAAAACCAAACCTCTCGATGGTCTACCAGCATCGAGAGCACTTGGTCTGGAAAAACCGACACTATCGTAAAATTTAGCGGACTCCAGCCTGTCGCCGATCCGTTCAGCAGAGAGGAAACCTGGATCGTTTGCGAGTTCGCAATTAGGGCAATAAAGAAGCCGTCCGAGAAGCTGATCTGAGCCACAGGGCCAATGACTACCGTGCCGGAAGTCGTGTCGATCTGCGTCAGAGTATTGATGTTTAACTGGAAGAGAAACAAGAGTCCAGAACTGCACACCATCAACTGATTCGCATTGTTGGCCGCAAAGGAACTCGGCCCGTTCGCCACGCCAAGCTTGCCAAAATTCGTTACAAACTGCGTGTTGACGACTTCAAAAAGGTACTGGTTGTATAAGTCTTGCCCAATGAAGAATCGCCGCCCAGCGAAGTGAAAGCATGTAGGAACCGACAGCATGCCGGGCAAAGTCGCATAGAGTCCCAGCCCCGGCGTGGGGTACAGAGCCATTGCTGACTGACCGACGCCGCTTTCAATCTGCTCTGGATACCAATTTACTGCGACCTCACAATCGGCATTGGGGCTTTGGGAAGTGTAAAAGCCACTCGTGAAGGCTATTCTAGCCATGCTAGACTGTCACCATGAATCGCTTTCTGGCCAACGATGAGGTAACAGCCGAAGTCAATGCGGGATGGAATAAAGCATGTCTGGAAGTCGGCATTGACCCCCTTGCTTCCCTTATCGAGATGATGTATCGACCATCCCGAGAACGCGGCATATATTTGCGACGACTGAAGAAAACAGCCCCAAACCTGCTAGAAGTTTCTCCCGCGAATGACGGGCGTGTCAGAGAGCCATGAATACGCTGCTGCCCTTGGGTCAAGTAGCGCCGTGTCGGGAGTTACCTGCAAGATGGGCGCGTTAAAGCCCTTGATTCTCGCCTTGCTCTCCGCCGCCAATCCCTGCACCTGTGGCGAAATCTGCGCGTTATCCAAACGGATGGCGAGATTCCAGCGGAGAAATTCCAAATAGCCGGGAGGGAAGGTTAGTTTCGTTTTCAGGTCAGGAAAGAAACTCAGCGCCGTCCACGCATAGAACACTGTCTGCACCTGTACCGTTGGGTACGGCCAGTAGTTCAGCGTCATGAACGGGAAATTGCCGTCATTCCAGACCTTTTGCGGGAGAGGCCCGCCAAGGTTCTTCACCGGAATCGCCGCCCAATCGTTGTCATCCAGCATGTCCAAGCCGATTTCTGCCGGCGTTGCGGGATTGTTCAGATAGATGATTGTAATGATTTCAATACGCGGCGGGCGCGGGATGTTGATGTTTCCCCCGATCCCCACGGTGTACGCTTGTTGGTTCTGAACGAGATTGAACGGCCCTAATCTCTGAATCGTGAAGATCATCAGCCTCTCGGCATTGCATGAGTCGAGGAACTGATTCAGGATGGCGAGGTAGTCTTCCGCCTCTTGTGCAGTCGGATTCTCCCCAGCCCCAGCCCCTAAAATGTTCACGGCCCGCATTGCGCCTCGAATGATATCGAGGCCGCTGGCTTGCAGGCCGGGAATCGGTTCTACGATGGGAGGTACAGGCATCTAAGCAGTCTTGCGGGGCGTCTCAGCGACAGTCGGAGCGGTCGTGGGCTGCTTCGCTTCGAGAGCCGCGAGTTTGTCGCCCATTTCCTTCATCGTCTGCATTTGCTGAAGAACGATCAGCGCGAGGTCTGCCGAGGGCGCGACAACCGTTTCCTTGGCGGGCTTCGCCGGGAAAGGTTTCGTCTGCCAGCCGTCCTTCTCCAGCTTCGCCTCATGCCGCGCGTCCATCGCTTCGCAACTGGAGCCATCCGCGTGAAACATCATCACCGGATAGTGCGGCCATCCACCAGAAATCTCTTCATACTTCCGCGTAGCTTCGTTGTATTTGTGCGGCCCGCGTGCAATCGCGTCGGCGGGCTTCAAAACTCCATTCATCATTGGTTCCTGCATGAATTCTCCTTTAAATCAGCAGGCGCACCAATTACGATGCGCCTGCATGTTATTGATTCTAGTACAAATACGAGATTGGCCCGACGTTAACCGTGAACGTTGTCGGCACCGTGATGTTATTGGGCGGAGAGCCAGCAGTTCCGGTCAGAGTTTCCGTTACTACATCAAGCCATGTCGCGGTCTTGATGGTTTGGAAGTTGTCTGTGGTTCCGTTGGTCTGATAGACGATGAAATACTGCCCAGATGCGAGGACGGTTGGCTGAACCCATGCCCTTTGCTGGAAGGCCGAGGCTCCCGATGTGACAGCGGCGGCGCTCGATGCAATGAGCGTTCCGCTATAGTCGTAGAGGTACACGGCATTGGAATCGGCCCCCACCGTGGCTCCATTCAGTACCGCAGCCCCAGTGCTGACCATGAGCCGATCCACCTTAACATCGGCCACGAACAGGCCCCCAGCGGTATCGGCGGTCGAGTTCCCCAATCCCGTCAAGCTGCCCTGAATCCCGGTCGCCGTAAAGAAGCGGAAACGCCCCTGCGTGGACGGAAATGTGGTCTGGGCATATTGCGGGAAGTACTGCGGAAGCCCGAACCACACAATCGCCCCATTGCCGTGATTGGCGACCTTGGTTCCGTTCATGCCCCGCTGCACAGAAGCAGTCAAGGTTGTTGAGTTTACGGATTCCACCACCATAAGCTCGGAATCCACTAACAGCATGGTTTGGATGCCGCCACCAGCCGTAGGAGCCGCCATTCCTGTCACTGAGGCCATAATGACGTTGTTCTGTGCATTTGGCCCCGAGTTCAGAAGCGCGGTGAGTGTCGTGCTAGTCAAATTTGTTGCCATTCAAAGTCTCCTTTAGCAGTTTCCTGCCTATTCCGTTTTTCAGGCTAGTGACAAGGTTTTGTATCGTTAACCCTGTGCCTCTGCAAGCTGCCCGCATGGATTCATACACGACGCCATTGAATTCCAGGGGCTGCACATTGTGCCGATCAGAACCCTTGGGAGCAGATTCGCGCATTTTCCTTTTAGTCTCTTCACTGTGCGCCATCCCCTTGTTCCATGCTGGCTTCCCCTTCCTCGAACTGGCGTCGGAAAGTTTCTTCCGAATATCGTCCGACAGGGGTCCAGTTTTCTTGCCTTTGTTCCAAGGTTCGCGAGTTTTGTTGCGATACGACTCCAAGGCACGGGCAGCAATTCTAGCCCGCGTTTCAGGAGAGCATACCCGTCGCGCTCCCTTGCCTCCATCGGTAATGTTGTAACCGTTAGGGGCAAGTGTCCCATGAGACTTGATCGCCTCAGCCTCCATCCGCAGGAGTTCTTCATAGTCGCTCGATTCTCCGATACATTCGATTGAAAATGCATCCATCCCGTGCTTGCGGATGGCACACGCAATCGCCATATCCTTGCGACCACATTTCGCTGCATACAGATGGCGGCTGACTCGTTTGCTGATTGCATTGACACTGGTTCCGATGTAAGCTTTGGCGCTTCGCCTGTGAGTTAGCTTGTATAACCACATAAGAGTTCTATCTCCTTGTGGCTACAGTATATCATTATTCTTACTGCTAACTCAATTCGCGATGCGCACGCACAATTCGGGATATTTCGTGACGAACCCGTACAAAACGTCTAAGCGGCACGGTGCCCGGTCCTCGAAAATGTCGTAGGCGCGAATCATGCGGATCGACATGCCGATTTCCTTGGAGGCCACTCGTTCTCCGATGTCCACTCCGCCGTAGAGAGGCAAGTCCGCGCACCCCATAGCGAAAGCTTCATCAGAGACGAACATCAAGCCGCGCAACGAGCTGGTCGAGGCAGCGCCTTGAACGTTGATAACCATTCCCGTAGTCGGCGATTGAGTCACCGTCTGGAACGGTCCTGCGGTCACAATGCCGAAGCCGGAAGGCCCGGAAATCGGGATCGTTGCGTTACCCGAGCCATCTGCCGTCACGTTTGCGGTCACAACAAACTGCCGCAACGCTCCGGTAGACTGCCTATTCTGCGGATTCACCGCCAAAACGCCCGAAGTCAGGGTCCCAATGGAAATCACGTCGCCCAAGTTCAGGACTGCATTGTTCGCCGTCCAGCCGTTGGTGATGAGCGAGTTTCCTGTCTGGCCGGAACCGTTGACTACTGGAGACCCGCCCTGCTTCCCGACTGTCTGGAGGCGCACGTTCTGGTCAATCATCGAATCCACGCCCAAACCGAGACCTTGACGGCCTGAGTTGTACTGTTCGCGGATTTTGTCCGAGGCTTGAAACAAGCCTGCCTGCGCATCCACCAAGTTGGTATTTTGCGCGGGCGACATGATGTTTACCCGGTCCTTGAAGGGTGCAGCTTCTTCGTTCAGCCGTTGATTGGCTTGCAAATAAATCAGCCGCGTCGAGGGTACTGTTCCCGGCGTGCCGATTTCGTTGTAGACGTTCACATACTGGCCCAAGGCGTCGTAGTCGATCATGTTCGACATGGTGGCCACCTGCGGGCGGATGAATCGCTTCGAGAAGTCATCGACTTGGAGGCCAAGTTCCTGCGAAGTGAACGCAATCGCGCACTGCCGTTGCTGGGTCAGGACAAGAGGTACGCTGGTTTCAGTCGCATCTTCCAACTGAAGAGCCTGCCCCAAGGACGTAAGGAATCGAGGCGGCTTACGGAGGTTGAGAATGTTGCCGATTTTCGCGCCTTCGACTCCGAACCTGTCGTCGTATTGGCGATCAAAGTGCTTGGCCGCATTCAGTTCATTCTCAAGAATCATCAGAGCTTCTTGAGTAATCATCAGCGGTGTTAAAAGGGTATTCAAAGGGTCTCTCGGATTCTGCCATCCGCGTTAGCGGCTAAGAGTACCGGGCCTTGTCACGCTGCGCGATCTGAGTTTTGCGGGCACGGATGTAGTCATCGGTACCCTGCTTGCTCAAATCTTCGAGGGTTAAAGTGCCTCTCGCGGAAGCCCCCGTCACTGGTTTATGGGCCGGGGGTGCGGTACTCACGACTTTTTTGGCAGGAGTTACAGCTTTAGGCTTGGCTTCCGATTCCAGACCTTGAGAAATTCTCCCGATTGCGGCGAATCCCATCGCCGGAGACATTTGCACCAAGGCAAGCGCCTCATCGAGATTTCGCACAAGATAATTGGTCACAGCGGGGCCATTTGGCAGTTCTTTGATAAGTTCAATGATTGGGACCGGGAGCTTCATGCCGGCTTTCGCGGCAGCGTTCACGGCTTCATTGAAATCAGGAACTTCCTCTTGGAACTTAGTAGCAGCCTCTTTGTAACCTGCGTCTCGTGATTCCTCAATTTCTTTCGCCTCTCGCTCTTGCGCGGATTGATCGCGTTCGGCGAGTCTGGCTTGAATCTTCTGCTCGGCTGTCCAGTCGATCAGGGCCTCGTTGTACTCGGTCCAATCCTTGTACTTGGTCCCAATCTCACTCTCAAGGGGCTTGCCTGCAATCTCGGTTTTCGGCTTCTCTTGCGGCGTCTCAGCTTTTGGGGCCAAACGCTGCTCGATAGCGTCAAACTTTGCGCGGAATTCCGACAGTTGTTGCTCCAGCCTGTCGGCCCGGTCTTTCTCTTCGCCTCTTTCCCTTGTGAGTTTGTCGATTTTCTTCTGAAAGCCGCCCTTGCTCTTCGGTTTCTCCTGCGTAGTCTCCGCTTCCGGCGCGGATTCGGTTTCAACCTGCTCAGTTTCCTGAGCGGTCGCGGGTGTTTCGGGTTCCACTGTTTCAGTCGGTTCTGGTTTAACTTCCGGCTTTACTTCGGGGTTAGGAACTCGTTCACGCCAGTTTTCAGACACAGCATGATCGACTTCTTCCTGAGTGGCAGTGGTGGAAGCTACGATAAAGTCAGGCATTGTTCTCCTGGATTTTTACCGGGCAAATTAAGCCTACCCGTGGGCTGGAGTGGTGCTAAAATCGGTCGCATGTTCGACAATTTTATATTTCTGTGCAATGGCTGCAACCAGAGCCAGTGCGATTGCGCGATCACGAAATCAATCCCAGAACGCGGGATTTGGATGGGCGACACTTACCATCAATGTTGCTTGCCGCCAAACGTAGAATTCCACGTCGCACGCGGGCCGCGAGTCAAACCGCCCACTGAAGCTGCTTCGCATGGAATCTTGTACTGAGTGGTGCTAAACTTGTGGGCATGTGGTTGCCGATAGCATCTGCCCCTAAAAACGGCTCCCTGATTGTCTGCTGGTCCTCTGAATGGCGAGATGAGCCATACTTACTTTGCTGGAAGACCAATCCTCGAATTGCGTACGCTCACACACGGTTTGGAATGGACGAGTTACTGGATACCTATTTTGGCGATCCAGCCGAGATGGATGACTATGACTTTGCTAAACGTAATGGCGGCCCAACTCACTGGCACCCTCTATCCCCATTACCTCTTAGGGTTCCGGCTGATTCTCTTGCGCCTGCTGCGCCATCTGCTGCTCATGTTGCTGACCCTGCGCCGTCATGTCCGCTTCATGATCCTGATCCGACTGCTGAGAATCCGCCTGAGTGACCGCTTGCTGCGCGGCCATGCCCTGCTCGTGCTCCTGATCGACGGCCTGCATTCCGACTTCATGGGCTGACTGATGCAGGATCTTCCACTGGTCGATTTCCCATTGCAGGCGTTCTCTTGCGGCCTGAGCCTTCGTGGTAATCTCTGCCACAGTGACCTGCGTCTCCGCCTGTAATCGAGCGATAGCTTGCCTGCTGGCTTCCTGCTCCTTGACGGTCGCCAGCTTGCCTTGCTGCTCGACCTGCTTGGTCTGGATTATCTGCGAGGCGTTCTTGAGTTCGGTCGCTAACTGCTGATGCTGCTGCATTAACGTCGAAAGTTCGCTCTGCATCCGCGCTAAAGTCTCTTCTGGGTCCGATCCATCTTCCGGACCTAAGATATTCGGCGGAATCGTGCGCTTAATTCTCTCTGCGATCTCTTTTGCCAGCGGAATATCCATCTGGCCTACCATGAGGTCTCCGCAGACATGCAGCATTTCCGGATAGGCGGCAATAAGTTGCTGAATCTCCGCTGCCGCCTGCTGCCTCTTGGTCTGGAACGACGGCCCTACGTCTACCGTTACGTCATAGCGCCCAACACCAATGTTGTAGATTTTCTTGATGGCCTTCGCGTCAAGTGCGTCCTGCAATGCTTCCTGAGCCTGTTGCTGGGCTTCCTGCGGGTCTCCGCCTTTCGAGTTGTAAATTCCTACATGGTCCACCGTGCCATCCGGCTTGATAATTCTCTGCACTCGCGGCGCGTCATAGATTATCGGTATCCACGTCAGAATCCCGCGAATCAACTCTCGTTTTGACCTTGCCAGATTGTCCGAGAAATTAGCCGTAGCGACGTTGCCCTGCCTCTGGAGGGCCACAATTGCCTTGCCAGACTGGTCAGGCGTCTTCTGGCCCAATGAAGGATCAAAAAGCCCTGTAACCGCCTTCATGTCGGTATCGGCGGTGACGAGCAGTTGAGACATTGCTTGAATAGGAGGCTCCGCCGTCTCGCGCTGAGGCCGTTCCGGAGCCTGAGGGTCGGGATTGTAGTGCAAAACCGCCAAATCGCCAGTATTCGCCGACTGCCACTCTCTTTCAAATCCTTCCGTCTGCCGCGCCGTGGCGATAAATGGCATTTTCGGCGCAATCGCAACCATGTCCGTAGCTTTTGACAGATGATAGTTATAGGCTCTCGCTGGATCTTTCGCCGTCCTCACTAATCCCGCGAGGTAGGGCTTGCCATCGACATTCAAGTTGTAGCCGAGCACCGGAACGGAGGGAATGACCTTGCCGGGTACTTCATGTTCCTCCAGCTTCCGCATCGCATTCATCAGAGTCCACATGACTTTGGGCTTTTGGCGTTTGCGAGTGTTGGCTATCTTTGCGCCTTCGGGGAGTTTTTCAAGTCCGACGACCGTCGAGCCGTCCTGAAGCTGATAGAGCGTCTCTTCTGTATATTCGATGTGGTAGTACTCGGCAATCCTGATCACATCTTTGCTGATCCACTGAGAAGCCGTGTCTCCTGTACTCTTGAACTGCTCCAGAGACGACGCAGCAACCATATCCTTGCCGTACTGTGCGGTGTACTCCTCAATTGGCATATCCTCGACAAAGAATCGCCACTTCGCGTCGATCCGCAGAGGATGTCTGGCATTCGGATCGTCATAAACCGTGAACGGATTCGGCACGGCGCCGATCTTGATTTCCTGCGCCCAAGGATTGTCCGGGTCGTCGTCTTCGTACTCTGACCAATAGCGAAGCCATCCCAGACCACCAATCACCATGTGCTCAAACGAAATATCGTCCGCAACTTCCGCATCGCATTGCACTTCAATATGCCTCACGATGCCTTGCAGAATTTCCGCAGTCTCAGGATCGGAGTCAGAACCTACTGGATTGATCGTCGCCGAGGGCCTTTGCTGCCTTTGCTCGTTTGTGACCTGATTGCAGAACGCCGCCGTGCGGTTGATCGTCAGCGCGACTTTCTTCCCTAATCTGCGCTTTACTTCCTCCGGCCACTGCTGCCCAATCCTAAATTTGAAATCTTCTAAAGCCTCCCGCCTCCAATCTGCCGTAGCATCCGCAGACGCTTTCCAGCGTTTCAGGGCAAGGTCAATGAAGGCCCTATCTTTCTGGGCTGCCAGTTGCTCTGGAGTAGGTCCTTTTTTCGCGGGAGTCCCGCTGGCGTTATGCTGAGGCTTCATTCTGAAGTGCTATCGGAATAAACTGCGACAACCTGTCCTTGCTCAATTTTGGCCGCGGCCCGTAAATCCCCGCAATATCCCCTTCACGGATCATTAAGCGCGGCCCATCTTCAATGTCGGGATAGCAGTTTCCCGCGCCGGGTACATCCACAATATCGCCCACTTGCACGCCCTGAACTTTCAACCCAATCGAGAGCACGCGGCACTTTCTGCCTTTGTAGTGCGAGAGTTCAGGCGGTTCCAGCCCACTGCTCATTAGTGCGTCTCTGTGGGCTGGAGCCATAACAATTAAACCTTCACCCATCTCGCCGGGATTCAGGCGTTCGACTAACAACCGCTTGCCGAGTGGACGGAACTTTGCAGGATCTATGCTGAGAAGGTTCATAAGGAAAAAAGCATGTCAAAGCGCATCTGGTAACGATCTTCCAGGATGTCGTAGGCGCGTAGTACTCTAATACATACGCCAGCTTCCTCATCGCACATACGCTCAGAAATCTCCAATCCAGCGGGAAGCGGAAGATTGAAGCACGTAATTCTTTTCTCAGGTGCGTGCTCGACGATGCGCTGCACCAGTTTGTCAATTTCAGGGTCTACGAATCGCTGCTTGAAGTCTTCGGGATCGCGGTCGAAGTCGGTGGTTGATGGCCAGTTCGGTTCTATATTCGGCGCCCAATTGCTGACTTGAGCGCCAGGATAGGGTAAGTCGCTTAAGAGCTTGTCTGAACGGTCTTCGTCCATCCGCGACGAAATTCCAGCTTTCCGCATCGCTGACAGCACTGCCACCAGCGCCATTTGAGCTACTTGCCATCCGTCGATTCGCGTCATTGTCGCCATCAGAACTTCGCTATCTTCGGCAATCTTTGCGGCACCATATGCGGGGCCAGGGCTTGTATGCCGAGCATTTTTACACGAGGCTTCTGCACCGCTGGCATGTGCGGCACACCCGAAGGCTGAGTGAACTTCGCAATCGACCTTGGAATTCCCGGTTTCGCCAGTCTTGGTTTCCGCAGATTGAAAGTTCCCGGAGGATTAACTGTCGCCGGACTGGAGAGGAAGTTGGGCATTACAGCATTGGCCCCGAGAAGGCTATAATCAACAACGCTCCTGCAACAATCCCCAGAACAAATCCGGCAGTGAACCACAAAGCGCGGCGTGTCACGCTTTCAACTCCGCTACAGATTTCATTGCCCCTAACTTGTGCGCTTTCGTCCGAATCCGATTCGTAAACGCAGAATGTGCGCCGTGATGCATTGTAGCCAATGCTACAGCTTCCGCCCTGTGTTTTGGCGTATTCAGCGGGTAAGAGCCTGTGCCGGATTTCGAGGGTACCCCGCGCTGACTTTTAGGTACAGCCCGCTTTGCCGCCTCAGACATTGCCATGCTAGGCCATCAACTCCTTCACCGAGGCCAACTTTTGCGGCTTGCGGTTGGTCATCTTGCGGCCCTTAGCTACTACGTGTTCGCCAGCTTTCAAAAAGTACGAACCTGTTTTTGGCACCTTTCCGCCTTTGTGAAACGCTCCCAGCGGTCGATAAGGGGCTGGTTGTCCTATCGGAGCGCGTGGCGCTACAGGCATCGGCGTTGGACCGCTGACACCTATCGGATCGCCAATTGGCGCACGCGGAGCCACAGGAGTAGGCCGCATCGGAGCGTAAGGCATCCTGCCGCCGCCCATTAGTTGAGGAAACATTACGCTTTCAACCTTTCCACGGAGGCCATCTTGCGGTCGTGCTTCGCTTGCATCCGTTCGCCTTTTGCCGTCTCTTTATTGCCGTGCATTGCGCCGATTGCGTTCATTCCGCCATAGACGTACCTATCGGCATGGCGGCCTGTCAGCCCCTTCTTGCGGGCTTCATGACGCAAGGCATTTTCCAGAAACTTTGGCATAGGCTACGAGTAAGTGATGGTCCCCGTCGATCCGATGACGTGCCAAGTGCCTTGCCATGCCCGTAGAACAATTCCAGCGCCGATGTTCGCGGCAAAGGTCGCTGTCGTCTTCGCCCCACCGCCCGCGTACAGTAATGCCGAAGGCAAAGTCACTGAATGGGCATGAGCCGACGCGGAAGCTATGGCTACAGTCAGGTTGTCATCGGTGCCGGATACAGGCAGCGGAATAGTCGTCGCATCCGTTCCGCCTGTAATCATGTAGTTGTTGCCAAGCGGATTGTAGATGTTGATGGCGTCCGCCGAGCCTGTGAGAGTTTGCGGGACCGATTGAAAGGCATCGGTTTGGGTGACATCCCCTGCCGCC
>DATNNE010000165.1:0-3815 GCA_035601995.1 Terriglobales bacterium
GTTAGGACATCTTGGCGTGCAGTACGCCAAGAAGATGGGTTTTCGCACCGTTGCAATCGGCTTCGGTCCAGACAAAGAACATCTTGCGCCCAAACTGGGAGCTCACGTTTACATCGACGCCAAAGCTGAGGATGCGGGAGCTGCGCTGCAGAAACTGGGAGGCGCCGACGTGATCCTGGCAACCGCCCCCAGCGGAGCAGCAATCGCCAGCCTGCTTCCCGGCCTCTCAGTTCGCGGGAAGCTCGTTGTAGTTGGTGTGTCGGGCGATCCAATTCCGGTCAACGGTGTTCCGCTCATTTTTGGGGGCCGATCGGTCATCGGCAGCCTCACCGGAAGAGCGATCGAGACCCAGGACACTCTTGATTTCAGCGTACTCACCGACGTTCGCCCCATGATCGAAACGCTTCCTTTGGAAAAAGCCGAAGAAGCGTATCGACGCATGATGTCAGGCGCCGCGCGGTTCCGCATGGTTCTCACGATGGCGTAAAGAAGTTCACGGACCCGCTGCAAAGCGGCGTCGACAAACCGATATGCGAAGGAGACTCAGATGAATCAGTTCCAGAAAATCTTCGACAAGCAGAAGGCATATTTCGATTCGGACGCGACCAAGTCTTACGAGTGGCGCATTGATCAGCTGACACGCCTTGAGAACTTGTGTAATGAGAACGCCGAGGCTCTGGAGGCTGCGATGAGCAGCGACTTCAAGACGGCCAGCCAAGAGAAAGTCTTCGAGATTATGGCGCCAGTTGGAACCGCCGCCTTCGCGAAGCAAGAGCTGAAAGAGTGGATGAAACCTGTAGATGTCGTCGTTCCGAAAGCCCTTCGGGAGAGCGGACATACTGCCAAGGTCTATCGAGAACCGTACGGTGTCACGTTGGTGATTGGTCCGTTCAATGGGCCATTGACCCTGCTTTTCGACCCGGCGTGCCAAGTTCTTGCGGCGGGCAATCCGTGCATTCTCAAACTCTCCGAGGGTTTGCCCGCCACCAGTAAGGTCTTGCTCGATCTCGTTCCAAAATATTTCGATCCTCGGGCCGTCACTGCCGTCACCGGCAGTAAAGACGAGGTGACGGAGCTTCTCAAGCTGCCCTTCGACTTCATTTTCTTCACCGGCAGCGTCAAGGTTGGCAAGATCGTCATGGAAGCGGCCGCAAAAAATCTGACTCCGGTTCTTCTCGAACTAGGCGGGCAGAATCCGGCTTTCGTTGACGCGACCGCAAATATTCCGGATGCAGCCAAGAAGATTGTCTGGGGTGCGACGGCCTGGGGCGGCCAATGGTGCACTTCGCCCGGATACGCCTACGTGCACGAATCCATCGCGGAGGAGTTTGTTGCTGAATGCAAGAAGGCGATGGTCGAGATGTACGGGACCGACCCCAAGAGCAGACCGGACGACTACTCCCGCATCATTAGCCCCAGCGCCACTGAACGTTTGGCGGGCCTGATCGATCAAAAGAAAGTTGTCATAGGCGGGGGTTCCGACCCGGACTCACGCTATCTCGATCCCACGGTCATCTATCCAGTGACTTGGGACGACCTGATCATGGAGGACGAGATCTTTGGGCCGCTTCTTCCAATCCTCACATACAAGGACATGGATGCGGCCATTCGCGAGGTGAAGAAGCATCCAAAACCTCTTTCCAGCTTCCTCTTCAGCCGAGATCAGAAGGCGATCGATCACTTTCTCGCGAGCTTGTCGTTCGGCGGGGGCGCGATCAATCAGGTGAACATTCACCTATTTATCGAAACCATGCCCTTTGGCGGGGTCGGATATTCCGGCATAGGTCACTACTACGGCAAGGCCGGGTTTGACGCTCTCACGCACGCGAAATCGGTTTTCATTTCGCCGCCGGACGTCGCCATCGAACACCTGTTCCCGCCGTACACGGAGGAAAAGGTCAAAGCCCTCAGCCAGTGGTTTGAATACTAGGCCGCAAAGATCCCAGAAAAAGCGATCCAAAGGAGCACAGAGGTGAAAACGAATACGAAAGACTACGTATCGACTGCCCAACAGTTCTTCACTGCGTACGATGCCCACGACGTTGATGGCATGCTCGCTCTCTGCGCAGATGGCGCGCTCGGACGATATGCTCCGTACGGCCGCGAGAGCGTCGCGCCAATCCGTGGTGGCATCGATGGTATATGGCGCGCGTTTCCGAATGCCGTTCCGAACTTCCGAGTCAAAGTGATCGAGCTGATCCCTGCCGACGGAAACATAGTGGTGATCCAAGCCGAGATGAGTGGGCCCATACCTGCCGAAGTGCCTGGAGTTGCAAAGAAGGGCCAGGACGTACACATCCCGCACTGCTACATTCTGCGTTTCGACGCGAACTCCAAAATCACACGGCTCGACGCTTACTGGGACAACACCGTTCTCAACAGTATCAAGGCGAGCGGCGTGTGACTGAGCGAGCCAATTGCAAGATCTCTGATTTGCGGCGGCATTGCTGAATGTCGCCGTTTCCGTGGAGTCGTTAAGGAAATAGTGGTTTCGAACCTCTTACCACAACGGAGGAAGCACGCCATGGCTAACGCAAGCAACACTACTGCTCCGACGCAATTCATCGAGACCAAGCTCGAAAAATATGCCTATCGTCGCTTTGGGAAAGGTGACGGTCTACCACTGTTGTGTCTTCAGCACTTCACCGGGACTCTAGACAATTGGGACCCCGCCGTCACCGATCCGCTTGCTGTAGGACGTGAAGTCATTCTTTTTGAGAGTGCGGGTCTTGGCCGTTCGACCGGCCAGGTTCCCGAAAACATGGCAGGGATGGCGGCACACGCTCTCGCATTCGTCGATGCACTTGGCCTAAAGCGCCTGGATATCCTCGGATACTCCCTCGGTGGAATGGTGGCGCAGCAGGTAGCGCTGGAACGTCCGTCGCTTGTCCACAAAATGCTGCTCGTCGGCACTGCTCCGGAGGGAGGCGAGGACATTATGCACATGGACAAACCGGAACTCAGGAAGATTACGGAAGATCCGAATATGCCTGGGCTGGAGAAACTGGTGAAACTCTTTTTCGCTCCAAGCGAGTCGAGTCAGGCGGCAGGAGAAGCTTTCGCAGCTCGGCTTGCCGAGAGAAAGCAAGATGGCGAGCCTCTGGCCGGCCAAGATGTCGCAATCGCTCAGATTGCGGCCTTTCGCGCGTGGGAAAAGTACAGTGGCGAGCGCTTCGCCAAGCTCGGCAAAATCACGCAGCCGTGCCTGGTCGTTAACGGCGTCTTCGACAATATGATTCCAGTCCGCAATTCATACATGCTGAGCGAGCATCTCCCAAACGCCATGCTGTTGACCTACCCCGACGCTGGGCATGGATCGTTGTTCCAGTTTCACAAGTCATTCGTTCGGCAAGTTTCGCTGTTTCTCGATTCAGAAGGCATCAGCTGAAGACTTCGGTAGCATTGGTAACGGATTGGCGGTGACGACGTGGTTGAAAGAGGCAAAGAATGACGACCGAGGAGAAGATGGGCTGCAAGCTGGAAGGAAAAATCGCACTTGTCACTGGGGGCACAAGCGGGATTGGTCTTGCTACCGCGAAACGCTTCGTAGCGGAAGGAGCATATGTCTTCATCACCGGTCGACGCGAGAAGGAGTTGGATTCAGCGGTCAAGAGCATAAGAGGAAGCGTCACCGGCGTGCAAGGAGATGTGTCTCAAATCGGTGACCTCGAACGACTCTTCGCCCAGATTAAGCAGGAGAAGGGTCGTCTCGATATTGTGTTTGCCAACGCGGGCACCGCAAAATATGCGCCCCTCGGAGAAATCACCGAGGAGTTCTTTGACTCGATATTCGATGTCAATGTGAAAGGACTGCT
>DATNNE010000166.1:0-9792 GCA_035601995.1 Terriglobales bacterium
TCACGTCTTGCACTTTCATCGCCCGCTCCATCGCGGCCCTCGGATAAGCTTCCATGCTCCGCATGGTCTCCTATCCTCACCGCCCGCAAAGCGGACATATCACTTGCTATCTCAACCGGACATATCATGTGCTACCGACACTGCAAAATCTTTCATCTTGACAGGGTTTCCCCCCGGGGACCAGAATGTGTCGGCATTCCCTAGGCGTCCGAATTAGTGAGTTGTAGTAGGCCCGTCTGCCCCTAGGCGTTCCCGCGGGTAAGGGCTTCCTCATTTCCTCATGCTCGGATGTTTGATTGTCAAGAGAGTTCGAACGTTTGCTGACCAAATTTTAGGAGGAAATTTATGCGCGTGAAAGCGCTTGCGTTGTTTGTCGTGACTTTGGCCTTCGCAGCTTCTGCCTGGGCCACCGATAAAGAAACTTTGATTTACAACTTCAACAACTACACCGGCGACGGATATTACCCCTATTCTGGCCTGGTGGCCGACAAGGCGGGAAATCTGTACGGAACGACCCAAAGCGGCGGCGCCAACAATTTGGGCTCGGTCTTTGAGTTGAAGTTGTCGGGCGGCGTCTGGAATGAAACCCTTCTTTATTCCTTCGCCGGGGGTACGACGGACGGAGAGTATCCGGAATATTCCCCACTCGTCTTCGACTCGGCAGGGAATCTGTACGGTACAACCCAAAATGGAGGCTCTAGTTGCAATTGCGGCACCGTGTTTGAGTTGACCAAGTCTGGCAGCAAATGGAAGGAAACCGTTCTCCATGCCTTCCTCGGCTCCTCAGTAAAAGACGGATATTTGCCCCAGGCCGGATTGTCGTTTGACACCGCAGGCAACCTCTATGGCACAACCCAGTACGGCGGCTTGAACAACCAAGGCTCCGTTTTCCAGCTGCAGCCGTCGAAAACCAGCTGGAAGTATAAAGTGATCCACTCCTTTAACGCTGCAAACGGCGGCGCCTATTACCCGGTCGGCGGTATCACGCAGGGCGCAGACGGCTACTACTATGGCACGACCTACTACGGCGGATTTGCCTACAACGCCGGCACGATCTACAGACTGTTTCAAGCAAGAAATGCCTGGGTAGCGCAGAACGTATTCTACTTTCTCGAAGGTGGAGACGGAGTCTACCCTGATTCCAGCCTGGCCATAGATTCCAAGGGCAACATGTATGGAACAACCTACTATGGCGGCTCTGGTGAGTCCTGCGGTGGCGGCTGTGGAACCGTCTACAAGCTGACTGCGGGCAAGAATAACGCATACACGCAGAGCGTTATCTATAGCTTCCAGGCCGATGACAAGGATGGCGAAAATCCCTACTACGGCGCGGGCGTAACTTTGGACGCGAACGGTAACCTCTACGGTACAACCTACTTTGGCGGAAAAGGTACGCAAAACGCGGGCACCGTTTACGAGCTAAAGGTCTCAGGCAGCAGTTATAAAGAGAGTTTGCTCTGGTCTTTCGACACCTTCAGCGGCGATGGATATTATCCTCGCGGCGGAGTCATTCTCGTTAAAGGGAACGTCTTCGGCACGACCTACGCGGGAGGGAGCCACGGCGCCGGCACCGCGTTTGAGCTCAAACCGTAGTCCTGTCTTCGACAGTTGAATGGCTAAACTCTCGCCGCCGGGCCTTATGGCTCGGCGGCGATTTTTCTTCTTGGATCATGTACCGGCCCAGATGGGGATGAAAGCCGAGGCCGACGAAATCCACCAGACCGAGCTTTCCATCCGCGGAATGCTTGCCTTAATGATTAAGGTTATGAGCCAGGTTAAGGATCTGGGCCCCTACCCTTTCAACTCTCCCTCGGATTGTCACAGGATGTGGACAGACGTCCTGCGCTTGTGACGAATGAACTGCAAAATCTTTCATCTTGACAGCCGGTCGCCTCTGACCCACAATGTCCCGACATTTTTTTGGGCGTCCGAATAACTGATTGTGGAAAGGCCTCCCTCCCTTTTGCCGTCCCCACGGCAAGGCCGCTTCACTTTCGGACGTCGAGAGAGAGTTCAGCTGGATTAAACAATCGGACCGAGACGCCGGCAAATTAGGACGCAAGGGAATTTCTCGGCTCAGGAGCCAGCGCAGAAACACGGTCGTCAGAACGCCGAAGCGAATTTGCGGCCTGACTTCTTATTCCAGGGAAAGAATCCGAAGCACCTTCAAGGAGGAATTATGCGGTCTATGCGTTTTTCGCGGGCGTGCATTGCTGCGCTGTTCGCGACTTTCTTGCTAACCACGGTCAGCGCCATGGCAAAGGATGGGCGTGACTTCGCCGGCTTCTACAAAGTGAGCAACCCCAAAATACAGGGCGATAAAGTGCAACTCACCTTAAACCTGCAAGTGCATAACAACGGCGATGCTGACGTGAGCCACGCGATAATCACACTGCGCCAAAACACCGGGCTCGACTTTGTGGGCGCGACCCGGCCCCTGGCGCTCCTGCGCGTCCACGACCATGTCAACCTAAGCCAGCAATTCACCCTCTCGCGGCGCGAGTACGAGAAGTGGCGGAACGGGTCGGAACCCGGGTTGTCCATTATCTATCGCTCGAATGGAAAAACGTGGGAGCGGCCAATACAGATGTCCGCCAGGGACTTTTAACCGTGCGGACCTTTATGTTGCCTGGCCCCATCACGTCTCAATCGAACCATTTCTTAGGAGGAATTCTTATGCGTCGCTTCATCACAGTTTCTGCATTGCTGCTGACCGCCCTGCTGCTGAGTGTGTCCGCGCTGGCGCAGCAGACTCAGGACATCATCAGTACGGCCATCGGCGGGGGCCCCAATGACATTCCCGCCTTGGATTCCAACCTCAACCAGCCCACTGGAGTCACCGTGGACAGCGCCGGTAATTACTACATCGCCGCTTACGCCGCGAACCGCGTGTACAAGGTGACCGCCTCCACGAAAGAGCTCACGGTTGTGGCCGGAGTAGGAGTCGGGGGCTACGGCGGCGACGGTGTCAAAGGTGGCGCGGCCGAGGCGTTTTTGTATAACCCGCAGGACGTTGCCGTGGACACCGCGGGGAACGTCTACATTTCGGACTATCGCAATTGCGTCATCCGCAAGGTGGACACAACCAATACCATCACAACTATCGCTGGCGTGGCCGGACAGTGCAACTCCACGAACTTGAACTTCCCGGTTCAGATTGCGCTGAACAGCACTGATACGGATCTGTATATCGCCGACATGAGCAACTGCGTCATCCGCGAGCTGGTTCTTAAAACTGGCGCCATCAGCACCGTCGCCGGCATCGCCGGAAGCTGCGGTTACAGCGGAGATGGCGGACCCGCCACCAGCGCCCAACTGTGGAATCCCGACGGTGTCGCGGTTGACACCGCAGGCGACATTTTTATCGGGGACGCCACCAATTACATCGTCCGCGAAGTGACTAAATCCAACGGCAAGATCAGTACCATTGCTGGAACTCCGCGCACCCCAGGCTTCGGCGGCGACGGCGGTCTGGCTGTGGATGCCCTGCTCAATACCCCCGTCAACATCACGGTGAACAGCGCCGGCACCGTCGTGACCTTCCCGGATCAAAGCAATCAACGCGTCCGCCAATTCACCGTAGGTAAAGACATCAACACCGTGGCCGGCAACGGCACACCTTGCAATGGCACCTGCGGAGACGGCGGCACCGCCACTAGCGCCGAGTTGTATTATCCGCAAGGCATTACTGCCACCAGTAAAACCACCGAGTTCATCATTGCCGACCTCGACAACAATCGAATTCGCGAGTTCACCGTGGGAGGAGACATCAACGGAATCGCCGGAAACGGCAGCACCACGGTGCCGACTCTCATGACCAAAACCGCGCCTTCGGGCGTGGTGTTCAACTATCCCTTTGGTGTGTTCGAGGACAAATCGCTAAACATCTTCGTCGCCGATACCAGTAACAACATGGTTCGCGAACTGGTTGAGAAGACGGACCTCGTGGACTTCTTCGCCGGCGATGGCGTGTATGGCTATAGCGGCGACGGTGGTCCGGCGGTGCAGGCGGAGTTGCGGAACCCCCTCGGCTCGGCTGAGGACTCATCCGGCAACCTGTACATCGCGGACTATAACAACTGTCTGGTTCGCAAGGTGACCCCTGGCGGCACCATCAGCACCTTCGCCGGGTTTGTCAGCGGCGGCACCAACCCCGAGTGCGGCTACGACGGCGATGGCGGACCAGCCACCAGCGCCAAACTAAATGGCCCCTACAGCGTCTTCGTCGATAGCAAGAATAACGTCTACATCGCCGATCGCTCCAATCAGGTGATCCGCGAAGTCTCGAGCGGTGTCATCAACACTATTGCTGGCGTCGGAGGAAAGTGCGCCTACGGAGGAGACAGCGGCCTCGCGGTCGATGCTTTCCTTTGCAACCCGGCCGGAGTCACCACTGACCCCGCAGGCAATTTGTTTATCGCTGACGAATATAACTGCCGCATCCGCGAAGTTACCGTTGCCACCGGAATCATCAGCACAGTGGCGGGCAACGGAGGCTGCGGTTACAGCGGCGATGGCCCAGCGACTGAAGAGAATATCAACTACCCGCAGGGGGTTGCCGTAGATCCCAACGATAACCTGTTCATCGGCGACACCAACAACCATCTCGTCCGTTGGGTAAGCGCCGGTGGACTGATGACCACTATCGCCGGCATTCCCCAGAGCGCCGGGTTTAACGGTGACGGTTTACCCGCTACCGCGGCCCAGCTCTACTATCCTGCTGGCGTCTTCGAGCAACCCGTATCTGGAAACTACCTGATCGCGGATCAATATAACTTCCGTGTCCGTGGGGTTTCCGCTTTTGCCGCGCTGAGTGTTGCTCCTGCCAGTCTTACTTTCCCACTCACCACGGTAGGCTCAACCAGCAACCCGCAAGTGGTCACGCTAAGCGCTCTGGGTCCGCTGAACATCAGCAACATCCAGACCAGCGGTGCCTTCAGCGAGTCCGACGACTGCCCGGGGAGCCTGCCCAATGGCACAGCTTGCACCGTGTATGTCTATTTCTCACCCACCGCTGGCGGCACCAACAACGGCAGCGTCACCATTAACGACAATGGCTTCTTCAGTGCCCTTTCCACCGTCAGTCTGACTGGAATCGGCACGGCCATCACGCTCTCCGGCGTGCCCGTCAGCTTCGGCTCGGAGTTGGTAAACACCAGCAGCGCGACCAAAACCGTGACGGTCACAAACAATGGCACCAGTGCCATCACGATGGGCGCCATTACCCTGAACGAAACCACCGACTTCGCCATTAAGTCCAACACCTGCCCGGCATCGGGAAAGACGCTGGCTGGTGGCGCGAGTTGCAAGATCGGCGTGGCCTTTGATCCGAAGTCAACGGGCTTCAAGAAGGGTGCGGTTCTCATCAACGATAGCGATCCCACCAGTCCGCAAATCGCGGGCGTGAGCGGGACCGGTACCAGCAACGTGATCCTCAGCCCCGGCACCGTCGCCTTTGGAAATGAGGCGGTAGGCGTGGCTACCTCTGCTACGACCATCACCCTGATCAACAACACGGGGAACACGCTGACTCTGGGCAATCCTGCCTTGACCATCAGCACTGGCTTCGTGATTAACAAGTCGCTCACAACCTGCACCAACAGTTTGCAAATCGCCGCCAGTGGCGACTGCGCCATCGGTGTCCAGTTCAAACCCACTGCGATCGGTTATACGACAGGCACCTTGAGCGTAGCCGACAGCGATACCACCAGCCCACAAACCGCGGCTCTGAGCGGAACCGGTATCTCTATCGGATTCACGCCCACATCCGTGAACTTCGGCACCATAACCGACGGACAACAGAAGTGCGACACGGAGACCATTACCAACTCAGGTCCCGCGCCTGTAACCTTTACGGGGTCCGACATCGTTGGCAACAACAGTCCGGACTTCGGTGAGTCCAACTCCACCTGCCCCACCGCGCTGGCAGCCGGAGCAAACTGCAACATCAATGTTTGCTTCGATCCCAGCAAGGTTGGCAAGGAATCGGCCACCTACGAGTTGTTCGACAATAGCCTCGGCAGCCCGCAAAAGTTGCCGATGACCGGAACCGGCCAAGCAGCCAAGAAAGCGGCTCCAAAAGCTGCGACGAAGTAGCTCGCTTCAGGTTCCGCTAGCTGTACCTTCTCGCCGCCGGACTTCACAGTCCGGCGGCGATTTTTCTTTTCAGCCGCATTTCAGGATTTCGGGATTGCAGTGGAAGGAAAAATCGGCCCTTCCCCGCGAAACGGTGGAAGACTGCGGCCAAGAGGCAAGCCGTCGGTAAAGGTGCGACCAGATAAGCCCCAAACGCGACGGGAGCTAGTTCTTACATCACAGTGGCAGCGCCGCGACGGCCGCCACCGAATGATTGGGGTTTTTCCGCCTTGGTAGCTGGCAATTCCAGGGGATTGGGAGGGGACAACTGCAGGACATTCCGCGCCCCGCTACTGTTCTGGCGGCTCGTTGGGCTCAGCCGGCGCCAGCGGCAACTTGGAAGCGCCGCTAAGCACATCTCGTTCCTGGGGTGAGAACTGTTTTTTGTAGCTATCGGAGTTAATCTCGCGCTGCCGGGCTTCCGGCGGCATCGCCCGCAAAGCTTGGACGGCATTTCGCACTGCCTGACGTCGGGCCGGAGGAAGTTGCTGCATCTGATCGTGAATTTGTCGCGCTTGCTGCTTCTGCGCGGGCGTCAAATGCTCCCAGGTTTCCATGCGGTTCAGCATTTGCTGTTGCTTTTCCGGCGGTACGTTGTTGAAGCGCTGCAACTGGTTGCGCAGTTGTTGCTGGCGTTGCGGTGGAAGATTGCGGAATTGGGGATCGCTTTCCAGCGCTTTTCGCTGTTGCTCCGGCGGCAGGTTCTTGTGTTGCCGCAGCCACTCTCCCGCGTGATGCTGCTGCTTTTGCGGATGCGGCTCAGGGGCCCGGCGGTTCTGGGCCACCGACGGAGCCGCGCTTGCGAGCGCCAACATCAGGGTGGCAACTTTCACCCATGCCGTCATGGACCTCACCCGCACTTGTATCCCCCCCGGTGTCTCTCTTCAACTCCCTGTTCAATTCTTACGATGCGATCTTGGCCGCTCTACAGCCATCGTCCCCTACGGATTGGCGTCCACGTCTTTCTGCACTTGCAAGTCATCGAGCAGCTCGAAATCGGAATAGAGCTCGTTATTTTTGTCGAGAGCCTGCAAGTCCCCCACAGCCGTTCCCGGTTCAACCACCATTATGGCTCTCGGTCCCTCCGGCGTAGAATTTCGGCCGGCGTCGGTGCGGAACAAAGTGATGCTCATCACCATAAGCACGGCCAGCGACACCGCCAACGCCGGCTTGCGAAGCCACTGCCACCAGCCCTGCGGTTGCCGCGCCACTTCCTCGCGCAGACGAGCGCGCAGCCGCACGTCGAAGTACGGTGATGGCTCCGGCGCTTGCCACTCATCCAGCAACGCCATGGTCTGACGGAACTCGTTCAGCTTGACCGCGCAGCCAGCGCAAGTCTCGAGATGTTTATTCACTTCGGGCGTGACCGCGTCCAAGCCGGCGGCCAGTTCCGGCATCAGTTCGTGAACTTCATTGCATTTCATGACTACATCCTTCATACAAACTCTTTCAGTTGCACGCGCAGCGTTTCATACGCGCGGAACAACAGCGACTTAATGGCGGACTCACTCAGCTTTAGAACTTCCGCAATCTGGCGATAATCCATCTGCTGATACTTGTGCATTACGACGGCAATCCGTTGCCGTTCGGGCAGTGCCTGCACGCGTTCACGGATGGCTGCCAAGCGCTCGCGTCGGACGATCGACTCTTCCGCAGTGAGCGAATCGTCGGCCACATCCATGGTCAACCCGCTTTCCTGGTCCGGCTCGTCCAGGCTGACCGTATTTTCCGGACGCTGGTGCCGCGTATCGCGCGCGTGATTCACCGCCAGATTGCTCGCGATCCGATACAGCCAGGTCGTAAACTTCGCGCTCGCTTCGTAAGTCTCGCGCGAGCGATACACTCGCAGAAACACTTCCTGCGCCAGATCCTCAGCGACCGCCGTGTTGTGCGCCATGCGATACATAAAGCTCAGCATGGGCCGGCGATATTTCTGCACCAGATACTCGAAAGCCGACTCGTCGCCAGCCTTCACTCGCAGCATGATCTGGGCATCGCTCAAACCTTCGCTGGACGGCTCGCCCGCAATCTTCGCCCCAGCATGAGACGGGACACCTGCCATCGACAGGAACCCCCGATTCATGGCTACACTGCTCACATTGGAGTGAACCCCTCGGGGGTCTGAAAGTTGCGTGCCTTCGGAATCAGCGAAAGGCTCGGAAGTCCCTTTGGGGGAAGGAACTGCGGGTACTTTCGCGGGAATGGATCGGTTTGGCATCCGGCGTTGGCAGAAGCTCTCCGGAGGTTGTCTTGCGCGGCCCGGATCGGGAGCTACAGAACCCTAGGCTATCATGGACAACGTCCACGAAAAACTGTTTCTTTGCTACAATATAGCGGCTGATCAGGTAGGGCGCTTAACTCAGCGGTAGAGTGCCATCTTCACACGGTGGAAGTCATAGGTTCGAATCCTATAGCGCCCACCATCTAACTCACTGTAGTAACGTCGGTTCGGTGACTTCGGTTTTCCCGTTCGTCCGAAACTCGTCACCATTCGTCTCGTCACCAATTGGGGAAGCTTCTCAACCGCCGCCCCCGGGTGGGCAGGCACTGGGATCGTCTAAATCCCAACGGCGGTCGTGATCCGCGCCTGCCCAAGTTGAGCTCGCGAAACACATACCAGACATTCTCCGGAACCACGTAAGCCACCAGCACATCGATCTGATCCGCCCGATACGCCTTCATGTCATGCCCGTGCGCCCGAATACTGTAAGTGCCGTCTTCGCCCACACAATGCGCCGATTTCACCTGCACCTTCGACAGCCCCCCACCCGCCTGCAACAATAAAATCAAACGGATCGCTATCGCCCCAAGGCTTAGCCACCCCAAATCCCAGGCTAACCGCCTTAGCCACAAACGCCGCCTCCGCCATCTCCCCGCGCCGCTTCCCGGTAAACCGAGCCACCACTCCTTTATCTCGACGATCAGCCGAGGCCAACAAATCCCCAACCACCACACCCAAGCTCATAACGATTCACTCCTTTTCCGTGACACACAAAAGTTGTCGACCCTGATTTTCGGGTGCCCCACTCTTTCCGCGCACTTTGCGGAAAGGGTGGGTTACTCTTAGATGGGCCATGCAGTCACTTCATACGAATGCCCCCCCGAGCAAAATTGTCATCCTAAGCAAGAATCTGTCATCCCGAGCGCAGCATCAGATTCGCGAAGCGAAACTGATGCGAAGTCGAGGGACCTTGCGTCTCCCTCCAAATCGCCCAAGACACAAAAAGCCCCTTCGGACAATCCCGTCCGAAGAGGCCTCATAAAACCCATTAAGGCTATAAGATCACAATACAAAATATCGCAAGGCTAAGTCAAGACAAAACTCATGCAGGGCGGACACTCCTTGGCCGCCGTTGACATTGTAATTCCATCCCTGCCACTACAGGCAGTCATCCTGAGGAAGCGCAGGCCGTCGCAAAGCGAAGGCCTGCCAACGAAGGATCTATGCAACCCATCCGTACCAACCCAACCCCAACCTAATCCCACCTCTGTCCCCACCCCTGTCATCCCGAGCGAAGTCGAGGGATGAATTCACGTTTGAAGTGCAACAGCGTGTTCCAAGAATACTTCGTTGGGGGTTTTGAAGCCGAGGCACTTTCTGGGGGTATTGTTGTAGCGTTCCAGGAAGCCAGCGAGGCAGGGTGCTGAAAGCGCATT
>DATNNE010000167.1:0-111089 GCA_035601995.1 Terriglobales bacterium
CAACAGCTTCAATTCGTTGACCAGCGCAATATTCACGCAGCGGTAAATGTTCTCCAACAGCTTGGTCATCTCCGCGGCAGCGGGCGAAGAGACTCGCACGACTCGAGCGAAAATCGCACCATACAAAGCCGCCGACAGGTCGGATGCTTTCGCATTAAGCCCGCCCACCACTTTCGGAATGTCGCGTCGCGCCACCGTCTGATTCCCTGGATCTTCCCGCTCGGGAGAAAACGCGACGTAGAACTCTTGCCCATCGGAACCGTCACCGCGCGAAGCCTTGAGCCCGTGCCGGTTACCCTTTTCCAAGATGGGGATCAACACTTCTTCCGTGGTCCCAGGGTACGTCGTGCTTTCCAGGATCACCAGATGACCGGCGCGCAAGTGCGGAGCAATGGATTTGGCGGTGTCGGTGATGAAACTTAAATCAGGCTCGTGGTATTCGTTCAGCGGTGTAGGCACGCAAATGATGATCGCGTCCATCTCGGTTAAACGGGAATATTCGGAGGTGGCGTTGAAACCTTTTTTTTTCGCTGCCTGAATCTCAGTTGCCGGAATGCGAAAAATGTAGGAGCCTCCCTGATCGAGCGTAGAAATCTTGCGGGCATCGATATCGAAGCCGGTAACTGAGAATTTCTGCTCGGTGTAGAGCAGGGCCAGCGGCAGACCTACATAGCCGAGGCCGATGACAGCGACACGCGCCTGTTTCTGTTCAATCTTGCTCTTCAGTTCGGAAAACAAAGCGGCAGGCATGGATTCAATCGTCATAGTTGAAAGTGTGGACTGTCTGGATTTTACCATGTTGACATTCGATACTTTTAGGAGCAGGCGCACCTGCTCTCACTGAGGTAACTTGCAGGTTTGACTGTCGCGAATCGAGATTTCGCGTAGTCTAAATTGTTTAGCCGAGCCCGACGAACATTAGTTACAGTGATCGACTCCAAACCGCAGGAAGCGGATCCATGGGAAAGTTTCGACTGGTCCTCATCTTCGTCGGATTGCTGATAGTTGCCTTGGTTGCCACTTCGGGGCGATTTTTGGTTGTGAATCAACCCCGCAGGTCAGACGTAATCGTTGTTCTCGCCGGGGAAACGGACCGGCGTCCAGCGCGAGGGTTGGAACTGCTCGACCAAGGTTACGCACCACGGTTGATTCTGGATGTTCCGGCCGAGGCCAGGATTTACGAGTGGAGCCAAATCGAGATTGCACGGAAGTATGTCGAGGGGTTGCCGCAAGCTAGCGCGATTACGGTTTGTCCGATTTACGGACGCTCCACCAGGGATGAAGCTCAAGATGTGGTCCGCTGCCTTCGAGGGATTAGCGCCCACAGCATTCTGCTGGTCACTTCTGATTACCACACGCGGCGCGCACTCAGTATTTTTAGCCGGGCTTTGCCGGCGGACTACAGCATCGCGGCTGCCTTCGATTCCAGCGAATTTGGCGTGCAATGGTGGAAACATCGAGAGTGGGCTAAGGTGAACCTTGAAGAATGGTCGAAGCTGATATGGTGGGGAGTCGTCGACAGTTGGCGCTAGGAATTCGACGCGAACGATTGTGCTGGGGTCATCACGGTAAGCAATTGACGTCCGATGGCCTGCGGGCTAATATCGGCGCGAAGAGTTTGCGTAATGAATGTTTCTATACTTCGAAATGTTATTTGTTGGATAATGATCGCCCTCACCCCCGCATCCTTGCTGGCGGCGGATTCGGGTGCAGCCATGCTTTATGGCAGAGGACCGGTCTCGCTGAACGGTAGTCCCTTGCCCCAATCGTCCGCTGTTTTCCCTGGCGATTTAATACAGACCCTGCCGGAGTCGCTCGCTACACTCGATGCATCTGGCTCCGGCGTCGTCGTCTTGCCGGATTCGCTGGTAAAGTTTGAAGGAAAGGCTGTGACTCTCGAGCATGGAAGCGTCAACGTGGCTACGTCTGTAGGTATGGTTGCCGTTGCCGGAGCGGTGACGGTGACGCCGGCTGCAAACACTTGGACGGAATTTGAAGTGGCGGATAACAACGGGACGGTTCAGGTCTTTGCCAGCAAGGGAATTGTCAACGTCAATTGCGGAAAGGAAACAGCCAATCTGTCCGAGGGCGAGCAGGCTAGTCCGGACAACTCCGGCAACTGCCACAAGAAAAAGCGGAAGCCAGGCGGAGCGCTTTTGCCACGAGGCGGCGGCATATTGACGAATCCATATGTTTTAGGCGGAGCCGCAGTTACAAGCGGCGTGATCGTTTGCCTGCTACTGTGCAATTCTTCCCAGCCATTTATAAGTCAATACAAACCCTAGCGCTATCTCCCGGATTTAGCGTTCTTTTGCCGTTGGCTCTGGGTGAAGATCGTACGCCGACGGCAGAATCACACTTTTTCGCGAAGTGATGGCGCGCCGCCTGTGGTGATGCCGGCCGAAACGCGGGTCCATGGCAGCGACCGTGCAAAGCATATAGAAGAGAGCCGCGTTCGCTGGGATCTGCAAGTTGAAATCTACGAAGCTATGAACCAGGATTCCGCTCACGCCAAGGACAGCGGCTAAGGTGACGGCTATGTTGGCATCGAATCCAGAATGTTTCAATTTCTTAAATGCGGAACGAAATAGCCTCACCAGAAACCACAGCATAGTCGCGAATCCGAGCGCGCCTGTTTCAACCAGCAATTGCAAGTAGTCGTTATGAGCCATACCCACCTGAAGATTGGTGGACAGACTACTGAACTGTGGATAGATTTCTGGGAATGTACCCAGGCCCCATCCCAAGACTGGCTTTTGCGCGAACATTTTGAGCGCGTCGCGATCGATTGTGAGTCGCGTGCCACCAGACAACTCCGTCCGAGCACCATTGTGTATGCTCGCCATCCGATCCATTAATTCGCTGCCGCCGAGCCACGCCAGCAATGCCAGCGCAACGACCAAAAAAGCACCAAACGCAAAAGCTGCCTTCCAGTTCTTCCGCCGCGCGATCAAAAAGACTGCGAGCAAAGCCATCTGCGCGCCGAAACCAGCCATGCCACCCCGGGATCCAGACAGAAAAATTGTGCTTGCCATCACCGCGGCCGCTAGAGCCGCTAGCGCCCTCCGCGAGTCGCGAACGTTGTCGTCAAAAGAAATGACGAGAGGAATCGGCGTCAGCATCTCCATCAGCCCCGCATAGTGGTTATGGTTTACGTACGGGCCATAAATCCAACCATCTGATGGCAGGGAGCGAAGCCAATACAGCTTGCCGTTTGAGGCGATGCCCTGCATCAATGCGAACAGGGCAACCGTAAAACCATATCCGGAGATTACCCATGCGAGAATCTTCACTTGCGATGTTCTGCGCAGAGTTTGAACCAACAGGAAACACAACAGGCCGTAGGCGCAGTAGAGCAGAAGAGCGGAGGAAGTGTCGAAACGATAGGCGGTACGCCGGGTCACGAGCTGCCAGAAAATCAGGCCGGCGAAGAGCAACATCGGCGAAAACAAAGGGTTGCCCACGATTTCCATTTCGCCCGCCGCAACCTGCCGCGCGGCCCAAAGCGCGAAAAGCAAACCCGCTCCCACCTGCATGACCGAAATTGACCATGATTCCACCGCGCCGAACGCGAGCGGTCCAAACATGAGAAGCCCAATGACGCCATATAAGAACACGCGATCCGGTTTGGAGCGGGAGGATCGAGGCGTACATGACTCAGCAGTCAGTGTGAGCGGGAGCGGGGACGTCATTGGCCACCCGCCGGGGTTTGCGCCTGGGCCTGATGGTGCTCTGCCAGTTGGACGTCGCCAATCCACACCTTGCCATGAATCGCATTTCCAGGTGGTACGCGCTGTATCCGTAGGACCAGCAGCCGCGTATCCGGGCCGGTACTAAATGTTCCTCCTACTTGCTTCCAGAAATCCGCGTCTTTAAGCTCTTCGCTGGCAAAGTAGCTTGCTCTGCTAAACCGATCTTCCAGCAAAAAGCGTGGCCCACCCGCACCCTCCAGGCCTTGCGACTTGAAATAGGCCGAGAACTCGTACCTTGTATTCGGTTCGACAGGAATGAGTTGACGGATCCCCGCGTCTTCGATTCCACGGCTGTCGAAGGCAATGGAAAGAGAACGATGACCGGAGTGCGACTCTGTCGCATCCAGCGCCAGTGCAACATCGGACGATTTCTCATAGAGCCAATCGAACCCGCCATTTAACACCGGCAAGCTGAAATCGCCGTTCACCACGAGATTCTCCGGTGAAGATTGGTAAGCAGAAAGATCGCTCAGCTTTGCCGCCTGTCGCCACGCTTGGCGAGCGTGCGCGACCTCGCGACGGTCAACGAGATAGCGGACATAGTCGAAAACATGCCGCGTCTCCACAGGGTGCTGGAGTCGCACCATCTGGGTCCAGACCTTTGCCGCTGCCGCCGGTTCATTCCTGGAGATCAGAAAATCCAAGAACGACGAGTAAACATCGGCATTGGATGGAACCACGTCCCGCAGGAGAGCGTCGACATCCGGTTTGATCCGCCAGCAGCGATCCAATGCCGCGGGTGGCAAGTAAGGATCATTTTCTAGCACCACACGGAATTCCTGCAACGCTTTATCCGTTTCGCCCAGAGTCCAATAGAAATTCGCCGCCTCCCAGGCGACTTCGGGAGTCGATGGATCGGCGGCGATGGCACTTTGCAAGGCATCCTTCTGTCGATCACTGTCGGCGAGCCTCCGATAGGTCCTGGAGAGTTCGAGCCAGTAGGTGGCGTGATAAGGATTTAGTGCAGCCGCCACCTTGAAGAATTCTGCCGCAGTCTGTGGTTCGTGCTGGGTCTGCAGAAAATAATGCCCAAGCCGGTATTGGTAGTCTGCATTCCCCGGCTCTAGTCGGGCAGCCATTTGCAAACTTGCGAGATCGAGCTCCCCTGAAAAGTAGTCGGCCAGGAATTGATCAGCTATCAATCCGACGTAAACGACCGTCAGCGCGAGGCATGAACCTAAGAAGACGATCTTCCGGGCTGAGCTCTGAAGCGTGATCTTCATGCGAGTGGTTTGGTGCGCATGCACCCCACGCTGATGCTGACCCACACTACGCTCCGTTGGAGGTCGCTTCAGAAACGACTCCCTCCGCGTTGCTCAAAGGATCCTCTTGGTAGTATCCGTGGCCGTATTTCCCCTGATATTCGTAGTGATAATAGTAGTCGGGTGAATTGAGATCGACAGCGTTCACCAGCACCCCGCACACTCGCGCGTTCACTTGCAGTAGGATGTCGCGGGCGCGTCGCAAGGCCGGTTTCGTGGTGTGTGCAGACCGAATCACGAGAACGACTGCGTCAGCGTCGGTCGACATAACCACGGCGTCCGTGACGGACAGGGTCGGCGGCGAATCTATGACGATGTGATCGTATTGTTTTCGCAACTCCGCAAGAACATCTTTCATTTTAGCGGAGGCCAGCAGTTCGGCCGGGTTCGGCGGCGGCGTTCCAGCGGGCAGGATAAAAAGCTCAGGCAGAATCGTCGATGGGATGATTGCTTGCTGAAGGGTCGCGGCGCCAGTTAGGACGTTGCTGAGCCCGATCTTCGGGCCCATGCCGAGTGTCTTGTGAATGCTGGGCCGGCGCAGGTCCGCGTCAATCAACAAAACTCGCGTGCCTTTCTGAGCCAGCACAATCGCGGAGTTCACGCTGGTGGTGGTCTTCCCTTCCTCGGGAAGAGCGCTGGTGATGAGAATGACGGTTGGAGGTCCCCCGGCAAATGTAAGGAGCAACGAAGTACGCAACGCGCGGTAGGACTCCGCCATCTGCGACCGGGGACGGGATTGCGTCACAAGTTCGACAACCTCTTTGGAGGAGGCCAAGGCCAGCTTCTGCTGACCACGCATTTCTCTGGTGCTTCTGGACCCGAGAGGAATCATGCCTAGCGAAGGGAGGGCTGAAATCGTTTGCGCCTGCTCTGGGGTTCGTACAGTGTTATCCATACTTTCCAAAAGAAAAGCGAGCCCGATGCCGGTGGAAAGACCCAGGGCTAACGCGAAGCCAAGGTTTTTCAGAAGGTTTGGTCCCGAGGGTGAGGTGGGAACGCGAGCTACATCCACGATGCGAAAGTTGTTCGACCTCAAACCCGCAGTGACGCCGGCTTCCTTTAATCTCTCCAGCAATCCTTCGGAAAGTGTGCGGTTGGCGTCGACGTCGCGTTTGAGCAGGCTGTATTCGATCGCACTTTCGTTGAGCTTGTTAGCCTCCTGTTTTTGTTGCTCGAGCGCGGTGCGCAACATACTTTCGCGCTGCACGGCGGCAAGATAGTCACCGCGCAAGCGCGCTGCCACCTTGCGAATTTCAGTCTGAATTTCCGCGTCGACTTCCTTGAGTTGACTATTGAGTTGGGCCAACTTGGGGTAGGAAGGTCCGAACTGCGTGCTCAGTTGCGCCACTTGGATCTTTAAATCAGCTTGCTGTTCACGCAATTTTTCCAGCAGCGCGGAATTGGCACTGGAACCTCGGGCCGCGCCGTCAACGTTGGCGGCCGCGGCGATTGAGTCTGAATCTCCGTTCTGCACCAGGTGGTAGATCGATTCCTTCTCCATCCGAACGGATTCGGCCGTGGTCAACTCCCGGTTTAATTCATCCAGCTTGGCGGTGGTGATGTTCTGCTTTTCGTCGATTCCGAGAATTTCGTGTTCCTTTTGATACTTGACCAGTTTTTCCTGCGAGGTTTCCACCTTTATCTGAAGATCGACCAATTGTTTGGAAAGCCAATCCGAGGCCTGCATGGTGGATTCGAATCGCGTCTTGAAGTTCTGCTCCACGTAGGTATTCGCCAGAGTGTTTACGACGCGGGCCGCGATGTTCTTGTCCGGGCTCCGGTAACGGACTTCGATGATTCTCGTATTGGGGACCAGCGCCACTTGAAGATTGCCTTTGAAGGCGGCCAAAACAGCCGAGGTCTTCGCAGAATCCGGCTGCATTGCGTCGCTTGTCAGTTCCATGGACGAAGGCGAAGGCTTGCCCTTGGCCTCGAACTCGGGCTGCTTGTCCAGATTTAGTTGCCGAATAACCTGGAGCGCCAGCAGATCGCTCTTCAGAATTCGCACTTCGGTGTCCAGGTCGGTGGGATCGTAGTAGTCGACACTGCTGGATGAGTCTTTGAGGTTGAAAGTGACTGGGTCCATCTTGTTAATGGCGATACTGCCTACCGCTTCGTAGATCGGCGTGCTGCGCAGCGTAGAAATTGCAACCACGCCCATGACCAGCACCAAACTTCCAATCACTACCCATTTGTTCTTGATCAGAACTCGCAGATATTCACGCAGAAGAGAGTCTTGTGCTGGAATACCGGGATAGACGCCAGGTGCCGAATTGCGGTTGAGCTCAATTGGAAGCGGGGGCTGGAGTTCGCGCAGGATTTGGCCATTCACTGGTACTAACGGTCCCGAGTCCATCAAAACTCCCGGAGAAAATCTGGGCGGCGGAGACTCTGGTCAGATTCGCGCCCAGGTCCCTTTTGCAGCCAGCACCGCTGCCCGAGTGTTTGTCCCTGTCTCTCGTTAAGCAATTGGGCTCAGTCTAGCACCGCAAGTCGAAGAGTCATCCCTCCGAATTCGACGGGTTCCTTAGTGTTAACGGGGGTTCCTGCAGGCTTGATTGGCGCTCGTCTCCGCTATACTGGCGCTGGCAAATTGCAATTTGATGTGTGCGACAAACGAAACCGCGCCGGTTCGTTTGGTAAAGATGTATTTTCACTTCGAGGGATTCAATGAACTGGTCCGAACAGGTTGTATTAGTCACGGGCGGGACGGGTTCTTTCGGCAGAAAGTTTGTCGAGCTGATGCTGAGAGAATATCGCCCGCAGAAGCTCATCATTTTCAGCCGTGATGAACTTAAGCAGCATGACATGCGTGCTGCGGGTTTCGACCATCCGAGCTTGCGTTATTTCATCGGAGATGTGCGCGATGCCCAGCGCTTGGAACGCGCATTTTCCGGAGTTACGGTCGTGGTTCATGCTGCAGCGCTCAAACAGGTTCCGGCCTGCGAATACAATCCGTTCGAAGCCATCCAGACCAATATTATGGGCGGCCGCAATGTCATCGATGCCGCCATCAATCGCGGCGTTCGCCGCATTTTGGCTTTGAGCACCGACAAAGCCGTGAATCCCATCAACCTGTACGGCGCGACCAAACTCTGCGCGGAGAAAATGTTTATTCAGGCGAATTCATACGCAGGAGCGCAGGATACTCGATTCAGTTGTGCCCGTTACGGCAACGTGCTGGGCAGCCGGGGCAGCGTGATTCCGTTGTTTCAAGAGCAGCGGAAGCGGGGCAAGATCACCATTACCGATTCCCGTATGACGCGCTTCTGGATCACGATCGAACAGGGAGTCAGGCTTGTGGTTCGCTGTATCGAGCAGATGCACGGGGGCGAAATTTTCGTGCCCAAGATTCCGAGCATGAAATTGGTGGAAATGGCCACGGCAATTGCGCCCGGCTGCGATGTCGAAGCAATCGGGATTCGCGCAGGCGAAAAATTGCATGAGGTGCTGCTTTCGGAAGATGAGGCTCGTCACACGCTGGAAGTGGATGGCATGTACGTGATCCAGCCCGCACACCCGTGGTGGCGAAAAGAGAACTGGAAACAGGCGCGTCCGCTTCCCGAGGGATTCTCTTACACCAGTGACAACAATCCCCGGTGGCTGAACGCCGAGGAATTGTATGAACTGGTGGGGGAGAGCGTTGAGTCGGTCATCCCCTGGCCCGAAGAAGAAAAGCTCCGTGCCCCGGCGTAAAGAAAACCCATGACCGTAGCCTCGGTAAGCGGTGAAGTGCTGGCCATCCACGGCGGATCCCCCGTTCGCGAGACTTTGCTCCCCTATGGACGGCAGTCCATCGATGAGGGCGACATTCAGGCCGTGGTGGAGACGCTGCGCTCGGATTGGTTGACCACCGGCCCCAAGATCGCTGAATTCGAAGAAGCGATGGCAGCATGGATTGGTGCGAAATACGCGGTCAGCTTCAGTTCCGGCACAGCCGCCCTGCATGCGGCTGCTTTCACCGCTGGCTTGAAAACCGAGGATGAGGCGATCACTTCTCCACTGACCTTCGCGGCAACAGCGAACTGCATACTCTATCAGGGCGCAACGCCGGTCTTCGCCGATGTTCTTGAGGACACGCTGACTCTTGATCCCGAACTGGTGGCGGCAAAGATCACGTCGCACACCAAAGCAATTCTTCCGGTCGATTACGCTGGCCATCCGGCGGATTTGGATTCTTGCTTGGAACTGGCTGACCGCCACGGCTTGATCGTGATCGAAGACGCCTGCCATGCCTTGGGTGCGGAATACCGCGGACGCCGCGTGGGCAGTGTGGCACACATGACCGTCTTTAGTTTTCATCCCGTGAAGCACCTGACCACCGGCGAAGGAGGGATGGTCACAACCGACAATTTGGCGTTCGCCGAGACGCTTCGCCGCTTCCGAAATCACGGGATCAGCAGCGACGCAAAGCATCGGCAGAGCGAGGGCCAATGGCACTACGAGATGGTTTTGCTGGGCTTCAACTATCGCCTGACCGATATTGCTTGCGCCCTCGGCCTGCAGCAGATGAAAAAGCTGGAAGGGAATCTGGCGCGACGCAGGCACATCGCGGCCAGATATTCCGACGAGTTTCGCAATGTGCTGGGTGTGCTGCCGCCACGGGCTCGCACAGACGTTGATCCCGCCTGGCATCTTTATCCCATACGCTTGGATTTAGCCAGGCTCTGCGCGGACCGTGGCCAAGTGTTCCAGGCCCTGCGCGCGGAAAATATCGGCGTGAACGTCCATCACATTCCGGTTCACTTTCATCCGTATTACCGAGATCGTTTTGGGTACACAGGCGGGGAGTATCCCGTAGCCGAGGCTGCATACCAACGGCTGATCAGCCTGCCAATGTTTCACGGCATGACAGACGGAGACGTTGACGATGTGGTTCGTGCGCTGAGCAAAGTTTTGGCGCACTTCGAGAAGTAATTTCAACAAATGACGCGGGGGAAAGAAGCACAGTGAAAATCACCTCCATCGTTCAGGCTCGAATGGGCAGCACTCGCTTGCCTGGGAAGGTACTGATGGATCTTGGAGGCGAGACTGTTCTAGCCAGAGTCGTCAGCCGTTTGCGTCGCGCCACGCTGGTCAACGAAATTGTGGTCGCCACGACCGATTCGGTCGCTGACGATGCGATTATTCAGGAGTGCCATCGGGTCGAAGTAACGTCTTTTCGCGGATCCGAGAGTGATGTTCTGGATCGCTATTACCAGGCTGCTCTGCAGACGAGCGCGGAAGGCATTGTTCGCGTTACGTCTGACTGCCCTCTCATCGATCCGCAGATTACCGACGATACCATTCGCTCATTTCTTGACCTCCATCCGGACTATGCGAGCAACGCGCTGCAGCGGACTTATCCTCGCGGCCTCGATACCGAGGTCATGACCTGGGATGCGCTGGCCTCTGCCTGGCGAGAGGCGCAATTGCCCTATCAACGCGCCCATGTGACTCCTTACCTCTACGAGAATCCCGGGCAGTTCGACATTCTTGCGGTAAAGGGTGCCTTCGACTATAGCGACCATCGGTGGACCCTGGATACACCGCAAGATCTTGCCTTCATCCGCGCGCTTTACGACCGCCTAGGTAACGATGCCAGCTTTACGTGGCACGACGCGTTGGTTGTCTTGCAGCGAGAACCCGAATTAGTGGAATTAAACCGTGGCGTTATGCAGAGAGCTCTACACGAATGCTGATGTCGGCGCCGGTCTTCGCCGGTTTCGCCAAGTGCAAGAAACCGGAAACAGAAATCAATGAAGAGTTTCTTAGTTGGGAAGGAGCAATGGCAACGTTGAAGCTGGGGAGCAAGATTGTTGGGGATGACAAGCCCACGTACTTCGTGGCCGACATTTCCGCGAATCACGATGGAAATCTGGAACGCGCTAAACTTTTAATTCGGCTGTGTGCGCAAGCCGGCGCTAATGCTGCAAAGTTTCAGAACTTCCGCGCTCCGAGAATCGTTAGCGAAAAGGGGTTCCAGGCGTTGGGGCAGCAGCTCTCGCATCAATCCAAGTGGAAAAAAAGCGTTTTCCAGGTTTACCAAGACGCCAGTTTGCCCTGGGAGTGGACTGCGATCCTCAAGCAGGAATGCGCGTCCTGCGGCATCGATTACTTCTCGGCACCATATGATCTTGAAGCGGTCGAGATGCTCGACTCTCACGTGGAAATCTTCAAGATCGGGTCTGGCGACATTACTTGGCCCGAGATGCTGCGCAGAGTCGCCGAAAAGCAAAAACCGGTGTTGCTCGCGACGGGAGCCTCGGACATTGCCGAGGTGCAGCGCGCAGTCGAGCAGATCGTCGCCATTAACCCGCAACTCGTTCTTATGCAGTGCAACACCAATTACACGGGCAGCCTCGAAAGCTTCCGCCACATTCACCTGCGGGTGTTGGACACATACCGCGAAATATTTCCTGGCGTTCTCCTCGGCCTGTCTGACCACACTCCGGGGCATGTGACTGTGCTCGGCGCGGTCGCGCTCGGCGCTCGCGTCATTGAAAAACATTTTACCGACGATAACCACCGGGAGGGACCTGATCACCCGTTTTCAATGACGCCGGAGGCGTGGCGTGAGATGGTAGACCGAACCCGTGAACTCGAATGCGCGTTGGGCTCTCCTCTGAAGAAGGTGGAAGACAACGAACGCGAAACTGTGGTGCTGCAGCGTCGATGCTTACGAGCGTCCACAAATCTCGGCTCCGGAACGGTGCTGCGACCCGAAATGCTCGAAGCGCTTCGTCCTGCTCCACGCGACGCCGTAATGCCGTTTGACCTGCCGCGAGTGATGGGCAAAATGCTGACTCGTGATTTGCCTTCGGGCGAGTACCTCAAGTGGAACATGCTCACCGGGGCCGGGGAGGCGCATTAGTGCGAATCCTGTACTTCTCCGACAACAGCTCGGATCACAATTTAAGATTTCTCGAAAAGTTTGTCTCAGAAGGCCTCGAAGTTATTTTTCTCGATGCCACGCAAGGTGCAAAGCCAGTAAGATCATTACCTGCCGGAGTCGCGAGTGTTTCGTTCAAACGATGCGTCCCGCGCGATGCTAATCCAAGCCAGTATGAAGGCATCGTGTCTGAACTTAGGTTCTTGTTGAGAGATGTTCGCCCTGACGTCGTGCACGCAGGTCCGGTTCAGACTTGTGGATATGCCGCGGCTCTTTCCGGCTTCCATCCCTTACTAATAATGCCCTGGGGCTCGGACTTAATCGCATATGCGGACCGGAATCCAGAGTGGATGCACGCGACTGAGATCGCCCTTCGCGCCGCGGATGGTTTTTTCCCGGACTGTAACGCGGTTCGCGCCGCCGGTGAGCGTTTCGTCACCTTCGCGAATGAAAAGATCGTGCAGTTTCCGTGGGGAATCCGATCTGGCTCCTTCTCGCCGCTGGGGCCTGCGGTTTCGCGCGAGAGTCTGGGTTTCGGTAGTGACTCGTTCACTTTCATCAGTACGCGATCCTGGGAACCTATTTACGACATACATGTTCTGCTCCAGGCCTTCCACCAGGCATGGCAACAGAACGAACTGCTCCGCTTAATTCTCCTAGGTGACGGCTCAGAAGCTGAATGGGTTCGGAGGTTCATCGCCGAACATGACTTAGGCTCCGTGGTGGCAACTCCCGGATTAATTCCAGCTGCAGAGATGCCGCGCTGGTTTCGTTCGGCAAACGCATACGTTAGCTGTACCAGATCAGACGGAACCTCAATTTCGCTGCTACAGGCAATGGCGACAGGGCTTCCGGCGATCGTCACCGATATCCCGTCCAACCGCGAATGGGTTACTGAGAACATGAACGGTTGGCTCGCATCGGTCGGTTCTGCCGAGGAGTTCGCCGAGAAACTTCTGCGCGCGGCAGATCTCGAATCAGGAGATCGTGAAGCGATCGCTGAAAGAAATCAAAACATCGTGGCTGAGCGCGCCGATTGGGACCGCAATTTTCCAGGTCTGCTGCGCTTGTATGAAAACCTCGTGAGCAGCGCGGTGGAAATTAAGGTATGAAATTCGTCAGTTCACTGTTGAAGCACATCGTCTATCCCGGACTGTCCAAGGGAGGATATCTCAGGCGCTCAGCGCGGACAGGACCGACGGTCCTTACCTATCACAGCGTTTTGCCAGCAGGATACCAGGTCGTCGATCCGGCACTGGATGGCAATCTGGTGAGTGCGGATTCATTTCGCGAGCAGCTGCAATTCCTTAAGAACCGGTATAACGTGATCTCCCCAAAGGAATTTCTGCTCTGGTGTGAGACCAAGCATGAATTGCCTCCGCATTCGGTGCTCCTGACTTCTGATGATGGCCTGCGCAGCTCGCTCTTCGACATGCTGCCGGTTCTTCAGGAATTGGAGCTTGAGTGCCTATTCTTTGTCACTGGCGCTTCTCTCAACCACGCGGCCACAATGTTGTGGTACGAAGAACTCCATCTGATGCTCCTGGCAGCGCCGGCGAGGTTTTCCCTGGAGCTGCTCGAAATCGGGCTGTACGCAAAAGTAAAGCAGCAAGAAAAGCTTTCGTTCCGGTGGGAGCTGGTAAGAAAGCTTTCGCAGTTCGACCTGAATCGCCGGAGAACCGTCCTGGAAAGAATAAGGATGCAGTTGGAACTTTCCGAGCACTGGGATGCTGAATACCGCGACGATCCGCTACTGAGCCGGCGATTCTTGATCTTGAACCTGGCGGAATTGCACCAACTCGCCGAGGCAGGCATGTGCATTGGGGCGCACACACTCTCTCATCCGATGCTTTCGCAGTCAACGGCGGATGTTGCATGGAAGGAAATCTCCGAAAGCAAGTGCAACCTTGAGCATGCGCTGGGACAAGACGTGTGGGCGTTGGCGTACCCATTCGGCGATTCATCGTCGGTGACGTCACGTGAGTTACAAATGGCAAAACGAGCCGGCTTCAAGGCCGGATTTCTCAACACGAGCGGAGGCCTTGGCCCGCAGACACCAAGATTCGCGCTGCCGCGCGTGCACATCACAGCTACGATGAGCCTCGCGGAATTCGAAGCGCACATTTCGGGCTTTCATCGCTCATTGCAGGAACGGTTTAGGCCAGCAAGCCTAAGTGCTGCGGTGGGGTCAAACGCTTGAGACTGACGACAGGAACTTACGAAAAACCACCTATGAGAATCACAACTTGCGCCTAGTCGTGCATCGAGAAATTCCGGAAGACGACAGACTGGCCTGCCAGTGGAATGAACTGGTGTGGCAAATGGAATGTCCGGAGGTCTTCTACACGTACGAATGGGCGCTCGCCGTAAGCCGTGCCTATCGAGAGTCCGTCACGCCTCTGTTGATTCTGGCCTATGAACAGGATTCATTGGCTGGTGTGGTCGCCCTCGCAACCAACCACGATCGCCGAGAAACGTTTTTTTTGGCAAGCGCAACAGGGGACTATTGCGATTTTCTTTCATCTCCTGCCAGCCGTCTGGAATTTTTGGATCTGGTCCTCGTCGAGCTTCGCAGATTGAAGATGCCAGCGTTAGTGGCGGCGAGTTTGCCGGCAAACTCGGCCACCGCGTGCGCTCTCGGGGCCGCAACTCAACGGTATGGCTACAAGATGTTTTCCCGGCCTGCATCCATGTGCGCACAGATTGGACTCGGATCGTCCGCGAGCCGTCGAAACCTCAAGGACTCCGTAATTAATCGCAAAGCGCTTCGCTACTCTCTCAAAGGTCTGGGAAAGCACGGACCCGTGAGTGTGGACCATTTGAAGTCGCGTGACAGTCTAAACACGGCGCTTCCGGAGTTTATGGGAGCTCATATTACTCGATTTTCTGTCGCTGGCCGGCGGAGCAATCTGGCAGATCCGCAGCGGCAGGCCTTCCTCGCCGAATTAGCGGGTTTGCTGTCTCCTGAAGGTTGGATTGTACTCACCCTGTTGCGAGTGGGCGACCGTCCGGTGGCATGGAACTACGGGTTCATCTTTTCAGGAAGCTGGTTTTATTACCAGCCAACATTCGACACTGATTGGCGGCAATTTTCGCCAGGATTCTGCCTTCTTTCGAAAATCGTACAAGCTGCATGTGACGATCCGGAAATCGAGCGGGTCGATCTGGGGCTGGGAGCAGAGGGTTACAAAGAGCGATTCTCTACGGGCACGCGACAGACCCTGGACGTGACCGTTACTGCGTCGACTGCACGTTACCTCAAAGAAACTGCTCGCTACCGTGTGGTTGCAGCCATCAAGTCTTCTCCGCGTTTTGAAAACGGCGTTCGACGAATCCTCGGGCGTGCCCCCGTGGGGAGCGGGTAAGCTTGAGAGTTTTGCTGCTCCATCCTGACGACACGCCTCCAAGGATCTTTTCCGGCCAACGTCTCGATCTCATCATTGATTTTGCGCATGCTCCAAGCTCTACGTATGACAGGTGGCGCCGGGAGACCGGTTGTCCATTCTTGAGCCTCTACCACTTTGCTCAAGAGGTTGACGATCTCGGCATTGTGCGGCGACTCTTGCAGTTCGGAACGGGTCGCGTTGTGGATCACTGGGGAATCGATTGGTGGAACGTATTGTCCCTCGAAATTGCGCCCAAGATCCAGCAACTCATACTCATACACCGCCTCTCAAAAGAACTAGACCCGGATTGCGAGTTGTACGCAAGTCGTCCTCATCCTCTCGCCACGGCTCTGCAAATACTCCTCGGCGCGCGACTGACGATCATGGAAAGCCGCTTCCAATCGGTCGTTCATCGAGCACGCCACTATCGCGATGCCTTTTCGCATCTGGACACGGCACAACTTGCCCAGGTGCTGAAGGATAAGTTCGACGGCAATCATTCGATTCGCCGTCGCTTCACACGGCGTGGCAACAGGTCGCACGAGCCGGTCATCCTGCTGCCCTCGGCTTACATCAACGTATCCCGCGCAGCGATTGAATATGCGAAGTTGATCCCGGACCATCAATTTTTGTTAGTCCACACCAGAAGCAACGCCAAGCTTGCATCGTCTGCGAATGTCCGTTCTGTATCACTGACGCCATACTTCGTTCCTGGCAACAAACAGGAGACCGCTTCCCTGCTCGAGTCGTGGGACGGCTTAAGGAAGCAACTGGTCAGCAGCGCCGAAGAGTTCAACATGGCCGAGGCCGTGGGAGTGCTTGAACAGATGCCTCCACTTCTGCGCTGGGGATTGGCGCTCCGCGACGCCTGGAGCCAGGTGTTCGAATCCGAGAATGTGACCGCGTGCCTGTGCGCTGACGACAGCAATCCTCCCTCAAGCATCCCACTCATCATGGCCAAGAAACGCGGGCTTCCTGCCCTCGCCTGTCATCACGGTGCAATGAACTACCACATGGCGATCAAGACGAACCACGCAGATGTTTACTTGGTGAAAAACGAAATGGAGCGGGACTACTTACGACGCGTTTGTAATGTTGCCGCGGAGAAAATGGTGATCGCGGCACTACCGTCGTCGAGACCGCTGCCGGTGCAACGCATTGCTCTAGGCTCTGCTTCGTGGCTGGTCTTTTTCACCGAACCCTATCAGAGCAGCGGGTGGCGCACCGACGAAGTCTACCGCGATCTTTTTCCGGGGCTGTGCGCTCTCGCGCAGACCTGCGGCCTGGAACTAGTGTTCAAGCTTCATCCTTTTGACAGCATCAAAGGCCACCAGGAAATATTACGTCGCTTCGTCCCGGAGTATGAGCGCCGGATCGAAGTGCTCGCCGGCCCAACATCGGATGAATTGTGGAAGAGCACACGATTGGCCTTGACTGTGCAATCGTCCACAGCTTTGGAGTGTGCAGCCTTAGGCATTCCTGTTTTCCTGTGCGGCTGGTTACGAGATCCTTATTCCGGATACGTTCAGCAATACGCGCGATTCGGCGTAGGTCAAGTGTTGGAATCCCCGGAACAGATCGCGGAGATTCCTCAACTGCTTGAGGCCCAAAACACCTGTCGCCACACGGAAGCCTCTGAAGAAAGCGTGGACTCCTCCAGATTGGCAGGTCTGTTTTCGGCTGGACACACGTTAACCGCTGCAGCAACGCATGAAACTTTTTCAAAGCAGGTGACCGTGGCTGAAGCCTTTGAGTTCTGATTCAAACCTCAATGCTATCGATGAAAATGCGAAGTTCAACTCGACCGATCACGATTTTCACACCCTCGTATGCGGATGAAGCTGACACAAATGCCCAGAATCTCACGGTGAAAGAAATTGTCGCTCGCCTTCCCCCGGAGTCGTTTCACGTGACTATGGTTTTCGAAGACAAGCCTGATCCGCGGATCGCCGAGCGTAGGAATACTGAACTGGTACGTTGGACCGATCACTGGAATACCGCCCGACTGTTTCGACGCTGCCTTTTTCCCAAGCCGGACATCTATTTCTTCCCTCGACATGGCCCTCTTGACCGTGCATTCTTCGATTCGAGAAAGTACTTGGGAAAAGGTACAGCGCTCGTGAGCTACGTTGTCATGATGATGAACGATCTTACCGCGTCAGGTTTGATGGCTCGCTCGATCGTTGAGGCGGATAGAGTCTGTACCAACTCGAAGTACGTAGCCGATACAGTTCGCGAGAAGTTCGGATTGGAGTCAACCATCGTCCACGATGGAGTCGACCGCCGATTTTTCTTCGCGCATACGGATAACGCGGAGGCTCGTAGTTCCGATTCGCTTGTGGTTCTGTACGCCGGTTCTCTCCAGCCACGGAAGCGCGTCGAATTGGTGATCCAAGAAGCTGCGCGCTGGCCAAGCGTGCAGTTTCGCGTGGCTGGCCGCGGTGAGACCGAAGAATGCTGCCGCGCGTTATGGCAGAAGTACGACTGCCGCAACGTTTCTTTCTTGGGACATCTATCCTCAAGACAACTCGGCGAAGAAATGCGAAAAGCGGATGTTTTCTTTTTTCCGAGCATTCTCGAGGGCCATCCCCAAGTGCTCGGACAGGCTGCTGCTTGCGGCGTGCCGGCCGTTGCCATGAATCTGTACCGGCCGGACTACGTAGTACATGGGGAGACAGGCTTCCTGGCGGAATCGGATGCGGACTTGACGCATGCGCTGGATCTGCTTCTTCGCGATTCTGCCTTGCGGCAATCGATGGCGTCAGCCGCCGTCCAGCATTCACACAACTTCGATTGGGATCGGATTACGGAACAATGGATCAAACTTTTTCGAGAAGTAGTCGTTGAACGTCGGGCCGCTTAAATATGCGCAGATTATTCGGGATGATCGATCGGGATGGCTTCTTGGGAGATTCCGCAAGTGCGGGCCTGCAAATGCGAACAGAAGATGATCTGCAGATGGTCGTTGCGTCCTATCTCAGACCTCACTGTCGGAGAAAAACCGCTTTATGAGCGCGACCGCTCAGTTGACGCGGGAGCAATCTCCTCCGCGGGCAGTTGGTCTCGCTCGCATCATCAATAACTCCGTTGCCTTGGTCTTGCTGGACTTGCTCAACAAGGCAATTCCGCTGATTGTGTTCCCGCGAGTAGTTCGCGCGCTGGGACCTGCGGCCTACGGACGATTGGGCTTCGCCGGCGCAGTGGCCGGCTTTTTTGGACTGCTGGCTTCTCCGGGATTCTCAACCTACGCGCTACGAGAAGCAGCCAAGAACAGTGAAAGAGTTTCATTCCTGGTTAGGCACGTCCTTGGCGCACGGATTGTGTTCGCAACTGCCTCCTATACACTGCTTGCAATCTTCACCTTGTTCTTCGCGCCACGGGACGGTCAGACCCGGCTTTTGATAATGCTTTCCGGGCTGGCGTTTGTCGCAAGCAGTCTTGACACACAGTGGATTTTCGCCGCTCGCTCACGGATGTCCATGATCGCGGTACAGAGCGCTCTTGCGCAACTGGCGTATGCAGGCCTAATCCTCGCGCTGGTTCGCGGTTCTGGAGACGCGTGGATTATTCCGTCGGCAACCTTGCTCTCGCTGGGCCTCAGCACGCTGCTTATCTGGCTGCCCGCACGCCACGAATATCAGATTCCAATTCCGGAGATCTCGCCTCAAGCGTGGGCCACTTTCCTACCGATCTGCCTGGTCATGGGATTTTCCAGCCTTATGTCCATGATCTACGACCAGATTGACGTCGTCATGCTCAAGTACTTTCGCGCAGATGCAGAGCTGGGAACTTATGTAGCCAGCTATGCTCTGATGACGATGGCCATGTCTTTCGTTCCAATCTTAGGCCAGGTATTTATGCCACTCCTCTCGGAAACGGCGGGCCAGGGTCACAATACCGAGAAAAAATATCTGCGCTGGTTCGGGAACGCTACTGTCGGTCTGGCTCTGCCGATTGCGGTTGGCGGTTTTATTCTGGCGGTTCCGCTCACCCAGTTTGTCTTCGGAAGTCAGTACTCGGGATCGGGGGTTCTGTTCCGCTGGCTAACGCTGACTCTCGTCACAGGGCCAGCGGCGAGCTATTTCGGAGCGCAACTCATACCCCATGGCCGGGAAAAGAAATATTTCGTTTCAGTTCTGGCGGGAGCCTTGGCCAATGTCGTGCTGAATCTGTTCTTCATTCCCAAGTACGGAGCTATTGCGGCGGCGTTCACGACCGCGCTTAGCCAAGGTGTCGTCGCGCTCATGAGCTACTATTTCACCAAGGATCTGGCCAAGACACCTCTTCTTGCTGCTATGGCAATATCGGCGCCCGCGACCTGTGCTATGGCAGTCTGCCTTGTAACAATGCAAATCGTATTTCCGGTTCACGTCTTGGCACTGGTCGCCCTGGGAGCTCTGGCATATCTTGGTTGCTACGCACTGAGTGCCAGGCTCTGGAGTCGAACCCGACACTTCGATAACTGATATTGGTGTGCATTGAAGCTTTCTATGCAATGTTTCGCGGCCAGCCCATACTCGGATCTGCAGAGGAATATTGCAGCTCTCGAGGGAAAACAAAGGCTATCGGGAGCGGTGTTGCTGTCGGGGCGGGAAAAGTTCAGCCCATACTACGGCGGCGCTCTTGCTCGCTGGACATACGAAGTCTACAGCCGGCTCCGGCAGGAAATTGACGTCACCGTCTTCGGTTTTCCGACCGACAGCGAAGATGTCTATCCACTGTCACATCAAAGCAGCGAGGCATGGCGCGCCTGCCAATTTGTAAGTCGAATCCCAGTGGCGCGGCGCTATGAGGATCAACTGTGGCTGCGGGCCCTGATGCCGCGGCTTCGAAGATTCGATTTCCTCCACATCCACAACCGGCCGCAATGGGTAGCTTCGCTCCGCCAAATGGACTACGAGGGAGCGATTCTGCTTCATCTGCAGAACGATCACCTGGGCCATTGGGCGCCGCACATGCTAAATGAATTGGCGTTGCGTGTTGACCGAGTAGTAGTGTGCAGCAACTTTCTTCGTGATTGTTTTGCTCCGAAGTCTTCAGCCCTAACGGCGAAGACCGAAGTTGTATTCAACGGAGTTAATCGCGAGTTGTTCTTCCCCCGCGAGGAAATTCGTGAGCCCAAGACCATCTTTTTTGTGGGCCGCCTCGACGCGGAGAAGGGCGTGATTCAGCTGATGCAAGCCTATGCCCGAGTTCTGCAAGCTCATCCTGACGCCTCGCTGGTAATCGGAGGTGCTACCGGCTTTGGAATTCATCAGGAGACGGCTTACGTCCGCCAAGTGCGTGAGCTGGCAAATTCTGTCGTCCGGAGTTGCAAGGGCAAGATCCAATTTACCGGTTACATTCATCACGACCGGGATTTACCTTCCTGGTTCCAGCGCGCGACTATCTTCGCCAGCCCCTCCTTGTTCCAAGAACCGTTCGGTCTGGTCAACGCAGAGGCTATGGCTTGTGCGACGCCCGTGGTTGGCGCTAATCGCGGCGGCATTCCGGAATTATTGGGCGGTACAGGGCGGCTGATCGATCCCGAAAACACCGAAGATTTTGCCACGACTCTTTCCAATCTGCTGGCGAGCCCCGCCGATTGCAAACAACTGGGCGCAGCCGCCTATCAACGATATCGGCGAATGTTCGACTGGCGACTGATCGCTGATGGCTGGGCGGCCCTGCTGAGGCAAGCAGTTCGCCCGGGAAACCAGTTCGTCCCTGTCGGAACCTAACTCGCAATTGCGCCATCGATGACAATGTGGTTCCTTGGACTGGATGGCAAACCGGCGAACAAAAAAAGATCAAGCTACATGCGAGTTCTGACTCTCACTCCTTTTTATCCCACGGCCTCGGACGATGCCGAAGGATGCTTTATCGCGGAACCACTGCGACTCCTGGAACAGTTCGGAGTGAACTCTTGCGTCGTGGCCGTGCAGCCATTACATCGCACAAGTTCAGGATCGAGCGCGATTACCCCGATTGCAAGCTGGGTCCACTATCCCTGCATTCCGGGAGGACTCGGTCTTGCTCCTGCGGGAGCGCTACTTTATGCCAGCCTGATTTCAAAGGTCCGTAAATTGCATCGGACCCGGCCGATCAATCTGATCCACGCTCATGCCGCGCTGCCTTGCGGTCATGCCGCGGCGCTGTTGAGCCGGGAACTGAAGATCCCCTTCGTCGTCACCGTCCACGGTCTGGACGCATTTTTTGACAACCAGGTTCGCGGATACGCCGGCCAATGGTGCAAGCGCGTTACGCGATTCGTCTATCGTGCGGCAGCGCGAGTGATTTGTATCAGCGACAAGGTTGCTGAAAAGGTGGCCGAGAGCGCCGCGGGCCGAGTTAACGCGACAGTGATTTACAACGGCGTGGATGCGCAGATGTTTTCTCCGCCATCGACCGACCTGCCGGCCAACCGCATCCTCAGCGTTGGCAACCTGATTCCTATCAAAGGCCACGAACTACTGGTGCGAGCGCTCGCGGCAGTTCTCCCGCACTATCCAGATACTTCCGTTGAGATTATCGGTGACGGTCCCGAATATCATCGCCTGGCCAAAGTGGCGAGCGACTGCAATATCGCGGCCAAGGTTCGTTTTCTTGGCCGTCAAAGTCGAAAGCAGGTTGTTGAGGCGATGCGCCGCTGCATCCTCTTCGCGCTGCCCAGCCAGTATGAAGGGCTGGGTTGCGTTTATCTGGAAGCGATGTCGACCGAGAAACCTGTGATTGCTTGCCGAGGCCAGGGCATTGATGGAATTATCCGCCACGGAAGCAATGGCTGGCTCATTGATCCGGGCGATTTGGAAGAACTGATCGCGGCCCTCTCGACCCTTCTCCAAAATCTACGACTCCGACGGCAGATCGGCGAGGCAGCTCGTCGCACTATCCTTCACGGCCTCACGACGACACATCAGGCTGATCGGCTTGCTGCTCTCTATCGAGAGTGCGCCGCATGAGCCGCCGAATTGTCATCATCACCGAGATCATCGCGCCCTATCGGATTCCTGTCTTCAACGCGCTCGCCCGACACGACGGGGTCGAACTGCACGTGATCTTCCTGGCCGAAAGCGATCCGACCGAGCGTGAGTGGCTGGTTTACAAAGATGAAATATGTTTTTCCTACCAAGTGCTTCCCTCCTGGAGGCGAAGAGTCGGTAGACACAATCTCCTGCTGAACTGGGGAGCGGAGGCAGCGCTGGGGCGAGCGAGACCAGACTTGGTTGTTTGCGGTGGCTACAACTACGTCGCCGCATGGCAATCCATGGCTTGGGCGCGTCGAAATCGCGTGCCATTTGCTCTGTGGGCCGAGAGCACGACTCGAGACCTCCGCAGCGGGCACGCCCTGATAGAACTACTCAAAGCAAAATTCCTGCGCCGGTGCGATGCGTTCGTGGTTCCAGGGAAATCCTCGATCGAGTACTTGAGGAACTACGGAGTGCCGGAGGACACGATCTTTACCGCGCCGAACGCGGTTGACACGGAATTTTTTGCCGAGAGAGCCGACATGATTCGCAGGGACCCGGCCATGCATCGTGAGGCCCTGCATCTACCTGCACGCTTTTTTCTTTTTGCTGGCCGTCTGGTTCCAGAGAAGGGGATTTTCGATCTTGTCCGCGCCTATAGCACCCTGACACCGGAGCTTAGAGAAAAAATAGGGCTGGTGTTTGTCGGGGACGGAGTCGCGCGAACTGCGCTTCAGCAATGTGCCGCGACCATCCGCCCGGGATCGATTCATTTTGCCGGCTTCGCACAGCGCGAACGTTTACCGACCTACTACGCCTTGGCAGAGGCCCTGATCTTCCCCACGCACACGGATCCTTGGGGTCTGGTCGTGAATGAAGCCATGGCGTGTGGTTTGCCTGTCATGTGCTCAGACGCGGCAGGCTGCGTCGCCGACTTGGTAGAAAACGGGTCGAATGGTCGCGTGTTTCCCACCGGGGACGTCAGTCAACTCGCTTCAGCTATGGACGAACTCGCCCGTGATGCTGAACTACGATCGCTCATGGGCCAACGCAGCAAGGAACGCATTGCGCAATATTCCCCCGCAGCCTGGGCCGCAGGCATGGCCAGTGCGGTTTTGCCGTACAGGAGACGTGCCGCATGACTGAGCGCTTGTCCATTTTTTTTCTGCCGCTCACGATCGCGATGCCTTGCCTTCTCTTCATGTACGCCGCGTTTTTTCGTCCGGCATATTTCAGCAGTTCCGATGAACTGGCGACGCTGTTGTTTCTGGAGATCCTGCTAGCGGCTACTTGGAGCTACCGGGCGCGATTCTTTCCCGTCCTGCTGGTGGTATTCCTGTGGGCCGGTATGGCCGTGCCCCTGAATGCAGCGTGGACTTCCGGACGATGGCTTGTTCTGGCGGTAGGCGCGTTTGCTGGTCTGGTTGTTTATCTCAGAGATCGGCAGTACTCCTTCAGGACATTCCATCTGGTGGCGCTGTTTTGTGTAGTTGCAGCCATGGTATCCGCTGCAGTGTCGGCCTACCCGAGCTTGGCCTTTCTCAAGGCAATGAGCTTGCTGCTTCTATTTCTCTATGGCTCCTCTGGGGCGCGGCTAGCTGTTACCGGAAGGGAGGCAAGTTTCTTCTCGATACTATTGTTGGGTTGCGAGCTGCTGGTCTACATTTCGGCGATTGCCTATTTCATCTTTCACTCCGAGATTTTCGGTAACCCAAACTCCTTGGGGGCTGTGATGGGCGTAGTCGCGGCGCCAATCCTGTTGTGGGGAATCCTGATAAACGAACGGTCGACGACGCGCTGCCGGCGCACATTCGCTTTCGCGCTCGCCCTTCTCTTGCTCTTCAGCAGCTATGCCCGCGCGGGTATTGTCGCCGCCGTGGTTTCGTGCGTTTTGATGTGTGTCGCTCTGCGCCAATACGGACTGCTACTCAAGGGGTTGGGTGTCGCTTTGTTGTTGGCGGCATTCGTCGCGACCGTGGTTCCTCTTCATGAGCAATCTCCGGAGTCGCTCGCATCCGTCTTCCTGTACAAAGGACATCGGGAGGATGGGATCCTCGCGTCCCGCAGGCCCATATGGGATGAGACCGTTTCAATCATTCAGGAACATCCGTGGCTAGGCAGCGGGTTCGGAACAAGTCCGACCAGCACCGAGGTGGTGCAGCAACCTGGAAAGTTCGAGTCCCTTCGCGACGCCACCCGAGAGCACGGCAATAGCTACTTGGCCATTACTGAATGGGTTGGACTCACGGGAGATGTTCCGTTTTTCGCGCTGCTCATCCTGACCGCCGTGAATGTAGGTCGAGCCCTGGCGCAGATTCGCCGGACAGGCAATGTATTCTCACCCACAATTCCATTGGCCGGCGTCTTAGCGGCGGGGTTGGTCCATGCTGCGTTTGAAGACTGGCTTTTCGCTGTGGGCTACTATCTTTGCGTCCTTTTCTGGAGTTTAGCTTTTATCATGGTCGATGTTCTTCCCCCGCCGTCAGCGGCACCGGCTGCACAGACTGCTACCGGCGCCTGGGCTAACAATTTTGGCGCCGCCGCACTCGGTCGATGATGCATCTCTTCTTCAATTGTCTGGGCGCCAGCGCTGGGAGCGGGTTGACGTACCTGCGTAACGTCGTTCCGCAAGTCTCCGCCCGGCTAGATCTGCGCGCCACCTTCGCTCTTGCTCCACACTTAAGAGGTGGACTTGCCAACAGCACGAACATTTCATTCGTTGAAAAGCAAATTGCAGGCGGCGCCGCGGGGCGATTTTGTTGGGAACAGTCCTTGCTTCCTCGCGTGATTCGCGAGAGCGGTGCAGATGTGTTGATCTCGGCCGGCAACTTCGCCCTCTGGCGATCGCCAGTGCCGCAAATCCTTCTGTCGGGCAACTCTCTGTATACTTCCGTCGATTTCTACGACGATCTTCGTGCGCGCAAGGCGCGCCCCATCTTATTGGACACTCGAATTCGAGCCTTCTTCGCGCGGCGCTCGGTCCGCTGGGCGGACTGTACCGTGGCTCCCAGCAAGGCTTTTGCCGACACGCTGCGGGCGTGGGCTGGAGGCAATATCATCAATATCCATCATGGCTTCGATCGGGAAATATTTTTTAGGGACCAAAGCCCCTTGCCTGCTGCAATTCAGAACAAGATCGACTCCGGCAAAAACGCCCTCCGCCTCATCTTCGTCAGCCACTACAACTACTACCGGAATTTCGAGACCTTGTTGCGAGCCCTGCCCTATATTCGGCAGTGCTTGCCTGGGAGGAACGTTAAGCTCTTCTTGACCTGCAAGCTTTCCTCGGAGGAAAATTCCGGCTCCTATTGCGCCGCGCCTGCAGCTGCTCTCGTTCAGCAGCTTGGGATTTCTGATCAAGTCGTCGAGCTTGGCGCGGTTCCCTATCACTACCTACAGCACGTAATTCGCGCCTGCGATATTTACGTGACTCCTGCCTACACTGAAACTTTTGCGCATCCGCTGGTGGAAGCCATGGCCTGCGGGTTGCCCATCGTGGCTTCCGATCTGCCAGTACACCGCGAAATTTGTGGGAACGCCGCCGTATATTTTCCGCGCTTCTCTCCCCAACCGTTGGCTGACCAGGTTGTGCGGGTGGAACAATCCTCGGCGCTAAGAAACCACCTTGTGGAGCACGGAGCAAAACGGTCGCGTGATTTTTCCTGGCGCGACCACGTCGATCAGATTGTCTCGTTAGCTCACAGCCTCAACCATCAAAGCAAAGGATATCGTCGCGCAGCCTAGCGAGCGGCGCTAATCGGCAGCGGCTGCGGCAGGTGACTTCGAAGCCTCCGTACTCGAGCTGCAGTAAGCAACCACACTCTGAATGATTTCGTCGAGTGACCGAGTGGGCGCGTAGCCGAACCACTGGCGGGCTTTCGAAATATCAGGGACGCGGCGCTGCATGTCCTCGAACCCCGTCCCGTAGGCCTGATCGTAGCTAACATATTCGATGGCGCTAGCCGACTGGGTTGCCCCGACGACTTTCTCCGCCAGAGCATGTATGGTCACTTCCTCGGTGTTCCCGAGATTGAAAACCTGACCCACCGCTGCGGCGCAGGAAACGCATTGCACCAATCCCTTCACGATGTCATCAACGTGTGTGAAACAGCGCGACTGTTGCCCGTTGCCAAATACGGTCAAGGGCGCACCACAGAGTGCTTGATGAACAAAGGTGGGTAAAACCATTCCATAACGGCCGGTTTGCCGCGGACCTACCGTGTTGAACAGCCGCACAATCGTCACTGGAAGTTTTCGCTCGCGATAGTAGGCCAAAGCCAGGAACTCATCGATGGCTTTCGAGCAGGCATAACTCCAACGTCCTTTCGTGGTCGGCCCAAGCACGAGATCATCTTCTTCAGAAAAAGGAAATTTGGTTGACTTGCCATAAACTTCCGAGGTAGAAGCGATGAGCACTCGTTTCTTCTTCTTGGCCGCCAATTCCAAAACCAGTTCGGAGCCGCCCACATTTGTTTCAATCGTGCGGACCGGCGATTCCACAATGTTGAGCACGCCGACAGCTGCCGCGAGATGAAATACAATTTCCGCGTCGTCAATCAGCTCCGCGAGCAAGGGTTTGTCGAAGATGGTGTCGATACAGTATTGAAATCTGGGATTCTCTTTGGCTTCGCGAATGTTCTCCATGCTTCCAGTCGAGAGATCGTCGATGATGGTCACGCCATGCCCCAGAGTCAGAAGATAATCTGCGAGATGCGACCCGATGAAGCCTGCCCCACCCGTTATCAGAACGCGCATGGAACTCCCTGAAGCGGAACTTTCTTTTGATCTTCCACAATGCTAGACAGTCTATGTCAACTGGCTCTCTGAATCGGGCTCGAAAAGCGACTTCCGTCAGCAACGTCTCAAGAACGTCAACAGCACAAAGTCGCTGGCTCGCGAGAAGGTCCTCTGTCACCTTTTCTGTCATATGGGAGCGCCAGATTCAGCGATAGTATGTGTCTCAGTCACTTGATGCCGCTATGCAAACACTTGAGGACCCGCGACTTCTGCAGCCTACGCCGCGTGAGGTTTCCTTACCCGTGAGCGTAATCGTTCCCGTGCGCAACGAGGCTCTCAATTTGCCACGCTGCTTGGAATCCTTACGCGGAGCCGGTGAGGTTTATGTCATCGATTCCGGTAGCACCGACGAAACCGCAGAGATTGCTCGCTCCTTTGACGCAAAGGTCGTGCAGTTCCACTATCAAGGTGGCTGGCCCAAGAAGCGTCAGTGGGCCATGGACACGCTTCCGCTGGCCTATGACTGGATCCTCCTACTTGATGCCGATGAAGTCCTGACTCCTGAATCGGTGGAAGAAATCCGCGAAGCTGTCCAGGATCGCCGCTACAACGGCTACTACTTCGCTTTGCGCATGTACTTCCTGGGACGCGTGCTTCGCCACGGGGATGCCAGCTTCTACACCAGCCCTCGACTTCTTCGCCGCGGCAAGGGCCGCTTCGAATGCCGATTCAAGGATCAGGATGCTTCGATGGGTGACATGGAAGCGCACGAACGCGTCGTGGTCGAAGGAAGGACGGCGAAGTTGCGCAACCCGCTTATCCATCACAACATAAATTCGCTTTCGCGCTACATCCTTAAACACGACGAATATTCGAACTGGGAAGCGCAAGCATGGTTGGCAGGCGAAAGCAGCTATCATGATTTGCCGCCTGCCCTGTTCGGAACCCAGGCCCAGCGCCGCCGCTGGCTGAAAAGAAATGGTCTCGGCCTCCCCGGCTCGCCTATTCTTTTCTTTCTGTACAAGTATTTCTTCCGCCTTGGATTCCTGGATGGTGTGCCCGGTCTGATCTACTGCGGGTTCCAGGGCATCCAGTTTTTTCACATCAAAGCCAAGATCTACGAATTGCGAATGAAGAGTGAGTCATGAGCGCAACCCCGACTCGGTTCGCCCCGGAGGCGGTCACATATCACGGCTCACTGGCGGAGGGGTGGGAACACCGTTATCGGAAGTCTTCTTTCCAGATGCGCCAGGCTGTCTTGGGAAACTGTTTACAGGGTAGGAATTTAGCTGGCACTCTCTGGCTCGACGCGGGCTGCGGTACGGGCACACTTGCGCGCTGGTTGGCGGCGCGTGGCTGCAGCGTACTTGGAGTTGATGCCGCCCCCGAAATGGTTGTTGCTGCCAATCAGTCTCTCCGCTCCGATAGCCACTCCGATCGGCTCAGCTTTGTGCACATAAAGACGATCTCCCGCCTTGCGCTCGATGATCGCTCGCTCGACGGCATCTTGTGCTCGAGTGTTTTGGAATATCTGCCCGACCCCAGCGCTTGTTTAACCGAATTTGCCAGAGTTCTCAAACCACGAGGTCTGCTGCTGGTCTCGGTGCCAAATCGCAATTCAATAGCGCGTCGATTGCAGCTTGCCTGCCACCACGTGGGTAGTCTCCTCGGGCAGAGTTGGTGCAAGTTCTTGGATTATTCGCGCCATCAGTATTCGAGACCTGAGTTTGACCATTTGCTGGTCCAGACAGGCTTCAACGAAGAGGTGGTCGTGCCGTTTGGTGGACCGCTGCCGAGATTGGCTCGCCGAAGCTGCCTTTGGGCACCATTGCTGATGTTTGTCGCGCAAAAGCTCGCATAAAAAAGTGCGCACAGAATTAACTCGAGGAAACGACTCCCGCCGATGCTGATCTTGGGACTGAACATGTTTCACGCCGATGCCTCGGCCGCAATTGTGCAGGACGGCGAGGTCGTGTTTGCGATTGCCGAAGAGCGCTTGAACCGCATAAGGCATTATGCAGGCTTTCCATTCCTCGCGATTAAAGCCTGCCTGGATTTCGTCGGCGCGAAAATTACCGATATCGACCATGTGGCAATTGGGCAGGACAGCGACGCGAACCTGGCCAGGAAAGTTCGATACGCGCTTGCCAATCCCGCCAAGATTCTGAATTTCATCCGCTTACGGCAACGCAAGCAGCCGATGAGAGATGTGCGTTCGCTCCTGGCCGACGCGTTCGATGTCGATGCCAAAGCGCTTCGCTTCCGTGAGCATCACCTTGAGCATCACATTGCGCACATTGCCAGCGCCTACTACTGTTCACCATGGGACAAGGCCGCGGGCTTTAGTTACGACGGCTCCGGAGACTTCGTTTCCACGATGATGGCACGCTGCGAAGGCAATCAGATCGAGGTGCTGGATCGCGTCTTTTTGCCCGACTCGCTCGGCAGTTTCTACACCATGATTTGCGAATTCATCGGCTATCAGCAATACGGGGATGAAGGCAAAGTCATGGGCCTCGCGCCCTATGGCACAGACAAACTCTGCGACCAACTTGGCGAAGTAATTGGGTTAAGCAACGGACACTTTAACCTCAACCACAGTTTCTTCAAGCCGCTGGGCAGCAATCAGGGCATGGAGCTTTTGCCGGACGGTACGGTTCGTCTGGCCCGGCACTTTTCTCCTCGGATGATCAAGGCCTTCGGGGGGCCGCGTCAGCCCGGTGCGCAAATCACACAGCGCGAGATGGACCTTGCCTACGCCATGCAGCGCCGCTTCGAAGACGTGCTCTTCCATCTCCTCAACCAACTCCACGCGCGCGTGCCGTGCGAGAACCTCGCGATGGCAGGCGGATGCGCGCTCAACAGTGTTGCGAATGGAAAGCTTTTCGCGCACACTCCATTTCGCCGTACTTGGATCCAACCTGCTGCAGGCGATGAAGGATTGGCAATCGGCGCGGCTCTGCACACTTACCATGCGATGCTCAAGCAGCCACGGCGTTTTTCCATGAAACACTCATATCTCGGTCCTGAATTTTCCGCCGCACGCATCGAATCCGAGCTCAACAAAGCGAACCTGCCCTACCGCAAGCTGGAACGCGAGCCACTGCTGGGTGCGGTTGCCCAACAGATTGCTGCGGGCAGCGTTGTCGGCTGGTTTCAGGGACGGATGGAGTGGGGTCCGCGGGCGCTGGGCAACCGCTCGATACTCGCTCATCCTGGACTACCTGGAATGAAGAATATCCTCAATGCGCGCATCAAGCAGCGTGAATGGTTCCGTCCGTTTGCTCCCTCGATTCTCGAGGAACGCCAGTGCGAATACTTCGAGCACGATCATCCATCGCCGTTCATGCTACACGTGTACAAGATTCGTGCAGAAAAACGCGCCCAGCTTTCGGCCGTCAACCACGTCGACGATACCGGACGCTTGCAGAGCGTCAACCGCGAGGAGAATCTGCTCTACTATGACTTAATTCAAAACTTCGAGCACAAGACTGGAATCCCCGTAATCTTGAACACCAGCTTCAACGAAAACGAACCGATCGTTTGCCAGCCCGAGGAAGCTATCGATTGCTTTAAGCGCACGCGCATGGACGTTCTTGCGATCGGACCTTATTTAACTATGAAAACGGAGAACGGGTAACTGAGAACCGAGAACTGAAGCTCAAGTCATGGCAGCCCATGCAATCTCGTTAAACACAACTCTGCAGACCACTGAACTGAATCCAGTTCGGATCGCGACTTTTCCTCGCATGCGCGCCCTGGCGTGGTGCAACGACGTTCTCTACGCCTCCCGAGGCTACGCACTATTTCGCGCCACAATGAAGACGCCTGCCAGTCCGATCGAATGGACTGCCGCCGGCCACTATCGACCTGCCACATGGCGGAGTATCACTTCATCTTCTGGACTGGCATCGCGCTTTTTCCGCGATGGCTTCCACGCGCTCGTGGCCTTGTCTTCGGGACATTTGGTCGCTGCGGTGCCCCACGCCATCGTGACTCTGGCACCAGGAGAGACAGAGTTTTGCATGTCCCACAAGTTGCTTCGCGGCACCCGTCCGCTGCATCTTGCCATCACTCCAAGCGATCACGTCTTCTGGGGAGAATATTTCGACAACCCGCGACGCGATGAAGTTTACATTTACGTATCGACCGATCGATGCGCTCACTGGGAGGTAGCCCACACATTCCCCAAGGGCACTATCCGCCATGTGCACAACATCGTCTACGACGAGTGGGAGAACTGCTTCTGGGTCCTCACTGGCGACCAGGGCTCGGAGTGCCGAATCCTTTGCGCCTCGTGCGATTTCAAGACTGTGGACGTGGTTCTTTCCGGCAACCAGCAAGCACGATCGGCGGCGCTGGTCCCCACCCGCGACGCAGTGTACTTTTCTTCTGACACGCCGGTCGAAAGCAACTATGTTTATCGCCTCGGCCGCCGCGGAGATCTTTCCACGGTGGCGAATCTGAACAATTCCTCGATCTACGGATGTCTTGTAGGAAATACGATTTTCTTCTCCACGATGGTTGAGCCTAGCGCGATCAACCCCGACCGCACCGTAATGCTGTATGCCAGCGCCGACGGCGTTGCGTGGAAATGTTTTCCGCAGGGCAAGAAAGATCGTTGGCCGATGGGATTGTTTCAGTACGGCAACACATTCCTTCCTGACGGCAAGAACACTACGAGTTTGATCGCAGTAACGACCATCGCCATCGAGCATGCCGACCTCGAAACTTCTATCTGGCGCTTATAAGCAATCAGTCCAGGGGAATCCCGCACGTCATCAGCGCCGCGCTTTTCTCATGCTAATGTCCAGTGGTGAGTCGTCTGCAATACTATCGCCGTATCTTCACTGCCTATCTTGTTCCGGGAAAGAGCCATCTCACTTTCTGGCACGACGCTCCTCAAGAAAATCCTGACGCAAGCATTCATCAGCTTGGCGAGTACCACATGCTGTTTACTGAGAAAGCGGACTATCCGGGCCATTACGATTCGGCAGGCATTCCGATGCTCGATTACCGGGGCACAATCGGCCTGCAATACAATCCGATCGCGATTGCACAGTGGGGCCTGGGAAATTACAACCTCTTCTGTCGAACTCGGAGTGATGATCGAAAAAAGAAGTTCCTAGCTGCCAGTGATTGGCTCGGCGCTCACCTCGAACCCAACTTTCACGGTTTGTGGGTATGGAACCACAACTTCGACTGGGAATATCGATCGCCGTTGAAGGCTCCCTGGTATTCTGCGCTTGCCCAAGGGCAGGGAATTTCGTTACTGGTCCGGGCTTATCACGAAGCGGGAGTCCCTGCATATCTCCAAGCTGCCGAGCGCGCGTTTAACAGCTTCCTCAAATCAACTGAAGAAGGCGGGATTACATTCACGGACGCGCTCGGCAACCTTTGGTTCGAGGAGTACATTGTTTCGCCGCCTACGCACATTCTCAATGGTTTCATCTGGGCAGCATGGGGTGTCTACGACTATTTTCTGGCAACGCAGAGCAGGGCGGCGCAGGATTTGTTTGCGCATGCTGTGTTCACCTTGCGCGAAAATCTTCGTCGTTACGATCTTGGTTTCTGGTCGTTATACGAACAGAGCGACACATCACTTCCGATGGTTGCCAGCCCCTTTTACCACCGATTGCATGTCGTACAGTTGCGCGTGATGCATCGCGTCACTGGAGACGAAATATTCGCCCGATACGCCGACAAGTGGGAAGCCTATGCTTGCAGTCGCACCAAACGTACTCGTGCTCTTTGCTACAAAAGTGCATTCAAGCTTTGCTACTACTAAAAGCCCATGAAGATTCTCTACGTGTCCCAATACTTTCCGCCAGAGATCGGAGCGCCCGCTGGCCGGGCCGCGGAGTTATCGCGTCTTTGGGCGGAGGACGGCCACGAGGTCACGGTTCTCACCGGATTTCCCAATCATCCGACCGGAATCGTGCCGCCCAAATATCGCCGCCAGTTTCGCCGGTTGATAGCGCGTGAAACCTACCACGGCGTCAATGTCGTTCGCACGTGGCTGCTTCCCTTCCCCAATCGCAAGGCGTACGAGCGAATCTTGAATTACAGTTCGTTTTGTATTTCCGCAGCCGCCACCGGCATATTCCTGCACCAACCCGAGGTTGTTATCGCCACTTCACCTCAACTTCTGGTCGGGCTTTCAGGCTGGTGGCTGGCCCGCTGCAATGCCGTACCGTTCGTGTTCGAGGTTCGTGATCTCTGGCCTGAGTCTCTGGCCGCTGTTGGCGTGAGCAGTCACAATTCGCCGCTCCATCGCTCGCTGGCAAAGATCGCTGGATTTCTCTATCGCCGTTGCGACCGCCTTGTGGTCGTCACTTCGGCCTTCAAAGAATATTTGGTCGAACACTGGCGGGTTCCAGAGGAAAAGATTTTTGTGGTCGAGAACGGAGTCGAGACAAGTCTATTCAGCAGGCTCGCTCCCAACGCTGCTCTCAGACGCACCCTCGGCACGGAGGGAAAATTCGTCGTCTCCTACATCGGCACCATGGGCAATGCGCACAGGTTGGAAACCCTGCTGGAAGCCGCAACTCTCCTGCGCGACAAAGCCCCCGAAGTTCTATTTCTGCTAGTCGGCGAAGGCGCCGAGAAAGCGCGCATCGTTTCCTTGGCTCACTCCCGAGGGCTCACCAATGTGCGTTTTGTCGGCCAGCAGCCCCGCGAAAAAATCCCAGCTTTCATCACCGCCTCGGACACATGTGTTGTATTGCTTAAGAAGTCCGAACTGTTCAAGACTGTCCTTCCCACGAAACTGCTGGAGTTTATGTCGTGCGCCCGCCCGGTGATTCTGGGCGTCGATGGCCACGCGCGCAGGGTAATGGAGCAGGCCAACGCGGGAATTTTTATCCCGCCGGAAGATTCCCTAGCGTTGGCGGAGGCAATAATCCGGCTGGCTGCCGATCCGGCGCTTCGCGAATCTTTGGGTCGCAATGGCCGTCAGCATGTTCTTCAACATTTTTCTCGCCAGCAGACCGCCGGGATATATCTCGATGTACTGCAGGATTTGTTGGAAAGAGGTCAGCACAGTGTGGCAGCCGTGGCTTAGCCATGTAGGGCGCGGGCGTCCTCGCCCGTGCGGCGTCAATCTGAAAATTCACGCTGTGGCCAGAGCCTCGCTAGGGGAGGGCCACGATACTCGCCGCTGCTGCGGCTTGAACGGCTACTTCCACCGCGCGTCCAGCGAAAACCTTTGCGGCGCTGGTCGGGACAAAAAGAATGTCATCCGCTTGCATCGTGATATCCGGCGCTTTGGCCCTCAGAATCTTTTTCAGTTCTACGGAAGTTTCAGTAATTCCTCCCGGACCCTTGCGAATAATCCTCGCCGCGCCCAAATCCGCTGTGCGACCCGTACCGCCGGCTAGAGCGATTGCCTGCAACACCGTGAGATGCCCACTGTCCATGAGAAACCCGCTTGGTCGCCCCACATCACCTACCACGTAAACCAAGTCGGCTTTGCGAACGATGATTGTATCCCCGGGCAAAATGGGAATATTGCTCTCGGGGTTGTCGGTCACGTTGCGCGACAGCGGAACGGTAATCGGCTGGTCAGGTTGATCACGATGCGTGACCTGAATGCTTCGGCCCGCCTTCTCGGTGAAACCACCGGCGGCTGAGATGACATCGAAAAGGCGCTGCTGTCCCGGCACCGGATACACTCCAGGCTTCGCTACTTCACCCAGAACACTGGCGCCTTGCGACGCATACTGATCCACGAATAGCGTGACGTGGGGATTCTTAACAAAGCCGCCGTCCGAAAGGCGCTTCTGGATCACGCCCTCGGCTTCTTCAGCCGTCAAATCGGCGACGTGAATATAGTCGATCAGCGGGAGATAAATCTCACCGTTACTACTCACGCGAGCCTTGGTCGTGAGTTCTGGGACGTTGTAGACTCCGACTTCGACCAGGTCTCCCGCCTCAAGTCTCAGTGCAGAAATTGAAGGCATTGGCGCCCTCTCGCCCGACTGAAGATCCGTCGGTGAGGCCGCAACGTTTTCACTGGGCAACGGAGTTGCATGCGTGTCTGTGGACTGCGCGGCAAGTTCCGGCGGAAATGGCGTGAGCAATAGCGAAGAAAAGATCCAACCCCAGAGGAACTTGCGTGAACTCCATCGCATGGACGATGTCGAAAAACCCGTTGCCATTTTGCAAGAAGTCTAGCACGGCCTTGACCCCCGACAGATCAGTGTTCCAGGCGAGTGCTTAGATCGCAAACAGTGCACAATTCAGCTGGCAGTGACTGGAAGTCAGCTTCCTGAAACCCATCTCAATGTACCAAGACAGAGAATAGTGGGCGCCATAGCGATGGTTGTAGGATTCTAAGAGTTGGACGGTTTCTGCGAAAGATTCCAGGGACGAGTTGGACGGCTTTCCTTCTCGACCCGAGATATCAATGTATCGAAGGAAGCGTTGCAAAATCATGGAAGGTTTCTTGCACGGCACTTTCGATCGAGGAACTAGTTGATACTTTTCTACCTCGGAACCTTCGTAGGGTCACTGCTGCTTTCGTTCGTTTTGACCAAATTCGTGCGCGATCTAGCGACGTCGCACGGGTGGGTAGCAGCCCCGGCTTTGGACCGCCACTTGCACAGCCGTCCTCTTCCGCGGTTCGGTGGTGTCGCGATTTTTCTTTCTTTCCTCCTAACTTTCGCAGTCGCGTTGCCAGTTGGTTGGCATCACATCGCAGTGAACTTCAGGTTTTCTTTCAGAACCTTACTCACCATTCTGCTGCCTGGTTGCTTGATCTTCGCGCTCGGCGTTTATGACGACATTCATTCGGTCAGCCCTTATGTGAAGGTTGCGATCCAAGCTGTAGCAGGGGCAATGTTGTTTGCGGGCGGTTTTCGCATACTCGATCTGCCCGTTCTTTTTGGCAGTCACCACTTTCCCTGGTTCGTCGGCCTTCCTCTTACCGTGCTGTGGGTTCTCGCCATCACCAATGCCTTCAACCTGATTGACGGACTGGATGGATTGGCCGCTGGTTCCGCCCTCTTTTCCACGATGGTCGTGTTCGCAGTAGCCCTGGTCTCAGGTTCGTCTCTCGTTTCGCTCATGGCCCTGGCACTGGCGGGATCGATTCTGGGCTTTCTCCGTTTTAATTTCAGCCCCGCGACCATCTTCCTGGGAGACTGCGGAAGTCTTTTCATCGGATTCATGTTGAGCGCTCTTGCATTGCAAGGCGCCCAGAAGGCGCCCACACTGGTTGCGGTGGCAATACCGGTTGTGTCTTTCGGACTGCCCATTCTCGAAACCGCCCTCTCCATCGCCCGCCGCCTTCTTGGTGGGCGGCCGGTTTTCACCGCGGACCGCGAGCATATTCATCACAAACTGTTGCAGCGCGGTTTGTCCCATCGGCAGGTTGTAATCACGCTTTACGCCGTCTCCGCTTTGTTTGCTTTGCTCAGCCTGTTTTTGCTATGGCCAACTGGCGACATGCTTGGCTTGGTGCTGGCTGTGCTTGGTACAGGAGTGTGGATCGGCGTGCAGCATCTCGGCTATATAGAGTTCGGTGAACTGCGCCGCATGGCGCAACGTACTATCGAGCGGCAGATCCTTATCAATAACCTTGCCATCCGCAGAGCCACCGAGGAATTGAAAGTCACGAGCGATTACCGGCAGCTTTGCCGCATCCTGGTGGCCGCGCTGGCGGGCAATGAATTCGATGCCTTCGATTTGCGATTGCGCGCGCAATCCGTCGAACTCCCAACAATCCACGGATTGCAACTCATCTCGTGCTGGGGGGAAACTCCCTGCCTACGCTGGACCAAGCCAGGAAGCCATTTTGTTCAGGAGCTAACCAGCGCCTGGTGCTTGACCCTGGATCTCGTGACTACCAAGAATATCCGTTGTGGCTCGATGACCATCTACCGTCTTTATACTGATCGCGAATTGCAATTCGACATCAACCTGCTCACTTCGGTGTTCCCGGTTGCTTTAGCCGACGCTTTAGATCGCGCCTCGAGCTCCGCCCTCGACGTAATACCTGCGGCTGAGCGGGGTTCCGGATTAGTTGCGGCGCAAGCGAGTTAATCTGTCTCACCGTTTATCCACAGCCCCGAACCAGCCCGGTCACTTCTACATCACGAAGCTGCCATGTAGTTTTCTCCATTCACTCGCCAATGAAAAAACTCGTGGGAGGAAATCCAACAGATGGCAGAAAAGCTCACCGGGCAGGACATCAGCTTCCTCAGTTTGCAGACCGCTGTGTTTTGCGTCGAATGTGAGTTGATCAGCAAGAACAACACTCCCTACTGCATGGCTTGCGGTTCCCGCGCTGTGCTCAGCCTTTCGCGCGTGCTGGGAGGATCTCTGCGGGGAGAGCAGACCGCTCATCTGATTGCGGACGCAGAATTGGATCGACTGGTGCGCGAATTGCTTCGCACCGTTCCCGCGACTGCTTCAGAAAACCGCGCACCCGCTTCGTTCGCGACACTCGCTCCCTCGCGGAGCCACGCTCGAGCCATGGGCTCGCAGCCAGTGCAAAGCATGGTGCATGTTTCCAGCAATGAACTTAATATTCATCCGGGAGAAATTGATCTGGAGCCTGCCATCAGCGTGATTGCGGAACGCGCCCAGGCGTTGACCGGCGCCACCGGAGCGGCCATCGCGCTGCGCCACGGAGACGAAATCATCTGCCGCGCCCGCACCGGCCGCACTGCGCCCGATCTCGGCGTTCGTCTGCAGACCGACTCTGGAATCTCAGCCGATTGCGTCCGCACCGGAGAAGTGGTGCTCTGCCACGATGCCGAGCGAAATCCGCTTGTCGATCTTGCCAGTTGCCGCCGTCTCGGCGCGCGCTCCATTCTGGCCGCACCGCTCCGCCATTTCCGCAGAACTCTGGGAGTATTCGAAGTTCTCTCCGGCGCTCCTCACGCCTTCGATCACCGCGACGTGGCTACCATGCAACTGCTCTCCAGCCTGATGGTCGCCGCAATTTCGCGACTGTCGAACATCCAGCCGGTCAGTCAACGGTGAAGCGCCTGAAAATAGGGATGAACCTGGCAGATAGGAAGGCTCCTGTTACTCTCGTCGGATAAAGTCGCGTCCGTCCCCGATTTTCCTGTCTGGTGCGTGATGATCGTCTCGTAGTACACCAACCCCGGCCTGGGCTGGACCACAGCTCCGGTACCTTCATCGAAAGCCACGTCGCGCATCCATCGGCCGCTGGGAAGTATTCAGGGACCGCCGTCGCTTTTGGGGGGATCGGAGCTTACCGCGACTTTACAGCGAGTTTACAAGCTCCTTACGCCGCAATCGCTGGAGGCAGCGTCTAATTTAGCAAGTCGGTAATTTCACGACGAGTAGGAAGTCGGGAGGAGCTGCCAATGTGGCGAAGATTGTCCGGACGCTCCAGACAATGTCAAGCCGAAAGGCGCTACCTTCGTGACGGTCCTGCGAACGCCAGCTTCCGACGTCGTGGGAAGGATAACTGGCCAGCGTTGCTGGAATTCTAAATGGTGAGTTCGGGTTAGGGTCGACGGCCCGAACAACGCCGAAACGAGTTCCAGGACACTCGCGATCGCCGGCACGCCGCGGTTAACGGGCGTGCCGGCAGCAGGTAAGGATCGCCCTTCCCAATCGGGAAGATCAGCGTCACGGGCAAGAGTGATATTGCGCCCGCTCGATCTAAAGAATTTTTTAGCAAGAAAACACAATTCAAACTATTGGAGAATAGCTATGAAATCGCGAATGATATCGATTTTCAGCTCTGTAGCAGTGGTGGTAGCGATGACTATGAGTATCGCTCCCCTAAACGCGCAAGAAGCGGCGGCGACCGCGACTGTTCCCGTGAGGATGACGGTAACCGCAAATGTCGCCAATGATAAACGTATGCCTGAAATCAACCAGGACGACATCGTCGTCAAGCAGGGCAAGGAGCGTCTGCAGGTGGCGAATTGGGCTCCGGCCCAGGGAAATCATGCCGGGCTTGACTTGTTCATCCTGATTGACGACGCGTCCAACACGAGCCTGGGATCCCACCTCGATGAATTGCGCACCTTCATCAACGCCCAGCCGTCGACGACTGCGATCGGAGTCGGGTACATGAGGAATGCCACGGTTCAGATCGTGCAGAACTTCACGACTGACCATGCAGCGGCTGCCAAAGCTCTGCGGCTTCCCCTGGGTTCCGTGGGCGCGTTCGGAAGTCCGTATCTTTCCGTGGTTGACCTTATGAACCGCTGGCCGGAACACGAGAACCGGCGCGCGGTGGTGATGATCACGGATGGCATCGACCGCGCACGGTCTGGCCCGCAATGGCGCGGATTGAGCACCAACCCGGACGTAGATACGGCGGGCAGGGTTGCCATGCGGACAGGCACGATCATCCACACGATTTATGCTCCGGGGGTTGGCCGCTTCCATCGTAATTATTGGGAAGGGACCAACGGACAGATGGGCATCGCCGAACTGTCGGATGTGACGGGAGGCGAGTCCTTCTTCCTGGGGCTGCAGAACCCGGTGAGTCTCGCACCATACCTCAACGAACTGCAGAAGATACTGAACAACCAGTACCTGCTGAGTGTCTACGCCAAGCCGGGCAATAAAGCGGGTCTGCAGTATTTGGCGGTTAGCACCGAGGTCGCAGGTGTGGATTTGGCGGCCCCGGACGCCGTCTGGGTGCCTGCTGCGAAGTAAGTAAGCTAGAGAGCGGGCGGATCCCTTGGGATCCGCCTCGCTCACTGGCGAAATGAATAAGCCCATTCTGATGATGTTCATTGATCCTATAAAAGATTGCCAAGCTGGGGTAATATGTAACCCTGATTTATGGAGACCCTTGGGTCCAACCCGGTGGAGGCTGGTCGGGAGCTGCCGCCTTCTCTTCGTACTCGCCGGCGGCGAGTGCGGCAGAAGGTGCACACTCCGGCCTATGCCAGCCTGAATGGGAGTTCGAGTGGCCAGATCCTCGATCTCAGCGAAATCGTGGACATCAGCGAAGAAGGCATGGCCATTCAGACTTCGTTTCCGCTGCAGGTTCAACGAAGGGTCAACCTGTGTCTTGATCTGACGGCGACTCGAGCCTGTATTCACACGGCCGGCGAAGTCATCTGGTGCGACGGATCAGGGCGCGTAGGAATCAGCTTTCCGCAGATGCCCGACGACGCTCTGCGCCAGCTCAAAGAATGGCTCTTCGTCAATGTGATGGTCGCGTGCGTCAATTATCGGGCTGATCTTTTATCGGCTAGTTCGTCGGCCACGCAGTCAGTGGCGAATCCCTTACCAGCAGTTGCACCGCAAGCCGTTCTCGAGAAGCCGTCGGAAAACAGCGCGTTGTTGAACTGGATGCGACAGGAACTCGAGCCCACGGCCCCGGCCGACTACACCTCCATCCTTACGGCTCTAGCCGCGGTCAAGCGGGAGGTTGACGCGCTGGGCTCCGACCTCGATGGAGCTTTGCAACTTTTGGCGCTGAGAGCGCAGACCTTCACTCGTGCAACCGGTGCGGCGATTGCTTTGACGGAAGGGGCAAGCATGATTTGCCGCGCCAGCGCGGGGCAAGATGCTCCTGGGCGTGGGACTCGGTTCAGCATTGGCACGGGTTTTTCGGGCGAGTGCGTGCGCACGGGACAGTTGTTGCGCTGTGACGATTCCGAAACCGATCCTTTCGTGGATCGCGAGAGCTGCCGCCTGCTTGGCATTCGTTCGATCATCGCTGTGCCGATTCGCTGGGACGATGCAGTCATCGGACTTCTGGAAGTGTTTGCCCCGGAACCTTATGCCTTCAGCACCAACGATCCGCTTGCCCTTAAGCGCCTGGCGGGAATTATTTCTACTGCGGTCCATCGCGCGGGTACGCCGGAGCCGGGTGTGACAGAAAGTGATCCGTCCGAGCAGGATTCCGCGGAGCATGGGTCGGGGGAGGATGTATCGGCGAAAAACGGATCCGCAGAAAACCTATCTGCAGTGCATTCCTCTTCGCAAGTTGCTTCAGCGCCGGTCGCTTATGTAGACGATGAATTTCCAGTCGAGACTTCCGCGGACTTGCCGCTCCCTCGTTTTTCCCGTTCACGCAAGATTCTTCTGGCTGCCGCCGCAACCACGGTCTTGTTCGCCGGATCCTGGCTGATTTCGCCGCGCGACTTCGCTTACTTCACTAAGAGCACCTCAGCTTCAATATCGCAGCCGTTGCCCAAACAGTCTTCCGATCCACCCGCGCCAACAGTGGCAGCGGTCGGGGGCGTGGAGGGCTTGCGCAAATTGGCCGAGAAGGGCGATCCCGCGGCGCAGTTCTCGATGGGGGCTCACTACGCCACCGGAGACGACGTTCCGCAGGATTATGCTGAAGCCGTGCGCTGGTTCTCCATGGCAGCCGAACAAGGACACGTGGTCTCGCAGGCAACTCTAGGGGCTTACTACTGGGCGGGACGAGGCGTGCCTCAGGATCTGGTCAAGGCTTACTTTTGGTCGGTGCTCGCGCAGGCGGGCGGGGACGAGGCCAGTAAGTACCGGGTCTCGGTTCTCGCGTCGCGGATGACCCACGCCCAGGTCGCGGCGGCGGAACAGCAGGCCAACGACTGGATCAAAGAACATCAGTCAGTGAGTCAGAACTCCCCAGCTCCACAGTAAGAGTTCGATGTGTTCCGCGGGCTAGAACGGCCGCGGCGGAAAAGCTCCAATCGACAGCAATCCCGGACTATTTGGATCTGCGACGGGCGATTTGGACGATTCGGTCAGGGTGCATTTGCCGCTCTCCGATTTCACTTCAATTTCCGCGATCGAGGACGGCGCGCCGAACTCGGCGACATATATCATTCCGCCAGTCCCCGTGGTTTCTTCCAGGGCCAACGCTCCGAGATAAGACCAATCTTTCACATAGCCTTTGAGGCCGTTGGAAGTGCAACCCTTTGTCAGCTTGCCAGTGCTTTTGTCGAAAAAAGCAGCTGTGATCCTGTCCCCCTGATTGTTGCTTATGTAGAGAAGGGTCTCGTCCGGACTCAGCAGAATGTTACTGGAATTGATTCCGTTGCCCAAGTGATAGACGAGCGTCGGAGTCAACTTGCCGGAGGAAATATCAGAGACTTCGACTATGGTGAAAGGGGACGTGTCACCGAAGATGGCGTAATGTCCGTCTTGAGTGATATCGACAGCGCTGGGATACGTGTTGCCGCCGCGCGAACCGGTGGAATTCTGTTCATCGCCATTCGATACGGGCACGCCCGCCGATATGTTGAAGGATTGGATCGAGCCGTCGCCATATGTCGCGACCAGCATGTTGCCATGGACAGCCATTCCGTCGATTACACCGCCTTGCAGTCCGCCGACGGTGATATCACCGACAAACTTGATTTTGCAGCCGGGCAGCACCTGAAAGGTTCCGATAGTATTCGAATCGGTGAAGCTGGCATAGAGATATTGGGCATTCATGGCCAAGCCGATGCCGTTGGATCTGCCGCCGTCATTGGTTGAGCCTCGCGCGCTGCCGCCGACGCTTAGGGTGCGCACGACGACTCCCACAACGTCGCCGCTTGTGGCTTGGGAAGCGTAGACACACTCTGCATCCCCACTATCAAGAACATTCACGCGGTTTGCGGCGAAATAGCCGCCGGCGATGCCGATGCCGCCCGTCAGCACTTTCTTTTTCATGGTCAGCGAACCGCCGGCGTTCACCGTGTAGAAGGTGACGCTGGTAGGATTTTGTGGCGGGACGTCGTCATTGGTTACGACGTAGTGAGGCTTGGATGCACTCACTGCAAACCCACTTGCGATGCAAAGCCCAATCAGCGCCGCAATCACTCGCAAGAACAAACGTCCAAAGGAACTCCGCATAATCTTCCTCAGAAAGCAGACAGCGTCCGGTCCAGCTAACCACGGATGGCCGTGACAGTTCAATAACAATGGCTTGGATTTTCCGGAAGCGCCAACCGCAGGTGAAAATGTTTGCGGAATAGCTGAAAAACTCGATCATCGCTTGTCATCAAGTAGCACTCACGACAACACACTACGCGCCCGCAGCGATAATCTATATCCAGAAAACAATTACTACCGTTCTTCGTTGTTGTCTTTGTATCCGTCGACCGCATTTTTCGTTGCCGACGGAAGGCACGAGTGTGCTAGCATTGCGGGCCTGCACTCCCTCTCCCGGCTTTGCAGAACTTATCAAAAATAAGGGGAAACTACCTTGTCGAAGAAATTATGTCTCGCAGTAGCCATACTTCTGTTTGCGCTTCCGGGTGTTTCGCTAGCGCAAAAGTTGACGCAACTCAAGAATCCAGCGCCGGACGGCGCCTTCGTGGAATACCTGCTGACCGATGGCACTGTGATGGTTCAAGGCCAGAGCTGCACGGATTGGTGGCGGCTCACGCCCGACGAATCTGGCAGCTACGTCAACGGAACCTGGAAGCAAACCGCTAGCCTGCCCTCCAACTACGCTCCCTATGCCACCTCTGGAGCAGTCCTGGCTGACGGCAGATTTCTGCTGGTCGGCGGCGAATACAGTGACTGCGGGGGCGAATTCACCCTCACTAACCAAAGCGCGATTTACAATCCCGCAACGAATAAGTGGACCATGGTAGCGCCGCCGAAGGGTTGGTATGACATTGGAGATTCGCCGGCGGCCGTGCTGCCGAATGGCGAGTTCCTGTTAGGACGCAAGACCACTAAGCAGATGGCGGTGTTGGATCCCGCTACGCTGAAGTGGACGGCGGTGGGTTCCGCGGGCAAAAGCGATTTCAATGCCGAGGAGGGCTGGACTCTGATGCCTGACGGTACTGTTCTTACCTGGGACGTGAAGCACGATCCCAACTCGGAGATCTATACGCCGAGCTCGCAAACCTGGGCTACCGCGGGCAGCACGGTAGCGAATTTAATGGGACCTCCCGAAGAGGGATGCCTGCAGTACGGAAACAAGGGCCAGTACACATATTGTCCACCCGGAGAAACCGGACCGGGCATTCTGCGACCTGATGGCACAGTTTTCGCGACTGGCGCTCTTCACCTTGACGCCTCTACCGGGCACACTGCGGTCTACAACCCGGCGAACTCAGGCGATAAATGGACCGCGGGTCCTGACTTCCCGAATGGCGACGCGGCCGGCGATTCGTTTGCCGCGCTGCTGACCAATGGCAACGTGTTGGTGTTGGGTGATTCTGGGCAAATGTATGAGTTCAACGGTACGACACTCAAGGCCACGACCGTGGGCTTTGGTAGTTTGATCGTGCTGCCCACGGGAGAGGTCCTCGTCGCCGGCTTTTACGCCTACACTTCCACCGGAACCTACAAGAGCGCGTGGGCGCCGAAAATTACTTCGTTCCCAACCACGGTCACGCGCGGATCTACCTATAAAATCTCCGGCCAGCAGTTCAACGGCTTGTCGCAAGCGGCTTCGTTTGGCGACGAGTTTTCAACCGCAACGAACTATCCGTTGGTGCGGATCACGAATCAATCCAGCGGCCACGTCTTCTATGCCAAGACGCACGGCCACAGCACCATGGGAGTCGCGACCGGCAAGACCAAGGTTTCGACTAACTTTGATGTGCCGGAAGGGATGGAGACCGGAGCAAGCTCGCTCGTGGTAGTGGCGAATGGCATCCCCTCGAAGGCGGTGAGCGTCACCGTCGAGTAGGGCCGTGTTCGTCTGCTTACGTCTCGCGAAGATCCATGCGTTACAAATACGCGCATGGATCCTTCGCGGCTGTAACTGCTGCTGAAGCCGGTTGAGATAGCCTAACCTTTCGGGCGACCGGTTTGCGCCAGCCCCGCTTTCTTTCTCAACTTGGCATAAACATCTGGCATGTTTTTCCTCAGCCATTTGTAACACTCCCGGCGCAGCAAGGTGTGCTTCCGGTTGTGCTCCCGGCGCCGCTCCACGGTACGCTTCTGTTGGGCAGTGACTCGTTTTGTCATCCTCGAGTACTCTCTTTCTTTAGGAAATCATACCCCGTTCCCCGGACTTCGTGCAGTTCGTCGGAGGGGATTGTAGATCAGCGCCGGGCATTCGTAATGCCCATCGGGCGGGAACATTAAGAGTGGACCATTATTTTGATTGACTGCCACACAAAAAACACCGGCCAGAGTCTGTCACTGGCCGGCAATTCTTTCAACTTATGTTGGATCGCGCTAGATCAACTACGTCCGCCGTGGGCCCGCGGCTTAGTTCTCCCCGTCCTGGCCATCACTGTAGGCTGCAGTCGCTGTCGAACTGCCCCACACCAGGCTGGTGCCCCAGACCACGCTAAAGCCCGAGTCCACGGTAGTGCCCCAAACCACGGAGTTTCCCCAAACCACCGAGTTTGCGCTTAATACCGAGTTGCCCCAGACTACGGAGGTGCCCCAAACCACCGAACTGCCCCAAACCACGGACGTGCCCCAAGTCACAGAATTGGTATTGACGATAGTCACGGTGTTGTTCGCGGCATTGTATCTTGCGGTCGGAGACAGAGCCACACCGTTGGCGACGTCGGTGTCAGCCAAGGCCGCATCGACGTTGAGATACCCCGCGCCGTAAGTGAAAATGTCGTACTGGTTGGTATAGAGGTTGTTAAACACGTCGTAGGAGTTGCAATAGACGCCAAATGCCTTCCACGCCGTCTTCATGATGCGAGCCTTCACCGTATCCGGCGTCAGGGTGGGATCCTGTTGCAGCATGAGCGCGACGGCGCCGCTCACCACGGGTGTCGCCATGCTGGTTCCGCTCAGCCGGAAATATTTGGTAGCGCAGGCCCCGGTACAAGTCCCAGTCGGAGCGATCTCAAGAGCCGGAAATTCGACGTCGAGCGTACTGTTCTTGACGATCAAAGAACCGATGCGGTTGCCGGGAGCGACAATATCCGGCTTCACGACGTGGTCGAGCAAGGTTGGACCCTTGGAGCTGTAGCTGGCGATCGCATCGTCGTTTCGTGTGGGCGTTCCCATGGTCCTGGTCGCGCCCACTGTGATGACCGCAGGATCGTTGCCCGGAGAGCCGATGGTGGCGAAACCATCGGTACCCATCGAATTGTCTCTTCCGTCGTTCCCGGCGGCAACCACTACGACGATGCCTGCGGCCCAGGCTTGTTCGACCACCTGGTCCAGAGGATCGATCGTGTAACTTTCAAAAACTGGCCGGCCCAGCGAAAGATTGATGACGCGAATGTTGTATTGAGTCTTAAGCTGGATGGCACGCTGAATGGCAGCGATCACTTGGCTGTCAGTGCCGGCGCCGTTCTGATCAAGTACGCGCAGATTGATGATGTTAACGTTTGGAGCCATGCCCACGATTTGCTCAGCGTAGCCGCTGCCTGAGCCGGAGGCCGTACCGTTTCCGCCGAGAATCCCGCTAACGTGAGTGCCGTGCCCATACGCATCCACAGTGGAAGTATTTCCCGCGACAAAGCTTTCGCTATGAACCACGCGGGTTCCGCTCGCGGTGTGAAAGTCGACGTGATCGGCGACCCCGCTATCGATTACGGCAACGCCGACTCCCGTACCGTCGAGTGCGTACTGCTGGGATGCCACATCCGCTTCCACCGCCGAAGCAAAACTCTCGTAATTATTCCTGAGACTCACCGCGCGATCCGGGGAGACGTAGACGATATCGGGATCTTTCTCCAGTTTGGAGAGCGCGGAGACGGGAATTCTAAAAGCGGCAGCCTTGATGCTGTGCAGTTTGGTCTTTACCACGGCGCCACGAGCCGACATTCTCTGGTAATGCGCAGCGGTGGGCGTGACATTGAACTGCACGATTACGTCAATGAGATCGTTAGGGTGACGGCGGTCAATATCGTTGGCAATCTTCCCAGCGCGACGCGTCACGCTGAACGCCCGGTCGAGAGGTTGTGACGGCGACGACGCAAAGCTGGCGGTCATGAAGAGAGCCGGAATTGCAAGGGCGAAAACCGCCTTCCGGATTCCCTTCCATTTCTCGGTAGATCGTCTTAATGGCTTCATCGATGGGTCGCTCCAATTACGCCCGTGGATCGTCACTTCGTTAGCTGCCCCAAACCGCTGACGCCAGGTATGAGAAAGCGTGGTTGAAAACGCTAGAGGGAATAATTTGAAGCGCTTCGTAAGTCAGAAACAGAAGCAGGGCCGCCCATTCAATATTCTTTTTTGGCACTTGAAAGCTCCTCACAAGTTGAGTCTTCTCGCAATGTGTGGGTGCAGGCCGATTACCAAAGTGGTCCAATTTAAGTAGCTTTAAATTCAATTAGTTAGATTCGCTCAGTGACACATGCGACGAGGACAGATTGTCCTCCCAAGCTGGGCGGGACGTTGGTACATCGATGAAAAATAACGTGATGGCTGGTTTGCCCGTGTAATGGGACAACTTGTCTCTGCACCCCGGGCGACAACTCCGCGTTCTGATCGAGGCTGTCGCGTTTCAAGAGCCTTGCAAACGCAGACCTGAGGACTTTTCTTCCGTCCACAATTTCGTGATCTCTTCGAGTGATCGGCCCTTGGTTTCGGGAACCAGCCAGCCGACAAGAATGATTGTCAACAATGCCCCGGCGCTGAAAAGCCAAAAGGTACCATCCGATCCCAAATGTTTTTGCATGATGGGAAACAGCTGGTTGCCCAGGTAGCCGACCAGCCAGAGCGCAGTGGTCGCGATGGACATGCCGCGCCCACGAACTTTTGTGGGATAGATTTCCGAGATGATGACCCAGCACGCGACTCCATTGCCAAAGGCATGGCCGGCCACGAAGCTCATCACAAAAATTAAGACTGCCAATCCGCTGCCGTGAATGTGATAGAACCAACCAACCAACGCAAACGAGATACATTGCACGGTGGTTCCCGCCAGGATCAGGGTTTTGCGCCCGGCACGGTCGACCAGCCACAGGGCGAAGAGGGTGAACAAAAGATTGATCAGGCTGACCAATACCGACTGGAAAAATGCGTCGCTGGTTGCGGTTCCGGCGGAGCGAAAGATTTCGGGCAGAAACGAAAATAGGGGCGTGATTCCGCTGATCTGTTGCAACCCCGCCAGCATGATGCCAAGCAGTAGCGGACGACGGAACGTGGTGAAGAGTTCCGAGATGTGACCTTCTTCGATGGCCAGCGAATTCTCGATCTCGGCAGCTTCGCGCCTCGCAATATCAGCGCCGTTGATCTTCGTGAGCACCGCGATGGCCTGATCCCTCCGGCCCATTTTCATCAGCCAGCGCGGGCTTTCGACCGCAGGCAAAATCATCAGTCCGAACAGAATCGCCGGCACAACCCCGGCGAGGAACATCCAGCGCCAGCCCGTGGATATATTCCAGGCTTCGTTGCCCATGCGTTGAATGAGCATGTTGACGAAGACGGCGGCGAGAATTCCGACCACGATGCCAAGCTGGTAGAGCGTTACGCAACGGCCACGAACTCGCGTGGGAGCGATCTCGGCGATGTAGTTCGGAGAAATTACCGACGCGGCGCCGATTCCCACTCCTCCAATCAGCCGCCAGAGAACGAACTGATGGAGATCGGCGGCAAACATCATGCCAACCGATGAGAGAGCAAAACAAACGGCGCACAGCGCGAGACCCTTTTTCTTGCCCAGATAATCGGCAACGCTTCCTGCCGCGACGCAGCCGGCAATGCATCCGATCAGCGCGCAACCGGCGGCCCAACCTACGCCGGCCGCGTCGAGATGAAACAACTGGCTCAAGAATCCGATCGCGCCGCTGATCACAATGTTGTCGTAGCCAAACAGAAAACCGCCTAGGGTGGCGACGCTGGCTGCGATAACGAGAGGAGCGCGCGAATGCGATGGACTGGACGGGGAGTTCAGGTTATTGGCCTCGAGGCGCGAAAGCTACGTCGCATAGATGGGAAGATTCAATTACCGCCTTCGCTGCCAGCATAAACCCGAGGGTGTGGGCCATCCCCGCATGCCAGGGCGCGGAACAAGTCATTTGCGGAGTGTGATCAGGAATAAGCACCCCGTCGAAGTGGTTGCGGTGCAGGATCGCGAGGATGCGAATCATGTCCACATCGCCTTCGTCGATGAAAGTTTCGCGATAGTGGGGCACCTTTCCCACGACGTTGCGAAGATGGATGTAAGCAATCTTGCTTTGTGTGCTGTATCGATCGACCGCATCGTAAATATTGCCTTCCGTCATCTCGGCCAGAGTTCCCACACAAAGCTCAAGCGCGTTGCTGCCGCTTGGAGTCAGATCAATCAACCTTTGATACATGTGGGGCTGGTAGACGAGACGCGGCTGCTGTCGCATGGTTGGCATAGGAGGATCGTCAGGATGCGCCGCGAGTCGCACGCCCGATTGCTCGGCCACGGGAATAACGTCTTCCAGAAATCTTTGCAGGCGCCGCCAGAGTTCTTCATGCGAAATCGAAGGCAGAGTGCCGGCGGCCGCGTTGCGGTTGTAGACCATGTTCCAAACCATTCCATTCGGAATAGGAACTTCTTCAGCTGGACCGTCCATGCCCAGAGTGATCGCATGGCCGCGTCCTAAGGGAGCGGTTACGCGGCCGCAAACGCCAGCCAAACTGAAGTTGTAGCCGAGCACCGGAATACCGGCTTCGCCGAGGCGGCGAATGATGGTCTTCACTTTTTCGATCTGTTGCGGACGCTGCGGACCGTCGAGCAGAATGTCATGCCAGTGCGCGGGATCGAGGTTTTCGATCGCGGCTAGGACTAGTCCGGCGTCTTCAATCTCTTTGCGAAGGCTCTTGAGTTCTTTTGCTGTCCAAAGCTGATTGGGATCGCCGGCAACTCCCCAAGGTTCATACTTCGAACCCGTGGGTTGGTTGTTGCGCGGGTTCGAAGGGCCCTGATTGAAGTAGTCGACCAGATGAACCACGACGTGCGTACAGCCTGCTTGGCGGGCGAAATCGTAATAATCGCGGGTCAGCATGTGACGATAGAGGCCCAGGCCAATCTTCATAGGCGATTTCCAATGCCTCCGCCGTAATCGGGGCTGAGGATTTGCCCGTTGATCTCGCTGGCCAGTGGCGAGCAAAGAAAAACAAACGCGTCCGCGATGGACTCCGGGCTGTTCCGCCGGCCGAGCGAAACTCGCAGCACAAATTCGCGGTAGGCTGGGTCTTCGTCGAAAACTTTCAGCGAACTTCCGGCCGCGACATTTCCTGGCGAAACCACGTTCACGCGAATGCCGGATAGCGCATACTCGAGGGCCAGACTGCGCGCGAAGTTCTCCAGCGCAGCCTTTGCCGAAGCGTATGCAGAGATTTGCGAGTGTGGCATTCGAGCTACGTAAGAGGATGTGAAAATCAAGTGACCAGCAATCTTGCGCTGCACCCATCGCGCAAGCACGGACCGCGCCAGATAAGTTTGCGCAAAATAGTTAAAGCGGAAGATGCGTTCGTAATCAGCCTCCGAGGTACTGGCGAACGGATGCAGTCCACAGCCACCCGCGTGGCCGATGACCGTATCCATGGCCGGAAACTTTTCGAAAGCTGCATTCACTACGGCTTCTACCTGGGTGGAGGCGGTGATGTCGGCGGGAAAATAGAGATAAGACGACGGCGAAATCTTCCAATCATCGAGCCCTCGCTTGGCTTCGTCGTCAGCCTTTATATCGGTGAGCACCAGCGTCGCACCGCTTGCAGTCAGCCTTCGAACCATGTGCTCGGCAATCGCTCCCAAAGCCCCGGTGATCAGGATTGTCTTGCCGGAGAGATCAATGCTAATCACTGCACGCTCCCCTCGAATCTCGAAAGCACTTCGTGGCCCGACTCGGTGACCAGTACATTATCTTCGATGCGCGCACCTCCGCCGCGTTCAGGGACGTACACTCCGGGCTCAATCGTAATTACCATGCCGGGCTCGAGCTTGGCCGATTCTCCGGGAAGGATCAAAAATCCCGGATCGTGATAGCGAAAGCCGACGTGGTGGCCGGTATGATGGGTGAAGAAAGATGCGAGTCCCTTGGCTCCGATCATGTCTCGCGCCAATGCGTCTATGTCGCCAGCGGACACACCGGGCCGTATGCCATCAACCGCGGCTTGCTGAGAATCTCTGACGATAGCGAGTACCTGTTCGACTTCAGGTTTTAGGGAACCTACTGGTGCGGTACGCGTGAGGTCGCTCCAATACCCATTGACACAAGTTGCCAGTTCGATCAGGACTAAATCGCCATTCTCCAAGCGGCGCCCGGTCGAGCGATTAAATCGTCCCGCGTGAGCACTGTTCGGTCCGGATTGAACCATGGCCCACCCTCGGGAATGGAATATGCCATCGTGGCCAATTTGCCGATAAATCGCCGACTCCACTGCCGCCGCAACCTCTGTTTCAACGACTCCCGGCTGCAAATTCTCAGAGAAAGCTTGCAGGCCAACATCCGCAACTCGATTTGCCAGCCGGATTGCGTCGATTTCTTCTGGGGTCTTTCTTAAATAGAGATCCGCAAACGCCGCCTGGTGCTGAGCATCAGGCTCGGCGGCGAGCGCCGACAACTGTCCCGCAAACCCTTCAGGGATAGGAATTTGTTCTGCCGCTTGAATCGGCAGAGAAGTCCTGGCGGCACTGAAACTCATTCCGAAGTGTCGGCTCTTGCCCCCGGCCTTAGCTAGTTCAGCGCCCACGGCCGACACAAGGACAGAATATGGATCGCTGCATTTCAGATCGCCCCAGGGATATTCTTGAACCCGCAGCCCGGCGGGAATATGGTCGTGCGGTTCGATTTGAGGAATGAAAAGGACAGGCTCGGCATCTGCAAAATAAATCAGCAACGACGCGCCCCAGAAGGGAAAATACCCGGACAGCATGAGGAGCTCGTCAGGCCTCCACGCAATCCATGCCTGCAAATCCTGTCGACCAAGAAAGCTGCGGATCTGTTCTGCGCGACACGGCACGCTCGCGCTCTCACGGTTTGCGCTCAAATCGGTGTCCCCATTCTGTTCTACATGATCCCGTACTTCTCGAACGCTTTGACCGCACTGCTTCCCTCTTCAATCGCTTTCCTTACCAGCTTTTCGCCGCGAGCTTTTTCGACAGCCCGCGTGAATACCTCGGCTTCGGCTTCGGCGGGAACCACCAAAACGCCGTCAATGTCGCCGAAAATAATATCTCCCGGACGGACGCGGACAGATCCAATCTCCACCGGAATGCGGAAGTCGACCACTTTGTAGCGCGGAGCTGCGTCCTGCCCGTAGGATCCGAAACCGAAGGTAGGAAAACCCATATTCAGAATGGCTTTCGTATCTCTCACGTAACCGTTCAACACAGCGCCCCGGCTACCCAGCCTCCGGGCTCGCGTGCTCATGAGTTCTCCCCAGAGCGCGTTCCGAGGCGAGGAGCCGGTGTTGATGTAAATTTCGTTGGTACGGAGATCGTCGAGCGCTTCCAGCATCAGGCCAAACGATTTTTCCATTAATTTGTTCGCACTGCCAGCGATTTTTTCGGCGAACACATCGACGGAAAGAACCGGCATGGCGCGGCCGATCACCACCATATCCTGCCGAAGCGGCTGAATCTGTGGCGGAAGAAATTGGTGCTGAAGATCCAACTTGTCCATCACATCGCCGACGACGCAGGTGAAAAGCTCACGCTGCACGGTGGCGAAGAGTTCGTCATCTGAGTTCCAGAACTTCGTCGCGCTCATTGGCCGCGCGCCTCTTTGATTTTTTCCACGAACTGCCGGGCAAGCTGGGTAATGGACGCGAAATCGCCAGTCTTGGCTCCAGCCGTGAGATTGCCCCCCACCCCCACGGCAACTGAACCGGCGTTGATCCAGTCAGCGACATTCTCGACGCTGACGCCGCCAGTCGGCATTAGTGACGCTTGCGGAAGCGGACCTTTCACGGCTCTAACAAACGCCGGCCCGAGAATTTCGCCGGGAAAGACTTTCACGATGTCAGCGCCCCACTCCATGGCAGCGACTACTTCGCCAATCGTTCCCGCGCCGGGCATGTAGGGCACCTGATAGCGATTGCAGAGACGCGCCGTCTCGGGGTTCAGCGCCGGACTGACCACGAATTGCGCTCCGGCGAGAATGGCGGTGCGCGCCGTTTCCGGATCAAGAACCGTGCCCGCTCCTAACAGAATCTGGCCCAAGCTCCTCTTCGCGAGATGCTCGATCACACCACTTGCCCCCGGCACGGTGAAGGTGATTTCCAATGCAGCAACACCTCCCAGAGCGCAGGCTTCGGCGATGCGTGCAGCCTGGTCAGGGCTCGCCGCTCGGATCACGGCCACTAAGCCGGAGGCGACAATCTTTCCCAACACTTCTATTTTCACGATTGACATAATGTTTCGGTGTGCACTCGCGCTTCCGGTTTGGGCCTAGAACGAGATCATCCTGGGCAGCAAAACGGCTTAGTATACGCGCCACCGCACGGGTTGCACACGCTTACTCAAAAAACGGTTCCCCCCTGCGTGCATACCGTCGGGCGACCTCCTCATTCAGCTTAACTCCAAGGCCGGGTTTCTCGGGGATCGCAATGAATCCATTCTGAATAATGGGCTTGGGCACACCGTCGACCAAGTCATTCCAGAAAGGAACTTCGGAGGCGTGAAACTCCAGCGCGAGAAAGTTTGGGATCGCGGCGCAGAAGTGAGCCGCTGCCAGAGTGCCGACCGGACTGCTGATGTTGTGCGGCGCGATCGGCATGGTATGCACGTCGGAAAATTGCGCAATGCTCTGAGCGACGGATAAGCCTCCGACTTTCTGGAGGTCGGGAGTAACTACGCTCAGCGCGTGTTGCGCGATGATTTCCTGAAAGCCCTCAAAAAGGTAAAGATTCTCTCCAGTCGCGATGGGTACGCGCACCTTTGCGCTCACTTCTTTTAGCGCAGCAACATTGTTTGGTGGGACCGGATCTTCGAGCCACAACAGACGGAACGGTTCGAGTTCCCGCGCCACTTTCACAACATCGCTGGCGTTGTAGCGCCAATGGCAATCGACCGCGATGTCCGTGTCTTTACCCACCGCGTCGTGAACCGCACCGATCAAATTCACCATGTGATCGATAGCGCGATTACTCAATGCTCGATTGTGAGGATCGGAGCCCCATGTGCCGGGGACGTCTAGATCGAACTTCAGAGCGGTGAATCCTTCTGCTCGCTTGGCGAGCGCCTGGCGGCGATAGTCGTCTGGTGATGCAGGAGAATCTTCGCTAGCCTCACCGAAATAATCTTTGGCAGTATGTGCCGTCCGTTTCGATTCCCACGGCGCGGGGCGGGAACGCAACACCTCGTCTAAACTCTCGAGAGCCGCGCCCCCGTGGCAATCAGCGTAGATGCGAACTCGGTTACGAAATTTACCTCCTAGCAGGCGATAAATGGGTACGTTGAGCCACTGGCCAAGAACATCCCAGAGCGCAGCTTCGATGCCACTGATCGCGTTATAAATAATGCCCGCCACCGACCCTGCGCCAGAAGTTGCAAGCTGTAACTTGCGAAACAAACGATGAATGTCGCGCGGGTCTTCGCCCAGTAACAGCGGTTCAAGCGAGCGCAGAATCGATGTCAGGCCCGGAGCGAAGAAGCACTCGCCCAAGCCTCGAACTCCTTCATCAGTTTCAATGCGAACGAATGTCCAATCGAAATTGCCCTCCACCACCGCGGTCTTTAACCTTAGGATCTTCACGTCACTCTCGATTTTCTTCCGCGCGATTATACGCTGTGGTGATTCGTCGGCGCTCAGCGGCATCCGCGCGAACTGCCCGTCCGGTGCAGCGGAGATTAAACAACACCCACTTGAACCAGCTAGAATGCTGCAATGGACTCGATCATTTTGAAAGCGCCGGAAAGCTGCAAGTGGGATTGCGTCAGTCTCGGAGAAGTCATGCTGCGGCTCGATCCCGGGGAGGAACGTATTCATACGGCTCGAAATTTTCGCGCGTGGGAAGGAGGCGGAGAATATAACGTTGCCCGCGGGCTCAGGCGATGCTTCGGCATGTGCACGGCGGTTATTACGGCATTTGCAAAGAACCCGATTGGGCAGCTGCTCGAAGACCTGATTCTGCAGGGAGGAGTCGATACATCGCTTATTCGCTGGGTGCCTTATGACGGAATTGGCAGAACTGTACGCAACGGCCTGAATTTTACCGAGCGCGGTTTCGGTGTACGCGCGGCGGTCGGTTGCTCAGATCGGGGCCACACGGCAATCGGGAACAGCGAGCCGGGTGATTTTGATTGGCAACATATTTTCGCCGCGAGCGGTTCTCGCTGGCTGCACACCGGTGGCATTTTTGCCGCGCTTTCTTCTTCGTCAGCATCCGTCGCGAGGACCGGCATTCACGCGGCGCGATCTTCGGGCACCGCAGTTTCCTACGATCTCAACTATCGGGAATCGCTCTGGAAAGGCATCGGCGGGAAGGCCAAGGCCCAGGATGTAAACCGGGAATTGGTATCAGCTGTTGATGTTCTTTTCGGCAACGAGGAGGATTTTTCGGCGACGCTCGGAGTCGCAATCGAAGGCGTTGGCGACGACTTCAGTCACCTTCCGATTTCAAGTTATGAATCGATGCTGCGGCGCGTCGCAGAGCTTTATCCGAACTTGAAGCTCATTGCGACCACCCTGCGGACCGCCCACACGGCAACGAAAAACGACTGGGGCGCGATCGCGCTTTATGAAGGAAAGATCATTCATGTTCCGCAGCGGCCGCTGGAGATCCTGGACCGCGTCGGCGGCGGCGACTCGTTCGCTTCGGGCGTGATCTATGGTTTTCTTGCAGGCAAGGATGCGCAGTGGTCGGTTCAGTGCGGGGTGGCCCATGGCGCGCTAGCGATGACAACGCCGGGAGACACAAGCATGGCCACGCTCTCCGATGTCGAGGCCGTAATGCGAGGCGGATCGGCGCGCATCGCGAGATAAGGAGCCACTTGCTTGAAAAAAACGCTATTGAAGCGCGACGAACTTCAAACATACGGGTGATGGCACCTGGGACACGTCTCCAGTCGGCTTGAGGCGGCCGGTCTTTTGATCGATGCGAAAAACGACGATGTTGTCGGAATCCTGGTTCGCGGCGAGGAGCCAAGACCCGGTGGGATCGATCGCGAAGTTGCGCGGCGTCTTTCCGCCCGTCGGATCGGTCTCAACGTGCGTCAACAAGCCTGTATGGGAATCGATCGCGAACACGGCGATGCTGTCAGCCCCACGGTTCGAAGCGAAGAGAAATTTGCCCGAAGGGTGGATTTCGATTTCCGCCGCCGTGTTTTCGCCACCAAATCCTTTCGGGAGCGCGGAGATGGTTTGCAGTTCATGCAGCGCGCCGGAAGCGACATCATACGAGTACGCCACGACCGAAGATTGCATCTCGTTCAGCACGTAGAGAAAACGGCCGTCGGTGCTGAATACTAAGTGCCGCGGACCCGCACCAGGACTAGCTTTCACGATTTGCGGTTTAGATTCCAGGGTTCCCTTCGCGGCATCGAACGAATAAATGAGCAACTGATCGAGTCCAAGATCAGCGACCACGGCAAAACGATTGTCCGGCGACAACGCGATGGCGTGGGCATGAGGTCCCTTCTGTCGCTCTGGATTAACGCTGGAGCCTTTGTGCTGCACGAATGACGTAACCTCGCCCAATCGGCCGTCGTTCAGCACCGCGAACACTGCCACGCTGCCGGAAGTGTAGTTGGAAACCAGCGCGTACTTGCCCGTCCGGTCAAGAGTGATGTGAGCTGGATCTGCACCCTGCGAAGAGACTTGGTTTAATAGAGAAAGTTTGCCGGTGTCGGTCTGAATCGCAAATGCACCCACCGCGCCCGTGGGCTGCCCGCCATAGCTTTCAGTCTCATTGACCGCATAGAGGAATCGTCCGCCAGAATCGGCCGCGAGAAAAGACGGCTCTGCGGATTCGGCGGCAAGGCCTAGCGAAGTAAGCTTGCCGGTGGAGGAATCAAAGCGGTAGGCATAGATTCCTTTGCTACCGTGGTCGGTGTACGTGCCAACGTAAACCAGGTATTTCCGAGACGCAGAGTCCGCCGCAGGCGCGAACACAGGTAAGGCTAGCGCAATCAGAAAAACAACTATGAGGCGGAGAACCTCTAGAGGGAATGGCGTTCGGACTTTCATGGATTCTTTTCCTGACTCAGGCTGGCATCCTTTGTGTGCCTTCGTGTCCTTTCGTGGTTATAGCATTCGAACTTCATCAGCCACAGAGGACACCAAAGTGCACTAAGGAAAATCTATCAGATGGTTCCTAACGTACCGTCTCCTCCGGTTCCGGAATCGGCTCAATGCGTCCCAGCAAAAAGATGTAGCCCACAATCCCCAGCAACAGAATTACGGTTGCGGTCACAAAGGCGGCGGCGAACGAATGCGTCCCAGAAACAATGTAGCCAGTCACGATCGGCGCAGAAATCGCTGCGATCTGGCCACAAAAGTTTACCGCACCTCCGAGCGTGCCGACGCTTTCCCGCGGTGCAATGAGAGATGGAACTGTCCATGCCACCGGCGCGGCCGCGGCCAATCCGCCCAAGGCAAGACTGATCCAGACTAGCGCGGCCGCAGAACTATGAGTGCTCGCTGCGCCGAAGATCGCCAGACCGAAACTCATTCCCACCACCATCACGGATTGCCGAACCCGGTTCGCATCCCAACCGCGTTGGATGAGAGCGTCCACCAGCCATCCCCCGACCAAGAGATCGGTGAAAGTGGCAAACAACCAGGGCACGCTGGTGTAGAAAACCGAGTGAAACAAATCCATGTGAAGAGAAACGGAAAGATAGCTGGGCAGCCAGGTCAGCAAGAGAAAGAAAGTATAGTTGTAGGCGCCCCATCCCAGGGCGAGTCCGTAGACCTTTCGCTGCCGCAAGAGATAGCCCAGCGAGGCGCCTTTTGCTGCTTTCGCCCGGTCTTCTGGTTGAGCGCCACCGCGGAGAATAAACTGGAGCTCACCGGCTGATAGGCCTTTGTCTTCGCTAGGATTCCGATAAATCACGTAGAACAGCACAAAATAAAGAAAGCTCATGAAGCCGGTGGCGGCAAAACTCCAGCGCCAGCCAAAATACAACAGCAGCAGGCCGATCAGCGGAACTCCAATTGCGCTGGAGAATTTTGCAGCCGCATCAGTAATCGCCGTCGCCAGGCCTCTTTCCTCTCGCGTGAACCAGTAACCCAAGGCTTTGGCGTTCGCCGGAAACGTGGGCGATTCGCTCACGCCGAGAAGTAAACGTGCTCCAAAGAACCAACTGAGACCTGGAGCCAGCGCGGCGGCGAAAGATGAAATGCTCCACAGAAGCGCACTCATCCGCCCCACGCGGCGCACTCCTAGCCGGTCCAGCAACACTCCGGCCGGCATTTGCATCAAGGCGTAAGTCCAACTGAAGGCGCTCGATAGATAGCCAAAGGCAACCAACGATAAACCAAACAAATCATGGAGCGCGTCCCGAGAAACCGACAGATTGATTCGGTCGAAGAAGTTGACCAGAACCCCAAAAGCCAATAGGAATGCGATTCGCCATCGTCTGCGCGGCACGCTCACGTGCGAAATCGTTTGCGGCAAGAGCGCTCCGGAAGGAAGCTGGCTAGAGGACATGGTTTCGGGTCGGGCACCATCGTCAACGAATTCACGCTATCTTGCAACAGGAACTTTGCGAATCAAGGATTTGTGAATAAAAGAAAAGAAATGAAGGGATAGACCAGAAGACACATCAGAAGACAGATCAGGGAACGATCATTGCACGCCGATGCCAGCGAGCAGTCCACCGTCCACGAGGTAATCGCCCCCGGTACAGAACCCTGCTTTGTCCGACGCCAGGAACGCCGCCAGTTCAGCGACCTCTTCGGTCGTGCCAATACGCCGCAAAGGATGGGCCGCGCCAAAACGTGCGAACGCCTCTTCCGCCGGCAGATCAGGCGCGAAGTGTGCCGCAGAGCGTGCCAGCATGGGTGTGCGGATCGAGCCCGGGCTAATCGAATTGACGCGAATATTGTCGGCCGCATGGTCCAGCGCCAGTGCGCGCGTCAAACTGTGGATTGCTCCCTTCGATGTCGCATACGCGGCAACGCCCCGCTGGCACGCGTATCCCTGAACCGATGCCAGATTGATAATGGATCCACCTCCGCGCTTCTTGATCTCCGGGATACCCAGGTGCGCCAAGAGATAGATGCTGCCAACATTCACCATCATGCAGCGGTTCCAAGTCGCGAGGTCGGTTTCGACGACGGTGCCGAAGGGATGAATCGCGGCTGCATTGACGATGATGTCAAGGCCGCCGTGACGGCTCACCGTCTGCGCAATCACCGCGCGCATTCTGTCGAGGTTCGTCACATCGCAATGTTCGACCAGCAGCGTCAAGCCGAGTTGCTCGGCTTCGCGAGTCAACTCTTGATTCCCAGCTGCGTCAATGCCGCACGCAACCACTTGCGCGCCTCCCGCAGCAAAGCGCTTCGCAATCGCGCCCCCGATCCCTGTGGTCCCCGTCACCAGCGCAACCCGTCCCGTAAACTCTTTCATAGGAATTGGTCCTCAGTTTGCACATTCGCGCTGTGCTTTACTCGGACAACTCAGGAAAAGCATACTTCAACCCCTGCATCACACCACGCAGTTCGGCAAGCCCCTTCAATCTCCCCACCAACGAATAACCGGGATTTACTTTCTTGCCGATGTCATCGGCCAACAGGTGTCCGTGGTCGGGACGCATGGGAATTTCATGGTCGACCCGGCCCGCGCGTCGCCGCCGCGATTCTTCGTCCATCATAGCGCGGACCACGCCCACCATATCCGAACTGCCTGCCAGATGTTCCGCTTCATGAAAAGATCCGTCGTGCTCTCGCGTCACCTGCCGAAGGTGCACAAAATGAATGCGACTACCGAATTCGCGAGCCATCGCCAGCAGGTCGTTATCGGCTCTCGCTCCGAACGATCCAACACAAAACGTCAGCCCATTTTCGAGCGTATCGCAACCAGCAAAAATCGCTCTCACATCCTCGGTGGTTGAGACGCTCCGCGGAAGGCTGAACAACGGCCAGGGCGGATCATCCGGGTGTATGGCTAGCCGAACGCCAACCTCTTGCGCCACCGGGACAACTTCCCGCAAAAATGCGACCAGGTTGTTTCGCAACTCTGCCGCCTTGACACCCTGGTATTCCGCGATCAACCCGCGAATCGTCTCGCGATTGTAGGATGCCTCGGCGCCAGGCAGCCCGGCGATGATCGTTTGTTCCAGATCACTCTTGCGTAAGTCAGACATCGAATCGACGCGCGCGCGGGCCGCTCGGACCCGGTCTTCGGAATAATCCGCCTCAGCTCCTTTGCGCTCGAGGATGAAGAGGTCATAGGTCGCGAAATCTACCACATCAAAACGCAGAGCGTAGCCCGTCGTGGGCAGACGCCATTTCAAGTCCGTCCTTGTCCAGTCCACGACCGGCATAAAGTTATAGCAAATGACTTTCACACCCGCCTTCGCGACCGCGGCCAGACTGTCCTTCCACGCGCCAATGAAACGCGCATACGGTCCGGATCGAAGTTTGATCGAATTGTGGACCGGGATGCTTTCCACCACGGACCAGACGAAGCCCGCCGCGAGAATCTCATCTCTTCGTTTGAACACTTCGTCCAACGGCCACGCTTCGCCTCGGTAAAGATGGTGCAGTGCGGAGACGATCCCGGTGGCCCCCGCTTGCCTGATGTGATCGAGAGGAACAGGATCGCTCGGCCCGAACCATCGCCAAGTCTCTTTCATGTCTGAATGTTATCCTTTGTCGAATCCGTCGTCGGTGAAAAACTTTCTGACACACCGCCCATTACAAGAAACGCGCTCCTGGGTTTAAGATAAAAGCCTACAGCAGAACACTGGCTTTCTTGCCCTTGGGGGATTTGAAAGCTTGAGGGAATAGTGAATGTGCAGGAATATCAAAACCCTTTTCAATTTTGATCCGCCCGTCACTCCGGAAGAGATTCGAGCCGCTTCGCTTCAGTTCGTGCGGAAGATCAGCGGTTTTAACAAGCCGTCGAATGCAAACGAGGCAGCGTTCCTAGATGCAATCGATGAGGTAGCCGACGTCGCGACACGCCTACTCCACTCGCTCAAGACCAATGCTCCGGCGAGGAATCGCGAAGAAGAGGCCGCAAAAGCAAAAGCGCGTGCCGCCGAGCGATTCGGCGCTTGAATCTCTCCAAAGCTCGTCTGCGATTTACGGATGAATCCCGTCGGTTAAGATGTCGCCGGGTGCGAGTGCTCCGATTGGACGGCTATCGCGTGATGCAGCTCCTCGGATCCATAAGTTAATTGGTAGGCGCGGCAGGAATTGAACCTGCAACCCTCGGATTAGAAATCAGATAATAAGGAGGCGGCCTCGATACTTTTCAACAGTCTAGGATCACGCTCAGGGCCCTGAAGTGGGCAGGAACGCTCTCAGGTGGGTCCGAACTTGCAACGAAACTAGCAATAAATAATGGAGTCGCTTCGCGCGTCTGCTTGGCTTAATTGCAACCTTGATGACGCCGCCAAGGTTATCCCCGAAGGGGTCGCGGAACCTAAGCTCAGTCAGGCGAGCGGCGAAGGCCCATACGCCACTGCCGTTGCGTGGGGTACCGGCGGCTCAGGCGCAGTCTCATTCCATGATCGAGGAGTCGCCATCGGCGTTCAGCTTGAGCCCGCGCACGCGATCGAGGTTGACGATCGTAGAGCAATGGATCCGGCAAAAGATGGTCGGGTCCAGTTCCCGATCGAGATTCGAGAAGCTGCGCCGCAGAAGATGGGATTTTCCACCCACATGCAGTCACGCATAATAATCGCCGGCTTCGATCCAATCGATGTCGGAAGGCTTACGAAGGAAATTCGCCCGGTTTTGAAGATCACATAGCATGTTCTGATGCGTTATGAAAATTCACGACTCTACAGATCCTTTAACGGTTTTCCAAAGCGCGTTCTGATGCGTTTTGCTTGTCTTCGACCCGTTTTGGACGTGGAACCACCACGTTTTTATCAAAGCAAATTTCCGGCAGAACCAACGCCGGCGCAAGTGCACCCAAAAACTTATGAGAGTGATTACTTGCTGAGTCACTGCAAAGCGGCCGACGCGGTCCTGCTCAAGGCACACTTCGTTTGCAAGCCGACTTGCTTACGCCACCAGTTGGCGGACATCGAAAATCCGCAGCGAGCCTCGTCATTGAAAGCCAGCCCGATCGAATCCGATGACTTGGCGGCAGAGAAAGCTTGGCCTTCTATCCGAAATCGGCAGCGTATTCTCGGTGGGCCTCAACCGCTTCTGTAATAGAACTTCTCTGAATCTACAATAAAGTCTATTGACATACTCGTGTATGTTTGTTATTTTCCCTGCACTGTGCTCGTCGTCAGTCATTAAGAGCACAGCCTGAACAGCAATGCGCGCTGACATTCGATGTTTGCCGGGGGCGAACGCCGCCTTATTTGAACAAAGTGGTCGCTGTGCAATCCTGCTGGTTCTGCGCACGGGTCTAGTGGCTTGGGGGGGATATGACTGGGAGATTGGTTTCTAATAGGAAGCTGGTCGTTTTCACATGGGTAGTAGCTGCTGCGGTTTTGCTTAATTCTGCTCCGCTCCGTGCGCAGGTGGCTGGCGCAACGTTATCTGGCACGGTTGCGGATTCGACGGGCGCCGTTCTCGTCAATGCAAGCGTCTCAATCAAGAATCTGGCGACTGGAATTACGCGAGAGATCACGCTCGATTCCAAAGGCTTGTACTCCGTACCGGATCTGCCTCCCGCAACTTACGACGTGACTATTTCCGCCCCGGGATTTTCCACCCGTATTGAACATGGGGTCGAGTTGGCCGTTGGTGAGTCGCGAGTCTTGGATGTCACATTGCGCCCAGGCGGAGTGGACCAACAGATTCAGGTGCAGAGTGTGGCTTCTACGGTTGATTTGACTACCTCCATGATCAGTGCGGAGGTCACAGCGGAAACCTTGCGGGATCTTCCACTGAACGGACGCGACTGGACGCAACTTGCAACCCTCCAGCCCGGCATTATTACGGTTCGAGTTCAAGCTTCGTCCAGCAATATCGGCGGCAGGGGAAACCGGGGTTTTGGCAATCAGTTGGCGGATACGGGCCACAGCCCATACATGAACAATTACAGAATCAACGGGATCAGCGCTGTTGATTATTCCAACGGTTCTCCGGGCAGTGTGCTGGGCGGACAACTCGGCGTAGATGGTATTGAAGAGTTCTCAGTCCAGACCACAAATTATCCCGCGGAATATGGTAGGAGCGCCGGCGCCGTCATTAATGCCATAACCAGATCCGGAACAAACCAGTTCCACGGAAGTCTATACTGGTTTCTGCGAGACGACAAACTGGATGCCCGCAACTACTTCGACCCCCCGCAGATTGCGCCATTCCATCGCAATCAGTTCGGAGCTTCCGGGGGTGGACCCATCCAGAAAGATAAAACATTCATCTTTGCGAATTACGAGGGCATTCGCCAGGATTTGGGTGTCACTTATCAAGACACGGTGCCGACAGCTGCGGCGCGTGCGGGCAATCTGTGTTCCGTTCCGACTACCGGCACGTGCACGCCAACTACGATTGCTGTGAATCCCCTGGTTGCGCCATTTCTCAAGCTTTGGCCTCTGCCCAACGGTGCCTTAGTGCCGACCGGAAATGGCGACACCGGCTTCTTTAATACCGGAACAACAGCTCCAATCGTTGAGGACTATCTCACCGTCCGGGTTGACCACCACTTCTCCTCCAACGACACGCTTTCGGGCAGTTATTCATACGATAAATCAGACCAAGTGACGCCTGACGCGCTACTGCTCAGCACCAACCGCGATCTGAGCAAACGCCAACTAGCAACCTTGGAATGGAACCACGTATTTAATTCAGCAATCGTGAACAGCGCGCGTATCGGCTACAACCGTCCGCAGGAGGAGTTAAATGCCCCGGTCACTGCCCTTAATCCTCTGGCAGATGACACCAGTCTTGGTGCCCTACCGGGAAAATATTCCCCCATTCTTCAAGTGCCAGGCCTGACGAATGTGCAAGGTTCGTTGGGGGCGCTACCCATAAGCACGCAGGCCATGAATTCCATTCAGGCATATGACGACCTGTCGATCACCAAAGGCAAGCATGCACTGAAGTTTGGCGGTGCAATTGAGAACATCCGGCAAAACATGGAAATCGTCGTTCGGCAGAACGGAGCTTTCAGTTTTCCTTCTTTGCAAGGGTTTCTTGAAAACCAGCCCACCAACGTTACCCTGCTAGACCTCAGTCAACTGCAGGAAGTCGGAGCGCGACAGACGGTTTTCGGATTGTATGCGCAGGATGACTGGCGCGTGCGATCGAACTTGACCATCAACCTCGGATTGCGTTACGAGCCCACGACCATTCCTACCGAAGCACACAACAGATTAGAGGCAATACGAAATTTCTACGGCGGTCCAATTGTGCCCATTAACGCCCTATGGGACTCGAATCCAACTCTTAGGGATTTTGCGCCGCGAGTGGGTTTCTCGTGGGACCCGACCGGTGCCGGCACAACCGTGATCCGTAGTGGTTTCGGGATCTACGATGCGCTGCCTCTCCCCTGGACCTGGATTGCACCAATGGCCGACTCGTATCCGTTTAGCTTGTTTGTTGGAGCTGGGAATCTCCCGCCGGGATCATTCCCTACCGGGGCGGCCTCACTCGTCCCTTTTACTACGCAATTCGCTTCGGCTTTTTATACGCCTCCGGATCCGAAACGATCTTATGTGATGAACTGGAATCTCAACGTCCAACATCAGTTCTCGGGAAGTGTGATTGGAACCGTCAGTTATGTTGGTTCACATTCCCTTCATGGCTACTGGCACTCCGATGATCAGGATATGGTTCTGCCTACATTAACCTCGGCGGGATATCTCTGGCCGTATCCCGTAGGCAGCGGAACCAGACTTAATCCTTTGGTCGGCACTATCGGACCGGTTTTCAACGATGTTTCCGGCTCTTACAACGGTTTAGTCGCAGGAGTAACCAAGCGGTTCAGCCACAATTTCCAGGCACAGGGTTCTTACACCTACAGCAAGTGTCTTGACACAGGCTCGACTGGGCCCGCGACCAGCCCCTTCGACAATACCGTCGCCGACCCACCGTTCTTTATTCCTCAAGCCAGGAATGGCGCGTGTGATTTCGATGTGCGTCAAAACTTCGTTGGAAACTATTTGTGGCGCCTACCCAATCCAAATTTTGGCGGGGCGGTTGGGAACAAGGTGTTGGGCGGCTGGGCCATTGGCGGCGTACTCACACTAGCGACTGGCACACCTTTCACGGTCTACATCGGTGGTGACTCCCTTGGACAGAACAGCACTGGTCCGGTGAATTATCCAGACCGAGTCGCAAGCCCCGGCTGCGCCGATCCCGTCAATCCTGGCAATCCCAACAATTATCTCAAGCTGAACTGTTTTACTCCTCCAATCGCCCCGCCTGCTTTCGCGGCATTATGCCAGCCAGCTGCGGCAAGTGTTGCTGCTGCGATTCCGAATACTTGCATGAATCTTTTCGGCAATAACGGAAGAAATTCCATTTACGGACCGGGCGTGGCGGACTGGGATTTCTCCGTGATGAAGGACACGCACATTTCCGAGTCTCTCAATGTCCAGTTCCGGGCAGAGTTCTTCAACATCCTGAATCACGCGAATTTTCAGTCACCGCTGGATAACAGTACGGTGCTGAATCAGGACGGAACCCCGACTCCGGGAGCTGGCGTCATTGATGCTACGACGACAACTTCACGGCAGATTCAGCTGGGGCTCAAACTCATCTGGTGATCGATAACCGTTCGTGCCGCTCGCCAAATTTGCGGTGAGGTAAAGGAGTCGGCAAGTGACCAAGCGTACCAAAGAATCCGTGGACCGGCGCAGTTTCCTGAAAGGGGCAGCTATATGTGCAGCGGCGCTCACTGCTCCTCTCGATGCGGAAATAGCACCCTCAAGTACGAGCCAGCATGCCACAGGTGTGCCGCCGATGTCTGCGCAGGCAGAAACCGAACCTCCTAATTCCGCCGAAGTCCTGGCACCCGGACAGCAGGTCGGGGCGGACTTCATGGTGGATGTGATCAAGAGTCTGGGGTTCGAGTATCTCTGCGCCAACCCGGGCACAAGTTTTCGCGGATTACACGAGTCCTTCATTAATTACGGCGGAAACAAAGCGCCGGAATTCATTACTTGTTGCCATGAGGAATCATCGGTCGCAATGGCTCACGGCTATTACAAGATTGAAGGTAAGCCCCTTCTTGTCTGCGCTCATGGAACTGTGGGACTGCAGCATGCCTCGATGGCAATTTACAATGCCTGGTGCGACCGTGTACCCGTTTACATTGTGCTCGGAAATCAGGCTGACGCCACGAAGCGTCATTCGTATGGAGATTGGGACCACTCGGTTCAAGACGCTGCTTCCATAGTTCGCGATTTTGTTAAGTGGGACGACTACCCCGCATCATTACCTCACTTCGCGGAATCTGCAGTGCGCGCGTACAAAATTGCAATGACTCCGCCGTCGAAGCCAGTTCTTTTGGTGGTGGATCAGGATTTGGCGGAGGCCCCGACCAGCGGACCCAATCCCCCCATTCCGAGATTAACCCCGCCTTCTGCGCCGCAAGGTGATTCGGGCTCAGTTGCCGAGGCCGCACGTTTGTTGGTGGCTGCAGAAAATCCTGTGATCGTGCTGGGCCGCACCGCTCGAACACAGGCAGGAGTGGACCAGCTGGTTGAACTCGCGGAATTGTTGCAAGCCCCGGTTGTCGACAAGACCCTGCGAATGAATTTCCCCACGCGACACCCGCTCAACCAATCGGTGGGAGCCCAGCCGGGGCGCCACGGACGGCAACTAATCGCGAATGCCGACGTGATTCTCTGCCTTGAAGTCACGGATGTCTGGGACACGGTGAACTCTTACCGCGATCAACCCGATGGAGGTTGGAGCCGCGTTGCTAAAAAGAACGCGAAGCTGATCAGCATCAATGCGGACGAACTGTATATTCGGTCGAATTATCAGGATTTTCAGCGCTACACCGAAATTGACGTAGATATCGCGGCGGACACCGAAGCAACTTTGCCTTCGCTAAACGAAGCGATCAAATCGCGAATCACTGCCGATCGCAAGACGTTGTTTGCCGATCGCCGTGCAAAGTTGGCGCTGGCGCACGACCAGGAGCGCAGTCAATCGCTTGCCCAAGCGGCATACGGCTGGGATGAGAGCCCGATCAGCGTTGCCCGTATGTGTGCAGAGTTGTGGGCGCAAATCAAAGATGAGGACTGGTCATTTGTTTCCTACTGTTCCTATGTGAGCTGGTGGCCCCTGCAATTGTTCGATTTCACAAAACACTATCAATACATCGGTGAATCTGGCGGCTACGGCATCGGATACAACGCCCCGGCAACGTTAGGCGCCGCTCTCGCCAATCGCAAGTACGGTCGCCTGACGGTCAACATTCAGAGCGACGGCGACCTGATGTATGCCCCCGGCATTCTCTGGACGGCTGCCCATCACCGCATCCCCATCCTGAGCGTCATGCACAACAACCGGGCTTACCATCAGGAACTCATGTACGTGCAGCGAATGTGCAATCGCCATAATCGCGGCATTGACCGTGCCACGATCGGAACAACGCTGCAAGATCCCAACATCGACTTTGCAAAACTTGCTCAAAGCATGGGTGTCTACGCCGAGGGTCCGATCACTGATCCGAAAGATCTCGGCCCTGCCATCCGGCGCGCGAAGGAAGTCGTGAAACGCGGTGAGCCGGCACTGGTGGATGTCGTAACTCAGGCACGTTAAGGATTCTTATGACAAAACCACATAATCGTGGCGAGCAACGCGCCACGAGCAGATGGATGCGAATTGCACGGATAATGTATGCTCCCTTCCTGGTCGCTGTTACGGCCTCCTCTGTGCTGAACCTCGCCGTAAACCGCGCAGCCGGGCAAACTGGTCGGATCTCAACTCCCTCAGGCGTTCCGTCTGGAGATGCACAGAAAGGCAAGCAGATTTTCAAGAAAGACGGCTGCTACGAATGCCACGGAAGCCATGGACAGATCACATCCCGCTCTGGACCGGCGCTAGCCCCAAACCTGATTCCTTTCGCGGGATTCAATGCGTATGTCCGTCATCCGTCCGGATCAATGCCGGGATACAGCGAAAAAGTTCTTTCAGCGCAGGAGTTGGCCGACGTGTATGCATTCCTGCAGACGACGCCGCGTTCGCCTGCGGTCACCGAGATTCCAATACTAAATTCTGAAGCAGGAAATGCAGCGCACTGAACAAGGGTTGGAATGTTTACACCAAAGATCTTCGGAGTCATAACGATGAGAACAGTGTTGATGATTTTGCTATCCATGTTGAGCCTAAGCGTCTTTAGTACCGTCGAAGCTTTTGCTCAGGCGAACAACGGCGCGGGCGAAGGAAAGCCCGAAGTGCATGTCGATTTCTATAAGCTGCCTCCGGGCCGGCAAGATGAATGGCTCGCCTTATATAAGAAGTCCCATTTCCCTTTGATGAAGTGGCAGATCGACCATGGGCAAGTAATTAGCGAAACTGTTTATACCCGCATAATTCACGAACTGTCTCCGTCCTGGGATATTGCGATTATGATTGTCCTTCCCCCGGCCTCGCAGAGGAAAAAGCCCGAGATGACCAGGGCGCAACTGATCCGAAAGCTCTATCCGGATCTGGATGAATACGTGAAAGAGGAAAGACAGCGGTGGGCTCTGACTCTGGAACACTGGGATGAACAATGGATGCCTCTCGATCTGGAGAAAAACCCATCGCTTTATTATCCCAACCCGGACTAAAATCGTCGATCCGAAAGGGATTCGTCAAAGCGAGCCCGCGGCAAGTTCTTGCGATTGCAGAAGGAGAGCTAGAACATGAATAAGAAGGTTCTGCCGTTAGTTTTCGTTCTACTCTACGCATTGGCGCAGGCGGCAGACACGCCCGAACCCTTGCTGCTGTTGCGAACCATGGAGATGCCCGGTGTGCCGGTCGGCCCTTATATGGATCATTTTGGGGTGGATTTGAAGGGACATCGTCTGTTTGCCACGCCTCAGGCCCGCAAAAGCGTTCAGGTCTTCGATCTCGAGCAGGGCAAATTCATTCATGAAGTCACTGGATTCGGTAACGCTCATGCCGTGATTTACCGCGAAGATCTGAACCAGTTTTATGTCTCGGATGGTGGCGATGCGGGCGAAGTTAAGATTTTCAGCGGCGAAGATTACCACCTCATCAAATCCGTTCGCGGACTGACGGGCGCCGATTCGACCGGCTACGACCCGCGATCAAAGGAACTCTTTATTGTGACTGGCGGCCCCAGCGCCAAGCTGGATTACTCGGCCATAACCATCGTGGATACTACCAAAGGCGAGCGCGTGGGAGAAATTGACGTGCCCGGCTCGGGGCACCTGGAGCAAATTGCGGTCGAGGAATCCGGGCCCCGAATTTATGTGAACATCGAAGACAAGAATGAAGTCGCGTTTATGGATAAGCAAACGCGAACTCTGGTTGCCCGCATACCTCTGACGAAAGGCAAAAATAACTTTCCGATTGCTCTGGACGAAAAACACCATCGTTTGTTCGTGGGCTGTCGCACTCACGACGCCAGCGGAGTGATTGTGGTGATCGATACGGAAACCCAGAAAGAGATCGCTGCTTTGCCGATCGGGGGCAACGTTGACTACATGGATTTTGACCCGCGGAATGGGCGCATCTACGCAACCTGCGGCACGGGCAATATTTACGTCTACAACGAGCTCTCGCCCAACCAGTACAAATTGCTGGGAACGCCAGAGACGGCGGTCATGGCGAAAACTGGTCTTCTAGTCCCTGAACTCAACCGTTTTTTTGTTGCCGTTCCGAATCTCAGTGGCGGACAGGATCCAAAGATTCTGGAATTTAAAATTCAGTGATAAGGGAACAGCGCCAATCGCCCCAAGACTCCCGCTATGAAGAAGACCTCAACCGCGATGTTCTTAATTCTCACACTTGCGGCTTTTGCGCGAGCACAGGTATTCGAGCCTCTGACGCCGGTTCAGACCATCGAAATGGCAGATGTCCCGCGCGGGGCATATACGGACCATCTCTGTGTTGACGTGAACGGCCGCCGGCTGTTCGCGACCATGCAAGCGCAAAAAAGTGTCTCGGTAATAGATCTCAATGCGGGCAAAGTGGTTCACAACATTCCTGTTGGCAATCCTCATGCTTGTGAATACCGCGAGGATCTTGATCAGCTCTACGTTTCTGATGGAGACAGTGCGCAGCCCGGCCTGAAAATTTTCAGCGGCCGCGACTATCACCTGGTTGCCTCGGTCCCTCTTGGCCAGCGTACCGACGCGATGGGTTACGACCCGGAAACCAAGTATGTTTATCTCGTCAATGGTGGAGAGAGCGCAAAACTCGATTATTCGCTAATCAGCGTGGTGGATACGACGACCGCCAAGCACTTGGGCGATATCAAGGTTTCCTCCAAAACCCTAGAGGATATGGATCTAGAAAGTTCCGGGTCCAAACTCTATATCAGCGACGAGGACACCAACAAAGTTGTTGTGGTTGACCGCCAGAAGTACACCGTGCTTGAAACCTGGCCCATCACCAAAGGCGGGACAGTTGTCGCGACCGCAGTGGACGGGGAACATCATCGCTTGTTTGTAGCCTGCCGCACGACGGATCTAAATGGCGTCATTGTGGTTATCGACACGCAGACCGGCAAAGAACTGAAAGCTTTACCGATTGGCGGATGGCTTGACTACCTCAGCTTCGATCATGAGACCGGACGACTCTATGCAGTGTGCGGTGTGGGTTACATATGGGTGTATCAGCAGCTCAGCCCTGACAACTACGTTTTGCTGGGCAAGGCCGAAACATCGCTCATGACTAAGACCGGGTTGCTGGTTCCCAAACTCCACCGCTTTTATGCCGCGGCGCCCATGCTGGGTTGGGAGTCCGCACGGATTTTTGTGTTTCAGGTCAACTGAGAATCTCGAGTCGGACAGCAGTGAGGCTTCAAGGGCATGGAGGAATTCTGAAACGCGTTTTGGTTCTCTTGAGTTTGGCGGGTGCTTGGATAGCCTTTGCGCAAGTTTCGTCCGCTGGGGCGCAGACCAAGAGTAGTTCACCGGCTGCGTCTTCAGTCCGCGGAAAACAGGTTTTCGCGCAGAAGTGCTCAGTCTGCCATAACGCCAACAGTACTGACCCAAAAGTTGGGCCTGGCTTGAAGGGGTTGTATAGGTCGGGGACGTTTACGACGAATGGCAACAAAATTACCGAGCAGTCGTTGAGAAGCTGGATCGAGGATGGCGATACAGAGATGCCGGCGTTCAACAATGTTCTCAGCCCGAAGCAGATCAGCGATGTTATCGCTTATCTGAAGACCTTGTAGTCTCCGCAACCGTCGCTGCGGAGCCATGAAACGTTCTGCGCAGGAGATAAATGCCTATGAAACGTCGCGAATTCTTGACGATGTCCGCAGGAACACTTGGCGGATTCCTGTTTTATTCGCTCGATGGCAAAGCGTTTCGAATTGCGGGTGGTGACAAACCGGTTCGCGTTCCCTTGCGATTTTTCACTGAAGAAGAAGCACGCATCGTTTCCGCAGCCACGGAGCGAATCTTTCCAAGCGATGAAACGGGGCCCGGGGCAAAGGAAGCGGGAGTCGTCATTTATATCGACCGGCAGCTAGCCGGACCTTACGGCAGTGACCGTTACCGTTACACAAAGGAGCCGTTTGAAAGCGGGTCGCCCGATCTCGGTTATCAGGGTAAGGAATCTCCGAGCGAAACCTATCGCGAAGGACTCAAGAGCCTGAAGGGCTTCGATCGATTGGATGCGGCGGAGCAGGAGGAGAGGTTGAAGCAAATCGAATCCACTCATTTCTTTGCCTTACTCCGACGAAACACCATTGAAGGCATGTTCTGCGACCCGATGCACGGTGGAAACGTAGATATGGTGGGATGGCAAATGATCGGCTTCCCCGGGCCGCAACTCAATTATCGCGACGCCGTCGGCAAACACTTTGGAGAAGCGTTTCGGCCCAAGACAGTCAATCTTTTTCAGATCGCGGGCACGAAAGTCAAACCCATCGAGGATGAGAAATAGTTATGAAGAGCGCAGCCGCTGTCGATGTACTGATTCTCGGAGGTGGATGGACGGGATTGCTCATGGCGAAGGAGCTCGGCTCCCGCACCGCGCTGTCTGTGCTGGTGCTTGAACGCGGCCCAGTCCACAATCCCGATGACTACGTTAAAGAAATGGACGAGTTGGATGGCGCTATCCGCAAGCGCAGCGGGTTCAAGGTGCAGGATTGCTCAAAAGAAACCGCAACATTGCGCCGCTCCGACAGTGAGCGTGCTCTGCCGTTGCGCGAGCTCGGCCTGTTAATCCCAGGCACGGGCGTCGGGGGCGCAGGCGAACACTGGGGCGCGACCGCCTATCGCGTCATGCCAGAATGCTTCGAAGTTCTATCGAAGACAGTAGAAAAGTACGGCAGCAAAAGATTGCCCGAGGGCCACTCGCTGCAGGATTGGGGCGTCACCTATGCCGAAATGGAGCCGTACTACACTCGCGCGGAAAAGTTGCTGGGTGTTTCCGGCAAAGCCGGCAACATTCGCGGCAAACTAATCGAGGGCGGAAATATTTTTGAAGGGTGGCGCAGCGAAGAATATCCTACGCCTCCTACGACCACTCCTTATTTCGCTTCCTTGTTCCGCGACGCGGTAAATTCGCTTGGTTATCATTCTTTTCCCGCTCCGACCGCAACTCTGAGCCAGGCATACACAAATCCTGATGGCGTCTCGCGCCCCGGTTGTACTTATTGCGGCTACTGCAATATGTACGGCTGTATGATCGGCGCTAAGGCTCAACCGACTAGCCTTCTTTTACCCGTCATTAAGACACACCATAATATTTCCATCCGGACGGGAACGTGGGTCCGCCGCATTGTGTCCGACGATCCTGGGAACAAAGGCCGAGTGCGAGGAGTAACTTATATCGACGCTTCCGGCGAAGAGGTTTTCCAGCCGGCAGAACTGGTCATCCTGGCAACCTGGACCCTCAACAATACGCGCCTGCTCATGCTTTCGGGAATTGGCACGCCTTACGATGTGAAAACTGGCAAAGGAAACATCGGGCGCAATCTTAGCGCCGATTTCAAATTCGCGGCAGCCAGAGTGCTGATGGAGAAGCCACTCAATCGATTTATGGGGTCCGCACCCACAGGGGTTTATGTCGGAGACCTCGAGGGCGGCGTGCTGGATAACACGAACCTTCCGTTCGTGCGTGGAGGAATTTTGCGTGCTTTAAATTCAGGATACCAACCGATCGGGACCTTTGGCTCTGTCCCGCGCTCGGTAAAATCTAACTGGGGTTCAGAGTGGAAGAAGGCAGCCGTATATTGGTACGATCGCATGGAGGACATCCGGTTCGATGGGGAGCTACTTGCTTATAAGGGCAACTACATGGATCTTGATCCCACCTACAAAGATGTCCACGGCGATCCGCTGATCCGTTTGACCATGGACTGGGGAGACAACGAACGACGCATGGCAGATTTTGCAACCCAAAAAGGCCTAGAAGTGGCCAAGGTGATGGGGGCCAAAGAAATCATTCCCTTTGCCGGTTTGAAGCACTTCGATGCCAATCCTTATGTCGTGACACAGCTGCGAGGCGGCACAATCATGGGTAGTAGCGCGGAGACTTCGGTGGTAAATCCGCATTTGCAGCACTGGCAGGCGTCAAATCTTTTTGTTTTGGGAAGCTCGGTCATTCCGTATGCGCCTACGGCGCGTCCGACCTTGACTTTGCTAACTCTCACAATTCGCGCTGCTGACACAATCGTGGATCACTATTTGAAAAACCCAGGCCCCCTGGCCTAGCAGGTCTTGTCGAAAGCCGCGCTTTTCGGCAAGCGCGTTGTCCTTTTGAGCTGCAGCGGGGCGGTTCGGCATTCGACGCGAGGTTACAATTGAGGTGAACATATCGATCTGCTTTGGTGGACTACCGTTTCAATCAACAAAAACGGAAGTTGCCCATGCCTCAAACGTGCTCTCTGCCAGTTGCATCGTCAGCCATGTTCAATGTTGTCCTAGCATCTGCAGCGTGGGCTAAAGCAAGCCTAAGTCTTACCCAAACGAGTTGTCGCGCATTTAACGAATGCTGCGAAATCTAAGCCTCATTGTCGTGCTCTTCTTTGCCGCCGCCTCGGCATTAGCGCAGGGAGGGCCGCCCTACTACACGAACGATCCTGGCACTCCTGGGAATCTTAACTGGGAAATCAATTTGGGCTACATGCCATTCTTATTTAGCGATCATTCCGTCTCGCATACGCCCGACGTTGACATAAATTTTGGAGTTGGCGATCGCATCCAACTCACTTATGAAAACGCCTGGTTGCGACTGAAAAATTCTTCGTCCGCGACTAGATTTGGCCTCGGTCAATCCAACCCAGGCGTGAAGTGGCGTTTCTACGACGCCGGGGAATCGGGCCTCGCCATCTCGACTTTCCCTCAGTTCTTCCTTAATAACCCTAACGACGCCGTCCGCCGGGGAATTACTCCCGCGACCGAATCTTTCCTCTTGCCGATCGAATTCTCGAAAAGATTTGGCCCCTTCGATGTGAATTGGGAGGTCGGTTATCAGTTTGTCCACAAAGGGCCGGACGGTTGGCTCAGCGGGCTCGTTGTAGGCCACGATTTCACCCCAAAGCTTGAAATGGACGCCGAGTTTTATTCGCAAGGGGGGTTCCATCCTTCCAGCAATCAGCCGACTTTGGAATTGGGAGCCCGCTATAAGATCCATCGCCCCCTGATCCTTCTCCTCATGGCGGGACGCAGCCTCCAACCCACTAGCTCCAATCAATCCTATTTCGTGGGTTATTTCGGCATTCAATTCCTTCTGCCTCCAAAATCTTACAAATCCGATTGAGCTCAAGCGATAAGGAGTAAGACCAGGATGAAAAAGATAATGGAGGACGGCGATAGGCGATCTCTAACGATACATGCTGGGCGAGATTACCGCCGCCGGGCAGCACGCCCACTTTCGTACCCTATTAGGAAACTACAGTTTTCTAACAGCGTAGATCTCGGAGCGGCCTCAGTATTCACGCGGCCGAGAATGGTTCACCGCGATCAGACCTCGCTCGTAAAGGGCATCGCCGTAGTATTCGTACACGCGCGATTGGAAGGTTCGGACTCGAATCGGATACTTAGCACGCAAACGGAATTTCACCACCACGGTGTCGCCGGGAGCAAACGCGTCAAATAAGAATCGCGGTCCAGATGGTCAAAGAGGTGAGATCAATCGCCTCCCTGCTTCACGCCGCAATGCTATGGTGTCCAAGGAGCGTAATCCCAAGGAGTAGAATGAGCCCTATGTATTCGCCCCGCCTGCGTCCAATCGTCCGGGCCTACGTGATGTCGATTGCTTTTTGGTATGGCCTCTCGGTTCTGATGGGGCTGCAGTATACTCCGTTGGATCGAAATCATCTTTGGTTCTCGTTCCTCGGATTATTGGTACAGGCAGGGGCTCGCGCCTTCGCGCTAGCTTTGTGGACACCACCCATCTTTTTCTTGGTGAAAAAATACCTTCGTTTTTCGACGAATCGTGTGCGATACGCGCTGTTGTGGGGACTTGGAGCGGTGCCGTTTGTGTTACTCCATACCGCGATAGCGTGGCTAGTGATTCCACCTTACGTTTCGCGTTCTCTCCAGTCATGGCTTGAAGATGTTCGATCGGCGTTTGCCGACGACACATTCGTATATATTGCAATCGTTGTGGCCGCACACGGTTATGAATACTTGAAACGTTTGCGCAAAGAAGAGCGGGAGAGACTCGAGTACCAGCAGGCGCTTGCTGCGAGTGAACTACAAGCGCTGAAGATGCAACTCCATCCCCATTTTCTATTCAATACCTTGCATGGAATCGCCACGCTGATTGAGACTGACGCCCGCAGCGCCAAGGCCATGATCATCGGGCTGTCCAACCTCCTGCGCACCGCACTGGACCGCGGCAGCTCAGATCTGATCCCTCTGGAGAGTGAACTGAAGTTCGCCAGAGAATATCTCGATCTAGAAAAGATGCGCTTCGGGAGCCGGCTCAAGGTGGACTGGCGGGTCGCTCCCGAAACACTTCCATTTCTTGTGCCGCAAATGATTCTCCAGCCGCTGGTAGAAAATGCCGTTCGTCACGGAATCGCGTCGTCCCGCGAGCCGGGGTGGATCGAAGTTGCGGCTACGGTAAGCGACGGGCGGCTTGAGGTTCAGGTGCGCAACAGCGCCGGCAGCAAGACATCCAACGGAACCGGCGTGGGACTGCGAAATGTAGAAGCTCGCCTCAAGTATCTCTATTCGGGCGATGCCAGCCTGCGCTTCACTATGGCTGGCGACCGCATGGCAACTGCCAGTTTGACGTTTCCGGCCTTGAATTCTCAGCCGGCCGGCACGCAGGTTCAGCAACTACAAACGGTCCTCGAGGAGAACGACTATGCGCGTTCTCATCGTTGATGACGAGCCTCTTGCCCGCACCGCGCTTGCCCAGATTCTGGCCAGCCGCCCCGATGTGGAACGCTTCGATTCCGCCTGTGACGCCATCGAAGCTCAGGAATATCTCTTCAAAGACGTCTACGACGTCTTGCTGCTCGACATCAGTATGCCGGAGCTGTCGGGACTTGAATTAATAGATCGCCTGCAGAAATCCCAGCGCCCGCTCCCTTCAGTGGTTCTCGTGACCGCTTATGCGCAGCATGCCCTGGCGGCGTTCGAAAAACATGCCGTCGATTACGTGCTGAAGCCGTTTTCCAGTGAGCGTGTGAACCAGGCGCTGGACTTCGCTCTTCGACGGTCGGCCAGCGAGCGTGCGGCGAGATTAATCGAGCTGATCCCTCATCTGAAGACACTTACCCAGCAGAGTTCCTCCAAGATCGCGATCAAGAGCAATGGCAGGATTGTCTTCATCGACCCCTATGATCTGATCGCCGTCCAGGCGGAGCGCAATTATGTATTGCTGCAGCAGGAGGCTGGTTCGTATCTTCTGCGGGAGTCGATCTCAACCGTTGCCGAGAAGCTCAAGCCATACGGATTTGTTCGCATTCATCGATCGGTGCTGGTGAATTCTGCTTTCGTGCAGGAAATCCGTCCCTGCGCCACCGGAGAGTACGAACTCCGGGTAAAGGGCGGCAAAGAGTACATCGTCACCCGCACTTATAAGAACAATCTCAAGTCGCTGGCCCGGTTCTGGATGGGAACAGGCACCGCCCTCGCCGACTGAGTTCCGCGGTTCGCGCGTTTTTTGTCGGCTTTGAGCGCCGCTAACGCCGAGCCATAACCTCCCACTTGATTGCCAAGCTGGCGCAAACCCTTTACGCCTGGCAAGGGCTCGCGCCAACTAGGTTTGTTGCTAGCGGCTCCTCGGACTCCGCAGGAAGCCGTGATACACGCCGCCCGAATCAATCTCGTATCCGGTGATCGCCCCCTCAGGATTGTTCAGCAGCGGAAATGTGCCCTGACCGGCGCTGGTCCCCGCTCCCGGCGCGTCAAAGGTCGTAATGGCGCCGCGTGGAGAGCGCACGAAACCGTGGCTGACGCTGTTTGAGTCAGTGTAGCCCCCGGTGATAGCCCCTTGCGCATTCAGCCCCTGCGGAACCGTGCCTTGGCCAGCCCCGGTGCCGGCACCGGGAACATTGAACTCAGTAAAAGTTCCGTCCAGGGCGCGCACCCAGCCGTGCAGCACATTGTTTGAGTCAACGTACACCCCAGGAATGATGCCGGCGAAATTGAGCCCGTCCGTATCAGTGCCCTGGCCCGGTCCATTGCCCGCGCCTGGAGCATTGATCGAAGTGATGGTGCCGTCCGCGGCGCGAACGTAACCATGCAAAGTGTTATTGGAGTCGATGTAGGCTCCCGTGATCGTTCCATCTGGGTTTAACCCGATGCCTGACGCTGTTCCCGTGCCCTGACCTGCGCCGGTCCCCGCGCCCGAAGCTTCGTAGGTAACGAAGGAACCCTCCCGAGAGCGCAGAAAAGCATGCGCCACGCCGCTGGAATCAAAGTCGTAGCCGGCGACCATGCCTTCCGGATTAATATTCAGGGACAAAGTGCCTTGTCCCGCCCCGTTGCCCGCGTCGGGAGCATCGAAGGTGGTGAAGCTGCCAAAGAAATTACGCAGGTATCCATGCATGGCGCCATTTCCGTCGATGTAGTATCCGGTAATGCTACCTTCGGGATTCAAGCTGAAAGCGAACGTACCCTGCCCCGCTCCGGTGCCCGCCCCGGGCGCGCTGAAGGTTACGAAATAACCGTTCCAGCCCCGGAGGAAACCATGCGCTACGCTGCTTCCATCAATGTAATATCCGAATGTTGTACCCAAGGGATCGATACCCTGCGCGAGCGTACCTTGTCCCGCTGCCGTGCCCGAACCGGGGGCCTCGAAAGTGATCGTGTTTTGCGCGGCTGCCAGGCCAGCGGCCAGAAGCAGCACACTCATCAATCTACAAAATCGTTGTAGCCTCATAACGCTCTCCTCAGTTGGTTTGAATTCGTCGCTGTGTGCCTTTCATTTGACCCGCTCCAGTTTGGTCTCTCGAGCTCTCGCCGGAAAGACTCCTGCGTTTCAGAAGAAGCGCACGGTCCGAGAACAGCGATCTCCGTGAGCTGTGAAAGCATGAACCCTGCCATCAACAAGACGGGATTTACGAGTTTTGTGAATAAGTACGAAATCGGGGAGATCAGGTTCGACCTTACAATGGTGGGTAACAGCCCTACGCGAACTCAGGAAGCTGCTTTGGGTCAGCCTGTTTTCTCAGTTCGGACCTTGACCGTTTCCCTATGACAATTGGAAAGTTTGTGAAATGAGGGATTCCGAAAACCGTAGGCGGCAGCGCCTATGGCTGGGGAAAGGTCGCCCATGTGTGGGCCACACATTCAAGCATAACTTTCCCCCAAAAAACCGGGTACGGCCGATTACTTCTCCGCTCTCCCGAATTGCAGTTGCCATCGCCGCCTGGCTAAATGTGCGCCGAGGCTGAGATACGAGGCAGTTCTGCATTCGGATCTCCAGGCCCGATACGGCTTGCTACATTCGGTAATTTATCCGCGATCCGAGCAACGTTGCTTTAGTCAAAGTTGCCACCCGTGCAACCCGGAAGTTATTCCCGGCCGGGAGTCGGCTTGGGGGCCATCACCTCCGTCAGGCGTCTTCCAGCCCGAGATTGTCATTCACTGCTTGGCTGAGCCTTTGATTGCAGCCGAGATAACGTTCGGTGGTCTGAACCGATGCGTATCCAAGTAAAAATTGAATCTGCTCAAGTTCTCCGCCGGCTAGATGGCATAACCGAGTGCATGTGCGACGGACGCAGTCAACTTGCGATGCTCCATAGCGTCCCTGATCCACTGAATAGGAAAGAGTGTTGACAGTCACTTCTGAAATCGAATTCAACCCCAGGACGAGGTTGGTTGAAAGGCCGTGTTGAGATTGGTGAGCGGGTCATTCGTTTCCAGCCCGTCGACGATGTAACCGTTCGAGAGGGCGGGGAGTCCGTTAAACTCCACGTTGCCGTACCCGTTTGAGCCGCCGACGAAGTCGTTGCTGCTGCCAGCCGTGTTGATCAGCGCTCCAGGCGCAAACTGCAGCGGGTAGGTTAAATCACCGCCCGGATTCGGCAGATTTTCCAGTGCCGGCGCATTCAGAGTCGTGGAGGTGTTCGCGTTTCCTGGGTTGATGACTGCAGATTCACTTCTTACTTCGACCACCTCATCGGATCGCGCTCCTTAAGCGTAAATCTTCTGCCCCAGGCCCGAAACGACATTGTCATTTTGCTTCGGTTCGAAGCCCGGTGCTTCCGCTTTGACCGAGTACGTGCCCGGCTTCAACTGTGTTGAGGCCACAAAGTCAAGGACCCTAGAGTGGTGAGCAGCCGGGACAATTTTTCCTGCCGCCAACCTAGACCAGAGCGCCGCGTCTGCCAGTTTGCAATCCAGTTGGCCCCAACTTGCAGTTAACTTGCAATGACTGGAGGTGAGATTGGCTTCTAACTGTAGAAAAGGTTGGTAGGCGCGGCAGGAATTGAACCTGCAACCCTCGGATTAGAAATCCGATAATAAGGAGGCGGGCTCGATAGTTTTCAACAGTCTACGACCATGCTCAGGGCTCTCAGGTCAGGCGGAAGCGCTCTCAAGTGGGTCCGAACTTGCAATGAAACTTGCAATAAATAATGGAATCGCTTTGAGCGCCTGTTCGGTTTAGGCGGTGCACCGCGGCTAGTGTCGCGGCGATGCCGACTCGAAAGGGCGATGTCCAACCCCCGGTTTTCAAGTTCACTGGTGAGTTCTGAACCGTTATGAAAATTCTCTACTCTACATGATTCGTCAACCACTTACCAGCAAACTGATTTGCTCCGTTTTGATACGATCTGCTCGGTTATGAACATAGAACTACTACAGTTTTACTACAGTGACGGTACACGTGAAGGCTTAATGAGTGAAATCGCGATTTTTCACCAACTACGAACCTGATGGCCTAATATTCGATTCATCGTCCGTGTGGGTGTATTCGCCGCAGCATTGGCTGTCTGTGTGGGTTGCAACCACAGTGACTTGCGACGTTCAACGTATCCGTCGAAGGATGGATACACCTACCTCGCCGTCGTGGATGACAACGGTGGCAAGTGTGGACCGATCAAAGTTGACGGCAAGGTCTGGCCGTATTCGATTGGTCAGGCAGGTCGCGTCGAATCCGGCAGACACACGATTCAGTGCGGCGGAAGCATTCAGTTCGACATCCCGAAGGGTGTTGTTTTCAAGTTCGATTATTGGGGTCCATAGAGGCGACGATGAGTGTAATGGCGATGTTACGTCAACAATCGCGGCATAGCCGCGGGCGCGCCAGAATCGCACAGTGTCTTAAGGTCTTGACCGACTGTCCCCCCCGGAGCATAATCACGGCCTCGACCGACCGCATCGTTTCCCCAGGCGGGCCGCCAGCCGAGAGGATCCGTTTCTTTCCTGGAATTGTCCATTTGTGCTTCGCGAACCTCGCACCCGGGGAGGCGCTCCAAATGACGAAGAATCCAATCTGGAAGGGATTAACTTTATGCGCCGAAGCAAAAGATTCTCCATCGTTGTGAGCTACCTGGTAGCGATCTTCACTTTGACTTTGTTCGGGGCGAGCACGAACGCGCAGACTTTCACCACGCTGCACAGCTTCGACGGCACGGACGGCAGGCAGGTCTTCGCGGGGCTAGTCCAAGGCGCCAATGGGTATTTCTACGGGGCAACGGGCGCTGGCGGGGCGAACAACGCCTGCTCTGGTGGCTGTGGCACGGTCTTCAAAATCACCGCAACTGGCAAGCTAACCAGGCTTTACAGCTTTTGCTCGCAAAGCGGTTGCCCGGACGGCATCGCGCCCGACGCGACGCTGGTCCAGGACACCAATGGGAACCTCTACGGGACAACGTTCGGGGGAGCCAATGGCGGTGGGACCGTCTTCAAAATCAGCCCTGGCGGCGAGCTGACCACGCTTTACACCTTTTGCTCCGAGAGTGGTTGCTCGGACGGAAACGGCTCCGACGCGCCGCTGGTACGGGCTACCAATGGGGACCTCTACGGAACAACACTCTTTGGTGGGGCCAGCAAGGCCTGCTCTGGTGGTGGCTGTGGTACGGTCTTTAAAATCACCCTCACTGGTACGCTTACCACGCTGCACAGCTTCGACTCCACGGACGGCGACGCCCCCAGAGCGCTGGTCCAGGGCACCGATGGGAACTTCTACGGGACAGCGACCCAGGGCGGGGCCAACGGTGGTGGAACGGTCTTCAAAATCAGTCCCAGTGGCAAGCTGACCACGCTTTACAACTTCTGCTCCCTAAGCGGTTGCACGGACGGCGATGCACCGTTGGCGGGGCTGGTCCAAGGCACGGATGGGAACTTCTACGGGACAGCGACCCAGGGCGGAGCCAACGGTTATGGCACGGTCTTCAAAATCACCCCCAATGGCAAGCTGACAACGCTGGACAGCTTCGCCCCGTACGGCTTTCCCGAAGCGACCCTGGTACTGGCCACCGATGGAGACTTCTACGGGACGACCAGCTCCGGCGGGACCGAGGGCTACGGCACCATCTTCAAAATCACGCCAAGCGGCAAGCTGATAACGCTGCACACCTTCGATGGCACGGACGGTGGGGCGATCGCGGCGGCGCTGGTCCAGAACACCAATGGGAAGTTCTACGGGACAGCCCCCGTTGGCGGTGCGAACAACGATGGAACGGTCTACCGCTTGTCTGTAAGTCTGGGCCCGTTTGTGGAAACACAGCCCACCTCCGGCAAGGTGGGAGCGACCGTCAAGATTCTGGGAACGGATCTGACCGGCGCAACTAGCGTCACGTTTAACGGCACAGCGGCGGTCTTCAAAGTGGTCTCGGCTTCCTTGATCACGACTAACGTACCAACTGGTGCGACTACTGGCACGGTCAAGGTGACGACACCCAAAGACACGCTCAAGAGCAACGTGGCCTTCTGGGTGACGAAGTGACACTTTCAGCCGTTCGGAATCAAAGAATACGGACTGCCCGATGTCTGGGCGGCTTTTTCTCTTGCATTAAGCCGACACTGGTCGCGTCCTGTGACTGTTGTTACCAGTTATCTATCCTCCTTCATTTCGCCGTCGGCAGGCTGTTATTTCTAAGGAAGAGCGCGACGGATGAGTTGGGCTACGTCGCCGGGGGATTCGCGCTGAGGGAAGTGACCGACATGCGGAAACTCGATGCGCTGGAAACCTTGTGGAAACCAGCGCTCCTGGCCTAGCGAGGAGACCGGGAGATTGGCGGCGTCTGCCAAACCGCAGCCGAACAAGAGCGGAACCTCGACATTCGGCATGGAATCAAGTTGCGACTGTTGTCGGACGTAAGCGCGAGCGCCAGGGGCGTTTCCGTAGCGATGGCGGTAATAGGAAATGACGAATGGGGCGAACTGCGGATTGCTCCAGGCGAACTTTGCGGTCTCCATCTCGGCAGACGTGAATTTCCATCGGGGCGACCACGCGGGCCAGAGATATTCGCAGAACGGAATGGGCGCGTCCTCAAAAGCCTGCCGTCCGCGTTCCGTGTTGAAATACCACTGATACCAGTAGGCGCGGATTTGCTCAGGCGACTCCCGTTTTCCCGCAAACATCACGTAGGGCGTCGACAGGGTCACGAAACCCTGGAGCCGTTGCGGCGCAAGGACCGCGACGGAATATGCCGTCCTGGCTCCCCAATCATGGCCAACGAGTACAAAGCGGTCGAGCGCGAGCCCATCGGCGAGGTCGAGCACATCCTGCGCGAGGGCGGCGGTCTGGCCGCTGAGGGCATCCGGATCGTCGACGTGGGTGCCGGCAAACCCTCGCAAATGGGGCACGATGAAGCGCAAAGGCTCGCCTTTAAGTTCGTCTATCACGCCATCCCAGGTGCGAAAGCTGTCCGGAAATCCGTGGAGCAGGATTATAGGGCGATGGTCGGCGGCACCGTGCTCTTCATACGCGATATGGGCGAAGGTGGTACGCGCGATCGGCATGGAAACAATTCCCCAGGCCTCGAAGTATATCTTAGGGCGTCTCACCGTCGAAGATAGGGAGCGTAGAGTCAGATTCACAACGCCATCCCCTCGCTTAGCCGAGAACATGTTAGCGCGAAACGTTGGCACCACCCACAGCTGTCAACTGGCGTAAAATCGCCATTACACTCATTGAGCCTTCACGACAGGGGATTTTGAGTGTAATGGCCTTCCATGAGGAGGCCGGTCTACGTCAAGTAGATTTTGATTTGTCTTTCCTAAAATTCTGCCTCTCCTTCATGGCGGAGGGTTTGCAGAGCGGCCCGGAGCGGTCAAGAGCGCGTTGTTTGCGGCATAGCGAACGCTTGACGGCGAGGACCGATCTGTCATCATTCCGTCAGGAAGGAAAGGGGCTGTCGTCCCTGATTGTTGGTCTTTCCTCCGTTCTTGCTTTGCGCCCCAACCCTGTCGCCACCCTTCCATCCGCACTCTTCGATGAGCGCTCTTATTCGCTCGGTGCAAGTTGGGTGTTCTCGTTGCAGCCGGTGCTGCCACCTGATTGTCGACCTCTCTTCCGTCTCGCGACGGAAGTCGGGCCAGGCCATTAACGCAGTCACCGGAACTCGGCGCTGGGGCGCGATGCTTCCGATTCATGAATCAGAACTTATGCGGCTGCCGGCAACATTTCCCGCCGGCTGTTGCGCAGCGGTTCGTAAGCCTCGCCGCTCACCCACAAGCGATGCAGCAACACCGCCAGCTTTCGCGCGGTCGCAATCACCGCTCGTTTCTTCCCATTCTTCCCTGCACGCTCGCCCAGCTTCAGTCCCCAACGCCGCAGATCGCTGTCCGCTCCAAACGGCCCCAGAATGTGGTGCGCACCCTGCACCAGCAGCGTTCGTAAATACGGATCGCCTTCCTTGCTGATGTGAAGCTGCGGTTCGCTCTGTCCCGAGTTCCGCCGTCCCGGCTGCAACCCTACGTAGCAGCCCACGTCGCGGCTCTTGCGAAAACGTTGCGGGTCTTCCAGCGTTAGCATGTAAGTGAGCCCGATCAGCGTTCCCTAATCCTCCCTCGGCTCAGGGATTTAGGGGGTAGGGGCACATTTCTAGAATCGAGCTTCTTGCGACCGTTCTGCTCTGAGTTACGTACTTTCGCAGCAAAAGATTCTTTTGTTTTTTGCCGTTTTTCGCACAAGAGTGGGATCGATTTGAGCCGGGCGATCTCGACATGCATGATTCACAGCGAACCAGCTAGGCCGACTGACGGCCCATCAGTCGACCATTCCTTAAGAGCCGCGACAAGTCCGCTCGCTTGTCAGATTGCCGTGCGCCGATTGTGTGCTTGATTCCAGGGAGTGGCGCCAATCCTGCCAAAGCCCTGTCGACCATGAATGATAAAGGACGTTCACATCAGCAGCCCCAAGTCTCCTTACTTGAGGGGACAAAAGTCCGTGCCGGGACGGTCACTTGCGCAGAACTTACATGAAAGCGATGATCCTGAGGTCGCGTTAGCGCGATGTTGGCGATAGCGTCCTTTATCATTCACTGTCGGCTTTGACAAGCTGCAACCAGCCGCTGAGTCACTTGTCCGTGATGCCGACTTCCTGTCAACTTGGAAACTTGAGACCTTAGGAGGCTTACTCCGCGTGGTTCCACCTCATCCGATAAATCTGAGTCACGCTAGTATCGCTCATCGTCGCGACCTGGCCATCCTGCGTGACCGACAGGAAGTCCTGCGCTCCATTCACGACTGGGCTCAAGCCCGTAAAGTTCGCGTACAGCTCCCACTTGCCCTCTGGTACGGTTAGCCGGTAGATCCCGGTTGGCTCGCCGGTGGCTACTTCGGCAGGGCCGCGCATCACATAAATGGACTCGGAATTCTGCGCCCACGCAAAGAATCCCCAATCGCGTTCGAAGACCTTCAATCGCGCCCATTGCTTGGTCTTCACGGAATAGACCGCCAGACTCTTCGGCGGGTTCTGAATTGCCGCCAGGTACTGCCCATCCGGCGACCACTGCGGCGCATAGTAACCATCCGATCCCGGCATGTTCGACACCTTGCCGGTCGCCAGATCTAGAATTCGAATGCGAAAATGTCCCGCGATTGGGTAGTCGTTAAAGTAGATCGCTTTCCCATCCGGCGACCAGTTCGGCAGCACTTCCTGGAAGCCCTCGGAAGTCAGCTTCTCCGGAGTGCCACCATCTACGCTGACTCGATAAAGCTCATGCCAGTCGCTATAGGCGATCCACCGGCCGTCCGGGGACCACGTGGGCATTTGCGATAAAGAATTGGTGAGTTGCAGCTTCTCGCTGCCATCGAGCCTGCACCCGCCACAAGTACCCTCGCGGATAATCCGCATACACCATCCATTTGCGGTCCGGTGAGATCACGAACTGCGCGGCCGCCAACCCTCCCAGATACGGTACAAACCGCTTTTCCTTCTCGTCATAGAAATGCATGGCTCCCTGGGCGGTGCGTCCCACGACGAACAATACGTCACCGTCCTGACTCGGCGCCATCGCGATCACTTCGGGTTGCTCCGGCGTCAGCCGCACTGAATACGGCTTGCGCCAGAGGTGTGGCCATGGCTCGATATATTCGTAAACATTGCTAGACCCATCTTTGGATGAGTTAAAAACGAAATGCTTCCCGCCCGGTGTCCACATTCCCTGGTATGCGTCGGAGTCGGGCGGCCAATGCTCAGGCAGCGCGAGTACATGAGGATTGCTCCCATCTACATCCAGCTCCCAGATCCTCGTAATATCGTCCTCCAGCGTGCTTCGCGAGATGGTTACACGAATTCTCTTAGAGTCCGGAGAGAAAGAAGGATTGCCCGGCACCATATGGTGCGTGTCCCAAATCTTTTTTACGTTTTTCCCGTCGGCATCGCAAACATAGACCGATTCCTTTTCGTTGAACGCAATCAGCTTCCCATCCGGGGAGTAGTTCGCTCCGCGCGCCGTCACATTTCCCAACCGCTTCGCTGCGCCTCCCAACACCGGCATAGTCCACAGCGTTCCTCGCTGGGTCTCATCGTTCAGGTCACTCTGCAATAGCAGGAACTCAGAGCCGTCGGGTGAAATATCGAGAATGCTCATAGTGCCGATCGCGGCGCGCAAAGGCACCGCCTCGCCGCCCTTGACGGACATTTCGAAAGGATCGTGCCCGCTGACGAAATAAATGCGCGATCCGTCGGTAAAGATCGAGGGGCCTTTGCTGTCGTTCGAAAACGTCAGCTGCTCTATCGGCAACGGCGCAGACTCGGAGGGCCGACTGCGCCCGGTGAGCTCAATCCACGCCATTACGGCGCAGACTACCAGGGCCGCGACAATCCCAATCCACTTCATCGGCCGCCTTTCTTTTGACGACTCCGCCGGCCGTTCTGTGTCCTTCTTCGTCAGGCGGCGCAAATCCACCATCAACTCTCGCGTTGTCTGATAGCGGTCCTCCCGATCCTTCTCCAGAGTCTTTGCAACAATTCGTTGCAGTTCCTCACTAACCTGAACATTCAACTCGCGAATCGGCTTCGGATCTTTGTGCAGAACCGCGGCAAGAATGGTTACCGCAGATTCTCCCGGGAATGCTCGCTTGCCGGTGGCCATCTCGTAGAGCACAACGCCAAACGAAAAAATGTCGCTCCGCGCGTCGACATCCTTATCGTGCGCCTGTTCCGGCGACATGTACGCAACGGTTCCGACAATGGCGCCTCGTCCGGTGATCGAAACTGACATGGTCGGCGCTTCGCCCTTCGCCGCGCCGTCCATCATCACGCGTTTCGCCAGGCCGAAGTCGGCCAGCTTCACCTCACCTCGCCTGGTTATAAAGATGTTGGACGGCTTGATGTCCCGGTGGACGATCCCGTGTTCGTGCGCAGCCTCCAGGGCCGCGGCGACCTGTAGCGCATAGTCGAGCAGCACATCGAGCGGCAGCGGACGCGCCCCCATCTTCTCCTGGAGGGTCACGCCCTCCAGCAGCTCCATGGCGATGAAGGTCTGGCCGTCGCGCTCGCCGATGTCATAAACCGTGCAGATATTCTGGTGATTTAGCGCGGATGCCGCCTGTGCCTCGCGCTCAAACCGCGCCTGCGCGTGAGCATCCTGCCGTCCTTCAGGTGGAAGAAACTTGAGGGCGACCAAACGTCCCAGCCGTGTGTCCTCGGCCTTATACACCACTCCCATTCCACCCGCGCCGAGCTTCTCGATAATGCGGTATCGAGATGTCGTCATCGGGCTGTGAGCGGCGTCCGCGGCCTCTCCAATCTCGGCGTATCTTAGAGTTATCGATCCGTGCAAGTCAATCGAGAGAATCTAGGGTTTGCCCAGCGCCTCGGAAGTTGACCAATCTTCACGATCAGTTTGGTTTTCTCTGGTGTTTAACGCCCCACCGGTCGAGTTGCAACTCCTCGCGGGAAGAAGTCCGGTTTTGCAATTTGGACTATTTAGGGCAAGTGCTCAAGACTCCTTTAAGCTGCAAACCGCAATGAATGATAAAGGACGTGGCTGTTGAAAAAGGAACCAAAGGAGTAATTTCGAGCGGACTTGCTCAATTTATCGAACGAATCTTTCAATTACTTACGAACGGGTTTTCGCGCGATTTCGGCTCAAGCAGAGTTTTTCAACACTCACGCCTGATTACAGTTATCGCAGATCACTTCGCCGAACCGCCCGAAAAGTACGCACCGTCAGCCACACCGCCATGATTCCACCGGCAGTTGCTCCAAGAAACATAGCCCCAAAAGAACCGAGCACCACAAGCGTGCCAGTTAATTCATTTCTCGAATCAGCAAATGCCCGTCCATACAGATATCCTGCAGCGAGTGTTCCCAGAAATGCCCCAACAACGAACAGCAAAAGATTGGTCACGGTTCTGCTTAAGGTGGGAACACAAACCAACACAATCCATCCCAGAATCGTGAACACTAGGCAACCCATCGCGAACAACATCAATGGAAGCAACATGGCAAAAGAAAGATAACATCAACATGGCAGCCAGCACCCTGTCTCTATCGTTAAATCGCCATTTCACTCGTTGACCCGCATGTCCCCAGCTTGGGGGCTCGTGTTAGAAAACTACAGTTTTCTAACAGCAAGATCTCGGATCAAACCCGAGCGTGCGGCTAGCCAGGAGCGCGCCGCTACCACGTCAGTAAAGTCAGTCCCTCAATTCTCGATCCTGCCCCAAGAGAATCGTTGTCAGCCTCGCGTCTAGAGCGTCGCAGATCCTCAGCAACGTGGTCAGCGTGATCGGACGCCCCGCCTCGATCTGTTGCCAGTGGCGGGGAAAGCCTAGAATCGGTGATCCGCTGAAACGTCTTACGCCCAATAGTTCCGACGCCTCGTGCATGGGGAAGTGGGGTAGGATGATTCCGTGACATGAAATCCGCCGATAGCAGGCTGATACGGCTAATCGCATTGTTCAAGCTGCTAAAGGCCATTCTTTTGATCGCGGTCGGTGCGAGCGCTCTTAAGCTACTTCACAAAGACGTGGCGAGCGTGCTCGAACATTGGGTCGCAATGCTAGGCCTCGATCCCGGCAAACAGTACGTCAATAGGGGACTTCAGAAAGCTGCCAAACTTACGCCAAATAAGATAAAGGGATTGGGAATTGTAAGCTTTATTTACGCGGGACTGTTCCTCACTGAGGGGATCGGTCTTTGGCTGGAAAAACGGTGGGCTGAGTGGTTCACCGTAATCATCACTGGTTCTCTCGTGCCAGTCGAACTTTACGAGATCTATCTCCATCCAAGACCGATAAAGATCCTAGTGCTCATCATCAATATTGCAGTAGTGGGATACCTTCTTTATCGAATTCGCAACGAACGCCCGGGCTCGGACTGACCAAACTTCGTAACCCAGAACGAGCCCCAAGCCGCGGTCGAGATTCGCGTCGTGTGGACTCTTAACCCATGTGTTTCACCGATTCAGCGAAACCTCTGAGACCAGCCCCCCGCAATTAGTAACCTTCTCCCCACCACTTCTCCGGCGTCATCCTGAAGGGTTCAAGCTGCGCCACCAGGTGCGGGCTGGGCCTCGTAGTCACGTACAAACCCTTTTCCCATGAGCTCGTCTTGGTGTAGCCCATCGCATCAGCCACTGCCACGGCCTCAGGGTGTGTGGTGGCATAGGTGACCGTACGGGCGGGATCTTCCAAGTACCACACATAGACGATCAGAAGGTTCGGAAACTTGGCGTACTTCCGGTCCACCGAGAACGAGCCTCCGATGGCGGCCTTGAGCTGGATTGGGCAGGCTGAGAAACGAGCGACCTGGGTGCCGAACTCGGCGTAGGCGATCAGGTCGATGCCTCGGTCGCGTGCTGGTAAGGCGACCTCCAGATTCGCGCGGAGAAGCTCCGCAATGAGGCGGTGCCGCCCGAGGATCTCTACCAGCTGAGCGTCCATGCTGGTTACACACTATGGGTGGGTCGCACAATTGTGTGCAATAGCCCAAAGTCGGGGGCGTGCCTCGCTCAACAACCCGGAGCCGGAGACCCTCCAGCCCCCAAGCGGCCTTCGGCATGGTCCTTCGCCGGCTCCGGCAAGAAAAAGGGTTCTCCCAGGATTCCTTTGCGCACCAGACCGGCTACCACCGGAACTACGTCGGGCAGTTGGAGCGCGGGGAGAAGAGCCCTTCCTTGAATGCGCTGTTTGATTTCGCGGGCAGCTTTGGGCTGAAGCCTTCAGAATTGCTACGACTCATGGAACGGGAAATTGCGCGGTAGGAATATGGGACATTCCTATGTTCTCAATCGTCGGTCAGCGGGAATGAAAAGCCATGATCGATCCCGACGAGTGTGGATCAGTCTTCTGGAAGGCGTTCGACTAGCCGCTCGGCAACGCCGCGGCGGGTCCAATATTTGCGAGGGCCTGGCGGCAGCTGCACCTCCGATGGAGGCAAGTCCCGATCCGCCACGTAAACGCGCAGGCCTGTCAGGCTTGACGTTGGTGTCTGCGCGCCAGAGTAATCGATGCCGATACAGCGCTCGAACAAGGGGATCATTCAGCCCTCCATCTTCGACTCACATGGCCTTTGGAGTCCCGGTGGTTGCGCAATGATCCTTCCACGCGATGGAAGGCAGTAGACCCGCCCCATAGCGAGCCCGGGCTTTGACAAGTGGCGAGCGGTCCGGGCCAATCTTTGCGAAAGTTTACTCAGTGTGATTACCGAAACACTCTCATTTGGCGACGGTACCCGCCGAGTCGAAGCCCTCGTCCAACGTCGTGCGCGCTGAGGGAGAAGCTTGCATTCTACTTTGCCAATGCGTTGATCAGGCCATCCGTCTTCGGACTGCCCCACCCGGACGTCAAATCGTAGCCTTTTGTCGGCGGATTGCCGTTACCGCCGCTGGTGATGTCATGGAAGTCGGTGTGATAGCCTTTCCCCAGACCCAGTGGATAAATCGTTGGGTTAATGAAGCCGGGCGGCGGAAGCTTTTTGACAGCCGCCTGTTGATTGGCTAGGGCCAGATATCCAGCCCACATAGGTGTCGCAAAACTGACTCCGCCGTATTCGTTTGCAGTGCAGCCGCTTTGGTCGGCGCAGAGGTAAAAGTCGAAATTAGCCTCTGCCGAGACGTCCGGGCCGTTCCGATAGGTTTTGGACCCCTGGTTGGCCTTGGTGATTACCCCTTTAAGTTTCTGCCAGCTCGGAATCTTAATGCCGTCCACAGGGCAATAGCCACCGCCGCCGTCGCTCCAGCCGGTTTCCGAGGCCCACCCCTTTCCCGGACCCTTGGTAGTTAGGTCCGTGCCCCCGACACTGGTGATATACGCATCGTCTCTCGGCCATTCGCCGCCACAGTTGTCGTTGCCCCAGGCGCCGCCGTCGCCCGCCCCTTTAAAGAAGCTTTGGCCCTGCGCCGCCATCTTCTTGAAGTAGGGGTCGTCAGTTGCGGGCGATGAAGACCAATTCCACGACGCGCTCAGTTGCAAAGGCAACGGCTTGTGCGAAGACATGCTACCAAGTATGGCGGTATCGCTCGAACCCACGTATAGGTATACCGTGGTGACTCCCGGGGCCATGCCGAGCGCCTGGGTGATGTCAAGGGTCTGTTCGCTATCATCACAGGCTGGATAGAAACAGCTCAAGGGGGTTCCATCCGTGGAAATGCCTTTGACCGCGGCGGTTCTCTTTTGCTTAGCATTCTTGTAGTAGGTGTTCACGTCGGCTATATCAAATCCGGCGAACTCCAGCAACCCGATGTTCTGGCCCTTGCCGGTGAGAGCCGCTCCCTCGTAGTAAGCTGCCCTCATGTCGCTGCCGCAAAAGGATTGTTGAGGACAGGAACCTGTAGTGGCAGGGGGCTTCACACTTGGAGGTCTGCGCAGTAATTCGGGACGCGGGATCGAATAGTTATCCAAACCCGAAATGTGCCAGAGACGGAAAGGTAGGTCCACCGTGGGCTCTCGGTCCGGTGCATAGAAGTCGCGGTTCCGGATGGGATCGTGGTAGATGCCCATGGTTATGTGGAAGGCTGTCTCAACGACTGCGACCGATCCTTTGAGCTGAACGTCCATCGCATCCCGCGAACCGCCAACGACCGTAAAGCTGTTCGCTTTTGCAAAACGGATGACCGCGTCGTAGTCTTCCTGGCTCGGACCGAACGTCTCAGTGAACTGCTCCACGCTAAGGAAGTGTCGATAGGAAGGGCTAGAAGGATTGTAGAGCTCTCGCAGGAAACTATCCAACCCTGCTTGATCGCGCATCGGCAGAACAACGTCGATCTGCATGGAGTGTGTTGCGGGGAGCCGACCGACGGACGGCGCCTCGCCATTGAGAGTCACATCACGCACATGACCCGTGAACAGGGACTGTGGCTGCACCTGGGCAAAAGCGACTGAGGCGGATGAAGCAAGCATCAGGAACAATATTGCGGCAGCGATGGTCAACAGCGCGACGGAATGTCTCATGGACCTCTCTCCTTCTGATTTGGTGGCGGCACGTCTATTCATAGCCTGACCTGCCCGTCTTGAATGACGGCGAGGAAGTTAGCACAAAGTGTTCCTCGCTGAACATCAAGTTCTATTTCATCTGGAGTAAACGGAATTTAATGGCTCTCTGTTCGGCGGGCGTGATCGGCGGGCGTGATAAAAAGACGTTCATACGGTTTACTGTGGCGTTGCGCCGTTCGAGTTTGTCCCCGACAACTCATGCTTGAGGGACTCTGAACCATTCGCTGATCCGCATCGATGCTGTAAATCATCCGATGGGCACGTCTTTCTTTTCGTTTTAGCTGTGGCGTGCCGCAATAGGGAAAGGTGAGAAATGGGGCGACAACATATGGCAGGATTTGCTTTCAATTGGCCTCCAGGAGCAGCAACTCACGATCAAAGTGGCTACGGTCGTTTCGGCGATTGAGATTAGAGTGTTAGCCTCGTGTTCGGGTCCTGTGGAAGTGATTAAGGCATACAAGCCGGGAAAGTCGTCGCCTCCTACTTAACCACGATGTCCTGTTTAAGCGAAACAGGCCGCCGTTCGAAGCGGCCTCCGCTTGACTTCGCCACGACTTCACTCCGGCGTCGAAGACGAATTACGGTTCGGTAGCTGATTCGATGGAGGGATTGGGTAATCTCCATCATCGTCGTAGTACTTCATCATGTATGGCGACTTCGCGACAGGTTTCTCGCCTCTGGAGCTGAATCGCGGCTCGTCAGCCGATGTCTGGAGAGGATCCCTTGTTGTGTACATGGCCTCGTTAAGCAGGCCGCCGGAGGGCGGCTTCGCCACCGCAAATACGCCGAAAGGCCTCCCATTCGCATACGCAACCGCGAGGTAATCGGCAACCATCTGCCCGTTTTGTGAGGGGGCTACCCAATCCAGGTTCATCGGTCCAGCCAGATGTTTTCCTGCCGTCCAGGTCTTGCCTCCATCTTGCGACGTCGCAAACCCTACTTCCAGCTTGCAGGAATCATCACAGCTCGCGACGGGGTAGTAGTAGTAAGTCACCGCGAGGTGAGCTTTTGTTCCAGAAGTCGCGAGATCAATACCCAATCCGGGGATGAAATGGTCTACCGTGCTGTTAATCGAGTCAATCGGAATGCGGGCGGGCTTGGTCCACGTCTTCCCATTGGTGGAAGTGCTCAGAACGATATCATTCGAACCGCAACCCTTACGAAATCGGCAATCGGACCACACCACGTAAACTTTCCCCGCACCGTCGATTTGTGCGGAAGGCATAGGGCTACTACGCAAGTTACCATCCTCCGTGTGAAAGTTAATGGCTGCGACGGTTACGGTGCTGCTCCAACTCTTGCCGCCATCGGACGAACTGAAAGCGACCATACCTCCATTGCCGCTTAAACCCTCGATCGGCACCACGACCGTGCCGTTGGGCTGAACCAGCGGCTGGCCTCCGATGCCGATGGCTTGATCGGCTGTGCTCTTGGCGGGCCCCCAGGTTAGTCCACCGTCGGTGGAGGTACTCATGAAAATCTGATCGTTCGAGTTGGGCTCGTCCCATTCCGTGTAGCAATTGCCATAGTATGGGCTCGTAGCAGTGTTGTCGCAGATAATCCAGTTCTTGTCGTCCCGGCTGCTTTGATCTGTAATGATGGGCTTGTTCCAATGGATTCCGTCGGTCGAGCGGCTTATGCTCACGGCGACTCCATAATCTGGGTTCGGGGGGATCGCAAGAGCCGAAATCAGCCACTGGCCGTGTTTTGCATCATAAGCGACAGCCGGGTCGCTCGCCGACGCCAAGCTTCCACCCTTGTAATTGACAGTCAAACCTGGAAGATAGCCGCTGGTCCATGTTTTGCCGCCATCGGTCGAGGTAGCGAACCCAATGTCCGCACCACCGTGGGCATAGACGCGCGCCACCTGGAAGGTGCTGACGATGGTCGAGCCCCAGGCGAATGTGTCCGGCTCGACTTCGGTTTTGTGTTCGCTGTCGGAGTTGTGAAACGTATCCGCACTAAGCTTGACCAACGGAAATGACGATGGTCCCTGGATGCTGCTCCCCTGAACGAGTTCATCGCTGCCAGTCGGCGTGGACTGGGCCGCCACGGCCGGAAGAAGACTGAAAAACAACACTGCCGCAAAGCCTAGTCGAATGATCAAGCGTGCCATCGGATTTCGCCTTTGTCTCAGACTGCTCTTCGGCTGGAGATCTGAAGGCATACTAGCCAGGTCAGCGTACACCGCTGCTCTCTCCTTATCATCATTTCATCCTCCGTAGAGCCCAGCCGCTGGGCATGCAGGACAATAGTGCGGTTCTTGCCGAGCGTCAATTCAGTATTATTTTCGGAAGAGCAAATATTACTTAAGCGCAGTCACTCTGTAGATCAGATCGATGACAACGGAAAATTGGGAAAACAACGCGGGGACTGCTACCGGAAACCGCGATTACCGCATCCATGTTCTTTGAATCGACGACCACTCCTATTGCACAGCACTCGTCATCAGAAACAAAAATCCAGTCTGCAGCCGCGCTGTTGTAGCATAGAAGGCGATAGGGCCGTCATCCACCGATGACGGCCCTTCGATCGCTGTGAGGCGTGGAGCGCAGCGTCGACCATGTAATGGTTTTTTGCGCCCGGACAAACTGTGCTTTTTTACGACGAGCCATGGATCAGTGCCTCAACCGGTGATATTGCTTGCGTGCTTGCAACCTGGCCATGGCGTCCGGCACAGACGCCGTCACGGGGCCTTGGCTTTGTCGGGTCCCTGCGTCCGATGAGTCAATTCCGATTGGATGACCTTGATGAAGGCCTGGCATGCCGGCGCTAGCGTGGTGGTGCGGCGGTAAACCAGCCAGAGGCTGCGCTCCTCCCCGAACTCTGCGATCGTCTTCGCCACCAATTCGCCACGCGCTTCCTCTCGTTTGATGGACATCCGTGGCACAATCCCCACTCCCATGTCCCGTGCCACCATGTTCTTGATCGATTCCAAGGTCCCCGTTTCCACCTGCACATTCAGTGGGACGCAGAAGCGTTTAAAGACCGCGGCCACCCGTTCTCGTAACTCCGATCTCGCAGTTAGGATGATCAGGGGTTCGCCGCCCAATTCTTGGATGTGGATCACGTCTCGACCGGTGAGAGGATGCCGGGGACTCACGACAGCGATCAACCGGTCGCACATGAGCAACTGCGCGCGGAGATCCTCGTCACGGGGTTTACTCGCCACTAGCGCAATGTCGATTTCGTGACCCTTCAACGCAGAGACCACTGCGTCCGAGTAGCCGATCATAAGTTTGAGCTTGATCCCCGGATATCGGGCCTGAAATGCCTCAGTGAGTTCCGGTAACAGATATTCTCCTATGCTCTGGTTCGCTCCGATGCGCAGGTGACCGCTTCGGACGTTCCGAATCTCCTGCATAGTAGCCAACGCTTCATCCCTTAGGGAAAGCAGTCGCCGGGCATAACTGACCAGTGCCTGCCCTGCGGGAGTCAATCTGAGATCACGCCCTTGGGTGCGATCGAGCAGGGGCGTGCCGATCTCCTCCGTCAGCTTGCCGATTGCGGTACTGATGGCCTGGGGCGTACGATAGACCCGAGCGGCTGCCGTCTGAAGGGTACGCTCTTCGGCTAAAGCCACTAGCATTTGCAGTTGCATCAGTTCCATAAGAAGCCCCTGTGCATCGAACAAACAGTGCTAGACGTCAGGCCAGCAATCGGTTCCCTCAACCAGGAAGCGTCGCGGGCGCGAGCAAGCGAACACTTCTCAACGCTGCAATTCGTTCTTCAGCGAGACGATCAGCAGCGACATAGTAGGGAACACGGTCGCGTTCAGCCAACCGGAAAACAACTTCAATCCTGTCGTAGATCCTTCTGACATTGGCCCAAGCCCGCTCGGGCTGGAAACCGCCCTTGCGCAGGCGATCCGTGTCATAGATTGTCCCTCCGGAGTTCGCTATATAGTCAACGGCGTAAACGATGCCGCGGCGTTCCAGTTCGGCTCCATGACGCTCTTCTGCAAAGATGTTGTTCGCCGAACCAGCCACAACTTTGGCTCGCAACTGGGGAATGGTCTCATCGTTAATCACCGCGCCAAGTGCGTACGGCCCAAAGATGTCAACCTCTTGCCGGTAGATCTCCGCGGGTGACACAGCGGACACGCCGAATTCCGCGACTGCCGAATTAGCTTTCTGCTGATCGATATCCGACACGATGACTTTGGCTCCTTCCTCAATAAATATGCGGAGAGCGTTAGAGCCTACCGCTCCTAAGCCTTGGAGTGCGATTTTGCGACCCTTGAGGCTGTCTGTCCCCCAGACGCGTTTCGCACAAGCCTTGGTTGCCGCTACCGATCCGAGTGCCGTCGCGGGAGCGATGTCTCCGGCTCCTCCACAATGCGTGGGCAAGGTCACGACATGATTGGTTTCACTAAAGATGACTTCCATATCCGCCAGTGTCGTGCCAACGTCCTCGCCCGTGATGTACTCTCCGCCGAGTTGATCGACGAAACGCGCATATGCTCGCAAGAGTGCCTCAGTCTTGTCACGCTTGGGGTCACCAATGATGACGGCTTTGCCACCTCCTAGGTCTACGCCTGCCGCCGCGTACTTGTACGTCATACCGCGAGCCAAGCGCAGTGCATCGAAGATTGCCTCCTCCTCGTTTGCATACGGCCACATGCGAAGACCGCCGGTCGCCGGACCTAGATCGGTCGAGTGAATGGCGATGATTGCGCGCAAGCCACTTTGCGTATCGTTGCAGACAAGGACTTTCTTGTAACTGTACTTGCGCATGTAATCGAGAAGCTTTGTGGACATACAGTCTCCGGTCTTTAGTCGCTGGTAGCCAGCAGTCCGTCTCTCAAAGTGCATCCAGGTTGAAGTCCCTACTGCGCGGTATAACCGCCATCAACGAAAAGAATTGCGCCAGTGATGTACGACGAAGCCTCAGAAGCAAGAAAGACGACGGGACCGACTAACTCGTCGGGACGGCCGCGTCGCGCCATGGGTGTAAAAGTGATGACCTGTTTCTGCTTCTCGGCGCGAGCGTGCTCATTAGTCGCCCCCTGCATGACATTGTCGAAATACCCAGGCGCTATCGCGTTTACCCTGATGCCACGCTGCGCCCACTCGACCGCCATGACTCGGGTTAGCTGGTTCACACCCCCCTTGGCTGCGGAATAGGCGGTAAGGCCACGCACGCCGACAAGCGAACAAATTGAAGAATTGTTTATGATCGACCCGCCACTTCCCTGAGCCAGCATCTGACGTGCGGCGATTTGAGAACAGATGAAGTAGCCTTTTAAGTTGACGTTAAGAACCTGCTCCCACGAGTCGTCCGTCAACTGTTCCGCTGGCATGATGACATCGATTCCGGCGTTGTTAACGAGGACGTCTAGACGACCAAAGCGAGCGACAGTCTGATCCACAAGACGCTGGCAACTATCGCGATCGCTTGTGTCGACAACTGTGGCAGCCACTTTCACGCCACTTTTGGCAATCTCTTCCGCAGTCCGATCCACCTCATCCTTCGTCCGAGAGCAGAGCATTACCGAAGCTCCTGCCGCCGCCAATCCGGCAGCGATTGCGGCGCCCAACCCACGTCCAGAGCCCGTGACGATGGCCACCTGGTTGGACAAGTCGAAGAGCTTCAGAGAACCTCCATTGGTCATCGCCGCACTCCTTCTTTCTCCGTGAGAAGCGTCGAAGGATTCGCAATCAGCTCAGCGATGGTCTGCACGAAGGCTGCAAGGTGCATACCATCGTTGAGCCGATGATCTGTTGCTACGGATAAAGGGAGCACCGGCCGGACTGCTGGCATGCCGTCAACAGCTACAACGGCCGGCTGGATTCTTCCGAAGCCAGCGATCGCGACTTCTGGCGCGCGAATGATCGGCGTCCCTAACCATGTCCCATAGCTTCCGAAATTGGTAATCGTAAAGGTACCACCGGTCACCTCATTGACCAGGAGCGTCTGCTTTCTTGCACGTTCGATCAAAGTGCTGAGAGCATGCGCAATGTCAAATACTGATCGATGCTCGACGTTGCGCAGCACTGGCACTAACAACCCGCAGTCAATTGCTGTTGCGATACCAATGTTGCAGTATTGGTGTTGGATAATCTCTTCGCTCTCCATATCCAGCTGAGCATTAAAGCTCGGATGTCGACTGAGTGCGATTGCTGTCGCTTTTACGAAAAAGGGCAAGAACGTGAGGTGAATCTGATCGCTGTCAATTTGAGAGCGATAAGTTTCGCGAGTTTGTTGGAGCTGTGCGGCATCAATCTGCCGGAACTCAACGATATGCGGAACGTCTCGCCACGATGCTGTCGTTGAACGTGCGACGGTCAGCCGCATTCCGCGAAGTGGAATGCGCTCGTCATCGGCCCGATCCCGCTGAGATCGACGTGAAGCGTCTTCGACGACAGGGTTTCCATCCGCAGAGCGCCTGCCATCTTCATTAATGATCTGGCCATTGGGATCTGATGGTGAAGGAGTGGCTAACTCAGCGTTGAGCTTCCGCGCGAGTGGGTGAGCGGTTGGAGCCGACGACACGGCATTGATCTTTGGCGAAGCCCAAGGATCCGTAACCTGCGAAGTGAGCATTCCATCAGCCGGTTGCGTGGCTTCAATGCGGGCGAGCGTAGATCCCACTGGCACAGTGGCACCTACCGGGACCAGTTGTTCGCGAAGAATTCCCGACACAGGCGCAGGCAGTTCTACCGCGGCCTTGTCACTGGAAATCAAAACTACCGACTGGTCCGCCGATACGTTTTGACCCTCAGCAACCAGCCACTCAAGGATCTGGGCTTCCTCAATTCCCTCGCCCACGTCCACCAAAGTAATGTCGACAAGAGCAATCTGCGTCATTGCACCTCCAACATCTTGCGTGTAACGGCAACCACTCTCTCGACCGTAGGAATAAACATCTGCTCAGACGCCGCCAACGGATAAGGTGCGTCGGGCCCTGTTACTCTCTCGATCGGCCGCTTAAGCGCATGGAACGCCTGCTGAGAGATTGTCGCAGCGATCTCGGCCCCAAAACCTCCCGTAAGTGGAGCCTCATGGACGATAACGCAGTGTCCTGTGCGCTCTACCGCGTTAACCAGCCCTCTGACGTCCAGCGGGACCAGAGAACGAACGTCGACGACACTCGCATCGATGCCCTCCGCCGAGAGAGCTTGTGCCGCTCGCGTCGCAATGTCGACAGCGGCGCTCCAAGCAATCAAGACAACATCTTTTCCCTCGCGAACCATGTTTACCTTTCCGATTTCGATCACATAGTCTGCGGACGGGACCTCGCCCTTCGCCGATCGGTACCCGCGCAAGGGCTCACAAAACAAGACTGGATCGGGATCGCGTATCGCTGACAGCAGCATCCCCTTCGCATCGTATGCATTGGACGGAGCAATAACCTTCAGGCCCTGCGCTTGTACAAACATCGACTCGATCGCGTCCGAATGCAGCTCGGGTGTTCGAACTCCACCTCCGTACGGCGCGCGGATTACCATAGGGGCGGCAAAGCGACCACGCGAGCGGTAGCGCATGCGAGCTACCTGGGAAACAATTTGATGAAAGGCCTGCTGTGCAAAACCCAAGAACTGTATTTCCGCGACAGGCCTTAGTCCCGACAGGGCCAGTCCCAGCGCGGACCCAATGATTGCAGCTTCCGCCAACGGCATATCGAAGACCCGCTTGTCGCCAAATTTTGCGAGAAGGCCATCGGTGGCTCGAAAAATGCCTCCGAATTTCCCTATGTCTTGCCCGAGGAGGACTACGCGACTGTCGGCTGCCATCTCAACGCTGAGCGCATCGCGTATCGCCTCAAGCATGGTCTTTGTTGGCATCCAGCTATCCCTCAGTCCTTATCGCTGACGCCACATGCTCCTTGAACTGTTCCGTCTGACGGTGCGTCAGTTGCGCATAGGTGTCCCGAAATAGGTCTGCCACAGTGGGTGCCGGCTCAGCGCGGGCGGTGGTGAACGCCTGGTCTATCGTTCGGGAGATGCTATCCTGAAATTCGGACGCAGTCCTGTCATTCCAACACCCACGAACTGCAAGGTATCGCTGAACTCGGAGTATCGGATCGCGTTCGCTCCAGGCGTTTAGAACATCTTGAGACATGTAGCGCGTCGGATCATCGGCTGTGTTGTGAGGTCCAAGACGATAGGTTTGGGACTCGATCAGTGTCGGACCAAGCCCGGCTCGCGCACGGGCAACGGCCACGCTTGTCACTGCATGTACCGCGAGAAGATCATTTCCATCAACCACGAAACCATCAAATCCATAACCGGGGGCACGCTCCGCAAAGGTTCGCGCCGCCGATTGTCGCGACCGCGGCGTTGAGATGGCCCACCCATTGTTTTGCAGGAAGAAGATGACCGGTGCGTTGACTACGCCAGCGAGGTTACAAGCCTCGTGAAAATCGCCTTCAGATGATGCACCATCCCCAAAGTAGACCAACACGACCGAGTCGGCGCCTTGCAATTTCAAACCCCACGCGAGGCCGACCGCGTGCGGCAATTGCGCAGCTATGGAAATCTGAATGGGCAGGAGCCGAACGGTGTCTGGAATATGACCGCCCGCCGGATGACCACTAAAATAAAGGATAAATTGTTCCAGCGGGAGTCCGTGATGCAGTAGAGCCGGCAACTCTCGATATTGTGGAACGATCCAATCCAGGGCGGGGTTGAGGGCGAAGGCTGAGCCAACGACTGAAGCTTCCTGTCCCCGTACCGGGGAGAACGTCCCAAAACGCCCTTGGCGTTGCAGGCTCACACCCTTCACGTCAAATGCGCGTGACAGCATCATGAGATGCAGCGCCTGAAGTACTTGCTCTTCGTCCATCGTGGAGACACAACCGTCGACTAACTCTCCACTCGGCCTCAACATTTGAAGCGGGACGATTGGTTCGTCTCGACGCGGGAATTGCGGCTGCAAGCAGCTGTGCACAGTGTTGATCCTCTTCAGGAAATGCCTAGACGAAACAGCATACTATGTAGAATATCATTTTGTATACTAATTAGGATACCATACGAAACTCAATTTAATATGCTATTCTGTAAACAAGTCTAAGAGTGCCAAATGAAGCGTTCGTTGAAGCGCTTCCCAAGATTCGGATTTCACGGGACTCGGTTGGCACTAGTTACCTGCACGCGGTTTTCGTCATGCGCCTGCAGAACTGAAGGGAACCTCATGCGAACCAGTCGGCAATACATTGAGAGTCTCAGCGATGGGCGTGAAGTGTACTTCAAGGGACAGCTTGTCCCAGATGTCACCGCACATGCCGAGATTCGCCTCGCCATCGATCATGCGGCCGTCGATTTTGAAATGGCTGAAAGTAAGGAATACCGCGCTCTGGCTGTTTACGAGGAAAACAGCAACGAATTCAGCCGCTACTTCAAGCTGCCCCGCACAGCTGAGGATCTGTTGCTGCGCAGCCGACTGATCGAGACTGCTACCACGCTCGGCGGCACGCTCGTGGTCTTGATCAAAGAGATTGGGACCGATGCTCTTTTCGCCCTTCACCTCGTGGCCAATGAGATTGACCAGCGCCAGGGCACTGGATATCTCGATCGCGTACGTAAGTTCTATGAATACGCGCGCGGCAATGATCTTGCCCTCTCGGTCGCTCAAACCGATGTAAAGGGTGATCGCAGCAAATCACCCCTGGAGCAGGCACACCCCGACTACTACCTTCGAATCGTCGGAGAAACTCCGGAAGGAATCATCGTGCGGGGCGCCAAGGCGCACACTTCCGTTTCCGTGAACACTAATGAAGTCATCGTTCTTCCTACCCGCGCTATGAAGGAGGATGAGTCTGCGTACGCGGTGGCCTTTGCGATTCCCTTGAACACTAAGGGGCTGAAACTGATCTCCAGTTCCTACGGCGCACACCACGGAGACAGCAAGTTTGATTTCCCCTTGGCGTCTACCCACCGCATGATAGAAACGCTCACCGTCTTCGACGACGTACTCGTGCCGCATGACCGCGTGTTCCTGAAAGGAGAGTGGGAATTCGCCGGAGAAATGGCCAAGACATTCGTGGAGTTCCACCGGTTTACTGCCATCTCCTACAAGCTTCCTCTGGTTGATGCGTTGATCGGCGCCGCTCTTCTCATGGCGGAATACAATGGCCTGGAGCGAGCCAAGCACGTCCAGGAAAAACTCGCCAAGCTGATCGGCTACGGGGAAACGTTGCGTGCCCTCGTGCGCTTAGCGGCGCTCGACTGTGAATCCGGGTCGCTCGGCATTGCACTGCCCCGAACCCTTACCGTGAATATGGCAAAGCTCCACTTCGCGACAAATTTTCATCAGATGCTGGCGTACGTGCAAGACATTGCGGGTGGTCTGGTCGTCACCGGACCCAGCGAAGCTGATCTGCGCAGCCCTGATGTCGGTAAATACATCCGCAGGTATCTCGGGGGGCGGGACGGCGTGCCCGCGGAAAATCGTCTTAAGATGATAAACCTTGTGAAGGAACTCACAGCGACAGACTTCTCGGGCTACCAAGCCGTTTTGGCCATCCACGCCGAGGGTTCGATCGAGGCCGAGAAACTAGCTATGGTCCGGGAACATGATTCACTCCGGTGCAAGCAACTTGCCAGGCAGCTGGCCTGGATCGTTGATCCCCAGAAGGTGGGCAGTCGAAATACAACCACGGACGCATCATATGGAATATCCTAGAAGAGCCCCAGAATGAAGACCGAGGAAATATCCGCTTTGCAGCCCGAAAAAGCCGCAGGCGTTACGTGTTCCGACAACGTCTACGAGCGCCTCAGGGAAGCAATCGTGACTGGCCGCGCACGGCCCAATGAACGGCTGGTCGAAGCGGAGCTTGCGGAGCGGCTCGAAGTAAGCCGGACGCCTATACGAGAGGGCCTCAAGAAGCTGGCAGCCGAGGGTCTGGTGATTAGCCGAAGGCGCGGCTGGATCGTTCGCGAGCACACCAGCGACGAAATTCGCGAAATCTATGAGGCGAGATCCGCGCTGGAAGGCTATTGTGCACGGCTGGCGTCCCAGCGGGGAACCGAAGCCGAGATTCAAGGAATCGTGGCACTTCATCGCGGCGAAGACACGGGTATTTTGCAGTCTTCGCGAGAGCGTCTAGTTCAGCTCAACGACCTCTTTCACGACGCGATCATTTCCGCAGCCCACAATGAGCGCTTGGTTCACATGGTCCGGACAAACCGAAATTACTATTTTAACTTCCGGATTGCCGCCCTTTATACAGACGAAGAAGCCGACGCAGCTGTCGCCGGGCATGAGGCAATCATTTGTGGCCTGCTCGATCACGATCCTGCATGTGCTGAATGCGAGATGCGCCGGCACATCGACCTAGCTCTTACGGTAATGCTCGGCAAGATGCGCTAGTGTTTATGGGAGCGTAGCGCCGCCTGTCGACTGAGGAGCCGCGTACGCTTACCTAGCACCACATCCACTAGAAAGAAGCCGAACCCGGTGTCGCTACCCGTACGATGAGATTGTTGACCTGCCCCTGGTGCCGCAGGAGGAAAGTCCGCGAAATAATTATTTCATCCCGCACTCGCTACGACCACTCCCGAGGTGCGTTCCTGTGCCCTGGCTAATGCGGGAGCGACATCTTCGAAAACAGCGATGTGCTTGTCAATGTCAACTTCCGTATGCTGTACGGAAATGGTCCACTGCTCGTCCCACCAGTGAGGTTGCGGCATAAGGCCTCGGTTCACCATGGCAAACCAGTAGTGGCGCCAGAGCTCGGTGTCAATGGTGATCCAGTCGCGATGGTTGCGGACCTCTTTGGGATAAAGCATAAGCACACCGTTGGCACCAGCTGTGACGGTGTATGCTTGCAGGCCGACTTTCTTGACCGTTTTACGGTACCCTTCAACGAGCTTCTTGCTCAGCTTTTCCACGTGCGCGTAGTTCTCGCGAGTCAACACTTCCCGAAACATGGCGAGCCCGGCGGCCATCGAGACCGGATTGGTGTTGCAGGTTCCCCCATGAAAGACTTTGCGCTGTGAGATCAGCTCCATCACCGACCTGTGCGTCCCAAATGCTGACAGCGGCAAACCACCGCCAATTGATTTGCCTAAGCAAATCATGTCGGGCTTGACACCGAAATACTCCGACGCCCCGCCCCAACATAGCTTCGCCCCCGTTTTTACTTCGTCAAAAATCAACAAGGCGCCGTGGCGCGTGCAAAGTTCGCGAAGGCCCTCAAGAAATCCGGCTTGCGGCATGCAGAGCCCGACGTTCATCATGATCGGCTCAAGAATGACCGCAGCGATTTGGTCGCGGTTCTGCTGGAAGCGAAGCTCAACACTGCCAAGATCGTTAAACGTCGCCACCGCAACCTTAGCAACAAAAGCACTAGGCACACCCAGCCCAGAGGGGACCGATTCTGGAGCGTGGACATCGCCAAATTCTGGCGCGTGCGGTTTCACGCTGACCAGAGCGGAATCATAAGCTCCGTGATATCCCCCTTCAAATTTCAGGATCTTATCGCGCCCGGTCGCAGCGCGGGCCAAGCGGATCGCATGCATCGTAGCCTCAGCGCCAGTTGAGCCAAACCGGATCATCTCCACTGGGAAGCGGGCGCATATCTCTTCTGCCAGTTCCCACTCCATATCGTGCGGCATTCCGAACATGGTGCCGGTACTCAGGCGCTTCTCGACAGCTCGCATAACCGCGGGATGGCAGTGGCCTGCCATGAGTGCACCGAAACACAGGTTATGGTCCACATAGTCATTGCCATCGAGATCGCGGAAATGCGATCCCTGCGCCTCTCTTGCGAAAATCGGATACGGATCATAAGCGCGATAATTACTCGCAACGCCCAGCGGGATACGCTTCAGATTCCTTTTGTGCGACTCTGCGGATTTCACTGTTCGCCGTTCGAACATCCTTAGTTCTGCCTGCAATTCGGGATACATTGGACCTCCAAAATAATCTGCGCTCGTAACAGGCACGAGAATATCGACTGAGGAGTCTGAAAACATCCTCGTTCTCCAGAATCCAGCTCGGTGATTCACTCAAGAGCCAAAGGATGATCAGAAGATGTTGCGAGCGGAAGTATATTTCTTAGCACGAACCAACGGCCAAGCACTATTCAATTCTGTTTACATTGACACAAGTGATGTTTTAGTCGGCACCAACCACCTGGCCGCGACTAGGCAGATATCGTGCCCCTGCTCGCGGTACCCTGACTTTTCTACTTCCCTTTAAACGTGGGCGGAGTACCCACGCCAGAGCAAAAGTCCCAGCCCTTCTTGCACGGGAAGCCGTTGGCACCTTGCGTGAGGTCACGGAACCAGTTCTTGTACCCGGTCGGATTTCCATATTCCTTGTAAAGCTCAGTAAGCTCGTCGTCGGTCGAGCCATAGAAGTGACCAGCGCTGTTGAAGATCCCAGCCAGCGAGGGAAAGGAGACACTCGTGCCGCCGACCTGCACCCCAGCCGCCCTCCCCATATGTGTCCGACACCGTGGGACCCGAGCACGGGTTGGCATCAAACGAAACGTCCGGCGTGCCACAGCAGTTGACGCAGATCGCGTTCCCCCAGCGAGGGCCGCCAGATCCGCGGAAAGCGCTGGCTCAACAACAAGTCCAGCAAGTGCGCCGCGTCGCGCGTATCCGCCTTCTGTTTGCGCACCACCGACGCCCGGATCTTCGTCGCATCCGCGATCCACAGGTCGTGCCCGGTTTGCCCAGCAGGCGCTCGAACCAGCGCGTATGCCCGGTGGCCTCGATCCCCACTCGCACCGGCCCTGCCAACGCCGCGTAGAACCAGCGCGCCTCTCCGCCCTCGTGCTCTAACCGACGCTCGATCAATTCGCCGGTCTCCTGGTCCAGCAATCTGCTGGTAGCGGGTATGCAATCACAACCCTATAATCTTCATCGCTCGGCTCCTTTCCTCCGCGCCTTGGTTGGCTTGTGTGCCCAAGTCTACTCGGTCGTCTAGGAGCCGAAACGGTCATCTAATCAGGCAAATAATAATGACGATGATGGCGTTCAGTCGACCGGGCTAATTCCTCCGAAGGAAAGACTATTGGCTGGTTTAAAAAACCGCATACGCCGGAGCGGTAAGCGATGTACCACTCGGCATTCCTACCGTACACGAGGAGGAATTGTTGTAGTAGATGGGACTACTGTTGTCGTCTGATGGATTCTCAGCCCAAATCGCCTGAATGGAGGAAGCTGTTATCAGGCACAGCCAATATTGGGTTTTTGCCTTCAGTATTATAGGTTTCTGGGCCTTGTACTCGATTACTGTGTAACTCTTGTCGTTGAGTTTGCCGACTTGCACCAAGGAGCTGATAATGGCTCCTGGTGCGTCAGATTTGTCCCTCAGCAAATACGCGTAGACTTTACCAGAACCTTGGCCGCCGTTCCTGGTAGTGAGGGCTAGGGGAGTCAGCACCTGAGTGAAGCTGGTTGCTCCTTTCGTTGTAAAACCTACGGCGATTGCTTGGCCACCTCCCTGGTTCGACTGGAAGTTCCCTCCGGAGATATAATATCCTATCTTGCTATAGCTGGAGCAAGCCGCACCGCAATTACTGAAAATCGGGGCGGCCGCGGAGGGCGTTGGAACTCCGTCAATATGGGCTGTTGCCCCTACTTTTTGCGCCTGTGCGAAGGCAAGCAACAGCAAGTAGAATCCAACTCCGTAGGATATATCGCTTAGCACTTTTTTCATGATGTTTCCCGTAATTTCAAGTGTAGTTTCAAAAGTTTCAAATTCTAGAACCGCCCGCTACGCTGCTAGTTAACGGTCGCCGTCACCAAGGGGATGTACTCCCACACCGATCCGTAATCATTATCGTTGTGGTCTGTCTCTGGGACAGTGCCGTAAAGGTTCCCCTGCGCGTCCTGAATCACACCTGCCCTAGGACACACCCCGTCGTTTTCCACAAAGAACGTGTGCAGCACGGTCAGCCTGCCAGTCGGAGTCAACTGGTACAGAGTTCCCTGGCTCCTGGAATTGCCGCCCCCGCAGGTGGTGCCATAGAGGTTGCCTGCCTTATCCTGAATCACGCCTGCGAACGGATATGCCCCGTCGTCGGAACTTCCATTGGTGTCGAAATTATGCAGCACGGTCTCGGTACCCTTCGTGCTCAGCTTCCACACGATTCCCTGGTTGAACGAACCGCATGCATAGGTCGTACCGTAAAGATTGCCCTGCTCGTCCATAAACGGCGTTCCGAAGGGAAGGCACCCGTCCTTCGTACCCCCGACAAAGCTGTGCAGCAGAGTCTCCGTGCCGCTCGGACTCAACTCGTACACCGCTCCTAAATTGTCAGCCCCGCCCAGCTCCGTAACGCCATAGAAGTTGCCCGCTTTGTCCACGAGCAAACCTGAATAGTCTGGAGATGCCCCATCGGTCGGGCCTCCGGCGAAATAGTGCAGCACGGTGATGCCGCCACCGCTAAACACTTCGAACACGTCCCCGAAAAAGTCAGACTGAGAACCAGAGGAACCGCCCAAGCTGGCACCGTAGAGATTGCCCGCTTTGTCCAGCAGCAAACCTCCAGTGGGATATGCCCCGCTCGACCCTCCACCGAAGCTCTGTAGCACAGTCTCGCTGCCGCTTGTATCGACTTTGAACACTGTTCCGATGCCGCCAGTGCCGCCAAACTCAGTAGTGCCATAGAGGTTGCCCGCCGCGTCCTGGACCAACCCGGCAAAGGGATATGCCCCGTCGCTTCCTCCCTGGAAGCTGTGCAGCACCGCCTCGCTATCGTTTGTATCCACTTTGAATACCGTTCCAGCGTTGTAGGCGCCGCCAAACGCGGTGGTGCCGTAGACATTCCCCGCACCGTCCTGGATCACCCCGCCAAAGGGAGAATTCCCATCCGGCCCGGTGAAATGGTAAAGCAGGGCAAAGTCGCCAAACTGTGCTTGCGCCGATTGGGTTGTAACTACCCCGAACCCAAGCATAGCTACAAACGTGAGGGCGGCCCTCGGCGCTCGCAGAAATGTCTTTGAAACGCGTTGCAGCAGTGTATTAGTCACGATGCTTTCCCGTCCCTTCTGAAGTTCCCAGCAGGTGGCTAAATGCTGGACTGCCACCACTGCGGAGAGTCTTATCACGAAAAGCCAACCAAGTTCATCAAACTCTATTTGACGCATATCAAATAGCGTCTACAAGGGAGACGCGGTTGACTCGGGGTAGCCGCCTGGGAAACTCTGATTAAGTCTTTCACCGTGCGCCTTTTGGCGAAATCTTGAACACGACCCCTTGGCCGTACTTCCCATACGCCGCCGTAACCCCATAGACATTGCCGCTGCTGTCCCTGATCACGCGCCCGTATAGCTTTCCGCCGTCGTTTTCTGCTTCAAAGCTATGCAGGACCGTCTCCTTGCCTGCCTCATCGATCTTGTACACTATGCCCGAGTTAGCGTAGCCGCCGGTCGTTGTCGTTCCGTACAAATTGCCCGCACTATCCAGCACCGGCGCCGCGTTTGGAGAAGTGCCATCGTCGGGCCACGCTCCGAACGAATAGAGAACCTTTTCCGCGCCAGCCTGATTCACTCGAAACAGCACACCACGATTGTATGTACCGCCCCAAGCGCCAGTACCATACAAGTTGCCGTCTTTCCCCAGTACAACTCCCCCCATCGGGTTCCCACCGTCGCTTCCCCCTGTAAAGGGGTACAAGACGGTCTCATTGTTTGCCTGATTGATCTTCCACACCCCTCCGGTTCCAGCGGGAGCCCACGCCGTACCGTACAAATTGCCTTGCGCGTCCAGCGCCACGTCGCCGGTCGGGTCGTCGACATCACCAGTGTCTTCGCCGAATGCGTGCAGAGTTGTCTCTTTTCCCACCTTATCCAGTTTGAACGCGACCCCGCCGCCCGTACCATCATGCCCCCCTCCCCACATTGTGGTGCCGTACAGATTGCCATCCTTATCTTGCGCCAGAGATCCATTGGGAAGGCTGCCATCTGTTCCTGCGAACTTGTACAAAACTGTCTCCTTGCCTGTCTTACCGACCTTGAAGACAGTGCCGCAACCATTTTTGCAGTTCGAGGAGCCACCACCGTAGGCTGTAGTGCCGTAGAGTGTGCCGTCGCTGGCGAGCCAGAGATCTCCGGCGGGGACGGCGCCATCGGCTCCCCATCTGAACGCATGGAGGACAGTCTCCTGCCCCTCCGTATCAATCTTGAATACAGTTCCGCAGCCGTATGGGGCGTTGCAGGAAAGGTCACCCCCAAATTCCGTAGTGCCGTAGAGGTTACCGGCTGCGTCGGAGACCAGGCCGGCAGATGGCTGGCCGCCGTCCTTGCCGCCTGTGAAGCTGTGCAGAACTGTAAACTTAGTGGACGCATTCGCCCCGGTTCGGGCCACAGCGAGTTCTGTGGGAATGACAGCTGCGAGAAATACGGCAGCTAGCGCCAGGGCACGACCTGCAACCATCTCGCGCATTTCTGAGTTAACATGCTCACGCTCACCTGGTTTTTTCATTTTTCTTCTCCTATCTAAGTGTCACTCTGTTTAACCGACAGGTTATGCTTAGCCTCGTGTTAGGACAACTCTTGCCGGCTAGCCATCGCCGAAGGCTACTGCAGCCGTGTTCTGGCACCAGACACGCCTGTCATGCAAAATAGGACTCCCTCTCCGAAACCTCGACAAAACTATGCCGGTGTGGCTCACTGGGTGATTTTGAAGACCACGCCGCACCCCGGATCCTGACCCGAGATCTGGCACTTTAGATCACCGCCATAAGCTGCCGTGCCGTAAAGACTGCCAGTGCTGTCAATCGCCAGGCCCCCACCCGTGAAAGGCACAGCTCCGTCCTTGCCGTCTTTGAAGTTGTGCAGCACCGTCACTGCCCATCTGTTGCCCTTTGGGGTGAGCTTGTACACTGTTCCGTAGCCGAAGGAGCCACCGGCCACTGTGGTTCCATACAGGTTGCCTGCGGTATCGAACACGACTGCCCCGTCGGGCTGGGCTCCATCGCTGCCACTAAATGTGTGGAGTATGGTTTCCTGCCAGGTCTTGCTCGTCTTGGTCAGCTTGAACACGATCCCGCTGTCGGAATTGTTGCCACCATAGGAAGTGTCGCCATACAGGTTGCCTTTCTTGTCCAGTACCAGTGCGGGAAGTGGCGTTGCGCCGTCGCCATCGACGCCGGTGAACGCGTAAAGTACGGTCTCATGGTTCTTCTTGTCCACCATGAAGACCGTCCCGCAGCCTCCGCCGCCGCAGCCCGAACCGGGGCCGTTCGAGGTTGTCCCGTAGAGGTTTCCTGCTGCATCTTCGACCAAAGAACCGTAAGGATTCTGGCCATCTTCGCTACTGCCGCCGAAGCTGTATAGGATCTTCTCCTTGCTGGTTTTTAGATCGAATCTGAACACCGTTCCGCAACCGTATCCGGGATTGCAGCTGTTATCGCCGCCGTTGAAGGTTGTCCCGTACAGGTTTCCGTTCCCGTCCAGGATTACGCCGCCGTAGGGGCGGGCGCCATCCCCGTTATTTGTACCAGTAAAGCTGTGTAGCGTGGTTTCATGGCCAGTCGTGTCTATTTTGAAGATATTTCCGCAGGCGCACGAATTGTTGCCTCCTTCCCAGGTCACACCGTATAGGCTCCCTTGGGAATCCCGGGCCAGATCCCCTACCCACACCGGGGCAAATCCATCCTGCCCTTTGAATTTATGTAGAATCTTTTCTTCGCCAGTCGGACTTAGCTCGTACACAAGGCCACATCCACTACCCGGATTATCAGAACAGTCGAGGTCGCCGCCTATCACCGTGGTGCCGTACATATTGCCCTTACTGTCCAGGATCACACCCGACGTCGCCAGTGCGCCGTTGCCGCCATTGAAGGCGTGAAGCACCTGGAAATGGGTCGTTGATGGCGCTTGGGCCACGACCACCGCTGGCACCAACACTAGCGCTGATAGCAGCGCGCTTGTGATCGCGCACCGGCGTATGCGAGAAAGTCGGGCGAGATGCT
>DATNNE010000168.1:0-3714 GCA_035601995.1 Terriglobales bacterium
AGGCCCCGCTGCCTCCAACATTGCCTACAACCGCAAGTCCTTTGCCTCTGATTGGTCTGGTCGGCCTTTTGTCAATTGGCGCGGGCGTCGGTCTGAGATTTGCGGCGGCGAAAGCCAGGTAGCCCATTGAGGTGAAGCCCCGGCCGTCGTTCGCGTGCGGAGAATTTGTGCTGGGAGCAAGATGGACCACCTGCCAGACAGAGCGTCACGATACCCCATTTCTGCGGGTAATGGTGCTCGCCGTCGGTTGCGTCGCAACTTCGGGTGTTGGGAGGTCTGAACAGATGAGACGCGAACCAGCCTCTTTTTCGATGAGGTCCCATTTCTTGCAGAAAGGAGCCGAACCTATGAGTGACACTGTGGACCCCATTGGAATCGTCGGTGCCGGCCGCGTAGCGCAGACGCTTGGACGACTCCTTAGCTAGAACGGCCGGCCGGTCGCGGCGATTCCGGCTCTGAGCGAACAAGCTACATCGTCCGCTCCGTAGAAGAGTGTGATCTAGGGGTCCCGAAAGGAGAAGCAATGTTATCCGGGAAGAACCCACTACGTGGGGAGGACTTATTAGAGGTGAGGGACCAAGCCAAGCGCGGACCCTTTGAGACGTCGCGCCGCAACTTGATTGTTGGCGGTGCGGTTATGGTGACCGCTTTCGGTTTGGTGAAAGAGTCACTTTCCTATCAAGCAAACCCTGGGGGCGGTCCTGCCCCGGATGGGAATAACCAAGGAGAAACTGACATGAACATGATCACTACCAAAGACGGAACGAAAATCTATTTCAAGGACTGGGGGACGGGATCGACGGTCGTGTTCTCGCACGGTTGGCCGCTCAATGCGGATGCGTGGGACGCACAGATGCTATTTCTAGGTCAGAAGGGCTATCGTGTCATCGCTCATGACCGTCGTGGCCACGGCCGCTCGAGCCAGCCTTGGACCGGCTATAACAACGATACGTTCGCGGATGATCTGGCCACACTCATCGAAACGCTGGATCTGAAGAATGTCACGCTCGTTGCCCATTCCATGGGAGGCGGTGAAATCGCGCGGTACGTGGGTCGTCACGGTACAAAGCGCCTCGCGAAAATGGTATTCATAGGCGCAGTGCCTCCGTTGATGCTAAAGACAGAGAAGAATCCCGGTGGCTTGCCGCTCTCTGTTTTCGACGGGATCCGCAGTGGTATTGCCGGGAATCGCGCTCAGTTTTACAAGGATGTGAGCGCTCCGTTTTTTGGCTACAACAAGCCGGATGCAAAGGTTTCCGTAGGTGTCCAGGAAGAGTTCTGGCGACTTGGCATGCAGTCTTCCATCATTGGGTCTTACGAGTGCGTGAAGGCATTCTCAGAAGACGATTTTACGGAGGACCTCAAAAAGATCGATGTACCAACTCTCTTTATCCACGGTGAGGCGGATCAGATTGTGCCGGTGAATGACGCATCGGTTCTCGCCGCAAAATTGGTCAAGGGTGCAAAACTGAAGCTCATTCCCGGAGCGCCGCATGGTTTGTGCACTACTCATGCGGACCTCATCAATGCCGACCTGCTCGCGTTCCTGAGGGTTTAATGCTAGCAGACCGTGCCACCAGCGCTGCACCGGGTCTGCAAACGACTGCGAACATTGAGGCGAGGATTGCTCACTCAGCCCGCGAGTGATGACGCGCAGAACCCTGATACAAACTTGTAATTCAGAAAAGTGGGTCCAACCGACCGCCAAGAAATGAGTCCTGAGCACAGCCTAGGAAGGGGATGGGCGATGAAACCAACCAAGTCGATTAGCACGGTAACAATCTGCGCGGCCGGAATCGCAGCGGTGCTGCTGTCTTCCTGTACGTCAGCGGTACAACGCAACAAGGATGATAAGAAGGGAATGACGTCCGCCTACAATCCCTACCCGCCTGGTATCTTGCCGGGCGATTTGAATTCAGAAGTAGAGAGGGTTCTGCGGGAGGTAGATCTCGTCGAGAACCGAGCACTTGCACGATGGCACGCCTTAGCGCTCCCGATTGTGAGAGGTCAGCCGCCAACCTTGCAGAATACCGGAACTGAGGCGATAGAGACGCTCGGCGAGCTTATGAATTTCGACAGGAACATGTCGCCCAACAGAAATCAAGCGTGCATGTCTTGCCACATGCCGTATGCCGGATTTGGCGGACCCATCCCGTCGGTGAATCTGACTATCATCGCTTATCCCGGAACCGCTCATTTTCGCGTTGGCAAGCGGACGCCACAGCGACATGCGTATGCTCCGTTCTTTCCCGTACTGCAGTACAACCAAACACAAGGTCTCTTCTTTGGCGGAAACTTTTATGATTCACGCGCAACCGGAGTTCTGTTAAGGAATCCAGACGCCGAACAGGCGCAAGGTCCTCCCGTCGATACTCAGGAAATGGGCTTCCCCGACACTGCCTGCGTGGCATTCCGCCTTACCACCGCCGCGTACAGACCTCTTTTTGAACTAGTGTGGGGCGCCGGCTCGTTAGACATCAAGTTTCCACGAAACACCGAGGCCATTTGCGACATTCCTGGCGGGGCCTCGACATTCCGGGGGAACACGACGCCAATCGACCTAACTCCCGAAGACCGTACCAAAGCTAACGTCGCGTATGGTCATTGGGGGCAGTCTATAGACTCATACGAACAGTCCGTGCAGGTTAGCCCTTTCTCATCTAAATTCGACGCGTTCCTGGCTGGTAAGTATAAGCTGACAGCTGACGAGATGGCGGGTTTCGAGCTGTTCAATGGCAAAGGCAACTGCAATTCCTGTCACCTGGATGGAAGAGGAACCACTTTGAAACCAAATCAAAACGACACCGGTTCGGCGGCCACGGTGAACCCGCTGTTCACCTGCTTCGGTTCAGCCAACGAAGGTGTGCCTCTGAACCCCAGGAATGCTTTCTATTATGAGACCACGCCGGATTCCTTAGGGTTCGTCGGAAATCCCTATGGCTTCGGCTACAGAGATCTGGGATTAGGAACTTTTCTCAGAAGCGGCTTTGGCTCGGGGCCGAACCCGAACTCGAATTGGACACAATCTGCGCCAAGCGTCGACGGCCAGATGCAGGTATCAAGTGCGCGCGATGTGGCCATGACACCGCCACAGTGTCCAACCACCGAAGCCGGCTCGAGACCTTATTTCCAGAAGGGGTTCTTTCACAACGGCTATTTAAAGAGCCTGAAGCAACTCGTACACTTTTACAACACGCGCGACAAATTTGCGTTCCCGGTCACTTCCGGACACTGCCCGCCCGGAACGATCGAAAAAGTAACGTGCTGGCCTCTGCCCGAGGTCAAGAACAATATCGACATGACCACCGGTAATCTCGGCCTTTCCGATAAAGAGGAGGACCAGATTGTCACCTTCCTTGAGATACTTACGGACGGATTCACGAGACCTTATCCGAACATCGACACCTTTACCGGTACGTGCATGACCTGTAACCCCGTAACTGACCCCAATTGCTCGCCTTCGAGGCAAGGTAACGGGAGCCTTATACCAACTCCGCCCCTTCCGCCTTGTGCATCGGCTATCTGCGGCGCGCCGCCGGCCGCTAGTCCGCCGATTCCGTAGTTTCAAAACGCACGGGTTAGTCGCATTGCCCGGACATGAATAAACTCTTGCAAGAGATCTGAACATGAACACGTTGCTACTGAAGCTCGCAGTAACAGCTGCGGTCACCTGTCTGCTCACTTCAAAACCTATAGGTGCTCAAGTAAGTCCAA
>DATNNE010000169.1:0-8487 GCA_035601995.1 Terriglobales bacterium
CAGAGCCGAATGGGTCATCCGATAAACCAGCCAACTGGTCGCCAGCCGGGTCATCCACGTGCCGATCACCGAGATGCTCTGGCCAGCGAAGAAGAGCTTGAAGTTGGGGTGCCTCAGGGCGCGCCAGGCGTGCGAGACGGATCGGAAGAAAGAGATCTCCTGTGTATCCGAACTGGTTGCGGGGTTGGTCACTTTTCCGCCAGACGTTTGATGATGTCGCCCGCCGCGAACAGGGTTGACTGGTCCTGTTTGTCGAGTTGGGCGATGGTCTGGGCGAGCCACGTCAGCTTCGCGTCCTTGGCGCTCTTGCGCACAGCGACGCCTTTTGCCGTGAGTTCGATATTCACTTGGCGGCCGTCGGTCGGATGCGGCTTGCGTTCGACCATGCCCATCTCCTCAAGCGCGGCGATGGTGGTTCCCATCGACTGAGGTTTCATGCCTTCCGCCCGAGCCAGATCGGCGGTGGTTGCCGGCCCCTCTTTCGCCAGGCGAGCCATTACGGCGGACTCGGTCAACGAGAGCTCATTCGAAGCAGCCGCCGCGCGCACACGGCGTACCAGGACTCCAATGGCCTGAGTAAAGTCGAGTACGGCCAGGTCGCTTGTCTTTCTTGGCATAGCACTACGATACCATATGCCAAGATAAACTGGCAAGCCTATATTGCAAGGTAAACTGTGTAGCGTGGCGCGCTAGCTGTACACGGACGTAGGCCCCGTCATCTCGGTGGTTTCATCGCGGCAAACCCTGGCTATCGGCTTCACACGGCGGTAGGAAATCTGCTCATGTCCTGAATTGTTCAATTCCCGCCGGCAACTCCACTTCCTGCGCTCCATGTGTTCTCAGTCCCAAAATCACAATTCAAATCACCAAGGAGGAAAGAAGTATGTCAGAAACTAGTACGCTCATTGGCTACGGCGGCCGAACGATTGGCCGCGAAGAACTCGCACTGGTGCCCACACCAGTGGCAACGGAAACCCACCGCCCGGTCCCGCACCACGAGATCGTGCAAGCCCTGATCGAGACGCTTGGTTTTCGCCACATCGGAGTCGTCCACGATGAGTACGCAGTCTCGCCAGACGGCATGAAAGCCTTTGGGGTTCTCGACCTCGAAACCGAGATGGCAGGGTGCCGTTTCTCGATCGGTTTGCGAAACTCTCACGACAAGAGCATGCGTTTAGCGATGACCTGTGGTTATCGCGTGTTCGTATGCTCCAACATGGCGTTCGCGGGAGACTTCACTCCCGTGCTCGCAAAACACTCAAAGTCGTTCTCGCTCATCGACTGCATCTCGGTTGGCGTTGATCGAATGCAGCGGAACTTCGAGCCTATGCGAAAGCAAGTGGAGACCTGGCAGAGAAGTGAATTGACGGATGTCACCGCCAAGGTCGTCATCTATGAGGCGTTCGTGGAGGGTAAGCTCGAAGCGCCCAAGCACCTTGCTCGCAGCGTACATGACCTCTACTTCGAGCCGACGTACGAGGAATTTCGGACGCGAACTATCTGGAGCCTATCGAATGCGTTTACGTCGGCTTTCAAGGAACTGGATCCCATTCCACAGTTCAAGGCGACAGCCAAGCTGGGTGAGTTCCTGGAAGCGAGGTTTTCCCAGTCGTCCTAGCTTCCTGGGTGGTAGGCCCGACCTATGCGCCCCCACGTAGGAACTCCCGTTTGTGAGACCACTTCCACATAGGCTTCAAAACAAATTGGCTGGTTTCTCCTAGAAAACCTACGAGGCGCTTCGTCGACATCCCTATTGCACTAAGCGTCTGGTGTTGACAAGACCAGACGCTTACGCATTATGCACGATCGATGGGGAATGCAATCACTTCCGATATCTTGGTTTTCTTGGCTGCGCACATGACAAGCCGGTCGATTCCCAGAGCCACACCTCCGCAGACCGGGAATCCGTCCTCCATTACCGATAGGAGTCGTTCATCATCGGCAAGCGGATTGCGTCCGAGCCGCAGCCTCGTCTCATTGTCCAATGTGAACCGACGCTTATGTTCACCCGCATCGGTCAGCTCAGAGTACCCATTCCCCAACTCGGCACCGTTGACGAAGAGCTCGAACCGTTCCGCCACGTGGCGACTCGAATCCACGCGAGCTAAACACGCCTGCGTTTCTGGAAAATCAAAGACAAAAACAGGTTGATCGTGACCGAGACTCGGCTCGATAAGACCTTTCATCAAAATGTCCGCCAACTCATTCCTCTCTAATCTGTCGACGCCAGCGCCGCCAACCAAACCACGGTCTAGAACGAGACTTCGCAATCTGTCGACTTTCTCTGCGACCGGGTTGATGCCTAGATGCTGCCGGAATAGCTCTAGGTAGTCGAAGTGCAGGCCGGGGATCGTTCCTAAGATGACCCCCAACAGCTCGTCAACCTCAGTTGAAATCTTCAGATGGTTCCATCCTGGTCTATACCATTCAAGGATCGTGAATTCCGGATTGTGTGTGCGATCTGCCTCGCCATTCCTGAATGCCTTGCAAAGTTGATAGATTGGGCCCATCCCTGCGGCGATCAAACGTTTCATTCCCGACTCAGGCGAAGATTGCAGATAAAGAGGCCGCACATCCACGGACCCTGTCAGGCTGGTCGACATCAATTCAGTCTCGGGATGAGAAAGCGAACTGCCAGAGACAAGTGGAGTTTCGACTTCGGTAACGCCCCGGTCCCGAAAGAACTCGCGCATGCGGCCAAGCACATCCGCACGAAACTTCAGAGTTTCGACGGTAGCGGTCGGTTTCCAATCATGTTTTTCAGAGCTCTTCATGTCATGCCCCATCAGCCTTATCCGATTCCTTCGTCTTCAGAGCAGTTCTAGGATTGCTCCCGTCAGGACTTCCATGCAGGATCGCCGAAGCACGGATCCTCAGCGAGACGAATTGACAAATAATGAGTTGCGCCGTGATTACACCAGCTGAAAATCCCATCCAGAACACATTCTTCAAAATTGAAAGAAATTCCTGGGTGAACGCATTGGATGCCGGCGTTCGGTACGGCGGGCGCGGGAAATTATTCACCATCCAGAGGTTAAATTCGTTTGTGCTGTAGTCGAAATATGAGAATCTGAAAACCACCACGGAGGAGCAGACGAGCACGAGCGGAAGATCCACAAAGAGAAATGTTCCTTTCCACTCTTCCTTAGTCTTGTCACTCCATGGAATGCTCTCAATAAGACTCGCCCCTGCAGCCAAAAGCGAGAGTACCAGCGTGGACATTCCGAGTATGTCCCAACGGCTCTCTCCAAAAGAACCTCCGACGATCTCGGCAACCAGATAGCCAGCAGGAACTATAAGCAAACCCAGGAACAGCCGAGCCGCACCTTTCGCTGCCACCACAATGAGCGCGAGGGAGGACACAGTGGCAACAACGATTTCACCCAAGAATAGTGAAACTATTAGGACTCCGTATTGACTTGGGCAATTCTTGACAAATGCGCTCTCTCTTATGAATTGCGACTGAAAGAGAAACATCGGCACGATAAAAATCAACAAGAATTGACAGAACAGTGCAGTGATTATGAATCGCCGCCGTGTTTCAGACTTCTCTGTCGCGTTGCGCAGCTGCGCGCTCAAGAGATCCTCACGATTCTTCCCGCCTGCGCAGGTGCAAACAAGAAGGCCGAGCCCTGAAGTCTAAAGAACAACTGACCTTCCACACCGCTACCCTTATCTAAGACCAGCAATTGATCAGTACCCTCTATGGCGCCGAAGCTGTATTTATTGGATTTCGCCGTGATGGTCAGCTTGCAGTGTTTGGTGTCCGAGTTGATTACCATCGCGCTAGGTTCGAATGCGAGCGTATATTGTTCGCCTGCTTCGGTTTCGTCCTCGCAGTGACCCAACACGCAGCCTGATCGATTTGAGACTTCGCTGCAGTGGACTCGGCACCCTTCAATCACGTTCAAAGGCGAGTTCGCTAACATTTGAGCCGCCTCTAATGTGGGCGGAGCCTCCAACAGCTTCTGAACAGGTAGAATAACGACGTTCACGGTCTGCGCGTTCGTAGGCCTCCACATGTAGAGAATCTCGTCGGCCTGTAGAATCGCTTCTTTACCATGATGCGTGGAATACAAGACCAGTAAGCTTTGTTCGTCGACTATCTCACGAAGACGTATCAGGAAATCCTGCTTCACCGAAGCGTCTAGGCCCGTGCAGGGCTCGTCAAGCAACAACAGTTGAGGCTGTATAGAAAGCGCCCTCGCCAGCGAAAGTCGCTGTTTCTCGCCTCCGCTGAGTTTTTCAGTGGGCGCGTTCCGCGTCAGCACTTCTCCCAAATTCAAGACCTTGACTGCCCGTTTGACTAATTCTTCGCGAAAAGTTGCCTTGTGCGCGGCGATCCGGCTGTAGAATTTGAGGTTGTCTGCAAGGGACAGATGGTCGAACAAGACCGGCTCTTGAGGAAGGTAGTCAACAACCGGGCTGCGCGGATTCAGGCGAATTTCACCTGAATCCGGTGTCAAGAGACCGGCGACCAAACGGAGCAGCGTGGTCTTCCCGCAGCCGCTCGCTCCCATAAGCGCGACAATGTGTCCGCGGGAGTCGTTCGCGGTGCGAAACTTTACGCCGTTGAATACCGGTCGTCCTCTGTACCCAAACGTCAGATTTTCGACCTCCAGATCCAGTCGAGCCATCTAGTTCTCTACTTTCCTGGCAATGTTGGATCGCACGAGGACGCCATTCCAGAGAGTTATGAGAACCAAAATTAGTGCAATCGTTAACAGAACAATGACTGCGGCCTGGGGGTAGTCTGATCCGCGGCCGGACGCCAGCGGACGCAGGCGTACGATGACCGTTGGAACAAAGTTATAGAGAACCGAACTGATTGCATCCTCGCTGATGACTATGGAGAAAGCGAAAAGCCCTACCAACAGATAGCTCAGGCGAAATCGCGACCAGAAGCCTTCTCTGAACGCTTCGCGCACACTGGCGCCTGAACTTCGGTAGAAAGCGATCTCAGCAGACGGAACATCAAAATGCACGTACAAGATAAATGCGCCGATGACCGACAAACCCAAAATCGACTCTCCTAGCAGCCAGTAAAGGGGTATCAGCGCTGGGTCGGCAACTAGCACATGAAACCAGTGGAGCGCACAATAAGCCAACGCGACTCCAGGGGCCGCGTGCAACAGCAAGATCCCTGAGAACATGGGCAGCGATTTCTCGTCGAACTTCTCCGTAAGCCGCGGCGCCAGCAAACGCAATATGACTCCACAAGCAATCGTCACTCCTGCGATGCTCACGGCTGCCAGTAACACTGCCGGTAATCCGCTCGCAACCGCCGAAACGCCATTAGCCAGGGTATCGAGTCCAACTCTCGTTTGCCGGCCTACCAGATCATAAACAAGTTCTCCAAACGGAAGAACAGCCACTGCTATCGCAGTCACGCCAACAATCCAGCGCATCCGGGTTGCCCCAGAAGTCTCGACCGCCACACCTTCAACAGGCGGTCCAGTTCGTTGCCGCACTGTTTGCATGATTCTCGCCAGCCCCTTCAGTGTCTGACCGATGACAAGAATAATCAGGGCCGACACGCCCACGGAAGAAACCAACGTCGTCGCCAGGAGTATTCCGCCATAGGCAAGCGCCAGATCCTGGGCTTGACTTGGAAAGTTCTCCCCCAGCTGATGTTCGTGAGTGTCAATCCAATGGCTCATCATCTCCGTTTTTGTTCCCGAAGACGCGCCGAACATGATGTCCGTCTTGCTAAATTCTGCCACGCCCTGCAAGAACGCGAACAGCGCCAGTACAAACGCCAGATTCCTACAATGCGGCCAGACCACATGCCGTACATTTTCGACCCGCGATAACCCGGAAATTCTGCTGAAATCTTTCATGTTGCCACGAATTGTGAGCGACCGGAGCAAAAACAAATAAATGCACATCGGTAGAAACTGCCATGTTTGAACAATCACAAGCGCGGCCCAGGTGTGAAACGTTCCGCGCTGCTGAAGAGACGGAATCCAGACTGGAAGGTCTTTGTAGACGAACCCGACGGCAACATCTCCCACGAGCGCCGGCAGCAAGAGTAAGCTGAGCCAGCGCGTCAACCTGTCCGGATCTGACCCAGCAAAGAAGAGGGCGACGGCAAACCCCAAGCTCGTCTGCAAGAATGCACTCGCCGCCGAAAAGGTCAACGTGCGAAGGAGTTCAGAGACTCCGTCTTTGAGCCTCCACAACGAAGTGGCTACAGGGCTATAGCTCCCTATACCCGCGCTGTGCAGAAGAAAGAATGAAGCCTTCCACAGAAGTGGGAAGAGAAAACCCAACTGCAGCAACAAGACGGAGATGGGGAGCAGAAGCCATCTCTCGTCGAAGCCGGGCGATACATTGGAGCTCCGCATTTCTGGGGTTCAATCACTTCTTCAATTGCCGAAAGATCTCGCGTCGCGTAGCATCGACGTCCTGCTCTGTTTCGGTAAGAACGTGCTGCGCAGTCAATTTTTCCCGAAACATTCGCTGCAACTCGTCTGAAATCTTAACTTCAATGGCGTCGGCGTCCGGCCCGGCTTCCATCATGTAGACACCCCGTTCCAAGGAACGGTGCAGGGCATCCACATATGGCAACGCCTTAGCTTGAGGGTCGTCGTAAGCACCTCTTGAGGGCGAACACAAACCTCTGGAGAGCAACTTTGCCTGCTGGCTGGGCTCTGTCAACCACAGCATGAAGTCTTCGACTTCCTTTACATGTTTCGAATTACGATTTATGTAGAAACTTCCCCCTGCTAGGAGGGACTTTTCTCCGGGAATTGGTTCAAATCCGAAACGGTCATCGAGCTTCCCAGGTTCACTGCTTTGGACGAAATCGTAAAGCACATCGCTCCACATAATTGCCATGGCGACGTCTCCCTTCTTCATCCGGTCTCTCTGCTTGTAGTTGTCCGTATTGAAGAAGTCTCCGGAAGCGTTGTATCTCAAGAGCCTTTGATACAAGTTCGTCGCATCGATCGTTTCCGGCTTTGTCAGAATCAAAGGAGTGGTCGCATCGGTGTCCCATCCATAGTCCTTTTGCATAACACCGCCGCCCATACCAAAAGCAAAATTAACCCACTCATAGTAGATCCAGTATTTGTCGCCCTGCATCACTAGCCCGTATGAATAGGGGGGATTCTGGAAGTATTGAGCAATATTCTCGAATTGTCGCCAGGTGCGCGGTGGCGCCAGTGGTTCGTGATATTTCGCTTCGTACGCCGCTCGGTGGCGAGGATCGTTGAATAGTCGCTTGTTGTAGCACAGCAACATGGTGTTCGCCGAAAACGGAATGGCCACCGGAGCATACTTGCCATTTGAGTCCTTGTAGAAACCAACCTCCCTCCAGGTTCTCGGGAAGAGGTCATTCTCCAAGCGCCTGACATCGTTACTCATCTCTGGAAGCCGCAGTCGCCCTTCAGTATTCGGATCCTCAAGATCCTGCAGAGTGTATACGTACTTCTCCCGAACGTAGGTGTACAGCGCAGTGTTATATTGCAGAATTAAATCGTAGACAGCCGTCTTGTTGGCAAGATCGTCGCTTGCCAGCCGATCCATCGTTACGTAGTCTTCCGTCACGAACTTCACGTGAATAGTTCCGTGTCGTTCCTTTTCGTACTCGTTCACAATGGATTCCATCGCAGAGGTTGTATTCAGTTTCTCCCCGAGAACCGTGATCGTCGTTTTCTTCTGGCTCAAAAACCAGAACAAGGCCCCTGCGATGGCAAGAACGAGGACAACCAGAACTACTCCGAGCGAGCCGTACTTGGCCTTAGTCGTCATGATTCTGTCTTTCTAAGCTCCGTGGAGCTTGCACACTAATGCCTTATTTTGGGGAAATCGGCGAGTAGAAGCCCCCTCGGATGAGAAGCCAGAAAATCGCTTCATCCTTCGCTTCGCCGAATGGCGTCAAAGATATGGATCGGAGATCAAAATGTCAATGACGACTTTTTGGTCGACTTTTTGGTCTCGGATCTTGCGGGCGGCGCTCAGTTTGGAAACATTGTCCCAAGCGCCTTTACACCCGTGCTTGCGAAACACTCGAAATCGTTCTCGCTCATCGACTGCATCTCGGTTGGCGTTGATCGAATGCAGCGGAACTTCGAGCCTATGCGAAAGCAAGTGGAGACCTGGCAGAGAAGTGAATTGACGGATGCCACCGCCAAGGTCGTCATCTATGAGGCGTTCGTGGAGGGCAGGCTGGACGCTCCCAAACACCTTGCCAGGATGGTCCATGACCTCTACTTCGAGCCGAGGTACGAGGAATTCCGGCCGCGAACGATCTGGAGTCTTTCCAATGCGTTCACTTCGGCATTCAAGGAACTCGATCCCGTCCCACAATTCAAGGCGACGGCCAAGCTGGGGGAATTCCTGGAGGCCCGGTTCTCACAATCGTTCTAGCTTGCGGTGGGAGATTTACCATTCACCAATCAGCAACAACCACAGGCTTTACCGCGCATGGCTTGCCGTCCTTCCCATAAGATGAGCGGAACAATTGCAAGAGCAGCAATCGGG
>DATNNE010000170.1:0-189352 GCA_035601995.1 Terriglobales bacterium
TCTAAACCTAGATACCTAACACCTGATGCCTAGCACCTAAGACCTGAAGCAGTACCCACCGTGAACGCATGAATCAAAGAGAGCTGAAGGAACTCATCGAGTTCTTAATTGAAAAGGACATTGCCGAGTTCGAGTTGGAGCGCGGCGATGTGAAAGTGCGGATCAAGCGTGGCGTCGAGCATGTAGCACCGGCTCCGCCTGCCGCTCCCCACTTCGCTGTGCATGTGGCCCCTACCCCCGCGGGGGAGGTTTCATCCGTGCCGGCCGCGCCGGTTGTTCCCGCGCAAAGCGCTGCGCCCACGCCGTCGCCCGAGGCAGGCTTACACACAGTGCATTCGCCAATCGTGGGGACATTCTATGAATGTCCCTCGCCGGGATCACCGCCTTTCGTCAAGGTTGGGGATACCGTCGAAATCGGGCAGGTTTTGTGCATCGTGGAAGCCATGAAGTTGATGAATGAGATTGAGGCCGACGTGGCCGGCGAGATCGTCAAGAAACTGGTCGCAAACGGCCAACCGATCGAGTATGGGCAGGAGTTATTTGTGATCCGGCCACGAAGTTGAGTTCCAGATGAAATAGGTGGGCGCCTGACCGCGCCCTTTTTGTGTGTTTGGTGAGAGGGGAGATATTTATGGGCTGCGCTCGATCGAATCGAGGCGCCCGTCCCCACACGAATTTCTGATGTTCAATAAAATCCTGATTGCGAACCGTGGCGAGATTGCTCTGCGCGTGATTTGCGCTTGCAAAGAGCTGGGCATCCGCACTGTGGCGATTTACAGCGAGGCTGACCGGCACTCGCTGCACGTCAAGTTTGCCGACGAGGCCATCTGCATCGGTCCACCTCAGCTGGCGCAGAGCTACCTGAATATTCCCGCAGTCATCAGCGCGGCTGAGATCACGAATGTAGACGCGATCCATCCGGGATATGGGTTGCTGGCGGAGAACGCGAATTTCGCCGAAGTGACCGAGACCAGCAATATAAAGTTCATCGGTCCGCCGCCCGAGATCACCCGCCTCATGGGGGAAAAAGAAAAAGCCCGCGCTGCGATGAAGAAAGCGGGCGTCCCCATTCTGCCGGGTTCCGACGGGATTCTTGCCAGCGATGGTGAAGCCATGGAGTGGGCGCGGCAAATCGGCTTCCCGGTGATCATCAAAGCCTCGGCGGGCGGTGGCGGACGCGGCATGCGCATCGTGCGCAACGAGGAAGAGCTTCCCGGCTTGTTCAAGGCGGCGCAATCGGAGGCGGCGGCAGCCTTCGGCAATGGCGATCTCTATATGGAGAAATTCATCGAGCGCCCGCGCCACATCGAGTTTCAGATTCTGGCTGACCAGTATGGCAACGTCGTGAGCCTGGGCGAGCGCGAGTGCTCAATCCAACGGCGCCACCAGAAGTTGTTGGAGGAATCTCCGTCGACGCAAGTGTCGCCCGAACTCCGCGATGAGATCGGGAAGGTGTTGTCGAAGACGCTGTCCGAAATCGGCTACGTGAACGCCGGCACGATCGAATTCCTGATGGACGAAGACCGGCGCTTGTACTTCATCGAAATGAACACCCGCATCCAGGTCGAGCACCCGGTCACGGAAATGGTCACCGACGTGGACCTGGTGAAGAGCCAGATTCTGTTGGCCGCCGGCGAGCGAATGGAGACAGTGCTGCTGGGTCCGATTGTGCATCGCGGACATGCCATCGAGTGCCGCATCAATGCCGAGCATCCGGAAAAGTTCACGCCGTCGGCCGGGAAAATCACCGCATTCAATCCGCCGGGCGGGACGGGAGTGCGAATCGATACAGCGGCCTATGCGGAAGGCGTAATTCCGCCTTATTACGACTCGCTGATTGCCAAGCTGATCGTGCGCGGCAAAGACCGCTCGGAAGCCGTCTCGCGCATGGCGCGGGCGCTGGAAATGTTTATCGTCGAAGGGATATTCACGACCATCCCATTGCATCGGCGGATTCTCGCTGATCCGGATTTTCGCGCGGGCAAGTTTGATACGACGTTTATCGAGCGCTTCCTGGCGAAGAACGGGAAGTCGACGGGCAAATAGTGCCCTAAACGTCATCCTGAGTCCCGGCGTCAGCCGGGCGAAGGATCTCGCGCAGGGGCAGCGCTCCCGCAGCGCTACGGCGATGCAGCTCAGCGGCGATTTCGGGAGTCCATGATCCACTTACCTCGCCTTTATGCCATTCTCGACACCTCATGCCTCCCAGATAGCGAAGCCCTGTTTTCGACTGCCGAGGAACTCGCGGCTGGCGGAATCACCCTCCTTCAATACCGAAATAAGAGCTCTAATGTTCGAGAGACGTTGGAGCACGCCCGGGAGCTGAAAGGCAGGCTCGGCGGCACTGTTCGGCTGATCATGAATGACCGGGCAGACCTTTGTTTAGCCGCCGGGTTCAATGGCGTCCACGTGGGCCAGGAAGATCTGTCGCCCGAAGGTGCGCGAAAAGTGATTGGCGCGAGCCTGTGGCTGGGGGTATCCACGCACAACCCCGAGCAGGTCCAGGAAGCCGAAAAAACCGACGCAACCTATATTGCTATCGGGCCAGTATTTTTGACCTCGAGCAAAGCCAATCCTGACCCGGTTGTCGGTCTCGAAGGCGTCCGCAAAGCCCGCGCCTTGACCCGCAAGCCGTTGGTCGCCATCGGAGGCATTAATCGTGCCAACTGCTGGTCGGTGATCGAAGCGGGGGCGGACTCCGTCGCGGTAATATCTGACCTGATTCGGGAACCGCGAAAATCAGCTGAGGAAATCTTGCGCATCTTAGGATAAAGTAGCGGCACTGATCGCGGGCGAGGGCGCCCGCGCCACACAAGTTCTCAGGAGCCCTTTGTCCATCGACACCAAGCCGCCGAGCGCCAGCGACTGGGAAATCCATAGCCACCAGGACAAAGAACTGGTGAAAGGCCTCGGCCTGACCAGCGCAACCATGCTGGTGATGGGCTCGATGATTGGCTCGGGCATCTTCATTGTTTCCGCTGAAATATCCCGGGAGGTAAATTCTCCCGCGTTGCTGATCGCTGCGTGGCTGGTGACAGGCTTCATGACCATCGTCGGGGCCTTGAGCTACGGCGAGCTGGCCGCGATGATGCCGCGAGCCGGCGGCCAATATGTTTATCTGCGCGAAGCGCTCGGACCGCTCTGGGGATTTCTTTATGGGTGGACGTTGTTCCTGGTCATTCAAACAGGAACGATTGCCGCCGTGGGTGTGGCCTTCGGCAAGTTTCTCGGCATCTTCGTTCCATCAATTTCTTCGTCGAACTGGATTTTACACTTCTGGAAAGTCCCACCCATTCGGATCGGACCCATGGTTCTGGGGAATATGGATGTAGGGTTGAACACTCAGAATCTGGTTGCGATATTGGTTGTCGTCGCACTCTCGGTAATTAACGTTTTCGGGTTGAAGACCGGAGCGCTGATTCAGAATGTTTTCACTTTTGCCAAAGTCTCGGCGTTGCTGGGCCTGGCCTTGCTGGGCCTGTTTATAGGACGCAACGCGCAGGCAATCGCCGCCAACTTCCACGGGAACTTCTGGAACAATGCCGGCCTGAGCGCGCAGCACGCGGTGCAGGTGGGAGTGGGCGGGCCCATGGTCCTGGTTGGCACGCTGACCATTCTGGCAGTGGCGCAAGTGGGATCGCTGTTTTCTGCCGACGCGTGGAATAACGTAACCTTCACGGCGGGCGAGGTCAAGAATCCCAGCCGCAATTTGCCGCTATCTCTCGCGCTGGGCACGGGCGTCGTCATCACGCTTTACGTCGCCTGCAATTTCGTTTATCTGAATGTGCTACCGCTGGATGGCGCTATGCATGGCACGACCATCCTGCAACGCGGAATCAAATACGCGACGGAAGATCGCGTCGCCACAGCCGTGATGACGCAAATGTTCGGCTCGGCAGGTGGCCTGCTAATGGCTGCGGCGATTATGGTGTCCGGCTTCGGATGCGTCAACGGCCTGATTCTCGCTGGCGCGCGCGTCTACTACGCCATGGCTAAGGATGGGCTATTCTTTCGCAGCGTGGCCAAATTGCATCCTACTTACAAAACGCCTTCAGTTTCGCTCATGGTGCAGATGGTTTGGACCTGCGTGCTTTGTGTGTCCGGTAGCTACGGACAATTGCTGGATTACATCGTTTTTGCGGTGCTGGTGTTCTACATCTTGACCATCGTGGGATTGTTTGTGCTGCGCCGTAAGCATCCCGAGGCAGAACGGCCTTATCGCGCCATTGGCTATCCCGTGCTGCCCGCAGTGTATATTGTGATGGCCTTGTTCATTGATGTCGTGTTGCTGCGCTACAAACCGCAATACACGTGGCCGGGTTTGATCATCGTGCTGCTGGGAGTTCCGGTGTACTTTTTGTGGTCGCGGCACGCCAACGACACGCTTACATCAACTTAAACTACATCAGTTCAGCAACGAAGGAGAAACCAATCGGATGGCGAACCTGCTGGCTACCAAGCCGATGAATCTGCTGATGGAAGAATCCCGCGAGACCGGCGGGCACAGCCTTAAGCGAACCCTCGGCGTTTTTCAACTGACGGCGCTGGGCGTGGGCGCGATTATCGGCGCAGGCATTTTCGTCATGGTTGGTTTGGGAGCGCAGTACGCCGGCCCCGGGCTCACTTTGTCGTTCGTTCTATCCGGGTTGGGATGCGCCTTTGCTGGACTCTGCTATGCCGAGTTCGCCGCCATGATTCCGTTGGCAGGCAGCGCTTACACCTACGCTTACGCCACGCTTGGCGAACTACTGGCCTGGATCATCGGCTGGGACCTTACTCTCGAATACGCAATGGGCGCGAGCACGGTTTCGTCGGGCTGGTCGAACCACTTTATCGAGTTGCTGAAGATCTTCCATATCCAAATGCCGCTCTGGCTGGCCTACGATCACTGGACGGCGCTCAAGACCGCGGAGGATATGATCGCGCGCCAAATGGCTGTGGCCTTCGATCCGTCCCTGGTTCCGGGCACACAGGCATTCCTCGACAAGGTCAGCGCGAACATGAGTGCGCAGTCCCCCGAATTGTTGCAGCGTGCCCACGATCTGATGGGCGCGCCGCATTTGTTTGGCATGGAAATCGGTTTCAATCTCCCGGCCTTCATCATTGCCCTGGTAATCACGGCGATTCTGGTTGTTGGCATTAAAGAGAGCGCGCGCTTTAATACCGGGATCGTGGTGGTTAAGGTCTCGGTGGTGCTTTTTGTAATCGCGTTAGGCTCCCACTATATCCAGAGGAGCAACTGGGGCATGGACTGGAGTTCGTTTGCCCCCCACGGTTTCGCTGGAATTGGGGCTGGGGCCGCGTATATTTTCTTCGCCTACATCGGCTTCGATGCGGTTTCGACGACGGCCCAGGAAGCCAAGAATCCGCAACGCGACCTGCCCATCGGCATGATCGCTTCACTCGCCGTCTGCACCGTCTTGTATATCGCCGTGGCGGGCGTGCTTACGGGGATGGTGCACTGGCAGCAAATTAACATCGAGGCGCCGGTGGCGCGCGCATTTCTGGACCGCGGATTAACCACGGCATCGTACATCATCACCTTGGGCGCTCTGGCGGGACTGACCAGTGTGATGTTGGTAATGCTGCTCGGCCAGACTCGCGTGCTCTACTCCATGGCGAATGACGGTTTGTTGCCCAAGAAGTTCTTCGCCGCCGTTCATCCCAAATTCCGCACGCCGTGGAAGAACACGATTCTCGTGGGGCTGCTGGCAGCAATTGTCGGCAGTGTGACTCCCATCTCCGATATCGGCAAGATGGTCAATATCGGAACCCTGCTGGCATTTGTGATCGTCTCGATTTCCGTCCTGGTCTTGCGCCATACAAATCCCGCCCAGCCCCGCCCGTTCCGCACCCCGTGGGTGCCCCTGGTCCCAATACTCGGCGTCATCTCCAACGGCTACATGATGTACAAACTGGGTTGGGTGAACTGGGCGCGATTAATCATTTGGCTGGTGATCGGGCTGGTGGTTTATTTCACATATAGCCAGAAGCACAGCCGGGTGCAGGCTCTGCTAGCCAACAAGGAACAGCCCACGCGCTAACCAGAAATTGATTTGTTTAGGCCTTTCCACTCATACGCGGGAGGCCTTTTTGTTTTATAGTCGCTGTTTGGGAAATGACAATGGAAGAATTATTTCGAGCATGAAAATCGTTGCTGCCTCCGAGATGCGCAATATTGATTGCGCCACCAGCCAGCGTTTTGGTGTTCCTTCACTCACGCTCATGGAGAACGCAGGCACGGCGGTCGCTGAGTTTGTTGTTGCTCGATATCCGTTGGCGGAGCGTATTGGTGTGATCTGTGGCAAGGGCAACAATGGCGGAGACGGTTTTGTCGCCGCGCGGAAACTGAAGGTTGCCGGAAAGGAAGTGCGAATTGTATTGCTGGCCGAGCCAGCGGAACTACGCGGCGATGCTGCGGAGATGTTCGCGAAACTTCCTGTCGCACCTGTGATTGTGAAATCCAGCGAGGACTTGAAGCAGGAACAGGCGCGGGCAGTATTTGAATCCGAAGTTCTGCTCGATGCGATTCTGGGTACAGGTTTCAAGCCTCCGGTGAGCGGTTTGTATGCCGAGGCAATCAGGTTGATGAATGCGAGCTCTGCGCCGGTGGTTGCGGTCGATATTCCTTCCGGCGCGGACGCCGATGTCATGGGCGAACAAACTGGCGCGGTTGCGCGGGCCGACGCTGTAGTTACATTCACTGCACCGCGTCCAGCCCAAGTTTTTGGAAGACTGACCGACGGGTCAACGCTCATCGCTCCGATCGGCTCGCCCGAGGAAGCCATCGTTTCTTCGTTGCAACTCAATCTGATTACCGCACATGAGATTGCGCCGCTCGTTGGCCCGCGGCCGCTTGCAGCGAATAAAGGAAACTTCGGCCACGTGCTGGTAATTGGCGGCGCGTTGGGCAAGGCAGGTTCGGTCGCGATGGCGGGGATGGCGGCGCTGCGAACCGGGGCGGGACTATCGACGGTCGCCACGCCGAAGTCGGTGCTCGCCACTGTGGCGGGATTTCATCCCGAAATCATGACTGAGCCGCTCGATGAGACCGATGTCGGCACGATTTCGATTCGCGCTAGCGGACCGCTCGATGCGCTCATCACAGGTATGACGGTTCTGGCCGTCGGACCCGGAATCTCACGCGTCCCGGAGACTTCTGAGTTTGTGCGAACCCTGGTGATAAAATGCAAGACTCCACTCGTTCTGGATGCGGATGGCCTGAATGCGTTCGAAGGCCGAGCCAGCGAACTCAACGGCAAAGGACGCACCTTAGTGATCACGCCGCATCCCGGCGAGATGGCACGTCTGACTGCGTCCACGATAGCCGCGGTACAACGCGACCGCATCAACGTGGCTCGCACATTTGCCCGCGAACACGAATTGATCGTGGTGCTGAAGGGACATCGCACGCTGATCGCGCGGCCCGACGGAACAGTTTGGGTGAACACCACGGGAAATCCCGGCATGGCAACCGGGGGCACAGGAGACATTCTCACGGGCATGGTGTCCGGTTTGATCGCGCAGAATCCCGAACGTATCGTGGAAGCAGTAATTGCCGCGGTTCATCTCCACGGTCTTGCCGGCGACGTGGCATGCGAAAGCATGGGCGAATATTCGCTCGTCGCAACCGATTTGGTGAAAGCCTTTCCGGAAGCGTTTCGCAGGGTGCGAGAATCGGCCGCAAACTCCAAGATCGAGATCGGTGGCTAACGCACTTTGCCTCTTCTGGTCAAGGGGCGCTCGGCTGGGCGACGTATCTCATTGTCATTTGGGTGGTTAGGACCGTCGTTCACACTGGCCAAAACTGGAATCTGGACAAGTGCTTCCGTAATCTGCCCTCTGTTACCCCGGCATGGCATAGTGGTTCTAGCTATGACACACTTCCCCCAGACTCACCCTCAGCATCGTGCTCAGCGAGTTCAGTTTGGTAGTTCAATCCCTGTCGTTATCAAGCTAAATGACGGGCGGAGCGCGCGAGCGAAACTACAATCCATTTCCGAGACCGGTGGTATGTTGCGATTGGCCGGGGCGCTTGAGCAGGGCAATCTGGTCGAGGTCGCCTTTCAGACGGAATCGGGCGCCGTGAAAGGCATGGCGGAAATCCTGCAGCCGACGCGCAAATCCAAAGACGAAATTATGCAGCCATTCCGCTTCATTGCACTCGAGGACGACGATCAGCGCACGTTGCGCAGTGCGTTGGACTCGCGCGTCGACAAGGACTTTCTTGGCCTGCGCTCCAGCCAGTGGGTCGCTCCAAAAAGAAAGTAAAGTCTTCCCACCTTTCTGTAAAACACCCTCGCGGCGGCGTTGTGAAGTCTCGCTATACTGGTTCTCCAGACGCTCATGGAGACGCGAGAATTCATTACTCAATCGCCGGAGGAGACGATCGCTCTGGGACGTACCCTGGCCGCGATGCTCGCACCGCCGAAAATCGTCGTGCTCCGCGGCGATCTGGGAGCAGGCAAGACCACGCTCGTCAAAGGCATCTCGGAAGCGTTCCACGCGGCCTCCGAAGAAGATGTAACCAGCCCTACTTTTACTCTGATCCACGAATATCGTGGTCCCACAGCTAATCTTTATCACATCGATTTATATCGCGTGGACACGCTGCGCCAGCTTGAGACTTTGGGGATCGACGACCTGATCGCTGAAAACAGTGTCCTGCTAATTGAATGGGGAGAAAAATTCGCGCGCTTCACACGTGAACGCGATGTTGAGATCGCGTTGGAACGCGCGGGAGAGAACGAGCGGCGGGTGCGAGTCAGCGTGCGTGCCTAAGAGCTTTGACCACAGAGTCACAGAGACACAGAGGAAAGCCAAGCATGTTTTTTCTGTGTCTTTATGACTCGGTGAGCGTTTCAAAAACCCATGATGTTGTAGCCGCAGTCGACGTAAATGACCTCGCCGGTGATGCCGGAACTGGCGTCTGATGCAAGGAAGACGCCCGTGGCACCTACTTCGTTTACGTCTACGTTGCGACCGAGCGGTGCGCGCTCCGCGTGAGTTTTGTGCATATCGCTGAAACCGGAGATGCCGCGCGCAGCCAGAGTTTTTATCGGGCCCGCGGAAATTGCGTTCACGCGAATGTTTTTCTTGCCCAGTTCGAAAGCCAGATAGCGCACCGTGCATTCCAGGCCAGCTTTGGCCACGGCCATCACGTTATAACGGGGCACGACTTTTTCCGAGGCGTAGTAAGTCATGGTCATGATGGATCCGCCATCGTTCATGAGCGGCGCGGCGGCGCGGGAGACTGCGATGAGCGAATAGACGCTGACATCGAGCGCTACGCGAAAACCTTCGCGAGTGGTGTTGACGAAGTCTCCCTTGAGTTCGTCGGCCGGTGCGAAAGCCACGCTGTGAACTAAAACGTGGAGCTTGCCGTAGCGCCCTTTGAGTTGAGTGAAAAGCTGGTCGATCTCGGCGTCGTTCGAAACGTCGCACTGGAATGCCTCCGCGCCGGGCAGAGAAAGGATCAGGTCTTTGGCTTCGAGCGCCATGCGCTCGTTCTGATACGTGATGGCAAGCTTGGCGCCGGCGTTGTGCAATCCCTGCGCGATCGACCAGGCGATGCTGCGTTTATTTGCGACTCCGAAGACAACCGCGATTCGTCCTTCGAGGCTGGAGGACATATGGCTCCTTTTGAATTTGAAGGGAAAGGATAACAGCGGGAAAGGGTTATTTACCACAGAGACACAGAGTCGCAGAGAGAACGTCCAGGTTTGTCATTTCGTTCCTCTGTCTCTCTGTGACTCTGTGGTGAAGTTTTATTCCACCGGGGTAGCTTCTTCAACTGGCACGGCGGCTCGCACTGGCCAACTCGCGCTGACGAATGCGATGGCGTACACCAATCCAATGATGGAAAATCCCGCGACCAGGCTAACTTGCGCCACCTCGCCCACTACGATCGCCAAAACAATCTGCAGCGCCGTGCCAACGAAGTAGAACGTGTTCTGCACTCGTCCCATAAAATGCTGCGGCACCTGTTCCATGATGCTGGTATTCATGGCGACGCCCGCGATTCCGCGCGCCGATCCCATGACCGCATAGATCAGAACGGCGATGACAAGTATGGCGGAGAGTGGCGCCAGGATCATGCAGATAGTGAGCAAACCCATGGAGATGGCGATCGAACGCCGCGCGCCCAAACCTGCGATGAACCACGGAGCGTAGAGAGCGCTCACGAAAGCGCCCGTGCCCCATCCCCCATTGAGCCAGCCGTAACCCACAGCGCCGGCGTGAAACACGTTGTCGCTCAACGGAGGCGTGACCACGACTCCGGTCATCATCGCGGCCAGAAATAGCGCCCAACTGATTCCCAGGAAAACCAACTTGCGTCGGCCACGAAGAAATTCGATTCCTTCGCGCATCTCGCGTACGAATCTTTCGAGTGCGGTTTCCGCGGCCACAATGTCGGCGCGCAACTCCGCGGGACGGGGTACGACGTGACGTCCCTTGCGAACCGCGAAATAACAGAGAAACGAAACCAGGTAGGTGGAGAAATCGATGAGCAGCACTCCACCCAGGCCGATGCGGTTGTAAACGAATCCCACGATCGAACCCGCAATCAGCCAGCCTCCCTGAACTCCTGCCATGAGAAAAGTATTTGCATGAACGAACTCTTCCCCGGGAGTCAGTTCCTGAATCAATGCGGTGATGGTTGGCCAGAACATCCAGAAGCCCGCTGCGACGAGCGTGTTCATCAAATACAGTTCCCAGATTTTCGCTTTCCCCCTGAAAGCGAGAATGGCAACTGTGAGAATGATGATGGCGCGTGCGGCGTCGAGCATCATGACCAACCGCCGGCGGTCTTCGCGGTCAATGATGACGCCGGTGAAGGGCAGCATCAGCATGGCTGGAATAGTTTGCAGAACGGCGAACTCTCCCAGCGCAATTTCAGAATGAGTGGCCTGCAGAATGTACCAGGCAACCGCGGCCGCGTTCATGCCGCTGCCCAGCATCGAAATCACGTTGGCAGCGAAGACGAAGCGCAGCGCGCGTTTCTGCAGAATGGACCGCATGATCTAATTTAAATTGAACAGGATGAAGTCGCCAACCGGCCCGGCCAGATCTCTACGCCGTTTTTCGCATGGGCCAGCGGATTTGGATCGTGCTGGCCTCCCAGAACAGATACACGATCAGCAAAAGCATTTCCGGTTCGATGGGGTGCTTGTAGCGAGGGAAGGGCATCACCAGGTAATACGGCAGTGGATAAATGAGCAGAAAACATGCAAGCAGGAATGCACCCCGCTTTCGTTTACGAATGGTGAGCCACAACCCGGCAAAAGCAAAGATCGCTCCCAGCAAGAAATTGGTGTGGCGGGAAATCATCAGATCGTAGCCCGCGACGATGGCCGCCTGCGGTGGCGCGATCCAAAAGTAAACAGCGCGTTCAACCGTGAACCATAGAAATCGTCCCGGATGCTCGCGGATGAACTGGCGAACCTCTTGCTTCTTTTCGGCCATGAAGCCGAGTTCGCCTAATTCCTGGAACCTGCGCATGGCCTCCGGACTATTGCCGGGATGTTCGTTACGATTCCACAAGCCCGCGGACTGATCGTTGTTCGCCTCGTACATTTCCAGCGGAAGGTTGTCACGCACAAAAATGAACTGGCCGAAGACCTGGTAATTGCGCACCAGCCACGGGCTCACTACTAACGCCGCCGCGAGCACGCAGCAAGCAGCTCCAATGAATTGCCGGGGACGATGGGGCAGTCGGTACAGCAGCCAGAGCAAGCAGAATGGCATCATGCTCACGACTGCGGTATTGGTGAGCGCGATTACGCCCCAGAGCAATCCAAATAAAATCCAAATGCGGGGTCGCGGGGGCTCATCAGATATACGCAAAGTGAGCAGCAGCGCGAGGCTCAGCAGGAATGCGGTGAGGCTTGTCTCCCAGACCACGCGCACTGGCCAATAGATTACGTACGGGAAAACGGCCCAAGCCCAAGCCGTAGCGCGAGCGACAGTAGTGCCGTAGATTCGCTCCGCGATTTGGTACAACGTAAGACAGGTGAGGGCGGCGAAGACACTGTTGAACGCAAGAATCACCCACGCCGAGAGTGCGCTATAAACGCCGAATAACTTAAATATTCCAGCCAGAATATAGGGATAAAGAGGCGGCGCCCATGCGCTGGGCCCTGTCGACAGGTCCGTCGGGGAACTGAATCCCTGGCCGGTAGCGATAGAGCGGGCCAGGCGGCCCATTTCCCAGCCATATTGGAAGTGATCGCGGCGCGGCGTGATCCGGTAAGTGTGGCCCACGGTAATCACGGCCACGCGCAGGAACAGGGCAATCAGAACGATGAAGAAGATCGAGTGATAAAAACGCGGGCGCACGGATTCTTGCGACTGGCTGGCCTCGGCCGGCATGAGCAAGTTTCCTGCGATGCGGTCTGCATCTCGCATCGGCTCAGACTACAGCATTGACTCTTCCCATGCCACGGAGCCAGGCAATTTCGCGGACGGGCGAGGACGCCCGTCGCTCCATGGATCGTCGTTGGGCTTGCAAAGGTTGGCCATTCGGAGCTACGATTCCGGCGCTAGCTTGGAGGCGACTATGACGCGCACTCGGCTTGTCGTCCTGATGTTTCTTTCCCCTCTAGTTTTCTCTGTTTTTGCGCATGGGCAACTCGACAGGATTTCGATTCCTGCGGGTACTCCAGAAGACCAGGCGCTAACAGCGATCTCAAACGAGCAAGACACGCAAAAGAAGTTGGCGATGTACCAGGATTTTCTGCAGAAGTTCTCGACAAACCCGGCGGCCGTGGCTTATGGCAACTGGCAAATTTCGCAGTCCTACCAAGCGGCTGGAGATTTGCAGAAGGCCCTTGAATACGGCGACAAAGCGTTAGCCGGTTCTCCCCACAACCTCGACATTCTGGTGTCGCAAGCCGGCATTGCTGGGCAGCTCAAGAACGACGCCAAGGTTATGGATTATTCGACGCAGGGCGCTGAACTCTATAACTCCATTAGCAAGCAAGCCAAGCCCGAAGGAATGAGCGACGCCGAATTCGCACAACGCATTGACGACGAAAAGAGCGCGGCCAAGAGCTCCTACGAGTTCCTCGAAGCGGCGGCGTTCAATGCCATCGTGGATGAGCCCGACGCCAAGAAGCGCATGGCCGATATTGAACGTTTCACACCCACGTTTCCCAACTCACGCTTTCAGGAACAGGTTGCATCCTACGCGATGATGTCTTTGTCGGAACTGAAGGACACGCCGCGGCTGATCTCCTATGGCGAGAAGACACTAGTCACCGATCCTAACAACTTGCCAACGCTTCTCCTGCTGGCTACTACGTATGTCGACGACCCCAAGCCCGGCAGCTTGACCAAGGCTGTTACTTATTCGCAGAAGGCAATCGACGCGGCCAAAGCCGACGCTCCCGATGCGGATCGGTCTCGCAAAGTTTCTGCCGGGGTGGCCCACTCCACGATGGGCTACGCTTATATGAAGCAGGACAAAACGGCAGCGGCAATTCCGGAATTGAAATCAGCCTCCGCACTGCTGAAAGGGTTAGATGATCAGCAGTATGCCATTGCCATGTACCGTCTCGGTTTTGCTTACGCCAAGTTGAGCAAGGTTTCCGAAGCGCGGGAGGTTTTACAGGAAGCAGTGAAGATTTCAGGACCAGTGCAACAACCGGCGCAGGATCTTCTGGCGAAGGTGAATGCCGCGCGCGCCAAAGGCAAATAACTAAAGCGGCCACGGATTTCACGGATCAAACGCAAGGTTGGTTTAGGTGCCGACCTGACGCCTGACGCCTTGCTTCTCTCAGTGTCCGGCCAATTCAGCTGAGAGCAAATTGGCTTTGACGGCGAGATTATAAGCGCGCTGCACGTCGCCGTCCTTCGCTGCCCCCTTGGCCTGCTCCATGTAGCTTTTGATTTGCTTTAGCGTGTCCTGCTGGCTCGCGCTGAGTTGACGGTCTGAGATTTTCTGCAGATTCGCATCAGCGGTGGCCATTAATTGATTGTAGGTCTCGAGGCGGGAAGCTTCTTGCGAGCTCGGGGCGGGAGACAGATCCACTGTAGGATCCGCCGCGCTCCCGTTGCGTACAACGGTTTTGGTGGGACCTGTCGATGCGGGCGGCGCTGCAGGCGCGACCGGTTTGTGGGCTCGGTGGTGCTTCTTGGGTTTAGCTTCGTTGCCATCCACCGGCTTGCAAGTCGATTTTATTCCCGAAGCCGGCTGCGAATTATCGGGACAGGGCGGCGTAGCAGTCGGCAGGGGCGGTGACTGAGCTGACTGATCTGAAATCTTTTGTTGATCACCCGGCGGTGTTCCGGGTGAAATTTGTGAAGGCGAATCGCTTGTTTTGTTCTGCTGCGATTGTGTCGACTGCCACACGACCATTGCTGGCGTGGAAATCGCAATCGCTGCCTCCGACGAAGGTAAGAGCAGACACAGTCCGAAAATGGCGGCCAGAGGCATATTCCGTGATCCGATGCTCGCGGTAAGATGGCCCGCGATCCAGGTAACCCGAGAATTCTATCGCTGCTTTACCAGAACACGCCCAAACAGCAAAAGTAGTGAACTGTTCACGTCTATTCAGGAATTTGGAACCGCCGAGCTTGACGCCACAGCGCGGCCACTTTCGCCGTTGGTCCCGGCGCTAATTTCCACTACCGGGAGGCGGAGGCGAAAGGTTGTGCCTTGTCCCTCCACGGTCTCGAAATCGATCGATCCGTAGTGCCATTGCAGCGCCTGATACGTCTGTGCCAGTCCGATCCCGCTGCCACCTTTTCTGGTGGTGAAATACAACTCGAAAATCTTCTCCTGCAATTCGTGAGGTATGCCCACGCCCTGGTCGCGAATTTCGGTAATAACGTTATCTTCGTCCCTGCGCGCGGAAATGGTCAGCGTACCCCCCTGCGGCATCGCCTGCATGCCGTTGATGATCACATTCAAGATGGCTTGCTTCATCACGTCGACGTCGACTTTCACGCCCAGCGGCTGCGTGCCAAGCTTTCGCTTTACGGTCACGCCATGTTGCTCAGTGTCCGGTGCAGACAGCATGAGCACGTCTTCCAGCAGGCGGCGCAGATCGATTTCTTCGAGATGCAGATCGCGCGGCCGAGTGAAGTCCACCAGGATCTGAACCACGCGATCCAGACGGTGAATCTCGTTGCCGATAATATCCATGTGGCGGCGCGTATCGGGATCGATCTGCTGCAGCTTGGTTTGCAGCAACTGCAAATGCAGCACAATGGCATTAATCGGATTCTTGACCTCGTGGGCGACCCCGCGAGTGGTGCGGCCGCTGGCCGACATTTGACGTGACAATTCGATCTCATCCTGAATGCGGCGCACTGATTCGGCATCACGCAGCGTCAACAAAGCGCCGATCGGCGATCCTTTTTCCTGAATGAAATCGAGAGAAACCTGCACGCGTTTCGTGTTCGAGGATTCGACTTCGCGCTGGGCGATGGGATGCTGGAGCTGAAAACCGTCGAGCACCAGAGCTCCAAGCGACGAGTCGCGCGTGAAAATTTCTTTCACTGTGCGCCCCAGCAATTCTCTCCTGGGACGGCCCAGAAAACGCTCTACCGATGCACTTACCAGAACGACTCGCGAATCGCTGGTGAACAGCATCAAGCCGTCCTGTAGATTTCCCATGATCTGGTCCACGTTGTCTTTCAACGCGGAAAAAATCTCTCGGGCATCCCGCATCTGGCGTCCCAGGTGGGCGATCTTCAGCGTAACCAAGCCATATTCGTCGCGTCCGGCTTCCTGTTCGGTAAGCGTGTCGGCTTCACCGGCAGTGACATTATCCAGACTGCGGCTGATGCGCTCCAATGGACCAAGAGCGATGTGCGAGAGAGCCGCGGCCAGTACCAGAGAAAGCAGGATGGAGATACCGGAGAAGATCACGGCATGTTTCAATCGCGGCGTAATCTCGCTCCTTAGAAATACCGTCGAAATTCCCAACCGGATGCTGCCGAACAACTCTCCATTTAACCGTAGCGGCACACGCATGTCATAGAGTGTGGGCTCGTTGTAAACCAGGCGGAGTTGGCGGCGGAACTTGGCATCCTGCACAGTCTGGAAGTCAGGCCGCTCGGGCACAGTTTTGCCAACCATGTCAGCAGTGGTGTGCAGAATGGCCTTACCATCGGTGTCCACGATGGCGGCGTCGTAAATCATCGGCCAGTCTGTGACAACCGATTCCAGCATCGTATTCAAATCAAGATTGGTGGCCAGATAGTCGGCAATCGCACTGCGGACTTTCGCGGGATTGTTGGTATCGACCCGGGTGCTGGTTAAATCTGGAATCGCGTTGGCGGCCAGATACGCCAGCTGTGAATTCAGAAAACCTGCGGTGTCGTGCGCGAAGGTAACCCGCTGGCGTAAGATCTGCGAAACATAGATATAGGAAAACGCGGACACCATGGCCGCCACCATGAAGGTAATGGCGAGCACGATCTGGGTTTTTCGGCGCATTCCTTTAAGTAGATTCCAAGAAAAAACAATGGCAGGCCGTGGCGAGCAAGTCAATTTGCCATCCCGGTAACAGTTCGGGCCAGCGGCTAATCTTCTCTCGCCAGGGCGGCATCGGCCGCGGCGTTGCCATATTCCTTGAGCTTATTATGAAGGGTTTTCAGGCTTATGCCGAGAATTTCTGCTGCTCGTGTCTTGTTGTTACTGGTGGACTCGATGGTTTTCAGAATCAAACGTCTCTCCGCTTCTTCGACGGTCATGCCTACATCCAGGTGAATGGCATCGGGATCGTCCGACGAAGTACGAATCGTGGTTTGACCGAATCCGGGAGTCAGATGCTTGGTTTCAACCACCGCTCCGTCGCACACAATCACCGCGCGCTCAAGCGTGTTGCGCAACTCGCGGACATTTCCAGGCCACGAATAGTTCTGGAATAAGTTCAATACAGCCTCACTCACTACTGCGACCTTTCGTCCGTGTTTGGCGCTCATGTCCTTCAAGAGCGATTCCACCAGCGCGGGAATGTCATCCTTGTGTTCGCGCAGAGGCGGCATATGAATGTTAAAAACATTCAGCCGGTAATAGAGATCGTTGCGTAACTCACCCCGGGCGACGGCTTCCTCAGGCACTTTGTTGGTTGCTGCAAGAACGCGGACGTCGACCGTTGTTTCGACCTTGCTGCCTAGGCGGCGGAGCTTACGGTCTTCGAGTACGCGGAGGAGCTTCGCCTGGGTGCCGACCGGCATTTCTCCGATCTCGTCCAATAACAATGTCCCCCCTTCCGCCAGCTCAAAGCAGCCCGTGCGCCGTTCGAGTGCGCCGGTAAAGGCCCCTCGTTCGTGACCAAAAATCTCGCTCTCAATCAGGGTTTCGGGGATCGCGGCACAATTGATGGGGACGAACGGTTTGTTGCGCCGGGGGCTGAGTTCATGAATATTGCGAGCTACCAATTCTTTTCCCGTGCCGCTCGCGCCCGTGATCAGGACTGACGCCGTACTGGGCGCCACCATCTCAATCAGACGGAAAAGCTCCTGCATTTTCTTCGACGCCCCGACCAGACTCCCGAGAGAGCCCGCGTCTCGCAGTTTCCGCCGCGTGACTTCGAGTTCTACCCGGGTTCCAAGCAGTGCGGAGGCATTCTGCAGAATGGTACGCAGCCGGTCGGTGTCGATGGGCTTGGTGATGTAATCGTAAGCCCCCATGCGCATGGCTTGTACGGCGCTGTCGATGGTTCCCTGAGCCGTCACCACGATCACCGCTACAGTCTTGCTGTCATCCGCGATTCGCTCCAGGAGTTCCAGGCCTCCCATCCGCGGCATTTTGAGATCGGTTACAACGATGGAAGGCCCCCAACTGGAGACCTTGTCGAGGCCCTCCGCCCCGTCCCGGGCAGTTTCTGCACGATAGCCCCAGGCTGAGACCAGCTCGGCAAGCCCGGTGCGCTCGTTCTCTTCGTCTTCGACAATCAGTACTTTTTCCTGGCTCATAAACTCCGGTCATTCCTGGTTCAGGCAAGACGTAATCATTATTAAGGCTTGCCGCGATTGCTGCAAGCGAAGTGCTGCCTTGTGATGCGGGAAATGATCGGAGGGGCGGCCCAGTCGGGGAAGATTCTTGGTTTGCATCGGGCTTCTGAACCGAGTCTGCTCTGCCAAGGGATGAAAGGGAAAAACGGCTGATCCGCGTTTGTCTTTTGGCTCGGAGCGGCGTATATTGGTCCTTGGAAACTGTTGTGTAGTACCAGATTTTGGCGGAGCACACCAGTGGGCGCAAGCCCACTTTTTAGTTTGCGGTGCTTTCGGAACTCCCCAACAGCCTGATAACTTATTGGTTTCATGGGATTTGAGATCGATCAGGTGCGCGCGATTGTGGAGCGGGTGGCCACCGGCAGCGGTTTAGAGGTGGTTGAAGTGGAATTGCGCGGCGGCGGCAAGGCGCGCATGCTCCGCATCGTGATTGATAAAGTCCCCGAGCCCGGTGCAAGTGGCGCCGACAAGCTCGGCGGGGTGACTCACGAGGATTGCGCGAATTTGAGCCGGGAGGTCGGGACGATCCTCGACGTAGAGGACGTAATTCCTGGCAACTCGTATTTGCTGGAGGTTTCGTCTCCGGGGTTGGATCGCAAGTTGCTGCGGCCGGCCGACTACGAGCGCTTCACGGGCAGCAAAGTGAAGCTGAAGACGCGGAACCCGGTGAACGGAAACCAGCATTTCGAAGGACGGTTGCAGAATTTTCACGACGGGCGTTTGACTTTGGAAGTGGGCGGCTCGCGCAAGAAGGCGCGTCCGGGTGATGCCGCGCCGCAGATTTTGGAAATTGAGTTGGCCAACGTCGAGAAGGCCAACCTGGTGCCTGAGATTTAGGCGGTTTCTGAGTACCAAGACCGACATCGGATTTATTTATGGCAAGCGAGCTTTACAACACGATCGACGCGCTCAGCAGGGAAAAAGGCATTGATCCGCAGATTGTCGTTACTGCGGTAGAAGATGCCATCGTTGTCGCCACGCGCAAGTATTACAAGACGCAAGAAAATCTGCGCGCGCAACTCGACAAAGATACGGGTAAGATTCGTGCATTTGCGGTCAAAACCGTCGTCGAGGCTCCCGAGCAGGTGGAAGATCCTCTTCTGCAAGTCACGCTTGATGATGCCCGAAAAGTCGACCCCAGCGTGGAAGTCGGCGGCGAACTGCAGATTCCCAAAGTGACGGAAGGGATTCTCGGGCGCATCGCGGCGCAACTGGCGAAGCAAGTCATTTTCCAGAAAGTGCGCGAGGCCGAACGCGATACGGTTTACAACGAGTACATTGGGCGTGTGGGCGAGATTGTCAATGCCACGGTAAAGCGCATTGAAGGACCGGATGTGATCTTCGATCTGGGCAAAGCGGAATCGCGCATGCCGCGCAAAGAACAGTCGCGGCTGGAGTCGTTCGCCATCGGCGAGCGCGTGCGGGTCGTGATTGCGCGAGTCGAAAGAGCTTCGAAAGGCCCGGCTGTCGTGGTCTCGCGTGCGGCTCCCGAACTGGTGCAGCATCTGTTTCAGACAGAAGTGCCGGAAATCTACGACGGAACCGTGGTCATTCGCGCGATTGCTCGCGAAGCTGGCGAACGCACCAAGATTGCCGTTATGTCCAAGGATAAAGACGTGGACGCGGTGGGCGCGTGCGTTGGCATGAAGGGTATGCGTGTACAGTCGATCATTCGTGAACTGCGGGGTGAGAAGATCGACATTATCGAGTATCACGAGGACGCAGTGACTTTCGCCGAGAAGGCGTTGCAGCCCGCGAAAGTCAGCCGCGTGAGCGTGCTTGAGGGAGCCGAGAAGCATCTCGAAGTTGTGGTGGACGACAGCCAACTCTCCCTTGCCATTGGCAAGAAGGGGCAAAATGTTCGTCTGGCGGCCAAACTCCTTGGTTGGAAGATTGACATCAAGAGCGAGGAAGAGAAACGGCAAGAAGTCGAGCAGCAGATGTCACAGTTGGTGGCTCCCGCTTCGACTCCGCTGGCTGACGTGCCCGGCCTGGGTGAAGGTCTGATCGAGAAGTTGAGTGCGGCTGGCGTGACCACCGTAGAGGCTCTGGCGGACATGACGCCGGAGCAACTCGAGGCGATCGAGGGCATTGGTCCGAAGACGGTGGAAAAAATCAGTCTGGCAGTCAATAATTACTTTTCCAGCCTTGAAGGTGGGGACGTGGCGCCTCCTGAAGGTGAGGAGGCTTCGCCGCCGGAGGGATTGGTTGCCGAAGAGGCAGCGCCGCAGGACGCGGCTGCACAAGATCTGTCAGCGGATGACACGGCTGAATTTCCCGCTGCGGTCGAGTCGGCAGAAGCGGCAGCTGTGGAGCAAGAACCGGCGGAAGAGCCTGCCTCTTCCGAAGGCAAGAAGTAATGCGAACGTTACGCACTCTGCGCGCATCGTTGAAACGAGCAATCGAGAAGCGTGCAACCGAAAACCGACACCGTGAGGTTGATATGAAGACTTAGCGGGATAGTCCGGAGGAAAGAAAGAGCGGATGAGCAAGATTCGAATTAACGATCTGGCCAGGGAGCTGGAAGTCAAAAGCAAAGCGATTCTCGACGCACTTCCGGAAGTAGGCGTCACTGAGAAGAAGACGCACTCCAGTTCCGTGGAAGAGCACGAAGCGGAGAAGGTACGTGCCTACTTGCGCGGCGCCAGCGAAGCGCAGACTTCGGCCAGGCAATCGCGCCCGAGCCGCGTCGATAGCGATGAGATTAAGACCAAGATCGATCTATCCAATATTTCCAGGCCAGGCGACGTTCTGAATGCCATCCGTAAGCAACAGGCTCCGGCGACTACCGCTGCTCCTCCGGTTCGTCCAGTGGCCACAGCTTCGCCGGCGACCGCGCCGTCTGTTTCGACTGTGAAAGCGCCGCCTCCGCCGCCCACTTCGATCGCGCCTCCAACACCAAGGATCGTCGTTCCGCAGCCTACTATCAGGCCGACATTTTCCGCTCCACCGCCGCCAGTTGTTCAGCCGCCAGCTTCTGCTGCGACACAGCAGACGGTGCCGGTTCCTGCACGCCCGGTTACTACGTCGGTTGCAACGCCTCCTATGGCCCAAGCAGCGGCTCCGAGTTCCGTGGCAGCGCCTCCCGCCGCACCGCCACAGCCAGCAGTTCCGATAGCAGCAAAACCAGCGGCTCCAGTTTCCCCGCCGCGTCCGCAGGTGCCGTCCCCGCGCATGATCGTCCCGCATACAGGACCTCGTCCGGTCTACCAGGCGCCGATCAGGCCCGCCGCGCCAACCGCTCAGGCGGGAGCGACTGCGCGTCCGGTTCCTGGACGTCCGGTGCCCGGGCAGCCAATTTTTCAGCGCCCCCGTCCGGGTGGTGCTGCGGCTCCAGGTGCTCGTCCTCCATTGCGCCCGGGAGAGCGTCGGCCGATGCATCCCACGCGCCAGTCGCCCACCGGCACTCGACCCTTAGGGGTCGGACCAGGATTGCCTCCGCCGGGCTCGACACGCCCCGGAGCCCGTCCGGGTGCGCCCGCGCGCCGACCCGGTCAGCGTTACGTTCCACGCGGTGTAAAAGAAGGCCCGATGAAGGGCTTCGTCCCGCCGCCGCGTCTGTCGCTTTCGAATGAACCGCAGCCGATCACGCGCAGCATCACGATCACCGAAGGAATCAGCGTTAAGGACCTGGCTGAGAAGTTGGGTATCCGTGCCAAGGATTTGATCGCCCGCTTACTGGCTCGAGGTGTATTTGCCACCATCAACCAGACGCTTGACTCGGAACTCGCTAGCGAAATGGCTCGTTTCTTTGGAGCGGATACGAACGTTATCACCTTCGAAGAGCAGGCCGCCAAGGAAGTTTCCGACGCCGCTGCCGGTGAGGAAGGCGCAGCCAGTGAAGGCGTGCCGCGTCCGCCTGTGGTCACAATTATGGGCCACGTCGATCACGGCAAGACGACGCTGCTTGACTCTATTCGTTCCACCGACGTGGCGGGCGGCGAAGCCGGAGGCATCACCCAACACATCGGCGCGTACAAGGTGGCGGTTCAGGACAAACAGTCTCCGGCCTATGGTCGCCAGATTGTATTTCTCGATACGCCCGGTCACGAAGCGTTCACTCGCATGCGTTCTCGCGGAGCCAAGGCCACGGACATCGTCGTTCTGGTCGTAGCTGCCGACGATGGTGTCATGCCGCAAACACTGGAGGCGATTGATCACGCGCACGCGGCCGAAGTGCCGATTATTGTCGCGGTGAACAAGATTGACAAACCCGGAGCGTTGCCCGATCGAGTGAAAAAGCAATTGGGCGATCGTGGCCTGATGCCCGAAGAGTGGGGCGGAACCACCGTATTCGTCGACGTCTCGGCAAAGCAAAAAACGAATTTGAACCTGTTGATGGAAATGATCGTTCTGGTGGCAGATCTGCAGGAGCTCAAAGCTACTCCGGAGCGTCCGGCGCAAGGCGTTGTGCTTGAAGCCAAACTGGATCGTGGACGCGGACCCGTAGCAACGGTGCTGGTACAGAACGGCACGCTGCGCGACGGTGACAACTTCGTAGTGGGTAATGTTTACGGAAAGGTTCGCGCCATGTTCGACGATCGTGGGAATGTGCTGAAAGAAGCGCCGCCCTCAACGCCCGTCGAAATCCTCGGCATGGAAGGGTTGCCGCAGGCTGGCGACCAGTTCGTCGTCGTCGCCGACCGTGAAAAAGCGCGCGGCGTCTCCGAGTACCGTGAGCAGAAGACCCGCGAGGCCACGTTGGCGAAGAGTTCAAGGGTATCGCTCGAGGGCCTGGCCGAACAGATCAAGACGGCGGGTACAAAGGAACTGAACATTATTTTGAAGGGTGATGTGGGCGGATCAGTCGAGGTGCTCACCGATTTACTTTCCAAGCTCTCTAATGACAAGGTGCGGCTCAAGGTTTTGCGCTCGGGTGTGGGTGCAATCACTGAAAGCGATGTGCTGCTGGCCTCGGCTTCGAACGCCATCATCATCGGATTCAGCGTGCGTCCGGAACGCAAGGCGCAGGAACTGGCGGACCAGGAGAAAGTCGACATCCGGCTGCACTCGATCATTTACGAGTTGCAGGACGAGATCAAGCGCGCCATGACTGGGCTGCTTGAACCGACTATCAAAGAAACGTATCAGGGCCGAGCCGAAGTGCGAGAGACGTTCCGCATCCCGAAGGTTGGCACCATTGCTGGTTGCACCGTGATCGATGGCCTGATCAAGCGCGATTCCGAAGTGCGCCTGCTGCGTGACAATACCGTTGTCTTCAAGGGCAAAGTCGGATCGCTTCGCCGGTTTAAGGACGACGCCAGCCAGGTCACCAACGGCATGGAGTGCGGCATCTCGATCGCCAACTACGGCGACATCAAAGTTGGCGACGTGATCGAAGCCTTCGCCACCGAGAAAGTTGCGGCAGAAGCGATCGCCTAAAGCCCGTCGTTGGTCGTTCGCCGTTGGTCGTTGGCGTGACTGTGGATTGACGAACGACCAACGACCCAATGATTGCTTTCCTCACCCTCGAACTGCGCATCGAAGCTGCCCAATCGCTCAAAGACAAGCGGCAAGTCGTGCGCAGCCTGAAAGACCGGCTGCGCGCCCATTTCAACATTGCCGTAGCCGAGTTGGACGCGAGCGGATTATGGAACCGCGCTACCTTGGGTGTGGTCAGCATTTCCGACTCGCGCGACTACCTGGACGGCCTGATGAAGAACGTGGAACGCCAAGCAACGCGCATCGCGAACAACGGCGGAGCTGATATCGCCGATTCGTTTCTGGAATACCTGTAACCCGCACAAGTCCTAATCCATTCCATTTACGGCACTTTCAGCTTCACACGAAAGTACCCTAAAAGTGTCGCCAATTGTGAGGTCGCGACGCCGTTTTTCTGATATTCTCATTCGTTTTACTCTGAGGGAAAAGCAGTGGAAAAGCGTGGAGCCAAATATCATCGGGAGAGGCTGGGCGAGGCTCTGCGCGAGGAGATCGACACCATTGTCGAGGGCGAGCTCGGCGACCCTCGCATTGGACTGGCTAGCGTGAGCAGTGTGATGCTGGGCAGCGATTCGCGCTCGGCGCGGATTTTCGTAGTGGTCCAGGGTGATGACGAGGAAGCCGAACGCACCTTAGAAGGGTTGACGGCGGCGGTTGGTTTCATCCGCCGTGAAGTGGCCGAGCGTTTGCATTTGCGCCGTCCACCAGAATTGTATTTTCAGCTGGATCGATCGCAGACGTACGCAGAGAGAATCGATGAGCTGTTGAAACGCAATCAGAAACGGAGCCGATAGTCCTCCCCAATCAAGTCGATCGGAGTGTGCGGTAAAAATGTTAAACGAGGTTCTCAAACACATCGAGCAGCGCGACCGTTTCCTACTGACCTCGCACGCGCGTCCGGATGGAGACGCGGTCGGTTCCGCGCTGGCCTGCTGCCAGGTGCTGCGTTCCATGGGCAAGGAAGCCGATGTGGTTCTGCACGACGGGGTACCCCGCATCTATCAGCCATTGCCTTTCGCCGACACCGTCGTCCGAGCCGTACGCGTGAACGGGAACTACGATGCTGCCATCATTCTCGAATGTGACAGCATTCAACGCACTCGCCTGGAGGGCCTGGAAAACCGCTTTCTGATCAGCATCGATCACCATGTGAGCGGGCGGCCTTTTGCCCACGTCAACTGGATCGATCCCAAAGCTGTTGCCACCGCAGAGATGGTGTATCGCCTGGCGCGCGAAGCTGGTGTGAAGATTTCTCCTGAGATCGCAACCTGCCTCTACACTGCCGTGCTCACCGATACTGGTTCGTTCATGTTTGAAGGCACCAACGAACATACCTTTGCTTTGGCGCGGGAACTGGTGCTTGCCGGCGCCGATCCTGCGCTGTGCGCGCGCAGCGTGTATTTCGGACATTCCACTGCCAAGATGCGCTTGCTGGGCGCGGCGCTCTCGAACTTGCATCGCGAAGGGCCGCTGGCCTGGATCTGGGTCACGACGGAACAGATGGAGCGCCTGGGAGCCAAAGAAGAGGACTGCGAAGGGTTGGTGAACTATGCGCTATCCATCCAGGATGTGGAGGTAGCTGCATTTTTCCGCGAGCTGCCCGACGGTCGATTCCGGGTTAGTCTGCGTAGCAAAGGGCAGTTGGATGTAGCGGCGATCGCCGAGCAGTTCGGCGGCGGCGGCCATGCATGCGCCAGCGGATGCTCTCTCGACGGCCCTTTGTCGATCGCGGTGGCACGAATCATGACGCTACTTCGGACGAATCCCTCCGTACAATAGCTCTCTGAGGAAATAATTGAAGATCTCCCGCGTAACCGCCGACTGGCTTCTGCTTGCCGGATTCTGCGGATTCCTGTTTTTCTTCGGGCTCGGGTATTTTGGTCTGATCGGCGCCGATGAACCCCGTTACGCACAGGTCGCCCGCGAAATGCTCGCACGCCACGATTGGATTACACCCACCCTCGGAGGCAAAGCGTGGCTGGAGAAACCCCCGCTCTACTACTGGCAGGCAGTGCTGGCCTACGGCATCTTCGGAGTGAGCGATTGGGCCGCGCGCTTGCCATCGGCAGTGGACGCGACGCTTATGGTGGTCGCGACCTATCTTTTTCTGAAACGTTTTCGTCCCGGCTTCCAGCTCGACAGCGCGTTGATGACCGCCTCTGCGGGGGGAGTGATCGGCTTCGCCCGGGCGGCCTCGACGGATATGCCGCTGGCCGCCATGTTCACCATCGCGATGCTCGCGTGGTATGCGTGGTACGAGAGCAAATCCCGTCGCTACCTGGCGGGTTTCTATTGTTTTCTGGCGCTCGGAACTCTGGCCAAGGGACCAGTGGCGCCGCTGTTGGCCGCCGTGATTATCGTGATCTTTGCTGTGGCGAAGAGCGATTACCGATTGCTTTGGAAAACGCTCTGGGGTCCCGGGATTCTTTTGTTCGCGCTAGCGCTTCCCTGGTACATCGCTGTGCAAATGAAGAACCCAGAATTTTTCCGCATCTTCATTCTTGAGCATAACGTCGCGCGCTTCGGAACCAATCTGTATCGTCACCAGGAGCCGTTCTGGTACTACGTTCCGGTCGTGCTGCTTGGTCTAATTCCATGGACCGTATTCGTGGCGGCATCGTTGGTAGAAACCCTCCGCGTGTGGTGGGCAGATGGGAAAGAAATGCTCGGGTCGGAAGACGCTCTGAATGCATTCCTGGTGATCTGGCTCGCGGTCCCAGTCCTATTTTTTTCTCTCTCACAATCTAAGCTCCCAGGTTACATTGTGCCAGGTTTGCCCGCGGGTACGCTGTTGCTGGCGGAATACGTGCGGCGTCGCGTAGCGGGCGGCGAGAGTCCCAGCCTCTTGTTGATTGTCCCGCATTCAATCGTTGCAGCGTCGCCCATTGTTCCGGCGCTGATGATTCAATACATCGTCATGCAACACCGGATTCCATGGGGCAGGGCAGCCGCAATCTCGTTTGGCTTTGCCGCCGTGTTGGCGATTGGCATTGCTCTCACGCTGCGCACAAGTCTCGGATTCGGCACATTGCGTTTTGTCACGCTTGTTCCGGTCGTGCTGGCCGTTGCCGCGGTGCTGCGTCTAGGATCCCCGGCGCTCGATAGCATGCATTCGGTCCGGCCTCTGGCGAATGAGATCAGACATCTGGAGAATAAGTCACTCCCGCTTGCGGTATCCGGCGTTCCTCGCGAAACCGAATTTGGACTCGCGTTCTATCGAAACCAAGTCATTGATCGATACGAACAAGGGCAGATTCCTGTCGTGGAACATCTGGTCGTGGCTCCGGAGGGATCGCAGACTGCGATTGCGAAGCAAGTTGTCGGCCGCCGCGTCTCTTACCTGGGAAGCTTCGCGCCGCAAGGTTTGGATTACTATTGGGTCGCGGCGGCAGGGCAAATGAATCACTAGCAGGAAGCATTCAGCACTTTGCACTCAGTCAAATCTCCAGTCGCTGGCGGAGACTGCGCCGGTGAATCCTGCAAGATACTCTCGTTTGCCTCGCGGCGTGCGAAGCTAATACACTCAGTTTTCGCGGCCGCAATTTGGACGCGCCGCTGAGGCGCAGCCCTCCAGGAGCCCAGTTGGAGATTCTTGATCTCAGGCATTTTTCCTCCGTTGACCTGCGTCCTTTATTGGAGGACGAGATCAGCGTATGGTCGCGCCTGCTTTCCTGGGACTACGGCGGCTCCGCCGATATGATTCTGCGTTACGTCGATGCCAAGATTCTGCCGGGCTACGCTGCGATCGATCGCGGACGAATCTTCGGTTATGCATTTTTTGTTTATGAAGGCAGCAAGGGCGTTATTGGAGATCTTTTCGTCGCGAACGGCGGTCGCTTGCCCGATCCGCACGAAGTAGAATCCCGGCTGCTCACCCATGTGATCGAAACTCTGCAGCAGTCTCCGGGCATCCATCGCGTCGAAGCGCAGTTGCTCATGCACGAAACCGGAGTCGTCTCTCACCCCTTTATGCAACAGGGTTTCAGCCGTCATGCTCGGCTCTTCATGGTCTTGCCGTTGGAAAAGGCAACCAAGCCGGCACCGCCCTTGCACGCGGATATCGAAATCCGGCAATGGTCGGAACAGGATTACCAACCTGCCGCCGCGGTGATTACGACGGCATATCGCGGGCATGTGGATTCCGAGATTAACGACCAGTATCGTACCTTGAGCGGCTCGTTGCGCTTTCTGAACAACATTGTTCGTTTTCCCGGATGCGGCACCTTCGATCCCGAGTCGTCCTTCGCAGCGGTCCACAAACGGACGCGCACCCTGGTCGGCCTAATCTTATGTTCGCGCGTGCGCCAGGACGTGGGCCATGTCACGCAAGTGTGCGTGCTGCCGGAGTACCGCTCACACGGCATCGGCGAATCGTTGCTGGCAGCGACTACAACAAATTTGCGCCAGCGAAAATTCTCCCTTCTCTCATTGACGGTTACAGAAGCGAATGCCCGAGCCGTGGAACTTTATTTGCGTTTGGGATTCGATACGAAGAGGGTGTTCGATGCTTTCGTCTGGGAAGGGTGAAAAAGCTTGCTCCGCAGCATTAATTGCCATTCCGATCCCGCCTCGCAAAACAGCATTCGGGCGGCAACACGTTTGAAAATCATACTTCTACGATGCCGAGACGATCCGGCGCAGAACTTCGTCCAACCCTTGGGAGAGGTTCTCAAACACATGGTGTTCCACAAGGTGAGTCAGGAGTTGCTCGTTTATGCCGCCACGGGTTGAATGTTCATCGGCGAGCGATTGTAAACTCCGCTCGGGCGCCTCGACGTTGGCATTGGCTAGCCCGACAAAGATCCGAGTAACATAGTCGCGAGCCTTCGGGCCGGGAACACCACGTCCCGCTAGCCAGGAGGAGATGGCATCGGCAAAAGCGAAATAAGATGCGATCGTTGCCGTTGCCGCGCAAAAAGCGTCGAATTCGTTCTCACTCTCGACTTCAATCGCAGTGCCGAGCCTATCGAAAAGCTCTGCAACAAGCCGGTCGAGAGGATAGATTGCAGTTGGGCCTCGCCGGTTGGCGACTGATGGAAGTGGCACCGCTCTTCCAACTTTAGTGGCGGGAGCGACAAGTTCTGAAATTCTCGCCAATGAAAAAGCAGAGATGAGGCTGATTACATGATGGTCGGGACGAAATCGCAACTGCGAAACGACGCTCACAGCGACCTGGGGCCTGACAGCAAGCACGACAACGTCGCTGCTATCGAGAACATCCTGGTTCGATGCAGCCACTGAAACGCCTGGGAAGCGAGTTGCAAGATCTGAGGCGATCTTTGCATTTCGTGGAGACAGCCGGATGGAGTGCTTTTCGCCAAAAGCTGAATTCAACCCGGTTACGATCGCCGCCGTTATCGCGCCACTTCCAACGAAACCGAGTTTCATCTTAACGTCGCAACAGCCACATCACCCAACCGGCCATAAAGACTCCGCCCACGAACATGGCAAAGCAATACAAGCCGTAACGAATCTGCTCGCGCGAGGTGCTGCGCTGCGTGATGCCAAAAACTACCGAAGCAAACACACCGAATAACACAGCGGCGCTGAAATGGGACAGTTGCAGGTTCATGGCTTCTTCCCGACCGCAATGTGATAAGCGTCCGCCGCGCTGATGAAGTTGAGCAAGCCCGCAACAATGATGTACTTGGTCCCGTAGTCGGCAGTGGCATGGGCGATGGCGCCCTGTCCCAGATCCAAGGCCCGTGTCACGATATATAGTCCGCCTGCCCCTACGTCACCAACGAATCCCAGGATGTCGAGGATGTCGCCGCCATTCGGCCGATACACGCGTCCCTGCATTGCCAGTCCGAGTAAGAACATGATCACGATTGAGCCCATGAGTAACAGGCCGCGAATCCAGCGTTTCTGGACCAGGTGTCCGGCGCCCGGAATCAACCAGCCGATTGCTGGTGCGACCACTGACATGGCCGTCAGAGGTTGAGGTGGTACGGTCTCTTTGGTGGTCGAGGGATTTGCCATTCAGATGATTACAATCTCACGTTGAATTTTACCCGTGACTTCAGCCGCCTTCGGCCGCACCAGCACGTTCACCTCACTGCGCACGCCGAACTCAGGCAGATAGACGCCGGGTTCGATGGAAAAACACGAATTGGGGAGAATGCGGCGCTCGTCGTGAATTTCCAGATCGTCCATGTTGGCGCCGTTGGAATGTACCTCGGTTCCAATGGAGTGCCCAGTCCGATGAATGAAGTAATCGCCGAAGCCCGACTTGTTGATGTGATCTCGCGTTGCCCGGTCCACTTCCCATCCGCACATGGTGCGCCCGCTGGCAATACCTTCTTGCACCGCCTTTACCCCGGCGTCGCGCGCGTCGCGAACCACGGTGAAGACTTCCTGCATTCGAGCCGAAGGTGCTTTGCCGACAAAGCCGGTCCAGGTGATGTCGTAATAGACGGCGCCAGGAATATTTTTCTTCGCCCAAACATCGAGCAGAACGAAGTCGCCTTCGCGAATCGGCGACGAGTTTTCGGAGCGAGGTTCGTAATGCGGGTCGCCACTATGGGCGTTGACTCCGACGATAGGCGGATCGTCCGTCACCAGATTCTCGCGCCGGAAAGCTTCCATGAACCACTGCTGAATCTGATGCTCGTTCGTCCCGCCGTTGCGCACCCGCCGCCCGATTTCCTGGAAGGCTGCCGCCGTGATCGCGTCTACCGCATCGCGGGCCTCGAAGTGCGTTTTGATCTGCTCGTCCGTCCAAGTGGCTTCGAACAGCGCAACCAGATCGCCCGAGCTGACCACATTTTTCCCCAAGCCGCGGATCAACTCCAGCGTGCCGCCGTCCACCAGGGAAATCGTGAAGACGACGTTGTTAGGTGAATACTGCATAGCGATGTCGCGATGCGACGACAGTAGCACCTTCACCTGGTCGAATAGTTCTTGCCATCCGGCGTATTGAAGCTTGTTCCCCGGCAAAGAATCGAGATGCCGCGACTCGATTTTGTGCACCAGTTTCATGGGCTCACCTTCCGCCGGGATCAAGTAGAACCACCGCCGGGTAACCATCAGATCAGGCGACAACCCCAGCACCCTGTAAGCAATAGGATCGCGGTGGTGGTGATCATAGAAGAGCCATGCGTCGATATTCCGCTCGCGCAGGGCAGCCTGGATGGCGGCAAGGTTCATGGGCAAACAACCATTCTAGCAACCTCAGCGGTTTTGGGCGAATTGGGCTGCGAACTCGCGACAATCACATTGGGACGGCCGACCTCGGCTGGAGCGATCATGCAGGCTTCGCGAGGATCTTCTTCCGGGCGACTACCGGCAACGTCTCGCATGCTGTGCGTAGCAGGAGACGCGGCGCACGCTGGCGGATGCCCATCAGATAGGGCACCGTACGCTTTGCGTCAGCTTTGGCAGTTTCTCGCAGCAGCCAGCCCAATCCTTTTTGAACCATGTCATCGTTATCCGAAAGAAGCAGAGTGGACAAGCGCTTAATTTCCGCGAAAAACATCTTCTGCCGCGTTCCCCGGATCAACGCCACACAGGCCGCCCGGCGAGACCATCGGTCAGGCGACTTTGCCCAGAAGAAAACTCTGCGGGATCGTGAGGCTTTAGCGGCAACCATCGGCGCAATCAGGTAGTGCGCCAGACCATCATGATCGGCCCAGCTGGAGATCCGAGGCAGCCAGGACTCGAATAGTCGAAACTCGGCGTCGCCGAACTCGTCGGTTAGCTTCTCCAGCAGGAACACAGCGAACACTTTTTCTTCTAGCACTCGTCCGGCAAAAAGCTTATCCGCGACTTGCACTAGGAAGTCGAGGCCGAATTCTTCTCTGATCCGTCGTCGAAAGCGGACAGCTACGCTGCGCAGTTTGGCCGTGTACCATCCGTGCGATTTGATCTCATCCTTGAAGAACCACTGCACAGCCACAGCGTGCTCGGCAGAGCCTTCGCGCCCGAGCAGATGCCGGATCTCAGCAGCGATAGTCGCAGGTGTGGGTTTTCGTGCGCTCATAGCGTGAGCGACTGCGCGCGAGCAGAGCTCGGCGTCCTGAAAAGCTTGTCGTAGATCCAAAGCGCGGCCGTAGTCGCGACTCCTACGGCAGTCACGCACCACCAGATCCGTTCCGGCTGATGCAGGACCTCTCCGTAATGATGGAGGAGCGTTCCACCAAACCATCCCCCAATCAGCGAACCGATTCCGATGGGCAGAAACGCAAATCCCATATAGGTGCCCTGCTGTCCCGGAGGCGCAAGCCGGGAAATATATTCGTAATAACGCGGTTGCTGAACGATCTCGCCCAGCGCAAGAACAAACAGCGAGAGCACCGCAGCCGAGATTGTGGGGCGGAAGGCGAGAATCAACCATGCGACGGATGTGATCACGGTGCCGAGAATCACGGCTTGAAACGCCGGTATCTTGCGAGTCAGGTAATTCACCACGAGAGTTAGACAGATCACAGTAAGCCCGTCAGTCACCAGAATAATCTCGACGTCGGCGTGTGGGTTGATGTAGCCATGGATATATCCGGGCAGGCTGATGTACTGCTGCCAGAACACGACCCAGTAGCCAGTGAAAAGCACGAGGAACCACATGAACCGGCTGATGCCGGCGAGAACTAGCAACAAGAGTCCCGTCCACATCCACCAGGGGACATTGAAGCTGGGATAGACCCAAAGCGCAATTCGCAGCAGCAAAGCGACGAGCAATACCGGCAAGACCAACTGGTAATTTCCCACCACCACGCAGAAGTTTCGAGCGACCGTCGCGATCGAAGGCGGAGGCGCGTCGCCGGGCTTGCGCGGCTCGCGAAAAAAAATAAGGACCACGAAGAACATCGCGAAGACGCTGATTGCTGCCAAGCGATAAACGTTCTCGACACCCAAGTGGCGATGTGCCCACGAGGCAAAAAGCGGGCCAGCCGCACCGCCAAAATTCACCATCGTATAGTAGATCGAATAACCGATTGAGCGGACATTTTCCTTCGAAGCACGAGCCGTCGTGCCTACGACACACGGTTTTACCAGCGCAATGCCGAGTGCGGGAAGGATGAGAATAAATCCGACAAACAGACTGATCGGCACGGCGTTGCGTATGGGCGCCAGCCAGGGAGCCCCGATCGAGCCAATTAAAAAATAAGCGACGGACAAGATGAGGTACGCCACTGAAAGCGCGCGGCGGAAACCGAGGCGGTCGGCGGCGGCGCCTCCGAAAATGGCGAGAAACCATACCATGCCACCGAAGATGCCGGTTAGAGTTCCAGTTTGCTCGGTGGAAAAATTCAGCCGCTCCTGCAAGTACAGGGCGAGAGACGCGAAAGCTCCATAGTAGGAAAGGCGCTCGAAGATCTCGCTGATATTGGCAACCCAGAAGGGTCGCTCGAAGCCAGTACGAATCTCCTGTAGACGTTCTGAAAAGGTCAAAGTGTCTCCTGGTGCCTGCTACATTCCTATTCGACTTCGAATTTCGTCGGCTGATCGTCCCGTGACTCGAATAATTTTGTTTCGGCTGGCTTCGCCGGACGCTATGGTAATGGAAGAGCGGGGAACATCCAAAAGATTTGCGAAGAATTCGATGCAGGCTTGGTTGGCTCGACCGTCAACCGGCGGTGCAGTCAAAGCCAATTTCAACGCGTCGCCGACCTCGCCGGTGATAGCGTTCTTTCTCGCGCGTGGGTGCACCTTGACCGCGAAGGTAAGGCCTGCCGGCGTATCGCGAATGGGAATCATGAACCCTAATTTCACCACAGAGGCACAGAGTCACAGAGGAAATCAGAAGAAATAATCCGGGAGACAGGCTGGCCTCATTGATGGCAATATCTTTATCGAAGTTCTCTGTGACCCTGTGTCTCTGTGGTGACTGACCTTTCTCCAAAAATCGCTGTCCCCACCCGTACACAGGTCGAGCCTTCTTCAATCGCAACTTCGAAATCGTGCGACATTCCCATCGAGAGTATTCTCATATCCACCGCAGGGACTCGGCGTGCGACGACATGGTCACGCACTTCGCGTAGCTTTCGGAAGTACGGGCGTGCCTGCTGAGGATCGTCGGTAAACGGTGGGATTGTCATGAGTCCGCGAACCTCGAGATGCTGCAACTCAGCTGCTGCCGACAAAAGTTCTTCCAGTTCGTGCGAGTTCGGAGCCACGCCACTCTTGGCTGCTTCCCCGCCGACATTGATTTCGATCAGGACTTTCAGTTTTCTTCTAAGTTGTTGCGCGAAGGCATTGAGCCTCTGTGCCAGGCGCAAAGAATCAACCGAGTCAACCGCGGCGAAGAGTTCAACAGCTTTGGCTGCCTTGTTGGATTGCAGATGGCCGATCAGATGCCATTCGGTGTCGTGCAGATCTTGAAGCGCGTCAATCTTCCCGGCAAATTCCTGAACGCGATTTTCGCCGAACAGCCGTAGCCCAGCGTCAAAGGCATCCCGAATACGCTCTGCGGAAAACGTCTTGCTGACCGCCATCAACGCGACGTCTTCGGGTTGGCGTCCGGCACGGCGCGCAGCTGCATCGATTCGCTCGCGCACTCGGGAGAGATTCTCTGCTATCGACATGAAAAAAACGTGAACCACAAAGGACACGAAGGTTCACAAAGGAAAACCAGAATGCCCCCGATTTCCTTTTTGTACCGGAGCCTGCCCTGAGCGAAGTCGATGGGTGTCCTCGCTGGTTAAGAGATTCTTCTCAATCACATGATCGCAGTCGGTGGCGCTGGTTCGTCCGGGCTGCCGGCATTCGACAGCGGCACTTTCATCATGACGAAAATCAGAACCGCCATCCCGATCAGGCCAGAGAAGGAGAAATCTCCAACCTCAATATGCCAAAGCTGATGATTGCTCCCCACCACGCCCGCGATCACCAGTCCGCACAGCGCCTCGCCAGCAATCAACCCCGACGCAGTCAGGACGCCCGCGTTGTCGACGCGTGCTTTCTGCGCGTCATTGTAGCCGCGGCGGTCACGAATTTTGTCGGTGAACCAGCGAATCACTCCACCCACGAAAATGGCTGACGTCGTTTCGAGCGGAAGATACATGCCGACAGAGAAGAGCATGGGACTCTTTACTTCCACAAGAATCATGGCGAAGCCCATAAGAATGCCGACAACCACGAGGGGCCAAGCCATGTTGCCACCAACGATACCCTGGGCCAGCATTGCCATGAGTCCGGCTTGCGGCGCAGGCAGGGCTGCGCTGCCAAAGTGATACGCCTTGTCGAGAATCATCAGCGGGAAAAATAAGACAAGCGAAGCCACGATGGTGCCAAAGATGTCGCCCATCTGCATTTTCGCCGGCGTGCCCCCGAGAATGTGGCCCGCTTTCAAATCCTGCAACATCTCGCCCGCGACCGCAGACGACACGCAAACCACGGCCGCTACTCCTAACACCGCAGCCACGCCGCCGACGCCCGAGACTCCCATCGCGACCATGAGCAGCGCCGCAACCACCAGCGTACACAGGGTCAAGCCGGAAACCGGATTGTTAGACGAACCAATCATCCCGACCAAATTTCCGGAAACCGCGGCAAAAAAGAAACCCAGAACGATCATGACGGCCGCGGCCACGACAGCTCCGGCGAGGACCTTGCTTCCGCTCAGGTTGTGCGCGTTCGCGATGAAATAGTAATAGAGGCCGATCATGGCGAGAAACACGAGTCCAACGCCCGCAAAAACAACTTTGGCGTTGAGGTCGCGGTCGATGCGGCTGGTTGCCTTATGCGCTTCAGCGGATTTTCTTAAATCGGAAACCGCGCGCTTCATGCCAGCCATCAATTGCTTGCGCATGCGAAAAAGCGTGAAACCGGCGCCGACAAGCATCCCGCCCACAGCGATCGGACGCACGATCGAATACCACACGCTGAACGCGATGCCGCCCCAATAGGTCGCAGGGTTCGCGCCAGCCGCCATTGGCGGCAGCGTCGGCCCGAGGAAGTAAATGAGGAGTGGCACCAACAAGCCCCAGGCCACAACACCGCCGGCGAAGTTCAGCGACGCCAGTCGCGGCCCGATAATGTAGCCCACACCGAGATAGGCAGGGCTGACGGCGGGCGAAGTGAATTGCGTCATTCCGCCGGTAGCCAACATCGGCGAGGTCGAACTGCGGCCCAGGCGCAAGCCGCTCGCCATCTTCGGAATGTTGATCAGAACATTTTTCGTGTACCAGAAAAGGTTGAGCTGCGAAAGAAAGTACATCAATCCGCCAAACCCCATGTTGGCGAAAAGAATTTTCGCCGCCTTTGATCCCTGCTGCCCGGCCTTATGAATTTCCGCCGCCGCCACCGACTCGGGAAAGGGCAGCTCTGCGTCTTCCACCATCACGCGCCGCAGGAGGGTGACGAACAAAATTCCGAGCAGTCCGCCAATGACCATCAGCGCCACAGATTGCCAATATCTTTCCATCCCCAGGCTTGGCCAGAGTCCTGCGAGAACAAACGCCGGGATGGTAAAAACCGCGCCCGCAGCCACTGACTCGCCAATCGCACCCACAGTTCGTGCCATGTTTTCTTCGAGCAGAGAGCCTTTCATCAACCGAAGCAGCGACATGCCAATAACTGCGGCAGGATAAGTGGCGGCGATCGTCATCCCGGCCTTCAGGCCAAGGTAGGCGTTGGCGGCCCCGAGAATTCCCGTCATTACTAACCCGAGCATCACGGCGCGAAAAGTAAATTCCCGCATTTCCATGTTCTCGGGCACGTACGGTTTGAATTTCTTTGGAGCTTCGGCGGCATTCAATGTGCTCTGGGGGCTCATGGGCAAAATCCTCGTAAATGATCAGGAATAGCAAGCATAAAGTAGGACGGCGCACGTTAGCACGCGCAGCGCCCGCATTACAAGTGCGTGTGACTTATTAGACAGGATACGCTGGCCATGAATGTTCTAAGTGCATGAATGTTCTAAAGACCGAGATGCGATTCGAAAGCGGCCGTGCCTCGATTAAATCGTGACCCACGTAACGCCTGCTGTGGCTGACCTCGTTGCTTCCGGCCTCTCGCGCCGCTATACTGAAAAAGATTCGTCCAGTCGGAGCCCTCGTAGCAGCGGCTGGGTGACGGAGGATCGTCTTCAGCAGTAACGGGACCCCAATTCGGGCCACCGGGACCACGGATGTTGCGCAAGATAATCCATGGGTCTCCTGGGCCAGCGGTATTGCCGCAGGTCTTTTCGCCACGTTGTTCCCTTCCGATTGTCGTCTTTGCGGTGCCCCCTTGATAAACATTTCGCGGCTGCCAGTGTGCGAAGAGTGTCTCGGCGCAATGCGACCGATTGCGGGCGGCCTTTGTTCCATCTGTGGCGAACGACTCATAAGCCCCTTTGCATTCTCCGCTGAAGGTCACTCTTCTGAAATCGGGGAGGCGCTGTGCGGATTATGCCGTCGCCTGGAACCTCCATACGTCAGGGCCGCGGCATACGGGAGTTATGACAGCGGCCTGCGTGAGCTGATTCATTTGCTGAAATACAACCAGGTTCGACCGGCAGCCAACGTTCTGGGGCGCATGCTCGTGGAAGCAATCGAAGATTTGCAGCCTCTTTTTTCTGGAAACGAAGTCCTGGTTGTGCCCGTGCCGTTGCATTCCAGGAAGCTCCGTCAGCGCGGATTCAATCAGTCCGAGTTGATCGCTCGTGCCGCGTTGAAGCTGAAGTCTGCTGCGGCCCGGTTCCAACTGATTCCAGGTTTGTTGGAACGCCAGCGCGAAACGAAATCTCAGATCGGGCTCTCCCGACACCAGCGGCGGGAAAATATTCGTGGCGCGTTCGTAGTGGCAAATCCCGTCGAAGTAAACGGACGCGAGGTCCTGTTGGTAGACGACGTCTTCACCACCGGCACAACGGTTTCAGAATGCGCGCGCATTTTACGACGGGCTGGGGCTTCGAAGGTTTATGTAGCGACAGTAGCCCGAACGTTGAAGACCGAGGCTCAACATGCAATACGGGCGTCAGAAGCGGAAGCCCGGCTAACCATGGCGGCCGCCGGATGAGATCACGTGGCGACGGACGCCATCGTCCGTCGAGCCGAGCGGGGCTCGGCTGTTGAGAAACAAATGTCAGGGAAGTGGAACAATTCGATGAGTGGCGTGGGACGGGCTCACTTGCCTTCCCCGCTGACCACAGCCACCCGTTCAGAAGGCGACGGCCCACATGTTCTCCATGCGCCGGTGTTGGTGCTGAATGCGTCGTACGAACCCATCAATGTGTGTGCTGCGCGCCGCGCAATCGTGCTGGTGCTCAAGGGAATTGCCATGACAGAGGAGGAGAACGGACACTTCCTGCACGCCGCGCGGGTCGCTATGCGTTTGCCGTCCGTGATCCGACTGCTGGAATATCGACGTATTCCGCACCAGACGCGCGCTCTCTCGCGCAAGAACATTCTGCTGCGCGATCGCAATACTTGCCAGTTTTGCGGTGAAGTGTTGGCCTCGGGCGAACTGACGCTCGACCACGTCGTGCCCCGTTCTCGCGGAGGCGCTTCCACGTGGGAAAATCTGGTGGCTTGTTGCCATCCCTGCAATCGCCGCAAGGGAAACCAAATGCCGACCGAAGCAGGAATGAAGCTCATGCGCGAGCCCCGAGCCTTCAATCTACACACCAGCCGCCACATTATGCGACTGATGGGTCGGTCCGATGACAAGTGGCGGAAGTATTTGTTTTATTGAGCAATCAGAGGTCAGCCGTTAGCAGTCAGCATTCAGCCAAAACAGATCTGCAAGGATCTCGCGGATTAACACCGATACCTCTTCATTTTCTTTTCTTCTCTTTTCGAATCCGGGCGATCCGCGCAAATCCGTGGCGAGGTTCTTGCACGGGCCGAATGCTGATAGCTAGGTGCTGACAGCTATTTCTGAGGCGGCTGCTGCGGCGTGGCTTTTCCCTGATCCTTCTGCACTTCTTTGCCGTCGTAGGTGATCTTCACGTTCGATCCGAATTTCTTGTAATTGGTGTACTTCACAATCTCGCGAATTTTCACGTCGCCCGCGGAAAAATGCAGAGTGTCGTCCGCGCGCGTGTAGACGGGAAACCAGTAGGGACCGTCCACAACCTGCTCCCGATAGGTGGTGAACTTAGGAAAGAGGTTCTCACTGTCCCGTTTCTTGCGAATGTCAGGCACGCTTTTGCCGAAGGTTTTCACGATCTGAAAATCCTTGTCGTCTACCCAGATGCGACCCTGAAAATATCGCTTCTTGCCTTCGATTTGCTTGGGTGCGATATCGAAAACGTAGCAGTGCAGGTCGTCTTCCTGCTGCTGTCCGACATAGAGAATGCTGTACTCTCCGATCTCATCACTGGTCAGGACAAACGGCAGCCGGTTTTCGATGTCGTCGATATCCTGCTCAGTCATCATGATGCGCTGCAGCGTCGATTGCGGCGCGAAAACCACGTTCTTCACTTTTTTCCCTTGATCATCGAAGGAGACATCGAAAACCTGCTGATATTCGCCATCCGGGGTGTCGCCATCAATGGTTTGCACCTTCACGGTCTGCCGGTATCCGTATTGGTCGAGCGCGGTCTTGAACTCTTTTTCCTTAGCCGCAAAGCGCTGAATGATTTCGTCGGGCGTGACCCCCTTTGGTTGGGCGGTATCGAGCGGTCCCTCATCTCCGAACGCACTGAGGGAGACCGGGCCGCACAGGCCAACGGCCATGACCACGATGAAAGCCATTCGCAGAGGTTTCATAACCCTAGTGTAGCGAAATCGGAGCGGGAAAGCCTACCAACTTAGATTGCAGGTTCGGCAGCCGGAGTTGCCGAAGGACGGGATTCCCGGTGACTTCAGCCACCGTAAACTCACACTCACTTCATCATGACGTTGTAAGATGACGTGGTCAAGTCATGCCCTCCAGCCCGCGCTCGGAAGTGCCGCTAGTATCTCCCACGGTCCAACAAGAGATCGCGCGTCTGGCTGCGCAGCCAGAAACCCGCGCGATGTTCGCTTGGCTTCGTGCGGAGGAAGCTCAGTTCGCGGCCTTGCAACTGGAGATGGCTCGCATTCCCGCTCCTCCGTTCGGTGAGGCAGCCCGCAGTGAGTGGCTTCAGGAACGGTTTCGTGCGCTTGGATTGGAAGAGGTCTGCACCGACGATGTGGGCAACGTGTTCGGCGTTCGTACCTCCAAACAACCGACTAAATCGACGTCCGCGCAATTCACTGCACTCAGCGCTCACATCGATACGGTTTTTCCGCCGGGAACTCCGCTCAACCTGCGACAGCAGGGCAATCGCCTCTACGGACCCGGGGTCTCGGATAACGGCGCCGGCGTCGCGGCCTTGCTGGGGGTGGCAGCCGCGCTTCGCGCGTCCAAAATTGCGCTCGCCTCACCCATCCTGTTCATCGGCAACGTCGGCGAAGAGGGCGAAGGCGACCTGCGCGGCATGCGCCACATTTTTTCCCAGGCCCGGTGGAAAGACTCGATTCGTTACAATCTGATCCTCGACGGCGCCGGTTCCGACACAATCGTGGCTGAGGCTCTCGGCAGCCGCCGCTTCGAAATTATCGTGCGCGGACCCGGAGGACATTCCTGGAGCGACTTCGGCATGCCCAACCCCATCCTCGTCCTGGCCCGCGGCATCCACTCGTTCTCTCAGACGTCGGTTCCGTCCTCGCCGAAAACCACTTTCAATGTCGGCGTGATTCGAGGTGGAACTTCCGTGAACTCCATTCCCGAGTCGGCCAGCATGCGGGTCGACATACGCTCCACCTCGATGGCCGAGATGGAACGCCTGGAGGCTTCCTTGCGCCGGGCACTGGATCACGCAGTCGAAGAAGAATCGCGGGCGAGCGAGCGGCGTATTTCATCGCAGAAGCGATCGTCGGGCCTCAGCTGCGAAGTCGTGCCTATCGGCAATCGTCCGGCTGGCGAACTCGATGGCAACGCTCGCATTCTCAAAGTAATTCGCGCCGTCGATGCGCACCTCGGCAACGCGGCACAAATTCAACGCGCTTCGACGGACGCCAACATTCCTCTCTCGCTTGGTCGAGAAGCTATCGCGATTGGCGGTGGTGGCGTGGGTGGCGGCGCCCATACCCTGCAAGAGTGGTTCGACTGCACCGGCCGCGATCTGGGACTCAAGCGGATATTGCTCACGCTACTGGCGCTGGCGGGAGTGAGTGAAGCATAGCTAACCGCAAGAACCTCGCCACGGATTTGCAACCATCACGCGGATAAATAAGGAAGAAAAGAAAAGGAAAGACGTATCCGGGTTGATCCGCGAAATCCGTGGCGAAGGTTCCTAGAAACCGGGCTTCCGCACGGGCCGGAATGGAATCATGACTACCGTCTGAAGCGCGACCGGATCGCCATTTCTAGAGGCCGGACGAAATCGCCAACGCGATAGAGCGGCGCTGGCGTACTGATCCAGGCGATCGTCCACTCCACGGAGAACTCGCACTTCGCCGACCGATCCGTCGCCGCGAATGACCGCCGAGAGTATGACTGTGCCTTGAACGTTCTGCTTCATCAACTCCAGCGGATATCCCGGATCCACTTGCTGCGTGGCCGCCGGATAAACCAACTCGCCCGGCTTTTCAGCGTCCTTCAACTCGGCAAAATGCATGACCCAACTCCCGCCCGCGGAGTTCAAGTTGGGTACGTTCAGAATCATCGCGTACGATTTGCGATCGCCGAAGACTTTGCGCTCGAGTTCACTGGGAGCGTTGGCCAGCATCTCGGAAGAACGCGGCGTAGCTGCAACCCGCGGCGGCGCTGCAGTGGCGATCAGTGCGTTGTCGGAGGACTTCGCCTTCGGCAGTCCCGCAGTGCCGCCAGCGACAGCCGACGTGCTCCCCGGCTTGGGGCTTGTGCCAACAAAAAGTCCAGGCGGCGCTCCGTTCGCGCTGTTGCCCGAGCCTGCTGGATCTGAGCTGCCAGAAACATTGCGATTGTCCCCTTGGATATCCGGCGTTCCCGCTGCGCCGGGCTTACCTTCGGGAGTTGCAGCAAATGTCCCCCGGCGGCTGCCCGCTGGAACATCGACGGGTCCGCTGGGAGCAGCGGGATGCAGGTTGAGCGCAATCAGTCGTCCATCGCGCGAGGCTCCAGAGCCCTGCACTGAAGGCGGTGGCGGCACCACTGCGCCGCCGGAATTTCCCATTGGCATATTCGACAACGCTCTTTGGGCACTGACTGGCAACTGCGGCGCCGGTGCTACCACCTGCGCATGTCCGATATTAATGTCGCTCAGTCTCCGCGAAGCCGCATCTGTAACGTCAGGTGCGGGCTCGACAATCGCCGGTTGCGGAGCCTGCATATTTCGCCTCGACATCGCCGAATTGACCTCAGGCGCGGGGGCAACCACCGATGCGGGCAGCACAGGCAGTTTCAAATCCGAAGGCGAGGCGGCCATCGCGGCGGTCGGAATCGTCGGCGTCGGACGCCCTAAGGCCACGATGTTGGGCAACGGCACATCGTGATCCAATTTCACATTCGTAGGCGCGACAATCGTCTGCATTCGATTATCCGCTTCCGGCGGCACCGAGATGATTGGCTGCGTCGCATGCGCTGGCTCGCCTTTCTGCGGCAATCGAGCATGGGCTCCGCCGGTATCGAGTGGCGCGAGGTACTCCGAAGCATCGTAATAAACGACATCGGAGCTGTGGAACACGGCCGGCTGCACCATCCGCGGACGTTGCGGCCAGAGCAAAGACCAGCCCCATAACGCCGCAATCACCAGGACGTGACAGAAAGTCGACTCCAGGAACTGGGTCCAGGGCATTCGCGTCGGAACGAAAACGTCAGGCCAAAAATCTGCTGGCCGGGACACCAACTGCAAGGGCGGTTTTCGCCGACGCCACAACAAGTCTCCCAGGTTCCGCAGAAAGACTTTGTGCCACGGGTCCAGCGCTACCAGCAAAGTCGGCACAGCCATAGGAGCCGGCTTGCGTTTGCGCGAGGTGTCAATCAGCAGCGGGCCCTGTTTCATGCCATCCTTACAACCGGCGAGAGTTGTCCTATTATAGCTGTGCTAGCGGCTTTCAACGCCCACGCAAGAGTTTCTGGGCATGAATTTCCGTGCTCTAATACCGATATGAAACTGGCAGGTATACTTCCGCTCTCATTGCTCGCCTGTAGTTCACTGCTGGCCGGTCAGAATCCTCCGCAGAACTCGACTCCCGCCGCAGACTATTCGGGGATGTACAGCTTTTTGCGCGAAGGCGAATTCGTCCAGATCACGGTCGAGGATGCGGGCAAGGTCACCGGCTTCGTTTCGCGCTACGGTGATTCCGAAAGCGATCGGGGTGCCTTTCTCGATCAGTTCTTCAAACAGGGAAAGCTCGAAGGAACCAAACTCAGTTTCACGACCGACACCGTGCACGGGGTCTGGTACGACTTCCAAGGCACAATCGGCCGCGGGGAGGGCAAGACTCCTTCCGACGAGGCTTTTTACCTCGTGAAAGGCACGCTGACCGAATACCACACGGACGCCGACAAGAAAGTCACCTCAAAGTCGCATGAAGTGCAATTCAAATCCTTTCCCCGTGAAGTGTAGAGTCCGCCCTACATGCGTGGTGGCAACTTCGTGACGAGAGGTGAAATTTCCAATTCCAACGTCTAAGGTAGGAGAGAAGCAGGGATAGACGTCCAAAACGAGGCAAGCTTATGCTGAGTGTTTCGCATATGAGAAGAATTCCCTTCAGGTGGATAATTGTGCTGTGCCTGTTTGCGACAGCCAACCTCGCCCTGACGCAAGACCAGACCCAGCCGAGCGCCAAACCCGCGCAGTATTTCTTCGTACTGCTGAATCGTCCCGCCAACGCTCCGCAACTAACGAAAGAAGCCGGCGAAAAGCTGCAAGAGGAACACATGGCCAACATCCGAAAGATGTATGGCGAACACAAACTTGTGATCGCTGGACCATTCGAGGAGGACACACCGCTACGTGGCATCTTCGTGTTCCAGGCGGACTCGGTTGCGCGGGTGCAGGATTGGACTAACAGCGATCCCGCGATCAAAGCGGGCCGTCTCACCGCTGAAATACACGGACCATGGTTGATCGATGCCGACGCCATTCACCCACCCGCGACTCCTGAGGGGATGGAGCAGTACACGCTGGTGCTGATGAAGCGCGGGGAGAAATGGAATCCGGATGCACCCGGGTTTATGGACGTGCTGAAACAGCATCGCGCCTCCATCGAACAGATAGCGGCGCAGGGCAAGATCGCGGTTGCCGGGCCGTTCCCGTTGAACGCTCCGTGCGAGTTGCGGGCGGTTGCTATCTTCCGCGTTGGCGCGGAAGAGACAGCGACTTTGTTGAAAGACGATCCGTCCATCAAGGCAGGACTGATGAAGCCCGAAATCCATTCCTGGATTACGGGCAAAGGTGTGCTGGCTTCGGGACAGCCGATGCAATAGAAGCGCGCGACCGCCAAAGCTCTCGTTCTCGGCGAAAAGGTATAATGTTAAGGCACTGTTACTACTGGAGGAAGTTCTTATGGACCCGCTTGCCAGCGGTTTCTGGGCGCGCCTGAAGGCGAACCGCCCAGCATACACGCTCACGATTTTGGCCACGTTGACTGTCGGCATTCTGATCGGAACCATCATTTCTAAGGGAGTAAAAGGCCAGGAGAAGAAGGCCGCAGACGCAACCCCGTTGAGCATTCCCTCGCCGCAGCAGCTCTCAAGCCAGTTCTCGCAAATCTCCAAGCAACTGGAACCGAGTGTGGTCAACATCAACACCGAATCTACGATTAAGAACCCCCATCGGCGTGGACGCGGAGGCAATCCCGACCAGCCGGACGATCAGGATCCTTTCGGCGACTTCTTCGATAAATTCTTCGGAGGCCAGGGCAACAATGGACCGATTCGCGAGCATTCTCTGGGTTCCGGAGTCATCGTTGATGCCAAAGGCTACATCGTCACCAATCGGCACGTGGTGGAGAAAGCCGACCGCATTCGGGTCAAGCTCATGGATGATCCACCGGGCGTGTTGCACGATGCCAAAGTGATCGGTTCCGACCAGGAAACCGATCTGGCCGTGATCAAGATCGACTCCGAAAAGCCTCTACCTTTCGCGAAGCTGGGCAATTCCGATGGTATGCAGGTGGGAGATTGGGTGCTTGCAGTAGGCAGTCCCTTTGGCCTGTCGGAAACGGTTACTGCAGGGATTGTTTCGGCGAAAGGTCGCAATATCGTTCCCAACCGGCAATTCCAATCATTCATCCAGACTGATGCGGCGATCAATCCCGGCAACTCTGGAGGACCGCTGGTCAACATGGCCGGCGAAGTCATCGGCATCAACACCGCGATTCTCACCGATACAAATGCGTATGCGGGCGTTGGCTTTGCCATGCCTTCGAACACGGTTGTGAGTGTCTACAACCAGCTCATCGCGCCCGAACATCGGGTTGCGCGTGGCTCGATTGGCATCATGTTCAACGCCCAGGAAAATCCGGCAATCGCGCGTGTCTACGGCGCTGGCGCGGGCGGTGTAACGGTTTCCGCAGTCACGGCGGGCAGTCCGGCAGAGCAGGCCGGACTCAAAGTCGGCGACACTATTACTTCGGTCGATGGCAAGCCGGTCAAGAATGGTGATGAACTCGTTGCCGATATCGCCAGCCGCAAACCGGGCAGCAAAGTGACGCTCGGCTTCGTGCGCAACGGCAAGAAACAGGACGCCACCGTCACGGTTGCCGATCGGGCCAAGTTATTTGCCGCTCGCCTCGGCGAAGACGACGAGGGCGGCGCGGAGGAAGCCCCCAAAGAGAGCAAACTGGGCATTACGGTTCGCGGCATCAGCTCTGAAATGGCCGACCGTCTTGACATCCCTGCCGGCAAGGGCGTGATCGTGCAGGATATCAAGCCGTCGTCTTTCGCCGACGATGTCGGTCTTACCCGTGGAGACGTTATCCTCGAGATCAACAAGCAAGCGGTGAATTCCGAGGATGACTTTAGCCGCATCTCTTCATCCCTGAAGAGCGGACAGGACGTCGTGTTCCTGGTCCGCCAGCGGGGTTCGGGCCGTCAGGACGGCACCATCTTCCTGGCTGGTACACTTCCGTAACCTGAATACAAACCATGGAGACTGGCACTGGGAGCCCCGATCGGGGATCATTACTCAGTGCCCGCTCCCGGTTGCGAGGACAATTGTTGGGTTTACTAACGAGGTTTTCGGCGGTCACCTGCATCGCGCTTTGCGCGGCCACGCTGTCGATCGCCCAAGACAGTCAGACTGGCAACAAGCCCGCGACGCCAGCGCAGCCTGCGACCCAGACTTCTGCGGGCGCTCTAAAGAAGAGTTCCAAGTCGAGCAGTACGTCAGCGCACTCGACCACGAGCAAGAAGTCGCGAAAATCCGCCGCTAATCGACACGGACAGCAGAAGATCGATCCGCAGCGCACGCTGGAAATTCAGGAAGCCCTGATCCGCGAGCATTACCTGACGGGGAAGCCATCCGGCGTGTGGAATGAAGCGACCCAACAGGCGATGCAGCGTTATCAGGCGGACAATAACTGGCAGTCCAAAACCACGCCTGATGCTCGCGCGCTCATCAAACTAGGATTGGGTCCAGATCACGAGCATCTGCTGAATCCGGACAGCGCCATGACGAGCCAATCGCAAGCGCCAAGCAGCATCTCGACTCCCTCCAGCACGCCACCCACGGCAAACCCACAAAGACAATAAGCGGATTCACACGGATCGACGCGGGTTTCGTCTTCATCCGTGAAATCCGCGTCCCAGATTGTTGATCTAGCTCTTCATCACCGGAGCGGGAAAATAAGGCAGGGGTTGTCCGCTAACAATTGCGCGCGGATTGCCGTCGACCAACGCGCGCGCCACTTCTTCACCACAGATTTCCGCGGCCGCGTCGCGTGCCGCTGAAAGCAACGGCGGACGACTCTTAGTATCGTGCGCATCGGTCGCCAGCACATGGACAGCTTCTCGCTTGAGCAGCCATTCCGCGGTTTGCCATGCAGCCTGCCCCCAACGTCCAGTCAATGCTGATCCGGTTACCTGGATCACACAGCCGAGTTCGACCCACTGCAGCATCCGTTGCGGAGTGCGCTGCACAATCGGATTGCGTTCCGGATGCGTGATCACCGGCGTGAGTCCTTTGGCCAGCAGTTTGCTGAAGTGCTCTTCTATCTGAACCGGAACACTGTAGTTGCTTAGTTCAGCCAGCAGGTAATGGCTGCCTTCGATGGCATAGCGATCCGGAAACAGCATCACATCCTGCAGATTTTCATACGAGAGATGGAAATCGCATCCCAGGCTGAGACGAGGAGTCGGGCCAACTCGTTGCCGAAGATAGTCAAGCGTCCGAGTCAGGAACTCGCGGTCGTAACGATAGCGGTCGTTGGCGTGCGGCGTGGCGACGATGTGCTCGATGCCGTCCGCGACCGCCATGCGGCACATCTCCTCGGCCACGTCCCAGGATTTAGGGCCGTCGTCAACCTCGGCAAGGATATGGCAGTGAATGTCGATCACGGCGGACTTCTTGGCTGTAATCCGATTTAAGCAGATTTTGCCGCAAAGACCAAGTCGGTTGCGATCGGTTTTCTCGGGATCGGTAGCGCTATGAATTTGAAACGATGGGGCTGCTCAGATGCATCCGGTGCAGCAGATCGGCAAAGCGCGGGTCCGAGCGTAATCCATCGAGCCGCCGCGTAACGCCTAGAAATGCCATTTGACTTTCGCGCTCAGCGTAAGCCTTCTCCAACCAATGAAATGCATTGTCTTTGTCGCCCAAGCCGGCATAAACGGTGGCCATATCGAAAGCGGAGACATAGTGACGTTTGGATGCCTCCCGCAAACTGGCTAGAGCGTTGCGTGCTCCGTCTCGATTGCCAGCGTAGCCGTATGCACAACCCAAGGCCGCCAATGCAGGCGGGCTGTTCTGGGAAAGCTCAATCGCCTTCTGGTACTCGAGGATGGCCTGCGCCCAGCTTCCCTCTGCTTCGTAGGTTGCTCCCAGGGCAATATGCGCGGTCACGAAGTTCGGATCCATTTCCAGAGTCCGCTGACTGAAATTGATCGCCTCGGCATATTGCCCTGCGTCTCGGTAGCGCCCGGCCAGTGTGGTATTGATCGACAGCGATAGTGGATCGATTTGTTGTGCTTTTCGGGCCTCTTCCACAGCCTCCGGAAAACGTCCCATCGCCGAAAGATAGTAGCTGTACCACTGATGGGCAGTCGCGTAGTTCGGATTCAACTCAATGGCCCGCCGAAACTCCTGCTCAGATCGCGGCCAGTCCCAGTCGTAATAAAATTCCGCCAGAGCGAGTTCGGCGTGGCCTTCGGCAATTGTCGGGTCCAACTGTAAAGCCTTACTGGCTGCGACATGGGCTTTCGAACTTGCCAATCGGGCGGGCAAGACATCCGAGCCCAAGATCGAGTAACTATCAGCCAAGGCTGCATATGCAATCGCGAACTTGGGGTCCTGTGAGATGGCTTGCTGGAAATAATCGATGCTCTTCTTCAAACCGTCCTCGGTCCGCTTGTTCCAAAAGTAACGGCCCTTGAGGTAGGCCTCGTACGCGCCTGGGTCTACGCGATTCGCATTGACCGGTCTGAAGTCTGCCTGCTGGGGAGCGACTCTTCCCTGGACTTCCTCCGCAATATCACGCGCCGCTGAGCTCTGCAGGACTAATACATCTTTGAGTTCATGATCGTAACTCCGCGCCCAAAGATGCCGATCGCTGGCCGAGTCGATCACCTGGATTCGAATCCGGACCCGGTTTCCCACATGTTGCACCGTTCCTTCGATCAGCGTATCCACGCCGAGTTCCCTCCCAATCTCGGGGGCTGTCTTGGCCGTTCCCTTGTAGTGCATGGCGGAAGTCCGGGAAATCACCCGCAGGCTTCCGAACTGCGCGAGGTCGGTGGTGAGTTCGTCGGTCATGCCATCGGCGAAGTAGTCCTCGGCCGAGCTATTGGAAAGATTCTGCAGCGGCAGAACCACGATCGAGCGCGGCGGTTTGGGGGCGGAAGCGACTGCCACGGACGCATTTTTCGTAGACCGAAACAGAGCAAAGAACCGATCTCGCGCTTTTGCGACATTGAAAGCCAAAGCCGCTCCAGCCAGCAGCACAACCGCAGGCACGAAGACCATGGACCAGGCGAACGACCGTCGAGGTGGTATCGCGGGTTCAGGCTGGGAGACTGCGACCGCACTATCGATCGCCCGATTGCCCGCTTTGTTTGATGGCGTTTCGACGATAGCCGTAACCGGGGCGATGAAACGATACCCCAGTCGCGGCAAGGTTTCGATATAGCGGGGCTCCGTGGCGGAGTCACAGAGTGCATGGCGAAGTTTCTTGATGGAGGTGTTGAGTCCGTGCTCGAAGTCGACGAAGGTGTCGGCCAGCCAAAGTTTCTGCCGGATTTCCTCCCGGGTCACGACCTCGCCCGCACGACTAAGCAACAGTTCTAGGATTGCGAAGGGTTGACCACGCAGCCTTACCGCTGTCCCATTTTTGGACAACTCCTGGGCACACGTCCGCGCCTCAAATGGCCCGAAACGGAAGATCAACGAGGGTATATCCATGGCAGACCCGCTGTGGATGCGGGTTTTTAACCGGTGGATTGTACCACCGCCGCTTTCAAGCGCAGCACAATAATACATCAGCCTTATTTTTCAATATCTTAGCCGCTCACCTACGACTCACCTTCAATTCACCCGCAGTGCATTGCTTCTCCTAGCGACGATAGTAGAAAGTGCGCTGGCGCCAAGATGCCCCATACAGTGTCTAGGCGCTGGCACAAATTCTTGGCATAAAGTTCGGGAGCAACCGAAGCGCCTGGTTGCAATGAAACGAAGTCAACAGTCCAAACACCATACACACAGGAGAGCGTTTGACGCAGGCTAACGTTGAGGGGCGGTTGGACTGCGTCAGTTCAAATGGCACCAAGCTCGGACTTCACGTCGGGCGTCCATAAGAGATTGGGTTTTCTCGTGAGCAAATTCTGGGTTTCTATTCGTATCCTGGACAATCTGTGAAGGCTTGGAGTTTTTTTTCAGCAAGCCTGATTGTGGTCGGGCGTCGAAAGGATTCCTGCAACGCAGTGCAAACCAATTATGCACCCAGGTATCAGGAGGTTTCGAATGAAGTTCCGCTTGTTTGTTCTGGCTACGCTCCTAGCGTTTGCCGTGTCTCTCATCCCTCTCGCCGCCGCTGCTGCTGAAACGGGAAGCACCACTGCAACGAACACTATCCTGCACCCTAACGGGCCAGGGGCATTCTCTCACGTGGCTCCACTAACTCCCGAGGAGCACGAGATGTTGGATGAAAAACTGGAAAAACTGCATGACGACATGGTTCTACGGAAGGGCCCACTTCCTCCCGGCCCGCAGCTCCCCGTGCGCTCCAATGAACGGGAAACAAGAGCGGTGACTGCATCGGACGAGTCCAAAGAACCCCTCCCATCACCCGGCGCCCTTTACATCGGGATCAACAAGCCTTATTCAATCATAGGGGATGGTGAATCCACCACTGCGGAACCCGCTATCGCGCAGAGCGGTGAAAAGTGGTTTGTGAGCCAAAACTGGTCGAGAGGTTACTCCAATAATCACGGGCTCGCATTTACCGGAATCGCCGATGACTCTGGCCCCAGCGACGCGCCTTTCTTCTGCTGCGATCAGGACGCGGTCCATGATCACGGCAGGGACGTATCCATATGGGAAGAGCTCTTCGTTGATTCGGCCTTGAGCACCGGAGTGATCAGGATCCACGTCCGCGACGCAGCCAACACCGGCGACGCGTGCACCTACGACCTCAACGGAGGAGCCGGGGTTTTGTTTGACTATCCGCATCTGGGTCTGGGCAACAACTACATCTACATAACCGCGAACGGCATTACGAACGGTGGTTGGACCGGGGCGATTGTATGGCGCTACAACCTTGACCAAATGGCGGCGTGCCAGAGTATCAACGGGAGCGTCTTCACTTGGACCGGCAGTGTTGGCCAAGTCGTCTGGGTTCCGGCCCGGGGTACTACCGACACGATGTTTCTGGTGACGGTCGAGAACGGTAGCCAGAACCGTTATTTCTGGTGGCCTGAGAACTCGAATTCAATCTTCTGGACCGTGGTCAGTGTGGAATCGTCTAACTTCACTCCAGCCACGTGTACGGGAGGAAAAAGCGGCAACAACTGGTTGGCCTTTGACCTGTCCACGAGCCCTATAGGATTCTCGCTACGCTCTGCGGTGGGCTACGATGGCTCGGCCAGTAGTCCGCCCGTTCAATATCTCGCAACCTACTACTCGGTGAACGCGAATGGTGCGAATCGTCCGCAAGCGTACGTTGCGGGTGCCATCGTCCAAATTTCCGATATGACCTTTCTGAACGGGGCTGACATCTTCAGCGGGAGCAGCTGTTTCTCCTACGCGGATGTCACCGCCAATTCACGCGGTGATCTGGGACTGGTCGTCGGATTCGGTAGTTCCTCTTCGGGCGGCGGACCGGCGCAATCCTATATAGGGATCTCGGATGACTACAGCCGGGGAGGGGAGCGCGGATATTTCCAGAGTGTGTCGGGGTGTGCTGGAGCCAACGATAATCCGACTCGATGGGGAGATTACCTCACGGCCAGAGTCCAGGAACCAGTCGACGTAGCATTTACTGCGGCTGCTTTTGGCGACGTCGCCGGAAACGGGAAGGTGCACATTTGCGATTTCATGCGAGGCCGATACGCACAGGCCTACTTGGACCGCAGATTTAAATGAGCGGGTTCTGACCGAACTACAATTAGGGGCCTGGCTTGCGGACTGCGAATCCGGACCGCAAGCCAGGCATTTCTTTTCATGACTCCGAAACCCTATAGCTGGCTGCCCCTGTTTTCCCTTACCGCTATGGTGGCGTTCACCGCCCAGGTAACTCCAACCGGCGGAGCCCCCCAGAGCCGACCAACGCAAAGCTCGACGGCGCAGGTTCAGCCGGAGACCAAGACCCTCGGTCCCGATCTCCCACTCAGTGCAATGCCAACAAGGCCGGCCGGGGTGTGCTTCGTCGTCGAGCATCGCTCCGCATTGAACCGCCGCACGGTTCGGGTCCACGGGATCGTTGCCGCGGCGCTGCTCGGTGCTGCAGCTTGTCCACCGGACCGAGGAATGTGCATGCCGCCCAGCATCATTCTGTCTGAATCCGAACCTGGCAAGAATCGACCCGCATGCTCAGTCAGAATTTTGGTGTCTAAAGACGCTAAGCAGCAGGATTATCCAATTGGAAAAGCGGCGGAAGTACGGGCGACCGTGGACGGGCATGCGACGGGCGTGGTGCTGACCAGGGTGGATTGACGTTCCTCTTCGGCGTGGCAGGCTGGCCCTGCAGGGACGGATATTCAAGCTACGCTTGCCCTGACCGCCAAGGGGCAAGACATACATCCCGATATCCCAGATCGCCGGCTGCTTCAGAGGTTAGAGAAGTCAGGAGCCGCAGTCTCGCCTCCCAGGGGTTTGAGTACCACCAGTAATCCTCGCTGTTTCAACTACCTAGTCGTTCACCTGCAAATCACCTGCAATTCACCCTCAATGCATTGTCAGCATCGGCCAAATTGGGAGACAGTTCGCACCACGAAGCAGCGGGCATTCCAAACGGAGGGCTAATTCAGAGCCCCTCGCGTTTGTTGATGCGCGAAACTCCGCGTCTTCTCCCGATCCGATGACATTCTTGATCGGACTTCGCGCGCAAGTTGGGGGATTCCGGGTGAGACACATCAGAACTCTTATCGTGGCGTAAAAGAGGAGCCGCTTCAATGAAAACCAATTCTTATACAAGGATCTTCGTAATGACGTTCTTGTTCTTCAGCTTCTCAGCGATCGCGCAAGATATTCACTCCGTCAATGTTACCGGAGGCAGGACAACCAATTTCATTTCTCGTTGGACTGCTGGTCGCCCACTCAGAAGTTCCAAGATTGAAATTGCTTGCGCTACGAGAGCGCATGAAACGAAATCAGCGTTGACGACACTATGCACACGAAAGTACGCAGCTGAGCAAACAGATTAAGAAGGAGGAGAGTGTTCGACTGCGTCCGGTGGCTCGGCAAACCGGCGCCCGTTGTTAGCAAGTCATCGATTTTCCGGGAAGGCCAGATCTCGGGGGAGAAATCTGGCTTCCTGGAGGCAATACGGCCTCAGGCGCTCCAGTCCCGGGGCCGTCATTCCGAAATGCAGAAAGCACTGGATCTCTGGCGCGTGAAGGCAGTTCCTAATCCCCGGGTAACGTAAGTAAAAAATCAAAAAAACGAGGAGAATCTATGTACCGCATCAGCGTTTGGGTGTATGCGTTGGTTTTGCTGGCTTGCAGCGTTGTGCCGATGGCCGCGCAGCAACCGGCAGCCGCTTCCGCAACTGTAGCCGTGCCGCCGATGGTGAACTTCAGTGGTGTGTTGACCGGCGTGAACGGCAAACCATTAACCGGGACCGTCGGGGTGACGTTCTACCTGTATCAAGAATCTCAGGGTGGGGCACCCCTCTGGATGGAAACCCAAAACGTGCAGCCCGACAAGCTCGGACATTATTCGGTCGCGCTCGGCTCTACCAACAGCCAGGGACTGCCCGCTAGTGTCTTCGCTTCCGGCGAAGCCCGCTGGCTGGGAGTGCAGGTCCATGGACAGGACGAACAACCGCGCGTCCTGCTGATGAGCGTTCCCTATGCCATGAAGGCGCTGGACGCCGAGACCATTGGAGGCAGGCCGGCTTCTTCCTTTATGCTGGCCCCGACCGCGAACTCGAAGGCACCGGTCCTGCCTCCGGGAACCATCACCGGCAGCGGTACGGCGGACTTTGTTCCTGTATTCACCGGGACCACCACCATCGGAAACTCCAAAATCTTCGAGACCGTCGGAGGAGATATTGGGATTGGAACCACCACGCCCGTGGCCACACTGGACCTTAAAGGCACGGGCGACGTCCGTGACACACTCACCCTGTTTCCCAAGTCCACCCATCCCAGTCTGTCGGTTCATGGCACGGCCTTCGAGGTCAGCCATACCGGTCTCGTGACCTTCATATCCGGCCAGACCTTCCCCGGCACGGGCACGGTCACCAGCGTGGGTAGCGGAGCTGGACTGACCGGCGGACCCATTACCACGAGCGGGACGCTGAGCATCAAGACCGGCGGCGTGACTAATGCGATGCTCGCGCATTCGTCCCTGACCGTAACTGCCAACAGTCCGTTGACCGGCGGCGGAGCAGTATCTCTGGGCGGCAGCACCAGCTTGGGGCTGGAGAGCTGCGGCACCGGGCAGATCCTGAAATGGAATGGTTCGTCCTGGGCCTGCGCCGCGGACAACAACAGCGGCGGTACGGTCACCAGTATTACCGCCGGAACCGGCCTGTCTGGCGGAACAATCACGACCTCCGGCACCATCTCCGTCAATGCTTCGGTCGTACCCGAACTGGCGGCGGCGAACTCCTTCACTAACAACAACGGCATCAGCGTCAACGACAGCAGCCCATCCCTAAGCCTTTCAAATGCTGGGAGCGGCGACGGAATTGATATCTCGGTTGCCACCGGCAATTTCGGAGTCCTGGTATCAGGTAGTTCTTTCGAGCCGATCCGCGCCACGGGTGGAGAGTTTCCCTTGGCGGCCTTTGACGGCTCCGGGGAAGAGGCTGTGTACGCCGCAAATGCCAACGACAACAGCTTCAATGCCGGTGTTTACGGGACTGAGGAAGGCGACACTCAAGAAACCCTTGGCGTCTGGGGTTACACTGCGAGCGGCGCGGGATTTGGTGTCTACGGCGAACGCGTCAGCGCTTCGTCGTCCGCGACACTGTTTGCTGGAACGTCGGGCGTCTGGGGCGACTCTTCGGGCGGAAATGGGGTTAGCGGTTCGTCTGATCAACAATACGGCGTTGTCGGCGTTACTGCAGACACCAGTGGCGAGGGTTACGCAGGCGGGATCTTCATCAACGACAGTACTTCAGCAGGCTTGCCGACCCTATACGCTTACGACCCAAATACCGGCGCGCTATGCACCGCGACTACCAGCGGCTCGTTTAGTTGCAACGGCGCGCTCGGCGTGGCAGTGGACGTTGGCCCCAGCAAGGTCGGTCTCTCCGCCATCGAAGGCCCGGAAAGCTGGTTTGAAGATGCCGGCACCGCGCGCCTTTCGAAGGGGGAAGCGGTGGTCAGCCTGGAGCCGATCTTCGGCCAAACTGTTAACACGGACATCGATTATCATGTCTTCCTCACTCCCAACGGCGACTGCAAGGGACTCTATGTGGAGCAGAAGTCGGCCGCATCTTTCGTGGTGCGTGAACTGGGCGGTGGCACCTCCAACATTGCCTTCGACTATCGCATCATGGCGAAGCGCAAAGGCTACGAGCAGATTCGACTGGCTGACCAGACGAAGCTGTTCCATCCGGCAGGGATTGCCTCAGCTTTTAAGCCGAAAGGCAAACCCTCTCCTGATCAAGTCCGCCAAAAGGCCCAGCAGGAGGCCCAAAGACCTGCGATCGCGAAAGTTAGCAAGCCGGTGATCAAACATTAGCCAGCTTGCGGCTTTAGGAGGGTAGGTCCCTTAGGGGATTTTTACTCCCAGCTTAACGCGGCCCCACCCGCTCGAACTAGAGCTGCGTGGGGCCGTACTTTTTCTCCGAACGCGCCCAGACCGCCGCTAAACACCCTGTCTTTGGTTTTGAGCAAGAACTCCGCGCCACCAAAGTCCGAACTATCGATATCTGCTGCTGATGAACTCCCCAATCGCGGCGTAGGCGCTCGATAGCGTTTTCTCATCGGGCAGGAAGACAATCCGAAAATGCTTGGTGCCGGGCTTCTGGCCGAAGCCGGAGCCGTGAACTACCATCACATGCTTTTGCAGGATTAGTTCCTTCACAAAGACATCGTCGCCTTCGGGGATGTCGATGCGGGGATACGCATAGAACGCGCCGCGTGGCGAGACGCAACTTACACGCGGAGTCGAATTGCACCATTGAACAGTAAGATCGCGGCGGCTGCGTAGTTTCTTGCGGACTTCGGGAAGGTGATCCTGCGGACCCTCAAGGGCGGGCTTGATCGCGTACTGCTCGGGATGATTGGCGCACAAGCGTGAACGCAGCAGCCGCTGAATGCCTTCATCGTATTGCTTCACAATCGCAGCATCGCCGCTAACAATGCCCCACCCTATGCGCCAGCCGGGCGCCAGATAATTCTTCGACAGCCCGCCAAACGTCACCACGGAAACATCGGGCGCCACGGACGCCATCGCCACATGCTCATCGTCTTCGAGAATCAGCTTGTCGTAAATCTCGTCCGCGAAGATCACCAGATTGTGGCGCCGTGCCAGCTCAGCAATCTGTTCAAGCATTGCCCGAGAGCAAACTGATCCGGTCGGATTGTTGGGATTGATCAGCACAATGCCACGCGTCCGTGGAGTAATCTTGCGCTCGATGTCGGCGAGATCGGGTTGCCAGCCATCTTCTTCGTTGAGGTAATACGTGTTGAGCCCGATTCCAAGCTTGGCCAGCACCGCGGAATACAGCGGATAATCTGGGCACGGCGTCAGCAGATCGTCGCCGGGATTAAGCAGCGCAGTCAGACAGAGGTCAACGGTCTCGCTCACCCCAGTCGTGACGAATACGTCCTGCACCGAAGAGATCCCCTTGCGCGCGGCTTCCCCGCGGATCGCATCCAAGGCCGGCTTGATTCCGGACGACGGTGCATAGCCATTCTTGCCATCTCGCATGGCCTTGTACACGGCCTCGATCAGGTGAGCAGGAGTCCGAAAATCAAAGATGTTTGGATCGCCCACGTTGAGCGGCAGCACCGCGTGACCCTGCTTGATGACCTCATCGGCAATGCAAGCCAGATCCCGAATGGCGTAGCGAACGTTATCAAGGCGCGAAGCAGCAGCAATTTCACGGCTTTGCGTGATGGGCATGAGTGGCTCCAGACCGGGGCAACATCAAAAGCTTATCGCAGAGTGCGCCGAGAAAATCCGCCGAGCCCGCAGAGACTGCGTAGCTGGTCTCCGCGCCCTCTGCGCAGGTTCTCAGCGAACTCTGTGATTAAAATCTTTAGTCCGCGCGATCAATCTGCGCCTTCTGCAAGCGATCGGAATAATCCACGTAAATCGCCTTCCACTCGCTGAAGAAGTCGATTGCGCCCAGACCGCCTTCGCGATGGCCATTGCCGGTAGCCTTCACTCCGCCAAAAGGAAGATGCACTTCCGCTCCGATCGTCGGCGCATTGATATAGGTAATTCCAGCATCAAGGTCGCGCATAGCCACGAAGGCTTTATTCACGTCTTTGGTGTAGAGCGCGGAAGACAATCCGTACTCGATGCCATTCGCGATCTCGATGGCATCTTCGAGATCGTCGCACGGAATGATCGAGACCACCGGCCCGAAAATTTCCTCCTGCGCAATGCGCATCTTGCGATCGACGTCGACGAACACCGTCGGCTCCATGAAATAGCCATTCTGATATTCGCCTTTGTCGAGGCGGTTGCCGCCGCATTTCAAGCGGGCGCCTTCAGCCTTGCCGATGTCTACGTAGCTAAGATCAGTCTTAAGCTGATTCTCGTTGATTGCCGGACCCATTTCGACCGTTTCATCCAGCCCATTGCCGACCTTCAAAGCTTTCGCTCGCTCCACGTAGTGCTCGATGAACTCTGCGTAGATGCCTTTCTGCACAATGATTCGGCTGGTCGCGGTGCAGCGCTGGCCGGTGGTTCCGAAGCCGCCCCACAGACCACCTTCAATCGCGAGATCGAGATTGGCGTCATCGAGCACGATCATAGGATTCTTGCCGCCGAGTTCGAGCGAACAATGTTTGAAACTCTTCGCCGCGGTAGTGCCCACGATGCGTCCCACCGCGCTCGATCCAGTCAGCGAAATGGCTCGCACGTCGGCGTGTTCAGTGATCGGCGTGCCGACCTCGGACCCGAAGCCGGTCACGATGTTGACCACGCCGCGAGGCAGACCAGCATCGTAAAGCACGCGCACCAGATTGAAAGTCGAAAGCGGAGTATCCTGCGCAGGCTTGATCACGCAAGTGTTCCCGCAAACCAACGCCGGCAAAAGCTTCCACGAAGGAATCGCCATCGGGAAGTTCCACGGAGTGATCAGTCCACAGACTCCGATGGGCTGGCGTACGGCCATGGCGAACTTGTTGGGCAACTCCGAGGGCGTTGTTGGTCCGAACATGCGGCGGCCTTCGCCAGCCATGTAGTAGGCAGTGTCGACGGCTTCCTGCACGTCGCCGCGGGTTTCTTTGAGGATCTTGCCCATCTCGCGCGTCATGTCACGGGCGAAATCTTCCTTGCGCTCGAACAGCATCTCGGCGGCGCGATAGATAATTTCAGCGCGACGCGGAGCCGGAATCAGACGCCACCGGGCAAAGGCGTGCTTCGCGGCGGCGATGGCGGCGTCAACATCTGCCTTGCCCGACCTCTGGAAGATGCCAACCACGTCGCGAGTGTCGGCGGGATTGCGATCTTCGAAAGTCTGTCCGGTCGAAGCCTCGACCCATTCGCCATCGATAAAGTTCTTATAAACCTTGGTCCGGGTGGCCGTGCCGAGGATGGACGGCCCGGTTAAGACATCGGTTGCCATAAAGCCTCCTGGGATGAATGCTCGGGAAGAATGACTGTCTCTATGCTACAGGCCGGGGTGAGGCAGCGGCAAGCGAGCGGTGTACCACGAATGCTTTGCCGAGCTTCGCTCGGATCCCCGGACGAGGCGTCCGGGGCTAGAGCGCATTTCTAACACACGCGCTCCCGCACGAGCGAGGACTCCCTCTCTGCCGCCTACTCGACTTCGAAGTCTGCCGTGCGAAGCTTGGCAGAGTTTCCCACCGAATCCACTGCTCGCAATTCGACGCGATACGAACCAGGGGCAAGCGTAGCCACCGGCAGCTTGAGCCCGATCGGAGCGACGGCGCTTCCGGGTTGATTCGTAGCGCGCGATGCGACGTCCACTTTTTTCTCGCCTGTCTTGCGATCCACAACCATCAGCTCAACTCCCACCTGCGGAGGTTTAGGTCCCAACAAAAGCGGCGCGTAGATTTCGACGAAGACCGCCGCATTGTCGGTCTTTTTGAACCGATTGCAGTCCGAGGGAACAACTTGAATGCCCTGCACCACCAGCGGCGTCCGGTCGGCAAGCAATTCCGAGTCAAGGCCGGTTGACAGATCGGAAACTCGATTGAATTGATTGCTGAGCGCAACCCCACTCATGCTGAATTGCTTGCCGTCGTAGGGGTCGACGACCAGCGGCACCTGCAGCTTGCCGAAGGTGTCATTTCCCGAGCTGAACACCACCTTGAGGTTGTACTGACCGGAAGCAATCTCGAACTGGTTCTCGTAGTGGAAGGGCTGCTTCTGAAACTCTTCCAATTCTTTCTTACCGTCGAAATCAAGGTCGACAGTGTCGCTGAACCGGGCGGCAATCGTGCCATCCGGTTTATAGGCGATGCCGAGCACGTTCACCGATGAATGCTGCTTCCCTTTCACTTTCTCAAACTTCAACGCGTTCGACGGAATACCGATAGCCAGATTCACGCGGGCCGTGTTCGGCGAAGTGTAGAAGAACGGAGCCTCCATTGTGCCAGTGACATTTCCGGCCATCTCGCCCGAGGCGCGAGTCTCCATTTGCTTTTCGATCGGGTTTCCCGCGAGCAGGTCTTGCGATCTTTGTTTGCAATATCCACTGCGGGCGCGGACGATGGTCCCGCCGCGATCCACTTTCACACGCAGCGTGTGACAAGCGCCTTCGGGCGACTCGGGAGGGGTATAGCTGAGGACATAATACTGCGATTGGTCGTTCGCAATTCTTTGCAAGCCTCCGACCAGATCGTTGGAATTAACGATGACAAAACCGCCCGTTCCCTCAGCCAGTTGATAGAGGACTTGCTGACTGTCTGCGACGTTCGGAACATCGGGGACGATCTGCCGAGGTTGATTGTATTGCGGGTTTCCGTAGCCTTGGCTTGCGATCGTCGAAGCTCCTGTACCGCCAGTGCCGCCGTGCGTTCCTCCTCCGCTGGTTCCACCAGTTCCGCCGTGTGTTCCTCCTCCGCCGGTTCCTCCTCCACCCGTGCCGCCGCCCGTCCCGCCGCCGTGGCCGCCACCGCTACCACCCCCACCTCCCCCACCACCGCCGCCGTGCTGCGCAGGATCAAAATAGGCGAGCTTCAGCGGATAGAGTGGATTCCCACTTCCACTATAGGTGAGAGTCGCGGACGATAACTGTCCGGCCCTCGGATGCGATGGAAATTGCAAAAGCGATTGAGGTGACGCAATGCTGCCAGCGACCAGGCCGCGAACGTCGAGAGGATAGACAGCGACGTTGTAACGGTTGCACACATCAATCACTGCGGTCAGCTCCGACTCACGTTCCGGCGTGAGCTGAAACCCTGCGGTCAAGAACACCAGGGTCTTACGCCCGGGCACCGTGCCCAGGCTTTTCGCCAAGCTGCGCAGCGCCAACATCACGCTGTGCGCGCCAAAGTCGGCCTCTGCATTGCCCAGATAAGGCATACCAAAAGAAGTCCCGCCGACAGGAGGTGCAAGTGACGCAACCTCGACCGGCGCGGCGTTCGGCGAAACCGCCGACGTTTTCGTCCCCGCGACAACTTGCTTCAAGCGAGCCGCATCTGCAGTGAAGTTCTGAGAAATCTTTATGGTCCCGCCGAAATCAACCACCGCGATTAAGCGATTTGGACCAGCGTTCGCGTCAATGAACTTGGCAGCCGCTTGGCGCGCTTGCATCTGATCGCCCACATCCATGGTGGAGTTGTCGAAGAAGAGAACCAGGTAGTGCTTCTGCGCTTTTTCCGGCGACGCGCTGTCATCTTCCAACGAAAAACTCTTGATGGCTTGTTCTTTGTTGTCTTCCCAAACCTTGAAATCCTTGATGGTGAGATCGCGAATGTAATTGCCTTTCTTGTCGGTCACCACGGTGTCCACAAGCACTAATCGCGTCTCGGCATGGATTGTGCCGGTATCCCCGGCCGGGGCTTGCGGGGCCGACTGCTGAGCACGCGCCATTGGTGCGAAAAGAGCCAGTTGGCAAACCGCAATACAAAGTGTTCGCTTGACAAGAATCGCTCGACGAAGCTGCATATTCCAACCTCCGTTGCTTACGGAATTTCGATAGCGCCGTTTTCCGCGGACATCAATTGTCCATCTCCATCTCGCACCACTAACCGGACCAGGTAGCTGCCCGGCTTCACGTCGAAACTTGTTTTCAAAGTGATTCCCGAACCCAACTTGTTCTCCAGCGTTTCATCCTTCCAGCGCATGGTGAGCGTCTTTTGCGCGCCCTGCATAAAGACTCCGTTCTGATTGAAGATTGCGGAAACCACGGTAAGCTCATCTGTGTTTCGGCCATCAACCCTTCGATAATGAAGATGTTTCGCGTCCACATGAGCCAGGACCGCGAGTTTGGCCGCAGCATCGCTGGACTTGAAAAACTGAGTATGCAGTTCCACGGGAAGGTCGTGCATTTCTTCCTGCGAAAAGATGGCGTCTTGAATCTCCTGCTTCGCTTCCTCCGCCGGGTCCGCGGCGTGCTTGGGAGCATAGTAGCCGCTGCGCGATTGCAGAGTCAGGCCTGCCGGTTTTCTCAGCGAAACTTTCAGCTTGTGATAGCCGCCGTCCAATTTCAGATTCTGGGGCGCGAAACCCAACGTATAGAAATACTCCGGCGTGGCCGACACTCGCCTGAATCCCTCGTCGAGATCATTGTTGTTATGAAAGAACGCGCCGCCGGTGGCGTTTGCCAAGTCTGACAATATATCGCCTTCGGCCTGGGCGCTGGCAGTCTGGTACTCAACCTCCACTGCGGCCGCAGCTGGGTTTATGGATTGGTCCTTGCTGATATCGGTCCCCGGGATGACAGTGTACAGGCCACGCGCATCCAGACAGCTGATGGTCACGTCGGAATGCAGAGCCCGGTCGACAACGTCCATGTAGTCGCTCAGCATGTCGCCCTCAGGGGTTAGAAATCCGGGAGACACAACCACAATGCTGCGCTGCCCCGGCATTACTGAAATCCTCCGAACGACGTCCTTCAGAGTCAACAACGAAAGGCGGCTTTCCTGGCCTCCCATTGCCAGCTGTCGTGAGGCCTCCGCCCGGACTGCGTTCAACGCTGTCTGCGCCTGTGCCTGCCCGCCCGACTGCCCTGGCGGCCCCTTCGGAAGCGCGAGACATGTCAGGGCATCTAGAACAGCCGCCTGCTCTGCCTGGGGATCGTTCTTGTTCAGGATTAGGTCCGCCATGTAATAGCTGATGTCCGGACACTCCGTGGTTCCGGTTTGAGCGATGGGCCGCGGCTGCAGGCGAAAAAGGGCGTCGTGCAATTTGGCTCGATCATCCGTGAAATCGAGAGTGGTCTGCCCCGAAGTCGAGAAAATTGCGACGCGGTCCGTGGGTCGCAATGTAGCGATATGGCGCTCAGCAGCCATCCGGGTCTGAGCCAGATCGCCAAACTTTAAATGGATATCGTCAAAAACCAGGGCGATGTAACGCTCGGGCACTGACGGCTGTTTTTCGCCGGGTTTCGCGTCCGAAGTCAGCCGCTCTTTGGCAGCCTGAGCTCCCGGCTGTTCTACCGAAAAATGGGAGATGATTTGCGGCTTGCGATTATCAAGAAGTTCAAAGTCTTCCTTCTGAAGATTTCCAACGGCATTGCCTTTCGAATCACGCACCACCACGCGTACCGTCACTAATTTAACATTGACCTTGAAGGTCGTCGTCTCTTCGTGCGCCGTAATTTCCGCCGCAGTCTGATCGGGATGAGCCTCAGTTGCCGGCGCAGTCTGATCGGCGGGAGCAGCCGGTGCTGGCGCTGGCGGCGCGGGTTCCGATTGCGCGTTGGCCGCGATAGTGAAGAACAAAAGCCAGAGCATGACAACGCCGAGAGAACGCGCAAATACGAGCAACCGTTTCAACTGAGAGTTCGTGCGCGAACCATCTGAGTTTGAACTGTCCGTCATACGAGTCCAGAGAACCTCACCGGAAGCTGCGCCCTTGCTTCCTTGACTACTTGAACCTTCCCCTGCCAGCACATTTCGCCGGTCGCGGTAAATGTTAGTCCGTTCCCTAAGAAAGTGCCACAGCCAACTCACCGCGCACGTCTGGGTCGCGGCTCGCAGCGTCGAATACACTGGAGCGCATAATCGGAGGACTCAGAGTGCTATACTTCCGCTCCGGAACCAATGTTGATGCGGCTTAACCAAGGAGCCACCAAAGCGGAATGAACTATACAAATGTTAAGTGTGCTGCCAAGCAAGCTATCTCCTTCCTTTTTGTTCTCTCGATTACGGCTGTGGCTCAGGATGTTCCTCCCAACATTTTGCAGGCAATGCAATGGCGTTTGATCGGTCCGCATCGAGGAGGCCGGGTTACGTCCGTCTCTGGAGTGCCCAGCCAGCCATCCGTCTATTACATTGGAACTCCGGGTGGCGGAGTCTGGAAGACGGAGAACGGTGGCCGCGTCTGGAAGCCGATCTTCGATCAGGTGCGCGTAGGGTCGATCGGCGCGGTCGCGGTCGCGCCGTCTGATGCCAAGATTATCTACGTTGGAACTGGCGAGCAAACCCCGGGTGACGGAGTATACAAGTCGACCGACGCCGGCGTGACCTGGACCAATATCGGACTTCGCGAAACCCACATCATCACCGGCATTATTGTTGATCCACGGAATCCCGACGTGGTTCTGGTCTCGGCGGCGGGAGATCATTGGTCCGACGCCGAGCGCGGAATCTATAAGACCACCGATGGCGGTAAGAACTGGCACAAAGTGTTGTACAAGGATCCGGAAACGGGCGTCCCCGACATCACGGCTGATCCGGACAATCCAAACACTCTCTATGCTTCGCAGTGGACTCGTCCCGACGATCCATTTAGTTCGGACGAGCCTGAGAAGAAGAAGGAGCAGGACGGCGTGATTTATAAATCCGTTGACCAGGGCTCCACATGGAGTGCGGTGGAGGGCAAAGGCCTGCCGACTGAGCCGATGGGGCGCATCGGCGTGGCTGTAGCGCCTGGTACCCACGGCACGAGAGTTTACGCCATCGTGAATCAGGGATTATTTCGGTCAGAAGACGGCGGCGCCAGTTGGCAGCGCAGTTCAACCGATCCACGCGTTGTGGGAAGCAGCTACTTCAGCCGCGTCTTTGTCGATCCCAAGGACGCGGACTTCGTTTTTGTGGCACAGACTTCCATGTACCGGTCGAAGGACGGCGGGAGGACGTTCGAAGCCTGGGCGGGCGCACCCAGTGGAGACGACTATCACGTTCTCTGGATCAATCCTGCGAACACTCAGCACATGATTCTCGGAGTCGACCAGGGCGCGGTCATCAGCGTGGACGGCGGCAATACGTGGAGCTCCTGGTACAACCAGGCGACCGGGCAGTTTTATCACGTCAGCACCGATCAGCATTTTCCGTACTACGTTTACGGCGCGCAGCAGGATAGCGGCACCGCCGCTGTCCCTAGCCGCAGCGATTACGGCGAGATCACGTATCGCGACTGGGCTCCGACCGGAGGATTCGAGTTCTGCTACATCACTCCCGATCCCGCCAATCCCAACATCGTTTACGCCGGAGGCTGGTATGGTACCGTGCTCCGTTTCGACAAGACGACGGGGCAGATCGTACATCTGTTGGTGCGGAACTCGCGATACCGCACGGCCAATATGGTGCCGATTGCGTTTTCGCCGCAGGATCCGCACACGCTTTACGCCGCGGCTCAGTATGTATTGAAGAGCAACGACGGCGGCTTTAGTTGGCAGGAAGTCAGTCCCGACCTTACGCAAAAGACCGAGCCGGAGAAGAAGAAAGCCGATCCGCGAAGAACTGTGATCAACACGATTGCGCTTTCGCCGGTGAAAGCAGGTGTGATCTGGGCAGGTACTGGCAATGGCCTGGTGCAAGTCACGAAAGACGGCAAGACCTGGCAGAACGTGACCATTCCCGGTTTGCATGAGAAAGCCAGCATTACTGCGGTCGAAGCGTCTCACCACGACGCGGCGGTTGCGTACGTTGTTGTCAGCGGATTCCACGATCTGCGTCCTCTCGTCTATCGCACGCGAGATTACGGACAGAGCTGGCAGCTGATCAACACCGGCTTGCCTGAGACTGGAAGCGCGCGAGTGGTTCGCGAAGATCCCGTGCGCAAGGGATTGCTCTATGCTGGCACATGGAACGGCGTTTATGTTTCTTTGGACGATGGCGATCACTGGCAAACTCTGCAATTGAATCTGCCGACCACGATGGTGACGGACCTGGATGTTCACGACACCGACCTGGTGGCGTCGACATTCGGGCGTTCGCTATGGATTCTCGATGACATCACGCCGCTGCGGCAGTTCGACGCGAAGTGGCCGCGGTCGGATGCGCATCTGCTCAGCCCGCGCAGCGTGGTGCGCGTGCGCTGGGACATGTCGCAGGATACGCCGCTTCCGCCGGAAACTCCCGCCGGAGACAATCCGCCAGACGGCGCGACCATTTACTACTTCCTGAAATCCGCGCCTGCAGGCGACATCAAGCTTTCGATCTACGACTCGCACAACAATTTAGTGCGGGAGTTCACCAACATTCCTGCGCCGTATGACAAAGCGCCGGCCAATGCTCCCGAGTACTGGTTTGCGCCCCAGCCTGCGCTCACCAAAACCGGCGGGCTCAACCGCTTCGCCTGGGATCTTCGTTATCCTGCGATGAAGACGTTGCGCTACAGCTACTATGGCAATCAACTGGATTACATCGAATACACGGGCTCCGATCATGCCATTCCCGGTGACTTTCCCCGCGATTTGCAGCCGGGGGCGTTCGCGGTGCCGGGTGAGTATTCGCTGGTCCTCGAAGTCAACGGCAAGACTTATCGCCAGTCACTAACCGTGACACTGGATCCGCGAGTGCAGACGTCACAGGCGGATCTGGTGCGGCAGTTCGAAGTCGAATCGAACGTCTCGGCTCAAATGACGGCCACCTATGACGGAGACGTTCAGGCGCGAGCCTTGCGAGCGGCAATTGCCGACCGGCAAAAATCTCTGGGCACCGACGCCACTAAGAAAGATGCAGCCGATGCACTGAAGGCGCTGGATGACCAGGTTGCTGACGTCGATGATGGCAAGCCCGAGGATCTCGGACTCGGTCCGTTGAATCGTGAACTAGCGCGTCTCGCGTTCATGGTCGAGAGCGGCGACGCGAGGCCGGCGGCTCTGCTTGAAGCCAGCGTCGAACAGTACTGTCAGGATCTGGCCAAGCGGCTGACGCAATGGCGCGACCTTAATCAACAGAAGATCGCGCCAGTAAACGCTCTTTTGCAAAAGCAGAACCTGGCGCCACTTCCGGTCGCAGCCAATATTCCGGCGACTCCGAGGTGCGAAAAGTAGCGTATTTCACGACTGAAAATCTCTAGCTCGTATGAAGCAAGCGGAAGCCGGAACCCCGCCGCGCAGGAATGCACATATTCTGGTGCATAATTTCCTTCAAAAAAAACTCTCGATTTTGCCTAAAATCTAGGAAACAAAGGACTGGAATTTTTCTTGCCTCCTAGATCTATGGTTCTAAAGGTAGTTAGAGGCAAAATCTTGGAAACATTGGAGTTACACTGGTTATCGGCCGCCTGCAATTCGTTTCCTGAGTTGTGCGCAAGAGCTGGGCACACGCTCGAAGTGCTTCGCTTTCATTAAGATGGATCTTGGCTGACCCAGATTGGCACCGCGCAGAGAGCCTGCGGTCCACAATAAAAAAACTCTCGTTTCCGCCCAAAATATAGAAAACAAAGGACCGGAAATTTTTCTGCCTCCTAGATCTATGGTTCTAAAGGTAGTTAGAGGCAAAATCTTGGAAATATTGGAGTTAGCGTGGTTCCCGGCGGCGCGTGGTTCCGTTTTGACACCGCGCGCGGGAGGTGCGGTGGGTCGGATTCAGCGGGTGAGCGGTCGGTGAGCCGCGCCCGTTTTTAGGTTGTCAAAGATCGATGATTATCTTGCAGATAAGTTATGCGTTTCTATGTTATCTGTTGCAAGGGGAAAGATTCAAGGAGAAAGTGACCGGATCGCGAGCCTGATTCCCAATTTGGGACACGGGGCAAAAGCGGAGGTTTCGGATTGGCCCCCGACGGACCCCGCCCAAGCGCAGCTTGGACGGGCACCCTCGAGGTCGGACGGACGAGCCGGCCCCCCGCGCCAGTCTTCTCCAACCCGGCGCATCCCGCCAGGCCTTAGAAATGAGGGGCCGTCAAGATTAACCTGATGCTCAGGGTAGCCAGACTGAGGTCATATATACAGAGAAGGATTTGCGCCCAGTCCCCTCGTGAGAACTTAAGCCATCCCTCGGCACTAAAATACGCGACATCGCACGCAAGAACCCACCAGAGGAATGCGACGCTGAGGAGTAAGAAGAACAAGAGCCATTCAAGTCCAGGACCGTAATCTCTGCGCTCGTAAATTACAATGATCGCCGCAAAACCATACATCACAATTGTGAGTACCACCGATTGCCTAAGAAGCGCGTGCGACAGGTGCTTCAGAATGTTGGACTGAGCGGGCGGGGTTAGAACCGCACCCGAAACAGGCTTGTAAAGATTCATGGCGTCGAGAAAGGCCTTCTTTTGAGTTGCTCCGTCGAGGATCACAGAGGAGAGCCTCGTAAGAATGCTGATGACATACGGAATGACAATAAGAAGAACAGCGTTTCTCATAGGATGTTAACTTCTAGCCCGATTGTGTCTTTGTCGTGCGTGTCCGTTTCAAGATCGGTCTTGATCGCAGCCCTCCCCGATGTCTTGGTATGGCACTCAACAAGACGGAACTCCTCTTCGGCCCCTTGTTCGGGGTCTAACTTAACGTGGAACTTCCAAGAGGACCCAAAGCCCTTGCCGGCGCGACTGCCGTGCACGAATCTGAGTTGATTCGTGCTGCCGAGATCGCTCAAAATCTCCCCCTGAACAGTGCCAGGATAGAGGTTCGTAATGATCTCTACGCCGTGCAGAAACTGCTTTCCGACCTGCACAGCATTAATAGGACGATGCTCCGCATCTACAATTCTTACCCTCGTCGGTAAATAACCCAGGAGGGTGTGCTTCGAGATTAGTTCGCCTTTAGTGCGTAGCAACTGCAGGAGCGATTTCATTGATGAGGAACTCCAATATGTCGCCAGGGATATAGCGCGAGGCCCAATGAAGGCCTGTAAACAGCGGCACAAATAGCCGCCTATTCTCCTCGCTAGCTTGGAAGCCTAGAATCGGGCTCTCTACAACCTTGGTGAGAGTGCCTTTCTGCTTAGAGGCGATCCACTGGTTGTCTTCAGTTGCGCGGACGGCTCCGAACTGGATCGATATTTCTCCGAAAGGAAGAGAGATTTTGAAGAAGCGGATCGAATCTTCCGGATCATCCGTCAGCAACGTAATCAGCGGAACAGCAAGCGAAATGCGAAACGTTTCGTTCTTGACCGTGATGTAGCTGAGAAAACGCTCCCCCCTCAATTCTGCATGCTCGAATATCAATGAGTCTAATTGCGAAAAGAATTCGTTCGCGGTGCCCCTGTGTCGCGCATAAATATAGGTCTTGTCGTTGCTGAGATAGGTATCGAAATAAAGCAGGGGCTTTCCATCAATGGCGCGCTGCGCAGCGTCCCCGCCATCTGGGGGCCCTCCGATGACTCTGCGGTGGAGTCTGCCTTGTGTGATGGGTGGCTCTGCTATGACGAAGCGTCGACCGTTTCTGACCAGTTCGTCCAGCCTAACGCCAGTGTATTCGGCCTCACTCGGCATCTTCTAGCCTAGGCTAACATCTTAGTCAACTTCCAGAGCTTTGTACACGCATTTCCGGTCCCGCCCGTGGCGTACAATATGTTGTTCCCTGAGCGGCCTAAGGGATTGCCGTCGGCCTAGAAACCCGAGCGATCGTTAGGGCGGTGCAGAAGTCGCGAGTTCCAAAAACAGGGGAGGTGAAAGTGCCAGTTGAGTTTGTTATCCACGCCTCTGATCTTCGCCATGCACTCAAACAACTGAAAGCAAACCGCGGCAAGTTTCATGAGAGCGATTTCGTCGATGTCTTAGTATCAGGATGCGCTGCGACGTTCCGTTCGGTTGGCACCGAGGCGGAGGTGCCCGTCGATGGCAAGAGACCCGGCGCGGCACGGATTCCATTGAGAATCGTGGACAAGATGAACAGGGAAGTAAGGACGTTGAAGACTAAGGAGCTGCCTTTTCTTTGCGAGGCGGGCCGCATCAAAGTCGGGAGTTGGTCCGTGACGCACCCTGACATTGAGCTGGGTAGGATTCCAGACCAGCGCATAAGTTTACCTATTGATGTCTCGGTGCTCGATACCCTTGCCCTCGCAGAGATTCTTAGTGTCGACAAAATCGTCGAGGAAAACATGCGGTCGCGGGTTGAAGAAGCGAGAGAGACCCGCGCCCGAGTTGTCGCCGCTGCTCACGCGGTCTTGGGGACCTTCGATGTCACCGAACGACAACTACAGGATTTGGTTGATGCTAACGTGAAGGACGCGGCCGAAAGGCTCAAGCGATCTCTTAAAATCGCCTAGCCGGGTGGGCGCCAACGCTACGCCGAAGCGGTTGTCAGTTGGCGGTTCTCGGTTTTCAGTTTGTTTTCGGGAGGGAGCTGGGCCTTGTGCGGAAACCCAGGTCTCGAAAACCGCGAGACCTGGGGCACCCGCAGAAGGTGACGAAGTGCGTCTGCCCGGACGCGTGAAATCGTTTCAGTCCCAAGGCATGAGCTAAGCTTACGCTTGAGGAGTGCCCCACTCAAGCCAAAGAACGGCTTGAATTGGCCACCCGCCCGCCGCAGGAACAAGCACATCTACACGGCACCAACGTAATGTGTCAACTTGATTACTCTGTTTTGCGCTCACAGGCCTTGTGATACTCTCGAAAGTACCCCATATTCTCTGGAGTTCGGCTAGGTTTCTCTGTGCCTTCGGTGTCTTCAAACAGCAAACCGGGAATCCACATTGCGTGGAAGACAGTCACGTACCGCAGCGTGGCGCTGCTGGTGCTGGCGGTGCTGCTGATACTGTTTGCGGGCATGCATTTTGCCTTTCCGCAATTCACCGAGAGCACGATTCAGGCTGCGGATGGATTCGGCATCAAGATGCTGGAGGTGGTAGCCGGGGCGGCGGGCAATCCTGCGAAATCGGGCGGCGCCGGGGCGCAGCAGGCGCACTTCACGGCGCTTGATGGCACGGTTCGGGTGAAGAAGGCGAGCAGCAACAGTTGGGGAACGGCCGACTACAGTATTCCGCTGGAAAAGGGCGATGTCGTGCAGACCAGTTCGGAAGGCATGGCCAAGATCGTGTTCAATGATGGCACGAACTACACCATCAAACAGGATTCGCTGATCGTGATCGAGGAAAACTCGACCAATGATCAGCAGCAGACCAACGTTTCGGTTGCGGTGAGCACGGGCACGGTGGATCTGGCGACGGCCACGTTTGTGCAGGGTTCGAAGTCGCAGGTGGTGGTAGCGGGGGCGACGGCATCTCTGGCGCCGGATAGCGCGGCCATGGTGCGCAACGATCCCAAGGCCGATCAGCATGAAATCCTGGTCAAGAAGGGAACTGGCGACATCACGCGTAATGGCGAGACGGTGCGCTTGGCGGACTGGGAGAAAGTGAGCTTTCAGGCTGAGGCGCCACGCATGGACAAGCTGAAGGAAATTGGTCCTCCAACCCCAATTTCGCCGGCCAATATGATGCCGATGTTCGTGTCGAATGATCCCAAGCCGATTGAATTCTCCTGGACTCCGATGGCGAATGCGAAAGGTTACCGGCTGCGCATCTCCCGGAATCCGTACTTTTCTTCTACCATTGTGGATCGCAAGGTGAATACCGCCGACGTTTTGGTCTCAGGCCTGGAGCAAGGGGCTTATTACTGGGTGGTGCAATCGCAGGATGCTGCGGGCAAGGAATCGGTCGAGAGCGAGAAAAATCGGTTTACCATCATTCCGAAGGGGAGTGACACGGCGGCGATCAATCTGGATCTGGATCCGCTGATCCAGCATGGTCACGTGATCGAGTTGACGGGGAAGACTGAGGCGGGCGCGCGGGTGATGGTGAATGGGCGCGAGGTGCCGGTGGTCGGAAACGACGGCGCGTTCCACTACTTCACGCCACCTTTGGCGACGGGCGAGAGCACGATCACGATTACGGCGCAGAATGCCAAAGGTGGAGTCAATACTCTGCAGAAGAAAGTGGTGATTCAGTGAACGGGGCGGGGCTTGAGCGCGGGCCTCGAAAGGACAGTTACTTTGGTTTGCTGAAACCAATGGCAATCCCTCATAGAATTAAGGATAGAGATTAGATTCCAGAATAACCGGACAAAAACCGGAAAAAGACCGACTCCATCAGAGAGAAAGTTTCGCATGTCATCGAACAACGGGTTTCATTCGAGCGCATCCCGCTGGCACAATCTGCGGTCGCTGTTCAGCGTTTTTTCGAGCGACCTCGCTATCGACTTGGGCACGGCCAACACGCTGGTGTATGCGCGCGGTAAAGGCATCGTGGTGAACGAGCCTTCGATCGTGGCCATCAACAAGAACACCGGCGAAGTGGAAGCCGTGGGAAAAGAAGCCAAGGAGATGCTGGGCCGCACGCCTGGCAACATCGTGGCCATCAAGCCCATGAAAGATGGCGTGATCGCCGACTTCAAAGTCACGGAAAAGATGCTGAACTATTTTATTCAAAAGGCGCACAACCGCAAGATGCTGGTACATCCCCGCATCGTCATCGGAGTGCCTTCGGAAATCACGCAGGTGGAAAAGCGAGCGGTCATGGACTCGGCGTATCGCGCGAAGGCGAGCGAAGTGCATCTGGTCGAGCAGGCCATGGTGGCGGCGATTGGCGCTGGACTCCCCATCACCGAGCCGAGCGGCAACATGGTTGTCGACATTGGCGGTGGTACTACCGATATCGCGGTCATTTCTTTGAGCGGCATCGTCTATTCACGTTCCGTGCGCATGGCCGGCAATCAGATGGACGAAGCCATCATGAATTATCTGAAGCGCAAATATAATTTGCTGATTGGCGAGCGCACTGCCGAGCAGATCAAGATTGAGATTGGTTCCGCGTATCCGCTGGACAAGCCGCTCACCATGGAGATCAAAGGACGCAACCTGATTGAAGGCGTTCCTAAGACCATTACCGTGGATGACAGCGAAGTGCGGGAAGCATTGAGCGAATGCGTATCGACGATTATGAATGCGATTCGCGTTGCCCTAGAGCGCACGCCCCCAGAGCTTTCCGCGGACATTAGCGATCGCGGCATTGTGCTTACTGGTGGAGGCGCACTGCTGAAGAATCTTGACAAGCGCATCCGCGAAGAAACCGGGCTGCCGGTTTCGATCGCCGACGATCCGCTGTGCAGCGTGGTGCTGGGCACCGGCAAGATGCTGAGCGACTTCAAACTCTTGCGCAAGATTTCGATCGAGTAGCGCGATCGCCTTCGTGAGGCTTCGTGTTCCTTCGTGAGTAAGAACAGAACGAAGACGCGAAGTACACTAAGGGAAGCCCGCCATGGAAAACCTCATCAGCCGCTACCGCAATGTCACCATCCTGGTGGCCGTGCTGTTTGTCCAGGTGCTGGGGCTGGCGGTCCAGGTCAAGCGCTCTACGCCGGATGAATCTACGCGCTTGATTCGAGTCTGGGCGGTGGACGCGGTCACTCCTTTTGAAAAGGGCATCGTGTGGTTTCAGAGCAGCGTCAGCAATCTTTGGCGTAATTATTTCTATCTGCGTGGGGTGCGCCAGGAGAATCGCGACCTCAAGCTCCAGATCGAACGCCTGCGAATCGAGCAGGCTCGGCTGAACCAGGACGCGGAGCAGGCTCGCCGGTTGCAATTGCTGCTGGGATTCAAGGAACAATTCATTTCGAAGACCCTGGCCGCGCAGGTTATCGGATCGAGCGGCAGCGAGCAGTCGCGATCGATTTACATCGACAAAGGTTCGCGCGACGGGATCAAGCAAGACATGGCGGTGATCACGGCCGATGGCGTTGTCGGTAAGGTACTACGGGTCTTCCGAAGCACTTCGCAGGTATTGCTGGTCAATGATCAGACCAGTGGAGTGGGAGCGATTCTGGAGAAATCGCGGCTGCAAGGTGTTCTGCGCGGGACTGCGCTCGGCGAAGTGGTGCTTGAAAAAGTGATGTCGGATGAAACTGTGCAGCCGGGCGAAAGAGTTGTGACCAGCGGGGGCGATCAGATTTTTCCCAAAGGCTTGCCGGTGGGCACGGTTACGAAGGTTTCGCCGGGACCGGAGCTCTTTCTGAATATCCGGGTGAAGCCAGCGGCTGACTTGAGCCGTCTCGAAGAAGTGCTGGTGATCACGCAGCAGGAAGAAAAGGAACCGGCGGCGGCCGATGGAGCGACGCCCATACGAGCGGCAGATATTCTTGCGCAGCGGTTGCCTTCGGTTCCCGACCGACCTCCGGACGATCCGAGTAAACCCCCGCCGCCGACCAGCGGATTGAAGATTTTTAGCGCGCCCACGGCGTCAGGGACATCGGCCACAACAGCGCTCCCTAAACCGAGCGGTGGGAGTGTGTCAACTCATGCGCAGTCAAGCCTGGGCCAGAACTCTCTGGCGACAACTCCGAAACCGCGTGGGGATTCTGCAGGCAGCGCGAATAATCCCGGGAACGTTTCTCCCGCAATTAAGCCGAGCGACAATTCGTCCGCCGTGAAGCCGGCAACGCCACGCAAGCCTGCGGCAGTGAAAGCTCCAGACAACGGCGCGAATGCAGGATCGGACGGGCAGTCCCAGCCCGCGTCTGCGACCCCTGATTCCCAAGCAAAGCAACCGGCGACCGAACCAACTCCGCCGCAGGAACAACCCCAATAGCGTGCCCATCACTTATACATCGAATGAGCAGGTCGAGGTTTACCGGTTCAGTCTTCCGGCAGCCATTCTGATTCCGCTGATCGCAGTCTTTCTGCAGGCATTCGTGCCTCTGCGATTTCAATTCTTTTCCATCTTCGATTTACCGCTGCTGGTAGTGATTTTCTTTGCCGTGGCGCGGCGTAGTCCAGTCGCCGGGTTGCTCACCGGCGCTGCCATCGGGCTGTTGCAGGACTCGCTCACCGGGCATCCCTTAGGCTTGTACGGGATCGCGAAAACCGTCGTAGGATACGGGGCATCGTCCCTGGGCGTTAAGCTGGACGTAGAGAATGCCGGCTCGCGGTTTCTGGTCACCCTTTTCTTTTACGTCGTCCATGAGATCGTGTACTTCACGATTGCACGGGGTTTGGTAGGACTTACTCTGCAATGGAGTTGGCCTCGCGAACTAGGATCGGCGCTAGCCAACGCCGCGCTCGCGGTCGTCCTATTCGCGTTGCTGGATCGGTTCAAGCAGAGAACTTGAGTCAGGCTTCGGGCTTCGGGCGTCGGGCTTCAGGTCGCGAGTTTTGAGTTTCTCCGCCGTCTATGCCCTTCCGTTACCCGACGATACAACGCAATCCCGGGCTTGGCGGATTACAATGACCTTATCTTCCGAAAGGACTAAGTCAGCGTGGTCAGTTCGGCGGTGTGCTCCCCAAGCGCGACGCCTGAAGCCTGAAGCCTGACACCCTGATGTTCGGCCGCGACGAAAAAGTATCGCAGGTCCGCCTCACCGCGGTGCAGTACATTGTCCTGGGCATTTTCATGATCCTGGCCTACGGATTATGGCGGCTGCAGGTGGTGCAGAGCGACATGTACGCCTCGCTGGCGGAAAAGAATCGGGTTCGCAATGTGCCGATCCTCGCTCCACGCGGCAAGATTCTCGATCGCGAAGGGCGCATCATCGTGGACAACTATCCTTCGTTTACCGCGCTGTTGCTGCGCGACTCCTCGCGTGATCTGTTGGCCGACGCTGATCTCATTTCTCAGGGTCTGCACCTTGATCCGAAAGAAACCAGAGATCGCATCCGGCACTTTGCCTCGATGCCGCAGTATCAACCGATTTTTCTGAAAGATGACATTACGCCTGATGAACTTGCCTTCGTCGAGGCGCACCGCAATGAGCTACCCGAGTTGGATACCATCGTCGCGCACCGGCGGCTTTATCCGCGCAACGGATTCATGGCCCACCTTATCGGTTACGTCGGCGAAGTCAGCGAAGAAATGCTGAACCAGCCGCGCTGGGAGTTCTACAATCCCGGCGACGTCGTGGGGAAATCGGGAGTGGAACTGCAATACAACCAGATTCTGATGGGAAAGAACGGCTCGCGGAGAGCGGTCGTAAACAGCCGGGGGCGAGAAGTTGGACGGTTGGACGAAACGCCCGCGGAACCTGGGAAACAACTCAAGCTCACTGTAGATCTCGATTTGCAAATCGCGGCCGAAGAGGCTTTGGGTGACAAGAACGGCGCGATCGTCGCCATGGACCCGCGCAACGGAGAGATTCTGGCCATGGTGAGCCGGCCGACTTTTGATCCGAACGATTTTGCCGTGCGGGTCTCGCGCGATCAGTGGAGCAAGCTGGTTAACGACGACGAGCATCCGTTGCTGAACAAAGCCATTCAGGCTCAACTCGCGCCCGGGTCGACTTTCAAAATCATTATGGCCACGGCGGGCCTGCAGGAAGGTATCGCGCAAGATATGCACGTGATCTGCAACGGCGGCGCTACATTTTACGGGCGCTACTTCAAATGCTGGGTCACTGCCGAGCATCGCACTCATGGGTTGGTTGAAATCAGCAAAGCGATTTACCAATCCTGCGACGTTTTCTTTTACACGTTGGCCGAGAAACTTGGCATTGAGCGCATTGCGAAATACGCGACCATGTTTGGCCTGGGACAAAAGACGGGCATCGACCTGCCCCAAGAAGTGACCGGAGTCATGCCGTCGGAAGAATGGAAGATTCGCAACTTCAAACAGAAATGGTATGCGGGCGAGACGATTTCCGTCGGCATTGGCCAGGGAGCTGTCGCCGTAACTCCGATTCAACTGGCGCGCGCTATCGGTGCGATTGCGAGCGGAGGTGTGCTGGTGCGGCCGCATGTGACCAATCCGAGCGATTTGCCGGGTAACGTGATTCCCGCCACCGACACGCCGAGCCAACAGAAAATCCCGATTGATCCCAAGAATTGGGAGATCATCACTGATGCGATGTCGAATGTGCCCACGCCGCTGGGCACGGCAGGCAGCGCACATCTGCAGGGGATTGATTTCGCCGGCAAAACCGGAAGCGCGCAGACCGTCAGCAACGCGCTCAAGGCCAAGACTGCGAACGGCAAGTCCAAGTACAAGGACAATGCCTGGTTCGTCGGGGTGACTCCGCGAAGGAATCCGGAGATCGTGGTGGCGGTATTGTTCGAGGGCGGAGAGCACGGGCAGTTTGCGGCTCGGATTGCCGCTCAAGTGGTCAAGGCGTATGTCGAGAAGCAGCGCCGTCAGCCGACCAAGGTCGCGGAAGCCAGTAAAAAAGTGGAGATCGGAGCGGTCTGGAATTCGGCGAGCCCGGATGGAACAGAGCAGGACACATTGCACGGCGGCAGGTTTGTGATGGATGTGCCGAAGAAGCGTTTGGCGCTTGCGGTGGCGGCGCCGGGGGTGCGGCAGTGAGTCTTTGTGTCGCGCTTAGACGTGACTCGATGCCTCCGCACACTCTGCGGCTTCGCTCGGCGTTCTCTGCGTTTCAAGATTTTGAGCTGGAGAAACGCAAGTCTTAAATCGCAGCGGTCGCAGAGAACAGCCGCAGAGTACGCGGAGGAATTCGCAGAATGAGCGATTTTGTTTTTGACACGAATGACCAACGACGAATGACCAACGACTGATTTCATGTCACGCTATATTTCATTTCGTGATTTTGACTGGCTGCTGTTCATCTTTGTCCTGCTGATTTGCGGTCTGGGCGTGCTGGAGATTCGCAGCGCCACGGCGCATACCAAGTTTGCCGGAGCGCATATCAAGCAGATGTATTGGATCGCTGGCGGAGTCGGCGGGATGTTCCTGATGAGCTTCATCAATTATCAGAAACTGCTTGATGCGGTTCATTGGATGTACATCGCCTCCATCGCTTCGCTGCTGACGGTGACCATCTTCGGGCAAAAATATCTGGGCGCGCGCCGCTGGATCAAGATGCCTGGCGGAGGACATTTTCAGCCATCCGAGTGGGTCAAGCTCATCCTGATTCTGGCGGTAGCAAAATACTTTGCCGACTTGCACCAAAGAGAACTTTCCTGGCCGGACTTCATCAAGGCGGGCGCAATCGTTGGAGTTCCCATGCTTCTGGTGCTGGCTCAGCCCGACCTGGGAACGGCGCTGACTTACATCCCGATTGCAGTTATGGGGCTATTCCTGGGCGGAGTTCGTCTAAAGCAAGCTCTGACTGTGGTCGTACTTGCAGGACTCATGATGCCGCTGGCTTTCCATGTATTGAAGCCCTATCAACGCGACCGTCTGACCAGCTTTATGCAGCCCGAGGCGGATAGCCAAGGCTCGGGTTATCAGGTTATTCAATCTCTCATAGCGGTAGGTTCGGGTGGGCTCTGGGGTAGTACGGCGGCCTCTCAGACTCACCAGGCGTTTCTTCCTGTCCCACAAACGGACTTTATCTTCGCGGCTTTTGCCGAGGAGCATGGATTTGTGGGCGCTCTAACCGTAATGCTGTTATACTTTATTGTGCTGATGCGGTTGACTCAGAACGCACAAACGGCGCCCGACCGCGCCGGGACGTTCGTGGTGATGGGGGTGGTGGCTGTGCTTAGCTTTCACATCCTGGTCAACGTCGGCATGGTGGTCGGTTTTATGCCGGTCACCGGAATACCCTTGCCCTTAATGAGTTATGGCGGGTCTTCGGTCCTGTTTATGTTTCTGGCGCTGGGCATTGTGATGAATGTCCGGATGCGCCGCTTCGTGAACTGAAGCAGGGGAAGAAGGCAAGGAGAGTTTGCCGCGCTTGCCATTTGCGGCTCAAAACAAGATTACGATCGCCCTCGCGTAAAGAGGGCACTCACTGGCCAACAGCAGTGAACGGCCGGGCAGGATTGAAGCTAAGGCGTTGCCAGGCGGGTAACGGCCCCCCCAAAGACCTGAGAAGGTTTTTGTGAGAGCGGTCACAAACCTTGGGCAAGCGCAATGCGATAAGTGCGAAAGATTTCCAAGCTTGTACCACGAGTCCGGCGTCGGAGAAAACTCCGTAGCCCGAGCTGCCCCATATGCGGGGCGGACATCGCATCGCTCCATCCTCCCGGCTTGTCCCTGCCTATGTTCCGGTGAATCCTGCAGCCGCTTGACGGCGCAGAACCGGAGTCCGTATGACGAAAGAATTATTTGTGTCGACCACCCCTCACGAAACCAAAGTGGGGCTAGTGGAAGACGATCTGCTCGCTGAAATTTACCTGGAACGGGAAAACGAATACACCCTGGCTGGTTCCATCTACAAAGGCCGCGTAACCCGCGTGCTGCCAGGCATGCAGTCCGCATTCGTGGATATTGGCCTGGAGCGCGACGCGTTCCTGTATGTTTCCGACTTCATGGAACTGCAAGATGAAGATGAAGTCGAGGAAATTCCCACCAACCTGGCTCCATCGCAACCCTATCAATCGCCGGCGCGAGCTGAGGCGCAGCCTTTGGAACACGAAGCTGTAAGCGTCGTATCCGTCGGCGAAGAGCATGCAACCCCGGAAGAACAAGGGGAGCCGACGGCTCAACCGGGGGAAAATCGTGAACGTTCGAACGGCGGAGAAAGCCGCGGCGGACGTGGAGACTGGCGCAGTCGTCGCCGTCGCGGACGACGCGGCGAACGCATGCCCGAATCCAAGTTTGCCCGGCCAACCTCTGAAGCCGTGCGTACCGATCAACCCGAGCGAACGGATCGTCCCGACCGGCCAGAACGAAGCGCTCGTCCGGAAAGAAGCGAGCGTTCCGAATATGGTCCGCCGCCGGGTTACCAACCGATCCTGTTGCCTGGAGAGTCGATCTCGAAATATCAGCGTCTCGCGCAGAGTCAAGCGCGAGCGGAATCGAGGCCGACTTCGCCGAATCCTGCCGCACGGGCGCCCGTTACCGCCGCATTTCCCGAGGATGAGCCATTGTTCGCCAAGCCGGAAGCGGAGCAGCAAGCTTCGATTCCGGAACCCCAAGACCGGGCAAGAGGCGCGGCCGCGAACGCTCAGGTCGGATCGTCCGAATGGGATCGCCAGCAAAAGCGTCTGCACGAGAAGAACGTTGCGGCCGTGTTTGGGGGAGAGGCTGCCGAACCCGCGGAAGTCCACAGAGATAGCGGCCACGACGACGATGCGATTACGGACCACGAACATTCGGATCAGATTCGAGTCAGTGAAGCGGCAGAGGGCACGATGGAGGAAGAACTCATCGAAGAAGACGAAGCCGATCTCGCCTCCTACGTCGAAGAACTCAACATCGATGCATCTTTCGAGGAAGATCAACTGGAAGAAGAAACTCGAGAAGCCGGGGATTATCGCGAGCCGTCCGTGCCGCAAATCGCAGCATCCGGCGAGGCCGCGCAGACTGTCAGCGAGAACAGGGCCCCCGAACCGTTTGTCATCGAGGGCGGCATCGACGAGCATGTTTCGGGCGAAGTCGAAGTCGACGAGGCGGTTGCGGAGCAAGAAGCGAAAGAAGCTGAGGAAGCGGAACTTGAGGAAGCCCAGGCCGAAGCTGAGGCGCTCCTCGATGCTGAGGCCCGCGGCGATGGCACCGTCGACGCCCGGGTGGAAGTCCGCGCTCCGGCAGGGACTGCAGCCTATACGCAACGCGCGCCGCGTCCGGCGTTTGATCCTCGGCGCGGTCAGCGAGGACGCCGCGGCGGGGGTGGTGGGCGACGTTTTCGCCGTCACGAACCGCAGAACGTTCCGCTGATTACCGAACTGCTTAAGGAAGGTCAGGAGATATTGGTTCAGATCGCCAAGGAGCCCATCGGCAAAAAGGGCGCCCGCATCACCAGCCACATTGCTTTGCCCGGACGCTTTCTGGTCTACATGCCTACGGTCAATCACACTGGCGTGTCACGAAAGATTTCTTCTGAAGAAGAGCGCCAGCGGTTGAAGCGCATTATCATCAGCGAACGCGAAAATGGACACGGTGGCTTCATCGTGCGCACCGCCGCGCAAGGCGCGTCGGAAGAAGAATTACGTGCCGACATTCGTTTCCTGAAGAATCTGTGGTCCGAGATCAAAACTCGCGCCGATAACGGCAAAGGGCCGACGCTGATCTATCACGATTTAAACGTAGTCGAGCGCGTGCTTCGCGATCAGGTCACGTCCGACTTCACAGCGATCTGGGTTGATACCGAGCAGGAATACGAACGCGTGCTGCGCTTCGCCAACCGCTTTCAGCCGGCGTTAGTGCGGCGGGTCAAGCTGTACAGCAAGGAAATCCCGCTCTTCGAACAGTTCGGCTTGAACGACGAAATCAACAAAGCGCTGAAGTCGAAAGTCTGGCTGAAAAGCGGCGGATACATCGTCATCAATCAGACCGAAGCGCTGGTCGCCATCGACGTCAACACCGGCAAATACGTTGGCAAGACGGCCCGCCTCGAAGACACCATTGTCAAGACCAACGTCGACGCCATCAAGGAAATCGTGCGTCAAATCCGTCTACGCGATCTTGGCGGCATCATCATCATCGACTTCATCGACATGGACGAGCGGCGAAACCGCCAGAAAGTCATGCAAGCGCTCGAAGAGGCGCTGCGCAGCGACCGCGCCCCGTCCAAAGTTTTGCAGTTTAACGATTTTGGATTGGTCGCGATCACACGGAAAAGAGTAAAGCAATCGCTCGAACGCACCATCGGCACGCCGTGCCCATATTGCGAGGCGACGGGCTACGTGAAATCGGTGACCACGGTGTGCAACGACATCTACGTAGAAATGCGCAAGATGGCCAAGCACCTCGATCACGCCGACGTAATGCTGCGGGTGAATCCCGAAGTCGCCAAGGCGCTAAAAGGCAATAACGGCAAGGCTCTGACCGAAATGGAAGAACTGACCAAGCGGACGGTAATCGTGAAAAGCGATCCCGCGCTGCATCAAGAGCAGTTCGATATCAACTGAGAGCTACTAGCTGTCAGCTTTCAGCATCAGGAAGACGGGCGAATTGCCCGTCTTTTTCTTTCTCGTTTTCGAATCAACGAACGCCTAGCTCAACTGGCGTTGCTGGCGCCCAGAGTCTTTTCTTGCGGAACTCCGGTCAGAGTCTTTTCGACTAGCTCAGAGCAATCGTGCAGCTTTTGCAGTGGCGGACGGATCTTGTCGGCCTCAACTTTGGCTCCGCGCTGTTCAGCCAGGGTGATGACGCGTTCGGCGTTCTGGTTGACCGAGCGGCCGACTTCCAGCAGCACGACCAGCGAGTCGGCGTGCAGCTTCCACAACGATGCGGAATTCTCCGCGCGCTTCATCTCTTCCAGTTCCGTGGTCATGCGCGCGACCACAGCGACCAGCCGCAAGACCACGCGAGCGACCCCGGCGCGAACGCTCTTCTCTTCCAAATAGTCAGCGCAGTAGGCATCGGCTTCAGCAGGGGTGAGCAGAAGATTGAAGAAGCGCATGGGAACGACCTGGCGGAATCTCGGGTCGGCCACGCGCACGAAGATGCGAATCGATTCCTCGATCCTTAGCAGCTTGCTTTCTTCGGTCGAAATCTGTTGCGGAGTGACCGCCAAGCGCATGGCCGGAACATCGAGCACCGGACGCCGGGTGGGGAAAGCAGCCACTTTGGCTGGTTGATTTTTTGCTGCAGGCGGGCGCACCAGGCGCGGGCTGCGACGGATGGGCGGGCGTTGGTCAAGAGTCTTCTTCAGTTTCGAGATGCGCCGAAACTTGTCGAGCGCTGCGCCGTAGTCGATGCGAAGAAGATCGCTCTCCTCAAACGCCGCAATGTGTTCGACGGTGACGTCCACGCCATCGACGTTGCCCAGAATGCTGCCGCCTTGTTCCTCTACCACTTCGGCGAAGTTTTTGATTTCAGCCGTGGACTGGTGGAATAGATCGTCAAACTTCTTGCCAAAGGCGGTGTTGTACGGGGCGATGGTGGCCAAAACGCCGGGGTGATAAAAAGAAGTATCGAAAGATTGCTTGAGTTCGCGGACGCGAGGAATGATGCCGGACTCGAGCAGCGCATTGAGATCACGGAAGCGCTCCGCTTCCTGCTGCAGGTGGTCGAAAAGGCGCAGGGTTTGCACGTGTTCGTCAGTGAGCGAGGGAACGTCGGCGTCGGCAAGAATTTCGAGCAATGCGATCTCGAATGGCGAAAGCGGCAGCGCACCGTCGAGGCCGTAACCGCGGCGCTCCCACTGGCCGGGCACGCGCGGGTGGCGATACAGGAAAGTGGCGACCAGGTCGGTCTTGTCGCGATGAACCTCGGTCGTCTCGCGGTTGCGCGTGAAGTAACGGAGCATCGCCTCAGCGATTTCCGGATCGGTATCGGGCGTGAAAGCCCGCCGGAGCATGGCCGGAGTAATGGCCAAGTCGAGCAAACGCAGCCAGCGATGCATGGCCGACAAGGTTTGCTGCACGCCGTCATCGCTCTGCAGCGAGATGGCTTCGAGCCCAGCCGGGACGGGAACTTCTCCACCGACAGATTCCTGCAAGAGCTTCTCGTAGAAGCCTTGGACAGTCGCCAGAATCGCCAACTCCCACTTCGGGTCTTCTACCACAGTCTCTCCAGCGCACTAATCCCTTTGGATTTTGGGGAGGGCTTAGGCTAGTTAAAACTAAGGGGGGTCAGGGTGCAAGCCTGACGTAAGGACAGGACACCAACTAGATAAGGGACATGCCCTAAGGTAACCTTGCAGTAAGTCTTTTAAAATGAGGTTGTTTCGGGCACAAATTTTTCGGTCGATGAAATCGGCGACAGATTGTATACTGGGCGCGTGGGTAATGTTGTTTCTACGGGGATGAAAATCATGGAGTGGACAGCACCGAAGTTTGAAGAAGTTGCTTTGAATTGTGAGATCAACTCTTACGCCTCTGCCGCGCTGTAATCGTCGGCAAGGATGCGCATAAAAATCCTGGGCTCGGCCGCAGGGGGCGGTTTTCCGCAGTGGAATTGTAACTGCCGCCACTGCGAGTCTGCACGCGCGGGATCTTTCAAGGGCAAGAGCCGAACCCAAACCCAGGTGGCGGTAAGTAACGATGACCGTTCCTGGTTCTTACTAAATACCTCTCCCGATTTGCGTTTGCAGATCGAAGCTACGCCAGTTCTTCATCCGCGGGACACGGGGCGGGACTCTCCCATTGCTGGCGTTCTGCTGACCAGCGGCGACATTGATCAGATTGCAGGATTGTTGTCTCTGCGCGAATTGCAACCCTTCCGCATTTATTGCACAGCTTCGATCCGGCGCATTCTGCAAGAAGACAACAGCGTGTTCGCGATGCTGAATCGTGTGCCCAATCAAGTATCGTGGACGGAGATCGGTTCCGACGGAAGCTTTCCGTTGCTGAACTTGGCAGGGAATGACTCGGGAGTCACTTGCACGGTATTTTCGCTGGGCAGGCGTTATCCAGCGTATGTTTCGCGAGAGCGAACTGCCGGTCTCAAGCCTGAGGAAGCTTTGTTGGGTGCGATACTGACATCGACATCGGCCAAACGGCTCGCTTACATGCCTGCGGCTCCTGTGGTGGACGATTCTCTGCTGCGTCGTCTGGAAGAAACCGATTTGCTCTTGTTCGATGGCACTTTTTGGAGCGACGAGGAGTTGATCCGAGTGCAGGGGAGCGGATCGACAGCCCGCGAAATGGGACACATTCCTGTGTCTGGCGTAGACGGAAGCTTACGCAAGCTGGCGGGATTGCGGCGGCCGCGAAAAGTTTTTGTGCACATCAACAATACCAATCCCATGCTGGATGAATCTGGGCCTGAGTATGCGGAAGCACGCGCGGGGGGATGGGAAGTGGCGGAGGACGGATGGAGCTTCGATTTATAGGAGAGTCGGATTGAAACCAGCCACCGAAGTGCTGCACGAAGCTCCAATGCTTTCGGCGGAGGAGTTGAAGGCCCGGCTGCGGCAAGTGGGCGAAGAGCGTTATCACCATCGGCATCCCTTCCACCTCATGATGCATGAAGGCCAACTGAATCGCAGACAGTTGCAGGCCTGGGCGCTCAATCGCTATTACTACCAGAGCATCATCCCGATCAAAGATGCCATCATTCTCTCTCGAAGCGACAGCTCGGAGTTTCGTCGTGTATGGCGAAAGCGCGTGGTTGATCACGACGGCGATGCGACTCATGAAGGGGGCATCGAGCGCTGGATCAGGCTGGCCGAAGCCGCTGGGCTTGATCGCCATCGCGTGTTGCGCGGCGATGAAGTGCTACCGGCGACGCGATACGCCGTCGATGCTTATCTGAGTTTGGTGAGGAATCGAAGTTTTCTGGAGGCGGTAGCTTCGTCATTGACGGAGATGTTTTCGCGCGATCTGATCTCGTTGCGCATGGATCGTTTACGGCTGCATTATCCGTGGCTTTCCGGTGGGCTCGATTATTTTACGGCGCGTCTCGATCAGGCTCCGGAAGATGCGCGATTCGCTTTGCAGTGGGTCACCGAGAACGCCCTTACACGGCCGGAACAGGAAATGGTAATCGCAGCTTTGCGGGCGAAGTGCGACATTCTGTGGGCGCAGTTGGACGCGCTCTACTTTGCGTACGTGCAGCCAGGATGGCCGCCGCCCGGGGCTTTTCGGATTCAGGAGTCATGAGTGTGCCGCGCCCTTCTGATTCCAGCCAGCCGCGCTTTGCTTCGGGTTGCCGTTGGGGCACGCAGGGCGAGGAACGCGTGGTGCTTTTCCCCGAAGGCATGATTCGGGTCCAAGGAACCGGGCAGAACATTTTGGAACTTTGCGATGGACAACGCACGGTTCAAGAAATAGTGACGGCGCTTTCGGCGACTTACACCGGGGCCGATGCGGTGAAGATTCGTGAAGACGTGGGCAGTTTTCTGGAAGCTCTGCAGCAAAAGCGGATTGTCGATTATTAGCGTGAGAAGTACGGATGCTCGGCAGATTATTAAATGATTCAGAACCCACTTGCGTTGATTGCCGAAATCACCCACCGCTGCCCGCTGCATTGCGTCTATTGTTCGAATCCGCTGCAGATGGTTCGCGCAAAGGCGGAACTGTCGACCGAGGATTGGGTGCGTGTGTTTCAGGAAGCGCGAAGCCTGGGAATTCTGCATCTCCACCTCACCGGCGGCGAACCGGTGGCGCGTGCCGACCTGAAAGATCTCATTGAAGCTGCGCACGCTGCCGGACTTTATACCAACCTGATTACATCGGGGATTGGCTTACCCGAAGCGCGCCTGAAGACCCTGGTCGATGCGGGGCTCGACCACGTTCAACTCAGCTTCCAGGATTCACGAGACGAGCCCGCGAACTGGATTGCGGGCACAAAGTCACACGGGCACAAAATTGTGCTGTCGGAAATCATTCGCCGGTTCCCTGTTGCGTTCACGGTAAACCTGGTTGTGCATCGTCAGAATCTCGACCATCTCGAGGAGATGATTAGATTTGCCGAGCATCTGAAGCCCGATCGCCTGGAGATTGCTCACGCCCAGTATTACGGTTGGGCTCTAAAGAATCGAGACACGCTGATTCCTACTCGCGAGCAACTTGAAAATTGCATACGCATTGTAGAAGCGGCGCAGGGACGGCTTACGGGTCGCATGAGAATTGATTGTGTGGTTCCGGATTATTACGCACGCTATCCCAAGGCCTGCATGGGTGGGTGGGGCCAGCGGTTGCTCTTGATTGATCCGTCCGGGGATGTGCTTCCCTGTCATGCGGCGGGGGTGATTCCGGGCATGAGCTTTGACAATGTGCGCGAGCACTCTCTGGAATGGATATGGCGCGACTCGGCGGCGTTCCAGCGCTTTCGCGGAGAGCAATGGATGCCTGAACCGTGCCGAAGTTGCGAGCGCCGCGCGGAGGACTTCGGCGGGTGCCGCTGCCAGGCTTTTCTGCTTACCGGCGATGCCAATGCGACGGATCCCGTGTGTACGCTGGCGCCCACGCATCACTTAATTGAAAGCGCCCGAATGGAAGCACACTCCGATGGCGAGCAAGTCTCGTGGTTATACCGAACCAATCCCGACTGAAGTTTAAATTCGCTGCAAAATGGGCGGACAAATGCTGCAATTGTCTGCAGATTGTAAAAACATTGTCAACAGTTCGTCCGCGAGGCTGACAGGCAGCGTGGTGGTAGTAAGCTTGTTCAGTATTGATGCGATGAATTCTAATTTCCGGAGCAGCTATGATGCGAGTAGAGACAACCCGAGAAGCGACTTTACAGCGTGCCCCAGGCACTCTGCAGAAAGCAATGACGTACGTTAATCCGGGGGCGAACACGATGGAACGAATTCTCGTCGTAGAAGACGATCACGCGGTACAAAAGGCCCTGCGGCGTTTGTTTGAAACGGAAGGATTCGAAATTGAAATCAGTGCGGATGGCAGATCAGCGCTGGAAGCGTTCCGCCGGGCTGCGCCCGCTGCGATTGTGCTGGACTTGCGCTTGCCGCTCGTTTCCGGCCGCGATGTTTGCCGGGAGATCAAACAGCAGGCGCCTTCAGTTCCTATTATTGTTCTAAGCGCCGCCAGCGATGTTTCGGACAAAGTGTTGCTGCTGGAGTTGGGAGCGGACGATTATGTGACCAAGCCGTTCAGTCCGCGAGAATTACTTGCCCGGGTGCGGGCTGCGTTGCGGCGTACGGTGCGAACTGGAACTGGCGATGTGGTCACTTTTGCTGGAATCTCGGTGGACTTCACGAAGATGGAAGTAAACCGCAACGGCGAGATGGTCGTGCTCACGGCACAGGAATTCAAGACTCTAAAATTCCTGATACAAAACGCGGAGCGAGTAATCTCGCGGGACGAATTACTGAACGAAGTGTGGGGCTACCAGAATTATCCATCCACGCGCACCGTGGACAATCACATTCTGAAGCTTCGGCAAAAGCTGGAGAAAGATCCGACCAACCCGATACATTTCCGGACGGTTCATGGCATGGGCTACAAATTTGTGCGTTAACTCCCAGAGTTGCGTAGTGTTTGGGCGCGGGGAGAGGTGAGCGTGATGAAACTTCGGATGCGGACCAAGTTTCTGCTCTCCATGCTATTGATCTCAGCCGGTCTCACCTGGACCAGCCTGCTGCTGGTGCGTCGCACCGTACAAGCGCAGGTGAAGAAGAGCATTTTCGCGGACCTCCACAACTCCGTCAGCACTTACCAGAACTTCTACCGTGAACGCGAGCTTACGCTGACCCACCTAGCGGAGTTGCTGGCGGACCTGCCTAATTTGCGGGCGCTGATGACCACGCAGCATGAAGCTACCATCCAGGATGGGTCTACTGATCTATGGCGACTGGCGGGTAGCGATCTGTTTGTGCTGGCGGATCGAACCGGTAAAGTAGTTGCGCTGCAGACGGCAACTCCGGGTTTTTCGCGCGAGATGGCGCAGAAGTCACTGGATCCCTCCAGTCAAGAAGGTTCGAGCCAGTGGTGGTTTGGCGCCCAGCATTTGTACCAGGTTTTTCTCAAGCCAATTTATGCGGGTCCGGCGGCGGAGAACAGGCTGCTGGGATTCCTGGTGATCGGCTACGAAATTGATGATAGCGTGGCGTCGCATGTGAGCCGGATTGCCGCGAGCCAGGTGGCTTTCTACTACGGCGATACGATCGTGAGGAGCACGCTCGATCCCACGCGTGAAGCCGAACTTTCGCGGCTTCCGATTGTACCTTCGGCTCCGGGGATTCCGGAGCCGGAACAGGTGCAACTGGGCGACGAACGTTTCCTGGCAACTTCGTTGGAGCTGGCTGCGGACAAGAAACCTTCCGTTCGTTTGAGCGTCCTCAAATCTTACGATCAGGCTACTGCTTTTCTCGACAGTCTGAATCGCTTGCTGCTGGCCCTGGGACTGGCTGCCGTTGCGGGCGGCAGCGCTCTGGTGTTCTTCATTTCGCACACGTTTACCCGGCCTTTGGGGAACCTGGTGGCGGGCGTGCGGGCTTTGGGAAGAGGAGATTTCCACTATCAACTGGACGCTCGGGGCGGCGACGAAGTGGCCGAAGTGACCCGAGCGTTCAACCGAATGCGGGACAGCTTACTGAAAACGCAACAGGAGTTGATCGACGCGGAACGGTTGGCCACGATTGGACGAATGGCCAGCTCGGTCTCGCACGACCTGCGGCATTCGCTCGCGGCCATCGTCGCAAACGCTGAATTCCTATGCGAGAGCCGTCTGTCGACCGATCAGCGAGAAGAGCTGTACCAGGAAATTCGGATTGCGGTAAACCAGATGACCGAGCTCATTGATTCCTTGCTCGAGTTCTCTCGAACCCGGGAATCCTTGCGTCGGACCTACGGAAGCGTAAAGGAGTCGGTTGAACGCGTGGTGCAGGCGGTTCGCACTCACCCGCGGTTCCACACCGTGCGGGTTACAGTGCGTCAGGAGGGCAACAGTATTGGCTGGTTCGATACCAGGAAGCTGGAGCGCGCGCTTTACAACCTGCTGTTGAACGCGTGTGAGGCGATCCCGGGAGAGGGTGGGGAAATCAAAATCGATTTGCGCGAAGTCGCGGGGAGATTGGAGATCTGGCTGGCTGACAATGGCCGCGGCATCCCGGAGTCGATTCGCGGGAATCTGTTTGAACCGTTCATCAGCTATGGCAAGGAGAACGGAACGGGATTGGGGCTGACGGTGGTGCAGAAAATTATTCAGGATCACGGGGGAGACGTCACGTTAGAGAAGACATCTGAGGAAGGGACGGTTTTCCGCATAACACTGCCCATCGTGTCGTCGGCCAGCACCGATAGTGGTGGAGAGGGAAAGCCAGAGATCCCGCCGCTGGCCCGAGCAAAAAGGGCGGAGTCGGAGTAAGATTCCCCGTCGGCAAGTGAGCGCTCTACCTCATCTAATAACGTCTTGCGGGCTCACTCGACATCGTTGACGGAATTCCACAGTCTTCTTCGGGAGGGCGCTTTGTGAAGCAAGGGAAAAGTTTGCCTGATTGGATGCGGAGATCAAGCCTGGCCGGGCTGCTTTTGCTCGGGAGTGTTTCTGGATGGTCACAGGAATCGAGCCCACCCGTGGCGTCGTCCCAAGGTGATTCGACGGCGGCCGCGATTCACGAACTTCAACAGCAAGTCAACGAACTGCGATCGGCGATGGCCGAGATGCGATCGGAAACTGAGCAATATCGAGCCGAGAATGCGGCATTGCGACGCGAGTTGCGGAGCGAGCGTAGCCCTTCGACAGCGGCTGTCCTGCAGCCGTCGCGGGATTCGTACCAATTGACTGCGCCAGGCGATTCCGATCCTCCGCTCGCCCAAACAGCGCCTCCGAAAGCGAACCAGACTGCCTCACTGGAAACACGTGTGGCGTCGCTCGAAGAATCGACCCAACTCATAAACAGCAAGGTGGACGATCAGTATCAGACCAAGGTCGAGAGTGCGTCCAAATACCGTGTCCGGCTTTCCGGTATTGTGCTTTTGAATCTCTTTAATAGTCATGGGCAGACCGACAACCTGGATTTTCCCAGTTATGTAACTGGCCCGAGCGCAGGCACGGGAAGCTTTGGTGCAACCATGCGGCAGTCGGAAATCGGGCTGGAGGTTTTCGGACCCACTTTGGCGGGCGCGAAGATTTCCGGCAGCTTGCAGGCCGACTTTTCCGGCGGATTTCCCAGCACATGGAATGGCGTCGACTCGGGCATTTTCCGGTTGCGCACGGCCAGCGCGCGAATGGATTGGACCAATACGTCGCTGGTCGTGGGTCAGGACAACGCATTCTTTTCTCCACTTTCCCCGACCTCGTTCGCGTCGCTTGCCGTACCTGCGCTGAACTACGCCGGTAATCTGTGGGCATGGACTCCGCAAGTGCGACTTGAGCATCGATTCGAACTTTCCGGGGATCAGAACATCACGGTCCAAGGCGGAGTTCTCGACAATCTTGTTGGAGAGTTTCCGGCGAACTCGTACTTTCGCCAACCTGGACCCGGAGAATTGTCGCGTCAGCCGGCTTACGCGTTGCGGACAGCGTGGACGCTCAGCTTTCGTGGTCAGCCTCTGACCTTTGGTGCGGCTGGCTACTACAGCCGCCAGGATTGGTCGTTCGACCATTACGTTGACGGTTGGGCGGGCATGGCGGATTGGCAGATTCCGCTGGCGGCGCGTGTGAGTTTCACAGGTGAGTTTTATCGGGGACGGGCAATCGGTGGGATTGGCGGCGACATTAGCCAGAGCGTGGTTTTTCAAGGCAATCCAAGCCTTCCGACCACAGCCGTGCGGGGGCTGGATACAATCGGCGGATGGTCGCAGTTGAAACTCAAGGCCACTAATACTCTGGAGTTTAACGCTGCGGTTGGACTGGATAATCCCACAGCCGCAGAAGTACGAGCTGCGTCGGCAAGTGAGTCTTACTTGTTTAGCCCTTTGTTTGTTCAGAATCGCGGAGCTCTGGTGAACTTTGTCTTTCGTCCGCGCTCCAGCCTCCTGTTTTCCGCGGAGTATGGGCGCCTGCGAACGTTGCAACTTTATGACGTCAGCAACAGCGCCGATCAGATCAGTTTGATTATGGGTATTTTGTTTTGACGAAGAAATCCGCAATCGTTTACAGCCTCTGCGTACCGCTAATTTTCAGCGCTTTGGCCTGCGCGCAGGAGGTGACTGTAACCGCTGATGTAGCCTTAGTGAACGCTGGTAAAAAGAGCAAGCCGCGTAGAGCGAGTCACGTTGTCCTGTGGCTCACTCCGGTCGGAAGTGCGCCTCTGAGTTTGCCCACGCCCCAACCTCCTAATCTCCCACGCCTGGTGCAGAGGAATAAAAGCTTTGAACCCCACGTCTTGGTGGTCCCAGTCGGTTCGGTCGTGGAGTTTCCTAACCGGGATCCGTTTTTCCATAATGTGTTTTCACTTTTCGAGGGCAAGCGATTTGATCTCGGTCTCTATGAAGCTGGGACCACGCGCAATGTTGTTTTTGACAAGCCTGGGATTTCTTACATCTTCTGCAACATCCATTCGGAAATGAGTGCGGTGGTGATTGCGGTGAGCAGCCCATACTACGGGATTTCAGACCAACGCGGCCGCGTGTCGATTCCTAACGTGCCCCCAGGCCGCTACACGCTCCGCATCTGGTACGAGGAAACCCTGCCCGAGGAGTTGAACAACCTGACTCGTGAGGTCACAATTTCCGAGGACGCTTCAAACCTGGGAGCCATGCGTCTGCCCGCCACGAACGCGCCGCAGGGTCACCAAAACATGTACGGGCACGACTATCCTCCGCCGCTTCCCGATAGTCCGACCTATGAACGACATTGAACGTTCTTTTCATAGGGCGTACCGCGGCTGCCTTCTACGTAAACAAAAAATGACAATTTCGTGATGCCTTTTTGACAATTGTCAATGCGCTTTACACTAGGATGTTGGAAACGCGAATGGGCGATCCGCTGCTGGCCCGTTCACGGCGGATGCCCCGGGGCTTCCGATATCGTTTCCTCAGCAACTTGAGCGAGCCGAACTGGTCGATGCTCGCCTCAGACTTGTTTCCCCGCTGATCAGGAACCCAATCGAGAGATATTTGACTTCCGATGTACGACCGTCGGTCATGGAATGTCGCGCGCAGTAAGCTCAGCCGCATGCAACGCCCGAAGAATATAGTTGAATTTCTGACCGTTATTCGGTAAATTGCGATCACTTGAGGTCAAACTGTGAGTGGGATCAGCAGCAGCCTTGTTTCTCCGCCGCGATATCGAAATCTGCCTCCGCGCCCTCGCTCTGAAGACAAGCGAGCAAAGATCATCGACGCTGCCATGCGCCATTTTGCCGAGCAGGGCTACAACGCCGCGCGGGTGGGGGACATTGCCGCCGGCTTAGGCATAGCCAAAGGCTCGATTTTCCAGCACTTCGGCAGCAAGGACGGCTTGTTTTTCGAAGCCTACAAGAAGGCGGTTTATTCCTTTGCTCCCTATTTGAAAGTACCCGCCGAAGTCCGCGAGCTTGGATTCTTCGGAGTGCTGCACTACTGGCTGGTGCGGACGGAGCACATGGTAAGGGAAGATTGGATTCCTTACCGCGTCTATCTGCTGGGACAGTATGGGACGGACTTGGTCCTGAGACGAGAGATCAACCGTTTTCTGATTGCTGAAGATCCTTATGGGAGAGTGGAGTTCGTGCGCTTTGGCCTCGAACGCGGAGAACTCCGCCGCGATCTGGATACTGAAATGGTTGTCTCCATTCTCGATTGGGTGGTCGAACGGTTTCAGGATGCCCTGCTGATCGAGGAGCTCGATCCCGGACTATTTCGGCGCCAAGGTGACCTGTCGGAGAAGAAAGATGCGCGAATCGTCCAGTTTTTGGATGTTTTGAGAAGAGCGGTCGGAGTGGAACCTAAAGAAAAAACTAAGGCATCCGTCCAAACGGCATGACTGTTCTTCGCGCTGGACGACCATGATTCCGCAAAGCACAATCCAAAGCATTCTCGCTACCTACGACGCGAATGCGGACCTCGCTGAGGCGTCGACCATCCCCGCGCCATGGTACGTGGATTCGCGCATTACTGAGCTCGAAGCCAACGCAGTCTTCAGTAAAACCTGGCAAATGGTCGGGCGGATTGAACAAGTCGAGAAGCCCGGCCAATTCGTCACCGCAAGCGTGGCTGGAGAGCCGATTGTTGTCGTCCGCGGGAACGATGGCATATTGCGAGGTTTCTACAACGTATGCCGACACCATGCGGCTGCTGTGGTTACTGAGTCTTGCGGGCAGGCTTCCATCCTGCATTGTCCTTATCACGGCTGGAATTATGGGCTGGATGGTTCGTTGAAGGGGATGCCGGAGTTCGACGGTGTAAGAAACTTCGAGCGTCAACAGAATGGTTTAGTCCCGGTGAAAGCCGAGATTTGGGAAAAGTTCGTTTTTGTGAATCTCGATCCGGGAGCCGTGCCACTGAGAGATTTTCTTGGCGGGTTAGTGCAGCGAATGGAGCCGCTCGGTGTGAGCAAGCTGCATTACTTTGGCACACGTGTCTATGACATTCACTGCAACTGGAAAGTTTTTGTCGACAACTATCTCGACGGCGGATATCACGTGCCACATCTGCACAAGGGCCTGAACTCGGTGCTCGATTACAAGGAATACACCATCGAGAACGAAGATCGGTATTGCCTGCAGTCGAGCCCGATGGTGGCTTCGAGCGAAGATGCGGCGACGGGAGCAACCCGCAAAGGCGATCGCGCGTGGTACTTCTGGCAGTATCCGAATCTGATGATCAATTGCTACGAAGGCTACATGGATACGAATCTGGTGCTGCCCGTGGACGCTGATCACTGCCGCGTGATTTTCGATTTCTATTTTGCCGACGTGAGCGAAACCCATCGCGAATACAACCAGCAGAGCGTGGCTGTAGGTCTGCGGGTTCAGGACGAGGACTTGGGAATCTGCGAGGCTGTGCAGCGCGGATTGAAGTCGCGCGCCTATGGCGCGGGAAGACTTTCGGTGCGGCGCGAGGCCGGGGAGCATCTGTTTCATCGGCTGCTGGCAGCGGATCTGAAAGCCGGACTAGGTGAAACAGCGGCATCAGCGGATTGAAGCGCGAGATTTTCTACTGGTGGTCGCGTGGAATGGTTTCCTGCCAAGTTTTCGTCTTTACCATCTGATCTTCTTTTAATAGTTCCCGCGTGTACTTGTAATAGAAATTCTTTTGATCGGTGGTCACTGACAAGTGCCCCTGCCAGGTCAGCATTCGGCCCTTCAACTCGAAAACGCTTTTCGCTTCGCCCTGAACCGCGCTGATTTCGGGATGCGTGTCATCGGCATCGTAGGTTAGATTTTCGTAGTCTGTCTCTTTGCCCCAGGGATACGTGGTTTCTGTTTTACCGTGCCAGTGAACCGTAGTTTTGTGATTGACCTCGTCACGAGTTGTCGTCCAATCGCCGGGGAAAAGCTCGCCGGTACTGTGAATGTCGCTGCGTTCCTCTGAGGGTTGCGGCGGTTGGAATGCCGGAGGAGAAGCGCCATGCACCGGGACCACGGGAAGAACCAGACGCGATCCGTCGTTCGCACCAAGTTGCAGCGACGTAGTCATCGGGTACGGAGTCGGTAAAACCATGGGCCACAACGCGTTCGAAATTGCCACGCGGATGCGATGGCCCTTGGGAAAGACCCACGAGGTCAAGTGCATTTCAATGTCGAGCGGGTACGCTTTGCCGGGTTCAAGATCGCGCGGCTCGCTCATCGACTCGCGTTGTGCGCCGTTCAATCCTGCGCCGGAAATTTGCGTAACCGTGCCGTCCGGTGCAACATCAGACAGTCTGGCAAACCAATCAGCCAAAGGCGCGTCCGCAGAGGCCCGCAAAAGTGCATGCGGTCGACCTAAGATTGCTACTTCGTCTTGCAAAGGCGCCGAATCGTAGACCAGGCTGAATGCGTCCACGGGACGCGGATCGGTCAGTAACTCGCCCCACCAGAAACCGGATTCCACTCCGATCGACGGAACGTACTTCAGCTGATGAACATCCTTCCCAGCGACATGGTTCGCGAGCGTGTGATTGGGCTGCAGGAACAGTGTTGTCGGCTTGACGTCGCGCGGGGGCCACCCTTCTTCGCTGCGCCATTCGCCGGGCACAGCTTCGAGATTCGGGTCGGGTGGATGCCAGTGCTGCATGTAAATCACGAGCCTCGGATCCTGCAACACGCCCGTGTCGCGGCCTTTGAGCCAATAGTCCCACCATCGTATGGCTTCGTCGCGCCACTCGATCCGCGGGCCAAAGTCGGCGTTGTCAGGAAAGCTGTGGTTCCATGGTCCGACGATGGCTTTAATCGGCGCCTTGGTTTGTTCGAGCATGGCCGGAATGCTGTCGCGGTAGCCGTCCTGCAACCCGCCAATCAGGAAGCAGGGAATTGTAATCTCGCTCAGCGGACGAACCGGGCTGCGCCAGAACGGCCCATAGCGTTGATGCTTCAAGTAGAGCAGCGACCAGGGCGCGGCTTCAAAGCGCGGACCCAGAACTTTTTCGTCGAGCGTATAGTCAGGCGCACCTGTCATGCCCGGCGCCATGTCCATGTTCAGTTCGAACTCGTCGACATGGGCCATGCCGTCGATGTAGTGAATGTCGTCATGAAACAATTCCGCCGTCGCATCCGCGGCGAGAATTGCTTTTAGCTCCGGAGCATGAAGCATGGCCATCTGCAGGGAATTGAATCCGCTCCAGGAAATACCCATCATGCCGACGTTGCCGTTCGACCACGGCTGGCGGGCGAGCCACGAAATTATCTGCAAACCGTCAGCCTGCTCTTGTTCGGAATACTCGCGATCGGTCGGAACTCCCTCGCTGGTGCCGAATCCGCGGATATCGACGCGCGCGCCGACATACCCGCGGCGAGCGAAGTACGTGAAGATTCCGTAATCGCGCGCGGCCATTGCATCGTCTTTTCGATAGGGGTGGTATTCGAGGATGGCGGGGAATTTATCGCCCGGTTTCGCGCCGTCGGGCATGTAGAGAGTGGCGGAAAGGCGAACGCCATCTTTCATGGGGATCCAGGTATTTTCCATGCGGACCCCGTAGGCAGACGCTGAGGGAGGCTCAACGGCCAACGCAGGCACCGCAATCGCGGCAGCAAATAAAACTGCAAACGCCATCCGTTGGATCATATTTTGATCACGTGGTCCCGAAAGGATGCTCCAACGACGGACTTTGTGGCGTAAACAACTCCGCGCCGTTCTCGGTAATATGCATGTCGTCTTCCAGGCGAATGCCGAACTCGCCTGGAAGATAGATTCCGGGCTCATCGCTGAACGTCATATTCGTTGCCGTCGGCGTGGCGTTACCTCGTACCAGGTAAGGCCACTCGTGGCCGTCCATGCCGATGCCGTGCCCCAGGCGATGTGTGAAGTATTTGTAATCCGGTCCATAACCGGCATCGGTAATCACTTTTCGCGCGGCCGCATCCACGGCTTGGCACTCGACCTCAGGGCGCGCGCTGCGCAACGCCGCAGTCTGCGCCTGATGCACTACGTCGAATACTTTTTTCATCTTGTCAGACGGTTTGCCTAATACGAACGTGCGCGTAATGTCAGACTGGTAGCCCTCCACGTCGCATCCATCGTCGACCATCACTATCGAGCCTTCTCGAATCACCTGTGGCGTCATTGAACCGTGCGGGAGCGCAGTGTATTCGTCCACCTGGACGCTGGCTTCTCCTGGGAAACCCAATTGCCTATATGCTGCGGCGATTAGATCCTCAAACTGGGTTTGCGTCATGCCCTCTCTCAGATCGCGGTAAGCCGCTTCGTACGCCGTCAGCGTTACGGTGTTCGCCAGTCGCATCAACTCGATTTCATGATTGCTCTTCACCATCCGGCAACCGGCGGTCACGGACGTGCCGCTGACGATTTTCGCTTGCGGCGCGGCTTTGGCAATTTCACTGCTGAAAAGGAAACGCACAGTCTCTTCCATGCCCACGGTCCCAGAGGAAATTCTGCGGTCTTTCAGCCCTTGCGCTACGAGTCGATAGGGATTGGCATCTTCATTCCAAGTGCGGACATCGGCTGGATTACCCTCCGGGGCCGCTGCGATCTGCTCACGCGCGCGTCCTTCCTCGAAGGCCGGACACACATAAAACGCCGCACCTTTCGCGGGCAGCACCATCGCGAACAGCCGCTCCCCACCCCACCAGTGAATGCCGGTGAAGTAGTCGAGTGAAGTTCCTTCCATCAGCAGCAGAGCGTCGATGCGGTTGGATTCCATCAGATGGCGCGCTTTTTCCTGACGCTCACGACGTTCGTCCAGTGTGATGGGCTTCGCTTGCCCCTTCATCGACTTCAAACCGGCGATGGACGGCGGGAGCGGTGACTGCGCTTCTTCGACAGGCGCGAGGGCGGTCACTCCTAGCACGGCGCCAGACATCGAGCCCAGCTGGACGAAATGGCGGCGGGAAATCATTCGGCCTCCACGGAATCTCAGTACGACCGGTCATTATAGCGGCTGGGCCGCCACGGCTTCGCGACGATCAAACAAAAACGGGGAGCTTTCGCTCCCCGTCTAGGGTGCAACCGCTTAGCGGCGGCTCGCGATATGTGGAATTTAGAAGGGAAGCCCCGGCAATTCGGTGGTTCCTTCCTGTTGCACGGCTTGCAGAAGCGACGGGTTTAGTCCGAGCCCTTGCACAACCGTAGGAGCGATCTGGCGGGTCTCCACTTGTCCGTTGAACGTGGATTGCTGTATTGCTGGATTCGAAACCAGCAGCATCACGTTGCGGTCATCGTTGGCAAAACCTCCGTGTTCGGCGATTTTGGCTTTGCCGCCCGTGTAAATGACACCGACGTTGGGCGCTATCACGATGTCGGGCGTGCGGGAATCAGTCAAAGGATCGTTGAAGAACCCATCCAGAGCCGGGCCGGCGAAAATCTCGCCTTGGCCGTAGATGGATTCGTTGGCTGCGAGCGTCGCAACATCGGCTGTGACCTGCGTCTGATCTGCAAGCCACAGCATCGAGACGTCATCTTCATCGGCCTGTACGACGGGAAAACCGGGTCCCACGCCGCCTGGAGACAGAACCTGGGATGGCGGTTCGTCGCTCGGATCATCCGCAGGGATGCGGAGGACGCGATTCGGATCAATCGGCGATTGTCCGTGCTTGGCAGAAACAATTATTAACGTCGAGGACAGCAAACCCTTCTTCGAAAGTTCACTGACCATGCTGCCGATGGAAGCGTCAACATACTCGATTTCCTGCTGGAGGGACGCGCTGGGAGTTCCCACCGGATCCAAATACCCCCCGGTCTGACTGAAGTTTGGATTGGTTGGAGGATTCTTTTCCACCAGTTTTTCTCCCACGCTGACTGCTTGAAAATTCATTCCGAACAGCGCAGGCACCGGAGCTGAACCCTTGCCGTTATGGGTCTTGCCGTTTATCTCGTTGAGAATCGCCTGAACTTTGAGCGTGTCGTAGCACTGAATATTCTGGAAGCTGTCAGTCCATGCATTGGTGTTGGTTGCATCCTTGGGATCGGGCAGGGGATCACAGCCCGGAACCTGCGGCAAGCTCACCGGAATGGAGTTGATCTCCGGAGACCACAAATCGGTCACACCGTCACCGGTCGGACCGTTGGTGAAATCATAAGAAGGATGTTTGTCCGACCATGCCGTGTAGAGTCCTGCATCATGCACCACGTTGAAAATCGTGTTTACTCGGATGTACTCATGAGGATAAACCGGGGCGCACTTGTTGTATGGATCGCGAGGCAGATACTTCCAGTTAATGCCGTTGCGACCAGAGTCGCCGTCGGGTCGGCCGGCATCGAGCTTCTGATAGTTGAAGTCGATTTCTTCGTCGAACCCGACCTGCGTCCCGATCACGGACGGGCATAGCTTGGGACCGCCAACGATGCCGTACGGCGTAGTTTCATACGGTGGCGAAAGCGCCCGATCGTAATTCACATCGTAGAACATTCCTGCAGAGCGCGTCGTGCCGCCGGTAATCTGGGCCACTAATCCCGGGAACGAGTCAGAGGGTCTTGGAGTGAACGCCTGCAGATAAGTGATGCCAGTCTTGGAGAGTGCTACCAGATTGGGGCAATAAGGCTGGTTGCCTGAATTCGAAACTCCATTCGCACAGTTGGTGAAGTCGACAGAGTGCATGCCATCGATGCTGATCAGGAGAACGTGTTTATATTGCGTGGAAGTCTTTTTGTGGGATTGCGCTTGAGCCTGAGAACCACCGGTCGCAAGCAACATTCCGATCGCCGTGGCGATACCGGTTAGCTTTCTTGTGAGCATTTGATTTCCTCCTGGGAGAGATAGACAACGGTTGACTTGCATGGAGAAGATCAGCTTAACGAGAAGCGGGTGAAAAGCGAGTGACCGCTATGTGAACAGTTCGTGAAAAAGCGGCTACGGGGATGACGGTGAGATGAATTTTCCTCAGCTTGAACGATCGGCGGAAATCGATTGTCGAACTCGGCTGGCCAGCGCGATCTTTCGTCCTAGAATAGTAGAGTGGAGGCCAGCTTCCAGTGCGCGGGTTGCGGCGAATGCAATTTTACGTCGGTGGATGAATCTGCCGGTCGCCGCCAGTCTTATATAGAAGATTGCCAGATCTGTTGCAAACCGAACTTGCTTCGGGTCGAATACGATCTTGCAGAGCGGGAATTTGTGATTAGGGCGGAATTGGAATAGCGTATTCCGGAGGCGGCAGTGTGTTAGCGCCTACGTGGGGAAGAAAGGGCCAACTAAATGGGCATGAGCTACAGCGCACCTGGGCGAATGGTCGCTCACAATATGGTCACCACGCAATTTGAATTGGATGGATTTCGCGTAGTCCGCACCCTGGGAGTGGTCCGCGGGATCGTGGTTCGCTCGCGCTCTATCTTTGGCACGATTGGCGCGGGGCTGCAAACCATCCTCGGCGGCAACATAACGCTGCTGACCAATCTCTGCGAAAAGACTCGTGCCGAGGCCTTTGACCTGATGCTACAGCACGCTGCTGAGCTGGGCGGAAACGGGGTTGTCGGCGCTCGCTACGACGCCACCGAGATCATGCAAGGGGTTACAGAAGTGTTGGCTTACGGAACTGCGGTGGTTGTGGAGCCGATAAAATAGCGATACTAATGCTTGACAGTAGTATCGCATTGCGTTAGTATAGTGCAAAGATGATAGTGAGTTTCCGGGACAAGGAGACTGAAGAGTTGTGGCAGTCGGGAAAGTGCCGTACTCTTCCTGCCGATCTCGAAAGAAGGGCGTTCAAAAAACTCGCTATTCTCAATGCTGCGCTTACCCTCGACAATCTAAGAGTGCCGCCCGGCAACCGACTGGAGGCGCTGCGCCGGAATCGCTCCGGACAGCACAGCATAAGGGTTAACGATCAGTACCGCGTGTGTTTTGTCTGGCGGGACGGGAACGCTTTCGACGTAGAGATCGTGGATTATCACTAAGCGGGAGTAATTCATATGGCCAGATCGAAGAAAGTATTTGCAGTTCACGCAGGAGAAATTCTTAAAACTGAGTTCATGGAGCCCTTGGGTCTGAGTGCTTACGAACTGGCCAAGGCGCTGAATTTTCCCGGCATCTATGAAGTTGTTCGCGGGGACAGGGCCATCAGCGCCGACACGGCTATTCGCCTGGGCAGGTATTTCGGGTTGCCAGCGCAATTCTGGCTGAACCTTCAGAATGATTATGACCTGAGGATCGCAGAAGGTAGCGGAATCGGCAAAGGGATTAAGCCCCGCAAAGTAGCGTACCAGGCCGAGCTAACTGGTACGCGTTAGAGGCGACGTTAGAAGCAACGGCGCGAATGAAACCTGCCTAATGAAGAAGCTTTAGCAGCATCCTCTGCCGGTATTCGAATGTCTGTCTAAGGCTCGGCACGATAAAGAGCTTTTGCGCCAAATTACCGAGCAGCCCGAAGCCAGGATCGTATTCAATCACATCGCGCACGGTCGTTCCACTCACTCCGGTTCGCGTCGCTGCCGAAAACTCGTGGCGATGCTGGAATCGCTTGAATGGTCCTTTCTTCTGTATGTCGGCGAAGTGGTGGTTCCATTCGAACTCAGTAATCAATGCAATCCATTGCGCGCGAAAGGGGAGAAACGTGAGAGGACGAAAGGAAGTCACTATCTCCGAGCCCACGCCCGCAATCGAGTTGAGATTCGCGATGACTGGCCGCCCTGTCGGAATAACTTGAGGCGGCACAAGCTTAGGGGCAGTGAGCTTCGCCCCGGTCTCCGGAGGCATGATTCGCGGTAAATTGTTCGGATTGGCAAAGAACAAAAAGACCTTCTCAATAGCGACCGGTACCCACTGCTCGAACTGAACGTGGTTGATCATCCTAACGAACCCTGCCTGATTCGGCTAGGCATCCCGGATGAAAAGTCAGCTCTTTCCGGGGGCCAGACTCGATTTCCACAGGCTCCGTCACTGAGCGGCGGATAACGTAAAGCGAAGAAATAACGAAGGTTACAAGTCCGAACCAGAGTACTAAACCCCATCCCTTGGGGTCACCTCATCAGTTAGCCACAATTTCTAGGGCTTTCTCGATTTTGGTCTGTCTCACTCTGACTACCTACAACTTTGTTGTTGACAACAAACAGGTTAAGCGTAAGATGTGGACAAAAGTGGTATGAAGTGGTCGAAGCAATAGAGGTCGTGGGCAAGACTGGAAACTGTGAGGCGCCAGTGGAACTTGAAGCTGACACCCCCAAAAACAGCCCGAACGAACCGCAATCGACCGACATTTTGACTGCTTTTACCTCCCTCGTCGCTGTGGCAGTTATTGCTCACAGGCTTTCCGCCCCGGTAAAGGGCAGAACACATGTTTCGCGGCAATCACCCAACTCGCGTCGACGAAAAGGGACGACTCAAGGTCCCCTCGGAATTCAAGCGCGTCATCGACGAGAAGTACGGCACGCAATTTTACATCACCAGCCTGGATGGCAAGGTTGCTCAAGTATATCCCTTCGAGGAATGGGAACGGATCGAGCAGAAATTGGCGGGGCTTTCGACCTTCAATCCGACGAAGAAAAAGTTTCTGAGCAAGGTGAACTATTGGGGACAGGTGGTCGAGATGGACGGTCAGGGGCGGCTGCTGATGCCGCAACTGTTGCGCGATGCGGCGCAGATCAAGGGCGAAGTGGCGGTGAGCGGATACCAGACGTACCTGGAAATCCGAAACCTGCAAGCCTACCGGCAGCAGATGGAAGACGAGAAGTTTACGCCTGAGGATGAGAAGACGCTCGACGAATTGGGCATCTAGTGGGCGAGGGTTCAACAGACACCCCTCCGGGGGTTGGGCATGGCAGTGGCAAGGTGGCGGGCCATGTTCCGGTTCTTTTAAAAGAAGCGATCGACTTTTTAGCTATCAAGCGCGGCGGGACGTATATCGACGCTACGGTGGGCCTGGGCGGGCACAGTTTCGAAATCGCAAAACGCCTCGGCGCACCGGGTCATTTGATTGGGCTCGATAAGGATCCTGCGGCACTCGAAGCAGCCCGCGCAAAGCTGGTCTTGGAAGAGGATGCGCCGGAGATCACGCTGCTGCACTGTTCGTTCGCCGAAGTCCTCGAGCGGTCTGGTTCCGTGAAAGCGGACGGACTGCTGGCTGACATAGGCGTGAGCAGTTTGCAGCTCAACGACGCCACGCGAGGTTTTAGTTTTCAGGCGGAAGGACCGCTCGACATGCGAATGAATCCGCAAGCCGGGCGCACCGCCGAACAAGTGGTAAACCAGGTCGACGAGGTCACACTCGCCAATCTGATTTACGAATTCGGTGAGGAAAGGAGGTCGCGGAGAATCGCCAGAGCCATTGTCCGGTCGCGGCCGATACGAACTACCGCACAACTTGCGGATGTCATATCAGCCGCGGCCCGGCCAATGAATCAAGCAGAAAGGCGAATTCATCCGGCGACCAGAACTTTCCAGGCACTCCGAATCTTCGTAAACCACGAACTGAAAGACCTGCAGGCGCTGCTCGATGCAGCCCCGCAGGTGCTCAAACCGGGCGGGCGCGTAGTGATTATCAGCTTCCACTCGCTGGAGGACCGCATCGTGAAAGATGCTCTGCGCGAAGGCGTGAAGCAAGGTTACTACGAGTTGCTGACTAAGAAGCCGGTGACCGCGGAAGAAGAAGAAATCGATCGCAATCCGCGGTCGCGCAGCGCAAAGTTGCGCGCAGCGAAAAGAGTTTAGAGCAGAGGTTTCCGGGGCGGCATCGCCTCTCACGTACAGGGCGAAAAACAGATCCTTACCTTCTCTCGATGCCGTCCCGGAGAGACAAGGGTGAGGGAAACCGAAGTAAAACGGAGGCTGGCGATGTATACGGGCAATTTGATTGATGAACTGATTTCAACCGTCGAGCGCGCGGAAAAACATGTCCGCGTAGCTGCCGATTCTCAGGAAACAAAACTTCCCTACTGGTACGTGGCAACCGAACGCGAGCGAGCGTTCGATTCGAAATTACTCGGGGTGGCGTAAATGGCGGCAGCAGTTTTGGCAGTTCAAGGCGCAGTTCGAAGTAGCCGGCGTAAGCCTTGCTGGACCGGCACGCCGGAGATCTACTTCGCCAAGCCGATCGACAATTCGCGCCTGGTAAAACTTGAGGACCCTCGGCGCAGCCGCGAGATGAGACAGTTCGGTATCGCGCTGAGCTGCCTTTTCCTGCTGGTCATGACCTATACGTGGCAACACTTCAAGGCCATCGAATACGGCTACAAGATCGAGTTCATGAAGAACGAGCGCAATGGACTTTCGGAGTTGAATCGCACGCTGCGATTGGAAGAAGCGTCGCTGCGTTCGCCGGATCGCATCGACCGGCTGGCGCGGCAGTACGGAATGCAACCGCCGCAGGCGGGCCAGATAATCCGCATGGAGTCCGCTCCGTCGGATGCCGGCGCGCCGGTGATGGCTAGCGCTGCAGTGTCCGTGATCTCGGTTCCGTAAGACTTGTGGAGCGACGGGCGTCCTCGCCCGGCCAACGAAAAAGATCGGCCGCGGATTACACGGACGAACCCGGATTACGCAAGAGATAAAAAAAAATCCGTGAACATCAGTGAGAATCTGCGGCGCAGTTCTGGCGGCTTCCGGGCCGCCATGTTTGTCTGAAGGGCGCGATCCGTGGCTGCCAACACACCCCGCAACAGCACCAACCTCCGGCTTTATATGCTGGCCGCGGTTCTCGTGCTATGGTGCGGCGGCATCTGCCTGCGGCTGGTCTATTTGCAAATCTTCCGGTACGGCAGTTTTGAAAAGCGAGCCATTCATGAGCGCGAGCGCACCGAAGAAGCATCAGCCCGACGCGGAATCATCTACGACCGCACTGGGCACGAGCTGGCGATGTCAATCTCAGTCGATTCCGCTTTCGCAGTGCCGACGGAGATTCCCGACCTTGCTGGAACCATCTCCCTAATTTCGAAGATCACGAAAACTGATCCGCGTGAGACCTTCGCCAAGTGCAAAGCCGCGCGCACGTTTTGCTGGGTCGCGCGCAAGGCAGATGCGGAGACCGCCGATCGCATCCGCTCTCTGAATCTGCGCGGAATTTATTTCCAGAAAGAATCGAGGCGTTTTTATCCCAAGCGCGAGTTGGCGGCCCAGGTTCTGGGGTACGTCGGAATGGATGACGAAGGCCTCAGCGGGATTGAGCGCCAGTATGACGACAAGCTACGTGGCAGCCCCGGTCGCATGCTCATCTCGGTCGACGCGCACAAAAAATGGTTTGGCAGCGTGGAGAAGCAGCCGGAACCAGGCGAGAACGTTGTCCTGACCATCGATGAGCAGATCCAATACATCGCCGAACGTGAACTGGCTACCGCAATAGAGCAGACCCACGCCATAAGCGGCACAGTCATCGTACAGAATCCGCATACCGGAGAAATTCTGGCGCTGGCCAATCAGCCCACTTTCAACCCGAACCTCACCAAGGAAATTACGCCGGAGAAGCTGAAAAACCACGCCGTCAGCGATGTCTATGAGCCAGGCTCGACTTTTAAAGTGGTGACGATCTCGGCGGCGCTGGAAGAAAAGCTGACGCGTCCTGATGAAGTCTTCGATTGCCAGATGGGATCGATCGTCATCAATGGCATGCGCATTCGCGACAGCAGGCCGCATGGGCTTTTGCCGGTCTGGGGAATTCTCGCAGAGTCGAGCGACGTGGGCGCGATCAAGATCGCGCTCCGCCTGGGCGAAGATCGGTTCTACAAATACATTCGAGCCTTCGGCTTTGGACAGCAAACAGGAATTGAATTGCCGGGCGAGACGCGCGGTTTGACCAAGCCCGTCAGCCGCTGGTCGAAAGTTTCAATTGGAGCGATTTCCATGGGACAGGAAATCGGCATTACGCCGCTCCAACTTTCGACCCTGGCTTCGACGATTGCCAACGACGGCGTTCAAGTGCCACCCCGCATCGTCGCTGGTACGACTGATCCGCAACCCACTCCACAGACCGTTGCCTTTCATCCCGCGGACGGGCGGCGTGTTATCTCATCGATGACTGCCGCGCAGATGAAGCAGATGATGCAAAAGGTCGTGCTCGAAGGCACAGGAAAAAAAGCGGTCCTTGAGGGATATTCCTCTGCTGGCAAGACCGGAACTGCGCAAAAAGTAGATCCTGGAACTCATGCGTACTCCAAGACTAAGTACGTGGCTTCGTTTGCCGGATTTGCGCCGCTGAACGACCCCACGATCGTAGTTGCGGTGATCCTGGACTCGGCCGTCGGCTTACACCAAGGCGGACAAGTCTCCGCTCCGGTGTTCCAGCGCGTGGCGCAACAGGTCTTGGAATATTTGCACACTCCTCACGATGTGGAGCTGCCACGAAGCCGGCAACTGTTGTTGGCTTCGCGTCAAGCGAAGACGCAGGACCTCGCCGAAGGTTCACCCGATCACTTAGGTGAGACACTGGATGTGGCGGACGCCGCAACCACGAGTGCAGTCCCGACGCCTCCGAGTACTCCTGCCAACGCGAATCCAGAATCAAGCGACAGCGCCATAATTCCGGCCGCGCTGCGCCAGCGTGAAACATTGGCCCTGCCTGCCACAGACTCAAAGCAATCTTCAGCGGAAGTAAGTTCGCGGTCACCAGCGACGAACGCCTCCGGTCGTCTTCCATCCACCGGTACAGTTGTGCTGGACGCGGAGCAGGGTGGAATTGTGGTGCCGTCTTTCGTCGGCAAGAGCGTGCGCGGCGCCATCGAACTCGCCGAGGATAACGGCCTTGATCTGGATGCGGTGGGCAGTGGCTTGGCTCGAGATCAGATCCCCGCTGCGGGAGCGCATGTCGCGACCGGGTCACGGATAACCGTGAAATTCGGCCGCTGAAACGCCCGCGGGGCCCCGGACGCCTTGTCCGGGCGGACGGCGCTAGTATCTAGCTTTACAGTTTCAAAGCTGGTTTGGAGTAAGCTCACAATAGAAACCCGATGAATCTTCTTCAGCTTCTGCACGGCGCGGAAGTCCACGCCCAGAGCGGTAATCCGAACATTAGCGGATTGGAGTACGACTCGCGGCGCGTAAAGCCGGGCGATGCATTTATCGCCATGCGAGGCGAGGCCAGCGACGGAAACAAATTCATCGATAAAGCAATTGCCGCTGGTGCAGTGGTCATCGTCAGTGACTGCGCGACTGAGACTCCCCGCGCCGGATTGGCCTGGGTGCAAGTGCCACACGGACGCCGGGCTCTGGCTCGCCTGAGTGCCAATTTCTACAAGCGCCCGGCCGAGCGAATGGCGATCACGGGCATCACCGGCACGAACGGGAAAAGCACAACCGCGTTTCTGTTGGAAGCAATCCTCTCCGCGGCCAATCGCAAGAGCGCGCTGATTGGGACGATCGAATATCATGTGGCTGGAAAAATACTTCCTGCTCCGCATACGACGCCTGAAGCGCTAGATTTGAATCGACTCTTGGCGGAGGCTCTAGGCAATGGTGCAACCGAGGCAGTCATGGAAGTCTCCTCGCACGCGCTGGCGCAGCAACGTGTGTATGGAATTCCGTTCGACGTCGCTGTATTCACCAATCTGACCCGGGACCACCTCGATTATCATCACACAATGGACGAATATTTCGCAGCCAAGCGGATACTGTTCGAAGGCTGTGGCACTGATCCGCCGCGCGTCGCCGTTCTCAATGCTGAGGACGAGTACGGTCAGAAGTTGGCTAAAGTCAGCAAGAAATGTGGTTCTGAAGTCATCACGTACGGTTTGAAGAGCGGCGATCTGCATGCGGAAAAAGTCGATATTACCCCGCGAGGTACGCGGTTCGACTTGGTTATGCCAAGAGATGCCGTATCCCTCTTTTCTCCACTGATCGGCAGAGTTAATGTGTACAACATTCTCGCTGCCGCAGGAGCAGCCTACGCGCGCGAGTGCAAGCCAGACATGATCGCAAAAGGCATTGCGTCCCTGGCCCGAGTGCCGGGACGTTTCGAGCGCGTAGACTGCAAACAACCGTTCACGGTAGTTGTCGACTACGCGCACACTGACGACGCGCTTCGCAACTTGACTTCGCTGGCGCGAGAATTCGTGCAGCAGGCGAAGCAGAAGGGGCGCGTAGTCACGGTATTTGGCTGTGGCGGTGATCGTGACCGCGCGAAGCGTCCTCTGATGGGAGAAGCTGGCGGTCGAGGCAGCGATTTCGTGGTGCTGACTTCCGACAATCCGCGCAGTGAGGATCCGCTCGCAATTATTAACGATGCCATGGTTGGCTTGCAGCGTTCCGGCACAAAATACAAAGTGGAACCAGATCGGAAAGCGGCAATCGCACTGGCCATCGGCGAGGCTGGCCCCGGCGACATTGTTCTGATTGCGGGCAAAGGCCACGAGAAAGTGCAAGTCACTCGCGAAGGATCCATTCCATTCGACGACGTGGAGGTGGTGCGCCAGGTCTTGCGCGACTCCGGCTACAACTGCGAAGCGGCGAACGCCGCCGCAGGAAAGAACTCATGAAGCTGCCGCTCTTTCGCGTCGCCGAATTTCTCTCCGCAGCTGGTGAGTTTGATCCCAACGCGGTAGCGCAAGGATATTCCATCGACTCCCGCTCCATTCAGCCCGGTGAGCTTTTCTTCGCGGTGAAGGGCGAACGCATGGACGGCCACGACTTCGTAACTCAGACGCTGGAAAAAGGCGCCGTGGCTGCGGTCATTCGTAGAGACCAACTCGCTTGTTACCAGGACAAGACCCGCCTGATGACGGTTGACGACACGCTGGCCGCGCTGCAGACGCTGGCGACCGCCGTTCGGCGCCTGTGGGCAAAGCCGCTGATCGGGGTTACCGGATCGACGGGAAAGACCACGACCAAAGAGGCCATCGCGCACGTGCTCTCTACCCGCTTCCGAGTGCTGAAATCTGAAGGCAACTTCAATAATCATTTCGGCCTTCCCCTCATGCTGTTGAAGATCGAGCCCGAGCACGACCTCGCAGTCATCGAGATGGGAATGTCTCACGCTGGCGAAATTGCCGCGCTGGCGAAAATCGCACAGCCTGAAATTGGAGTAGTCACGAACGTCGCTCCCGTGCATTTGGAATTCTTTGAGTCGGTCGCCGGGATTGCGCGTGCGAAGTACGAACTGATTGAAGCCCTGCCCGCGACCGGAACGGCGGTCCTCAATGCAGATGACGAATATGTTTCGCAATTCGGCCGCGACTTTCGCGGCAATGTAGTTCTATACGGCATGCGGGCGTCAGCGGACGTGCGGGCGGAAAACGTCCAGCCCCAGGGGGCAGACGGGTCCATGTTCGACGTGGTCGTGGGGAGTTGCCGCGAAAGGACCGTTTTGCACCTGGTTGGCGCGCACAACATTTACAATGCGCTGGCCGCCGTCGCAGTGGGACTCGAGCGCGGTCTGAGCCCTTCCGAGGCCGTCGCGGCCCTGGCATTGCTGGCCCCGGCTGACAAGCGCGGACAGGTCGTCAAGCTTGGCAACATCACCATCATCAACGATTGCTACAATTGCAATCCGAAAGCCCTCGCTGCCATGGTCGACGCATTAGCTGCCATGCCGGCGAAACGCAGGATCGTTGTAGCAGGTGAGATGCTCGAACTGGGTTCGTCTGGCGAGGATCTTCACCGCGAAGCCGGGCGCTATATCGCGAGCAAGAAAATTGACGTGTTACTGGGAGTGCGAGGTCAGGCGCAGCAGATGGTCGAAGCCGCGAGTCGAGCAGGAATGACAGCAGAGTTCTTAGCCACGTCGGAAGAAGCTGGCGAATGGCTGGCCCGCGAAACCCGCGACGGGGACGTGGTATTGCTGAAGGCATCCCGCGGGGTGAAACTGGAACGAGCGCTGGAGAAGTGGCAATCGCAACAGTCATCAGTCGCCCGTCGTTAGTCGAGGCAGGGCCAACGACGAACGACCAACGACGAAACGGAGGCTGATTGCTTTATTGGCTGTTATACGAGAAGCTGTTTCACTATTTCCCGCCGTTTCGCATCTTCCGCTATCTGACTTTTCGGACTGCGTTCGCCAGCCTGACGGCGCTGTTCACCGGACTTATCGTTGGTCCGCTTGTGATCAATCGCCTTCGCGAATTCCAGATTGGGCAGTACATTCGCGAAGAAGGGCCAAAAGCCCACCAGAAAAAAGCGGGCACTCCGACCATGGGGGGCTTGTTGATTGCCATCTCCATTGTGATTCCGACGCTGCTGTGGGCCGACCTGACTAACCGATTCGTATGGATTGCCGTACTCTCAACGTCTGCTTTCGCCGCTATCGGCTTCAGCGACGATTACATCAAAGTGGTGCATCGCAGGAATCTGGGATTGACTGGTAAAGCCAAGATCGGCTTCCAGATCGCCGCTAGCGTCCTCATCGCGGTTGCGTTGATCGTGATGCAAACGCGCGGCCTTTATTCAACCAAGTTGCTGGTGCCTTTCTTCAAGCAATTTCGACCTGATTTGGTGATCGGATCTCTGGAGCACTATCCTCATCTGTGGCCTTTGGCTTTTCTGCCATTCATCGGTTTCGTGGTCCTGGTGATCGTCGGGTCGAGCAACGCGGTGAACCTGACCGATGGATTGGACGGCCTGGCTATTGGTTGCACGGTGATCGCCGCAGGAGCTTTGGCCGTGCTCACCTACGTCAGCGGCCACGCCACGTTTGCTGCTTATCTCGAACTGGAGCGCATGCCGCAGATCGGCGAATTGACCATTTTTTGCGGCGCCATGGTTGGTGCCGCAATTGGCTTTTTGTGGTACAACGCGCATCCGGCGGAAGTATTTATGGGAGACGTAGGCTCACTCGCGCTCGGAGGCGCAATCGGCACGGTCGCGGTAATGATCAAACAGGAACTGCTGTTGCCATTCATCGGCGGCGTGTTCGTGATCGAGGCGCTCTCGGTGATCCTGCAGGTCGGATCCTACAAGCTTCGCAAGAAGCGTATCTTCAAGATGGCGCCCATTCATCATCACTTTGAACTGTTGGGCTGGTCGGAATCGAAAATTATAGTGCGCTTCTGGATCGCGTCACTAGTGTTCGCATTGTTCGCGTTGACGACGCTGAAGTTGAGGTAGTTATTGCGCCGAGAACTGAGAACTGACTACTGAGAACCGCTTCAAGCATTGCAATCGGCAATCGTCGCTTGAAAACCGGGTCTGGGTGTCTCCATAACTTCGTAGAATTTTCTGAGCTAGATGGATGTGAACGACAAACGCGTATTGGTGGTCGGACTCGGAAAGTCTGGCGTCGCCTCGGCGCTTTTTCTAAAGGCCAAAGGCGCGCGGGTCACTGTTTCTGACGCCAAGCCCCAAGACCAGCTGAAAGACGAGATTCCCGTGCTGCTTGATCACGGCATCGCCGTGGAGACGGGTGGACACGGCCAGCGCACCTTTGGCGGGCAGGATCTCATCGTGGTGAGCCCTGGCGTGCCAACGGACGCGCCTTCGTTAGTCCAGGCGCGCGCCCTCGGCGAAAACGTCATCGGCGAAATCGAGCTCGCGGCCCAGTTTTTTCCCGGACGCATCATTGCCATCACCGGTTCTAACGGCAAGACTACCACCACGACTTTGGCGGGCGAAATTGTCGCCGGAGCCGGATACAGGACGGCAGTCGGGGGAAACATCGGAACACCTGCGATTTCACTGGTCGAAGGCGCGACAGCGGACACCATCGCCGTCTTGGAGGTCTCTAGCTTCCAGCTTGAAACCATTCAGATATTCCGTCCGCAAATTGCCGTCGTTCTCAATGTCACGCCCGACCATCTCGACCGGCATCACACATTCGCTGCTTACACGGAGGCAAAGGCGCGTATCTTTGAGAATCAGCAACCGGAGGATTTCGCTGTGCTCAACGCCGATGACCTGACCTGCGTTGAGCTGGCAGCTCGCACCCGGGCGCAAGTCTTCTGGTTCAGCCGGACCAGGGAAGTGAAGCAGGGCGCATTTGTCCACGACGGCCGCATCTTCTTCCGGGATCACAGCGGCCAGAAAGAGATCATGCTGGTCTCTGAGATACCGCTGAAAGGCGGGCACAACGTGGAAAATGTTCTGGCTGCGGTTTGCGTCGGCGCTCTCCTGCGCTGCGAGCCTGTCCAGATTCGCAACGCAGTCCACGCCTTCAAAGCGGTCGAGCATCGGCTGGAACACGTAGCTACAATTCGTGGAGTGGAATATTATAACGATTCCAAGGCGACCAACGTCGACGCCACGATCAAGGCCCTCGAATCTTTTCCAGCAAACATCCACCTCATTCTCGGGGGCAAGGACAAAGGCAGCGACTACACCGTCCTGAACGACCTACTCCGGCAGCGCGTGAAACGTGCTTACACGATTGGCGCAGCAGCCGCGAAGATCGAATTGCAAATTAAGGGGTCTACAGAAATCGACCACGCCGAAACCTTGGAAACTGCCATCAAACACGCTGCCGAGGCAGCCAAGCCTGGGGATATCGTTTTGCTCGCTCCCGCCTGCGCCAGCTTCGACCAGTTCCGCAACTACGAACACCGCGGAAAAGTCTTCAAGGAAGTCGTGCGTGCATCAGCGGAGCAGGCGAACCAAAAGAGTTAAATCCCTCCGAAAAATTATCCGTGAAAGGCTTCGTGCCCTGCGCTCTCCGTGGTGAAATGAAGTCCTCTCCATGGCGAAGCGCGTGAGTGTCGATAGCTGGTTGTTTACCGTCACGCTGCTCTTAATCTTCATAGGGCTCGTGATGGTTTTCAGCGCTTCTGCCGTTATGGCGAAGGAACGCTACGGCTCCGGCTACTTCTTTCTGCTGCGGCAGTTGGGATGGGCAGCCGCTGGAATTATAGCGATGGTGCTGGCGATGAAGATCGATTACCGCCGCTACAAGCATCCTGCAGTCGTTTTCTCCCTGCTCGGCCTAACGACGCTAATGCTGATCTCCGTCTTTTTCCTCGATCGCGCCCACCATACGCATCGTTGGATTCACTGGGGACCGTTCTCCCTACAGCCGTCCGAAATGGCCAAGCCCGCGCTCATTTTGTTTCTGGCATTCTTCCTGGAGAGCCGCACGAAGTCGATGAAGGATTGGCGCAATACGGTTCTGCCCGCTGCCGTTCCAACAGTGATCTTTATTGCCCTGATCGTTTTTCAGCCTGATCTTGGCACGGCCATCGCCTGCGCCGCAATTACAGGCTGTGTGTTGTTCGTGGCAGGACTCGACTTGCGAATCCTCGGATACGCATTCCTAGCTTCTCTGTTGCCCCTGTATTTCCTGATCTTCCATGTCGCCTACCGCCGCGACCGCATCCTCGCATTCCTTGATCCCTATTCCGACCCGCAGGGGCGCGGCTTTCACATCATCCAATCGCTAATCGCGGTCAGCACCGGCGGCATTACCGGCGTCGGCCTCATGGAGGGCAAGCAGAAACTTTTCTATCTACCCGAGCCTCACACCGACTTCATCTTCGCTGTGACTGCCGAGGAGTTGGGGTTGGTGGGTGCTCTGCTCATCGTGCTGCTCTTCGCCATATTTCTCTGGCGAGGCGTTCGCACAGCCTTGCGAACCCAAGACATGTTCGGACGCTTCCTCGCAGTCGGAATTACCAGCATGATCGTCGTGCAAGCCTTCATCAACATCAGCGTCGTGCTGGGATTGATGCCCACCAAAGGCATCCCGCTACCTCTGGTCTCGTACGGCGGGTCGTCTTTGCTCGTGACTCTGGCCTGCATCGGCGTGCTGCTGAACATTTCAAAGCAAGCCGAATAGATCATGTGGGGACGGCCGCCCTCGGCTGTCCAGCAGAGCGAAGCTCGGCCAGAAGGCGCCAGACACTACGCAGCTAAAAGGTTAACGTCTCGCATCTTTCAAGCTGCGATCCAGTTTATAGTCAAGCCATGCGGGCCATTCTGGCGGGAGGCGGCACCGGCGGACACGTGATCCCCGCGCTCGCCATCGCTCAGCAACTCCAAAAAGATTATGCAGGCGAAGCGCTTTTCATCGGCACTGCGCGAGGCATCGAGAACCGTTTAGTCCCCGCTGCGGGATTTCCCCTGAGGCTGGTCCAAGTTGGCGCCCTGAACCGAGTGAGTCTCAAAACACGGCTGAAAACAATCTTCGATCTCCCCCGAGCCGTGTGGGATTCTCGCCGCATCCTCTCCGAGTTTCGTCCCGACATCGTGATCGGCGTCGGCGGATACGCTTCCGGCCCGGCCATGCTGGCTGCGCTGCTGAGCCGAGTCCCTACGCTGGTGTTTGAGCCGAATTTTGTGCCCGGATTCGCCAATCGCCTGGTCGCCCCGCTGGTTTCCGGAGCCGCTGTGCACTTCGCTGAAACTGGACGTTATTTCCGTCGTTGCGAGGTGACTGGCGTTCCGGTCCGCGAAGCCTTTTTCCAGATCGCCAATGAACATCCCGTGAATACGAAGACCCTGCTCGTCTTCGGCGGGAGCCAGGGTGCGCACGCAATCAACCAGGTTGTCATGGATTCGGTAGCCGACTTGCGGCAGCGGGTTCCCGGAATTCACATCGTCCATCAAACCGGCGAACGTGACTATAATGACGCTCAAGCGGCGTACGCGCATTTGGGTGATTCCGTCGAAGCTTATCGTTTCATCGACGACATGCCAGGTTTATTCGGCCGGACGGACTTGCTCGTTTGCCGCTCCGGGGCAAGCACCGTGGCCGAGGTGACGGCGGCGGGCAAGCCCGCAGTCTTTGTGCCTTTCCCGCGAGCCGCCGACGATCATCAAAAGCGAAACGCAGAAGCGCTGGAGCGGGCGGGCGCGGCGGTGATGTTAGAAGAATCGAAGCTGACCCGCGAAAGTTTAGTAGAAGCAATCAGCACGCTATTAAGCGATCCGTCGAGGCTGGAAAGAATGGGCGACGCGGCCCGGAAACTATCGCATCCAAATGCCGCACGCGATATAGCGGCCATGGCAGCCCGGCTAGCGGGAACAAAAAGCTAGCCACGGATTTACACGGATTTTAGTCTCGCCACTATCCGCGTTCATCCGCGCAAATCCGTGGCGAAGCAGTTGACTCTAGAATGTTCGCCAAAATTCAGCGCATTCATTTTGTCGGGATCGGTGGCATCGGCATGAGCGGCATCGCCGAGGTGCTGCTGAATCTCGGCTACAAGGTTTCCGGCTCCGATCTCAAGAGTTCAGCCGTCACCCAGCATTTAGCCAGTCTGGGTGCCTCGGTTTTTGAGGGACACAACCCTGAAAACATCGCCGGCGCCGAGGTCGTTGTAGCCAGCTCAGCCATTGCATCAAGTAATCCGGAAGTCTCCCAGGCGCACGCCCTCCACATCCCCGTCATCCAGCGCGCCGAGATGCTGGCCGAGTTGATGCGCCTGAAGTACGGCATCGCCATTGCCGGCATGCACGGCAAGACCACCACGACTTCAATGGTCGCGGCCGTCCTCGCGGGTGGCGGGCTTGATCCCACCGTAGTCGTGGGTGGCCGCGTCGACGCCATGGGATCGAACGCCCGCCTCGGCAAATCGGAATATCTCGTCGCTGAAGCAGATGAGAGCGACCGCTCGTTTCTCAAACTGTCGCCCATTCTCGCGGTCGTGACCAACATCGATCGCGAACATATGGACTGCTATCGCAACATGCGCAACGTCAAACGCGCGTTTCTCGACTTCATGGACCGCGTCCCTTTTTACGGCATGGTGGTCGTCTGCAACGATGATCCCTTACTGCGCCGGATGCTCCCGCAGATTCAGCGGCGTACCGTCACGTATGGCACACGTCGCGGCTCTGACTTTCACATTAAGCTAGGCGAGTCTGTCCTCAACCCCGGAGAATACCGCCCGGTCAGCCCCTTCCAAGTGACCTTTGAGCAAAAACCGCTAGGTGAGTTCCGCCTGCACGTCCCCGGCGTGCACAACGTGCTGAACGCCACGGCAGCGATTGCCGTAGGCGTCGGCCTCGACATCAACGTAGAGCAGATTCGCGCCGCATTGGAAAACTTCCGCGGCGTGGATCGTCGCTTCCAGTTACGAGGCGCCGCCGCCGGCGTAAGCGTGATCGACGACTACGGTCACCACCCCACCGAAGTCCGTGCCACACTCGGTGCCGCCCGCCAGTGCGGATTCCGCAAGATCCATGTCGTATTTCAGCCGCACCGCTACACCCGCACGCAGTTGCTCATGGACGAATTCGCGAATGCATTTCACGATGCCGACACTCTGTTCATCCTCGACATCTACGCCGCCAGCGAATCGCCAATTGAGGGAATTACCGGCGAAGCGCTGGCTGGGCGCATTCAAGATGCTGGCCAACGCGAAACCCGCTACGCCGCTTCCTTCGCCGAAGCCGCTGAAGCAGTCGCCGCCGCGGCGCAGGAAGGAGACATGGTCCTAACCCTCGGTGCCGGCAGCGTCTCGCAACTCGGCCCAATGATCCTGGAAAAACTCCAAACGAAAGAGCAGAGCGCGCCTATTTCCATGTCGACAACTTCCCCGGAATAACTCCGACGCCCGTCCCTCACTCCGCCCGCAGCAGGTGCCAAGCCTCGCGATACTGCTCAAACCGGGCATACCTGCTTTCCTTGTAAAACACGCGGAAAGAAATTTCACGATCCGCGCGCCTTGCCCCATACATTTCCGATTTGGAAAACGGGAACGCATACGCCTTTAGTGTTGTTCCGATTTCCGAACAATCTGACGAAAGCTGCCACTTGCGATTCGCGAAATGTAAAAATGATTCTTGGCTATGAATCAACCCCACCAACCCGAACGCACCATCAACAGCCGCCGCTATCCAAGATACGAACTCGAAACCGAACTAAAGGCAGCGATCTCTGGCATCGATCGTCCTGGCATAGATCGTCCTGGCATGGATCGCCCTGCAATGGATCGCCCGGGAACGGATCGCCCTGGAACGGAGCACCGCGAGATGCGCGGCCGCTCGTTGAATATCAATGAAGGCGGAATGGGAGGAATATTTGTTTCTGGGTGGGACGTCGGCACTTCTGTCGCCCTGCAATTTTCGGTTCCGATTGCAAGCAGCCCGATTAAAGTGAAGGGCGTCGTTCGGAACCGCACCGGCTACCGCTACGGATTTGAGTTCACCGATTTAACCCCAGAAGAACGCGAGACCATCACCCGAACCTGCCACACCCTGGATTTATTGCAGTAATGTAGGCGCGAGCGTCTCCCCTCGTTGGAATTCCCCATCATTCTGTCGTCCTGAGGCAGCGGAATCCTCGGCGAAGCCGAGGATTCCCAACGAAGGATCTCTGCACCGTCCCGCCCAGCCAAGAATGGCAGGTGCAGACTATCGCGTTCGACGAATGGATGGCCATTCTTCATAACGAAAAATAAATCCCCTCAACAAAAGCCGACGACGTAAAGCTAATTCTCAGTCAGAACAATCGAGCTCTGCTGCCCCCCGCAATTCTTTGCTGGATCGTAAGACGCCGATCCCTCCCGCTTGCCCTGAAACGCACGAAACATCAACGTCCCGCCTTTGACCTTTTCCGGCAGTCCTTTGAACTGCGTCTTGCCATCGACATTGGTGGCCGCCTCGAGATCAAGCCGCCGCACTCCCGCGAATCCGTAAGCGATGTGAACCCGAATGCGTGCGTCGTAAACCGGCGCGCCTTTGATATCGGTAACCGTGAAGCCGATTGAACAAGGGCCAGCCTCTCCGTCCATCACCGGAACCTGATGCGGGTCGGGAGTCTGTTGAGCATGGGCTGCCATGAGGCTCCCCGCCAGAATCACCAGTCCCGCAGAAAAGATGCGTTTGCCAAAGTGGACAAGGCCGGTCATGAGCGACTCCTCAGCTGACACTATAACCCGGCGTGCGGCGAGGGCAAAACAAAAGCCGCCAGCTTTTGGCTGGCGGCTGCAGAGACATAGCTAGCTATGTCTCTACGAATTTTCGTACAACAAAACGCCTTCGGTTTCCTTCGAATCCACCGGACGATAGAACAGCTTGTTGTCCCCGAGGAACACTTCGATGAACGCCGGCCGCGTAGCGATCGTGCCCTGGATCAAGGCCTCCGAGAGCGGGTCTTCGATATATTTCTGCAGCGCCCTGCGTAGCGGACGCGCGCCGTAACTGCGGTCCACCAGGGTTTGGCTCAGGATCCATTTCTTGGCTTCGTCGGTGACCGTAACCGTGATCGCCTTTTGCGCCAGGTTTTGGTTCAGTTGACTGACCATGAGTTCGAGAATCTGGATCAGGTCGCCCTCGCTCAAAGCGCTGAACAGGATGATCTCATCCAACCGGTTGAGGAACTCAGGATTGAACGTGCGCTTGACTTCGTTCTTCACCAGATCCTCGACCTTTTCCGAGATCATGTCTTCCTTGCTCGACTGGAAGCCCAGACCCTCGCGGCGCTGCAAGTGACGCGCCCCGATATTCGAGGTCATGATCAGAATCGTGTTCTTGAAGTCGACAGTGTTGCCCAACCCATCGGTGAGCTGCCCGTCTTCAAACACTTGCAACAGAATGTTGAAAACATCCGGATGCGCCTTCTCGATTTCGTCGAGCAGCACAACCGAATAAGGCGCCCGTTTCACGCGTTCGGTGAGCTGACCACCCTCTTCGTAGCCAACATATCCCGGAGGCGAACCGATCAATTTCGAGACAGAATGCTTCTCCATGAATTCGCTCATGTCGAAACGCACTAAAGCTTTCTCTGTGCCGAACATGAACTGAGCCAGAGTGCGGGCGACCTCGGTTTTGCCAACGCCCGTGGGACCAAGGAACAAGAACGATCCGATCGGCCGGTTGGGATTTTTCAATCCAGCGCGGCTGCGGCGGATTGCTCTAGCCAGGGCGCTAATGGCTTTGTCCTGGCTGATGATTCGCTTGTGCAGTTCTTCCTCAATGCGCAGAAGCTTCTGGGTTTCTTCTTCCTTGATCGAAGTGACCGGCACGCCGGTCCAGCGCGAGACCACGTCTTCGATGTCTTCGCGGCCGACTACGCCGGTCGAAGACTCGTCCAGATGATATTTTTCGCGAAGAGCGCGCAGGTTCTCGCGCTCTTTGCGTTCCTCATCACTGTAGAAACGGGCCTTCTCGAACTCGTGGTTCGCGATGGCGTTTTCCATCCGGTGAACGATGAACTTGATGCGCTTCTGCACCTCGGTGAGTTCCTCGGGCAGTGAAGTCTGGCGCAGCTTTACGCGGGCGCCGGCTTCGTCGACGAGGTCAATTGCCTTGTCGGGCAGGAAGCGGTCGGGAATGTAGCGGTTCGAGTGCGATACAGCAAAGTTGATGGCGTCGTCGGTATAGGTGACGGCGTGAAACTTCTCGTACCGGTCTTTGATCCCGAACAGAATCTTGGTTGCGTCAGCCTCATTCGGCGGTGGAACCTTTACTGCCTGGAATCGGCGCTCGAGCGAGCGATCTTTTTCGATCGACTTGCGATACTCGCCCGGCGTGGTTGCGCCGATGCACTGAATTTCTCCGCGCGACAATGCGGGCTTCAGAATGTTGGCTGCGTCGAGGGATCCCTCAGCCGATCCTGCGCCGACCAGCGTGTGAAGTTCATCGATGAAGATGATCGAGTTCTGAGACTCCATCAATTCCTTCATGATGGTCTTGAGACGCTCTTCGAACTGGCCGCGATATTTTGTGCCAGCGACAATTAATGAGAGATCGAGCGCGAGGATGCGTTTGTCCGCGAGAAACGACGGGACTTCGCCATCGGCGATGCGCTGTGCCAGGCCTTCGACGATGGCGGTCTTGCCCACGCCGGGTTCGCCGATCAGCACCGGATTATTCTTGGTGCGGCGGCACAGAATCTGAACTACGCGCTCTAACTCGCCGTCACGTCCGACGAGCGGGTCGAGTTGCGTATCCATGGCGGCCTGCGTCAGGTCGCGCGAAAACTCGCTCAGCAGAGACGACTCACGCTGGCGCTGCGGTTGAGCTTTTTCCTGGCTGGTGCGAGCCAGTTCCTCTCGAATAGTTGAAAGTCTCAGGCCACGCTCGTGCAGAATCTCAGCCGCAAAGCATTTTTCTTCTCGTAGCAATCCCAACAGCAAATGCTCAGTTCCGATATGCTTGTGCGAGAGACGTTCGGCTTCTTCCGCAGCATAGGCGAGCACCCGCTTGCATTCATTGCTCAGCGGCAGGTCCACGGAGGTGGAAACCTTCTCGCGAATCGTGGTATGTCCCTCGATCTGCTTGCGAATCGATTCGACCGAAGCGTGCGAACGCAGAAAGCGATTGGTCAGGGCCTTATCTTCGCGCAGAAGACCTAGCAGAAGATGTTCCGTCTCAATATAAGGAGACCCGAACTGGCTGGCTTCATAGCGCGCAAAAAAGATGACGCGCCTCGCCTTCTCCGTATAACGTTCAAACATATGGCCCTTTCCCCCGAGCTCTCGGGGAGCTTCCCGGGTCAGTCTGGCGGCCCTGCTCCTCGGATCTCCCTGACCCTAAGTTAATGGTGCAATCAACGTGCCAACCGCTACATTCTTTATATCGCAGGTTTGGCGCGCGTTTATCAGTTACCAAAGACACCTTACTTGTCGTTTCTCCGCAAGTGCTTGCAACTTTTTGTAAGTTGCACGACCATCGGCGTTTTTCAATTACCATCCTCATCTATCATTCCGACACGTCGCGCCAGAAAAGTCAATCGCCGTGACGTGCTATACGGGTAGCGTTTCCGGTGCCACCTCCTCAATCCTCCCCTGCTGCAACCGCAACACGCGCTGGCAACGACGCGCAAAGGCGAAGTTGTGGGTGGCGATGAGGGAAGTGAGCTGATAGTCGCGATGGAGCCTGGCAATCAGCTCGAAAACTGAATCCGCCGTACGGCTATCGAGGTCTCCAGTCGGCTCATCCGCCAGCAAAAGCTTGGGCCGCGTGATCAGGGCTCGAGCCAGGGCTACGCGCTGCTGTTCGCCACCGGAGAGCTCTCCCGAACGATGATGCGAGCGCTGGTCTAATCCGACCTCACGCAACCACCGCGAAGCTTCTCCTTGCGCCTCCTGCCGAGGGCGACCCCGAAGCAGGAGTGGCATAGCCACATTTTCCAGTGCCGTGAACTCGGGCAGCAGATAGTGGAACTGCCAAACAAAGCCGACTTCGCGGTTACGAAACTCGGCTGCAGCGTTCTCCGAAAGCGAATTCAAATGCAAGTTGGCGAAGTATACGTCACCTGCAGAAGCTCGATCAAGAGCGCCGACGATGTGCAGTAGCGTACTTTTGCCCGCACCCGATTCGCCGACGATGGCCAGCATTTCGCCTCTCGCCGCTTGAAACGATAAATTGTCAAAGAGCACTAGATCCGACTTGCCGGATCGGAAGACTTTCTTGAGTCCCTCGATCCTTAATATACCCTCATCAATTAGATGCACCCAGAGCGCTCCTCGTCTCAGCAATCTCGGGTAACGAACTCCAAGTTCTACTCGATTCACCCGAGGCAGCTTGCCATTCCCATTAAAACACGGCTACGCCGGAAACGTTTCCGTTCACTGTTCGGGACATCTGCCACAAACTGTACTTCAGAAATCGTAGGGCAGAATGTGACCTCGGTCACTGATACGCGTACCGGCAGAGCGGGACCGAAGGTCACATTGTCTAGACCGTGAGCGCAGAATGACATAAAGGGTCGAGGGAGATGTCACAACAGGGTCAAAGGTGGGTCGCAGATTCGCCTAGTGTTCTTGGCTGACGCTATTAAGAGCGTCAACCACAAAGGACACGAAGGTACACAAGGAAGGCGAAAGATGTTGGATCATTCGTAGCGTAGGGCTTCAGCTGGAAGGATTCGTGCGGCTGACCATGACGGGTACACCGTTGCGACCAGAGAGATGCCGATCGCTACCAGCGCCACCAGCACGCCGTCCGTTGCACGAGGCGCGAAAGGCACGTAGTCGATGGAGTAGACCTCCGGAGCGAGCGACAGCAGATGATAGTGTCCGCCGGCAAAGGAAAGCGCATAGCCGAGGACCAGGCCGATCGCGGTTCCGACCACTCCGATCAGCACGCCTTGGGCGATGAAGATGCGGCGTACCTGCGATTTGCGCGTGCCCATCGAAATGAGCACGGCGATGTCACGAGTCTTTTCCATGACCATCATGGTTAGCGAGATCAGAATGTTGAGCGCCGCCACGAAGACGATCAAGCCGATGGTGATAAAGGTGACAAGGCGTTCGAGGCGCAGAGCGCGAAACAGCGGTTTGTTCTGTTCCATCCAGTTGGTGGTCATGAAACCCTTGCCGGCGGCTTGCTCGATTTCCTTTGAGATTTGATCGGCCTTGTAAATGTCGTCCACTTTGAATTCGAGGACGGAGACCAGATCGCCCAAGCCGAACAGTTGTTGGGCGTCACTGAGGCGGATGAACGCCCACGAGCTGTCATAGTCGAAGAAACCAGAATCGAAAATTCCGACGACGCGGAAGCGGTCGTACTTGGGAACCATCCCGAATGGAGTGAGCTCGCCTTGCGGGCTGGTGACGAGCACGATTGAGCCGACTGGAGCGCCCAGTTCGTCGGCCATATCTTTGCCGAGAATGATGGGAGGCATGGCTGCGATGCGGTTCTCCACGCCCTGCAGGTCGGTGGGGGATTGGTTGGTCTGTGTTGCGCGGGCGCCCCCGCCCGCGTTTCGTGAGGCGTCGTCCAGCGTATCGGCCGAGCCGATCTTTACCGTGTTCAGCAGATCGCTGACTTTTCTTTCTTCGCTCGGAATCATTCCCTTCAGCACGGCGCCGCGAGCCCGTGGTCCGCGAGAGATTAGCACCTGTTCGTAGATCGCGGGAGCGGCGGCAACGATGTGCGGCTCTTTCGACAGGCGATCCATGAGCGGACGCCAGTCGCTGATTCCGTCACTCTGAATGCGCAGCAGATTGATATGAGAAGTCGAGCCGAGGAGACGATCCTGGAGATCCTGGCGAAATCCATTGTTGATTGCAAGCGCGACGACGAGCGAAGCTACGCCCGCGGCGACTCCGGCGATAGAAATCCCCGTGATGACGCCAATCACGGCCTGGCGTCGTTTGGCGCGAAGGTAGCGCGAGGCGATGAAGAGTTCAAAGCGCATAGAAGCTATCAGCTAGTAGCCATCAGCTTTCAGGCAATTCGGATTATAGCTAGGGATGCGGATTCATGTGGCTAAGGCTGAGCCCATCTTGAAGGCCGGGCGAGGACGCCCGGCCTCCATCGGGCTAACTCGGCATTTCATGCGGGATGATAGGCCGGACTTCGATCGAACCCCAGCGTGCCGAAGGGATTCGCGCGGCCAGGGCCAGAGCCTCGTCGAAGTCTTTGGCTTCGACGAGGTAGTAGCCGCCAAGCTGTTCCTTGGTTTCGGCGAATGGGCCATCGGTGACCGTGCTTTTTTTGTCGCGCACCCGCACAGTCTTGGCCTTGGCAATGCGGTCCAGCTCGTTGCCGCCTCGCATGTGGCCACTGCCGGCAATGCTCTTGGAGAACTCCCCGTATTCCTGGAGGATTTTGTTCCGTTCCGCCGGGCTCATCTTGTCGAATTGGTTTTCGTTTCCGTAAATAAGCAGCAGATATTGCATTTTGGTCAGGCCTCCTCGCCTGTACTGGTGATTAATCGAACGGGGTGCTTCATGATCGACAAAGCTGGAACAAATATTTTCGGCAGGATGGGTTGGTAGCGAATCCGCCGCCCCATTTTTATGGCACAGTAGGAAGGCAATGGCCATAGTCGGCGATCCAAAGCTCGGGGGGTGGGCTGCATTTGCGTATCGGGATTTCACCGTTTACGAGTTTGCGCTTTTTCTCGTTGAAGTTGCGCTGGAGATGATGTCGGTCGCCGTTGGATGGCAAGTTTACGAGATGACCAAGCGGCCTTTGGATTTGGGATTGGTCGGGCTAGCTCAGTTCTTGCCGGGGATTTTTTTGTTTCTGGTTTCCGGACATGCAGCGGATCGCTTTGATCGGCGCAGGCTGCTGATGGTCTGCTACGGCGGATTCGCGGTCTGCGGGGCTTTGCTTTGGGAGATCGCCTGGCGCGGATCGCACTCGGCGCATCTTTACGCGATTTATGGAGTGTTGGTGTTGCTGGGGACGGTGCGCTCGTTCGCCGGGCCGGCGACCCGGGTGCTGCTACCGCAGTTGGTTCCGGAAGAATATTTTCCCAGTGCGGTGGCCTGGAACGCGAGCGTTTTTCAAGGGGCAACGATTCTGGGGCCGATGGCCGGGGGACTGATTTACACAGTCGCTCACGGCCCGGCGGAGGTGTATCTGACTGCGATGCTGATGGCGCTGGCTGCGCTCTTATCCACACTGTGGATGAAATTGCGGACCAAGGCGCTGGCGCATGAAGGGGCCAGTTTGACGACTGTGCTGGCGGGATTCCGCTACGTCTGGCGCAAGAAACTGCTTCTGGGTTTGATCTCGCTCGACATGTTTGCGGTCTTGCTCGGAGGCGCGGTTGCGCTGTTGCCCGTCTATGCGCGCGAAATCCTCAAGACCGGGCCCTGGGGTCTTGGGCTGTTGCGTAGCGCACCCGGCGTAGGCGCGGTAGTTATGGCGATCGTGCTGGCTCACCGGCCCTTGCGCAGACGGGCTGGACCGACCATGCTATGGTGCGTGGCTGGGTTTGGCGTGTGCACGATTATTTTTGGGGTATCGAGAAGCCTTGTTCTTTCTCTAGTTGCGCTGTCGCTCATCGGCGCGACCGACATGGTTAGCATCGTCATTCGCGGTACGCTGATTCAGCTGGGCACGCCGGACGAAATGCGCGGCCGGGTTAACGCCGTGGACATGCTTTTCATCGGAGTTTCCAACGAGCTGGGACAATTTGAGTCCGGGCTGACGGCGCAGTGGTTCGGAACGGTTCCTGCCGTGGTGTTGGGCGGTATCGGAACTCTGATCGTGATTGCTATATGGGCGTGGCGGTTTCCCGAATTGCGGAACGCGGACCGGCTTAGCGATAGTAATTGAGCCATCGAGGGTGCTACTTTCCGCGGATGACCGTTTTCGCGGAATTCATGTTGTCGAAGCGGTCGTAGACGCGTACTACGACCACGTGCTCAAGTTGTCCTGCGGTCGCGTTTTTCATCGTCGCGGTCGCTGGGTTCGCCGCTGGCAAGGCCACGCGAAAGTCGTAGCTCTCGGTTTTCGAATCCGACAATTGGCCGACCGGCTCAACGAACTGCCACTCGCCTGCATCGATCGAGTATTCGGCGCTCTTGATATTCGAAAAACTATCTACCACGCGGAAAATTACATGGATCTTGTCGCCTTCCAAGGAGGCGGCGAGATTCTCGATTTGCGGCGGAGTTGTATCTACTTCGAATCGCGCACTTTCTTTTTCCGCTGTCAGGGACTGCTCCGGAGAATGCGAGGGAGCGTCGGAGGCCACGACCTTGATGGTGTAGCCGCCGTCGGGCAGAAGCGAGGCGTCGAAGGAGTAGAACTTGTCGGTCAAATTGTCTTTGAGCAAGAGCCATCGAGTGTCGCCGTCGCCGCGGTAGTAGACGCTGTAAATCATCTGGTCGTCGTTGTCGTCGTGAACGCTCCACTTCACGCCGATGGAATCGCGATCATGCGTGGTTGGAGGCGGCGTGTCAAAGTGTGGCTGCTGCGCATTTCCGGTACCCATGTCTCCGCCGGCGGGCTTGGGCAGGGATTGGTAGCGTGCTCCGACTTGAACGGTGACGTCGTCAAAATCTGGAGCCACGTTTTTGGGCAGGTAATTGAGCGTGACGCTCTCGACGCGTGGGCCAGGATCGCCCGAGCGCAGCACGGCCTTCCACTGAATGAAGCGGGCTGGAGGAACGCTGACCGCGCTGTCTTTCCGAAGATCGATTTTCTCCCACGGGCTCCAGTTGCGGTCGGGATTGTCTACATTGCCGCTGCGGGCAAAGAGTTCGACATTGCCGGCGCCTCGGAATTCGGCACGTCCCCAGCGCGAAAAGATGTGCGCATCAAAAACATCGCTTTCGTAAGTGCCCTCCGATTCAGGCGTGGCGCTGAGCAAGAACACTTTGCCGAGGTTGCTGGTCGAAGCGTACAGCCCGCCTTTGGGGGCATTGGCGAAGGCGGTTACCTGGGTTGCGCTGGCCTTGAGCAGGTCGGTGAATTCGTCCTCACCGCTGATGGCGAAGACGTGGCCTCGGTTTCCCGTGCCTGCGAGCAAGCGACCGCGCTGATCAAAGGCGAGGGCGTACACGATGTCCTCGTGAGAACTCCACAGGCGGCTGGGAGAGCCGTCGGGAGCGATGCGATAAATTTCCGAACCGCCCGCAGCTCCTGCACCAGGGATAGGAAAGCTGATCGATGACGGCAGTGTGCTGGCAGGAGCGTTCGTGATCACGATACCACTCTGCGACCCGGCACCGGAAGCAGAGGAAGAAGGCGGAATAGAAATTACCGGGGAGGAGAAACTCGGCGCGTTGGTTCCGCCGTGTTTTTCTCCCACGCCGGCGGCGTAAATGTTCCCTGTTTTGTCGATGGCCAGCGCCGTGATTTCTTTTTTCGGGGCGCTGTAGAGCACGAAGCCTTCTCCATTGGGGGATACTCGATAGACCAGACCGCTTCCGTCGGAACCCGCGATCAGATTGCCTTTCCCGTCGAAAGCCATCACGCGGATGTGAGCTTCGTCGCTCTTAAAGAAAACTGAATGCTCGCCCTTCGGCGTGACCCGGAAAATCTCTCCGTGATCCCCCGTAGCCACGTAGAGGTTGCCGCCTTCGTCGAGGACGAGGTCCCAGATATATTTGGTGCCGGGCTCGAAATAGACGGATGAACTCCAGAGGGAATCGGCGGACGGCTTGTCTGTGGCTTTCTTATCTTTACTAGAAGAGGCGGGACTAGAAGAGGCTGGATGATCTCCGATTTTGTAAACCTTGCCGTCGGGATTCGTGGCCGCGTAGATGACTCCGCTCTTATCCACGGCCAGCGCCTGCACCTGAAGCTCCTGCGGCTCGAAGATCACAGTAGATTTGCCGTCGGGAGTAATTCGATAAACGCGCGCGGGCGAACCTGCGGCAGCATAAAGATTTCCCCCGCGATCCGCCGCAATCGACCAGATATAAGTCGATGGCGTCGTGGAGAGCGCCGTGAAAGCCGGAGCCAGTTCCAGCCCGCCGGTGCTACGTATGGCTACGCCTTTCGCTGTGCCCTTGATCAGTTCGTCGAATTTCGATTGTTCCCAGGTGCGCGTGCCTTCGGCAAAAACGAAAGAAAGCAAAAGAAGCAGTGGAAAGATAACCAACATCCAACGCAAACGGATCAAGTTCATACCTCAGACAAAGTTTTAGGAGGAGAGTTCAGGTTACCACGTCGTCGATAGGAAGCGGTGTGGGGCGCACACTCCTGTCCGCCGCCTTCGACGAAGATTATCCGAGTCTACACCGATGTTCGAATCCTAAGATCACCGTCAAAGGCAGCGGATGGGAGTGTCCGCTCCGCACGAATAGCCTATTTTCCTTTGTAGGTTCGTGGGGAACCGACTCCCGCGCACTCGTCCCATCCGACCACGCAGGCCGGATCGCCCTGGGTGATGTCGTAGAAATACGCCTTATGCTGTTTCGGATTTGCATACTCTTTGTAGATCATGGTGAGTTCTTCGTGAGACGACTGCTTCAGCAGACCCGCAGCATTGACGATTCCGGCAAACGTCGGCGAAGCCCAACTGGTGCCACCCACCTCACCCCAGCCCTGAAGGTAGATTGCAGCACAACAGTAATCGGAAGCGACGTCGGGGAACCCACGTTGAGTTCCAACGATACCCTTAATGATGTCCTGGTAACCCGGTCTCGGCTCGTACGGGCTGATGCCTCCGCCACCGCCGCCGGTGTAGTACTGTTCGTAGGTGAAATCTCCGTTGCCGTCCCGGTTGAAGTAGGTGCCGCCAACCGCGACCACATTTGGAGATGCGGCAGGATGGAACGGGTAATTCAAACCCCAATCGCCGGCCCCAGCGAAATAGACCACTCCCGGGGTGGTCATGTAGTGGTCGTAGTCACGCTCCTGGGCCCACTCGGGATCTCCCCAGCTCATGCTGATCACGCCACCACCATTCTTGGCCACCAACTCGCTCGCCACCTTCACCGCCTGCCAGGTCGGATCCGTGTTGCACTTGCTGGAGGTGCATAGCACGGACTCCACCAGGAACAGTTTGGCCTTGGGCGCCATGGCATGAGCCCACTCGATATCCAGGGATTCTTCGATCTCCCACTCCGAATAAACGGGAGGCTTGTGCCCATCGGCGTAGACGATTTGGAAGTCTGCGTCGGGAATGCCAAACTGGCTCGAGAATACATGCAAGTCTTCCTTCGCAGTTGGGTAGTCGCCGGCATCTACGATGGCGATGGCGCCCACGCCGCCGGTGGGCACGTTCGTGCTGGTGGCGATCGGGCAACCCTTCGGCCCCGACACTAATTCGTAGACACAGGCCACCGATGCAGGCGTCTCCGCATCGGGAGGAGGCTGCGGCATCCGCTGGTCGGAGCCAACCAGAAAGTAATTCGTATTGATGCGGCCCGGGTGCGGAATGCTGGATTTCGGAATGATGATCGGGTGCCCGTTCACCGCTGACCCAATAATCTGAGCAGAACACGGGAAGATGGACGCGCCTAGCAATAATGCAACCGCGGGGATCATAGAAAGTGCAAAGAAACGTCTCATTTCACTTGCTCCAGGTCGATGATGGTCGAATCTTCTGTGTTGATCTCAAAAGCGGCACCGATTATACACTGGGCGCTGCCTGCTCGAAGCGAGCAGTTTAGTTGGAGTGTCGGGCGGACACTCGTGTTCGGCGCCGTTGACTTTGAGTTCTTGGGGCTGAGTTTTATCTTCGAATCGTTAGAATCATTGAATCGCTAGAATCAACATCAACAGCAGCGGACAAGAGTGTCCGCTCTACACGGGAAGAGCTATGACCGCAGCGGATTTTCGACGGATCGCCCTCAGTATGCCTGAGGCTGTGGGAGGCTCGCACTTCGGAAACGCCGACTTCCGGGTGGGCAATAAAATCTTCGCGACGCTCGCGCTCCAGAAGGAAGGCTTCGGCGTGCTGTTGCTAACTCCGGAAGAGCAGGCGGGGATGGTCGAGGACGAACCGGGCATCTTTTCTCCAGTGCCCGGTGGATGGGGCCGCAAAGGCTCCACGCGGGTGCGCTTGTCGAAAGTGCCGCCGGACATACTCCAAGCCGCATTGCAGCTAGCATGGCGGCGAAAGGCGCCGAAGCGGCTTGTTGGTACGAAATCTGGTGCGTGATCTATGGTGGCGAGGTTTTCTGAGCCGACAGGCGTTCCCTGAGCTGGTCGGTAAATAGTTTTGCCTGCTCATCGGTCAGCTGTAGTTGACCGTCGAGGATCAAGGTCAAGCGTCCCGCCCCGGCATCCTGAAATTGCGCTTTCCGGATGCTGGCAAGCTCCTGAGCCGTGGGCGGAATCGCGGTCTTGAGGTTCGCGCCCTTCTGCATTATGGAGAGTACCGACGCCGTAATTTGCTCGCGCAATCTGACGCCGAGCGGACCGGTGAGCAGCATCTCGCGGAGGAATCCGTCAGCGTCGACCCGGCTAATTTCAGAGGCAAGATGCAAGTCGGAGTTCGAATCGACTCCCGATTCACCTTTTGCTTCGACCGAGGGAGTCAGCTTGACCTCGATGGCGCCGTCGCCGGTAGACAGTTCCGTAAGGCTTTCCCATCCCTGAACCGGCGGGCAGATCCAGTGCTCATAGTGCAAGTGGGCCACTACGATGCTCGCGGGAGCCTGAGGGATGAGCATGCCTTCTTTAATCTCAATGCGCTCGCCGCAACGAGGAGAGTGGTTCAGTTGGGTGCGGAGAACGTCGGTGATGTTCTGCTGCAGATCAGAGAAGTCGGCAGTGTACTTAAGACCAAAAAGGTTGTGGCCGTCTGCGGCCGGAGTTCGGGATATGACGCCTGCACCCGCAATTGCGATGGACTGTCCGGCGAAGTCGATCGAAGTTGTCACTGGAGGAAGCCGTAGCGTGAGGTCCTGGCCGGAAGCGGGTAGGATGATGCCCATTTCGGCGGCGAGCGCGACTTGTTCGGTTTGGAAGCTGGTGAGCGCCTTATCGACATTCGCGGCGGAGGTGGCCATCGGTTCGCTCTCTGCTTTTGCAGTCTCGAGGGTCCGATCGAATGCCTTTGTTTGGTTTTCAAGATCGGCATCCGCTTTTGCGAGTCTCTCGGCGAGGTCCTTCAATCCCGATGTTTGCGAGGGAGAAAACGAGGACAGAAAGTTCTGGTTCCCGGCGCGCGCTTCTTTAATGACTTTATCCAAACTAGCGGCGCGATCGGAGAGAGGCGTGGAGGCACGGACCTTTTGCAGAGTGTCCCGAAAGCTTTGCAGCTGCGCGCTGGCAGTCTGAGCGTATTGCATCACCTTGATGAACGCGGCGCTCTGATCAGCGGTTGCCTGGACAGCCATGAGATGCTCAAAATTCTTCAGATCGTTTTCGCTGCTGGTGCCTTCGGGAGTGTCGGGGCAATCGTGCACACAGATGAGCGGCCTTCCGTGTACGGTGCCCGGGGTGCCACGTCCGCCAAAGCCACCGCCGCCTCGCTGGGCCAGCATGGTGTGGGGTCCGGCCAGCAGAGCAACCGCGACCAACGACACGGCTAACCGCGGAACTGATATACGATTTGCCGACAAACCTTGAGCAGATACGCCAGGAAGGCAAACTCCTCCTTGGAACATGAGCCAGATCTCCACAAATCTTTACAATTGGGATGAGACAAAGGCTAACGAAACAAATAACTGTGATGCAGGCAAATTCAAAATGGTAACCTGCTCAAGCTCGTGTAGGGCGGGACACTCCTGTCTGCCGCCGCTGTTACGGCGCAACCACAATTTTCGATTCGACCTGATAAACGCGGTAGTTTGAATAGAGATGCTCTTCCTGGAAAATCTGCCCACTGATCTTCGACGTGACTATCACCTTATGCGGCAGCCATAAGGATGAGGCAGCCTGCGCGACTGTTGTCTCTCCAAAGTAGATCTCGGCAGTAAGCCCTTGCAGAGGGACGTCTTTTAGCGGTCCTATGAGATCGGTCCGCAAGCGCACAATTCGGAAATCGGATTCATCCACCCATGCGATGCCCTGGTAATAGAGTGGAATCGAATGCCCTTGAAAAAGAAGCTCCCCGGGCGACCGAACCCGACCAGGTTTTTGCGTGAATGCGATCACGAAGGTGTCATGGTTGTCGATTTGCTGCTCTCCGAGGTAGCTGAACGCGGATTCCGATCGATTCGACGGATAGAAATGCACCCACTTGCTGGCAAAGCCCTGGCTTAGCGGCGGAGCGGCCGCGTTTCTGCTGTTGGTGTCGGCGCTACGTTGTGTCGGATCTTGCGCAGTGGATGGGGAGGTGCCGGCGGGCGAGGCTGCTGGATTATGAGAATCGCTGGATAATTGCTTCTTAGTCACCAAATCAACTCTATACTCGTCGAGCGTTACGGCACTTTGAGTCCGGTGAGACAGAATGAGGTACTCGAATTCTTGCCAGATCGGTTGACTTCCTCGCCGCGTCTGAATGACTTCCTCATGCGAGATCAAGTTTGGCATCTTTTCAAACAAGCCTTCGGTCTTGTCGCCGAGCTTCTCCAGAATGTCGTTTAGTTCTTCCTGGTTTTCTGCAGGCTTGAATCCCCGCAATTCCGGGATCGCTCGCACCAGTTCCGCCGGAGTCAAATCCACAAGGGCCCTTGTGGGTTCAAAGGATGCGGTATTGTCGGCGTTAGCCGCTTCCGTTTCAGGTCCCGCTTCTGCCGTCTTTTTCTCGTCCGGCCCCGCGCCGATGTTGTGCGCGATTGCGGGCGGGCGACTTCCCGTAGGAGTCGTCAAGGAGCTTGGCAGCCAACAGTTCACGGGCTTTGCCCCTTTTATGGGAGAAAGTTTTCGCTTCCTGACGTCCTTCGTGATTGCCTTTATCCACTTGATTAGTGGACCTACGCTTGGTGGCAAAGGCTTCGGATTCTGTTTAGCCGAACCTTCCAGACTCACCAGAAAGAAAGTTTGGGTTGCTTCCGGCCTCGGAACAATCGCCCGGACTACTTGTCCCTGAGAGATCGCCATTGCGCCCGCCTGGTCGAGCGTTGCGATGGTCTTAAAATCGTCTGCCGACAGAATCGTGAGGAGAGACGTGAGAGTGTTCTTCGAAAGCGAGTCTTCAAAAGTCTGTGATCCTGAAACCTCGATGGTTGAGCTTTGCCAGCTTCTCTCCATGTGGTAACGACCATCAGGAAAAACCGCCATGCAGGTCGTCGAGTTGAGAGCGGGCAAGTCCAGCTTGGTGTACGTAAGCTGAATCAGAAACGAACGATCGTCCGGTTTAGGCGGGGATTGCTGGCTTGATGCAACCGCCGGCGAGAATACTGCAAATACGGCGACCAGAAATAGTGTCAGGCCTTGAGTAGGGCATGCGGGGTTCACACAAAAGCCATTATGCCACGCCCTTGAGGAGCAGCCACAGGCAACGGCAATCAGCGCTATTTGATGCTGATGGTCAGCACTTGTGCCCCGGCGACCACGTAGTCGAGCGGACCAGTGGCGGCTTCGTTTACTGACGACTCGCTCGATACCACCATGTCCTGGGTGCCGCGCATGCCGTCCATCACGTTCATGATGGAGAGCGGGAGCGTGGGCATGACCTTGTCGGCAATCATGGCTTCGGGATCGGCTTCCAGCAGCGAAACGTAGACCCGGTTGTTCACGTGCTCTTTGTTCAGGAAGGCAATCGTCGCGGCGAGATCAAGCTTGCGTCCCAGCAGCGGCGAGCCCCGGCGAAGATGGTCGAGGGTGTCGCCATCGCTGACCAGAATGCGCAGAGGTCCTTTGGACGTGGAAGTCGGAATGTGGATGGGAATGTGTTGCACCACGCCCTCGCCGCGATAGGGCCGCAGCATGGCTTCAATCGTGATGTCGTCGCCGGGACGGGCTTCGGTGATATCCGTTCGGGCACTTTCCAGACGGGCCCAGCGGCGTTCGCGCACCACGTTGAAATCAAGCTGAACGCCATGAATGGCGGGCACGCTGTAGGGATTGTCGAAGATGCGGCTGAACCGGTCCCCCAGCGAGAGGGCAGCCAGCATCGCGCCCGGCTGTCCGCCATCGGCTGCGGCGAACATGTCTTGCATGGTGACGTCCGGATATCCGTCCACGCTGATGCTTCCATTCATCCGGTATGTGGTCTCTTCCCCGTATTCATTCACGCCATGGAGCGCATTGAACACTGTGGCCATCATCGCTATTGGGCTTAGGCGGGCGTTGTTGAGAACTTCGTAGTGGAACTGTTTGTCGGCGGACTCACCGTGGATGGTGAGTGTGACCGGAATCATTTCCGGCTTTTTGCCGAACTCACCCAGAATACCGTTGTGGCGGTCTTGCACGAATGCGCCCACGGTTTCCGTGGCATTCACAATTTTGAAGGCATTGAGAGGCGACGGTAACGTTGCAAGCACGGTTGCCTTGGTCATCGGCAGGTCGACCATGCCGAACTGCATCAGGGGATGGCCGCAAGCCAGCAGGTGCCGTGCATCCATATAAGTGACGGTGCAAGTGGCGGCGATGTTCATGTCGCCCTGCACGAGGATGGCGCTCACAGCGGAGCCTGGTTCCATGGGCTCAGGCTGCTTGGCGTCACTGACCGAGCCGGCGCCCATCACCGGTACAATTCCTGCAGATGAGAATTGGGAAGCGAAGCGCTGCACTGTGTCTTCGGAGAATCCATTGAAGACCAGCGGCGTTTCGATGGGCTTAAGATAGTTCGTGAAGCCTGCTTGTTCTGACGCAGAATTCGCAACGCCCGGACTCGCGGTCTTGCTTGGGGAGCGGGCCGCAGATGTAGCTTCGATCGGCGCGGAAGCCGGATTTCGATCGAGGGCGCTGATCTCCAGCATCTCGGCAATCGGGGTAACGCCGGCAATCGGTTCTTTCGAGAATTCGCCGATGCGGAAGGCGAGCGCGCCCGCCAGCTTGCCATTCAAATACACCGGGCTGCCACTCATGCCGGCGACCACGCCGGTGTATTCAGCCTTAGCTCCGCCGAGGCGAACCAGGATGACATCGCCCTTGGGACCATCAGCATTCTTGAGAACGCCGAGCACCTCAACGTCCATGGGTTCTGGCTTCGTGCCCTGAAACACAGTGTAAGCCACGCCTTTCATGCCGGCGTGGATTTGCTCGATCGGAATGGTTTCGACGGGCTTCGAAGTCTGCGCTTGGATTGCAGAAGACAACGGGAAGCCAAGAGCGATCAGGGAGAGAATCGCTCGTCTCATTACAATTCGACCCGCAATTCGACCCACAGTTTCACCCACAAATTCCCCCTGAGAACCGCCAACTGGTCCTCTGGCCACAGAATCACACTTCGCGCGTTGTACGCGATTTGCCGGGAAGGAGAGGGTTAAGTCAAAGCCGAGCAAACATCCCAATCGCGAAGCTCTGCGTCTATACTAGCATAAGGTTTTCTGAGGACTTCAAATGATTTCATACCCACTTGGGCAGAATCGCTGGCGGTTTGGCCGGGACTTGAGCCCTATCCCGCTGCGGCAACTCTGGCGTATCTCCTTGCTGATTCTGGTTTTGGGGATCTTTACGGGCCTCGCTGCGGCGCAGGATCAAGGGTCCTCTGCACCTGCCAAAGGCCAGACGGAGCCACCCGATGCGGCTGGGGGACCACAATCCGACGTCGGTCCCTATGCCATCCCCAAGAAAAAAGATGAGCCGCCACCCCCGCCGCCGCCCACAAAGCCCAAAAAAATTGAGGGCATGCCGGACTATTCCATTCACGTAGACGTACCGGTGGTGGAAGTGCCGGTCATGGTTACGACGAAAGACGGGCAGTTCATCTCCAACCTGAAACAGGAGAACTTCCGCATTGCCGAAGATGGCGCACCGCAGACCATCAGCAACTTCACCATCTCGGAAGCGCCGATCACCGCTGTCCTCTTGGTCGAATTTGCCGCCGGCGATTATTACTTCATGGGCGACATTCTGCACGCCTCTTACTCATTCGTAAGCACCTTGAAGAAGGACGACTGGCTGGCGGTGATTTCCTACGACATGCGGGACTACATCTTGGCTGACTTCACGCAGGACAAGCAACAGGCGTACGGCGCCTTGAATCAGTTACGTATCCCCGGCTTCACCGAGACCAATCTGTTCGATGCTCTTTACGACACTCTGGACCGGGTGGACCGGATTGAAGGCCACAAGTACATTATTTTGGTCACGACCGGAGTCGATACTTTCAGCAAGTTGAATCTGGATCAGATTACCAAGAAGATCAAAGCTACAAAGGACGTGACGATTTTCCCGGTCAGCGTGGGATGGCAGGTGCGGGAATATTTCGAATCGCGGGGCATGTCAGCGCCTCACGGAGCGGGCATCCCGGTTGGTCAAATGGATTATCTGCAGGCCGACAACGAGATGAACACCTTCGCGCGCTTGACTGGTGGCCGCGCCTACTTTCCGCGATTTCAGGCCGAGTTTCCGGAGATTTTCCATCAGATCGGCGGTGACATACGCAATCAGTACAGCATTGCCTACCATCCCACGAATCCCAAGCTCGATGGCACTTACCGTAAATTGAAAGTCGACGTGGTCGCGCCCGATGGAGGTCAGCTCAAAATTAAAGATCAGAAGGGGAAAGACCTGAAATATATGGTGATCGCGCGCGAAGGCTACACCGCGAAGCATACGGTGGAATAAGGCTTAGTGCAGGTGAACCAAGTGCTCCAGCAGGAACATAAGTCCAACTCCTAGAAAAACGACGAACGCCATTCTCGCCCCCGGCTCGCGGTTTACTTCTGGAATGAGGTCGGACGCCGCCACGTAGATCGTTACTCCCGCCGCAAGGGGCAGTCCATAGCTTACCTGGTGCTTGAAGAGGGCCATGGTCAGTACTCCTGCAAACGTCGCTGCACCCAGCAGCATAGAAGCACCCCACGCCACGCCGCGGCTTTGGCCGCTGGCCAGCATGACGGAGGTGATGGTGAATCCTTCGGGAATCTTGTGCAGGAAAATCGCAAGAAAAATGATCCATCCCAGCCAGTTGGAAACCAGAAAGCCGGCCGTGATCGCGATGCCGTCAAAAAACGTGTGAATGGTTAGGCCGAGCAGAATCGAAAATCCCTTGTGAGCGTGAACGAATTGATCTTTGTGGGTTTCTTCTCCGAAATGGAAGTGGGGTGTGACCGTGTGCTCGAAGAAATGAATAATGAGGTAGCCCACCAGAACCAGGAACGCCGCGCTCTTGCCACTTAGTTCCAGTGCGGCAGGAAAAACTTCGACGATCGCGGTGGCCAGCATGAATCCCGCGCCCAGCGCCACGAAGTATTTGAGATAAGACCGGTCCCAATTCTTCTGGACGATAATGGCGCCGCCGAACACGTTGGCTGCGGCGGCGGTAAGCCCGAGCAAAAGGCTGAGAAGAACGGGATGCATGCGGGAGGATAATATCAGTTCTCCGTTCCCGGTTCTCAGGCTAGCCACTATGCCGGATGTGCATTACGTCGCCGTCCTGCACGATGTAGTCTTTCCCTTCCAGACGCAGCGTGCCGCGAGCGCGAGCGTCCGCTTCTGATCCCGCGTCGAGCAGTTGATCCCAGCGGATGGTTTCGGCGCGGATGAAGTGTTTCTGCAGATCGGTATGAATCGCGCCCGCCGCATCCTGCGCGCGAGTGTTCACCGGGATGGTCCAGGCGCGGCACTCATCTTCACCGGCAGTGAAGAAAGAAATCAGGCCGAGCAGCTTATAGGTGGTGCGGATCAGGCGAACCAGCCCGCTTTCGGTGAGGCCGTAGCTGGACAGGAATTCGGCGGCATCGGCGTCGCTCATTTCCGCGAGTTCGGCCTCGACCTTTCCGCAGATGGCCGCCGCGCCAGCATTGGGGCGCGAGGCGACTTCCGTCAGTTTGTATTTGCTGACGGCAGCCTCAAGATCTTTCCCCAGTTGCGTGCTCTCATTCACGTTCAGCACGTAGAGGATTGGTTTCTCGCTGAGGAACATGAAGCCGCGAAGACGCTTTTTGTCTTCTGGCGTCATCTCCATTTCGCGCAGTGGGCGCTCCGATCCCAAGTGAGCGTTGGCGCGCTTGAGCAGATCGAATTCTTTTTCAAGATCGGCGGTGCGCATTTTCTTCAAGTCTTTTTCCAGGCGCTCCAGCCGTTTTTCGATCTGCCCGAGGTCGCTGACCATGAGATCGAACTCGACGTTTTTAATATCGCGCAGGGGATCGATGCCGCCGACGTGCGGGATCGCTGGATCGTCGAATGCCCGCAGAACGTGGGCCAGCGCATCCACGCCCCGCAAATGCGCGAGATAAGCAGTCTCTTTGAGCGCATCCTGTCCGATGGCGCCGACATCCACGTATTCCACCGAAGCGTGGGTCAACTTTTTGGGGTTGTAGAGTGCGGCCAGACGGTCGAGTCGGTCGTCGGGGACCTTGGCCACGCCCAGATGCGCCTCGCGCGGATTCGCGTACGTCTGCTCGGACAGACGCGCCTTGGTCAACATACCGAAGAGAGATGTCTTGCCTACTTGGGGCAGGCCGATAATGCCAGTTTTCATAAGAAGAGCTTCTAGCCGCTAGCTTCTAGCTAGCCCTGTGAGGATAAATGATCAAGCGGATAGCGCAAACATTAGTCGGGGACAATCAGTGCTGAAAGCTAGGAGCTGGTAGCTAGAAGCGCAGCGGTCAAGTACACAACCACCAGCCCCAGCAGAAATACTCCACTCTCAACTCGCGTCGACCACACATGCAAGCCGTCGAACTGCATGCGCGCAGGGTTGTCGGGAGGGACCGAGTCAATTTCGCCAATCGACGCTCGCAGCGTATCCATGCGAGGAATGATGGCAAATTGTGAGATCAGAGTTAGGGCAAGCATCAGGCATATGAGCACGTGGCGAGCGGCGAACACATGTGGCGAGCCCTTGGTCAATTGGCTGTAAACAATCGAACTGGCCAAAAAGATGATTCCGGAAACGATGCCCATCCAATGCAACGCACCCAGGGAGCGTCCGACTACCGTTCCCGCCAGATGCCGAGTGGGTAATACGGAAAAAGCTGTGGGTGCTAGAACGAAAGCGAAGAAAATTAGGCCGCCCAGCCAAACGATGAGGGACAGCAGCATGAGATAGCGCAGAAATGACATGGGAGGATTATAGCTTTCGCTGTCATGTCCGTCGCCCGTGCTCCGCAGCGTGGTAGCATTCTTCTGTTCTCGCAAGCTCTGCGACGGGCCATGACGTTTCGCATCCGCTCTGTTCCATTACGCTCCATCCTTCTTAGTGCTGCGCTCTTGCTCTGCCGCGACCCACTTGCGCCTGCTCGGTCTGACGAGTCTCACTGGATTCGCGTCAACTCCAGCCATTTTTCCCTGGTCACCGATGCGGACGACATCAAGGGACACGCCGTGGCCGCGCGATTGGAGCAAATGCGCGCTGTCTTCGGCCAACTGTTGGCAAGAAGCCGGATCAACATGTCGGAACCGGTCGACATCATCGCCGTCAAGAACGATGACGAATACAGCAAAGTTGTACCTAACCGTCAAGGCCAGGGAATCGCGGCGGGCTTCTTCATTCCGGGCGAGGACCGCAATTACTTCGTCCTGAACCTGTCGAAAGAAGAGAGTTGGCGAGCGATATCGCGTGACTTTGCCCTGGTGTTTCTGAACTGCAATTATCCGCCGACGCAGCCCTGGTTCGACGAAGGCTTCGCGGAATACTTCTCCAGCCTCCGCTTCGAGAACAAGCAGGCGCAGATTGGTGGAGACCCAGATTCATTCACGGAACTGCTGAACACGACAACATGGCTTGCGATCCCAGACTTATTCATGACCCACGGAGCCGCGCCCGCTGATCCGTCAACCTCGCGCCATTCTTTGTTCTATGCCCAGTCCTGGATCGTCATGCACTACCTGCTCAGCCAGAACAAGCTTCCCGAGACCGGGACCTACCTCGACCTGGTGGAGAACCAGCACGCCCCGGTCGAGGAAGCGATCCAGAAGGCGTACGGCATGAGCGCGAGCCAATTTGCTGAGGCGGTGAAGGATCACTTTCATACCGTCGCGCAGGGCGGGAACGCCGCGGCAACTCCGCTGCCGGGAGTGACTCCGTCCGACCAGATCGGCAGCAGCAATCAGGAGCTTCCCTTTGCCGAGGGTCAGTCGTTGCTCGCGGAAATGAGCGTTCGTTTACCAGAGCACCGCGACCAAGCTGTGCGGGAGCTAGAGTTACTCACCGGCCAACCCAAGACGGACAACGTGGTTGCACGGCGCGCGCTGGCCTGGGCGGATATGCAAAAGAAGGAATTCGACAGCGCAATCGAGGACTTAGACAAAGGAGCAGAACTCAACCCCAAGGATCCCTGGCTACATTATTACCTGGCGCTGGTGCGGCTGCGCGCGGCCCAATCGGCCGGCCGGCCGACAGAAGGCCTTTCCAATACCATGCAGGATCTTCGCCTGGTTCTGGACTGGGATCCTGAATTTGTCCAGGCCCGCGGCATGCTGGCCATGGCTCAACTGGAGGGCGGCGGAGTCCACGCCGCGATGGATTCGATGCGAGCAACCATCCAACTCGCGCCGCGGAACCAAACCTATTTACTGAATATGGCGCAGATCTACATGGCGGGAAAGAACTGGGATGCGGCTACCGCGTTGCTCGAGCGGCTTAAGACCAGTCCGGATCCGCAGATTGCGAAGTCCGCGACCGAGCAATTGGAAGGTCTGCCCATGTTGAAGAAGTATGGGGTGCTGCCGCAATCAGAAACAAAGTCGCAGCCTGGAACGGCGCCCGCATCACCATCGCCCGCGTCTTCTGCAACTCCATCTTCCTCAACCGTGAAAACACAGGCGGCAACTCAACCGAAGACGCAGACGCAAAATCCTCAATCTGATGAGGTCAGTGTCGATCAGCCGGACCAAACTCCGGCACCGCCGCAGCCCGACAAGCGTCCAATCCAATTTCTGAAAGGAAAGATTGTTTCCGTCGATTGCTCGCACGCTCCATCGGCAGTCCTGACTGTCTCAGCCGGAGCAAAAGTGCTGAAACTCCGCACCGAGAATTACAAATCGGTGATGGTCATGGGTGCAGACGATTTCTCCTGCGAATGGAAAAGCCGTCCGGTGGCCGTTAACTACAGAGCCGGAGGAAAAGCTGACGGCGATCTAGTTTCTGTCGAACTCGAATAGAGCCCGCATGGAACGGAAAGGATGCAAAAATCGACGGAAGAGCAGTCAGGTTCGGCCGCTCCTCCGTCTTTGAAAAAACTGGCGAACTTAATATTCTTCGTCATTCCCCAGTGTTCGGGTCCGGATACTCAGCACCCACTTCCGCCCGGTCCGCCTTCGTAAAAGTAAACCGTCCAGTCGCCAGAGCCGGAATCGGGTCCGCCAATACTGTAGCATTTGGGTGACGAAATATCCGGCGTCAGAGTCTCCCAGATGCCGGCCTTCGAAGTGTTGATGTAAAACAGATCGCGCTGGTAGGCGGCGTATCCAAAACCCTTGCTCGGCCAGTCTCCGCTGCCTTCCGGAGGCCATACGTTCGTACCAACGCCCTCGGTGCCGTACGAGACCTCTTGGGCATGCTTGGTGTTCTGGCCGCCGTTATACATGCTGCCGGGATAGTAGCCAAAGAACTTGCCCTCGTAAGACAGCCACCAGTTGCCTTCATACAAATAATATTCGGAGCTGAATTCGATCTGAGTTCCGCCGAAGGTGCTGGAGGTCGGATTGAAACGGCCGCCGATGCTTGCATCTCCGTTAACTTGGACGAAGTCGCCGCAGGTGTTATCCCAGCAGCCAGTTGCATAGCCATTGGGGGTTGAGAAGATGAAGAGATGGGAATCCTCGTCACCGAACATGGCCGGATACACGACCCATCCCACTTCCTCGGTCTGGATGCTGCACGACTGCACACCGCCGCAGGGAGGAACGCCGGTGTTGATGCCTCCTACGTACCACTCCTGAGAAAGCGAGAATATCTCTCCCGCTCCTGTGTTCACATAAGGACTCCAGATATTCAGGTTGGAGTTGCCGCCCAAGTTGTTCACATACTGATAGGTAGTCGAGTACTTGTGTGCCGGACCGCCGGGGACGTACTTGGTCTGTTGGCCAGGGACCTGTTCGTTCGGGCTCTTCTGGAAAAACTGCTTCAGGGTGTGGAAGCGGGTCATCGTTTCCAGGGTGAGCCGGCGCATCGGGATTGTTTGGTCTTGGCAATGGACAGAGTTGCCGAATGCGTCGAAGGGGTTCTCGGAATCCTGCTGTGAAGCAGGTGCGATCAGGCTAGCTTCGTCGGCGGTCTTGTGGAGAATCGAGTCCGGCGGTGGAGTTGCGATCTTCTTGATGCCGTACCTCCGGACCGCGGGCTGTTGTTCGACCGGAACACAGTCGTAGTGGGCCGAATCCTGCACGAAGCTATGGTTTACATCCACATCCCGGTACATGTTGCGGATGTGCTTGCGCATTTCTTCGAATGCCGCGGCATCCTTTACTTTGCTATCCGGCCGGGAAAGGTAGTCGCTGGCATCCGCAGTTACAGTTTGATCGATGAAGTTCCGGAACGGCACGAATTCCGCGGGAGCCGACTGCGCGCTCGCGAGTCCGTTCAAAAGGAAGAGAGCCAAAGTAGTGCCGAAAGCAATCTTGGGTCCGATTGCGTTCATGACATTTTTCTGAAAGCTCTGAATGGTTTCGCACAACATACGGTTTTTCATTTCGTTTCTCCTAGTAAGGTTTGATTTGGGCGTCCAAATGGATTATTTAGAACTGCCTCACCTGATATAGCGGGAGCGCGATTCCAAAAGTGGCATCACCCGAAAATAAATTTGTTCGAAGTCGAAAAGGAAACACTGAGGGTGGGTGAAAGGCCTCTGCGCAGGCAGGAAGCCGAAACAACAAACCCTCCCAGGGGATTCTGAGAGGGTTTGGCGAATTCTGACTTTAGGTTGTCAGGCGCGGACGACGTTACCCGCCTGGAACCCCTTGGGGCCCTTTAGCAGATCAAACTCCACGGTTTCGCCCTCATTCAGCGTGCGGTAGCCATTCTCCTGGATGGCGGAGAAATGAACGAAGACATCTTCCCCAGTGGACCGCTGGATAAAACCGTATCCTTTAGCCCCGTTAAACCACTTTACTGTACCCTTCTCTCTCACAATGAACTCCTTTCGCCTCTGCTAAGATTAGAAATTCCACATTCTTCGTGAAGCGCGCGCGTGTTTGTTACCCCCTCAAAGCATGTGGACGAAACGGTCTTGCCTTGCGTGCAGCTGAGCACTTGCTTCAACAAGAAAGGCTCCTGAGTTCTGCGCCGTCCGTCCAGAAAACGGCGCAAAGCTCCGGAGCCCGTCATGATGTTGCGAGTTTCGACTGCAATGCACAAAACCTCAACCCAAGCTAACGAATGTCATTTGCCGACATTTCGTCAACGAGCAGGAATAATATTCAGGAATTTTCCTTCTGGCAAGAGAAGAATTAACAATCAAGTGAAATGAAGCGGAAGCGATAAGTGTGACCCATGGTTTTCTTGGGAGTGGACCGAGCGGCAAGATCGACCCGACGTCAACCACGTCGACCAAGAAAAAGCCTCGCAACCCTCTGATAATATTGGATAACTCTTGAGTGATCATCATCCATCGTCGACTCCCGTTCTGCCGGCCACGGTCGTCCCTAACGCCCCCGTTAAGGACTCGAGCCCTCGTTTCGGATTGCTGTCGTCTACGCTGAAATATGTCTTGCGCACCGAAGTCCACACCTTTGCGTTCTCGGTGGCGGCGAATGCCATCCTTTCGTTCTTTCCCTTCGTCCTGCTCTTGCTGACTTTGATTCGACGAGTATTCCACTCGCCCGCAATGTATGAAGTCGTGGTGCAACTGCTGCGTGATTATTTGCCCGCGGGACAGGATTTCGTGATTCGCAACCTGAACGCACTGGTCAACGCGCGCAACCGGGCGCAGGTGCTCTCCTTATTGATTCTGCTGGTCACTTCGACTGGAATTTTCATGCCGCTTGAAGTGGCGCTGAATCGGGTCTGGCGTTTCCCTGAAAACCGCTCCTATCTGGGAAATCAACTCATCGCACTCGGCCTTGCCTTCAGCAGCGGCGTGCTGGCGCTGCTTTCGGTCGCATTGACGGCGGAAAATGTGGTTCTGCTGAAAACTCTAACCTTCGACCACGAATTTCTCACCACCCGGATGCTGGGTTTTCTGATCATGAAGCTTTTCGCCATCGCCGCCAGTATTGCAATTTTCTTTTTGATCTACTGGTTATTGCCCAACGGTAAGGTCCCAGCCCACGCGGTCATGCCTGCTGCAGTGATCATGGGATTGCTGTCAGAGATATTGAAATATTGCTATATACTGGCGCTGCCACGGCTGGATTTCCAGGAAGTTTACGGACCGTTCGCTCTGTCTGCAAGCTTGATGTTCTGGGCATTCCTCACAGGATTGTTGTTGCTCACGGGAGCGCATTTATCGGCGCAACTGCAGATCCGGAGAAAGGCTCACTGAAAGCGGACGGAACAATTGGCCTTCTGACAACACCGTCTGACGCGATTTCCTCAGAGAAAGCTCAATTCTTCTGTGACAACCGGCACAGCCATGCTTCCTGGGTAAGCTGTAGTCTTAATCGATTCCCGTCAAAGGCTGGCCTCGATTCAGAAACGAGGCTTGCTCATGTTGTCTCCAGTTTGGAAAGTGTTTGTCGTTGCGCTGATCCTCAGTTCACTCTGTGTGCCGGTAGTGGCGGAGCAACCGGCGCGGCCAGCGCTACCAGTAGCGATCCCGCCCGGACCAGCACATCCACAGCATCCGCGCCCATTGACGCAAAGCTCGGGCTACATCTTCGCCGGTACCGTCAAGTCGGTCGAGAGGGTAGCTCCCAAGGGAAACGGCGTGCCGACCGTCCAGATCAACTTTCACGTCGATCAGGGCTTGCGTGGCGCTCGAACCGGGCAGATGTTGGCGATCCGCGAGTGGGGCGGCTTGTGGGAATCCGGCGAAAGTTATCGTCCAGGCGAACGCGTTCTGCTGTTTCTCTATCCTCCCAGCAAATTAGGGCTGACTAGCCCAGTCCGAGGACCGATGGGCCGTTTCAAAATCGGCCCGGACGGCCAAGTAGCGCTGAACCCAGGGCGAATCAGTTTCCTCGCGCCCCGTCCGCGTGTTCGAGACTCGCTGCGGGGAAGAACTCGCATAGCCCCTGTCGAACTCGTCCGTTACCTCCGCTCGGCGGAAGAGTGAGCCATGTCGACAAGTTTCTTCTTTTCGCGTGCGCCCGAGATAGCAGACGGATCACGGTCATGTTTTCCCGGCAGCCCTCCCCAAATCTCGAGAGCTTCACGGCGAGTCACGCTTCGCCTGCAGTTCGTTTATCCCGGGGCCGCAGTAGTTTTGCTGCTCCTCACATTCATGCAAATGGCGCGAGCTGGAGGTCCGCGCTACATTGCCGGAATCAGCTACTTCAACCAAGGGACGGCCGGGACGCCGCTGACCTGGGCCCAAGGATCGGTCACCTACTACACCGACCAGGGCCCGCTGAGTTCGACGGTTCCCGGCCCTCAAGGGGACGCATTGGTAGCCGACGCCTTCAGGCAATGGACGACAATTTCTACCGTCGCACTAACCGTCACGCATGCTGGACAACTCGCGGAGGATGTCAACGGCTCGAACGTTTATCGCAATAGCGATGGAACCATCAACATGCCTGCTGACATTATGCCGATTGCCACGGGCACGCCCGTGGGGATCGTCTACGACGCGGACGGCACAGTCACAGACGCGCTTCTTGGCCAGGGCGCAGGCGACGCCTCAGAGTGCTTCGGCAACGCGGTCTACGGAGGGGTCGACAATTTCGGAGTCGCAGCTTATTTCCTGCACGCGCTGGTGGTGATCAACGGAAATTGTGTCGTTCAGCTGCCAGACCCCGACGTGGAATATCGGCTGGTGCGTGTGCTCGGGAGAGTGCTGGGCCTCGGCTGGTCGCAAGTGAACCTCAATGTCCAGACTGGCAATCCCCGACCGACTGCCGACGACTACGTTGGTTTCAGCATTATGCATGCCGTTGACTCCCTCAGCTGCGTTCCGATCTCCGTGTGCTATTCAAACGGCGGCCAAGTCAACCCCTACCAACCGAAAATGGATGATCAGGCGGCACTCTCGCGCTTGTATCCGGGGTCGACGTTTTCCGCCAGCACTGCGCGTATTCACGGCAACGTATATTTCGCGAATGCGAACGCACAGCCGGGTCAGGGCATGCAAGGCGTGAATGTCGTGGCCCGCTGGATCGATCCTGGTACCGGGCTACCTTCGGGAGCCTACGCGGCTTCCTCCGTATCCGGCTTTCTGTTTGCCGGAAATGTGGGAACGACAGTTACCGGATTCAACGACGCCACGGGACTGCCCTTCAATCGCTACGGCTCGAACGACACTACGCTCGAAGGATTCTTCGATCTGGCCGGGTTGCAGATTCCTAACGGCGGGAGCAGCGCACAATACCAATTGACAGTCGAGGCTGTTGATCCTTTCTGGTCGGCGACCGTGGGCCCCTACCAACCTTGGCAGGTGCTGCCGTCAGGCTCGACGCAAACCATCACCGTGAACGTAACCTTGGGCGGCGACGTTCCACAGGACATTGTGATGCTAGGCAGTGCCGTCCAAAAACCAGATTGGTTTGGGCCAACGACTTATGCCTCGCCGGCGTCGCTGCCAGTCCCTGGCGACTGGGCCGCCTCACTTGATCCCTACGGCGGGCTCGACTATTTCTGGTTCACGGGGCAAGCCAACCGTACTCTTTCCGTGTTAGTCACTGCCCTGGACGAATCCAGCGACCCATCAGAAAGCGAAGCTCAGCCAGTGATTGGCTTGTGGCAGTTGTCTGACCCGGGAACTTTTCCAGCCCCAGCGAACACGCCATCAGCCTTCAACTCTTCAATTTTCGGGACGACGATTCTGAACGCGGAATTGCTGGAGGCGACCAGCTTCCGCGTCGGAATCGCCGACATCCGGGGCGATGGACGCCCGGACTATCGATATCACGCACGCTTGCTCTACGGCGACCACATTACGCCAACGCGCGCCAGCGTGGCCGGGGGCACGGCTCTCGCTATCGCAGGCTACGGGTTCCAAGCCAACACTGCAGTGGCTATCGGGAGCGGGAATGCCTCGCCACTGGCGGCATCCGCGAACCAGATCTTCGTGACCGCGTCCGCCCAAGCGGACGGGGTGCAGAACATAACGCTGTTGGATCCTCCGACGAGTGCCACGTCGATCCTCACTGGCGTTGTGACTTACGGCGCTGGCCCCGACGATATTCTCACCCTGGTCGCAGGGTCGAACCCTGGCACGCCGGTCGGGGGACAGGCGCCAAATCCGGTTCGCGTCCGGGCCTTGGCACCTGATGGGATCACTCCAGTAGCTGGAGCCAGCGTGTTCTTCAGCGCCAGTCCGGCTGTGGCGTTCTCGGCGTGTGATAGCGGCGGTAGTTGTACTGTGCTCACCGATCAATCCGGCCAAGCGTCGACGCTTGTTACCGTGCTGACAGCTGGTGTCATCACTATTACAGCCCAACTCGCGCCAGCATCGTATACCAGCCCCCAGCAGGTGCAGACGACATTACTGGGGTGCGTGATGTGCGAGGGGACTGCGCTAGACGTTGCTCTAGCTCCGCAAAATCAGTCGGTGGCACAAGGCGCGACGGTCAACGTTGAACTGTCCGCACGGGTACTCTCGAATGGAGTGCCACAAAGTGGCCAGGTGGTGAACTTCTCCTTGTACCACGGAAGCGGGACGCTGAATCCTGTTTCCGCAATTACTGGCAAGAATGGATACGCCAGCACAAGTCTGCAGCTTTCGAACTTCTCGGCAGAGGCGGATGGAAACGCCTGCGTGGGATCAAGCAACAATCCTTGCCTGGGGTTCCATGTCTTCCCTGTGACCTCGTCGGGGCTGCAATTACAGGCCGTGGCCGGTGATCTACAACTCATAACTGTTGGGCCAGCCTTTCAACCAGTCATGGTTCGGGTCACGGACACGTCAGTTCCGCCGAATCCTGTACTGGGCGTCAGCGTGCTGTTCCAGTCGCTGCTTGGACGCACCAACGACAGCGCGCCGATTGTATCGGGCGGAGATACCAACATCACAACCAATCCAATGCCGATTATTCTCGGGATGTCGCAGGCCTCTGTAACTTCTGACGCAAACGGCCTGGCGAGCATGCAGCCCTCTACAGGAGGATTTCAGGGTGCATTGGCAATTATAGGCTCGGTCACTGCTGGACCGGAAAGCCTGCCATTTCAGCTGCAATCGCTATGGCCAACGACTGAGTGAAGAGCGCAAACGACGCAATCTTCTGTCCAAGAAGGAATCTTGCGCCGAACTACCGCAAATGGTTACGCACTGTGCACGGCCCTCCGCGTCCTAATGGCCGCTCAGTATGACGTCAAGAATTACCCGCGCGACGAGCCTCACTTCTTCGTCCACTGATCTACCCAGTCGTTGACCGTTTTGTACCAAAGCTGGCTGTTCTGCGGCTTGAGCACCCAGTGTCCCTCATCAGGGAAATACAGCATTTTCGAAGGCACTTTCAGGCGCTGCAAGGTCGTGAAGAGCTGGAATCCCTCCGACACATCCAGCCGGTAATCGAGTTGGCCGTGGATGACGAGCGTAGGAGTTTTGAAATTCAACGCCGACAAGTGCGGCGACCATTTGCGATAGAGTTCGCGATTGTTGTAAGGCGGCCCTTTGAGCTCCCACTCCTCGAACCAAAGCTCTTCGGTCGTTCCCCAATCAGATTCGTTATTGAACGTCCCATCATGCGAGACGATGCATTTGAAGCGCTGCGAATGCCCTAGAATCCAGTTGGCCATGTAGCCGCCAAAGCTCGCACCCAAAGCACATTCGCGGTCTTTGTCGATGAATGGATAGGTGCGCTCGGCATCATCCAGGCCTTTCATTAGATCTTCAAACGGTGCCCCACCCCAATCACCGTTGACCGCATCGATGAACTTCTGCCCATAGCCCGTCGATCCATGGAAATTAACCATCACGACCACATAGCCGTTAGCCGCGAAGAGCTCGGGATTCCAGCGATAACTCCAATCGTCTCCCCACGCGCCTTGCGGCCCGCCATGAAGCAGAAACTTGACCGGATACTTCTTTTTCGCGTCGAAGTTCGGCGGCTTGATAAAGAAGGCTTCCACTTTGTCGTTACTCGCTCCCGTGAACCAGAAGGATTCAAGCGGAGACATTGCGACTCGAGAGAGCACAGCATGATTGAGATCGGTGAGCTGGACCTCGCTCTTTTCCATCGGCGCGGCCTTGCATCCCTCGGGCTTGATCTTTCCGCTCGCGTCCGTACACACCTCCTGAGATTCGAAGATGGTCGCGCCGCCAGCCGAAGGCCCAGCTTGCGCCAACGTGGCGCGAAAGATCTCATTCGGAAACCTCACCGACATGCGGGTGAATAGGAGACTCTTTCCATCGTGGGTCACGGCGAGATCGTCGTTATGGCCGGGCACAATCAGCTTGACATTGTTTTTCGTAGGACGGGCGGCCGTATCGTTTCCCTCATCCCCGCCGATAACCGCGGTGTCGAGCGAGATGGAATACACCGGCGAATCTCCCTTGTCTTCCGCGACGAAATAAATCTTCGAGGAATCGGGATCCCAAGTGTAAGTTCCGACCCAACGATCGAAGCTTTCCGTCAGGTTCCTGATGTGTCCGCTGCGCCGGTTGTACAGCATCAGCCGGAAGCGATCGCTTTCGTATCCCGCCCGAACCTGCGCACGATACGCGATGTACTTCCCGTCCGGCGAATACAGTGGCGACGAGTCGCTCGCGGGATTGTCCGTGATCTTCTTCGCCACGCCGCCATTCACCGAAACAATAAACAAATCGTTGTTGGTGCTGAGGGCTTCGACCTCGTCGTGATTCGAGGTATAGCAAACCTCCTGCCCATCGGGCGAGAACGCATAGTCATCCTGCCCGCCCAAGCTGAACGGCGGAACGTCATAGTCGCCGGGAGTAAGATCGCGACTCGCTCCACCGTCGGCGGGAACAATCAGAAGATGATTACGTTTCCCCGCTTTGTAGGCGTTCCAATGCCGGTAAAGCAGACGAGTGAAAATTAGAGCCTTGACCTTCGACTGCTCCGCTTCCTCAACTTTCTTCGCATTGCAAGCTTCGTCAGGGCACTCAGGATAGACATTGGAAATAAAAAGAATATTCTTTCCATCCGGCGACCAAACGGGGCCATCGGCCTCCGTAGCAATCGAAGTCAGCTTATGCGTGGCTGTCACTGTCCCCTTGGCGTCGTCAAAGTCTGCAATCCAAATCTGCGAACCGCCTTCTTTCGATGACAAGAACAAAAAGCGCTTGCCGTCCGGCGCCCAGCGCGGTCGATCCGATTCTTGCACATGAATAATTTCGCGCGCTTCGCCGCCCGCAGTCGGCACCACCCACACATGCGGCGTCTTCGTATTCGCTTCCAGGCTGACGTCCACGGCGCTAAACAAAACCCACTTCCCATCGGGCGAAACAATAGGCTCTGCCACCCGCTTGAGCGCCATCATGTCTTCAAAGGTAAAGGGGTGTTGTTTATTCTGAGCCAAAGCACGAAGAACCAATAACACAATCAAGCCGAGCAAACGGCGCATGACTTGCCTCCGTGGGGAACGGGCCAGTGTAAATCATGCTGCCTTCAGGCGGTCGTAACAGAGTTTGTTCGGAGCCTCTGCTCAAGCTAGCGGGTTTGCGACCGCTCCACGCACTCCAGAATTTCCGCCTCGCTGAGTGTGTGGTCCGACGCCTTGGCTCGCCGATAAATGCTTTCTACCACGTCGTCCGAAGCCGGAATCCCACGCCGGTCCAGCCAGAACAACACGTTCGACTTCCCGCTCATAGGACCGACATCGATGACCTGTTCCAGACCGAACACATGCGACGGCACTCCCGAGTAGACCGTATTCGCCAGTTCAATGTCATTCTTCTTGAATGCCTTGATGACCGCCGCGGCATGCACGCCGGTGGCAGTGCGAAACGCATCTTCGCCAACCACCGGATAATTTGCCGGAATAGGCACGCCGGTCGCTTGCGAAACAGCCACGCAATACTCTTTCAGCCTGGTTAGATCCTGCTCCGCCCACGGAGGAATGCCCATGAGTTTCAAGTTGAGCAGCATCTGATCCATCTGCGTGTTGCCGACGCGTTCTCCAATTCCGAGAGCGGTCGCGTGCACGCACTCCGCCCCAGCGACCAGAGCGGCCATGGAGTTGGCGATGGCTAATCCACGATCGCAATGTCCGTGCCAGTCCACGCGAATTTTCTCGCCCGATGGCTTCACCACCTCGTTGATGACGAACTGCACCAGGGCAAATGTGCCCATCGGCGTGGCGTGCCCCGCCGTATCGCAGATAACGATGGCCCGCGCCCCGCAATTGATCGCCGCTGTGTAGAGACGCTTGACCATCTCCGGATCGCACCGCGTCGTATCTTCGGTCACATACATCACGTCGAGCCCAAGCGACACGGCATACTTCACCGCGCTTTCGGTCGTCTCGAGCAGAAAGTCGTCGGTCCAGTTTTCCGTGAAACGGCGGATGGGACTCGATCCGATAAATGTCGCCGCTTCGATCTTCAGCCCGGTGCGCTGCACAATTTCCGCGATCGGGCGGATGTCGTTTTGATGAGTTCGGGCCGCGCAGTTGGCGCGAATCTTCATTTTGTGGCTGACGATCTCGCGCGCCAAAGCCTCCGCATGCTCTACCGCGCGCGGCCCCGCTCCGGGCAGCCCAAGAGCGAGCGAGTTGATGCCCAGAGTTTCCATCAGATGGAGTATCTGAATCTTTTCCTGGATGGAGGGATCACGCACGGAAGGCGACTGCAAACCATCGCGTAAAGTCTCGTCGTTGAGCAAAACATGCCCCACCGGCCGCAACGATGCGGGATGAATCCGGTTCCAGTCGTAAATAAGTTCGGAAGATACCATCGTCTCGTGTGGGGACGGGTCTTCGACCCGTTCAGCCGAGCGAAACACCGCAACCCTATTTCTTCGGCGGCACCGTCAGCCCGAAGATCGAAATCTGCCCCGGGCCAGCAACATTCAAACCACCCGACTCCTCGGAATTCGGTAAATAAAGTGTCTTGCAATGTTCGCAGCGATAGACTTCAGCATCGCGGCCCCAAGCCTTCTCCACATCCCCGCAAGCCTGCTCCAGCACGTCGGTGGCATAAAACCAGCGTTTGAGATGCCCGCCGCAAAACTTGCCTTTCTCGTTCTTCTCATTGCAAGCCCGCTGGCCCGGCTTCTTAGTTTTGACTTTGTGCTTGGGCAGTTGCAGAGGAGCCTGCATGCCAGAGGTTACGGTTGTGGCCAAAAGGTTCACCCTCGTTCAAGCGGCCAATGCCGCAGGATTCCTACTGTTCGTATTCTACTCGAAGGGTTTTGCGAGATACCAGACACCCTCGGATAAAGTGGTTAATGTTGATGTGTACAGGCGTCCGTAGTCGGGGCACTTGGCACTGATGTTCAATCACGGTCCAGGGAGGAGTGGTCGTTGTTCTGCGAACCCAATGCGAGGACCATTCCGATCCGGTCTCCAAACTATGGAGACTCCGTTCATAGGCTGGCTTGGTCGCATTGAACGCTGCGGCGTCGCGGCACTAGAGCCGCCCTTTTCGCCAATACGCTCCCGCCGCGCGCAGCGCGCCTCGCAGCTTTCGGTGCAGACTGCGGGCGAACATCAGATCAAGGAAGCCCTTCATTTGCCGCGTGAATCCTTCGCCGTAGCCGTACCACCAGACCTGCTTCATCTCAGGCAGACGATCAGAGTCCACGTGTTTGATTCGCACCATTTCTTCTAGGCCGAAAATGCCGTGAGTGCGGCCTAACCCGCTCGCCTTTGTCCCCCCATGTGGAGCTTCACTGATGCCGAAGCAGGCGATGGCGTCGTTCACCATGACCGTACCCGCCTGGATGCGCCGGGCCAACGATTCACCGCGTGCACGATCGCGCGTCCAAACACTGGCCGCGAGGCCGAAATCAGAATCATTGGCCAGCCGGATCGCCTCATCGTCGGTATCGAAGGGCATTACCGGTAGGACCGGACCGAACGTCTCCTCGCGCATGATCTGCATGGCATGGGTGACTTCCGACAGCACGGTAGGAGCATAAAAATTCGGGCCGAGCTGAGGGAGCCGCGATCCTCCGATGAGCACTCGCGCGCCCCGCAAGCGCGCATCTTCAACCTGCGCCTCCACGTTCCACACTTGCAGTTCGCGGATCAGTGGGCCAACATCAGTATGCGGATCAATGCCGTTCCCCATCCGCAGCAGTTTGGTTTTGCGGACGCAGGCGTCGAGAAAAGCGTCGTACAAACTGCGATGCACATAGCAGCGCTCCACCGAAAGACACGCCTGTCCGGTATTCACGAACGCCCCCCAGACCGCGCCGCTGGATGCGACGTCCACATCGGCGTCATCGAGCACCAGCATGGGATCTTTTCCGCCAAGTTCCAGCACTACGGGGAGCAAGCGAGCTGCTGCCCCCTGCGCAATACGCTTGCCCGTGGCGACGCTTCCGGTAAAAACCAGCTTGTCGATTTCCGCGTTCAGCAACGCCGAGCCGGTGGATCCGTCGCCAGCGATGATCTGAAACACATCTTGAGTAACACCGGCTTCATGCAGCAGGGACGCCAGCATTAGAGCCGTCAGCGAAGTAAGTTCTGAAGGTTTCAACACGACTGCATTTCCGGCCACGAGCGCGGACAACGATTCCGTGGCAGGAATGGAGAACGGATAATTCCACGGGGAGATGATGCCGATGACGCCATAAGGTTCGCGCAGGATACGTCCAGCCTTGGTCTTCATGGCTAGGTTGCCATGCGGAACCGGCTGCTCGCGCAAGAAAGCAAACGCGTTCTCGACGCAGAACCTCGTGGCATCGAGCACCACCAGAACTTCGGTGAGCAAAGCTTCTACCAGCGGCTTTCCCGCCTCGCTCGTAATCAGCGTCGCAACTTCCGATTTCTTCTCGTGAAGCAGCCGCTGAAACTTGCGCAGAACAGCAACTCTTCGTCGCACACCAATTTCGTTCCATGCGGGTTGCGCCGCGCGAGCCCGCGCGACACCTGCACGAACCTCGGCATCGGTCGCAGCTTCGAATTCGCGCAGAGTCTCGCCGGTCGCGGGATTCACCGAAACCACTTTCCGCGTCGCGACTAGAAGATCAGTAGCCATGTTTTACGAAGAGTTTCTATGAAAAGTCTACTCGGGCGGGTGCGCCCACGCTACACGACTTAATATTCGACGCTCACCAAATACAGGCCGCTGGCCGGAGCTGTGGCTCCCGCGGCCGAGCGATTGCGTGCCGCTAAAATGTCAGTTACGTCATCCGGTTTCAAAGTACCTTTTCCGACCAGCACGAATGTTCCCACCAGATTCCGAACCATATGGTGCAAAAAGCCGCTGCCTCGGACGGTGTAAGCCAGTTCTTCCTCTTCGCTTCCACAGTCCCAGGTCGAAGCAAAGATTCGCCGTACATTTGAAACCGCGGCAGAACCCATATCCGAAATAGTTTCATCCTTACGAGTGCGTTCTGAATCTACTGCTGCAAAGGACGTGAAATCATGTTCTCCGACGACCAAGCCAGCCGCTCGCCGCATTGCATCCGTATCAAGTGGATAAGGATAGTGCCAAACATAGCGCGCCAGAAAAGGAGAACAAATAGCGCCGCGATAGATGCGGTAACGGTAGGTTTTCGCCCGGGCGGACTTGCGCGCGTGAAACTCGAGCGGCGCGTCGATGGATTCGATCACTCGGATGGAAGGTGGCAGAACATCGTTTAGAGCCTTTACCAGATTGCGCGCGGGCATGGGCGATTCAGTGGCGAACGTGGCCACTTGGGCGAGAGCGTGAACCCCAGCATCGGTGCGTCCGGAGGCTTGCGGCAAAACCTTTTCGCCCGTTACTCGTCCAATAGCCGAGGCCAGAGTGCCCTGGATTGTGGCAGCATCCGGCTGCACTTGCCATCCGGAGAATTCCGAGCCGTCGTACGCCAGAACGATTTTGAGATTGCGCATCACGTCGAAACAGTTTGCAAGTCTTGCAAATTTGATGCAGTCGGCTGAGCCGAGCCTGATTCACGAGTGTCGCGTCAGCTATACTATTGCATTCCACGTAGCGGTTTACGACCAAACGCAGCGGCTTGCCAGAAGAACATATAAATTGAAACCTGGGCGGGCTGTTTTGCGTAATAACTCTTGACCTAGGGAAGCCTTTGTCGTCATCACGAGTGGTTCTTATGCATGGAGATAAGCGAATGCAATTGCCTGGTTTAAATTTTGCCTGCCGGCTTGTTGCGGTAATGACGTTTGCCGGTGCGCTGGCCGTCACTGGTTGGGCTCAAGACTCAACCCAATCTGCTTCACCAGCGTCGCCTCAGGCTTCTGAGCCCAGGACGGTGCAGACCCCGCAGCCGCAGGAGTTCGTTATCAAAGACTATTCCAAGCCGACTCCCGCGTTTCCGAACGTGATTCGGCCCTACATGCCGCAGCATGTGCCTCCGCCGAACCTAGTGAATACCCCGCGGATCGAGCAGCTCATGCATGACGGCAAGATTATACTTTCGATCGACGATGCAGTTGCCTTGGCGCTGGAGAACAATCTTGATATCGGTATCGCGCGTTATAACTTGAACATTGCCGATACAGATATTCTGCGCTCGAAATCCGGGGCCAACAACTTCCTGGGGACGAATTTCGGGGTGGTGCAAAATACCCCGGGCAGCGGGGTCGGCGGGCTAGGCGGAACGGTCGGCTCAGGTACAGGCGGTACCACCGCAGCTCCGGGCGGCATTGGGGCAGGCACCAACGGTTTGGTGAGTTCTACCCTCGGTCTGGGCTCGCCGATTACGAGTTTCGACCCCGTAATCACGGGCACGCTGCAAGAGGACCACAACAATACCATCTCCAGCAACGTTTTTACCGGAGCGCCTACGGTCGCGCAGAATACGGGAACCTACAATTTTGCTTACAACCAAGGCTTTCAGTGGGGCACGAACATGTCGGTCGGGTTCACCAACTCCCGAGTCACCACTAACAACGTGTTCAATACTTATAGCCCACAGATCAGCCCAGCTTTCCAGTTCAGGCTCACGCAGCATCTGTTGCAAGGTTTCGGCTTTCTTCCCAATGCCCGCTTGATTCGGCTAACCAAGAACAACCGTGAAATCTCCGACGTCGCCTTCCGGCTGCAGGTTATTACGACGGTGGATCAGATCGAAAACATGTACTGGGATCTGGTGTTCGCCTACGAGAATGTGAGAGTGCAGCAGGAGTCGCTGGCCTTCGCGCAGAAGACCTTGTCTGACACAAACAAGCAGGTGCAGATCGGCAGCCTGGCTCCGATCGAGGTGGTTCGCGCCCAGAGCACTGTGTCCTCCGACCAGCAGAGCTTGATCCTGGCCCAGAACAATCTGCAGCTACAGCAATTGCTGATGAAGAATGCGCTCAGCCGGACATTAGTGGATCCGGTGCTGGCGGATGCTGAAGTCATTCCGACCTCGACCATTGCTTTGCCGGAACAGGAGCCGATTATACCGATCCAGGATTTGGTGAATGATGCCCTTGGTCATCGGGCCGAATTGGCCGAGTCGAGGATTGATCTCACCAACCGCGAGATCAACAACAAAGCGATTCGGAATTCAATGCTGCCCACTCTCGACCTCTTCGCCTACTACGGCGGCTCCGGGTTGGCAGGTTCACAAAACCCTGCCAATCTCTGCGCCAATCAACCCCCGGCCGAGCAGTCGGAAGGGTTCTGCTCGGGCTTCAATCCCGCACTGGGCGGCACCTTAATCCCTCCTGTCACACCGGTTGGTTACACCGCTGCCTTGAATCAATTGGTCAACTCAACTGCGCCCGACAAAGGCGTTGGCCTGACACTAAACATTCCAATTCGTAACCGCAACGCGGATGCCTTGCAAGTGCGCGCGGAATTGGAATACCGTCAGGCGCAGATGCGCGAGCAGCAAATCGAAAACCAGATTCGCATCGAGGTCCGCAACGCCCAGTTCCAGGTGGTGCAAAACCGGGCTGCCGTTGTAGCGGCGCAGGCAGCGGTAAGGCTAGGTCATGAGTCTTTGGACGCGGAACAGAAGAAGTTGAACCTCGGCGCTTCGACGAGCACGCTGGTTTTGCAGAACCAATCTGTTTTGGCGACCAACGAATCCAACTTGGTATCGGCCATGGCCGCTTATGAGAAATCGCGCATAGAGATGGATCGTGCTACTGGCCTTCTGTTGGATCATGCGGGAATTGTCATGGGGGACGCCGAGCGCGGCCAAGTCACGCGCATGCCGAATGTGCCTTATGTTGCACCGCGTAAAGATATAAAGTCGGTGATGGAAGCTCCTCAGCAACAGCAACCGCAGAACTAGCACGGCTGCACAACTTGCCGAAAAATCTCTCAAGGTTTTCCGCAAGAGGTTAGCTACGCAGATCACGTCCACTCAATATCGGCTTTCACCGCTACGGTTTGCTCCTCCTCGCATTCGATCCTAATGACGGGGACATATTCCAGGCCGTGCCGGAGAATTAAGGCGCTCGCCGCTGCCGCCGCGTGTTCACCGTCAACTCGTAGCCAGTTGCTGAAAGGGAATGCCATGGACTACAACTAAGTCATTCGGCTGACTGGATGGCAGGTGCATCGGTCCTCTGCATGATGGATGCCGCGACTCCGACTATTGCCGCTGTGAGCGCTCGTCGGCGCTGGTGTGCACAGGCGCGAACTTCTCTTTTCTGGATCGTAATCGTCGCTTTCGCGGTGCGCTTCGGCTATATCATCATTGGACACACCTACAAATTCCGCTCTGGTAACACAGTACTGGCAGCCAACGAAAAAGACTTCAGCTTTGGCTTCGAGATGGGCCGCATTGGACACTCCCTCGCGCAAGGTCAGGGTTTCGGCAATCCGTTCAATGAAACTACTGGCGCGACCGCATGGGAACCGCCCCTCTATCCTTTTCTCATCGCATGCGTTTTTCGACTCTTCGGAGTTTACAGTCGCACCTCGGCCATAGTGCTTCTGACGATAAACAGCATTTTTTCCGCGCTTACCTGCGTCCCGATTTTTCTGATCGCGAAAAGATGTTTCAGCGAAAAGGTTGCAGTCTGGAGTTCCTGGACCTGGGCGCTACTACCGTCTGTCATTTTCTGGTGCACCCGCTGGGTCTGGGAAACCAGCCTTGCCGCATTCCTGCTGGCCGTGATTTTTTTGCTGACCTCGGAGATGGTAGAAAAAGACGGGTTGAAGCCATGGCTGCAATTGGGCTTGCTCTGGGGCGCCGCCGCGCTGACCAACACGACTCTGTTGTCATTTCTTCCCGTCTCCGGCTTGTGGATCTGGTATGGCCGCGCCAAACTCCGTAAGCCTTCGCTCACTGGAGTAATTCTCGCTTCGGTCATCTTTGCAGCATGTATTACGCCCTGGCTGATCCGTAACCACCGTGTCTTCGGACAGTTTGTTTTCATCCGCTCGAATTTTGGCGCTGAACTTCGTCTGGGGAACGGACCCGGTGCTGATGGTACGTGGATGGATTATCTTCATCCCACCAAGAATGTCTTCGAAATGCGCCGCTACAAAGAATTGGGAGAACTCGCCTACGTAGCCGAACGGAAACAAGAAGCGTTGGCATACATTCGCGAGGATTACGCGCGCTTTTTCAGCCTGAGCCTGCGGCGCTTCGTCTACTACTGGGGCGGCGTGCCGAAAGCATCGGAAAATCCCGTCGCGGCATTCTTCAGGAGATCTTTATTCGCGGCTTCTTCGCTGCTGGCCTTCTGGGGCCTGGGACGCGCGCTGCGTAAGCACGAGCCGGGCGCGTGGCTTTTCTTTTGGCTGGTTCTATCCTATCCGCTGGTGTATTACTTTCTCTTTCCTCATCCGCGATACCGGCATCCCATCGAACCGGAGCTTGGAATTCTGATGCTTTACGTAATTTCTGAAGCGCAAGAAAGACTTTTTCGGTCTGCGGGCGAAGTTGCGAGCTTAGAATCTACCGGCAAGGCTTGATCGCGCATTCTCTGATGAATCACTCACGGCACGGCCTGAAGGATGAACTCCAATCGCAGTCGCGAGGAAATCTGCACTTCGATCGCTGGTTCGAGGCTCATTCGGATCTAAGCACAATGCTGATCGTGACGGCGGGCTTCTTGATTCGTCTGCGCGCAGCGTCCGGAACGTTTCTGAATCCAGACGAGGCGCTGCATTACCTGCTCGCCAATCAATCCTCATGGAGGCTGGCTTATCGTGCGAGTCTGACCAACGCTCATCCTCCGCTTCTGACTCTTGTGCTTTACTTCTGGCGCGGAGTGGGCACCTCGGAGCTTGTTCTTCGCCTCCCCGCAGTGATCGCAGGGACGGCATTTTGTTGGATCGTCTTCAAATGGCTCACGCGCATCTTTGGGCCGGTCACGGGTTTTATCGGTTTGATCCTGGTGAGCTTTCTTCCCCCAATGATTGCGCTCTCGGCGGAAGTGCGGCAGTATGCGCTGCTGTTGTTTTTTCTGGCGGGCTCCGCGCATCTGCTGGAGCGTGCGTTAGCGGAAAACTCTGCCGCCATGATGCTGCTGTCGGCGATGTCTCTTTACTTAGCCCTGCTGTCGCATTACTCAGCGATTGTGTTTGCGGCCGCACTGGGCTTGTATTCTCTGCTTCGTGTGATCGCTCGCCGCCCTTCAACCCATGTCGGCGTTGCCTGGGTTTCGGCACAGGCAGGCGCGATTGGACTCATCGTGTCTCTGTACGTTTCTCACATTTCAAAGCTGAAGGGAGAATATGCATCCGGCACTATCAACGGATGGCTGGCCAATTCCTTCTTTCGTCCAGGGCACGACAATCCCATTCTCTTCGTGATCGCCAGAACCGGCGGAGTCTTTCAGTATGTGTTCGGACAACTCGCGGTCGGCGACGTTGCCTACCTGGCGTTCGTCGCAGGGATGGTTTTGCTCTGGAGAGAAAAAGCTTGGCCCGAACACTCAACCCTCCCTTCCCGGCAATTGGTGACTCTTCTCGTTTTGCCCTTTGCGTTGGGCGCGGGAGCCTCAATTGCCAGAATCTATCCGTATGGGGGAACGCGCCATTCGGCATTTCTCATCATGTTCGCTGTTGCTGGCGTCAGCTTTCTGCTGGCAAAGTTGGCGATGCAACAGATCGCACGTGGAATCATGATTGCTCTTCTAATCGTCTCCGTTAGTAGCGTGTTCGGGAAACCGCATCGACCCTACATGCTTCGCGAAGATCAGAGCCGCATGCACATGGTCCGCGCCATAGGTTTCATCCACGCACAGGTTCCGCAGTCAGACGTGATCTTCGTCGATTATCAGACGCGTCTCTTACTCGGCTACTACTTGTGCCCCGAACAACCGGTTCCGTTCTCCGCTCCAGTTGGAAGCTTGGAACAATTTCCGTGCCACGGATATCGCGTTGTCGCGGCAGGTCCCGACCTTTACATATTCAACGCTGAGAATTTTCTGCCTAGATGGGATGAACTCTTACGCTCTGCGCCGTTGAAATCTGGTCAAGCGGTTTGGGTCATGCAAGCGGGATGGGATGTGGACTTGGCTCACGAACTCCAGGGCACACTTCCCCCGTTCCGTGAAATCACTTCCCAATCGTTTGGAAGGAATATTACGCTCTTCAAGCTGACGGCCGGGCAAACGATACCCGTGGTCAGCGCTCAATCGAATTGAAGAACAAATCGGTGTCAGCTCATAATCGGCAAGGCGCGAATGCGCTTCTTCGTCGCCGCAAAAATCGCATTGCACAAAGCTGGCGCCAGCGGCGGCACTGGAGGCTCGCCCGCTCCGGTCGGCGCCTCTGTGGAGGGCACCGAATACGCTTCAATCACAGGAGCTTCATTCATACGGATGGGCGCGTAGTCGTCGAAGTTGCCCTGCACCACGCGTCCCTTCTTAATCGTGATTTGCGCGCGCAAAGCGTTGGTGAGCGCGTAAATCACGCCACCTTTGATTTGCTGTTCGAGAATGTTCGGATTCACCACCTGCCCGCAATCCATCGCGGCCACCACACGATGAACTCGCGGCTGATCGTTCTCCATCGAGATCTCTACCACTTCTGCCATATAAGTGCTGAAGCAACCAAAGCAAGCAACGCCTTGATAGTGGCCCGCAGACAATGGTTTCCCCCACCCGGCTTTTTCCGCTGCCAACTGCAACACGCCGCGCATCCGCGCTGTATGCCAGACGGTATCGAAGTACTTGATGTCTTCATCTTTGGACAGCAAATGCAGCCGGTATTCGAGCGGATCTTTTTTCGCGGCCGCCGCAAGTTCGTCAATAAAAGACTCGCTGGCAAACCCGGCTTGCAGAGCGTACACCGAACGCATCCAGCCCAAGGGCACAGGAGTCTCGGTCATCACATATTCAACCGTTGCGGCGGGAAAAGAATAGATCAGCGCAGCCTCATCCGGCAGATCAGGATCAACACCATTCGGGGTGGGCGATCCTTTTTGCCCGCTGATCGAAGGCGCGACAATGCGATGGCTGAACGCGACCGGCCAGCCCTGCCCATCGAGAACTGCGGTTAGTTGGTGGTAGCTCGCAGGACGGTAAGTCGAGTTCCGCATATCGTCTTCGCGGGTCCACAGCACTTTCGCGGGAGTATTCGCCGCCTTCGAGACCAACGCAGCTTCCACGCCATAGTCGTGCTCTAATCGTCGCCCAAATCCTCCGCCCATCAACGTGACATTGACCTTCACTTGATCGGGATCGAGTCCGAGCGCCTGCGCCACTGCGTCCCGAACGTCCTGCGGCACCTGGGTTGGCGCCCAGAGCTCGCAATTCGATTCTCGGAAGTGCGCCGTGCAATTCCCGGGTTCCATCGCCGCGTGTGCCATCAGAGGCAGCTGGTATTCGGCTTCAACGCGGCGTCCCGACGCTCTCGACACGTCGCCAGTCGAGTACAGCGTTACTGCTTTGTTGGAAGCAGACTTCTTCAGCGAATCGAAAATCGCCGCCGACGTAAGCTCCTTATTAGGACCGTCGTCCCATTGCACATTCAGCACGCGCCGTCCTTCCATCGCGCTCCAAACGCTGTCAGCGACAACGGCGACGGCCGAATCGCTGATTTTTCCCACGAACCCAACGCCGGAAATCTTCTTAGACTCCTTGTCATCGAAGCTCGCAACCTTGCCTCCGATCACGGGACACCGGGCCAGCACGGCGTATTTCATGCCAGGGAGACGAAAATCGATTCCGAACTCAGCCGTGCCGTCAATTTTCGAGGGCGTATCGAGCCGCGGCACAGGCTTGCCGACGATTTCATAATCTTTAGCCTGCTTCAGCGGCACATCAGTCGGAATTGGTTGCGCGCTCGCCTTACTCGCCAGCTGACCATAGGTGAGCCGACGACTTGATGCCGCGTGCACCACGGCACTGCTTTGGGCCTTGCAGCCCGATCGCGGAACGCCCCACTCGAGCGCGGCGGCGCTGATCAGCATCTCACGCGCGGCAGCTCCGGCTTTTCGCATCGGATCCCAGGTCGTACGCACGCTCGCACTGCCGCCTGTTGTCTGATCGCCATAAAGCGTACTCGCCCCGGCTTGCTCAATCGTGATCTGCTTCCAGTCCGCTTCGAGTTCTTCCGCAAGAATCATGGGAAGCGAAGTGCGCACGCCTTGCCCCATCTCAGAGCGCGCCACTACGATCGTGATCTTTCCGTCAGGCGTGATTCGCAAATAGGCATTGGGTGCGAATGTGTCTTTCCCGGATGAGTTCCCGTGAGGCAGATAAAAGCCAATGACGAGTCCGGCGCCGGCAGCCATGCCAGCAGCGACGAACTCACGGCGGGAGAGTGGACTCATCGTGTACCTCCCGCGGCCCGATGGATCGCGCGCCGAATCCGATCATACGTTCCGCAGCGGCACAGGTTGCCAGACATCGCCTGCGTAATCTGGTCATCGGAAGGCTGAGGAATCTTTGCCAGCAAAGCCGCGGCAGCCATGATTTGCCCGGTCTGACAATAGCCGCATTGCGGCACTTGCCCCTCGATCCAAGCGAGTTGCAACGGGTGTGCACCGTTCGCCGACAATCCCTCAATTGTAGTGATGTTCTTGGCGGCGCCTTGCGAGACTGGCGTCGAGCAGGACCGCACAGGCGCACCATCCACGTGGACCGTGCACGCGCCACAAAGACCGGCGCCACAGCCAAATTTCGTGCCCGTCAATTCCAGCGTGTCGCGCAGAACCCAGAGTAGGGGAGTCTCGGGCGCAACGTCGACTTTCCGCTCGCTGCCGTTAATGCGCAGAGTGATGGCTGCCATGCTTGTAGGAGAATCAGGATATGGACAGACATCGTACTCAACAAGCACGGAAAAGGGAAATGAGTTGCAGCCCTGCGGCTGCGATGACGGCCGCGCTATTTTGCCCGAGTCTCGAGCTCACACAATATTCTGTCGCCGATTCGAGCCTGAAATGTGGAAAACTCCGGCAGATCGTACAGACGCAAACCGAGTTCGTCGGGCCGCACATTATCGGCTTGCACTTCAACATTCCCTTCGCGTACCGCGTCGACCAGTTTGCCAGCTGTAATCTGGTCGAAGCTTTCAGAAACCAACACCGTATCGTCTGTCCATTGCTGCACAATCACGGGCCCTTCTTCGGTGAGAATCTGCACCGCGAAAGCCGGACACTTAGCCCCTGCACATGAGGCAACGGGCTGTGGCGTCGCGCTTTGGTAGCGCTGGGCAATTGCGGTCGCGTAGATATGAGCAAAGCGTTCTGCCGACGCCGGCGACTTCCACCGCGAAACATACAGGAGCGATAGGTCAGCGGTTGTAAGCGTGTCCGTCGTAGCCTGGGCAGTTCTGCGGAACGCTACGTAAGCTCCGCCCTGCCACGACCCCGCAAGGGTCTCCGCCTCTTTTCTATTTCCGTACGTCTTCAGAAGCGCGCGCACATCGAGTTCGCCGATTCCGCCGGAGTCGTACACCGCATACTTGTCGCTGAGTATTTGCTGAACGTCAGGAATGCGGACCGGCGACACTTTCTCCCGGCCGATATAAGCAGTCGGTTGCAGCACCTCATGAGTGTTGCGAGGCGGACGTGCGAAGACTCCCGAAAAAGCCATGGCCTTCCCACCTTTTTCCAGCAATTCGCCTTCGAAAATGAGACCCTCGCGATAGGGAAACGTGCCCACTTCCCGCAGGATCATCGGCGCGTCATGCAGCAACTGCGAGTCAGCGCTGGCTTTTACGGCGGGCTCTTCCATCTGATAAATCAGCCCAGGCGTATTTTGCAGGCTGCGCCCGAGCGGAGCCAGGATGTAATCGACGAACACGATTTGGGCCTGGCCTTCGACCACGGCGCGCCGCGCAGCCGCACTGTCGTCATCAATTTCGGACTCGCTGTCCTTTTTCTCTCCCGGTCGCGATGCCCCTTGCCCCGCATTCAGCCAAGCCTTGAGATCATAATTCTGGTCCTGCAACGCGTGAGTGAGTTCGTGCGCGAGAATTGGCGCCTGACGTTCCAGCGGAATCCAGTTCAGCATGGAAATCGTTTTCGTCTCGTCATCGTAGTACGCCGCGATTTGTTTGCCATTGGCCTTCACCATGAACTCCCGCAGATTGAACTCCCGGGGCAGGAGGCCGAACTTTTTCATGGTCATCTCGGAGCGTGCGAAACGTTGCGCGTACCCCTCCTTTGCCTGCTCGTCGCGAGTGTACTGCTCGACTTCGGCGGAGCTGACCAGACGGCGCTTGACGGCAGAGCGCTTCGGAAAGCCGGTATCTTCTGAAGCGAAGGCGACAATTTTATCGACCGATTTGAAGAGTTCCTTCGCGTCCGCGTCCGACATTTGTACCTCGGCGGTGTGGTCCTTCCGAACCTTGCGCGCCATTTCTCCCAGGCTCTGCCCGTGGTCCGCAGAAGAACTGGAATCGCTGTTAGCAGTTGCCGCGGGAGAGGTTGTCTGCTGGCCAAGAGCGGAACCGCAAAGCAAACTGCACAGTAGGACGAAACGAAATTGGCGGGCGGAGACGGCCATAGAGCCTCACGATCAAAAAATTAGAGTCAGAAGAATTGTCTTTTAGTCCGACGCGGGACTCACGGCAAAAAGGCGGGCTGAAGCTTACGAAGGTAATACAAAGCGACAGGAATCTACCAGATCGTTCTCAGAAGCGGACTGCTGCGAATCCGCTCATCCTGCGTAACGAGAGCGATCCCTTCCGCTCGGGCGGTTGCGCCGATAAGCCTGTCCGCTGGATCGCGCGGGTAACTTTCGTGAAACTGAGTAGCAAGGACCGCAATCTCCGGAGTGATCGGCTTCACTATGACGCCGACGGTTTCCAAGACCTGACGCACCGACGCCTCGATCGTCCCGTAGGTTTCGATCCGGCCACGCGCAAACAGCGATGCAATTTCCCACACGCTGATAGAAGCGATTGCCAACCCACCGCTTGAGCGCCCTCTCCGGAGAGCGGATTCGGCGACTCGGGAAAGACGCTTGCGCTCAATCGCTGCCCAAACGACTACGTGAGTATCCAGCAGTATCACCGCAAAGCTTCCCAAGCCTCGGGATCTTCTAGCGGCTGGGTAATGTCCCCCACGATTTTCATTGTGCCGGCGAGCTTACCCAGAAAATCATCCGAAGGCTCTTCCGCGGGCACAAGCTTAGCAACCGGACGGCCTTTTTTTGTGATTATCACAGGCTCACGGGTGGATTGGACATCGTCCATGACTTTCAGGCATCGCGCCTTAAATTGCCCGGCTGGCATCGTCTTCATGACCACTCCAAATGACCATAGTCATTATAGCATGACCACGCCCAGGATCGTGGCTGAAGGCTGAGAGCTGATAGCTACTTCAATTCCTGCAGCTTCGACGAAGCCAACTGCGCGGCTTCACTCGCGGGGTTTTCTTTCTGGATGGTCTCGTAGATGCGCTTGGCTTCGAGCGGCTGGTTGTCCGACCTATAAGTCGCGGCCAGTTCGATTTGCGCCGTCGTTTTCCCCACCGTGCTGGTAGGTTTGGCCGCGAGTTGTTTGTAAAGTTCAATAGCTTGCTTGTTACGGCCGGTGTTGCGATAGACCGATGCCAGCGCCATCTTGGCCAGGGCCGCAACGTCGCTGTTGGCTGACGAAATTACCTGCTGGAGATCACGCTCCGCCGAGGCGTTGTCCCCAAGATCCGCAGACGTCAGGCCAAGAAAATAGCGGGAGAATTCGGCCGAGTGGGTATGCGGATACTTGTCGACGATGGCCTGAAATTGTTTGCGTGCCGCGGTCGCGCGCTCCGTCGAACTCGCAAAACTCGGTGCCTCTGGTTGCGGCGGCATGTTTGCAGGGCGCACCGGCGTATCCAGCGTGCGCACGGCTTGGCCCAAATCCAAGCTGGCCCTTTGATCCTGTTGGCTCAAGTAATACCATGTCCCGGCCGCCGCCGCCGCAATGACCAGCACAATCACGACTGCGATAATCAGTTTGTTCTTGTGCTCAACCGACCAGTGCGCAGTTCTTTCCGCGGCGTCGATGGTGGCTCGGCTGAATCGGTCCGTTTTCAGTTGATGGCGGGTTTCTGCGCGCACGAACTTCCCTTCTGAATATGTCAGGGTGGTGCTGACAATTTCTCAGTCTAACAGGCGCAATTCAGGAGCGTCAAAGGCCATGCGATAGTAGCAGGTTGGGTTGACTTCTTTTGGATGCCGCAAACCCGGAGCCTAGCGCTTTCAGTTTGATTCTTTTGTTGTTGGGGTCACTTGAAGCCCCGCGCTTTCCAACGGGGCGAAGCATCTCGCGCGGAGTATTTCGCTGTAGAACCCCAGCGTCCTCGCTCGTGCTGGAGCGGCACTGTCCCAATCACCAGAGCAAAAAAACTACGAGCCGCCGAGTAAACAGCGGCCCATCCATTCATGGGCGATACGCACCGCTCCTAACCGTGCGTCTCTTCCAGCAATCCCTGCTCAGCCTTCTCCTGGCACTCGATGCAATGCCGCGTCCACGGCACCGCTTCCAAGCGCTTGGCATTGATCTCCTTGCCGCAGGAGATGCATTCGCCAAAGCTGCCCTCGCGAATGCGCGACAGAGCGCCCTCGACCATTTGCAGCAACTGGCGGTCGTTGTTGCTCTGATGAAAGAGAAATTCCTTGGTGTACGAGCTGGCCGCGCGGTCGGCAATGTCCTGCGCCGAATCCTCATCGACCGTGCGCCCATCTTGCTCCGTACGCGAGACCATGCGGCGCAACTCGTGTTGCCGCGTCTCCAGCCTCTTCTTGAATGATTCCAGTTTCTTTTTATCCATGGATAATAACTTCACTATTTGTGGCCCTTCCTAGCTCGTTCGCGCCGCTAAGGCCAAACGAAAATCATATGCGCCTAAACTGAGATGCGTCAACTGGCCTTGGGGATTCGGTAGTGTCCTAATTTCGATTTCCACAGGTAAACAAGAGCAGTGAAAAATCCAACATAAGAGAGGGTTGATTTTATGAACACGCAAAAGGCGGGAATAAACAGCTTGACTTGTACGATACAATATAGTACATTGTGCGACGTGTCTAGGACACTCGCAGAAATGGACGCTACTTCCAAGAAGTTAATCGAAAAATTGCGCGATCTACAGATGACAATTGCCGCCTACGAGCGGCAAGCCAACGCCATTCGGGAAGCGCTCGAATCCATTGGAATGAAAGTGGAGGATACGGGCGAGTTTGATCCTCCCCACGACGTTTTCTACGCGAACGATCAACCCTTTCGCCATACCAGCCTAGTAACGGCGTGCAAGCGCATATTGAACGATTTCAGAGGACAGTACCTTAGCAAAAGCCAAGTTGAGTACCTAGCGGCAATGGGAGCATATTCATTTTCGACCGAGGACACCACAAACTCAGTGGACGTAACATTGCGCCGTTTAGCGGAAAAGGGATATTGCGAGGTACAGCGTTCCCGTGGCCCAACTGGGAACAAATATCGTTGGCTTAAAGACGTGGATGAAGAACGAGAAAGGAGTAGGGATGCCGCCGCCACCAATGACAAGCGCAAATAGCAAGACCCGCTAGGAGCGTCAACTCCGAACGGGCCTTAAACCGACAATCCGGCAAGCCGAAATGCCAGTCTCCAACTTCATTTTGGCTTGCCCAACCTAGAAAGGTCAAGGTCAAAATGAACACGCTGCCTGCTGGCAAGAAGCTCGCTGTAATCGCCTCTCTCCTTGAAGGTAACTCCATTCGCTCTACTGAACGCATGACTGGCGTCCATCGGGATACTGTATGCCGATTGTTGGTTGAGGTTGGTGGCAAATGCGAGAACCTAATGAGTACCAGGGTCCGCAACTTGCACTCGCGCTATATCGAATGTGACGAAATCTGGACATTTGTTGCTAAGAAAGCCCGCCACGTCCGCAAGGATGACTCGCCCGAGGTAGGCGACCAGTGGGTTTTCGTTGCGTTGGACGCAGAAAGCAAGCTGATACCTACGTACTTTGTCGGCAAAAGGACTTCGATCAACACCATGAGTTTCATGCAGGACTTGTACAGCCGTCTAGCGAACCGCGTGCAGCTCACCACGGACGGATATTACACGTATCAAACCGCTGTGCCGAATGCGTTTGGGCTGGATGCGGATTTCGCGCAGCTCGTCAAGCTCTTTGGCGACTATGGTCAGCATGACAGCGAAGGGAAGTACTCCCCAAGTGCGATCACGGAGGTTATATCCAAGATCAGGCTTGGCGATCCGGATCCCGACCACATTTCTACCAGCTATGTCGAGCGGCAAAATTTGACCATGCGAATGCAGATGCGACGGTTTACGCGCTTGACGAACGCTTTTTCGAAGAAACTGGAGAATCTGAAAGCGGCTTGCGCTTTGCATTTCGCGCACTATAATTTCTGCCGGATTCATTCATCTTTGCGCGTAACTCCCGCAATGGCCGCTGGTGTTGCTTTGGAGGTTTGGCCGCTTCAGATGCTATTAACCTAAGGAGATCATTGGATGCCTTCTTCAAACCCTTCAAACGATCCGGTCGCGCGAATACTGATGAAAATGTTTGACATGATGGAGAGATACCGAAGGGAAAATGGCGCTTTGCAAGAGATGCTGCAACGCCGGGGTCTAAAGCTGCGACAGCTCCGTAAAGAAATGAACGAGATTCTAAGAAGTCCAGGGCCCGTATCTCCCGCTCATCGGCAATTGCGAGAATTGTGCGAAGGAATGAGAGTCTTTTTGGAGCAGAATCGAGCGAACCAAGCGCTCCTAGCAGAAATTCCTGTATACGGGAAACGTCAGTGACAGAAGTGCGCGTCCGTGGCATAATCCTCTAGACGCTACTAAATAGTTCACGGCCCGCCGCCAGCGGGCTTTTCTATTTGTGATTAGATCATGCCTGTCAAGGAGGGAAGCGTGGCGCTATACATCCTAATTGTCCTCTTATGCGTCTGCCTGATCGAGTTACACAGCATTCACGCTTCCCTCAGAATGGTTCTAGGAGTCCTGCACAACATACACGAAGGCATCGAGTCCTTGGTCGAAGAAAGTGACAAAGGCAATTCCCGTACCACTCCTCATAACGAACGGACTGAATAACCAGCCAGGTTAGGACACTACCGGGGATTCGCCGTGTCCTGAATGCCCGAGCAAATCCCTCAAAACAGAAAACTTTACAGTTGCAACCTAGCACGCCACGGAAACGTCGCAATGTGACGAAGATCATAAGTATTGAACGCCGGACTGGATTTGGGCACCTCGCAACTCCAAAATATCTTGTGACCATTCTGCTTGGAGTCATCATCTGATGAGGTATCGCCGCTTGCGCCCGCGTCGCATCTGGAGGCCTCATGCCTGCTACACAGAACGGTACTGAAACTCTCAAGACTCACCTTGATCCAATCATCGACCGTACGCTCGCTGAGCGCCGGATTGTCGGCGCTGTGGTCTTAATGTCGCATGACGGTAAGTTCATTTATCGACGCGCCGCCGGCTTCGCCGATCGCGAGGCCGGACTTCCTATGTGGGAAGATTCCATCTTCCGTCTGTCCTCGCTAACGAAACCTCTTGTCTCGGCAGCCGCGCTCGCGTTGGTCGAACGCGATCTGCTGCACCTGAACGACAGCGTCACCAAGTGGATTCCGGATTTTCGCCCGGCGCTTGCGGACGGAACAAGGCCAGAGATCACGATCCACCAGCTGTTGAACCATACCGCCGGATTGAGCTATGGATTCTTCGAGTCACCGGACGGCCCGTACCACAAAGCAAACGTCTCCGGCGGACTGGATCAGCCCGGCCTTTCGATTGAAGAAAACCTCAAGCGGATTGCGTCCGTTCCTTTGTCATACCCGCCCGGCAGTTCCTGGGCCTATTCCGTCGCATCCGATGTGCTGGGAGAAGTAATCGCGAAAGCGAGCCGCTCATCCTTGCCAGAAGCTGTGAACCGGTTGGTTACTGATCCCCTCGCAATGAAGGATACGAGCTTCACGGTCACTGACGCGGCACGGCTGGCTGTACCTTACGCGGATGGATCTCCACAACCGGTGCGCATGGATGATTCTCAAGTTGTACCTTTTCCGTATGGAGCGATTCGCTTCGCACCTTCGCGCGCGTTCGATCCGCACTCCTATCCCTCGGGCGGATGCGGCATGAATGGAACCGCAGACGACTTCGTGAAGTTCCTCGAAGTGTTTCGCACCGGCGGCAGTCCGATTCTTTCCGCCGAAAGCACCAGGATGATCACGACCGACCAAACCGAGGGGCGCGGACCTCAACCGGGCGTGGCGTTTGGCTTTGGGCTCTCCGTCGTGACCGATCCTGCGGCTGCGCAAACTTCGCAGTCAGCCGGAACATTCGCGTGGGGCGGAGTCTATGGACACTCGTGGTTCGTCGATCCGGCAAAGCGTCTGACGGTGGTGATTCTGACCAACACCGCCGTCGAAGGCCTGTTCGGACAATTTCCCATTCAGATTCGGGACGCCGCCTACGCCGCCCAAGACGCGTATCTGTCCGAGGTAGCGTAAGAAACCGATACTCTGCCTGGAGGGTGGCCCACCCATTCCAGTGCAGCGCTAAATCACATATAAATGAAGGGTGCCCCACTCTTTCAACGTCCTGTGCGGAAAGGGTGGGAAGCGAGAATGCCTGGTGACGGCCAGCACCCGCTTTCACCACAAAAGCGGGTCCCCTGCCCTTCTCGCGTTCTGTGCGAGAGGGCAAGGATCTTAGAGCAATCCCCTTCTTTCGCTGTCATGCTGAGCAAGGGCAGCCTTCGCGGGGGCTGGCCCAACTTTGCATCGTGGAATTGTTTGAGAGATTCTTGACAGCGGAGTTGAGTTGACGATTTACTTTTGGCGCACTTAGTTCGCTTCTGTCGAGGAAGGCCGGGTGCCCCAGGTTCGCGTCCGCTCTTTGGGACGCTAACCTGGGTCCCAGAACATTCGCGGCCGCCATCCTTCTGAATTCCCAGTTTGGAACTGGGCCAGTGGCCCGTCCACTTTCTTCTTGCCTCGCTCTTTCAACCGCGATAACATAAGAGCGCATCGGTTATCTATAAGATAATCAGATTCTTTAGAACAACCGATCCTTGACAACCTGACATGGGCGCAGCTTCTGGTGACGTTCCAAATGCTGAGTCCGACAATCGCGGCGAAGACGAAAACGTTCGCTGCCGGCGCAGTTCTATTCGCGGTTCCAGAGAGGAACCGGAGGTAGCCAGACACCATCATAACTCCAATGTTTCCAAGATTTTGCCTCTAACTACCTTAAGAACCATAGATCTAGGAGGCAAGAAATTATCCGGTTCTTTGTTTTCTGCATTTTGCGACGAAGTATCGAGCGTTTTTTTGAGAGAAAATCGGCCCTGAGGATTCGGTTCTGGCTAAAACTCGGTGCTGGCCAAAATGTGTATACGCAAGCTCATCTCATTCAATTAGGTTTCAGGGACTTGGTTGAAAGCTCGCCCTCGAAATGACTCTCTACTTCATCGCGACTAAGCGGGTTTCCTACATTGGTCAATACGATCGAGTAGACGACTTTGTTGCGTTCAACCTGAGCGGTGATAAACGCCCTGTCGTCCAGTTCCTGGTTGGTGAATTTCACTCTTCTGCCATCTTCAAGTGTTTTAATCCACTCATCGTCTGGCATTTCTCAGTCCCTCCCCAGGCGAATCATCGGCGCCGCGTGTCCTTTTGTTTCGGTAGCAGGACGCGCCTCACAGAGAGAGGCATTTTATAGCCCATGACTTTGCGGAAGATGCGCTCGATCGGAGTCTCCGAGCGGGTCTTACGGCGCATACGCCCCTCGCAAGCGGACAGAGAATAATACGCCTGAGAGTCAATATGCACGAAACGTGACAAAAGCGGGATCTCCGCACAAATCGGTTCGTCGTTCGTGCATCTTCAGCGCGGCAACGGCTCTGGCATGTTGGCTAGCGCGTATCCCATGACCGCCATGGCTGCCGCGTTCTCGCGAAGCTCTTGCGGAACGATCTTGTCCAGCGTGTCGGCGGCGGTGTGATGGTAATTGAAATAGGTCCGCGCATCTTGCAGGATGCCGAGCGTCGGCACGCCGGCTTTGGCCAGCGGCGCAATGTCGGCGCCCGGACTGCGATCCGTCAACTGGATCAGGTTCGCTCCGAAAGACTGCAGCACATCCTGCACCGGCTTGAGCAAGGGCAAAGCTTTGGGATTGATCCTGGCGTTGAATCCCAGAGGGTGCGCCGCGCCAGTGTCGCTCTCGATGGCGGCCACGTGATTCGCGAGTTCCGCCGCGTAATCTTTGGCATAAGCGTCGTGTCCGCGCCCGCCGTTCTCTTCGTCCATCCAGGCAATCACGCGGATGGTGCGCTTGGGATGCAGATGCAGCCGCTGAGCCAGTTCCGCGGTCTCCATCGCAACCGCGACGCCCGCCGCATCATCGATCGCACCAGTTCCCAGATCCCAAGAATCCAGATGCCCGGAAACGATGACGACCTGTTCGGGATGCTCCGAACCCTTGAGATCCGCGACCACGTTGTAGCTCAACACGTCCGGGCCGGTCTGCGAAGTCAGCGTGAGCCGCATGCGAACCTTGCCCTGCGCGGCAAGTCGCGCCATCAGATCAGCGTCCTCGCTGGTGACGGCTCCGGCTGGAATTCCGGCGGGAGCGCTCCATCCGGTATGCGGCAAACGATAGTCCGCATTCCCGACCGACCGCACCAGCGACGCAACCGCGCCCAACTCCGCCGCAGCCTTCGCGCCTCCCGCGCGATACGCGACGGCTTCGCCGTAAGCCTCGCCCGCCAAGCCGTTCGCCGCCTTCCGCTTGTCGAATACATCGTCGAACAGCACAATCTTTCCCGCCACTTTCTCCCGGCCCAAAGCTTTCAGCTCGTCAAAGCTGTTCACCACTACGACTTCAGCAGTGATGCCGTCAGCGGGCGTAGGCGTGTTTCCGCCTAACGCGGTCAGCACAATCTTCTGGGTCGATCCCAGCGCTTGTCCCGCATACTCCACCAGCTCCGCCGTCTCAACGCCACGCATCCAGTGTGGAACTTTGACTTCCTCTAACTTGACCTCGAGTCCGAGCTTCCGCAATTCGTCGGCGACATACTCCACGGCCGCAGCCGCCTGCGCCGAACCAATGCCACGTGGCCCGATGTTGTCGGTAAGATGCGCAACCTGCCGATAAGCATAGTCGTCGGAAACAGCAGCATCGCGCAGTTCGGAAAGCTCACGTCCCAGCTGCGACGAATCAGGATTCTCGATCAGAACCGCAGTATCTCTCGAGACGTAGCCGGATTCGATGGTTTCGGGTTCAGAGTAGAGGACGGTTGTGGCAGTCAACACTAGGACAGCGGCAATGTGAAGGCGCATGTTGATGGTAAGTGTATCCAGATGTCTGGCCCACGGAAAGGGATTCGCATAACTCGAAGCTCCCACCCTTCCAACCAAAAAAAGCGGCCCCATTGCTGGGGCCACAGTTCAAAAGAGGCAAAGGGTAGGAAATGTCAGGAAAGGCGATGCAAAGGACCGATCCGCCAGTCGGATCGGCTGAGAGTGAGAAGTCGAGAACGGAGAGTGAAGGTCAAGCGCGGCCTCTTTTCTTGCTTCCTAGAGGAGCACTTGCCCCGCCAAAATCATAGCCTCGACATCAGAAAAGAGCGCTTCGTGTAAGTGTCTGTAAACACGACACCTAGTCGAGCTGGAGATTTAGATTGCTGTGCCCGGCCGTCGAGTTCGACGGGGTAAAAAAATGCACATTCCTGCACATTGGCTGCAGGACACTACTCCGCTTAAGGGAAATCACAGCAAGGTCGCGGCTACGAGCTGCCCGCGACCGTTCGCAGCTTGCCTGGCAAGAAGTGATATGGCGGCCAGGGCCCGCTAAGGACCAATTCACAATTCTTCAATTGCTTAGCGGCACTGCTATAACGGTTCTGATACTTTTCCACCGACTTCGAATCAATCAGATGGGCGATGTCGATCATCATCCCGTCGGTGTTCACTCGCTTGCAACTGATTTCTTCTTCGAGGGGATTGAACATCTTGTGGACCTGAACCGCCAAGCCACGCGCCTTGGTCTGACGTTCGCGGTCTTTGGAAGCCTTCTCCCGCAGTTTGATCAAATAGTCGCCGCCCACGGTGTCGGGCAGCACGACATCGGCCATGGCGGCTCGCAGCGAACCGTCTTTGACCAATACTTTCAGGTGCATCTCGGCTTTGCCGCGCAACCGCGCGACGCTCACCCCGAAGGCGCGGCGATTGGTTCGTACCGCTTGCCGGAGGGCTTCATCACTGTCGAAAATAGTCCCAAAACGGAAAGGAAGGACCGTACCGTGTCGAAAGCAGACACTCACCACCCGCGCATGCTCCAGGACGGTCTTGTCTTCCAGTTTCTCGCCGCCCTCGGCCGTACGGTCGTACTCGCTGACTACCACAGCAAACTCGCCGCTGGGATAGCTCAGGACTGGGGCTCCATTCACACCTTGAATTCCCTCGAGGAGGAAAGGGCGCCGCGTGCGTACTCCATTGTTGAGGCTCTGTTGCTCAGTGAGGCAATAAGCGTACCACGCCATAAAAGGTTTCTCCGAACCTGGTCCGAGGCAGTAGTATCCACCTCGTGACGAGACAGTTGGTTACGGCTCTTGAACCTGGAAGAAAGGGCGGTACCACGATTGGATCGGACGCTTACCACCGCGTCCTAAGTAACATATTACTTCAGTACTCAGAAATTGCAACCATTTTGTGGCATGGGGCATCGCTTTTCAGAGAAAAAACTACACACCTGGGCTAAGAATGACCCAAAGTCAGTCGACATCCAACATAGAAATCGTTTTCTTGCTCTTCCTTTGGTAGGAGTCGGCGTGCCTCTAGCGCGGCCGGACCTCTAAAATTCACAAAAACTTAACACCCGCGAAACGTTTCCTAAACCTTAATTCACTATTCTCCATGCCATCGGCGCATTTGCCGGAGGGTTTTCACCACGTGGAACTCCGGGGGCCTGCGCTTTATCGCAGGTCCTCCGGTTTTGCGTTCCGGCGATTGGCAGTTGGCAGAGTTCCTACCGCTTTGGAGAAGTGTTCCATGAATCATCCGTATAATGACCATCGAAGAATCCTGCTGATCGACCAAAACACTACGAAACAAAACCTCCGGGCCACCATCCTGAGAAACTACGAGATCGAAGTGCACACAGCCAGCAGTGTGGCAGATGCTGCGTCTCTTTCGAGAACGCATGCCTACGATCTACTGCTGCTGGCGGCGCAAGCGCATTCTGAAGAGGCCGAATCACTTTGCGCGCAGATCAGAGCAATTCGACCTTGCCAAAGAATTGGACTGCTCGTCGGCCCGCCAGCGTTCGTTTTGGAAGTGGCTGGGCCAAGAAAAAAGAGTACGCGGAAAAAGGCTGCTTCAGTCAGCGGGATCTCGACCAGCCGTGCTGTGAATAATCTCAGCCTGCCCGTTTCCACGACGGACGCTTCGTCGCGATATGCTTCCTCTCCACAATGGCAGGAGATGATCCGGAGGCTCGTCAGCAACTGGTACGTCGACCAGAACACTCTCTTGGATTACCGAAGCTGAGACTGACCGGTCGCTGGCGCTCAAGCAGTTTTTCTCATCCCAGAAAGGGCGCCCGACGCAGGTCATCCAATTCTCAATGAGCGTAAACGCTGATTTCATCAGTTGACGATCTCTAAGTGGACCCGGCCGCGGCTGGACTCCGACAACCGCCCATATCAGGCGACTACTACCTATGACCTTGATCGGTCCCAAGATCACCGGTCCGAAGATCAATGAGAAATACGTCGGAATCTTCGGTTAACCGGTCGAACACAATTCGGCTGCCATCGCGAGTGATATCAAAGGTCCTCATTACCGCAGAACTGCTCAATCGAGTCAAACGCCGCGAGCGCATCGTGCTAAGGTCGAGGAGCCAGAAGTCCTGCTCGGCCAGCGTATTCCCCAGCATGTAAACCAGGCTTCTGCCGTCGGGTAGAAAGCGCGCCCGCTCACCTTCGCGCTGGACTTTGATCTCCGGCAGCTTCGCCGGCGTACCGTCCGGGTGCACTGCCAACAGAGGTGCCAGCGTGAACGACTGCGGCCCGCTGTACACAATCAAGTCCCCACGTGGAGACCAAACAGGATCGAGATACGGCCCGGTTGCAATCCGAATCGGTGAACCGCCGTCAACAGGAAGTTTGAATAGGCCCAATCCGTTGCGGTCACTGCCGGCCACGACAATCCATTTGCCGTCGGGAGACCAGGAAGCCGTACCGCGAACATCAACATCGCTCGAAAGAGCGCGGACCCGTGTTCCATCCGCCGCCATTAAATGCATCTGTTGCTTGCCGTCTCGCCTCAGTGCGAATGCAACGCCACTCCCGTCCGCAGACACAGCCGCAGGCGTCTGCAGTGCTCCTTCGGAGCCCGTCCAGATCTCCAGCGCTTTTCCATCGCGGTAACTCCACACTCCGTCAGCCCCGTCTCGCGAAGACAAATAAAATAGAGTTTCGCCCCCGAACCGCGGCGCTTGGGAGCGCGTCGTGGGTAATTGGAAAGGTCTGACATCCCGTTCTTCGACAACGTGACTGGTGATCGGAACGCTCCACAAGTTGACCTGAGCATTCACCACGCTTACCGCAAGACGCCGGCCATCTGCTGTAGCCGCGAGTGCGCGGTATTGCTCCAAACCCGAACTCACGCGGTCTGTAGTTCGTGTTCTTAGATCGAACGCCCACAGCCATGGGCCAGCCCCGTCCTTGTTGTGGGCTACGAACAGAACCGTCCTCTCGTTGATCGGTGTCGGGTACGCAATATCAGTATTGAGATGTGTGATTTGTTCTGGTTCTCCCCCATCCGGCGAAACGCGCCACAGGTCCATCTCACGCGTCGCGGGCCGGCCTCGCACAAAGTAGATCCAGTGCCCATCCTTCGACCAGACCTGATAGTGGTTGTGTAATCCGGGCTCGTTTTGCAGGATCAGGCGCTGATTGGCGCCGTTGTGGTCCGCCACAAATGTCGGATCGCCTGCTTGCCACGTGTGATAGACCAGCCGGGTGCCGTCAGGAGACCAGGCAAGCTCAGCGGCGCTTTCCTCCAGAAAATTGTGTGGCGCCCCGCCAATCAGCGGCCACAGCATCAGCCTTTTGCCTGCTGTTCCCGCGCTGCCTTGTGTTCCCCCACTCCACACTTCTGATCCGTCCCCGGAGAATCCGACCGCACGAAGTGGCGCACGCGCGTCCCCGATCCGTCCTTGGGTAAGATTTGTCAGGCTGCTCCCGTTCGTTTGAATCAGCCAGATGTCGAACGTGCCACTTCTGTTGGAAATGAACGCAGCGAAGTTCCCATCTGGCGAAATAGCGGGGTCGCTTTTCGCTCCATTGACGTTGGCAAGCCTTGTGAACTGGGCACTGGAAAGTGGATTTTGGACTGCTGCGGGGGTGCGATTGGCGACAAACCACGCGCCCAATCCCGCCAACACCAGCAACGCCACCAGACTCCACACTAACCAGGTGTAACGCTTAGGCGCGGGCACCATGGAGGGAGTCGCTCGCGCACCGCTGGAATCACTGTCCCGTTTCATCCGCTGCAAGTCGGTGCGAACATCCGAAGCGTGCTGATAACGCAGCTGCCGGTCTTTCTCCAGACACTTGTTGATAATTTCTTCGAGCTTTAACGGCACATCGGGGTTCAGCCGCACGGCTGGCGTGGGCGTTCCGTCCAAAATGGCTTTGAAGATCACGCCGGAACTTTCTCCGCGAAACGCCAGCGTGCCCGTCGCCATCTCGTAAAGCACCGCACCAAACGAGAACAGATCGGTCCGGGCATCGAGCTCCTTGGCGCGGACTTGTTCCGGCGACATGTAAGCAATGGTGCCAACTGCCTGGCCGGGACTAGTCAGGTGTTCTTCGAGTGTCACTGTCGATGCGGCAGTCAGACCTGCCACGTCACTGAGGACGGCAATGACCTTCGCCAATCCAAAATCCAGCACCTTGACGTGTCCGCGCTTGGTCACAAAGATATTTGCGGGTTTGATGTCACGATGCACGATGCCAGCGACATGAGCGGCATCGAGGGCATCGGCGATCTCGATGCCGATCGACAGCACGGCCTCGATTTCCATCGGCTTCTCGGCGATGCGGTGCTTGAGTGTCAGCCCTTCCAAGAACTCCATGACGATGAACGGCTGACCCTCGTGCTTACCGATTTCATGGATGGTGCAGATGTTCGGGTGGTTGAGGGCGGACGCTGCACGTGCTTCGCGGCGAAAACGTTCCAATGCTTGCGGGTCTTCAGCGACATCTTCGGGAAGAAACTTCAAGGCGACAAAGCGGCCAAGCTCGGTATCCTCAGCCTTGTAGACCACACCCATCCCGCCGCCGCCGAGCTTCTCGACAATGCGGTAATGCGAAATGGTCTGCCCGATCATTGGGCTGAAATCTTAGGACTGGGAGTGGGGCAAGTCAATGAGGGTGTGGTGGTTGGCTACGTTCCGCAGGGTCAATTGACGCAAAATCGCCATTACGTCACAACCCTGGTCGCGTAGGACGATGCGCGGAACTAAGGCGCACACCGGATGTTGGCGGGCCCATGCAGCCTGCGTCGGGCTCCTTTCTACTTCTTCCTAGCCTCATTCCCGCTGTTCTTAGCAGCGGCGCGCTCTTCAAGGACCTTCGTCACTACGCGCAACATCTCGTCCCAGGGTGCGGGCTTACCGGTCCAGATTTCAAATTGACGCGCCGCCTGATGCACGAACATCTCGTATCCCGGGATTACTTCCGCGCCCGCTGCCCTGGCTAGCTTCATCAGCCGAGTCTCGGGCGGATCGTAAATCATCTCGAAGACGTAGCGCGCCTTGATTTCATCTTGGTTCAAGGGCGACTCCTGTGAATGGCCCATGCCCACCGGCGTGGCGTTGATGATGACATCGAAGCTAAATTTCTTCAGGTCGGCTCGCTTCAAGGTTCGAGCCCGGGCTGAACGCGCCAATTTCTGCGCTTGCGCTGGCGTGCGGTTCATCACGTAAACTTCGGCGCCTCGCTCCTTGAGTCCAAACACGGCTGCGCGCGCCGCGCCTCCCGCGCCGAGAACCAGTATTTTCGCGCCCTCGATCGTAATCCGCTGTTCCAACGGCCGGACAACCCCGGCGGTGTCAGTATTGAAGCCGTAGAGATTTCCATCCTGCGCCCGCACGACCGTATTACACGCGCCAATCTTTGTTGTGTGCGAGTCGGTATTGTCGAGGTGCGACAGAATGGCGGTCTTATAGGGCATAGTGACAGACAGCCCATGGATCGGAATGTCACGGACGCAGGCCAGCAAATCTTTGAGCGTCTTGGCGTGCAACGGCACGTAGACGCCGTTCACCGTCTCGCGCCGCAGTGCCGCATTCATGATCGCCGGAGAAAGCGAATGGGCTACGGGATCGCCCGCAACCCCATACACTCGCGTCGCGGCATCGACCTGCTCGATGCGATATGTGCTGCGCAAATCCTGTGCAGTTACCTGGCCGGGTGCGGTTTTCTCGTCCTGGCTCACCGCCGCAAAGGTGAATACACTGCCCGCGCGGACACCGAGCACGCGGCTGATGATGCCCTGTTCCCCCATGCAGACGCCGATTAGCGAATGCTTGTCGCTGTTCTTCTCCAGGAACTTCATCATGACCACGTTGTCGTAAAGGGTGGTCGCGGTGCTGACGATCTTGTAGAAATCGGCAGAGATGCCGACCATCTTTTCCAGCGTCGCTTCCAGATTCTTGGTCGCCCGGAAATCATGGTGCGAGAGGATGAGAGCGACGTGGCTGCGCAAGCGTCGCAACTGCTCCGGTTTGCAGCGCACCGCGCTCTGCAGTTCGAGATCAACTACCTGGCACCCGGCCGCGGCAGCTTTGGCGAGAATGTCGAGTTGGGAGGCCAGCGAACCCCGGAACTTGCCTCCCGCCGCAACTCGTCTGCACGTCGCCAACGCCACGACATGAGAGTGATACTCGGCGAATTGCTTGAGCTTCGGGAGCGCCAGCGCGGGGCGAGGCAGGTAGTCTAACCTGAACTCGAGAAAGGTGTTGTCGCGCACCAGGGCTTCTGCCTTTTCGAGCATATCGGTAGGATCGGATCCGGTCACAGCCACGCAGACACGGGGCAGTCGCAAAGGCCGCAGACGAGCCACAAAATTGTTTGGTGCAGCTGTCATTCGTTAATTTGAGAGTGGCGCGATATTACAGGCCTGCAATTCCAGATGCAACTATGGATTAAGAATTTTTCCCGAAAAAACTATTTAACGTATCCCGCATGACACCAGAGTAACCTTGACCGGCCTTGCCTCTGTTGTTACTGTCCGGGCTGTAAGTCCTTTTATTTTGTGCAATCAACGGAGCCACAGCGCCGGCTGGTTTTCGGCCCTGACTCTGGAGGTAACATGAAGAAAACACGCTTGTTGCTGATTTTGTGTCTGAGCGTCATGGCCTGCGCCCAGGAACCTGTGGACAACCACCCTGCCCTGAATGCGCCGGCCGGGACCGACCCTACCACAGTCAGTTTTCCTTTCGAGCGCGTACAAACGCCGACGGCCGTCGACTTGGCTTGTGCGGGCTTCGTCAGCAAACAACTCGTGCCTAATGCCAATTTTGTAGCTGGCGATTTGTACACTCCGACCGTAACCAAGAATAGCAACGGCGAAATCGTGTATCTGGCAGGAAAAGGCTACCAGGTTGGGCAGAAGTACACGGTCGTGCGCGAACTTCGTGATCCGAACCGCTATGAAATCTTCAACGGTCAGCATGCCCTGTTGAAAACCATGGGCCAGCCCTACTCCGAACTAGCTCGAGTACGCATCATTGACACGCGCACCAAAATGGCCATCGCAGAAATCGAAATGAGTTGTGATCCGGTCAACCCCGGAGACTACGTCATCCCATATGTCGAAAAGCCAACTCCTGCCTTCCACCCTCCGCTGCGCTTCGATCGCTTTCTGCCCTCTAACGGCAAATTGACCGGACGCATCGCAATGGCGAAAGATTTCGATTCCGAGATTGGTCCCGGAGTAAAGGTATATCTGAACGTGGGTTCCAATCAGGGGGTGAAACCCGGCGACTACTTCCGGGCCGTGAGGAGTTATGAATCGGACCTGCATGACCCGACCGAATCCCTCTCGTTCAAAGCATCCACCACCGAGGATACTCAAGCTCACCAGGCCGCGATTGATCCCAATATGTTCACCAAGACGGGAGGCCCGGTGATCCATGTGCGCGATCTGCCGCGCCGCTCCGTGGGCGAAGTCGTGGTTATTGCGACGACTCCGACCACCTCCACCGGCATGGTTGTCTTTGCCATGGAAAGCGTGCATCTGGGTGATGATGTGGAACTCGACCAGCCCTAGCGTCCTGCCACAAAGGTTCGCATCAACGGTAAATCAACGAGGAGAGGCAAACCGCTTCTCCTTGAAGTTTTTCCGGGCGAGTTTTTAATGATGGAGCAAGGTTGTTCCAACTCCGATCACAGCTCCACCCAGCACGAGCCACACGGAATTGACCCGAAACCGGATCAGCAGGATGAAACTCAGCACAGCCAAGAGCAACGTCGTCCAATCTACTACAGCGCTGCGAAATAATTGCCAGACTACGACCGCGATCAACGCCAGCGCCGCAACATTCACTCCATCCAGCACTGAGCCGGCAAGCGGCGAATGGCGCAGTCGCGGAACCAGCGGCCCACTAATGGCCACGAAAAAGAATGCCGGAAGAAAAATCGCGACCGTCGCAATCGCTGCGCCCGGAACGCCTCCTAGCAGATAACCGATGAAAGTAGCGGTGGTCGACAGGGGGCCCGGCGTAACCTGCCCCATGGCAATGGCATCGAGCAATTGCCGTTCGCTGATCCATCGCAGCTGCGTAACCAGGTTGGACCGAATCAGCGCCACCAGCACATATCCGCCACCAAAAAGAATCGCGCCAATCTTCAGAAACACAAGAAAGAGAGCGGTGAGACTGAACGGCGCAGCCAGACTGGATCCAGCCACGATCCCACTAAAGCCAGCACCGCCCGTCACGAGAGCCGGAACCGACGACCTCCGCTCACCCGAGCGCAGCCAATAAATCAAACCAGTCAGCAAGCCGCCGCCCGCCAGCACCGCGAGTTGATCCGCGCCCAGAGCCGTCGCCAGCACTGCGAGCGCACCCACAACCGCAATCCATGTCGACTTCACCGCCGACTTCGCCAGCTTGAGCACCGCCTGCACAATCAGAGCAATCACGATGGGCTTCACTCCGTAAAGCACATTCGCGACTTGTGGCAGAGATCCGAAGCGCACATACACCCACGCCAGCACAGTCACCATGACCGCTGATGGCAAAATAAAACTTCCGCCTGCGACCAGCAATCCCAGCCAGCCAGCTTGAATTCTGCCCACGTGAATCGCCAGCTCGGTGGAGGTCGGACCGGGGATAAGATTAGCTGCGCCCAGAAAGTCGAGAAACTGCTCGCGCGTGAGCCATCCGCGGCGGGATACGACCTCGTCCTCCATCATGGCAATGTGCGCGGGAGGGCCGCCGAAAGCGACCGCGCCCAGCCTGAGGAAAAGCCGTGCGAGTTCGAGCAGCGAGGTGCGGTGCGCGGGAATCTGGGGAAGATCTTGAGTCGTGGCTAACGGCTCTTGCAAATCAAACCTCGCGAGAAAGTGATCTGAGGATTGTAATCAAGAGCGCAGCGAGCTGTCTGGACAGAACCAAACTCCGGCGACGAAGCTAATGGCAGTCTATCTTTCGGATTTCCGGTGAGCCTGAAATCATCACCTTTGGATCGTAGGTGACTGTGCATTCCGAAGTCTCCGCCGGAAGTTGCTTTGCAAGAACGACGCGCGTAGACGAATAACGGCAACTGAGCCAGATGCCGTGAGACGATTTGGGTTGAAAGTGCCAAACCCCGTAAGCCAGGCCGTTGCGCTTCGTCCACTGGTCATATACCAGGCTAGCCTTCTCTTCGGGAGGTCCGCTATAAAAGGTTATCCCCGACAACATGCTGGCTGCGTCATCCTGCCCGACCGTCCAGCCCTGCGGAACTCTTGCGACAGTCTGCTCCACGGAAATGTTCTCCGGACAATAAGTTTCTTGAGCGGATGCCGGCTCGGGGCGAGCGAAAAACAGAGCACCCAGAATTAGTGCAGCGCTCATCCACGTCACATGAAGCCTCCGTCTTGAATTGCTATACGGTGTCGAGCACAAAGGCTGCAACGTTGCACCTCTCATTTTGCCTCCCGATCCCCGAACACCTCGGCAGTAAAAGCCTCAAGCGTCGCACCCTGCTGCCACGCGTCCAATGGTAGCCCCGCCTTGCGGCAAGTTTGCTGGATAAAAGTTACGCGGTCCCATTGATGTTCGACCGGCACCTGGGGCAGGAGCAACCCACGTCGCCCGCCCTGAAGAACCACCAATCCGTGCACGCCAATCTCAACGTCTTCCGGCTTGATGACCCGGACCGGCGAAAGAATGCTCAAAGAAACATCCAATCCGGGTGCTTCCTCAAGCGTAATTGGCGAGAAACGCGTGTCCTCGAAGGCGGCGGCGCGGGCAGTTTCAGCCACCGTGCGGTAGACGGAAGCAACCGGAAGCACGTAGCCCACACAGCCGCGCAGAGCGTTCTGAAAATAAATTGTTGTGAACGCCCCGCGTGGTTCGGCGAGATGCGGCGAAGGCGCAGTCAGCGATATTTCGCGGCGCTCCAGAGCCGACAGGATCGACTCGTGAGCCAGCTTCAACAAGACTGCGCGTTCTTCAGCTGTGAATTCATTCGGCGCAGGGCTGCACGCGACCGGCGACGCGTCAGGGGGGTTCTCAGGTTGCGGCGACATCGCGCTTCCTCCGACGGCTGAGGACAAACGCGCGGCGGCGCCTCTTCACCACCTGCCGGTCGATCTTCGACCAGAACGCGATGAAGTAGTCGCCTGCCGATAACAAGGACAAAAAGACCATGAACCAGATAGCCAACCGCGCGATCCAGCTCACCGGAAAGAAATACCCACCATAGATGGGCCATTCTTTCCAGTGATGGTCGAGAATCACGGCCACTACCGAAACAATCTGCACCAGCATCTTGAATTTGCCCAGGTCACTGGCTTCGATCGCGAATCCTTCGGAAGCCGCAATCGAACGCAAGCCGCTCACCAGAAATTCGCGTCCGATGATAATTACGGCGATCCATGCCGGAACCATGCTTGGATTGAACTGCACCAAGGTGACAAACGCAGCTGCGATCAGAAGCTTGTCGGCCAGCGGATCGAGCAGCACACCCATGGTCGTGATCTGTCCACGCTTGCGCGCCAGGTATCCGTCGATGCCATCGGTAATCGAAGCGGCAATGAACAACGCCGAAGCCAGCAATTCCTTCTCGCCGCCCGTACTCTCGAAACGGTTGGTGGAAAGAATCCAGATCAGCAGGGGAATACTGCAGATGCGGGTGAGCGTGATGGAGTTGGGAAGGTTCACCGGGGCCACTGGCGACCGCACGTCGGAATAAATCCCGTAACGAGCGATAGCAAATTATCCTCCACCACGAACAGCGAAAGCAATGAAGTAAATCTATTTCTGCTGGGCGAGACTCTCAATCTCGTTTCGCAGCCTTGTAACCCGCCTTTTTGGCGTCGTCCACGGTCATGAATTTGCCGTTCTTGGTCTTGCCATACCAGCGCCCGCCCTTGTGGTAAACGCCACTATCGACATTCACCCAGACTTTGCCGCTGGCCTTAGCGGCCGCGATATCCGCCGCCGAAATCGTGCTGGATTTCGGCGATTGGTTCGTTGCAGCCGTCTGCAAAGTCAAAGCCGGCACGCTCACGATCAGCAAGCACGCAACCGCCAGCTTTACCAAAACTCGACGCATAACACTGAGAACCGAGAACTGAAAACCGACAACCGAATTTCTAAACCCGCCAAACTCAGGCGTAAATCCCCCGCTGCCGAATGGTATACGCCACGCGATCGATCGCCAGCATGTAAGCCGCTATGCGGTTGTTAACGCCGTGAGCTTCGGCAAACCTCACCACATCCTCAAAAGCGGCCACCATGATGGTTTCGAGTTGTTCGTTCACCACCGACTCTTTCCAAAAATATCCCTGGCGATCCTGCACCCACTCGAAGTAGGAAGTCGTCACGCCGCCGGCATTGCATAGGATGTCGGGAATTACGAACACTCTCTTGTCGGCCAGAATCTCGTCCGCCGAGGCTGTGGTCGGGCCGTTCGCACCCTCAGCCAGGATCTTGCACTTCACCCGATCCGCGTTGCGGCTGGTGATTTGATTTTCTGTGGCGGCGGGAATCAGAATGTCGCAGTCAGTCACCAAAAGCTCCGCCGGATCAGCCGCCTCGGCTTCCGGAAACCCTGCCAACGTCCCATGCTTCTGCCGGTACGCCGAGAGCGCCTTCACATCAATCCCGTTCTTGTTGTAAAGGCTGCCAGTCACTTCAATGATGCCGATAATCTTGTAACCCGCCTGCGCCATGAGCAGCGCCGAATTCGAACCCACGTTGCCAAACCCCTGCACAATCACGCGCGTGGATTCGGGCCGCAGTCCCAGCTTCTTAATAGCTTCATCGCAGACGATCATGATGCCGCGCCCGGTGGCCTCGCGCCGTCCCCGCGATCCGCCAATATTGATCGGTTTTCCTGTGACTACCGCAGTCACCGTCTGCCGCATATGCATGGAGTAAGTGTCCATAATCCACGCCATCGTCTGTTCGTTGGTATTGACGTCGGGCGCGGGCACGTCTTTCTCCGGCCCAATAAATTCGAACAGTTCCGCCGTGTAGCGACGGGTCATGCGCTCCAACTCGCCCATCGACATTTTGTGCGGATCGCAAATCACTCCGCCTTTCGCCCCGCCAAAAGGAATATTTACGACCGCGCACTTCCACGTCATCCAAGCCGCCAGGGCGCGAACTTCGTCGAGGGTCACGTCGGGCGCATAGCGAATTCCACCCTTCGAAGGACCGCGCGCAATCGAGTGCTGCACCCGGAATCCGGTGAACACCTCCAGCTTCCCATTGTCCATGGCCACCGGGATGTGCACGATCAGCTCGCGCGTGGGATACCGCAACACCTTCCATATTCCCTCATCCAAATTCAGTTTGTGCGCGGCCAGATCAAATCGCGCGGTTTGCGCCTCTGTGGGATTAAGTTCCTGCTCCAGCGAAACCGATTTTGTAGCGGTGGTCATAACGATCTCCGATGATGGCGAATTAAAGGCAGTGATTTGAGAACAGCAATTCCATGAGTGGACGCAAACCCAAGAAGTATAAGCACCCAACCGCACCGAGGCAAGCCAACCAAAGTAGCGGCGGAGGTACGGCGTACGCAGAGCCCTCGTTCCGACTCATGCCCGCTCGGATACCTTGGCAACCGAGGTAGGCCCCGTTGGTGCCGCCATCAGGGTCAGCCGAGCTACTTCTCTGGAGAGGAAATCCGGCGTTGTTCGGATTTCGTAAACAAAAAGGATTCCGTAACTGCCGCACTTCAAGATCGGCTAAACTCCCCACGATTTCTGTAACGGGCCCTGTCGTCTTCCCAAACTCCAATATCCAGTCACCCCGCCCTGAATTGCACGGAGGAAGATTCGACATGAGGTTCATCGCCAGCATCTTGCTGTTGTTAGTTTCTCTCGCACCAACTTTCACCCACGCCCAAACTCTACCAACCTTCAGCCACGTCGTTATCATCGTGCAGGAGAACCGCACCCCCGACAACCTCTTTGGGAGTAGCCCTGCTGGGCATCTCGGTCCTTGCGCGTCTGAGGACCCATTCGAGCCCGGCGTCGACATCGTCGATGGCGGCAAGGTTCTCGTTAACGGAGAGGACCAGCCAATCTGCAACATACAGCTGCCGATGAACGACGCCCCCATCGACCCGGGCCACTACTACGCAGACTGGTTTTCGGATTACGGCGGCGGGAACATGGACGGCTTTTGTCATGGATTTACTCCCCCGACGAACTGCCCACCCTACTCGTATGTACAAAGGTCCGACGTGCTGCCCTATTTCGCCATCGCCACCAACTACGGATTTGCGAATTACATGTTTCAGACCAACGAGGGACCCAGCTTCGAGGCACATCAGTTTCTGTTCACGGGTACCTCAGCACCAGTCGCGCCCAACGCCCCCCCGCGCCGATTACCACTGGGACTTCGTCAGGGACAACGCCAACTTTTCTGACAGCGGATGCCATATCACCGCGAATACGCCGGGCTGGCTCCAGCCCGACAGGGCCCCGATCAATGACCCACTGAACTCCGAGTGCTACACCCATGACAGCCTGGTCACCAGCTCCAACTGCACAAACGGCGACTGTGATAAGGCTGTCACTTGGCGCTACTACGCCCCCGACCCAGGGGTGATATGGGACGCGCCGGGAGCCATCCCTGAGGTCTGCTACGGGGAGAATGCGGTGTACTCCGGCAACCCCGCCTGTGGCACCGTCAACGGCGGCGCCGAGTGGCAGCATATGACGTTCTATACCGGGCCACTTCAGGGTGCGCCGATCTTCAACGACATCAACACCTGTAAGCTGCAACAAATTAGTTGGGTCATTCCCGACCGGGCATGGTCGGACCATCCCGATTTCGACGGTAAGGTTAGCCCTCCCTATGGCCCGTCCTGGGTTGGCGACATAATCGATGCCATCGGCAACAGCTATACCCGCAGCAACAAGCAATGCGACTATTGGGGCACGAGCCTGCCGCAAGGGCAGGCCCAGCCAACCGCCATCTTTGTCGTCTGGGACGACTGGGGCGGCTTTTTCGATCACGTGCAACCCCCCAACGTCTGGACAGGGACGTACTTGGGAAACTATGACTGGTCCTGCCCAGCGCCTAACCAGTGGGGTTGTGGCTACACTTATGGGTTTCGCGTGCCATTCCTGGCAGTATCGGAGTACACCGGAACTCTCTCTAACGGGCAATACACCGGGTATGTTTCCGGAGCCTGCGGCGCGTCGGGACAGCCAGCCTGCCCGAACACCAACTATCCCTACGTTCACGACTTCGGCAGCATTCTGGCGTTTGCTGAACACAACTTCAATCTGCAATTCATCGACGGCGCAGACAAGGGATATGCGGACTACAACGCCCTCGACTGGGATTCGGGGCATCGGACTCCTCCGCTATCGGACTTCTTCCCGTTGTGGACGGGCCCGGGGGCCACGGGGAGACCGTTTGTAAACATTCCCACCCCGTACCCCGCGAGTTTCTTTCAGAGCTACTACACAACCCAACTCCCCGATGGTTCGTATCCCGTGCCCACCGGCCCGGATCCGGAATAGCTGCAAGGAGCGAACGTGTACCGCCGCCACCAGCGCCGCGAAGCTGGTCGCGGCGGGTGTTGCGGAAAATGGTATAGTGGGGCGCGCGAGGATACCCGCTGTCTCCCCAGCGGGCCAATCGGCCCGAGAAGGCGGTGTGCAATGAAACCCAAACGCGTGGTTGTCGCCGTGGCTGTGGCGCTGGTGTTAACGCTCTCGTTGGCGGCTCGGGAAGCCAAGTTCAAAATCCTGCATAACTTCGGCGCTGCTAACGACGGCTCCGGTCCGTTCGGCCCTCCCGTCTTGGACGATGAGGGCAATCTATACGGCGCGACCGCTGCTGGTGGCACGGGGCAATGCGGCGACTACGGCTGTGGTGCCGTGTTTGAGCTGAGCCCGCAGCCGAATGGAACATGGAGTGAGAAGCTGTTGCACAACTTTACCGCTGGCAGCGACGGTGCCATCCCATGGGGCGGCCTGATCTTCGACACCTCTGGTGACCTCTACGGCACTCTGCAGGGCGACAACGGATTGGGCGGTAGCGGGGTCTTTGAGCTCATCCCTGGCCGCAGCGGTTGGAGCAACATCGTGATCTATACTGACGGCGCCGGACCGGGTCTATTGATGGACAATGCTCGCAACCTCTACGGCGACATGGGGCCCGGTCGATACGAATATTACGGCGCCGTTGCCGAGCTGTCTCCGGGCCCCCTCAGTTGGACTTATGCCGCGCTCTACAGCTATTGCAGCAAATACGGCTGCCCTGACGGCTATGACCCTCCCGCTCCTCCGATCTGGGATGGCAAGGGCAATCTGTATGGCACAATGACCGAAGGCGGCATTGGTAAGCCCGCTTGCTTTAGCAGTTTCGGCTGCGGAGTCATTTTCAAGATGACGCCCAACGGCGATGGCACCTGGACCTACCACGTCCTGCACCGCTTCGCCTCCTCCTCAACCGATGGCCAATGGCCCTACGGAAGTCTAGTCATGGACGCAGCCGGGAACTTCTATGGCAGTACGTGGCTCGGCGGGGCGAACGGCCGGGGCAACGGAGGCTACGGCCACGGCACCGTCTTCAAGCTGGCTTTCAGCGGCGGCAAGTGGAAAGAGACCATCCTCTACGACTTTCCCAACTGCAACCATGGATGCATGGTCGAAGGCACGCTGGCCTTAGACAAAGCCGGGAATCTCTACGGGACGGCGGCTGGCGGCACCGGCAATTGCGGAGGCTATGCTTGCGGCGTGGTTTTCAAACTGGCGCCGCAAAAGAACGGCAAGTGGAAATACAGCGTGCTGCATGACTTCAGCCTCTCCGACGGCGGGGTCCAACCCTTCTACGGCGTGATCCTCGACAGCAAAGGCAACCTGTTCGGCGTGACCAGCAACTTCGGCAAATACAACGGCGGCACCGCCTTTGAAATCATGCCGTAGCAGGGAGACTCTCACAGAGAGATGAGTCTGAAAACAAGGTGGTGTCGGGTGCGACCGTTTTGTAAAACGCAGACGCTGGCATTAGTTCTGGCTGCGGCCCTCGTTGCGTTTAGCTCTGCGCCATTCGCTCGGGGAGGCGACAAATTCAAAGTCATCCACAATTTTGGCTCCGGCAAAGACGGTACCCACCCCTCGGGACCACTCCTTCTCGACAGTAAGGGGAATCTCTATGGTGTCACCGGAGGCGGGCCGGGCGAGTACGGTTATGGCGTGGTATTTGAGCTATCGCCGCGGGCCGAGGGAAGTTGGAACGAGACAATTTTGCACTCCTTTGCTGGGGGTAATGACGGGGCGGCGCCTTGGGGGGGGGCTCGCTTCCGACCGACCGGGCAACCTTTATGGCACTCTGGCCGGCGATAGCGGCGCGGCCACATGGGGCGCGTTCGAGCTAAGCCGTTCGGGCAACTGGGTCAACGACGTCCTCTATACCGACGCCGCTGGGCCGGGCCTGCTCATCGACAAGTTTAGCAACCTGTACGGTGCAATGGCACCGGGCGAGTACGGGTACGGCGCAGTCGCCGAACTGTCCCCGGGCTCTCACGGTTGGACTTATGCCGTGCTCTACAGCTATTGCAGCAAGTACGGCTGCCCTGACGGCGACGGCGAGGCGGCTCCTCCGATCTGGGATGGCAAGGGTAATCTTTACGGCACTACGATCGAAGGCGGCATTGGTAAGCCCGCTTGCTTTAGCGAGTTCGGCTGCGGAGTCATTTTCAAGATGACGCCCAACGGTGATGGCACCTGGACCTACCACGTCCTGCACCGCTTCGCCTCCTCCTCAACCGATGGCCAATGGCCCTACGGAAGTCTAGTCATGGACGCAGCCGGGAACTTCTATGGCAGCACCTGGCTCGGCGGCGCGAGCGGTCGGGGCAATGGAGGCTACGGCCACGGCACCGTCTTCAAGCTGGCTTTCACCGGCGGCAAGTGGAAAGAGACCATCCTCTACGACTTTCCCAATTGCCTGCAGGGATGCATGGTCGAAGGCACGCTGGCATTGGACAAAGCTGGCAACCTCTACGGGACGGCCGCTGGCGGTACTGGCAATTGCGGAGGCTATGCTTGCGGCGTGGTTTTCAAACTGGCGCCGCAAAAGAACAGCAAGTGGAAATACAGCGTGCTCCATGACTTCACTCTCGCGGACGGCGGGGTCCAACCCTTCTACGGCGTGATCCTCGACGGCAAAGGCAACCTGTTCGGCGTCACCAGCAACTTCGGCAAATACAACGGCGGCACCGCCTTTGAAATCACGCCGTAGCTTTAACGCGCTGCGCCGAAAATTAGACGCGTGTATTCTTCACCGTGGCGCTCACCGTCCCCTTCGCCAGTCGCGCAGAAATTTCATCCCCCGCCTTCACTTTCGCTGCATCCTTCAACAATTCTCCGGAAGCATCGAACACTAAAGCATACCCGCGCTCAAGAATGGCCAGCGGGGAAAGTGCTTGCAGAGCTGTGTCCATCCGCTCCAAACGAACCTTGCGCTCAAGCAGTGAATTGCGTATAGCCGAAACGATTGCCGTAGTCCGCGCGTCGAGGTCTTTTTTCATCCCTGCCAAAACCCGCCGCACGTCATAGTGCCGAACCGCCGCGGACAAAGCCTCGAACCGCCGCCGCTGCTTCTCGAAAACATCGCGCTGCCCATGGGCCAGCCGATTCACCAGATCGTCCAACCGTTGTTCGCGTCGATGGATCAGGTCCATCATGCGAGCAAATGCGCCATGCTGCGCCAGTTCCGTCAGATTCTGGCGAGCCATGAGCAAGTGATAGCGCATGGCCTTTTCGAGCCGCCGATGCAGCCCTCCCAGTTGCTCATCCACTTCCTGCCGCGAGCGTATAACCAACTCCGCCGCCGCCGACGGCGTAGGCGCGCGCAGATCGGCAACAAAATCAAGAATGGTGAAGTCAGTCTCGTGCCCCACCGCTGAAATGACAGGAATGTCGGAAGCCGCAACCACACGCGCCAGCCCTTCGTGATTGAACGCAGCCAGATCCTCCGCCGACCCTCCACCGCGCGCCACGATAATCACATCCACATTCCGCGCTTTGTTGAAGTAGCGAACTCCAGCCGAGACTTCGACCGCAGCTGCGTCGCCCTGC
>DATNNE010000171.1:0-216061 GCA_035601995.1 Terriglobales bacterium
TTCGGCCAGCTTCTGGTCTCCGGTCCAACCGGGTGTGCTGGTAAACAGGACCAGGAATTCATAGCTCTTGCTGATCTCGATGGTTTCCGTCGCCGAGATGTGGTGCGGTGGGGCGTCCAGCATCCGGGAGCCTTCCAGCATCCCAGCCGGGTACGCGAGCCAGACTGGATACCAGTAGGACTCAATCTCACGCGTAGCGGGCCAACGTGAGCTGGCTCCGCCGTCAAAATTCTCGAACGATGGGGGGTTTAACAGTAGCGTTTTTAGTGGCATAGGCTCAACTTACAGTCTAACAGCACCGGGGGCAGTGGGGGCGAAACCAGGACACTTATGAGCACTCCCGAACCATTAGACGCCGCCCATGTCAAGAGGGTTCATCGATTGCGCGGGGAAGGCTCCAGATTCAGGTCTTTGCCACACCCTCAACAAATGCTTGGTGCCCCATTCAAGCCGCACTTTGGCTTGAGTGGGGCTGTTTCAAGGCGTAATCTGGCCTTATGCCTTGGGGACTGAAACGATTCCAAGCGTCCGGGCAGACTCACTTCGTAACCTTCTGCTGTTACCAGCGTCGGCCCTCGTTCACGACGGCCATCCCCAGACAAGTTTTCGAGGACGCGCTAGAGCGCGTGCGTCTCAGCTTCGGACTTTACGTCTACGGCTATGTCGTCATGCCCGAACACGTTCACTTGCTGCTCAGCGAACCGCAACCGCAGACTCTCGCCGACGCGATCAAGTCGTTGAAGCAGGGAGTCTCGCGGCGGCTGATCGGCGAGGCCGAGCATTTCTGGCAAAAGCGCTACTACGATTTCAATGTCCGGAACGAACCTCAGTTTGTGGAAAAACTGCGGTATATTCATCAGAACCCGGTGAAGCGCGGGTTGTGCACACGTGCGGAAGATTGGGAGTGGAGTAGTTTTCGCCAGTACGCGACGGGCGGCGTCGGGAGAGTGGAGATTGAATGCGAGTGGACAGCGCGGAAGCGTGAAAGAGCGGCAGGGAGGCTCGGCCCGGCCGCAAAGCCCCACTCAAGCCAAAGAACGGCTTGAATGGGCCACCCGCCGGACAGGAGTGTCCGCCGTACACAAAATTCAGCCGAAGATTAGGCCGTCGGGCTCGCGCAGCAGGTGCCAGGCTTCGCGGTAGTGGGCGTAGGGGTCGGGGCGGGGGTATCCCTTGGGACGAAACAAGAGCATGAGACGGTTTTCCACCTCGCGCACCGGCAGAATGTACCAGGTATCTTCCGGAATGATATAGACGGCCACGAAATCGATCTCGCCCGCGCGGTAGGCGCAAGGCTGGCGACCCGGGTGGTGATGAATGCTGACGGCGTACAAGCCGCGTCTGATGTTGGTGGTGGCTTTTACCTGCACGCGGCAGAGATCCCGCCCTCCCTGCACGATGAAGTCAAAGGGATGGCCCACGCCATAGGGCTGGGCCACCATGAAACCGAGCGCGGTCGCTTTGTGCAAAAAGGCCACCTCGCCCAGATCTCCTTGCTTACAGTTTCGCCGTCCGCGTTCCCGGTACGCTTTGCGGACAGGGCTCTCCTCGGACGCTGGAATGCGTCCGTGCGGAGCCCTGTTTTTGTGCATGGGTGCTGAAAAGCGTCCTTGAAGAAGGCTTGCCGGAAAAAGAAAAGGCGCAAGCTGGGAAGCCTGCGCCAAAATTCATCTCTATATTTAGAATAACAAGTCCGGAAGGGAACTATGACATGCTTTCAGGATTTATTTTATGTGTTGAATCATCGACTTGGCGGGAATTGGGTGCCTTAGGGGGCTTGACAAGATTTTGGCCTACGTCGCATCAAAACCTTAAAACGCAGGGGTCGCTGAGAACGTCCGCTGAGAAGCTCCGCAGAGAACGCAGAGACCGGCAAAACGCGGGCGGGACAATTACCTCCGTGCCTTGACTCAGCTCTTCATGGCAGGTTACTTTCGAGTTTTTAGCAGAATTCTGTCTAGGGCAAGGAACAACATTGGCGAACCGTCCTCTTATTACTCTGACTACCGATTTCGGGCTCAACGATCATTTCGTTGGGACGATCAAAGGCGTCATTCTGGATATTGTTCCGGAGGCTGAAATTGTGGACATCTGCCATGCCGTGCAGGCGTTCGATGTCCTCGACGGGGCTCTGACTGTCGCCCAAGCCTATTCGTACTTTCCAAACGGCACCGTCCATATGGTGATCGTGGATCCGGGCGTGGGCACAGCACGGCGGCCCATCCTTTTGTCGACGGGACGCCATTACTTTGTGGCTCCCGACAACGGCGTACTTTCTTTAGTTTATGGACGCGAAGAGCGGCTGCAAGTCCGTCACATCGACGCCGAACACTACTATCGACAGCCGGTGAGTAATACCTTTCACGCTCGCGATATTTTCGCGCCGGTCGCTGCTTACCTTGCCAAGGGTGTGGAAACCGCGAAGTTTGGCGAGGAAATCACTGACTTCGTGCGCTTCAATGCACCCAAGCCCAAGCCGGTCGATGCGCAGACGATACGAGGCGTGGTGCTTAAGGTGGACCGGTTCGGCAATATGGTCACAAATATCACTCCGCAGGACGTTCCTGCCTTGTTTCAGGCTGAGCCCCCGGGCTTCAAGATTCGTGTGGGCAAGCGTGAGATCACGGAGATTCACCCCAATTATGCCGGAGGCGCGCCCAATGAAGTATTTGGCATCCTGGGGAGCATGGGTTATTTGGAGATTGCCGCGAACCGCGCTGCTGCCGCGCAAATCGTAGGGGCTGGCAAGGGCAGCGAAGTGATTATCGTGCTCGAAGGTGCCGTGGCAGCCAGCAACGGGCAATAAGTCACGAATTCTTCGGCCTGGGGTGGACGTAGCGGTCCATTTCCGCCGTCCATTTTAGAAAGCGCCACAGATTCTTTCGTTCCCGCCAGGTGAACTCCCAGAATTCGAGGAGGCCGATCTGCTGCATTTTGACGCCACAATAAGTTTCGATTCGCCATAGCAGGTAGGGACTGCGCCAGGGCGCGAGGTGATGGCCGCGAGTCGCATTCCACAGAAATCGGATCATGTGGCGCATGTGGCTATCTTAACTGATCGCTCCCGAGCCGCTCGCCGAATGAGCCCCGTCACGCCCGACCAGCCACGCGGCGACAATCGTTAACAAAGAAATTATTGTCACCAGAATTACGCCGGTCAGAAACAGGGGAGCCGTGTAGTATTCCGGCCGACGCATAAAGATCGCTATGGATGCCGGGAGGGTCAACAGGACGATTCCGTTCACTGTCAGGATTCGCCTCGCCCAAGCCGCATTACGATTCTGGGACGCGGCAGCGAGCCAGGTCGTGTAGCCCAAGGGCAGGAGGAGAATACCCATCAACACATGATTCAGTAAGGTCGGCCCTACGGCGCGCTGGTATACCTCGGTCGAGCTTTCCCCCAGCAAATCCCGAATATGAGGCGTCGCTACTGTATGAACTATTCCTAGAACGATGAGCAGCACGCCGACTGCACGCAGAAATCCCGCAGCAATTTCTTGTGAGCGCATGTTCGCTCTCCCGCAACTCTGACAACTATACCCCTGTTTGCCCTCAATCGCCCGACGAAACGCACTCACGCCACCTGCTTCGCCGGGGCAGCCGCCGCTGCATGCTAGAATCCATTTTCTGCCTGAGGATTTCTGTTCTATGACCGATCCTGAAGCCCGCCAGACGGCCGAAGACCATTACTATGCCGCTTTGGACCTGGTTTCTGAGGGCGAGCAGGAGCGGGCCGTCGAGGCATATCGGAAGTCTTTGGAAGCGGATCCCACTTTCACGGAAGCGATGCATGGCATGGCTCGGGCTTTGCAAGATCTCGGACGCCTCGATGAGGCGATTGTGATCGCCAAGCGTATCGCGGAAATCGACCCTGATGATGTGTTGGCCTATACGAGTCTGTCGGTTCTTTACCAGAAAAAGGGCATGATTCCTGAAGCAGAGGCAGAAGGTGCTAAGGCGAGAGTGTTGGGATGGAAGCAGCAGCTAAAGGAAAAGAAAAACTAGCTGTCAGCAATCAGCTTTCAGGAGACGCTCTTCATCGGTAGCCGCTAGCTCGAGGTAGTTGGCTGAGGAGTTGACGGCTGAAAGCTGACAGCTACAGTTCATACTTCTTCATTAGATGCCGAAACGAACGATACGAAATCTTGAGCAGATCTGCAGCGCGAGTCTGGACTCCATTCGATTGGGTCAGCGCGGTTAATAGAAGTGACTTCTCGATGTCCGCGACATACTTCTCCATATCCATCCCATCGGGTAGCGCGCCCGCGCTTATCGCCGTAGTCGGCGCGCCTACTCCGGCAGCTGCTGCTCGCGCCTTAGCTTTTTCCGCGGGTAGGTCTACGCGCAGTTCGTCTCCGGTCTCGAGGGCAACCGCGCGTTCGATGGTATTTTCCAGTTGGCGCACATTGCCAGGCCATTCGTAGCCTCCCAGCGCTTCCAGCGATTGCGCATGCACCCGCTGAATGCTCTTCCCTGCTCCCGGCGCGTACTTCTTGAGGAAGTGGTTGACCAGAAGTGGAATGTCTTCGCGGCGCTCGCGTAACGGCGGCACGGAAACCGGGATCACGCTGAGCCGGTAATAAAGATCCTCGCGAAAGGTATTCTCGGCCACTTGCTTGTCGAGGTCGCGATTGGTAGCGGCGATCACACGGACGTCGATGGGAATTTCGTTCGTTCCTCCCACCGGACGGACCGAGCGCTCCTGCAAGACTCGCAGCAGTTTGACCTGCATGGTCAAGCTCATCTCGCTGATCTCGTCGAGAAAGATGGTTCCCTTATCGGCCACTTCAAATAATCCGCGTTTGTTTTGGTTCGCCCCGGTAAATGCGCCTTTCACGTAGCCGAACAATTCGCTCTCGAGCAGCGTCTCCGGAAAAGCTCCGCAGTTGATGGAAACAAATGGTTCGGCGGCACGCGGTGAACACACGTGCAGAGCGCGAGCCACAAGCTCTTTCCCGGTTCCGCTCTCGCCGTAGATCAGGACGGTGCTTTGCGTCGAAGCGACGGTGCGAATCGTCTGCTTCAGTTTCTCCATCGCCGGACTCACGCCAACAATGTTATCCAGAGAGTTGCGTGTGGCCGCATCGCGTTTGAAAGCGAAGTTCTGGCGGCTTAGAGATACTTTCTCCAGAGCTCGATTGATTGCCAGCTTGATTTCATCGACCAGGCCGGGAGATTTGCGAATGTAATCCGTGGCGCCACCGGCTTTAACGGCTTGCACCGCAGCTTCGTAGTCGTCGACGGCCGTCATCAAAATTACGGCGGAGTCGGGAGAAATCTGGTGAGCATGACGAAGCACTTCGATGCCGTCGATATTTGGCATCTTTATGTCTGTAACGACTACGTCGTACAAGGCGCCATCGAGTTTTCTCTTCGCAGCCTCGCCTGAATTTGCGGTCTCGACCTTGTGCCCTTCGCGGCGCAGGGCGATGTCCAGCATTTCACAGATGGAGCGCTCATCGTCGCAAACCAGAATGTTACCCACGCGCTCCCCCTGCCGCTGCGGCCACAGTTGAGCCGGTCGAGTCGACCGGCGCCACGGGCGCGTCCTGTTCAGAATTGGCTTGTGGAGCAGTTAAGGCCTCTCCGACGGCGTAGCGACGCAAGCGCAGCACGAAGACGCTGCCCTGTCCAAGCTTAGAGCGCGCCCAAACTTTGCCTTCATGCGCTTGAACGATCTGGTACACAATCGCTAAACCAAGACCGGTGCCGCCTTCGAATTGAGACTGGAAGGGCTCGAACACCTTCTCGATGAGTTGCTGGCTCATTCCCGGACCGGTGTCGGCGAAGTTGATTTGCCAGTCTTCGCCGCCGGACTCCAGCGAAACAGTCAGGGTGCCTCCCGTTTTCATGGCACGCACGGCGTTCTCGCAGAAATTCCAGAAGACTTGCTTGAGTTTGTCGCCATCCGCCGATACCCACGCTTCTTTCACGCTGTAACTTCGTTCCACTCGGATGCCGGCATTTTGTGCGGCTAAACGATGTTCCAGCAGTGTGAGTGTGTCTTCGAGAAGGGGCAGCAGATCGACTTTCGCGAACCGGTACTGGCGTCCGCGCGAATAGGCCAGGAAATCGGTGATGATGGTGTTGAGCCGCTCCGATTCCCGCGTCACAATTTGCAGAAGCTGTCGATGCTCGTCGCCCAAATGAGGGATTTCCGAAAGCATGCTAACGGAGCCAGCGATCGAGGTCAGAGGATTGCGGATCTCATGCGCAATTGCTGCGGCCAGCCGCCCTACCGCGGCAAGACGGTCCTGCATGCGGACTTCGCGCTCCAAACGGCGGATTTGCGTTAGATCGTCGAAGTTGTATACGAAGCCCAGCGTGCCCCGCTCCGGCACCGCCAGCGCGGAAACCAGCACGCGGAAGGTCTTGCGGTATCCATTGGGGGCAAGGCATCGGACTTCCCCATGAGCCGGTTCAGAATCGACATGCGGCAGAGGATCCAGAAAAAGTTGATTGACCGGTAGACCCAGCAGGTCTTCTTCAGAGCGATCCAGTAATTTCTGCGCCGCAGTGTTGACCAGCGTGATATGTCCGTCAAGCCCGGTGGTGATCAGACCTCCCGTGATGGACTGGATAATGTTCTCGTGCAAGGCCTGCAGATTTTCCAGCTCTCCGCTAGTGTGCTTCAGTTTTACGTCCACCTGTCGCAACTTGTTTGCCAGCAACCCGGCAAGGTAAGAAACTGCAAGGTAACCGAACAGGTTGACGAAAATGATGGCTTGCAGCGCTTTCATTTCCGGATGGGTAGTCGAATACGACGGAATAATTGCGAAATAGGTCAGCTCCAGAACCGTTCCATACAGGATGAAGGCCAGCGCCGCCGTAAGATACGCCCAAACCCGTGGCAGAAGAATGCAAGCTACGATGATGATCAGCGGATAAAGAAAATTGAGTGAACTGTCCACGCCTCCGGTGGCATAGACGACCAGGGTGACCAGCGCCAGATCAGTGAGCACCTGCAGTACTGCCTGGATATGGTAGTCCCGCCAAAAAGACAGCAGCAAAACGTAAAAGATCGAGATTGTGTACCAGAGCAGGATGGCATCGACGAACAGCCGCAGCGGTAAGGGATTGGGAGTGAGCCGCGAAATAGCCAGCTCAATTCCCAAGAGAAGTGTCAGGATAAGGATGCGAACCTTGACCAGCCAGGCCAGCCACAGCCGCTCATCGAACATGGATTGCATCCCTGATCCCAATTTCCGTGCTCTTTTCCTGGGAACTGATTGCGGTCACGCCCGCATCGTGCCCCTGGCGTGGAAGAGAGTTTCCACTGGACGGAGTTCCCTGCTATGCGTTCTCAGTTGATACTCCGCCCGCATTTTTTCCGACTAACCCGCCATCTTTGCGATCAGCGAGAACAGCGGCATATACAACGAAATCACGATGCCGCCGACGGCAAGACCCAAGAAAGCGATCAAGACTGGTTCCAGCAGGGCCAGCATGTCCTTGGTCGCGGCATCGACTTCATCTTCGTAGAAATCGGCGACCTTTTGCAGCATGGCATCCATGGCGCCGGTAGCTTCGCCGACGCCGATCATCTGCGTCACCATGTTGGGAAAGACTCCGGATTCGCGCAGTGGATCGACGATGGTTCGGCCTTCTTCAATGGCCTTGCGCACCTTCATCAAAGCCTCTTCCAGCACCGCGTTTCCCGAGGTCCTGGCCGTGATGCTCAGGCCCTCAAGAATAGGCACGCCGGAAGTGATCAGCGTACCCAGAGTTCGAGTAAAGCGGGCCACTGCGATCTTGCGCAGCAGCATGCCGACGATCGGCATCTTTAGCATTCCGTAGTCCATGTAGTAGCGGCCTTTGGGATTCTTACGGATCTGCTTAACACCAAAAACCATGGCTGCGATGCCGACGATGAAGAACCACCAGAACTGGCCGACGAATGCGCTCAAGCCCACCACTATGCGGGTCGGCAACGGCAGAGCCACGCCCAATCCCGCGAAGAGGTTGGCGAAGATGGGGACAACCCACTTCAGCAGCGCGGCCACGATCAGGACCGCCATCCCGATGACCGAGACCGGGTAGATGAGAGCCGACTTTACTGCGCCCTTCAACTTGACGGCCTTTTCGACGTACTGCGCGAGGCGTTGCAGAATGATGTCCAGGATACCGCCGGTCTCGCCCGCTTCGATCATGTTGGTGGATAGATCGTCGAAGATTTTGGGATATTGCCGCATGGCGTTGGCCAGGGTCGAGCCACCTTCCACGGTAGTTCGTACGCCCGTCAACGTTTTTTGGAATGCCTGGTTCTCCTGATTCGCGCCCAGGATCTCGAGGCACTGCACCAGGGGCAAGCCGGCATCGATCATGACCGAGAACTGGCGGAAGAAAATCGCGATCTCCTTGGTCTTGACCTTGCCCGAGCCGAATGTAGGCATGGCAAACTCTTTGCCTTTTTCGCGGATCGCGCCAGCATTAATACGCTCTTTACGCAACTGAGCGGCCAACGCTTGCTTATTGGGCGCAACTCTCTCGCCGCTGATTTTCTCTCCGTTTTCGCTCTTCCCAGAAAATGTGAAAACTGGCATGGTGGACTTCTCCTTGCTTCCTTATGTTTCTTCCCGTACGCTGCTTCGCTAGTAACGCACCGCATTACTGCTTTCCTGAACTAACTGCTCGTACCGGATTACAAATAATTTGGTACGAAAATCGTTTAACGCTTTCCTGTCGCGGCACCCTTGACCGCCGTCGCAGACTGATTTCGGTTCAACAACCCCGCGCCACGGTTGATCATCTCCTGCAGTTCATCGACGTTACTGGAGCGAGCCATCGCAACCTCGATAGTGATCTGCTTCTGGAAGTAAAGCGTCGCTAGCGCCTGATTGAACGTCTGCATGCCGAACTTGTCCTGACCGGACTGCATGGACGAATAAATCTGATGGATCTTGTCTTCGCGAATCAGGTTTCGCACCGCGGCATTCGGCACCAGAATCTCCATACCCATGGCCCGGCCCTTGCCGTCCGCGCTGGGCAGCAAGCTTTGGCACATGATGCCTTCCAGCACCAGGGACAACTGCGCCCGAATCTGGGGCTGCTGGTGCGCCGGGAAGACGTCGATAATTCGGTTAATGGTGGACGATGCGGAGTTAGTGTGCAGCGTGCCAAACGTAAGGTGACCGGTTTCGGCGATACGCAGCGCCGATTCGATAGTCTCTAAATCGCGCATTTCGCCGATTAGGACCACGTCGGGATCTTCACGAAGCGCGGCTCGCAGCGCGTCGGTAAAGCTTTTGGTATCGGCATGGAGTTCGCGCTGGTTGACCACGCAGTTCTTGTTCATGTGGACGAACTCGATTGGATCCTCGATGGTGAGGATGTGATCGTGCCGCTCGGTATTGATTTTGTCGATCATTGCGGCAAGGGTAGTGGATTTGCCCGAGCCGGTCGGCCCAGTAACCAGCACCAAACCGCGAGGCTTGTCGCACATCTTGCTCACCACGGCGGGCAGTCCCAGTTGGTTGAAGGACTTAATTTCGAAGGGAATCAGACGGAAGACGGCTGAGGTAGCGCCGCGCTGATTAAAAACGTTGGCGCGGAAACGTGCCAGACCTTTCAATCCGAAAGAGAAATCTAATTCCAGGTTCTCTTCGAAGCGATGCTTCTGCGAATCGGTCATGACGCTGTAGGCCAGTTGTTTGGTCTCAGCCGGCGTCATCTGCGGCAGGTCCAGCGGCACCAAGTGCCCGTGTACGCGGATCTGCGGTGGCGAGTTCGTCGTAAGGTGAAGATCGCTTCCGGACATCTCCAACATTCTTTTCAGCAAATCACTTAATGCAAGCGACATCTTTTATTCCCTTTCTTCCTCGTTTCAAATTAGTGAATAGTCTCGCGAGCCACTTCCTCGAGCGTGGTCATGCCCGCCGCAACTTTGATCAGACCGCTGCGCCGCAGGGTAATCATTCCGCGTTCGATTGCTTTCTTTTTCAGCTCCACCGCCGAAGCGCCGACCAAAACCAGTTCCTTGATTTCGTCATCCACTTCCATAACTTCGTACAAACCGCAGCGGCCTTTGTATCCGGTGTTGTTGCAGATGCCGCACCCTTTGCCTTTTTGGATCTTTACGGTCTTGGCTTCTTCCGGGCTATAGCCTTCTTCGATCAGGGTTTGATGGGGAACGTCGACGACTTCTGTGCATTCCTTGCAGATACGGCGGACCAGTCGCTGAGCGCAGATCAGGTGGACCGAGGTCGCCACGAGAAAAGGTTCAATGCCCATGTTCATGAGCCGGGTAATGGTTTCCGGCGCGCCGTTGGTGTGAAGTGTGGAGAGAACCAAGTGTCCGGTAAGCGCGGCTTTGATGGCGATTTCTGCAGTTTCAAAGTCTCGAATTTCGCCGACTAGAATGATGTTCGGATCTTGCCGCAGGAAGGCGCGCAGGGCAGTGGCGAAGTTTAACCCGATTTGCTCCTTCATCTGCACCTGGTTGACGCCCGCAAGTTGGAACTCGACCGGGTCTTCCGCAGTCATGATGTTGGTATCGGGTTTGTTCAATGTAGAAATCGACGAATACAGAGTGTTGGTTTTGCCCGACCCGGTTGGTCCGGTTACCAAGACCATGCCATAGGGCTTCAGAATGGCTTTTTCAAACTTGACCAGCGACTCGGGCTCGAAACCCAGCTTGGTCATATCCAGCCGGAGGTTTTCTTTGTCGAGCAAACGGAGCACGATTTTTTCTCCCCACAGTGTGGGCAACGTGCTGACGCGGAAATCGAGTTGCTTCTTGCGTCCGCCGATATTCATCTTCAGCATGATGCGGCCGTCCTGCGGCAGCCGCTTCTCGCTGATATCGAGCTTCGACATAATCTTCACGCGCGAAATGATGGCATCCTTCAACTTCAGTGGCGGCGTCATGATGCTTTGCAGGACGCCATCAATACGGAAGCGCACACGAAATTCCTTTTCGTATGGCTCCATGTGGATGTCGCTAGCTCCGCGTTTCACGGCATCGGTCAACACTAAGTTGACCAGCTTGACGATAGGAGCTTCATCGGCAGCCTTCTCGAGGTCCGCCAGTCCAAGCTCCGCCTGATCCGCTTGCAGTTCGACGTCGGATTCATCCATCTCCGACATCGACAGCATCACTTGCTCGAGGTCTTCTTCTTTGGTGGCGCCGTATGCCTTGTCGATGCCTTCGAGGATCGAGCTTTCCGATGCGACTACGGGCTCGATATTGAAGCCGGTCATGAACTTGATATCGTCCATGGCGAACACGTTGGTCGGATCTACCATCGCAATCGTCAAGGAAGCGCCAACCCGGCTTAGTGGCAGGATTTGATAGCGTTTGGCGGTTTCAAACGGAATGAGTTTGACCACCGCCGGGTCAATTTCGAAATAGGAAAGGTTGATGGCGGGAACACCGTATTGCCGGGACAGAAAATTGGTGACGTCTTCATCAGTAAGAAATCCCAGCTTCACCAGGGCTGCGCCGAGGCGAACATTGGTTTCCTTCTGAGCCTTGGTTGCTTGTTCCAACTGCTCTGGGGTTATGACCTTCTCTTTGACAAGAAGATCACCCAGCCGTTGAGACATACCTCGATCTCCTATCTGAGCGGCAGAGGGATGACGTCGACTTCGCTTTGCTCGCGCGATGCTGCTTTATTAGGGGAGAAACTGCAGCCTATCGCGTTGACACAAATTGTCACAGCAGAAGCGTTACTTCACCAGTTACTTTTGTACTTGTACCGTGCGACGGGAGACCTATAACGCCTTTGTACCCCATGAAATGGCCGTCAGATGCCTGTTTGCGCAACTAAAGAGTTCGGACGGGCATGAACCTCGGTAAGCCCGAGGGTGAATGTGAACCGAACTTTTCGGGTTATTAGAGTTCTCTAAACTTGGAAGGCCAGTTGCGCGACGCTCATCGATCGCGGGGATTTGCTCCTTTACACTAAACACCATGACCACGACTTCCGCAGAGAACCGGCAATCGATTCGCGCATATTACGACGCGCTCTACGATGCGTGGGGGCCTCAGCACTGGTGGCCGGCGCGCACCCGCTTTGAAGTTATTGTTGGCGCTTATCTCACGCAGAATACGTCGTGGAAGAATGTCGAGATTGCTCTGCGCCGTATGCGCGCTGCCGATCTACTGAATCTTGCTGCAGTTCGAAGCGTACGCCTCAAGCAACTCGAGGCAGCGATTCGACCGGCGGGGTATTATCGGCAGAAAGCCGGCCGGCTGAAGACCTTCGTTTCTTTTATCGACCGACGCTATGGAGGCTCGCTCCGTCGCATGTTTGCCCAACCTACGCAGCAGTTGCGAGAAGAACTGCTCTCGCTGAACGGAGTTGGTCCTGAAACCGCGGACTCGATCTTGCTCTACGCTGGCCAGCATGCGGTTTTCGTGGTGGACGCCTATACGCGCCGCGTTGTGGAACGCCACGGAATTACTGCGGTTAACACAAAGTACGAAGACTTGCGCGAGCTGTTTGAGCGGGCCTTGAGTGAAACAGCGCCTTCGAAACTAAAAACCGAGAAACAAGCAATTGGGTTCCGTCCTACTCCGCATTCTCCGTCCCTGATGAGTCTCGCCCAACGTTCGCCGCTGGCCCAGATATACAACGACATGCACGGATTGGTCGTTGCCGTGGGAAAACACTACTGTCTCAAGTCAGAACCTCGCTGCGAACACTGCCCTCTGCAAACATTTTTGCCATAAGCTCCGGGATCTAGAGAACAAGTTGCGCCTCAGTGGCGCACGCGAATACATTCTTTAACCCTTTGAAATGGAAGGTTGTCCGTACACTCGCTGACGCGTTTGCTTATAATGGGCCGGAGAAGCCCGCAAGCTTCGTGATCGGGGTTTCTGTCCGCTGAAGTGCCTGCTCCCAATACAAATCGGCCAGCTCGAAAACCTTCCAGCCGGAAGAAGGTCATTATCCCGCTGGCGGTGGGGATGGCCCTGCTTTTTTGGGTACTGCTTTCGCTGACCTCTTTTGACCTGCCTCTCAGTCCGGGCACCAATCAGCAATTATTGTTCTTTGCTTCCCTTTCCGCGTTGATTTTTCTTCTCTTCGTAGCGCTGACCTTCGTCCTCGCCCGAAATCTCTTAAAGCTTTTCGCGGAAAGAAGGTTGGGCGTCCTTGGATCGAAGTTCCGCACGCGGCTGGTCGTGGGGAGCCTTCTGCTTTCGTTTCTACCAGTCATTGGCATGTTCTTCTTCGCTTATGTGCTGATGAACCGCTCGATTGACAAATGGTTCTCCACCCCGGTGGAGGAAGTGCGCCGGGACACGGCGACCATGGCATCGCTGCTTTCGAACTACGCCGCGCAAAACACGCGAGCCGAGGCCGAAGCGATAGCGACTTCGCAGGAGACGCAATCTGCTTTTGCGAGCCGAAGTTTTTCTTCCATAACGAACGAATTCCAGCGTCATGCATCCACGCTGCAAGGCGGGTTTGCTCTAGCTTTGATGGACGGTGAGGCGGAGGCGAGCTTTGGCACGCCTGCTTCGTGGCTAGAATTGAAGACCAAGCTTCCGCGATTGCGTTCAGACGTTCCAACCCCTTTCACTTGGGGGCAAATCGAATACATTCTAGGCAGTGCGCCGGTAGGCGATCATGGTTTGATCCTCGTGGGCATACCTTTGCCTAGGCAGTTCTCTGAGACGGTGAAGCAGGTAGAGGCCAGCCAGCAGCGTTATCTCGACTTAGCGCGCGAACGAAGACTGGTTCGCCGGACCTACATGGAAGTGCTGCTTCTGCTCACGGTGATGGTGCTTTTCGCTACCACATGGTTTGCCCTGTTTCTTTCCAAGCTGGTCACCCGACCGGTAGTCGCACTGGCCGAAGCGACACAGGAGATTTCTCGCGGGCGGCTTGACTATCGTGTGGAAGTCCGTGCCGCCGATGAAATCGGCGATCTGGTGCATTCGTTCAACCGGATGGCAGAGGAATTGGAGTCCAGCCGCCGCCAGATTGAAGCTTCCAGCCGCGACCTTAGCGCAGCCAACGTTGCGTTAGAGCAGCGGCGCCGCCATATCGAAACAATTCTGGAAAGCATTCCGAACGGCGTGCTTTCGTTGAATGCAGAACGGCGCATCACGCATGCTAACCACGCATTGCTGCGCTTGTTCCATCCTGTGGCTGCGGAGTCTGGCACGCCGGGTGTATTGATCGGCGCGCCATTGAAAGAGGTTTTCGCTCCCGAAGTCCTCGAAGATCTTGAGCCCCTGCTGCGTCGTGCCGACCGCATGGGAACCACGACCACGCAGATGGAAATGGTGGTGCAGCGGGCAACGCTAAATGTGGCGGTCACTGTGGCCACCCTCAAGCACGATGGGCAGGGGCTCGGATACGTTCTCGTGTTCGAAGACCTCTCTGAATTGCTTAAGGCGCAGAAACAGGCGGCGTGGCGCGAGGTGGCGCGCCGCGTAGCGCATGAAATCAAAAACCCCCTGACCCCGATTGCCTTGTCCGCAGAACGCATCCGCCGGCACCTGCAACGTGGCGCACGTCCTGATGCAGCTTCGGTGGAAGTACTTCATAGCTGCGCTGAGACCATCGCTAGCGCGGTCGAAACCGTACGCACGCTGGTAGACGAGTTTTCTACTTTGGCGCGTTTCCCCACCGCACGGCCGCAATTGTCCAACATAAACGCTATCGTGGAAAGCACGCTGGCTATGTTCAACGGGCGCTTGGATAATATCCGAGTGCGCACGTCTCTGGCTTCGGACTTGCCTAGTGTAATGGCCGATCCCGAAGCTATTAAACGGGCGTTGGCCAATCTGGTGGACAATGCGGCCGAAGCGATGCAAGATGTTCTGTTTCGTGAAATTCAAATTTCCACCGCGCTGGTCGCGAGCCGCGATGTAGTCGAAATCACCGTCGCCGATAGCGGCCACGGAGTTACGCGAGAATTGAAAGAGCGACTGTTCTTGCCCTATTTTTCCACTAAGAAGCGTGGCACCGGCCTTGGACTTGCCATCGTAAATCGCATTGTTGAAGACCACCACGGCTCCATTCGCGTAGAAGAGAACAAGCCCGTGGGCACGCGGTTTGTAGTTGAACTCCCGATGGTCTCCGACCCGGTCGCCGCGCCTGCCATCAACCAGCATGCATAACATTCTCATCGTTGACGACGAACCCACGATTCGCCAGTCGCTTAAGGGGGTGCTGGAAGATGAAGGGTTCAAGACTTCGATGGCCGAGAGCGGCGAAGCCGGTCTGGAGATCATTGGGAAACACGCATTCGATGTGGTGCTGCTCGATGTATGGCTACCCGGGATCGACGGTTTGGAAACTTTGGAGCGGATTCGCGAAAAGGAAAACGCTCCCGAAGTCATCATGATTTCTGGGCACGGCACCATCGAAACTGCGGTTCGCGCCACCAAACTAGGCGCCTACGACTTTCTGGAAAAGCCGCTATCCATTGACAAAACTCTCATCCTCATCAAGAACGCCATTGATGCGAAGCGGCTGCGCGAAGAGAACCGGGACCTCAAGAAACAACTCATCCCGAAAAGTGTGATCGTGGGCGATAGCATTCCCATGAAGGCGCTGCGCCAGCAAATCCAGATTATGGCGCCGACCAACGGCCGCGTTCTCATTTATGGAGAGTCGGGGACGGGAAAAGAATTGGTGGCCCATGCCATTCACGGGCAGGGTCTGCGGAAGGATGAGATGTTCGTAGAGGTAAATTGTGCGGCGATTCCCGAGGATCTGATCGAGAGCGAACTTTTCGGTCATCGCAAAGGATCTTTCCCCGGAGCCACTGGAGACAAGGAAGGAACATTCCAAAAAGCTCATGGCGGGACACTTTTTCTGGATGAGATCGGCGACATGAGCTTGAAAACGCAATCTAAAGTTTTGCGGACGCTCGATGAGCAGCGGTTTGTGCCAGTCGGCAGCGACGAGCCGATCACCGTGGATGCCCGCGTGATTGCTTCGACCAACAAGGATCTGGAAGAAGAAATTTCCAGAGGAAACTTTCGCGAGGATTTGTTCTACCGTCTGAACGTGATCCCCTTTTCTGTTCCGCCGCTGCGCGAGCGCAAGGAGGACGTTCCGTTGCTGGCACGTCACTTTCTAAAGGAGTTTTCCGCCACCTATGGGCGGCGCCTGCGCGAGATCACCGATGATGCTATCGATACCCTAATGCGTTATTCCTGGCCGGGCAATGTGCGGGAACTGCGCAACGTAATGGAGCGCATCGTCATCATGAATCCGACGACTATTCGATTCGAACGCAAACACCTGCCGCCTTTGGTGCATCGCGATGGGACGCGCCGCGCTGCGGGCAATGACTTTTCTACGCTGCACCAGGCACGAGCCGCTTACGAGCGGGACTACATCCTGAAAAAACTGGACGAGAATCATGGCAACGTTACCCGGACGGCAGAAGCACTGGGCTTGGAACGCAGCCATCTCTACCGCAAAATGAAGACGCTGGGCATTGCTGCCAAAGAGTAGGTGAGCGTGGTCTTTTGTTGAAAGCTTCTACCGCTTGATCATATGGATCTCAGTGCCGTTTTTCAGAAACTTCACTTCATCCATGAGCTGAGTGATCAGATAAACGCCGCGACCGTGGCCAGAAAAAAGGTTTTCACCGACCACTGGGCTGGGGATGGCCGCGGGATCGAAACCGTCTCCGGGATCGCGGACCACGATGAGCAGGCTCCGGTTTTCGTCGCAGGCAATATCACATTCGACGATTTTAGAAGCGTCGGATTTGGCTCCATGCACCACCGCATTGGCCAGCGCCTCTGAAAGCGCCAATTCAATCTCCATTTCTTTTCCGCCAGCACAGTCTTTCGCTTGGATGCACTCCATGATTCGCTGCACCACCGAGTCCACGGCTGCTTTATCGGCAGCCAGCGTGACCTGGAGCTTGAAAAGTAACTTGTCGGCCAGGAAATCGAAAGTCGGTTCGGAATTGGTGGACATCAATGAGGATCGTTCCCAATGGTAAGTAGCAGTGGACCTCTGACGATTCTACGGACGAAGTGCCAGTCCAGCAACGTGAAAAGTAGCAGCACAAAACCACGGTAACACTCGCACTCCTCAAGTTTTCTCTACATGCGTTAACAACTCCAATTGCCGCCGCCAGTCCAGTTCCTCGATAAACGTGTGGGATTCACGCCATTCCGGGCTCACTTTCACGAAAAGCTCGAGAAACACGCGAGTGCCGACCATCTTTTCGATTTGCAGGCGCGCGGCCGTACCGATTTTTTTCAACATCTGTGCCTGTTTACCGATGAGGATTCTTTTCTGCCCCTCCCGCTCACAATAGATCGCGGCCGCAATCCGTGTGAGCTTCGCACCTTCTTCGAACTGTTCGACCAACACCGTCGTAGCATATGGAACCTCTTCGCTGGTCTCCATCAAGACCTGCTCACGGATGATCTCAGCCACCATGAAGCGCACCGGTTGGTCGGTCACTTGATCCTCTGGGAAATAGCGCGGACCCTCGGGCAGGTTGGTAATTATCTTTTCGACCAAGAGATCCAACCCCTCGGGCTTGCGAGCCGAGAGCGGAAGGATTTCCTCGAAAGCATGAAGCTTGCGGTATCCGTCGATGATGGGCAGCAGCTTGTCTTTTTGGTTCCGCAACAAATCAATCTTGTTAAGTAACAGGAAAACCGGGGTGCCGGATTTCTTGGCCATTTCGAGTACGGACTCATCCTCTCGGCTAAATTTCCGGGTCACATCGACAATCAACAAAAGGAGGTCGCAACCTTCCAGAGCCTCGCGCACTTCGGACATCATCTTGCGACCAAGCGAAGTGTCCGGCTTGTGTACGCCCGGCGTATCGATCAGGACGATCTGCCCGGCCGGCGCTTTCTTGCGCTTGGGAATCTGGACAATCCCCAGGATGCGGTTGCGCGTGGTCTGGGGCTTGGGGCTGACGATGGCCAGTCTCTCGCCCACGAGGGCGTTCAGCAGCGTGGACTTGCCGGCGTTAGGGCGGCCGAGAATGCAAACGAATCCGGAGTGAAAAGCCATAGGAATTGAGAAATTCAGTAATAGGATAATTGAGTAATTAGGGAAGTCGCAGTTGGCCGAAGTTACAAAATTACCCAATTACTCAATTGCTAAATCAGACGCATCTGTTTCGGCTCAACTGCCGAAATCCGAACTCGCTGCACTCGGCGCTCGGTCGATTCCAGCACTTCGAAGCGCAGGCCGTCTTCTTCGATCACTTCCCCCTTTTGCGGAATCCGGCCCGCCAACTCACTCACCAATCCCGCCACCGTGGCCGACTCTTTGCCTTCGGGACGCGCGCCCAGCAACTGATCCAACCGGTCGACATCCATGTTCCCAGGAACAATGTAGGAGTGATCGCTCTCGCGCACGACTTCAGCTTTCTCGTGTTCATCGGAGATCTCACCCACGATTTCTTCGACCAGATCCTCGATCGTGACCAGTCCCGCCACTCCCCCGTACTCGTCAACCACGATCGCCATGCGGCTATTGTTCTTTTGCATCTCCCTCAGAAGCTCGCTACCCAGCTTACTCTCGGGCACGAAATACACATCTTTGCGCATGAGCGTGTCCACGGTCCGCGTGTGCGCCTCGGTGTCCGGCACTTGCAGAACATCTTGCGCGTAGACGATTCCCTTGATGTTGTGAATTGTGCCTTCGAAAACCGGCACACGGGAGAATGGTTTGGTACGCAGCAATTCGATGAACTGCTCGACGGTGGTATTGGTGGGAACGGCGACGATTTCCGGCCGCGGCTTCATCGCCTCGCGCACGGTCTTCTCGCCGAATTCCACGACGGACTGAATCATGTCGCGGTTGCTCTCGTCGAGGATTCCTTCTTCCTGACCTGCTTCGATCAGCGCATCCACAGCTTCCGCCTGGGTTTCAGGCTGTTCATCCGAATGTCCTTTGGTCAGAGCTGCGACCGACTGTAAGAAGCCCAACACCAAGGTCACGGGCAGAACCAGGTAGATCAGGATGCGCAGGAAAGGCGTCCAAGGGATGAGCCATTGCCCCTTCGTCCGCGAGAAAAAAACGAAAGGCAAGAAACGGTTACAAACGACGATGGTCAGAATTAGAGTCAGCGTAGCCTGCAGAATTTCGTAAATACTCCAAGCCCGGTCCCGAAACACAGTGAAGCCTACTAACATGGCAATCGCTGCCATGGTCATTTGAGTCAGCACGGCCATCGACAGCGCGGCGCGGGCGCGACTGACATGCAGCCTGGGCTCGACATCGTGCTCGAATGCGTCGATATTGTCCTGGAACTCGCGGGAAAGGAATTTGCCGATCTCGGTGTAGAGGCGGTCCACGTAAGAAACCAGTGTCAGCAGCCCGAGCAACATCAGCAGCAAGATAGCGATGACGAAGTTCATCTCGATGCCCGTGTGGTGCGTGCCGTTTTCTCGCGGACTTGGCGTCCAGTTCTTTCGATCAATCCTACGGGCAATCCGAGCGACTTCCGCAAGCGTTGCTCCTTGCGCTCCATCCGTCCCTTATCTTGCTCATGGTCGTAACCGGCGAGGTGCAGGACCGCATGCAAAACAAGAATCCGGATTTCGTCGGCAGTTGTGTGCCCAAGTCGACGCGCGTTGCGGGCAGCAATCTCCGCCGAAATGGCTACGTCCCCTGCAAATTCCTGCATCAGCCCGGGCATCGCGGGGAAAGAGAGCACATCCGTTGGCATATTCTTGCCTCGAAAACGACGGTTCAATCCTTGCAACTCGCGGTTGCTGGTCACCAGTATGCTGACGGATCCTCGAAGGCCAGCCGCTCGCCGTGCGCGCACTAGAAACTTCGCTAGTGCCGCCTCGCTCAAACCGGCCACGCTTTCTTGAATGATGACCAAACACTCTCCATCGGAACTGATCCAAATAAACAGGAGGGCCATAAACCGCAGCCCTCCCAGCCAATTATGTCGGTCTTATTCTTGAGTGTCTGCTTCCGTAGGCATCGTAATATTCTTTTGCAGAGGCGCACTGTCCGCCCCATTGGTCTTACCGTTCGCATTGCTTTTCGGTTCAAGCAGAGACAATTGCTGTTCCGCCAGTTTGGTCTTGTGCTCATCGTAAGCCCGGATGATGCGCTGCACCAAATGATGTCGAACGACGTCGCCCTCGTCGAAGTACACGAACGTCAACCCTTCGACGCGCTTCAGGATATCGACCGCTTCCAGCAGGCCGCTGCGGCGGGCATTGGGCAGGTCGATCTGGGTTACGTCGCCGGTGATTACCGCCTTGGAATTAAATCCAAGGCGAGTCACGAACATCTTCATCTGCTCCGAGGTGGTGTTCTGCGCTTCGTCCAGGATCACGAACGAATCGTTCAACGTGCGTCCGCGCATGAATGCAATCGGCGCAATTTCGATGACATTCTTCTCCAGGTAGCGATCGACCTTTTCCGGATCAAGCATGTCGTAAAGCGCGTCGTACAGTGGGCGCAGGTACGGATCGATCTTGTCCTGCAATGTCCCCGGAAGGAATCCCAGGCGCTCGCCGGCTTCGACCGCAGGACGCGCCAAAATAATCCGGTTTACTCTTTTCGCCAGCAGCGCCGAAATCGCCATCGCTACCGCCAGGTACGTCTTGCCTGTCCCGGCGGGACCGATGCCGAAAACCATGTCGTGGTTCTCGATGGCTTCGACGTACCGTTTCTGATTCAAGCTCTTGGGCTGGACCGTACGGCGTCCGAAGGAGCGTTGTCGCCCAGCTTCCGCCAAACCACGTAGGGTAGCTTTCGGGTCTGCCATCAGGACGCGCAGCATGCTGTTCAAGTCGCCGTTATTGAAGGCGTGTCCTGAGCGTTGCAGGTGGTTGTAGTCGGCAAAGACTTGCTCGGCCCGGGCAACGTCGCGGGCGGCGCCTTCGAGCTCGATGGAGTTGGATCGCAGGTCGATGTTGATGTTCAGACCGTCTTCCAACACGTGCAGGTTTTCATCCCTGGTACCGAACAGGGTTTCAATGTGAGGAGTAATCTCAATGCTCTTCTTCATTCAGCTTTGGCGTATCCCTCCGTCGACGGCTATGCTTTGGTTGCCGCGATAGCGCTTAGATGGCATTGCTGCGACACAGGCACACCCGTGCCGGCCTTTGCGACAACAAAATTCTTCTCTCTGCAGGTGAAACAGCCGGAATGCTCGCTCCCGAGGTGCAAGCCACTACCATTGAGTTAAGGGTACGCCGGGGGTCGGATAGGAGTCAATGGCGGTGAAACAGCTGCAAAGCGATACCCGAAGTTTATGCGCCTTCGCCTTTTACATCAGCCACCGAAGCCGGAACCGCGCGCGCCCGTGCCCAATCCCTGAGTTCCTGAATCTCCTCGGACCTGGTCGTCGAAAGCGGCACTGTTTTCGCTAACGCATCTATCAGGGAGGATGTTCCCAGAGGCTGCTTGCTGGAGAATGAGGCATAAAGCGCCGCTTGGATTGCGGCTTGAATCTCGGCTCCCGAGTAGCCGCGAGCCGCAGCCGCAACTTGATCCAGATTGAACTCAACCGGACGGCGATTCCGATGCTGCAACTCAAGAGCGAAAATCTGTTTTCGCTCCGCCTGGTTTGGCAAATCGACGAAGAACAATTCGTCAAACCTCCCTTTGCGAATCAGTTCGGGAGGAAGAGCGGAAACATTGTTGCACGTGGCCGCCACGAAAACCGGAGCTTTGCGTTCTTGCATCCAGGAAAGAAATGCACCCAGCAGACGTGATGAAACACCCGCATCTGCCGAAGCCGAATCTGACCCGCTCCCGGCAAAAACCTTTTCCAATTCGTCGATCCAAAGCACGCAGGGTGATAATTCCTCGGCGACCCGGAACACCTTCTGAATTCGTTTCTCGGTCTCGCCGATGTATTTGTCGAAGATCGCAGCCGTATCGAACTTGACCAGCGGCAGTTTCCATTCTCCGGCGATCGCTTGCGCGCACATGCTCTTCCCACAACCCTGCACGCCCAGAATAATGACGCCCCGCGGCGATTCCAGACCGAATGCTCGCGCCTGCTCTTCCCACGTTCCACGTCGCTGTTCCAGCCAACGCTTTAGATTTTCGAGGCCTCCGACGCTGGCCAGGGTGTCGGAGACGTCAACGAAGTCCAACATCTCCGAACGCCGCAGGATTTCCTTCTTGGCTTGCAAAACATCGGTCACGACCTCGGCAGTTACCCCGTACCTTGTCACCAGCGCCTGCGATACGGCCCGTTCGGCCTGCTCTTCTGTCAGTCCGCGCAGATTGCCAGCCATCGCATCTAATCCGCTGGCGTCTACTGACCGGCGTAATGTTCGGGTCTTTCCCACGCGAACGATCATCTCGTCGACGATTTGGCGGAGGCGCTGTTTGTCTGGAAGAGGCAATTCCACGTACTCCACCAGGCTAGCCAACTCTGGCGGCATCTTGATCGAAGGAGCGATAATTACTACGGTGCGGCGATTCTTCGAGAATTTCTGGCCCACGTCACGCAGTCGGCGCACTACTACGGGGTCCTCCATGTGACGATGGAAGTCTTTGAGAATGAATGCCGCCTCCACGGAGATGCCTTCCAAGACGCCAAGCACTTGAGCGGGTTCGCGGCTGTTGTAAATGGCTTGCGTCGCAAGATCCGTGGCGTCGTGACCGGTGCCGATGGCTGGAAACCTGCCTTCCACCAAGAACTCACTGCCTTCGTTTCCACAACGAACCAAGCCGCTGGCTATGCTCCATTCGAATGCGGCAAGATTGAGCGAAGCACATGCCACGCGTACCAACCGCACGGCACGTACCTCTTCCACAGTCTCCATCACCACGATGGGCGCGGAGGAATCGATCAGCACTTTTAGAGCGTCGAGTGCATCCGCCATTGGTTTGACCAGTCCCAAGTTGCTGCCGTAGAATAGTTTATTCGGCAGTAGCGGAATATCTCTCGCTAAGAGAAACTCAACGGAAACGAAGGTAACGAGATTACATGGCCAATCATTTTTCGGCGCTGAAGCGCGCCCGTCAGACTGAGAAACGCACAGCGCGCAACCGCGCCAACACGTCCCGCCTGCGCAGCACGCTGCGCGACTTGCGCGAGTCGCTCGCCAAAGGCGACCAGCAAGCGGCCGATCAGGTTTTTCGGCAGACCGTTTCCGCGCTCGACAAGGCGGTTCAGAAGGGCGTCCTGCACGAAAACACCGCATCGCGCTACAAGTCGCGATTGAATGCGCGCTTGAACGCGATTGCGAAGAAATAGTCGTCGACACCCCGCCGGCTGCCGAGCTTCGCTCGGCTGGGCAGCTGGGGACCACGCGATCACACGTTAGACCGGCAGTTCTTCTTGCATCCAACCGGCTTCTGGCTTCGGCTCTGAGGTTAGGTCCAGGACCAATTTCTCCAGCACCATCCGTTTGCTCGGTGGATTCGAACGCAATGCGAGATCCGTTTTCGCCACCAGTCGGATGGCGCGTGTCAGCTCTCGTTTCGATTTGTAGCGTCGAGCCTGTTTGATGATGTCATCGGCAGCAAACGGAGGCACGCGGAAACCCTGCCACAGCGCGGCCCACAACATGCGCTGGTCGCGCACATTTCGCTCCAGAATCACTAGCATCTGGCGAAAAGTCTTGGCCAGCATGTAAAGGTGCCCAATCGCGGCTTCATCGCCTTCGCCCGTAGTCAGAATCGCATCCAGCATCTCTAAGGCACGCACGCGGTCTTTCGCCGAGATCGCATCGGTCAGTTCATACAACGATCTTTGCTTCGCTGCGAGTACCATGGTCTCGACATCACCCAGTGTGATGCGTTTTTTCTCGCCAACGTACAGAATCAGTTTCTCGAGTTCATTCGATACCATCATCATGTCGCCGCCGAGAGCGTCGACGAGTTCGCGCGCGGCATCGGCATCGATCTTGACGTTTTGCGTGGCGCCGTACTCGCCAATCCAGCGCACCGCCTCGCTTTCCTCGACTCGCGCCAGTTCGACAATGGCGCAGTATTGCCCCAGCGTTTCGCGAATGCGTTCATAACGTTCTTTGTCGGTTAATTCCATGCGGCGCGGATCGGCGGGAATGTTGATGTGATCCGCGACAAAAATCAATACCGCCGCGGGATTCGGATCCTCGCAGTAGGCCTGGATGGCCGCTAATTTTTCTTCGTTGGACCCACGTCCGAACAGGTTCTTGACGCCGCGAACAAAGAAGACCTGAAAGGGCGCCATCAGCGAGGGTGTACGCGCGCGGTCAAGAACTTCGACGAGATCAGTTTCCGCGAGATCAAACTCGAACAGACTGAAGTCGCGCAAGTCGGGTGTGACCAGGTGTTCGAGAATGGCTTCCCGGCAACGTTTGCGAAAGAACACCTCGGCGCCCACGAAAACATAGGCCGGGCGCAGCTTGCGGGCTTGCACTTCGGACACGAAGCGGTCGGCCTGGGCAAAGGCTCGCATCAAAACCCCTCCAGGATATTCGACACCAGGCTTTGCGCAAAGTCGCGCGAGAGTCTTTGAAATGCCGGCGTGTCTTCCTCGAAGAAACTGTTTATGTCGCGTGGGACCTCGTACTGCTCGCGAAATAGATACGAGGAATTCTGGTACAGCGCCTTGCCCTGCTTGTCGACTAATGCCACTTTCATGGAGACCACGACCATCACGCTTGCGGCGCGTCCCGTCTGCGAATCATAGGTTAGCGGCGTGGTGTAGGTGGCAAGAACGGTTCCATGCAGCACCGCGTCAGCATCGTCATTCACCTGGTTGACGACATGGTAATGGGTTCGCGTGACGAACTCTCTTACCACGGCAGCGGTCAGCATCTGTTCAATCTTGAAGGTCTGAGTCTGATTCACGAACGCCGGGATCGCTACCGTTCGAACGTCGTCAGGAACGGTGACGGCATGACCCGCAGTGTGATAGCCGCATCCTGAGCCGAGAAAGCCTGCGCCAAGAAAGCCGAGCAGCACTGCCACGCCCGCTCCACGGCTCATTGGATCTTGCCCCGCGGCCGGCTTGCAGCCATGGTTTCCGCGCACTCAACCGCAGTCGTCGCAGCGATGCGAAGATTATCTGACGCCGCCCACAGCCAAAAACCGTTCGGCTGACTTGCGTCCGGCGCAATCGACAGCTGGACATCGGCCTGTCCCGCGGCGCTCACATTCGAGGGAGCTTCCTCGGCCCCGCGCGTGAGTTTGACATGGTCGCCAGCCAGCGCCTGCGAAATGCTGTCGACATCCGCCGTCTGTCCAAGTTCGACGTGGATCGCAAAGGCGTGTCCATGAAAGATGGGAGCTTGCACCAACAGCACCGATGGCAGTGGAGCATCCTTGCCGGCGATCCGCCGATAATGTTTCAGCACGCGGCTCTCTATCGTCGCCAAGGCCGGCGTCGAATGTTCGCCGTAGCGGGCCACCATGTTGAAGGCCACCTGCGTATCGAAAATGTTCTTCGGCAATGGCTGGAACGAGAGCAGGTTCACGGTCTGCTCGTGCAGTTCGTCCATGCCCTTCTGACCGTGTTCGGATGCAGGCTCGAACACCGTGGCCACTGCCCGCCGCACCGGTCCAACTTTTTGTACCCGCAGGAGAAGCAGCGCAAGCACGACCGCCGCCGGATGTGCCACGACTGCCGGGCCGGGCTGCAACTCAGGAATCAAAGGCTGCCCCAACTGCCGTTCGATCCAAGACGAGCGCACGGCGGCGTCCGGTTCGTCTTCCAGAGCGGAAGACAGGTCGATGATCGCGCTGCCGGCATTGTGCGCTGTTTTCCAGTTCTTGCGTGTAGACTCCGCGTCCGATGCGAAGAAAGTAAAATCTATATTCTGGAACTGCTCGGTGCGAACATTCTGAATGAAAGTGACCTCGTCTCCCACCGATTCCAGCTTTCCGAGGGACTCATCGTCGTCGAGTAGCTTGACATCAATCGAAGGGAAATTGCGATCGTTGAGTACTTCTGCCACTTCTTTGCCTTTCAGCGAGCCGGCGCCGACGATGGCAAGGCGATAAAAATTGCCTCCGCGCGCGGGTTCAGGATGCGACACCGGTGCGGGCTTTAGATTGGAGTTCATGAAGTCTGCGAGGCCTCTTTGTATTGCGGAGGAGACGGATTGCGCTTGCGGCGGAAAATCCATTGCAGACGCCAGAAGACCCCTGAAAACATGTAGCTCAGCGCGATTATGAACAGGACCCACTGCGAGAAAACCCAGACGGCCGCGAATAGCAATCCCAGCAAAATCACTAACTGAAACGGCTGCCGGGCGCGGAAATCAATGTCCTTGAAACTGTAAAAGCGCCAGGTGCTCACCATGAGATATCCCGCGGCCACAATGATGAGCATCCAGGTAATGCAACTCCATAATGAAGAAATCGGGTCTCCGCCGGAGAAGTGCACAACCGCCGCGATGACTCCGGCTCCGGCGGGAATGGGCATGCCCACAAAATATTTTTTTCCTGGCCGGCCCGGGTTTGAAGGTTGCGGATTCAATGCTATGTTGAAGCGCGCCAGGCGGCTGGCTCCAGCCATCAGGAACAGAAAGCTGGAAATGGAGCCCAGTTGAATCATCTTGCCCGTCAATTCGCTGGACCCCAGAAATACGGGCAACTGGCGGAATCCCCACATCCACGCCAGCAGCGCAGGAGCAACGCCGAATGTGATGACGTCAGCCAACGAATCCAACTCTCGGCCAAAGTTACTGCTGGTGTGAGTCATGCGGGCGATGCGCCCGTCCAAACCATCAAAGAGAACGGCAAACCCAATCGCCTTGGCGGCAAAATCAAAATGCCAGGGTTCCGCTGCTGTGGCGTGCGTCACCTGCAAGATCGCGTAGTAACCCATCGCGATATTCGCCGCAGTAAAAAGCGAAGGCAAAATATACATGCCTTTGCGCAACCGTCCCGAGGGCCGGTCTTCTTTACGCCGCATTGGAATCACTGGAACTTCTGGATCCATTACAGTGCTCCTTGCCGAGCTCGTCCGGCATTGCCAGCTGTTAGTGATCGCTCAGCGTTCAGGTATGCCAGGACACTCGATCCGCCTTTCACGCGATCCCCGACCTTCACTTCGAGGGCGGCAGAGGCATCTAGCAAAACATCGACCCGCGAGCCGAACTTGATCAAGCCCACCCGCTCGCCCCGTTTCACTTGGTCGCCTACCTTCTTGTTGAAGACGATCCTGCGGGCCAGAAGGCCCGCGATCTGCTTGAAGATAACAATCTGACCCTCGCCTTCAACGGTTACCACATTCTGCTCGTTTAGCTCGGCCGAAGCCGCATTCATGGCGTTGACGAACTTTCCCTTGTGATAATGGACATCCCGAATGACGCCGCTGATGGGAGAGCGGTTCACGTGCACGTCAAACACACTCAGGAAAATGCTGATCCGAAGGCACCGGACGCCATTCGAGATCAGTGGTGACACGTCCGTGACCTTCCCGTCCGCCGGTGATACGAGAGCACCCGCATCGCCAGGGATTACCCGGTCGGGATCGCGAAAAAACCACAGAAGGAAGGCGACCAGCAGGAAAACCGGCAACGCCCACAGCGGACCGGCGAGCCACGCCATCAGCGCGGCTGCAGCCACAAGCGGAAGTGCATAATAGTAGGCGTCACGAACCATGTTCGGAGATATAGGGAATTATAGAGCAGGCTTAGGGCGAAGCTCAGTCTTTCATGTTAAATGCAAATAAAAAAGGCGCTTATACGCGCCATGGTTGGAGACAGATAACCCCGCCTGCGGCTAAGCCGCACAAGGTTGGAGCTGGATTAGGCCACCTGATTCTGTGGTTGTTGCCGATACTGCCGCTCAATACTCTCCATCTGATCCTTAAGACGGAGCTTTAGCTTTTTAAGTCGCACTTCTTCCAATTTTTCGTCGTCGGTGAGATAGCGTTTTTCGGTGAGTGAATCAAGACGTTTTTCGTAGAGCGTATGCTCCATCGCCAGTTTTCGAAATTCATCGTGACTGGCGAAGAGCTGGTCCCTAGAAGTTAGCATCCAGCAGACCTCCTAACCGGGTTTTCAGCCTCCAACTTACCACAGGACCTAGCCTGCATCAACGCGAAATCTCGTGGGGCATCTCCTGAGTTCTCAGTGATTTCCAAATGTTGCACCAAGGCTGGTGCAATCAGGCAAACCCTAAGCGGTAAACGATTGCGTCCTCTTTCGGTTCGCGGTAATAATGCTTGCGTCGGCCAGCCTCGATGAACGCCCACTTCTCGTAGAGCCGACGTGCCGCTAGGTTCGATTCGCGAACCTCCAGGAAGACAGCTTGGGCGCCTCGGCCTTGAGCCAGATCAAGGAACTCTCCGAGCAGACGTGTGCCCTGGCCAAGGCGACGTGCTGGACCAGCGACTGCAATGTTCTCGATTTCCCACTCTTCGCCTACTGCCCTGCCGACGATAAACCCCTGCACGCCGGATTTGTCCTCAAGGATCAGCACCACGCGAGATGATACTTCGCTGGAAAATACGGCTTCGTACTGTTTCGTAGTCCAGTGCGCCGCCGTCGCAGAGCGTGTCTCCAGAACCATCAAGTCAGGAATGTCTGCCCGAGTGGCACGACGAACAAGCATTTGTAGCGCCGGATTCACTACCATTTGCTTCTAGCTGCCCTTCATGAAGAGCTCCGCTTCGGATCGCCCGACGTAGTTCGCCTCGAGCGCCTCGGAGGAAACGGTTTCTCCCGACAAAATCTTTCTCCATCCGAGCTGCGCGATTGCATCGCTCCGCGGACGGTCCACTTCTAGCACGTGCGACCCTTTTGCCCGGGCCGCTCTCGCGAGGGTGTTGTCGACGGTCACAATCACTTCACCACTGGCTGACTCCAGCCATTGGTCGCGCGTGAACAGGCGCTCCCGAATCACATGAGCGCCCCTGTCGTCGATCTCGTAGTCACCTAGGAAAACTTCATTCCGCCCAGCGTCGAGCGCGGCTACAATCTTTCCTTGCAGGTTAGCGGCAATTGCCAGAGCTTCCAACATCGATACGGCGGCAATCGGTTTCCCAAGAACTTCTGTGAGTGCCTTGATAACAGCCAGGCCGATGCGTAACCCGGTGAAGGATCCCGGCCCAGAAACTACAGCAAAGGCGCCGATGTCCGCTTTACTGAATTTGTGTTTAGCCAGCAAGGCGGCAATTTGCGGAACCAGTTCCGCGGAGAATGTGCCTCCCGAGAGCGCGGCCACCTCGATGACTTCACAAGCGTCACCCGGCCCGCATTGCGCGAGTGCAATGCTGCCCTGCTTTCCGGAAGTGTCAACCGCGAGAAGAAGCATGAATGAGAATTGTGATGCGCAGATCCGTGCCAATTCCGCGAAAATCCGTGGCCGCCTGTATCAGTGCGCGGCTTCCACCAATTCCAGCAGCACTCCACCCGCGCTCGAAGGATGCACGAACACATAGCGATGTCCACCTGCGCCCGTCTTGATTTCGTTCGAGACCAACCTCACGCCGTCTGTCTTCAAACGTTCAACAACCCCTGCTAAATCAGGCACGCGCAGGCAAACGTGATGCAGCCCCTCGCCGCGTTTGGCAATGAATTTCGCGACCGTCGAGTTTTCTGATGTCGCTTCCATCAACTCCAGACGGCTGTCTCCGACGGGCAGCATTGCGACCCGTACCTGCTCACCTTCGACCACCTCTTCCGCGGACGCAGTCAGTCCAAGCTTCTCATAAATATCTTTCGCCGCCGTCAGCGACTTCACCGCAATTCCGAGATGGTCAATCGTGAACATTCAAATATCTTCTCCGCAGTTAAAAGTGTCCCAAGAGTCACACAAAAGCTCACCCTGTCATCCTGAGCGCGGCGAAGGATCTATGCACTCTGATTGCGGCACCAACACTGCATTAGCTCTTACCTATCCTGCCCACAATCTCTTCCACCAGAGTATACGGATCGCGTTTGTGCGCTGCGACCTCCGCTGCATAGTGCGCAAGATTGCCATCTTCCATCTGCGCGCGAGCTTTTTCCAGCAGCGAGTCGCGCAGCATCTCGATCAGCCGCTCCTGCCAGTTCTCAATATTGTGCTCCAAGACCAAGTTTTCCTTTTGCAGATACGCCTCGTATTCTGAAATAGCCGCGACCAGTTCGCTGATCCCAGTTCCGTCGCTGGCTACGGTCTTCACAATCGGCGGAGTCCAATGATCGCTGCGAATCGCCAGCGATTGCAGGGCGCGAATCTCCCGCTCCACGCGCTCGGCGCCTTCTCGGTCACTTTTGTTAATCACAAAAATGTCGGCAATCTCCATGATGCCGGCCTTGATGCTCTGCACATCGTCGCCCATCCCCGGCACCAGAATCACAACCGTAACGTCAGCCAGCCGCACGATATCAACCTCATCCTGCCCAACGCCGACGGTTTCGATCATGATCAGATCGCGCCCGGAAGCATCCATCACCGTGGCCACATCGGCGGTGGTGCGCGCCAACCCGCCCAGCGAACCCCGTGTCGCCATGCTACGTATGTAAATCCCGGGATCCGAAAAATGATCCTGCATGCGGATGCGATCCCCCAGAATCGCACCGCCCGTGTAAGGACTCGTGGGATCGACCGCAATGATCCCGACTGTGCGATTCTGCTTGCGATAATGCTTGGCCAGTTGATCGACTAGCGTGCTTTTGCCCGCACCGGGCGGCCCGGTCAAACCCAAAATCCGCGCATGACCAGTCTGCGGGAACAATGCCTTCAGCATTTCCGCCCAGCCCGGCGAGCGGTTCTCGACCAAGCTTATAGCCCGCGCCAAACTCCGCGCATCGCCAGAACGCAGTTGCTTAATCAACGGTTGGAAGTCGGGTGTCAAGCTGTCAGTGTAAAGCAGGGGCGTAACAGCGGGAAATCTTTCATAGCTTCAGCTGAGAACAACACTCGTAGTATCCGCGGAAATCCGCCTTAATCCAAGCGAAGTGAGGTTTAGTCTTTAAGCAACTGCCGCGCAATCACCAACCTTTGCACCTCGCTCGTTCCCTCGCCGATCGTGCACAGTTTCACATCGCGATAGAACTTCTCCGCCGGATAATCTTTAATGAACCCGTATCCGCCGTGAATCTGCACGCCTTCGTTCGCGCAACGCACAGCCACTTCGCTGGCGTACAGCTTTGCCATCGACGACTCCAGCGTGCTCTTCGACCCGGCGTCTTTCAGCGACGCTGCACGCAACGTTAGCAGCTTGGCCGCCTCGATCTCCGTCGCCATATCCGCCAGCTTCCACTGAATCGCCTGAAATTCGCTGATCGCCTTGCCGAACTGTTTGCGCTGCTTGGAATACTTCAACGCCGCTTCATACGCTCCTTCGGCCATGCCAAGGGAAAGCGCCGCAATCGAAATGCGTCCGCCGTCCAGCACGCGCATGGCATCGATAAATCCGTCGCCTTCTTTGCCCAAAAGATTTTCGGCGGGAATGATGCAGTCTTCAAAGATGAGTTCCGCCGTATCGCTCGCCCGCAGCCCCAGTTTGTTTTCTTTTTTGCCCGGGCGGAATCCTTTGGCACCTTTTTCAACAATGAATGCGGAGAGCCCATGCGTATGCGCCGCGCGATCGGTCACAGCGATCACGACCAACACATCGGCATAGTGCCCATTGGTACAAAAAGTCTTGGTGCCGTTCAACACCCAAGTGTTTCCCTTGCGTACCGCGGTCATGCGCGCGCTGCCCGCATCCGATCCGGAAGATGGTTCCGTGAGTCCCCACGCGCCGATGTGCTCGCCGGTTGCGAGCTTGCTGACGTATTTCTTTTTCTGCTCCTCAGTGCCAGCAATAAAAATGTGGTTCGAGCAGAGCGAAGTGTGCGCCGCCACGATGATGCCCACCGAACCGTCCACGCGAGAGAGTTCCTCAATAGCGGTGACGTATTCGATGTAGCCCATGCCCGCTCCGCCGTATTCAGTCGGAAAGATCGTCCCGAGCAGGCCCAGCTCGCCGAGTTCTTTTATGGTGGCCAGCGGAAACTCGCCCGCCTCGTCCCACTTCATGACGTTGGGAAAGATCTCGCGCTCGGCAAACTCGCGCACGCTCTTTTTAAGATGAAGCTGTTCTTCGTTGAGTAGGAAATCCAAAGCTCCTCCGGTCCACGACGATGGCCGCGTCGATTCAAGCGGCAAGTGCAAAACATTCGATTAGAACATAGCGGCGAGCACGAGTAAAAGTTACCCTCGGAGGCTGGAACGAGCCGTTTATCAATTCGTCAGCGGGCAGGAACCCCGCCTTCCGGAACGGAGAGAAACTGCTCAAACACCTCGTTGGAAAGAAGCCGACCCTGTGGCGTCAGACTAATCACGTCTCCCTGGCGCTTCATCAACCCCGCCCGCACGCAATCGGCAATGGTCTCGCCAATTCCCGTAACGGCATCTTTTCCGAACTTCGCTGCGGCCTGTTGCAAGTCAACACCGCGCGTCAGCCGCAAGCCCAGGAAGAAGGTCTCTTCAAGCGCCGCCGAGATTGTAACCTCGGCGCGATTGATTGGGCCTCCCGAGACGTAGCCTTCCAGCGAATCGGAAGTAGAAAATCGCACCGCTTCCACTCCATCTTCTAATCCCGGCAGCATCGAGTGTGCATCCACGCCAAATCCCAGATACGGCTGCCGGGTCCAATACTTCAGATTGTGCCGCGACCCGTATCCCTTGCGCGCGAAGTTGGATATCTCATACTGCTGCACTCCCGCCGCTCCGAGCCTCTCACAAGCCATCGAATACAAATCCGCCGTGAGATCTTCGTCCGGCACAAAGTGAGCATGATATTTTGTGCCGCCGGCGATCAGTTCGCGGCCGAGACGAGAATCTTCATCAACTTCGAGCATGTAAACGCTGGTGTGCGGGGCTCCGGTCTCGATTGCCTGCTCCACGGAAAACTTCCAACTATCGGCGGTCTGATGTGGCAGCCCCGCGATAAGGTCGATGTTGATGTTTACAATTTCGGCGGCTCGCAGGGCGGCGATGTCGTCAAGCACAGTCTTGCGATTATGCAGACGCCCGACCGACGCCGCCTCTTGATCCACGAACGACTGCACTCCCAGGCTCACGCGATTCACCCCACAGCGCTTTAGGGCCTCAATCACAGTGGGAGTCAGCGTGCCCGGAGCACATTCAACCGTAATCTCGGCACCCGCCTGAACCTCAAAATTCTGCGAAATCGCGACAAACAACCGCTGCAGCTGCTCTGTATCGAGTACAGTAGGAGTTCCGCCGCCCAGGTAGACGGAGTCGACGATCCGGTCGGTCCGCCCGCCCAGCTGTGCTACAGTCGGGTCGTCACGTTTCATGTCAGTGCATACGCGGTCCACATAGCGCTGGAAGACCGAGCGGGAGAAAACATCTGAAGCAAAGTTGCAATAGCTGCACTTGGTGCGACAGAAGGGCACGGAGATATACAGGCCTAGCGGCATCCAACGATTATCCCACTTTGGCGGGACGGGTTGGCCGCGGACCGCATCTGAGCAAGGGTTTTGATCGGCGCCCTTGCAACTTAATCGCGACGGCCGAGTTTCTATCGTGAGTGAGTCGGAGTAAGAAACTAATGACGCTCCCCCGCGTGGTGATCACTGGAATGGGCGTGGTCAGCCCCAACGGCATCGGCAAAGAGGCTTTCTGCCGAGCCATTCTCGCGGGGAAATCCGGCGTCAAACGCATTTCGCGCTTTGATCCATCCGACCTTCCAGTACACATCGCCGGCGAAATTCCCGAGTTCGACGAACTCGCGTGGGTCGATGCTCGCGAGCGCAAGCACGTTTCCCGGGTTGTGCCCCTGGCTGTAGCCGCATCGAGTGAAGCCATCCAAGATGCCGGGCTCGACCCAACCGCAATGTCGATGGAGGACAAACGCGAAATCGGCGTGATTCTCGGCACTGGCGGCGGCGCCCAGGAGTTCTCTGAAGAACAATACAGGCTCTGGCATTCCGGCCACGTCAAGCAAGTCAGCCTGTTTTGCATTCCAAGCGGAACCATGGGCACGATTCCCAGCGAAATCAGCATGCGCTTTGGCTTTCGCGGATATAGTCACGTGGTCACCGCTGGTTGTACTTCGTCCACGGACGCACTCGGCTATGCCTATCAGCATATTCAAGCCGGCGTTCAGCCCATGTTTCTCGTCGGCGGCGTTGACTCTCCTATCACCGCTGGCATTATCAAGGGCTATACGTTGTTGCGTGCGCTCACGCAGTCCTGGAACCATGCGCCCGACCGCGCGTCGCGCCCGTTTTCCGCTGACCGCGACGGCTTCGTAATCGCTGAGGGCTCCTGGATGTTTATCCTCGAGGATTATGTGCACGCTCGTGCGCGAGGCGCTCGCATCTACGCCGAAATCAGCGGGTACGCTTCCACCTGCGAGGCCTTCCATCGGGTGCGAATGAGCGACTCTCCCGAAGAACCTGCCCGCGCCATCACTTTGGCTCTCGACGAAGCGGGCATCGCCCCAGAGAACGTTCAATACGTCAACCTTCATGGCACATCCACCGAAATGAATGACCGCGTAGAAACGCGCGCCTTGAAACTCGCTTTGGGCAAGCACGCCGGCCGGGTTGCGATGTCCGGCCTTAAGTCGCAGATCGGACACGCGCAAGGCGCATGCGGCTCGGCCAGCCTGGCCGCAACCCTGATCGCCATGGAGCACGGAAAAATTCCTCCAACCATCAACCTCGATGTCTCCGATCCCGAGTGCGATTTGGACTATGTGCCCGACGTCGATCGCAAAGCGGAGATCGAGCATGCAATTTGCAACTGTGTGGGCTTCGGATCCAAGAACTCCGCGCTGGTACTGCGCAAAGTCGCATAAATACGTTCCTGGTCGTAGTCGGCTGTAGAGACGTAGCTAGCTGCGTGCGCCGGCAGTCACTCGAAGGAGACGTAACAAGTTACGTCTCTACAGAGACATCCCCAAAACCTTTTCCATCCACCCACCTTTCTTTCCCATCTATCTAGGGTATCTTTAGGTGATAGCCCAGACAGTAGCCGCCCATGGCCTCGGAAGAAGAAGTATTAGGCAAAGCATATGACAGCCGGTTGATGAAACGGCTGCTGACGTACCTGCATCCCTACAAGTGGCAGGTGGGGATTGCGCTGGCCTCCATCTTGATCAAAGCCGGCGCTGACGTCCTCGGACCTTACTTAACGAAGATCGTGGTTGACCGTTATCTGGCGCCGGTGCGCGGACTGCACACGCCCCTGGATCGTTTCTTAAGTAATAAGGCGCTGGTCGGCGTCGCGCAGATCGCTGGCCTCTACGTAGGCCTTCTGATCTTCAGTTTCCTCCTGGAATATCTCCAGACTTATTACATGCAGTGGGCGGGACAGAAGACGATGTTCGATATGCGCGCCCAGATTTTCCGTCACCTGCAGCGCATGCACATTGGCTTTTACGACAGGAATCCCGTCGGTCGTCTGGTCACTCGGGTGACCACCGACGTAGATGCGGTGAACGAAATGTTCACCTCGGGCGTGGTCTCAATTTTTGAAGATGTCTTCGTGCTGGCCGGCATTATCGCGATAATGCTGCGCATGAACTGGAAGCTGGCGCTGATCACCTTCGCCGTGCTCCCTCTGATTGGCATCGCTACCAAGATTTTTCGTGATAAGGTCCGTGATTCCTACCGGCGCATCCGGGTGGCCATCGCCAGAATCAATGCATATTTGCAAGAGCATGTGAGCGGCATGGTCGTGCTGCAGCTTTTCAATCGCGAAGAACGCGCCTATGACAAGTTCTCCGAAGTAAACGCCGTCCACATGGACGCGTACAAAGACGCAATTTTGGCGCACGCCGTCTACTATCCCGTTGTAGAAGTTCTCTCTGCGATCGCGATCGCCAGCGTTATTTGGTTCGGCGGCAACGATGTGATCCGCAGCGCGACTACTCTAGGCGTTCTGGTTGCCTTCATACAGTATGCGCAGCGTTTCTTCCGGCCCATCCAGGACCTCAGCGAGAAATACAACATCCTGCAGTCGGCCATGGCCTCCAGTGAGCGGATTTTCAAATTGCTCGACACGCCGGCGGAAATCACTCCACCTGCGGTGACGAAATCCCCGGACGGACCCGGACGAATCGAGTTTGACCACGTGTGGTTCGCTTACAGAAATATTCCCACAGAAGACGATGGAGGCCGGGGGGCCTTGCCCGTCCCGCTAAAGACATCTTCGCGAACACGCGAGGACGCTCGTCCCCCACAATCCAGCGAGCCCGATTGGGTCCTCCGCGATGTCAGCTTTGCCATCGAGCCAGGGGAAACTGTCGCTATTGTCGGTCACACGGGAGCCGGCAAGACCACGATCATTTCGCTGCTCATGCGTTTCTACGACGTGCAGAAGGGCGCGATCAGGATCGACGGAGTGGACGTTAAAGACATGGATCTCGCCGATCTTCGCCGCCGCTTTGGCGTGGTGTTGCAGGATCCATTCCTGTTCAGCGGAACGGTTGCCAGCAACATTCGTCTGGGAACATCCGACATCGACGACGAAGACGTGGAAAAGGCCGCGGAGGATGTGAATCTCGCAGATTTCATCCGCTCGCTCCCCAACGGATTCAACGAAGAAGTCCGGGAACGCGGCAGCACGCTGTCGACAGGACAAAAGCAGCTCATTTCGTTTGCCCGCGCCCTGGCGCATGATCCTAAGATTCTAATTCTCGACGAAGCCACATCCAGCGTGGATACGGAGACTGAATTCCGAGTGCGCGATGCCCTAAGCCGCATGGTTGAAGGCCGCACCTCGGTGATCATCGCCCATAGGCTTTCGACCATCCAGCGTGCCGACAAGATTGTCGTGATGCACAAAGGTCAGGTGCGCGAGATGGGTTCTCACCAGCAACTGCTCGCCCAGCATGGCATTTATTACAAGCTCTATCAATTGCAATACAAAGATCAGGAAGTCGCCACCGGATCGCAGGTCACCGCTGGGGCAGACGACTAGGGCAGCCTCGGTGATCGGGCGCGTGCGTTCGCATCTCGTGTCGGAGCTGCTGGGGCGCGGAAATCCCTACAGTACTGACGGCGCAACTTTCGTAACTCTTCCCCAGCTTTCTCCCCAGATTAGAATCCGTAAAGTTTCAGCAGCAAGTTGAACCGCATGGATCAGCAGGGATTTCAGGAAGTAAATCAGAATAGCCCCGAGGCGATCCCCACCCAGATGCGCCAAATCGAAGGGCGCGAATGGTGGCTGTGGGGATTCGCCGTAGCGGTGACGCTGGCGTTGACCTTGGGCATCGTCTCGTTCACTTTTCCCTGGTTTCGCTGGGACAAGGACTCATCGTATTGGTTCGACCTCAGGGAGTGGGTACGCGGGCTGGCCGCTCTGGTTTTGCTTTTCGACTTTTATACGGTTTACCAGCATTTCCAACTGCACCGCATTCGACGCCAACTGGCGGAGCGGGATCAGCTCTTTCAGCTCATCAGTGAGAACGCCGCCGACATGATCGCGCTGGTGGGCAGCGATGGCCGCCGGCTTTACAACAGTCCGGCTTATCAAAAAGTTCTGGGATATTCTCCCGAGGATTTGAAAACCACTTCGTCGTTCGACCAAATTCATCCCGACGATCGCCCGCGAGTATTGAAAGCCGCGGAACAAGCCCGACTCACCGGCCACGGAGAGCCGATGGAGTACCGTATACGCCATAAAGACGGTTCCTGGCGCACTTTGGAATCGACCGCCAGCCCCGTCCGCAACGCAAAAGGACAGACTGACAAATTGGTAATCGTGAACCGTGACATCACCGAGCGAAAGCGAGCTGAGGAACTGCTTGCGCACAATGCGTTTCACGACGGGCTCACGAACCTGCCCAACCGCGCTCTATTCCTGGACCGTCTGCAACACGCTCTGACCCTCTCCAAGAGACATGCGAACTACAAGTTCGCGGTGTTACTCATCGACATCGACGAATTCAAAATCGTCAATGACAGTCTGGGACACACGGCGGGGGATGAGCTGCTGATCAAAATCGGACAGAGATTGAAGGACGCGGTGCGGCGAGCCGATACCGTTTCGCGCCCGCGCAGTGCCGGCGTATTCGACAAGCCCTCTAATGACGACACGTTGGCCAGACTCGGTGGCGACGAATTCACTATCCTTCTCGACGACATTCGCGACCCCATTGAAGCCGTTCGCGTGGCTGAGCGGGTGCAAGCTGAACTGGCGACGCCCTTCGTGGTAAATCAACAGGAGATCGTAATTTCAGCGAGCATCGGGATCGCCGCCAGCACCAGCCCTCATACCGAGGCGGAGCATCTGCTGCGGGACGCGGACATCGCGATGTACCGCGCCAAGCGAACCGGAAAAGCTCGGTGTGAAGTGTCCGACACGGCCATGCACGAAGCTGCGGTGAAGCGGCTGCGCCTGGAGACCGATCTGCGCAAGGCCCTCGACCAGGGAGAATTTCGCGTTTTCTACCAACCGATCGTGTCGTTGCAAACTGGCAAGATCACGGGCTTCGAGGCCCTGACGCGATGGCAACGTTCGGAGGGGATCGTCCCACCGATTGAGTTCATCACGGTTGCGGAAGAGATTGGGCTGATCATCCCCATGAACCGGCAACTGCGGCGTGAAGCTTGCCAGCAGCTCCAGCTGTGGCAGTCACAGTTTCCTGCAAATCCGCCGCTCACCATGAGCGTCAACATAACTCCCAAAGAATTTGCTCAGCCGGATTTAGCCAGCGAGATCGGTAAAAGTCTGGCACAGATCGGCTTTGATCCGGCCTGTTTACAACTTGAAATCATCGAGACCATCGCCATGGGGGATGCGGAAAAATCGGGTCAAGTGTTAGCACAGTTGAAGGCACTCGGGGTTCGCTTGAGCATCGACGATTTTGGCACGGGGTATTCCTCGCTCAGCCGACTGCGCCGCATTCCCGTGGACACCTTGAAAATCGACCGCGCTTTCATCATGAATATGGACAGCGATCCAGAAAGCCACGAAATTGTGCGCGTCATCATTATGCTTGCCCACAATCTTGGGTTGAAGGTCGTGGCTGAAGGCACCGAAACGCAAGAGCACGTCAGGCTCCTCAAGCAGCTCAACTGTGAGACGGCGCAGGGATACAATTACTCCCGCCCCGCCGACGCCCAAGCCATGTCGAAGCTGCTGGCCAGCAACCGCAGTGCGAGTGCCGCGTCCGCTGGACGGTGAGTAAAATGACCCGAAACAATCTGGGCGCGGAGCACGAGCGAGGACGCTCGCGCCTACATGGAATCAGGATTGTCTTTACAATGCTCCGGTGCGAATTCTCATCTCGGCTGGTGAGGCTTCTGGTGAAATGTATGGGGCCCAGCTCATCGAGGCTTTGCGGCGTCAGTTTCGGTTGAATGCGGAGCTTCACCCCGCTGGACAGCCGGGGGCGGCTGTCCCCGTGCAATCTGAAGTTGGTTTCTTTGGCGTTGGCGGGGACCGCATGCGGGCTGCGGGCTGCGACACCGTGGTCGACACGAAAGACCTTGCGGTAGTCGGGATTTCCGAGATCGTCAGCCATCTGCCCAAAATCTATCGCTTGTTTCACAAGTTGATCGCGGAGGCCGACAAGCGTCGGCCTGATCTTGCCATCGTCATCGATTCGCCTGCTTTCAACTGGCGCGTTGCGCGCCAGATGCGGAAGCGCGGGATTCCCGTCGTGTACTATGTTTGCCCGCAGTTCTGGGCGTGGCGGCAAGGGCGGGTCCGATTGCTGCGCAAATACGTCGACAAAGCTCTGGTGATATTTCCGTTTGAAGAGAAGTTTTACCGCGACCGTGGGGTGGACGCGACGTTCGTGGGCCACCCGCTTGCCGATCTACGGCACCCTGAAGTTACTCGCGACCAATACGCCACGGAGAACGGACTCGTCGCTTCCAGGCAGTGGATTACGCTGATGCCCGGCAGTCGCGCAAAGGAAGTCCGTATGAATTTGCCAGAGATACTGCAGGCCGCGGATTTGTTGGGCGATGAGTATGAGTATGTGATTCCTGTGGCTCCGACGATTTCGAAAGATCTTATTCTGGAAGTGATGAATAGGGATTGCGGCACCGTTGCAATACACTTGACCACAGATGCCCTGCCTGCCCTCGCGTACTCCCGTGCCGGCATCATTGCCAGCGGCACCGCCACGGTAGAAGCCGCAATGATGAGAACGCCGTTTGTCATGGTTTATCGCGTGTCCCCGTTGACGTATCTGCTCGGGCGGTCGAGGGTCAAAGTGTCGCACTTTGCCATGGTGAACTTGATTGCCGGAAAAGAGATTGTCCCTGAGTTGGTGCAGCATGACTTCACGGCCGAAAAGGTGGTCGCGCGACTGAAGGAGATTCTTCCTGACGGTCCGGCGCGCGAGGGGATGATTGTAGGCCTGGCCGAGGTCAGAACCTTGCTGCGAGGGCCGGATTCAGAGGTGCGGCATCCAGCGGAACGAGCGGCAGAAGCGATTATGGAGCTGCTACAGAAGCCGCTAACGCGGAAGTGAGCAGAGACTGATACCGTCCCAGCGAAGCGCGCGGCGTGGATTATTGCGGCGCCGAGAAAAGCAGATTCCTCGTCGCTTCGCTTCTCGGAATGACAATAGGATTGGTCAAAAACATCTAACCCTTGTCCTACCAGCATCTTTTGCGTAACAATCTTCATCATAGCTTAGAGACCTGCGGGATTGCCCGGGAGACGTTCCTGAATGTTCTTTGAACCTCGACGCCAGCGTCGGGCCCTAACTAACTTTCTGGTTTTATTGCTTTTGTTAGTTTCGCTACCCACATGGGCGGCCGAGAAAAGCCGGCTGCGGGTGGACGACTATCAAATCGACGCCGAACTCACGCCCCACATTCACAAAATCACTGCCCACGCCAAGGTCAAGTTCTCTGCCCTGGAAGACATTACTGCTGCTACATTCGAACTGAATAACGGCTTGCGCGTCACCAAAGTGACCGACGACAGTGGGCAAACCTTATCCCCGGAGCGCATGACTCAAGATTTCACGATGCGCGTACAGTTGTCGAAGCCTCTGAGCAAAGGCAGTTCAACCAGCTTGACATTCGAATACGATGGCACACTCGACTCCGCTGACGACAGCCCGGTGCAAGGGCTAAAGCTGGCCTCGATCAACGACGACACCAGTTACCTCCTCTACGCCGGCCGCTGGTTCCCGGTGAACGCCTATGGCATCAACCGCTTCACAGCCACGATGAACATCACTGTGCCTGCGCACATGGTGGTGATTGGCAGCGGCAAAGAGACGGTCGGCAATCCTGCCCCATCAAAGAAGGCGGCCGCAAGCGCCCTGCCTACCAAGACCTACAGCTTTACCTGGGACAAACCCAGTTTCCCTGGGACCATCATTGCGGGGACTTTTCAGGAATTCAAGAGTGACGAAGCGGGCGTCGATTTGCATGTCTTTTTTAAGCCGACTCACCAGAACCTTGGTGCGATGTATGCGGAGACGGCGATCAAAGAATTTACTTACTACGTCACGCTTTACGGCGTAGCGCCATCAGCGAGCCTGAAAGTGGTAGAGATTCCGGACGACACTGTGCCTTCCGCGTGGGCGCCGGAAATGGCGGCGATCGCGAGCCGCGCCGTGACTGACAAAGTGAATTACCGATTGCTGGCGAACACCATCGCGCATCAATGGTGGGGAGTTTCGGTGAGCCCCGCCACCATCGACGACTGGTGGTTGTGCGATGGCTTCGCCCGGTACTCGGAAGCGCGCTACGTGGAAAACGCGGCCGGAGCAGCCGGTCTTGAAGAAGTGGTGAAAGATATGTCGGTTGGAGCGCTGGCCTACGACTCGGTGCCGCTCGCGACCATCGGCAAGCTGGATATGTTTTCGCCGGAATTCCAATCCCTGGCTACCGACAAGGGTGCGATGATTTTGCACATGCTGCGCTGGGTGGAAGGAGATCAGAAGTACGACCTGACGATGCGCACGTTTGCCTCGAAATACGCGGGGAAGTCAGCGACGCTGGATGATTTCACAGCCGTCGCTGAACAAAGTTACGGCGATAGACTCACCTGGTTTTTCACCCAGTGGCTGGATTCGACTGGCGCTCCCGAATTCAAAACCAAGTACACGGTCTACCGGCTCGGTACCAGATGCCCTGCGGGCCAACGCTGCGCGGGGTTCCGCATCGTGGGCCAGATCACGCAGGATCTTGACCTCTTCCGCATGCCGGTTGAGCTGAAGGTTGATACCGACGGCAAGACAGAAGAAAAGCGCATCGACGTAGTGGGAACCGATTCCGCGTTCACACTGGAGACGTTCGGCAAGCCGCGCCGGATTTCGATCGATCCCGAGAATCGGGTGTTGAGAAACTCGGCGGACGTTAAGTTGCGGGCGTCGATTCAGCGGGGGCAGGCCTTGGTTCAACAGGGCGATTTCGCCGGGGCGCTCACGGAATACAACAAGGCGCTTGAAGTCAACAAGAACAGTTCGCTGGCACACTATCGTATCGCTGAGGTGTTCTTCGCGCAAAAGAACTATCAGGCCTCCGCCAACGCTTACCGGGATGCGCTCAACGGCGACGGTGATCCGCGCTGGACTGAGGTTTGGAGCCACGTCCAGCTAGGCAAGATCTTCGACATCACCGGGCAGCGCGAGCGCGCCACCAACGAATATCGTCAAGCCTTGCAAACCAACGACAACACCCAAGGCGCGTTGGAAGAGGCGCGGAAGTATCTGCAGAAACCCTTCGAGCAACAGAAGAGTAGCAGCGGCGCGAATGGCGAGTAGGAGGCCTGGTTTAAACGCCTAATACGCCCAGCGCAGCAGTGTCGCTCCCACAGTGAATCCCGCGCCTACCGATGCCAGCAGAACCAAATCGCCTTTCTTGAGTTTGCCTTCCTGGCGCGCCGTGTCCATCGCCAGCGGAATCGTGCCGGCGGTCGTGTTTCCGTAGCGGTCGATGTTGATGACGACACTCTCCGGCCGCAAGCCCAGTCGGTCCGCCGTGGCGTTGATGATTCGCTTGTTGGCTTGATGCGCAATGAACACATCGATATCGGAGGCTTTAATCCCATTGCGTTCCAGAATCTTTTCACAGAGCTCGGTCTGCTTGCGCACTGCGAATTTGAAGACAGCCTGGCCGTCCTGGTGGACGTAATGCATTTTCTGGTCCACAGTTTCATGGGTGGAAGGATTGAGGCTGCCGCCACCCGGCATGTAGAGTGAGCATCCACCCGAGCCATCGACCTCGTGGATAAAGTCGATCATGCCGAAAGAATCGTTGTCGGCGGGTTCGAGAATGACCGCGCCGGCGCCGTCGCCAAAAATGATGCAGGTAGCGCGGTCGGTATAGTCGATGATCGATGACATGACATCAGAACCGATCACCATCACGCGTTTGTGAGCGCCGGTGGCGACAAACTGCGTTCCCGTCTGCAGTGCATATAAGAAGGCCGAGCAGGCCGCTGATAGATCGAATCCCCAAACCCCTTTCGCTCCCAACTTGTGCTGTACCAGGCAAGCAGTAGAGGGAAAAAACATGTCCGGAGTGACGGTGCCCACGAGAATGGCGTCGAGATCGCTGGCCTCAATGCCACGGTGGGCTAAAGCCTTCTTCGCGGCTTCCACCGCCAAGTCGCTGGTCGCGACCCCCTTGTCGACGACGTGGCGTTCACGGATCCCCGTGCGCTCGGTGATCCATTGATCGCTAGTTTCCACCATCTTTTCGAGGTCGGCGTTGGTTAAAAGGCGGGGCGGAACGTAAGTTCCAAGAGCGCTGATCTTAACGCGAATGAGTTTGGTCAATGATTGCTCCTGAGTATGAGAATCAGTATTTTGCAGGATTGGACGAAGAATGTCTAACCGGATCCGCCGGGCGGTGTAGGAAGCATACGAGTCATTCCGTTGAAAATCGACGCCAATTGGGAAGATGCGGTCGAGAAGTCGCTGGCTAAGAAAAAGCCAGCGGAAGGCCGGCCAGAATGATCGTCATTGCGCTTCGCTCAGGTGTTGTGCAAAGTGCAAGTCATAGACTTCCTTCAGCTTTTGTTCATGCTCATAGGATGGGTCATCCTCGAAAGCTTCGGTACTAAATTCGTTATCGCAAATCGGGCAGTAGCCTCTCACCGGCTTCCCTTGGGCAGTGTATTTGGTGATCACCAAAGACGGGTTAATCCTCCGCTTGAGCACGGGGTTATTTTGACACAGAAAAGCAGGCGCGCTAAGTTTCGAGTTATCACTTGCGTAAGTGGACACTTCCGAAACCAAAAAGCCAGACACCGGCGACCCACTGCACACGCAAGAGCCCGTTACCGTTGCTTCCTTCCGGACCTGGCGGGGTTGGCGGGAGTGCGTCGCGCGGGACCGATGCCTGACCTATTCGATTTTAGCATCCCGATCGTACTCTTCCCTTTCGCGACAGAATCGCCAACAATAGACCAAGCATATATCTGATCCATGACTTTCGCTCAGGGCTTGCAATCCGAGATCGCTCCACTGCCCACGGCGGTCCAGCGTTACTTTGAAGTCGCTCTGTACCTGCTGGTGCTCTGTGGCTTCGGCACGCTGGTTTCAACCGGAGGCTTGGACTTGCCCACGGTTCTGCTCGTGGGCGCGGCAATCTTGTTTCGCGGATACCTGCTGGCTGCGCGCCGCACCTTGCTTATCCCCGAGAGCTGGACCACCACACTGACACTTGGCTATGTGGCGTTCTATCTCGCGGATTATTTCGTGTTTTCTGGTTTGTTCGTGACGGCGACGGTGCACCTCGTGCTTTTCGTCATGGTGGTACGGCTGTTCTCTACTCGGCGCGACCGCGACTACTATTTCCTTGCGGTTATTTCCTTCCTCATGGTGCTGGCTGCCGCGGTGCTCACCGTGGATAGCACGTTCCTCCTGGCCTTCGCCGCGTTCATGCTTATGGCGGTCGTGGCTTGCATCCTGATGGAGATGCGGCACGCGACCGGCAAAGCCACGGTCCGAGCAAACTCATCGAGTGATGATTTGGCTCACCGACAAATGGCCTTCTCCCTAGTTAGCGCTTCGCCCCTTCTCGCGTTCTTGATCATGTTGGGCGCCACGGCGATTTTCTTTTTGCTCCCCCGCATATCGACCGGATACCTCAGCGCGTTTGCCCGTAGCAACGAGTTCAGCACCGGCTTCAGCGACCAAGTGCGACTTGGTCAGATCGGCGAGATACAACAGTCCAACTCGCTGGTGATGCACATCCAAATCGACGGCGATACGCATGGCGCGTACGACTTGAAGTGGCGTGGTGTGACGTTGAACGTCTTCGATGGCAAGACCTGGTTTAATCCGCACGCGCAGCACGTGGTGGCGAGCATGGGCAGCGGCCGTTTTCTTTTGTTGCAGGACCGGGCAAACTGGAAAAAGCTTCCGCCCGCCGGAGCCGCGGAGAACATTCACTATCGTGTACTGATGGAGCCCCTGATCAGCAACGTTTTCTTCCTTGCACCAACAGCGAGGCTCTTGCAGGGCAACTACCGTTTGCTGTCCATGGACAACGGGGATGCCGTTTTTGACCTTGACCCCGAGCATCCCGTCGGCCGCTACGAGGCTACGTCGGACATCGCTCAACCCAGCCCCATCCAGCTGCGGACAGCGTCTAACGATAACCCCCCCGAGATCCTGTTGAACTATTTGCAACTGCCGCGGGTGGATGGTCGCGTGCTCCCTCTGGCCAAACAGATCACCGCTTCCGTGGATAATAATTACGATAAGGCGGCCGCGGTGGAAACGTATCTGCGGACGCATTTTGGATACACGCTGCAACTTCCGCGCACCGTTCCGCGCGATCCCGTGGCCAATTTCCTTTTTGAGCGCAAGCAAGGGCACTGTGAATACTTCGCTTCGTCGATGGCCATCATGCTGCGCACTCTGGGCATTCCCTCGCGAGTGGTGAACGGTTTCCGCACCGGCGAGTTTAACGACCTTACTTCCCAGTATCTGGTTCGGGGCAGCAACGCGCACTCATGGGTGGAAGCGTATTTTCCCGGCTATGGATGGATCAGTTTCGATCCCACCCCAGCGGCGCCCATGCAGATGCATACCGGCTGGAGCAGAGGTATGTTGTACGTCGACGCCTTGGCCTCGTTCTGGCGCGAGTGGGTCATCAACTATGACGCGGGCCATCAGTACAATCTAGGCCGCACGGCCACCCGGAATAGCCTGGAGTGGCTGCAGCGGGCGCGAATTTGGGCGCGACGTCACCATGAAGCGCTGCTGAATGCCGCTCGTCGAACTTCGCGGACGGTTTCTGATTCACCCGTGAAGTGGAGCCTCGCCGGTGCGGTCATTGCACTTCTGCTTCTTTTAGCAGCTAACGCGGGGAGGCTGTGGCGGGCACTTCGCAGCCGACGGCTTGCGGCTCGCCCAGAGAAGTCTCCGAGCCTAGCCGCAACCATTTGGTATGAGCGCATGACGCGAATGCTCGCGAGAAGGGGATGGAATAAGACCCCGGCTCACACTCCGAAAGAGTTTCTGACATGTATTCAAGATGAAGCCACGCGAAAGTCGGTGGCGGAGTTTACCCGGCATTACGAGTCGGCCCGCTTCGGGGATTCGGCTGAGGATGCTCAACGCCTGCCTGAACTATACGAAGAAGTTTCGACTGCCGCTCGCCGCTGAAATCCTGCCCAAGCGACGCGTCAGCGCGAGTTTGTCGCCACCCACCAGCGGCGCACCGCAACCACTGACCAGATGGCCTCGACAACTCCGAAGGGCCATGCGCCCTGGAGAAATCCGTAGACCGAACCCAACAGGCACGCGCCGGCAAATGCGAGAATGAACCATCGACTTCGGTCCTCGAAGGCGTAAAACACCAGCATCGCCGTGACCGCGAACAATCCAAACCACGTCAGTCGATTCACGCTGCAGCTCCTAATCGGTCCAAAGACACGATTGTCATCCCGAGCGCAGCGAGGGATCTGGGTATTTGCCCGCAGTGGCGATAACATTGTGCGCCGGCAGATCCCTCACTTGGTTCAAGATGACACCGCGTTATATTCTCAACTGTTTCATGGATCCTCTCCAAGCTCTAAACCGATCCCGCAGTGGGCGTTCGATGGCGGGCTGTGCTTAGGAATGCAGTCGCGAGTGCTAGAATAGAGAGATTCCATGCCACTTCAGAAGTCCACTTTAGCCATCGAGGACGCGCCCGCAGACACAGGATCCTCGCCTGTTTCCCGGCCAAAAGTCGGTTTCGTCAGCCTGGGATGTCCCAAGAATCTCGTGGACAGTGAAGTCATGATGGGCATGTTAGCGCAAGCAGGAGCCGACCTAATTTCGCGCGCCGAAGACGCTGACGTGATCGTGGTGAATACCTGCTCTTTCATTGCCAGCGCGCAGCAGGAATCGGTGAACACCATCCTCGAGATGGCGCGCCATAAGACCGACGGTCGCGCCCGCAAACTTGTTGTCGCCGGATGCCTGGTCGAGCGCTTCCGCGATGACATCCGCAAGAATATTCCAGAAGTCGATGCCGTGGTAGGCACGGGTGAGCTGGAAAAGATTCTCGCAGCGGCTGGAGTTGCACCAACACCGGCCAGGCCTTCCCCCTTCAACATTTTGACATCGCGCCCCGAAGGTGACGCTCGCGAAGCACAAGGCCGCTTTTCACGCGAGTCGTGGGACGGCGCTATCGCCGATCTGCCCAACTATCTTTACGATGAAGCCACGCCTCGTGTCTTGGCTACGCCGAAATACACGGCCTACATCAAGATTGCCGAGGGCTGCGACCATCCTTGCAGTTTCTGCATTATTCCGCAGCTACGCGGTAAATTCCGCTCTCGGCGATTTGAATCCGTGATGGCCGAAGCTGAACGTCTGGCCCGTGCGGGAGTACGTGAGATCACGCTCATCGGGCAAGATACCACTTGCTACGGCGAGGATTTTGGCCTGAAAGACGGCCTCGCGCTTCTGCTCGAAAAATTAGCTGGCATCGAAGACCTGCGCTGGATTCGTTTCCTATACGCGTATCCCAATAAAATTACAGGTCGCCTGCTGGAAACCATCGCCGCCCACGAAAAGATTTGCGCCTACGTCGATGTTCCCCTCCAGCACGCGTCTGCTTCTGTTCTGAAGCGCATGAAACGTGGCGGAGGCGCCGACGTATTTTTGCGTTCGATTGAGAAGATGCGGCGCACGATTCCCGACGTCACCTTGCGAACGTCCTTCATCGTCGGATTCCCCGGCGAAACCGAAACCGAATTCGAGCAACTCTGCGAATTCGTTCGTCAGGCTGAATTTGACTGGATGGGAACATTCGGCTACTCCGATCAGGAAGGCGCACAGGCCTACGCCGAGAGCGACAAGCTCCCTGCCCGCGAAATCGAGCGGCGGCGCAAGCACCTCATGCAGATTCAGCGCCGCATCAGCAAGAAGAAAAAGAAAGCACTTGTAGGCCGAGAGCTTGACCTGCTGCTTGAAGGAGTGTCGGAAGAAAGCGATCTTCTGCTCGAAGGACGCACTCCGAGACACGCTCCTGAAATCGACGGCAAAGTCTTTGTGAACGACGTTCCCGAAGGGCTCCAGCCGCTGCCGGGAGAGTTCTATCGCTGCCAGATTGTGGAAGCCCACGACTACGATCTGGTCGCTAAAATCATATAGGGATCTATGGCTCGCAAGCGAACTTTGAACCTGCGGTGCCCCACCTGCAAGAAGCCAGTGAAGAGCGGGGACGCGGAATTTCCCTTCTGCAGCGAGCGCTGCCGCCTGATCGATTTAGGCAAATGGGCAAGCGGCGCCTATGTGATTTCGTCGCCAGTAACTGACACATCAGATACCGCGCTGCCGGACAATTCCGATGAAGACTGAGTCGGACATAAAACCCGACTCCAATCCCCCGCAACCTCCGTCCCGCCAACGCGCGCCGCTCTGGACCAAGCTGGTGGCTACTTTCTTTGGCGCAGGCCTGCTCCATCCGGGGCCTGGAAGCTGGGGTTCGGCCGTTACAGTCTTTCTCTGGTGGCTGGTAAGCGGCTGGATCAGCCCCCATCGGCAACCGGCAGCCGCGATTTTGCTGGCGGCTGTAGCCGTGCTCATCGGCATCCCCGCGGCTACGCATATGGCTCGCTCCACCGGCTTGAAGGACCCTCAGTTTGTGGTGATCGACGAAGTGGCCGGCCAACTCATCGCTTTGATTGCCGTGCCGGTCTCATGGAAATCTCTGTTGCTGGGCTTTATACTTTTCCGAGGATTCGATATCGTGAAGCCTCCGCCAGTGCGTCAGCTCGAGCACCTTCCGGAGGGATTCGGCATCGTATTAGATGACGTCGGGGCTGGGCTTTACGCTTTGGCGTTAATGCAACTGGCATTGCACTTCGGCCTTTTGCCACGATAGTTTTCAAGGGATGCCGACGCAAGGAACTGGAAGTCCATGGGAATTTCTGACCGCTTGCTGGGTAAGACCAACGTCAACGGAAAACCCCACATCGAAGGGGTCTTTCCGGCTGCGGCGTTGCCGGGCGGCGAAGTTCGAATTACCGGCCACGGTCTGCGTCCCCAGGATTTGCGACGGCCTCGCGTGCGCTTTGGCGAAATCGAGGGCGCGGTGGTCATCAGCTCCGACGAATTCCTGGTGGCTCGCGTGCCGCAAGGCGCGTCTTCGGGACCTATAGTGGTTTCGACGAACGGTCATTCCAGCAATCCTCATCAGATCAAAGTTGCCGTGCCCATTGCCGAGAATCTGCACCCGGTCACCAATCCTGCGCTCGATGCCGAAGGCAACATCTACGTGAGCTTTTCTGGGAGCCGCGGGCAGAAGGTGCCAGTCGCCATCTACAAGATCGACACTAACTACAACGTGAAGCCTTTCCTCGCGGACCTGATGAACGCAACTTCCATCGCTTTTGACCGGGCTGGGCAAATGTACGTTTCGTCGCGCTACGATGGGACGGTTTACCGCGTCGCTCCGAACGGGACGATGTCGTCCTACGCCGAGGGCATGGGGGTTGCCACGGGCATCGCCTTCGACCGCGCGCAAAATCTTTATGTCGGCGATCGCAGCGGCACAATTTTCAAGATCGGTTCTGACCGCCAAATTTTCGTCTTCGCCACTCTCGAGCCCAGCGTCTCCGCCTATCACCTGGCTTTCGGTCCCCACGGAGACCTGTTCGTGAGCGGGCCGACGACCTCCAGTTTTGATTGCGTATACAAGATCACTCCGCAGGGCAACGTGTCGACCTTCTTTCGCGGCTTGGGACGTCCGCAGGGTATCGCCTTCGATGCGGAAGGCAATCTCTACGTGGCCGCTTCGCTCTCGGGCAAACGCGGCATCGTCAAGATCACGCCCGCTGGTGAGGCCTCGTTGGCGGTTGCGGGAGCAGGACTGGTTGGTCTCGCTTTCGCGCCGGGCCGCTCAGTGGTTCTAGCCACCAACGGCGCCGTGCATCATCTCGCCTGGAACATTCAGGGATTGCCGTTGGCAGATTTTCCTTCCTGAGTCAAGCATTCAGCTTTAAGAACCATCCGCGAAAATCCGTGGCCGATCTTGCCTTGCCCGTAATCATTTACACTTTTACTGGTGAACGCCGAGATCATCGCCATTGGCTCCGAGCTGCTGACCCCGTTTCGGCAGGACACGAACTCGCTTTATCTAACGGAAAAGCTCAACCAGCTTGGCGTTGAAGTCATCTTCAAAACCATCGTCGGCGATGACCGAGAACGTCTGACGGGAGCCGCCAGTCTTGCGGTATCGCGCGCCGAGATCGTCATCTTCATGGGCGGCCTGGGCCCTACAGAAGACGATCTCACGCGCGAAGCAGTCGGCGACGCGCTCGGACTTGAACTTCACCGCGACCCAGAGATTATTACCAGTCTCGAACAACGCTTCGCGGCCCGCGGCTGGAAGATGGCGACAAATAATCTCAAGCAGGCGGATGTCATCGCGGGTGCAACCGTTCTGCCCAACGCCAACGGCAGCGCTCCCGGACAGTGGATGAGCGGCAAGTATGAAGGCCGAGAGCGAATCCTCATTCTGCTTCCCGGACCGCCGCACGAATTGAAAGCTCTCTTCGAAGAACAGTGTCTGGCGCGTCTTCGGGCCAAGCTTCCACCGCAGTTCATTGCCACTCGGGAACTGAAAATCGCCGGACTGGGCGAGTCGCAGTGCGATGCGCGGGTTGCGCCGATTTACAAGCTCTATACAGATGTGCAGACGACCATCCTAGCTGGAGCCGGCGAAATTCAATTACATCTGAAGACTCGCGCTGCTTCGCTAGAAGTTGCGCAGGCGCGAGTCGATCAATTAGTTGCGAAGATCGAAGAAGAACTCGGGGACGCCGTCTACTCTGACAATGGCGATTCCATGGAACAGATCGTTGGCTACTATTTGCAGATGCGCAACGCGACCCTCGCGGTCGCGGAATCCTGCACCGGCGGCCTGTTGGCCGAGCGCATCACTTCCGTGAGTGGAAGCTCGCGTTATTTCTTGGGCGGTGCGGTAGTTTATTCGAATCAATTGAAGGCTGCGTTTGCCGACGTTCCCGCAGACCTGATCGAGAAACATGGGGCAGTCAGCAGTGAAGTGGCCGCATCGCTTGCCGAAGGAATTCGCCGACGCACGGGCGCAACTTTAGGCTTGGGCATTACCGGTGTGGCTGGGCCGACCGGAGGAACTGCGGAAAAACCAGTTGGGCTGGTTTTCCACGCTCTCTCCGGCGACGGAGGAACCGAAGTCGCAGAACGCAAGTTTCCCGGAGATCGCAAACGCATCCGCCGGTTCGCCAGCCAGCAGGCGCTGGATATGGTGAGAAGGAAGCTGATGTGAGGAGCGGAGCTGTCAGCCATCAGATATCAGCTTTCAGCAACCGCGAAGCGTTGCGCAAGGCTGACAGGTGATAGCTGATGGCTGACAGCTTTGTCTTATGCGCATTTTCATTGCCCTCGACATTGACGATGCCATCCGCCAGCGCATCCAGCGCTTCACGGAAGGCGTCAGCGGGTTCGCGCCGGACGCCCGCTGGGTCCGTCCGGAATCGTTGCATGTCACTTTGAAATTTGTAGGCGAGAAGCCGATCGAGACGGTGGAAGAAATCAAGCGCGTGCTCTCCAGCATCCGAGCCGGGTCCATCGAGATTTCATTTCGCGGCCACGGCTTCTTCCCCACCGCAAAGGCTGCCCGCGTCTTCTGGATCGGAATTCAATCCGGACCGCAACTTCTATCCCTCGCAAAAGCCGTCGATGAAGCCATGTTCGCACTCGGAATTCCAAAAGAAAATCATCCTTTCACTCCTCACCTCACGTTGGCACGCGGCGGCGGACGCTCGGGCGCACCCGAATCGAGAAAGGAAGATGTTCCAAACAAGAATTTCCAGCGCCTTCAAGAAAAATTGGCGGCTCTGCCCACTCCTGACTTTGGTACCATGGCGGCCCACGAGTTTTTTCTGTACCAGAGCCAACTCTTGCCGGGAGGTTCGCGCTACGCAAAGATCGCAAGCTTTGCGCTAGAGTAGCGCCTTTGTAGCGCGGGCATCCTGCCGGCTGTCGCGAGGGCATCTTGCCCTCGCACTGGTTAAACTAAGACGAACGATGACCGATTTCATTCTCACCGCTGCGTATAGTTACCTCTTGGGTTCCATCCCATTCGGGTACCTCCTGGTGCGCGCATTTCGCGGGCAGGACGTTCGCCAAACCGGAAGCGGCAACATTGGCGCAACCAACGTGTCTCGCACTTCGAAAGGATTGGGGATTCTTACTCTAATTCTCGACGCACTGAAGGGACTCACAGCGGTTGTCGTTACGCGCGCGATTTTCCCCGGCAACAAGACGCTCCTAGGTGCGGCGGCACTCTTCGCAATCGTGGGTCATATGTTTCCGGTGTGGTTGCGTTTTCGAGGCGGCAAAGGTGTGGCAACGGGATTGGGTTCGTTCGTCCTCCTCACGCCCAAAACTATTCTGGTGATGCTTGCTGTCTTCCTCGCAATCGTCGTAGCGTTCCGTTATGTCTCTCTTGCCTCGATTTTGACGGTGACGCTGTTCCCGCTCCTGGCGTGGGTTCTTGAGCCTGACCATGCTTCACCAGTGCTCCCATTCGTCGCAGTGGCTTGCGTTCTCATCATTGCGAAACATCACGAGAATATCCACCGTCTGCTCGCTCACACCGAATCCCGCTTTCAGTGGAAGCGCACATGAGCCAGATTGCCGTCATTGGTGCTGGCGCCTGGGGCACGAGTCTCTCCATCGTCTTGGGACGAAAGGGCACGCATCGTGTTCGCCTGTGGGCCCACGAAAAGGAAGTGCGCGATTCCATTTCGTCGCGCCGGGTCAACGAACTCTTTCTTCCAGAACACGCCATTCCCGACCGCGTTTCTGTCACCGGCAGTTTCGAGGAAGCTCTTCAGGACGCCGAAATTGTCGTGAGTGTCATGCCCTCGCAACACTGCCGTGCCCTGTTCCAGAAAATGCGTCCATTTCTGAAACCCGCCATGCTATTTGTAAGCGCGACGAAGGGTCTCGAAGAAGGCACTCTGCTGCGCATGACGGAAGTGATCTCTCTCGTAGTCGGAGCTGATGGAGGGTTCCAGCCCACTATCGGCGCGTTGAGCGGACCAACCTTCGCCAAAGAAGTGGCCCGCGGCGATCCAACGGCGATCACCATCGCGTCCGAAGACTCCGCCATGGCGGAAACCATTCAGCGAGAATTCGGCGATCCGCGCTTTCGCGTTTACACCAACACGGATGTCACTGGCGTCGAACTCGGCGGCGCGCTGAAGAACATCATCGCCATTGCCGCCGGGGTTTGCGACGGTCTTGAGCTCGGACACAACTCGATCGCCGCCCTGATCACCCGTGGCCTGGCCGAGATTACACGCTTAGTCATCGCGTGCGGTGGTCGTCAGGATACGATGGCCGGACTCGCAGGCCTGGGCGATCTTGTCCTCACCTGTACCGGCGGCCTTTCGCGCAATCGCAGTGTGGGAGTCGAGCTAGGCCGCGGACGCAAGCTTTCGGAGGTCATCGCCGCCATGCACGGTATGGTGGCCGAAGGCGTCTTTACCACTCACGCCGCCGTGGAGCTAGCTCGCGCACGCGGCGTTGAAATACCGATCACCGCGCAGATGGATGCCATCCTGCATCACGGCAAGCCGCCCCGCGACGCCATCCACGACTTGATGACCCGCAGTGCCAAGAGCGAAACCGGGACGATGTAAGCGTGGGCGTCCTCGCCCGTGCGGCCCGCCACTCGCCCGACGATTATCAGGGCAGTTGAGAAGCTCGAAGGTCGACCTAGAAAGCGCATCCATATGTCTGGCTGCGTGCAAAATTGTTGTACCCAGTGCTTTCGAAAATTCATCTCAGCATTTCGGGACCTTGCATCCGACAGGCAGTGAAAACGAAAATCGGGTTCGGGGTGGTAGCAATCGCGTTATTCGGGTTGGAACTTTTGTCCACACGGCTTTATTGCCGGTGAAGATTTGCTAAGGGTATTTTCGCGACCGGACGACAATCTTCTGCTCGCAATCGCTCAACGATGGACGAGTCGATTACGGGAATTGGAGGCGTAGAGATGAGTACGACTCGACGGGACTTTCTTAAAGTCGGTGCGGGTGCTGCGGCCGCCACATCCGCCGCCGTCTCGGCAAACTCGAACGAGGGCTTATATTCAATAGCGTCAGGAAGATCGGCGGTACCGTCGGCAGGGGGAACGGGCAACATGATTTATCGCAAATTCGGAAGCAAGGATGCGCGCATTTCCGCTATCGGGGTGGGTGGTCATCATCTCGGCGATGTGCCGACGTTGGACGAGGCAGTGCAACTCGTTCATGAAGCAGTAGACGCCGGCATTACTTTTTTCGACAACGCTTGGGAGTATTACAACGGCAAGACGGAGACCATCTTGGGCAGAGCGCTCCGGGACGGGCGCCGCGAAAAGGTGTTCTTGATGACAAAGGTCTGCACCCATGGGCGAAGCGGCAAATTAGCCATGCAGATGCTCGAAGACTCGCTGCGGCGGTATCAAACCGATCATCTGGACCTCTGGCAGATCCACGGCATCGTTTACGACAACGACCCGGAGTTGGCCTACGCCAAAGGCGGCGTCCTGGAAGCGTTTGATCGAGCCAAGAAAGAAGGCAAGGTCAGATTCGTCGGCTTCACCGGTCACAATGATCCTGCATTTCACCTGAAGATGCTCGAACTCGGTTATCCATTCGACTCAGTGCAAATGCCGCTGAATCCCTTCGACGCCAGCTTCCACAGCTTCGAGAAGCAGGTGCTGCCCGAGGTCAATCGGCGAGGCATGGCGGCGCTGGGCATGAAGAGCATGGGCGGTACCGCGTGGGGGATAAAAGTCGGCGTTGTTCAGGCTGAGGAAATGTTGCGTTACGCGATGAGCCTGCCCGTCACCACCACTATTTGCGGCATGGACTCGCTGGACGTGCTGCACCAGAACTTGCGCGTGGTGCGCGACTTTCAGCCGATGACTCAGGGCGAGATGGAGGCCTTGCGCGCTCGTTGCGCTCCGACAGCGGCCGACGGCCGCTTCGAGCCGTACAAAGTATCGCTGCGTTATGACAACCCGATGACCCGAATGCCTCATGGATTTCCCTTCGATCACACTCAAAGAGAGGTCACGGAGATGTTGGAAAAGGCCGGCGGCCCCTGGTTGGTGCCAGAGACAACACCCGAGCCGTCGAGGAGGTGAGGAATGGATCAACATCGACAACGTGAGGAATCCCAGGCGGCTCCAGAAATCGAGCGGCGGTCTTTCATACAAGCAGGCCTGGCGTCGGCGGGGACAGTGCTTGCGACTTCAGTTTTGCCCAGCCAAATCGTATCGGCTGCAGTTCCGCCGCAAATGACGAACAGCGGCGCCGACCAGATTCCTCGCAGGCCGCTCGGAAACACAGGCGAACAAGTCTCAATCATCGGCGTTGGCGGATATCATCTCGGGACGGTGCAATCCAGCAATCTGGCCGTACGCCTGGTTCAGGAGGCGGTAGATGCGGGAGTCACTTTTTTCGACAACGCATGGGAGTACAACGACCACCGCAGCGAAGAATGGATGGGGCTTGGTTTACAGGGAAGGCGCGATAAAGTTTTCTTGATGAGCAAGGTTTGCACCCACGGCCGAGATAAGAACGTCGCCATGCAACAATTGGAGGAGTCCCTGAAGCGGTTGGGCACAGACCATTTGGACTTATGGCAGATTCACGAGGTCATCTATGAGAACGACCCGGACCTGCATTTCGCAAAGGGTGGTGTGGTCGAAGCGCTGGATGAAGCCAAAAAGCAGGGCAAAGTACGTTTTGTCGGTTTCACCGGACATAAGAGTCCGGCGATCCATCTCAAAATGCTGGCGCACGATTACCCATTCGACTCTGTCCAAATGCCACTCAACTGTTTTGACGCAAGCTTTCGTAGCTTCGAACAGCAGGTGCTCCCTGAACTTCAGCGGCGGGGGATTGCAGCGCTCGGCATGAAGAGCCTCGGGGGCGACGGCCAGCCGATCCAGTATGGCGTCGTGAGGGCGGAAGAAGCGCTTCGCTATGCAATGAGCCTGCCGGTCGCCACCACTATTTGCGGCATCGACTCGCTGGACGTGCTGCACCAGAACGTGGGAATTGCGCGCGGCTTCAAACCGATGTCGCCCCAAGAAATGCAGGGCCTTCGTGAGCGATGCCGACCTTCTTCGGGTGATGGCCATCTCGAGATGTTCAAAACAACGAAGAAATACGACGGCAAAGTTGGGCGGGAGCAGCACGGTTATCCGCCGCCGGAAGAACTACCGCTCTGAACCAATCGAATTACCCGCTTTTCATACCTATTCAGAATCTTCCAAACTGCCCGAAGGGCACCGCTTTTCGGGGTACCTTCGTAACAATTCTCGAGTGCAATATGAGGCTACACTTTAACTGTAAGCGTTGAATTGTCGACCGCGTAGAAACCGCTCGCAGGGGTCACTTGTCGCTGCATTTACCGACGCCATCTCGCCTGCCCATTCTGTACGTCATTCTAAGTGTGCTCGTACTGATCAGCGTCGTTCCCATGTATTTTTACTCGGCCCAGGTGGAGTCGATCAACCGCGACCGCCTGATCACAAATGAGAGACTTCTGCAGAATACGGTCACGCGCTCGCTCGCGGATGACATCTCGCAGCATCAAGAATCTCTGCGCATGATGCAGGCCAATCTGGCCTCCGCACTCCAAGTCGCCAGTGGCGGGGACATCACTTCCGAGCATGTGGAAGCGCCCGAGTTGCGGGCCCTGCTGGAGAATTTTGTTTCCTCGTCCGAGGACCTGGCGTATGCCACCCTGTTGAATTCCGAGGCCAAAGGAATCTCCGCCGGACGCATTGCCCCCGACGCCTTCCTGCAGCGCGAACTCGAGCGAGCTTACGCTGCTGCCCGTGAAGGCCGAATCTATAACAGCGAAGCATTGGTGGTCGGCACCGGGAAATCCGCTCGCACAGTCATGCTCGTAAGCACTCCCGTAACCTACGCCGGCAGTTTCCTGGGCATGATCGGTTCTGTCGTGGATTTGCAGTTTCTAATACGCCGCCTGCAGGAAGTCAACCGAGGCGGCCTCACTCCGTACGTAGTGGATAGCCAGGGGCGGTTGGTCGCGGGCGCGACTTCCGACTACGCCACCGGGCAGGACATGTCCAACCTGGAAATCGTGAGAAACTTCGTCGAGGCGGGCACAAAAGTTCAAATGGTGGCCGCGACCCGCGAATTCAACCTGCGCTCCGGCAATACCAACATCAAAATGCTCGGCACCTACAGTCCCGTGAACAATCTGGACTGGGCGGTGGTGGTGCAAAAGCCGCGCGCCGAGGCGTATCGCGGCGTGTATGAGATGCAGCGCAACGCCCGCACCCTTGCCATGATGGCCATCGCTCTCAGCGTGGGTATCAGCGTTTTCGCCGCTCGACGGATCACAAATCCACTGCAGGTCCTCACTCATTTCAGCCGGGCGATTGCGGGCGGGGATTTTTCCCAGCGTGTCCACGTCAAGAGCCGCACTGAAATCGGCGAACTAGCCGACACTTTCAACGTCATGTCGGAGGAGCTTGAGCACTTCGTGCTCGACCTCAAACGCGCCGCCACCGAGAATCGTGACTTGTTCATGGGCTCGATTCAGATGCTCGCCGGCGCGGTCGACGAAAAAGATCCTTACACTCGTGGCCACTCCGACCGCGTTACCCGCTATTCCCTGATGATTGCCAAGGAAATGGGCGTGTCAGAAGATTTCATAGAGACTGTGCGCATCTCCGCCCAACTGCACGATGTCGGCAAAATCGGAATCGAGGATCGTATCTTGAAGAAGCCGGGCGCACTCACTCCGGAAGAATTCGACATCATGAAAACGCACACTACCAAGGGCGCGAACATCCTGCGCCCGGTGGCGCAACTGAAAGACATGATTCCGGGAATCGAGTTGCACCATGAATCGCTCGACGGACGGGGTTATCCCCATGGCCTAAAGGGAGACCAAATTCCTCTTCTACCGCGCATCATCGCGGTCGCCGATACCTTCGACGCGCTTACGACCAACCGCCCTTACCAACAGGCGCACGACCCCGTGGACGCGTTGAAAATCATTCACAATCTCTCCGGGAAGCGCCTCGATCCCACCGCAGCTTCAGCTATAACTGCGATTTACTACCGCGGCGACATTCGCATCCCGCGCCAGACTGTGCCCGCGGTCCCGGCTGCGCCTACTGTCCCAACTCCGAAACCTGCGACTCCAATTCCGGCCGTCTCGGAAGCTCCCGCTTAGACATTCGACCTTGCATAATCCGGTGTCTCCGAAACGCTCGGCGAAAAGTTGAAATGATCACCAGCCGCTATAATTGATCTTTAGCGCATTATTTCCAACACCTATGATTCAGACCCTTTTTGGCAGCCTGGACGAGAAGCAGAAACCCGGCCTCTTCGACCGCATGAAAGAGGCGGTCACGCGGACCCGCGAAAATCTCAGCCAGCGCATCGAAGAAGTTGTTTCCTTCAGCAAAGAAATTGACCGTGCGACTCTCGACGATCTAGAGGCCACACTCATTGGCGCCGACCTGGGCAACACGACCACCCGCGAGGTGCTGGACAAACTTCGCGAAAAGGCTGATCGCAAGCAAATCAGGAATGCTGACGAACTGAAACGCCTGTTGAAAGACGAGCTTCTGTCCATCCTTGATGCCGCCAATACCAGCCCTGTCAAGAAGGTCGACGGCATACCTGAAGTAATTCTCGTGGTCGGCGTCAATGGCACAGGAAAGACGACAACCATTGGCAAGCTGTCGCAGGTCTTTCGTTCGCAAGGCAAAACCGTGCTGTTGTGCGCGGCTGATACTTTTCGCGCCGCCGCCATCGAGCAACTGGAAATCTGGGGCCAGCGCACTGGAACCGAAGTGATCCGGACGAAAGCCGGCGGCGATCCCGCAGCCGTGCTCTACGACGCTCTGCAAGCCGCGTCCGCGCGCCACAGCGATTACGTCATCGTCGACACGGCTGGGCGTCTCCACACCAAAACCAACCTCATGGCGGAGCTCGATAAAATGCGGCGGACCGCGCAACGGATTATTCCCGGCGCGCCCCACGAAACCTTGCTGGTGATGGACGCCACGACCGGCCAGAACGGCCTGCAGCAGGCGCGCCAGTTCACCGACGCGGCCGGGGTGACCGGAATCGTGCTCACCAAGCTCGACGGCACTGCAAAGGGTGGCGTAGTAGTTGCGATTTCCCGAGAACTGGGGCTGCCGGTGCGCTATGTTGGCGTCGGCGAAAAAGCTGGGGATCTGCTGCCGTTCAACGCCAAGGATTTTGTCGATTCATTGTTCGCGTAACTGAGTATGAGTGATTCAAAGACTCGGCGAAATGCGTTTCAGGTTTTGCGGGATTTGTGGCGTCGCATCCGCGGAAAGCCGCTACCGCCGACAGATCCTTATGCGGATAGACTCGTCCCGCTTCGTCGCGGTCCAAAGGGTCGCAGCGGTGCCGCGGTTGCTGAACCCGAGGACGACTCTAGATCGTTTTCACCGCGACAGAGGTAACCCGGTCTGTGCTTTTCTGTGCCTCTGTGTCTCCGTGGTGAAATAATGCTCCTGCCGTGACTACATCCCGCGACACTGACGAAAGCTATCTGCGCCAAGCCCTGGAGTTAGCGCGGCAGGGCGTAGGTCTGGCATCACCCAATCCCACTGTAGGTGCCGTGATTGTGGACGCGAAGGGCGCAATCGTCGGCAACGGCAGCCACACCTACGACGGCGTCAAACATGCGGAAATCCTGGCTATCGAGCAGGCCGGAGAAAAAGCTCGCGGCTCGACTCTCTATATCAACCTGGAACCGTGTTCCCATCAGGGCCGCACTGCACCTTGTGCCGATGCCATTATTGCCGCCGGAATCTCGCGCGTGGTCGCTTCGATGCAGGATCCGAATCCGCTGGTCAGCGGCCAGGGATTCGCCAAGCTTCGCAGCGCCGGGGTCAACGTTACGTCCGGCATACTTGAAGGGGAGGCAAAAGCGCTAAACGAATCTTTCGCTAAATATATTCGCCATCATGTTCCGCTCGTCACGTTGAAAGCTGCGATGACGCTCGACGGGAAAATCGCGCCGCCTCCAAATCAATCGGCGAATCACTCTGCCCCCGGGGCGTTGGATTCAACTCGGACCGACTGGATCACGGGGGAATCGGCGCGCGCGCATGTGCAGGAACTTCGTCATCAGCATGACGCGATTCTGGTCGGGGTTGGCACGGTGATTGCGGATGATCCGCTACTCACCGACCGCGGCGGCCATTCTCGCCGTCGTCCACTCCTGCGCGTGGTCCTCGATTCGCGCCTGCGCCTGCCCCTCGAGTCGCGCATAGTCAAAAGTGCCGCTAGCGATGTTCTGGTGCTTTGTTCTTTCGCTGAAGAGAGAAAGAAAAAGCAGTTGCTGAAACTCGGTATACAGGTGGAGCAGTTGCCCGCGGCCAACTCGGGAGGCCACCTTGAGATGGCCGCCGTAACCAAATTTCTCGGCCAAATGGAAATTACCAGCCTGATGATTGAAGGCGGCGCAATGGTCAACGCGGGCGCGCTCGCCGCGGGTATCGTCGACAAGATCTTTTTCTATTACGCACCTAGAATTCTCGGAGGCACAACTGCCGTGCCGTTCGCATCAGGTGCTGGGTTCGCGACCTTCGGAGACGCGGCCCATGTAAAGTCCATCCGCCTCCACCGCTTTGGTGAAGATTTTGCAGTCGAGGGATACTTGAAAGATCCGTACGGAGATTGACGGATCGGCGTCAGGCTCCAGGCTTCACGCGTCAGGCGTTAGGCTTAAATATACGACCTGAAGCCCGAAGCCCGACGCCCGAAGCCTAAAGCCATATCACGGAGATTCCATGTTCACCGGCATCATTGAAGAAGTTGGACGCGTTACTGGTATCGCCCACGAAAACGAGAACCGCCGCCTCACCGTCGCCGCTTCGCATCTGGCCAAGGAACTGAAAAAGGGCGACAGCATCGCAGTCAGCGGCGTCTGCCTCACGGCCCTCGAAATCACGCCTAAGTCGTTCGGCGCCGACCTGGCCGAGGAGACTTGGAATCTCACGTCGTTCTCCCGCATCAAACCGGGCGCGCTGGTGAATCTCGAACTCCCCATGCGCGCTGACGGACGCTTCGGCGGACACATCGTGCAGGGTCACGTGGACGGCACCGGCAAGTTCATCGCACTCGATGAAATCCCCGGCGCTGACAACTATTGGCTTCGCATCGAGATTCCGCCAGAACTGGCGCGCTACGTCATCTTCAAAGGCTCACTCTCGATCGAAGGCATCAGCCTCACGGTCGCGAAGATCGAAGGAACGCAAGTAACGGTCGCCATTATTCCGCACACCACCGAGATGACCAATCTGAAATCGCTCAGGCCCGGCGACCCGGTGAATCTGGAAGTGGACATGATCGCAAAATATGTGGAGAAGATGCTGCAAGGGGATTCGGCGAACAGCTCGATCACGATCGAGCGATTAGTGCGGGAAGGATTCTAAAAACTGAAGCCTGATGCCTGAAGCCTAACTACGCTTTTAAGGTCAGCTCATCCAGTTCCAGGAATTCCTTCACGATCGGCTCATTGCTTTTCTCCATCTCTGGATAGGTTCCGAAGAAAATAACCTTGGCTTCGTGCAGAAATACGATTCGGTTGGCCAGTTTCTTGGCCAGGCGCATGTCGTGGGTGACGACCACGCTGGTGAGGTGTAACTGAGTCTTCAGGCGCTTGATCAAATCTCCCAGCAACTGCGCCATCAGCGGATCAACCATGGTCGTGGGTTCATCGTAAAGAACGCATTCCGGTTGCGCCGCCAGGGCGCGGGCGATGGCCACCGATCGCTTCATTCCCGTCGACAAATCCGAGGGAAGCAAATCGCGCATTTCTTTCACTCCCACCATATCGAGCAATCCATCGACGATCTGGTAGATCTGATCTTCCTTCAGGTCGCCGCGCTCCCGCAGCGGGAATGCCACATTCTCACCCACGGTCAGCGAGTCAAAGAGCGCTCCGTTCTGGAATACCATGGTTACTTTCTTGCGGATGCGCTGCAACTCTGGCTCGGTGTAGTCGGTAATGTCTTCCCTGGCCACGATCACGCGGCCCGAATCTGGTTTGAGAAAACCCATAATGTTTTGCAGCGTGACCGATTTGCCTACGCCGCTTCGTCCCAGGATGCAAACCGTCTCCCCCGCCATGACATCGAAGCTGACGTGGTCGAGCACACAGTTCGCGCCAAAGGATTTCGACACATCCTTGAACTCGATATATGGTGCCAATTGTCCGTTGCTACCCATAAGAGTTCGGCTCTCCGTTAGTCATTCTTCCCGATGTTAGACGAACCGTAGCTTAGCTCAACTGCCCAAATGTCGACCCCTCGCCATCTCGAACTCTTCGGGCGTGTTCAAATTTCGGAACATCTCGGATGAGAAACCAGCCTTCACTAACTCGTTTTCTTCGATCACGCAAGTCGCTGCTTTCGCGAATAGTGAATCAATCCTGTTTTTCCCCGCGCGCAATGAAGGTTCCGCCACATCCACAAACCCGCGCCGATAGACTGCACAAAGCGGTTGCAATCCTGAACCAGCGCGCGGAACCGTCACGGTTGCTCCAGATTCCCGCGCCCGTCCAAGCAGATATTTCAGAAACTTCAGTCCAACGAAAGGCAGATCGACCGCCAGCATCAAATTCAAATCGGTCGTTGTGCTGGAGAGTGCCGCATGAATTCCTCCGAGCGGCCCCCGGTCGCGATACACGTCCTCGACTATTCGGCCAAACGCCGCGAACTTGCTGGCGTCCCCCACAATCCGGACTTCCCCGGCGACGGCGCCCGCCGTCTTCAATGCCTGAGACAGAAGAGTTTCTTCTCCCAATCGAAGGAAAGCCTTATCGCTTCCCATGCGAGAGCTCTTGCCGCCCGCCAGGACGAAAGCCGTAACGCCGGACTCGGCTCCAACCTTCACCTGCAAATCATACACAGCCGTCGATGATCCGAGAGTCAATGACCCGAAAAATCAACGCCCCAAAATGCACCGCAACGTGAGAAAACTTCACAGCAACACTAACGTAACTCCCTTGTTACCGCGCCCCACATCGCTGTCCAGCACCAATTCTGGCACCCTCGCAAATAACAGTTTGCTGCGCTCGTCAAAACTCGACAAACTCTCTCCATTGACGAACGCCGCAATCTCTTTTTTATCTTTTCGCTGACGCAAGTAGCCGCGAATTGCAAACCGCAATACGCCGCCCGTACCCGTCGAGCCATAACCGTGAATGACTTTCAGCACCGCGATACCATCCTTTCGCGCGCGCGCGAGCGCCGCCTCGAGCTTTTGGTAAGCTTGATCGCGAGTGGGGAATCCGTCTTCGAGATTGACGACTCGAACTCTGCCGGACATAATCTTTACTCAAGCTCAGAGGCGCTCGTATCACTTTACTTCGTTTGCCTCTCCGAAAGAGGAGTCAAGAACCGCCTAGCGCGCTTTTCGAACCGTATCGAATCAGCAGGATGTGAATGACACGAAAGTAACCTACACAAAATTACGCCGCCGTTAGATGATGTCCTTTCCGGCGATCCCGACCCGGAAAGACGAACATGCCCCAGAAGCTTTTGGATGTGCTTATGCTTGGCCGTTGCTCCCACGAGTTTTCTTGGCCGCGGCGTGGCGCCGATGGTCATTTCTACCAGGTCTGCCTGCTTTGCGCCGTCGAATACAGTTATGACTGGACGACGATGCGGCGAATCGAGCGCGTCGATCACAGCCAGTCTAGCAACGAGACGGAGAGCACCAGCGTGCGCCGGAGCCGTACTCGTGCTCGCAAACCTACGTGGGTTCCTCGAGCTCGCAGACTGAAGCTCGACACTCCTGTGCGCTATCGGGTGAAGAACCTCGGAAGCTGGTATGAAGGTACGATCGCCAACCTCAGCCAGTCCGGCGTGCTTTTGCAGGGATCGCAGCGCTTTCCTGACAACACGCTGGTCGAGATGGTTTTCGAGATGCCCGAAGAGATCTCTGGGCAAAAAAACAGTACCGTGCTCTGCCAGGGACGTATTACTCGTACCAAAGATGTACCAGAGAAAAAAGGCGCGCAAGCAGAAACTCAGAACACAAGGCTCGCAGCCAGCATCCTAGATTACAAATTTCTGCACCAAAGTTAAGTGGCTTTCTGCGGGGAGATCCGTGGCTGCCCGGCCCTAACGATTTCTCGAAGGCGCGACAAATTATTTGCTACAAAAGCTTTGCAAGCCCTGATGACCAAGAGGTTTCCAACAACTTTTTTTGCACAGAACTCAACCTGTTCGTGCATCTAAACTATTTACATCAGACTTAAATCAGCAGGAGTGACGTTATGAAGGCGAGGCTTTCTTTTTACCTCATTGGGATTGTTTTGCTCAGTGCCCTGGTTGCCTCTGTCGGCTGCGCCAAAGCTCCGACGGACACCCAGATTGCGAGCGATATTCAGAACAAGCTGAACGGAGATTCCGGTCTCCAGGGCAAGCAATTGATCGTGCAGGCCGATAAGGGAAGCGTGACGCTTTCCGGTCAGGTGGACACGGATGCTCAGCGCGACGCGGCGGCTCGCTATGCGTCGAGTGAACCGGGAGTGAAGCAGGTGGTAAACAACTTGCAAGTTGCTCCGCCGCCGCCGATTGCGGCCCAAGCTCCTCCGCCGCCCCCACCAGCGTCCGCGGTGAAGCACCGCCGCAAAGTTTCCAAACCTCAGGATGATTCTTCAAAGGCTGCGGTCGAGGTCGCCCAGGCGCCGCCCCCACCGCCGCCGGCTCCAACGCCTGCGCCAGTGGCTCCGGCACCGCCGCCGCCTCCACCGCCGCCGCAGAAGGTCACGATTCCTTCGGGCACAACTTTCGCCGTTAGGTTGGTGGACCCAATTGATTCAGAAACTGCGACTCAGGGCCAGACTTTCCATGCCACGCTGAATTCAGCGCTCGCCGTTGAGGGCGCCACCGCGATTCCCGCAGGCTACAGCGTTGAAGGGCACGTCGTAACGGTGCAAAGTGCCGGTAAGTTCGCGGGACAATCTTTGCTGGTGCTTCAACTGGATCGCATTATCGCTTCTGGCAGCACCTACAACATTCAAACCAATCAGTACCAGAAGCAAGGCAGCTCGCGGGGCAAGAACACGGCCGAGAAGGTCGGTGGTGGTGCTGGAATCGGCGCGATCATCGGCGCCCTTGCCGGGGGCGGCAAAGGAGCTGCGATTGGAGCGGTCGCTGGCGGCGGATTAGGTGCTGGCGCGCAAGCTGTTACCCATGGTCAGCAGATCAAACTGCCGTCGGAAACCGTGCTGAACTTTACCCTGCAGTCGCCTTTGACCGTGATTCCAACCACCCAAGGGCCTAACGCAGGACGTCCGACTTTGAACACGGCGCAACAACAGTAAGTCTGGTCGTCAAGCGGATTAAGAACGGCGCGGAGAATCTCGATCGAGAAATCTCCGCGCCGATCCGATTTCTCGGTCTCCATCTCATCTCTGCAAATTGCACGACTGCCCTTACCCTGCTAGATTGGTTCCGTACCTGCGCATTTGTTTTTGGACGGTCGAGGTTTGCGCACACCTCGCTATCCCTGCGCTGGTTGGTCTCTCGTTCTCATGTCTCCAGCCCACATTGCGCACTCAAATCCTGGCGGGAAGTGGCGTCAGTGGACTCTACGCTACACCGTTGCGCTCGCCGCGACGGGCGTTGCCCTGGGCATCTGGTTTCTGTGGCCGGTCATGCGCCAGGATCCATTTGCCATCTTCATTGCCGCAGTCATTGTGAGTGCCCGGTTTGCGGGCTTCGGGCCGGCGCTGCTATGCACTGCCGCATCCAGCCTCGCAATCGACTACTTCATCTTTGAGCCGCGCTTTAGTTTTTCCCTTTCTGCCAATGATTACGGCCGCCTGGTGGTATTTATTGCTGTCTCGATTCTCACCGCCAGTCTGGCTCGCCAACGCTCCCGCGCGCAGACGCGCGCCGAACAGACTCAGCGGCAGATGGCGGCCATGGTCGAATCCTCTGACGATGCCATCCTCACCGGAGACGCAAATGGAATCATCACGAGTTGGAATCCTGGCGCCGAACGTCTTTACGGGTACTCTGCCGCCGAGGCGATCGGTATGCCGGTCGAAGTTCTGGGTCCGCCGGAGCGTCCCGACGAGGTGCCGGGCATCACGAGAAAAGTGATGCGGGGCGAGTCCATCCAGCACCATGCCTCCGAACGCATTCGGAAAGACGGCACGCGGATCGCCGTGGACATCTCGCTTTCGGCGATTCGCAACGGGCGTGGAGAGGTGATCGGCGCATCCAGCATCGCGCACGATATCAGCGCGCAGCGGCGTTCGGAAGAAGCGCTGCGCCGCAACGAAAAGCTAGCCACCGCCGGGCGTCTCGCCGCCGCCGTTGCCCACGAAATCAACAACCCGCTGGAAGCCGTCATCAACCTCATGTACCTCGCGCGCCATCGGCCCGCCAGCCAGGATCAATATCTGGAGATGGCAGAAAAAGAAGTGCTTCGCATCGCGGCAATCGCTCAACAGATGCTGGGATTCGTCCGCGAAAGTTCATCGCCATCGCCGCTGAATGTGGCGGGCACGCTCGACGATGTCTTGCAGCTTTATCTGCGTCAGTTGAACGACAAGCACATTCAGGTCGAGAAAAGGTACGACGGCACCATCGAAATTCGCGGCTTCGTCGGGGAGCTCCGGCAGCTCTTTTCCAACCTCATCCTCAACGCGCTCGATGCCCTCGACGAAGGTGGCCGATTAACTCTCCGCGTGGCTCGGGGTCGCGACTGGTCCAATGGAAATGGCAACGCAGCGCATATAACTGGAGTGCGCATTACCATCGCGGACAACGGCAGCGGCATACGGCAAAGCGATTTGACACGCATTTTCGAGCCCTTCTATTCCACCAAGGGGGACGCTGGAACCGGACTGGGTCTCTGGCTTTCGCACGGCATCGTGCAGAAGCATGAGGGAACGATTCGCGTACGCAGCCGCACGGCCTCAGGCTCCAGCGGCACTATTTTTTCCATTTTTCTGCCCGACAGCGTGGGAAGAGTTGAGGACGACTTAAACGCAAACCCATCGGCGGAGTGGATTCGAGGCTAGTCGTTCCAATCGACCAGCTGAAGTTTGTGTCTTGCGATTGCTGGATATTTTCCCTCACAAGCCATGGCATGCACGCGGCGCAGTATCCTCGGTTGTGGTGTTGAGTTGCCGCCGTGCGCCATGAGATGCCAGGCTTCGCGATAGGGCTCGAAGCGACCGCCGCCCTGCCTGCATCCTGACGGATAGAAGGCCAGAGCGGTTGAAACTGCCACACGATTCGCTGGGATTACGTACCATATGCGTAGGGGAACGATATAGGCCACGAGAAAATCGATTTCTTCTTGCTTGTAGGGTATGTGATTGCAGCGCTCGCCCGCGGCGCGATAGCCACCGCGAGAGAGGGTGTAAATCGATTTCACCTGTACCCGCCACAAGCGCTCGCCCGAGTCGACGATGAAGTCGTAGGGCTCGTTATCTCCGTGGGGTTTAGCGACGCCGAAGCCGAGGGCTGCCGCCTTGTGGGCGAAGGCGAGTTCCCCCAATTCGCCCTTGGCTTTGCAGCTTAGTGGGCGGCGGACCATGGTTGAGACTTGCTTCTGATTCTTGCCTGATTTTTTTGCTGCTTTCTTCAATTTTCGCTCCAATGAAAAAGGCGCGAGCCGGATTTCCGGTCGCGCCTGTTGGTTTCGAGATTTAGTCCCTAATTCAAGAATAGCAAATTGGAGGGTCAACTATGACATGGTTTTGCTATTTATTTTACCCACCGAATCAGCAGGTTGCGGGGAAATTGGTGGTTTAGGGGGCTTGACAAGATTTCGGCGGAAAGGCGTTCTTGGGGTTCTTGACCGGGCGGCCCCCGGACGTGCCTGAGTCCTGCACTACCGTGTCGGTCGTCCCGCAAGACTTGTGGTAATTTGCTCGTGTCGCCACTTTTCCCCACGAGGTTTTTATGCGACGCGCTGGATTTCTCTTTGCCTTCTCCGCAATGCTGCTGTGTTCTCCGCTGTATGCTCAGAGCTCCTGCAGTAGCATGAGCCTTGGCCGAAACACCAGTCTGAACGGTTTTATTCCCTTCCCTGCGGACAATGCCTGGAATCAGAATATTTCCAACGCGTCGGTCGATCCCAACTCGGACGCAATTATCAACTTCATCGGCACCAATACTCCGCTGCATCCTGACTTCGGGGCGGGCTTGTATGATGGTTCGACCATTGGCATTCCTTACGACGTCGTCAGCGGCTCTCCATTCGTGAACATCCATTTCACTGCCTACGGCAGCGAGAGCGATCCCGGGCCCATGCCCATTCCGCACAACGCTCCCATTGAAGGCTATCCGCACCCGGGCAATGGTGACTGGCACGTTCTGGTGCTCGACCGTGACAACTGCTGGCTCTACGAGCTTTACTACTCTTTCGCTCAGAAGGACGGAAACTGGAAGGCGGCTTCTGCCGCCGTGTGGGATCTGCTTAACGACGAGCAGCGTCCGTACACATGGACGTCCGCGGACGCGGCCGGCTTGCCTGTCTTCGCCGGACTAGCCCGCTATGACGAGGTTGCCAGCGGTCAAATCCAGCATGCTCTGCGGTTCACCCTGCAATACAGCCGCGAAGCTTTTACTCCGCCCGCGTCGCATTGGGCACCCAATTCTACGAATTCATTCGCCGCTCCCATGGGGATGCGGATGCGCCTCAAAGCCAGCTACGACATCTCTTCATTCCCGCCGCAAGCGCAGGTAATCCTGACCGCGCTAAAACAATATGGGATGATCATGGCCGATAACGGCAGTTCGATGTTCGTGACCGGTGATCCGGACAATCGCTGGAGCAATGACGATCTGGGAACCTTGAAGCAGGTGCCAGCTTCGGCGTTTGAAGTGCTGCTCATGGATCAGGTTTACACGCCAAACAATGTTCCTCAAGGCAAGGCGCCCACGATCAGTAGCTTCACCGCAAACCCGCCGATCAGCACTCCCGGTCAACCTGTGGCCCTGAACTGGACGGTGAGCGGAGCCTCGTATTTCATCGTCTCCCCACAGGTTGGCGCAATTCGCGGCGATACCGTCACGGTTTATCCCACGGTGACGACCACATACACTCTGTACGCTACGAATCAGTACCATCGCTCGAAGAAGACGGTCACGGTCACCATTCAATAATCCACGAACGTGTCAGCCGGTCCGGGGAGATTGCTCTGTTCGCGCCTCCGGGGTAAACTGCCTTAGACTTCCAGACATGAAGAGTATCGTTCGTTTTGCATTGTTGTTGGCTCTGGGTTTGCTCAACGGCTGCGGCAGCGGCCAAACCGCCTTGCCGTCCTTGACCGGAACCTGGGTGTTCGCGCTGACGCCGGCCAATTCCCCATCGAGTGTCATTCAAGCAACTGCTGCGTTGACGCAACTCAAAAACAACCTGCTGCTTGGACAGGTAACCTTAAAGGGAAGTGGCACATCTTGCGGCACGCAGGCGCAGATGACCGGGTCGCTTAGCGGCAATAGTCTAATTCTGCAGCTCACACAGTCACCCAGCGAACTGATTTTGAAGGGCACTGCGACAACTGCTCTTACCGTCAACGCGTCGGGAACGTATACAGCTAGCAGCGGACAATGCCTTCAGAACGGCGGGACGGGAACCTGGACCGCGTTTCTGTCGTCGAGTAGTGCTCAGCTTCCGTGAGAACCGGTGAGGTGTTGACGTCGGCAGTCCTATGCTGGTTCCGTCTTCTTTCGCGATCCGAAGAGCACCTTCGTTGGAATCTTCGCGGACATGCACATTCTTCAAGTGGGCGCCAAACGCGCCTTGCAGTGACTTCTGGTATTCCTCGCGGTTGGGGCGGTGACTGATAGGCCTTACATTAAACCGGACGCCTGCGCAAGACGTACACTCGCCCTCGACCGGAATATCTCCCATCCATCCAGAAACACGCAAAGAAGGTCTTTTCATTTTCGCAAGCTCCGCGCGCAAGACCCAACAACATAGGCTACAGCGCTCACCCGAACAATACCTTAAACACTGTAGGTCGGGCATACTTCCGCTCCCCGCCTCGCCGGCGCCGATCAGGTGTGAACGCCAATCTTTTGCAGCAATTCAGGAGACCACAGCGCCAGCTTTGCCGGCGCATGTTCGTTGATCTCTTTTGCTGCCTGGTTATAGTGTGCGAGCAGCTCCCGCGGATCCAGCATGCAGTCGATCAGCACCTTTCGCCCGTACCGATGCTCGACGACGACCGCCATTTTGTAGCCTACCGTGTACCACGGGCCTTGAGCATCGCCGAAGAATGAGTACGCCTTTTCCTCAATCTTATCCTTCCCCACGAGTTTCTGATCCACGACATCGAGAAAGAATTGCTGGAGCGATCCCAAGTCCTGATTGAAGTTTGCCAGGTCGTGATCCCAGCGTGCGTGCTCCTTGGGAGAACTGGTGGCGTGCGGATCGACATCCGGACCGCCTGCGGCAACCAGCATCGCAAACCCCTCGCCGAACGATCCCATCCACTCCACCGCGGGCTTGGCGTTGGCTGGCACGTCTTTTTGCCTAGCCTCGGCAAGTGAAGCGACACTCGCATAGCCGATGTGGTGTAGTTCATGGGCGACTGTGTTTTCAAATTTAGTCGCTGATTCTTCCGGATCGAGGTAGAGGAAAATTGCCGGATCGCTCGTGGGCTCGAAGACAAAGCTGTTCCTCTTCGGCTTGATGACTGGGTACACCTTGGCACGGATGTGCGCCTCCTTCGGCAAGTAAGCCAGCACGCGGCGAGCTGCGGCCACGAGATCGGAGTGCTTCCATGCATTCAACGTCTGGTGCAGCGTAGACGCCCGGCCCGTAAGTTCCGGCGAAAGCACGAACTGCTTGAAATCGTCATCGGTTAAGTCGCGATGCATGCTGGCCTCGCGCTTCTTCAAACGAATGTAGGGTTCAGTCGAAAACAGCCGCAGCCAGTCATTCTCGGTGACAGGAGTACCGGCGGCCCGTTTGTCGAGGATCGCAAGCACGGCCTCCGCCTCGTCGGGGTTGAGGCTGAGTTGGATGTGGTCGGATCCAACCGTGGCCTGCGCCGAGTGGTTTGAGGCAGCGGATGCCGAAACCGGCTTCGGCAGCGGCGGCAGGGCCATCAGCAAGCTAAAGACGGCGCAACAGACGACTCTCATGGCGAGCATCCTCTGGACAAACATTAGCCACATTGAGTACGGAATTTGGAAGGCCTGCTGGTAGGCCAACTCTAATTACTACGGATTCGCGGATTCGTTTGTTGCAGAGAAAGGATATTTGCCCCCAATAGCACGTTGCTCTACGAAAAACCATATCTGTTGGCCACTCTCCTCCAATTACTGGAATCCAAAATCCCGTAAATCCATAGTATTCAGCACCTCCGCTTTGGCCAAGCTCTTGCACACTTCCCACCTCTCAGGAGCCCCCATGGCGCAGGAAATCTCCGTTTCCTACCAAGCAGTGAAGAGTAAGGTCCACAAACTGATCGATGCTGCTGTGGAAGGCGAAAAGACCGACGTGCAGATCCGGAATTCGATGGAGCGTTGGTGGAAGCTGATTCACCCTGCCGACCGCATCGTCGCACAGAAGTATCTGTTGCGGGTTCTGGCAAGATCCAGTGCCAGCCTGAACGCTATGACGCAAGCATTTCTCGATTCTGCGGAATGTGAGCCAGCTAACGGCGCAGCCCACGAAACGGCAACCGAAGCGCGGCCCTTTCACGAAACCCAGGTCCCTACCGTATAACTGTCGGAATTTCGCGATCAAGTCGATTCGCGTATGCGATGGAGGCTTTCCCCTGTCTTCAGCTCGTAAACCATGTACAAAACAACCGCCACGTTTATGAGCAGGACGGAGATATGAAAGAGGCTCTGCCGGTGAATCACTTTGTAGATTTCAAAGGGGAGGTAGATGGCGCCGGAGATGAGAGCGATCCACTCCGCCCAGGCTCTGGCGTACCAGAGTCCGTAGGCTTCGACGAATCGCAAAACGGAATAGGACACCCCGACTGCAGCCACTGTCCAGATTTTCGCTTGGGTTAGCGAGTCGGCCCAGTCGAGAAAGACTTGCGCAAAGTGGTGATCCGGACTGATGTGAAGCAGCTTGAGCAGACCGTCAGCAATATCCCAGGGATCTTCTCGGCGGATCAGCAGGAGAACGCCGCACGCCGCCAGCAATACGATCATCCCCTTGGTCAGTTCCAGCGAGGCGACCATACGCAGGACCGGGAGGCTGCCCCGATGCATTGGCTCCGCCGGCGCGAATTTAGTGTGCACGGTAGAACTCATTGCAACATTATCTCCCCGGCTGCAAACTTAATTGTTGCGCCGACGTAAAAATGCGGTCCCGAATCAGTAGTGTACTGGCCAGCGAAGTGAGTCCCGAGGCCGCAAAAATCATCGCCAGCACTACGAACTGATAAATCGCCGCGTAGACTGGCCGGGCACCCGAAAGCAGCATACCCGCCATCAGGCCAGGAATCCACACGATTCCGAGGGAACGCAGGTTGTCGATAGCGGGAATCAAGCTGGCCTCAAAAGAGGCCTGCACGTAAGGGGAAACACTGTTCCTGGCCTCGGCTCCCAAAGCTAGCGCGGTTTCAATTTCGCCGGTATGGGCGAGAACGTCCGCGCGAAAGCGGTTGAGCGCCAGTCCATTCGTGTTCATGGCATTCGCGATCAGCATACTGCCAACTGGAACCAGCGACGTGATGGCAGTATCGATGACACCGAGCCAAGTCATCAGCGCGATGACCGAGCCGGCGCCCAATGCAATCGACCAGGCCGAAACGCGAAATGCGCCCGGCACGGTCTTGGCGCGACGTGCCGAGGTCGCGCCAGCGGCAACGATCATGCCGGCGAGAAGAAACGCGCCGGTCCAGCGCGGCCCGCGCAGCAACAGCAGCAGGACGGACCCGACGGCCACGATCTGAATGATGCCTCGAAGCATTGCGATCGCAGTGTCGCTCTCCAGATGAATCCCGCGTTTGCGGGCCAGCAACACAATCGACATGGCGGCAAGCGCTGCGACCAAAGCCTGTGCGAGTCCTAGATACAGCTGATTGTTAAAGAGAAGCTTAAGCATGCAACACCTCGTTGATCGGGCCGACGCGCACGATGCGTCCGCCTTCCAGCAGGAGGGCCCGCGCGGCAAGGCGCGCTGCCTGGGCAGTGTCATGAGTAACAAGTACGCAAGTCAGTCCCTGGTCGTGCACGATGTTCTGAATCGCCGATTCAACCTCCAGCTTGGATGTGTCATCGAGCGCGGAAGTAGGCTCGTCAAGCAGCAGAACCAGCGGCGAATTCGCCAAGGTACGGGCGACGGAGACACGCTGAGCTTCGCCTCCGGAGAGATTAGCGACGTCGCGGTTAGCATAGCCCTTGAGTCCAACCCGCGCCAGCAGTTGCTCCACGGAGTCCGGCGACAAGGACTCGCCGTGTTGCTCAGGACCGAATCGCAGGTTCTGCTCCACTGTTCCCGGAAACAGGTACGGACGCTGGTTCACCAAACCGAGTTTTCGGCGCAACACGCGAGGCGGGATTTGCCGGTAGTCTGTTCCTTCCACGTAGACCGTGCCACTGGTGGGTTCATCGAGCCGGTTCAGGAGTCTGAGCAAGGAAGTTTTTCCGGAGCCGCTGGGGCCAACGATGGCCAGAACCTCGCCAGTATGAACTTCGAACGTGGCATCTTCGACCAGAACTTTATCTTTGACGACGCGGCCCAGATACTCGGTTCGCAGAACAGGATCGAAAGTAGCGCTGGCGATCACGTGAGTTGGCAGGCAGCTCAGCGTCTAGGATCGTTCCCCTTGGCTCCGGACCGCAGCGCGCAGTTCATCCACAATTTCGTGGGCAGCTTTGCGCGCCGCTTCCTGCTTGTTGACGTCGAACGAGATTGCGCCGACCCGGGCATGTCCTCCGCCGCCGTAGCGCTCGCAGATCTTGGCTAGGTTCACAACTGGTTCCGATGGCGCCCAGGGATTTGATCCCACGGAAACTTTGACCCGAAAACTGCTCTTGCTCAGGCCCACGCTGTAGACCGATTCCGGATGCAGATAGTACGGAACGAATTTGTTGTAGCCCTCGAGTTCGTGATCCGTGACATCGAAGAACAGCGTGCCATCTTTCGATTCGATGCGTTCGCCGAGAATGGCCATCGAACGCTGATGACGTTCGAGAAGCGGCGGCAAGAGCGAGGCCACAAAGGGCTCTTGGATGATCTCAGCCAAAGGCTTGCTGGCGAGCAGCGGGATCAACCGAGGCACAAAATCGTGCGTCTGATTCGACTCGATCACCATGGTCAGTTTCATGGCCGGAGCTTGCATCTCAACCGCAGTGCGCGCGTCGGGATACATGGCTCCATCAATAATGTCGGTCCAGTGAACCAGATCGGCTACGGGCGCGGAATCGAAACCAAAGCGCTCTTCTGCGATGGTGGCGATGAAACTGGTGCATGATTTGAAATCCGGGTCGTAGAACTTTTGATTGCTTTGATCCTGTTCGAAATGAGACGCATCGGCGGGCGACAGAAACGCGCTCTCGTGATGGTCGAACCACCATGTGATTTTGGGAGAACTCGAATATTTGAAATCGACGATGGCATTTTCTTCGCCATCAAAGTTCTTTTCGTCGAACAGCGCGCCCGCGCGATGCAGCAAGCCAGAGAAAACGAACTGGACGTCGTTGCGAATCCGCTCGCGGTAGAAACGGGAAAAGAGCGCCGCCGATGAGGCCCCGTCAAAGCATTTGTCGTGATAGAACACCCGAACTCTCAAACCTGTCTCCCCCCTGACCAGATCAGACAGACTACCCGAAAAGGGGTCCGAATGAGAAATAAATCGAGTGGCAATTCACGGAGGCGTCTGTCGAGGTTGGAGACACGCGCGCACAAACCGCTCTTCAGCAAGAGATAACTTGCATTGAGAAGCTTTTGCGCGGCAGTTGCGGGCGAACTTCCGCGGTCAGGGCTTTAACTTATACACGGTCCCTTTTCCTGCGTACGTCGTCCCGTAGAGGTTCCCGTTCGAATCTCGTATCACTCCCGAGAACGGTAATGCGCCACCTTCGCTTCCGTCGAAGTTGAAGAGGACGGTAAGCTTCCCAGTTTTGCCCACCTTGAAGATGGTTCCGCCAATGCCGTCGGTGCCGCTGACCTGGGTTGTGCCGTATAGGTTGCCATCCGGATCACTAACCAGCCCTCCGTTCGGATTCAATCCTTCCGAGCCGTCGTTATTAAAGCTGTGCAGAACAGTGAACTTGCCCGCGGTATCGATTTTAAAGATGGTTCCGCAGCCAATATCCTCGCCGAGGACGCCGCATTGCCCTCCGAACTCGCCGCCGACGCTCGCACTCCCATAGAGGTTACCGGCGCCGTCCATGAGCAAGCTTCCCGCAGGCCCAGCTCCATCCGCCTTTCCCGTGAAGCGATGTAGAACCGTTTCCTTGCCCGCGGTATCCAGTTTGAACACCACGCCGCAGCCCGGCCTGTCTCCCAGGGTGCACTCCAGATCGCCGCCCGTAAAAGCCGTCCCATACAGGTTGCCAGCTCCGTCCATGAGAAGGTTTCCCGAGGGCCCAGCCCCGTCCGATTTGCCGGTGAAGCTGTGCAGAATAGTCAGCTTCCCATTCTTAGCCAGCTTGAACACCGTTCCACAGTACGGTCGTTCCTGAGTGTTGCAAGCGGAAACGCCACCGCTAATAGTTGTGCCGTAGAGATTGCCGGCTTTGTCCATGAGCAATCCGCCTTGCGGGTCTTTCGGGTTGTTGTTCTTTCCTCCAACAAAGGTGTAAAGGACGGTTTCCCTTCCGCTAGGGCTAAGTTTGAAGACCACCCCCGAGCCGCCGCTCCCTTCCAACGCGACGCCATAGAAATTGCCCGAAGCATCCCGAATCAAGGACTGAGAAGGAAATCCTCCGCTCGGGCTGTCGTTGAAACTAAATAAGAGGGTCTCGTTGCCGTTTTTACCTAGCTTAAACACTGTTCCAAAGCCGTCGGTCCCACCTTCGAAGGTGGCGCCGTAGAAATTCCCCGCTGCGTCTCTGATCACAGGCGCGATGGGATAGGAGCCGTCGGGCGTCCCGGTAAACGCGTGCAGAACAGTTAAAGTCTGCGCTGATGCCAACGGTTTCTCCGCAAGCATCATTAGGAGAATTACAAATCCATACCCGGCGCTCGCAATTCCTCTACGCAGACTTGGAACAAAACCCCTACACCTTACGTTATTTGTCACGACCACTCCCCCTGGTTCGAAATTCAAGCGACCGTATTGCGGACTGCAACTTACTAAACATCGCGGCCATCGCGTGTCAGCGGCGTGTAAAGCTTTTGTCAAGGGATCGTCACGAGATCAAGCTGGATAAGGCGAATGACGAGGGGAAACGCTAGCGAAACTCGGCGAGGGCTAATGATGCTCGAAATCCACGGCCTCGTCTTCAGTTGACGTCATCCTGAGTGGCCGTCAGCCACGAAGGATCTGGCGTGGATCGGCGAGCATGCGGTGGCGATAGTTTGTGGATTAAGCGCCAGCCTGTTTTTCAGCCATGTCCCCGATCACGGGCAGCTTCCACATTTGTCCCTGATTGGCCTTAAGCAAGAGAACCAGCCAGATCACGAAGCCCGCCAATCCGACTAGCGGCCATATCAGAATAGTTAGCCAGCCGAGGAAGGGAATGTGCGCGATGAAGCTCAGTACAATCCACAAAGCGATCCAGGCAATATGGAAAAAAATGCACTGGAAGGCGTGGAAGCGAACGAATCGGCTACGGTTGTAAGGCTCCATGACCAGAAAGATGATCGCAGGAATAATTGTGACGTAGGCCAGCATGCCTGCCACGTTGTCGGTTAGCCCACCTGCCGCGGCCTGCGCCGATCGAGCCGGCGGAGTTCCAGAGCGGCTGCATGCTGGACAAACCGTGGAACCATCCGGCGTCTGAGCGCCACACACAGTACAAAATGCCATACCGATCCCCCTTGCGGCATTCGCTTTGAAACGCGACCCGAGAATGGGCGCACGTTACCAGAAATGATCCATCAAGGCAAACGAAATCGCACTGGACGACCCCGCCTCAGTTCTCGGCGGATGTTTAGACTCGAATCATTGGCCGGGCGGCGGGAGCGTTAATGGCGCGGACATTCGGAAGCTGAGCGCCGACTCGGCCGGGATTTCAATCTGCTGGTTTCCGGTCACCGCCCCGCCCAACAATCCGGCTCCAGCGCCCACCAGAGCGCCAATGCCGGCTCCCTTGCCTCCGCCTGCGATCCCGCCGATCAATGCGCCGCCGGCTGCTCCCCCGCCAGTTGTCGCCGCGGTTCGCTTGCCTTTCCCTTTAACCGTGTTCTCCAGTACCGCGGTCTGGATCGTGTAGCTTTGTCCCTTCACGGTCACGCTCGTGAGCTGGAGTGTCAGTTCGCCTTCGCCCTTGATCTTGCCTTTGGCCTTGGCGGTCACCACCGTGCCGCTGATGGTTGCTCCGGCAGGAATCGCTGTCCTGCCCGCGACGCTTACCGGTTGGGCCAGGGTGGCAAGAAAGGTCTGGCCCGACTGACTGTCCTTAGAGCTCAGCGCCTGGCCCACCCTTACGGTAAGCACAGTTCCGGATGGCACAACAACAGGCTGAGGTTTCGGCGCTGGCGGAGGAGGCGGTGGCGCCGGGGCCGGTGCGGGTGCAGCCGCTGCGGTTGCGTCGGCCTGGACCGCGGTTTGATCATCGACGCCAGTCTCTCCCGGTTCGTCCTTCGCGATCTGCTCCACCTTCTGCTGGGCTGCCGGAGTCTTGACTTGGCCGGTCAGCGTAACTTTACCCTGATTCGCCGTTACGTTGACCTGCGAATCTTTTGTGTCGGGATCAGCCGCGATCTTATTCTGAATGTCCTTCGCGATGCTGTCGTCACTCGGATGACGCGAACACGCGATCGATAAACTTAACGCGATCAAGAGAGCAACTGAGATAGAGAGCTTTTGCTTACGCATACTGCCTCCTAATTTGAGCTGGCTCATTTCACGTTTGTATCCAGACAGACTTGCTTCCGAAGAACAAACTGAGAACCGAGAACTGGCACTGACAACTGGCTTTGTTATCCCGCTTGCTTTAGGGCGTTGCTGCTCTGGCCTCACTGATTGTTTGGGGCTTAGCAACGAAACAACTGGGAATTATACTCGCACTCATTTGATTGATATCGGGATGATCCTTAACCGCCCGAAATTAAATCGCGCTGGACAGCCCCCGCTCGCAACTTTTGATGATATCGCACGTCTATCTTGCCAGATGTGATAATATAAACATGCAGCACATAACTAGGTGCTAATAGCAAACCAGCGTAGCCTTCGGGCTGCGCTTTTTTGTTGCTGGCGGAAAAGCGGGACAAAGGGACATTCGGATGACGATAGAAATCGAGCAAGAGTTGGGGATTTCGATATTTGCGGCTGCGGGGTGGGTAGAAGAAATAGAAGCCTCGCATAACACGCAAAAGTGGGCCGGCGAACAAGCCGAGGCAGTATTTCTGAATAAGGCAACCAGTCTCGGATTGAGCGTGTCCAAGCCTTGGGGCGATAGCGAGCGTTACGACTTGATCGTCGGCTCCGGGTCGCGGTTGTCGCGTGTGCAGGTGAAGTCAACGCAGTACGAATACCCAGAAAAACACAGGTACGGCATCTGTAACCACCACCATGGGACGCTCTACACGGAGGAAGATATCGATTTTCTGGTGGTCTACATCGTGCCTCTCGATATCTGGTACATAATTCCGGTGAAGGCCTGTCTCAACCACCGTACTCTACGCTTCTATCCCGGTTCCACAAATTCACGCGGCCGCTTCGAGAAATATCGCGAAGCCTGGTGGCGGCTAGAGAGCAGAAAGTAGCCCAGCGTCGCTAACATCCCGTCGTCCCGAGCGGAGTCGACGGACCCTGCGTGCATCGTGTCCGGGCGGCGGCGCAGGGGATTCCAATATTCTGCCCTGCCCAAAAAAAGGGTGCCCCGTCCCTTAGCGAGAGAAATAGGATTGGGGTGCCCGGTGCCCCAGGTTCGCGTCCGTTCTTTGGACGCTAACCTGGGTTCAGTAACACTCGCGTGGGGCCGCCTTCCGTTTCTGCTTCCCGATCCGTTGCTGTCCAGGCGGACTCGATTTCGACCGCCCCAATTTCCCTCAGTGCGTAATGTTGATAGCTGCTCCACTTCCACTCTGCTGGCTCCTTCACCAGTCCGCGCTCTACTGGGTTGCGATGCACGTATCGTAACTTTATCCTGAACTCTTGCGCATCCCTCACGTTGCGGTCGTAGTAGCGTTTTTGCCAGAACGAGCTCGATTCTGTGGCGTGCTTTCGGTTGGGTAGTCGTTTGGCGAAGGACAACTTTAGAAAGTGAATGGCTTCGGCCAGCGTCGCGTGCTGCGGTTCGTTGACTAATAGATGAACGTGTTCGGGCATGACCACGTATCCGTAAATGCACATGGCGAAGCGGCGGCGCATGTCCTCCAAACATTGGAGGAAGAGGTCATAGGCCTCCGGATTAGCGAACTTGGGTTGTCTACGGTGGCAACTGAAGGTGAGGAAATGGGATTGCCCGGATTGTTGAAAACGTTGTAGACCGGTGGGCATAGCAAAACTCTATGTCCGCCTCAGCTCGGAATACAGCCCTCGAAAGTACCATTAATGTACCCAGGTTAGCGTCCATAGAACGAACGCGAACCTGGGGCACCCGTCATCTTCTTGCTTTACACCGCCGCGGGCTGCGCCACTTCCTGCAATGCTGCCGCAAATGCGTCGATGGCCTGGTCGATCTGCTGGCGGGTGATGATCAGCGGGGGTTGGAAGCGGATCACGTTGCCGTAGATGCCTCCTACGCCGACCAGGACGCCGTTGCGTAGCAGGGCGTCGCGGATGCTCTCGGCTTCGGTGGTGGCTGGAGTTAGCTTTTCGTCTTTCACCAGCTCCACGCCAATCATCAGGCCGAGGCCGCGGACTTCTCCGATGAGTGGGTGATGCTTTTGCAGGGCGTGGAGCTTGGTCATGGCGTAGTTGCCGGTTTCGGTGGCGCGGGCTGGAAGATTTTCTTTCTCCATGAAATTGATGTTGGCGAGAGCGGCGGCGCAGCAGATGGGATTGCCTCCGAAGGTGGAAAGATGGTCGCCGGGTTTGAAGGCGGCGGCGATTTCGGGGCGCGTGGTGAAGGCGCTCAGGGGGAATCCGTCGGCGATGCCTTTGGCGGTGACCAGGATGTCGGGGACGACTCCGTAGTGCTCGATGGCAAACATTTTGCCGGTGCGGGCGAAGCCGGATTGGACTTCGTCGGCGATAAAGAGGATGCCGTGCTGGTCGAGAACTTTCTTTACCTCTTTGAAATAGTTTGGCGGCGGAACGACGATGCCACCCTCGCCCATGACCGGCTCGGCGATGAATGCGGCCACGTCGCCGGAGGTGGCAAAGCGGATGGCGTCGTCGATGGCTTTGGCGCACTGGCGTCCGCACTCTTCAGGATCGTTCCGCCATTGCGAACGGTAAGCGTAGGGCGCCGGAGCGAATGCGATGCCTGAGGCGTACGGGCCTCCACGTCTCTTGCGGCCCTGGTTGCCAGTGATGCTGAGTGTGCCCCAGCTGCGTCCGTGGAAGCTGGCGTGGAGAGAAATGTATTCGTGCTTGCCGGTGTAGAGGCGGGCAAGCTTCATCGCGCCTTCGATGGCTTCGGCACCGCCGTTGCCGAAAAAAGTTTTGGTCAGGCCGTGTGGTGCGATTTGCGCAATCTTTTCCGCAAGATCAGCCACCGGCTTCACGTGGTAGATATAAGAAGAACAGTGGACCAGCTTATCCATCTGGGCCTTGGCCGCGGCGATCACTTCGGGATTGCAGTGTCCGGCGTTCACGACCGAGATGCCGGAGAAGCAATCCAGGTACTCGCGGCCGTTTTCGTCAGTCACGACGGCGCCGCTGGCATGATCGATGACAATGGGGACGACCTGCTTCATGAAGCCGGTCATTACGTACTCTTTGTACTTCTGGATGGTGTCGGACATTGGTTTTTCCCAGCTCCAGACATTTCGAAAGGCATCAACCACAAAGGACACAAAGGTTCACAAAGGAAACGCAAAGTCAGAACTTGCGTGAGTGTTCTTTGGCCCAGCGCTCCACCACCACTTTTTTTTCGGTATAGAACTCGACGGCGTCGCGGCCTTGGCCGTGCAGGATGCCAAAGAAACTGTCCTTCCATCCGCTGAACGGGAAATAGGCCATGGGCGCGGCTACGCCGATATTGATTCCGATATTCCCGGCGGGCGCTTCGTAGCGGAAGCGTCGCGCTGCCGCGCCGCTAGAGGTAAACAACGACGCCTGATTGCCATATCGACTGTGCTCGAGAAAGACCAAAGCCTCGTCCAGATCGCGAGCATGAATCAGGCTCAGGACCGGACCGAAAATTTCGGTGTCGGCCACTTCACTCGTGGGAGGCACGTCGTCGAGTATTGTCGGCTTCACGAAGTTTCCCGCTTCATACTTTGCGATCTTCGGATTGCGTCCGTCCAGCAGAACTTTCGCACCTTGTTTTTCGCCAACCGCGATCAGCGATTCTATTCTCGACTTGCTCTGCTCCGAAATTACCGGTCCCATCTGGATACCTTCTTCCAGGCCGTTGCCTACGCGCAGATTGGCGGCGGAATCTGTGATCGCATCGCGAAATGTTTTTTGCGCTTCGCCGATCGTGACTGCTACCGAGACAGCTAGACACCGCTGGCCAGCGCAGCCGAAGGCGCTGTCGCTGATGATCTGGGTTGCCATCTTCATGTCGGCGTCGGGGAGAACGATCACGTGATTCTTGGCACCGCCCTGGCATTGCGCGCGCTTTCCATTCTCGCCCGCCCGCGCATAGACATACTTCGCGACCGGAGTCGATCCAACGAAGCTGATGGCGCGTACTTTGGGATGATCGAGCAATCCGTTGACGACAGCTTTTCCGCCGTTGACGAGGTTCACTACACCCTTGGGCAAGCCAGTCTGAGCGAGCAGTTCATAAGTTCGCTGGATGGTAAGCGGCACGCGCTCCGAGGGCTTGAGGATGAACGTGTTGCCGCAGGCAATCGCGTAAGGCAAAAACCAGAACGGCACCATGCCGGGAAAATTGAACGGTGTGATCGCCGCGACCACGCCGAGCGGTTGCCGGATCATGATCTCGTCTATACCGCGCGCGACGTCTTCGAGATTGTAGCCCTGCATCATCATCGGAATTCCGCAGGCGACTTCGACATTCTCGATGGCGCGCCGCCATTCGGCTTTGGCCTCGGTAAAAGTCTTACCGTTTTCCTGCGTGATCAAGCGGCTCAGCTCGTCGACGTGCTCTTCCAGAAGTTGCTTCAGCTTGAACAGCGGCTGGATGCGGTCTTCGGGAGGCGTGCGGCGCCACTCGGGATATGCAGTGGCGGCCGCTTCCACGGCGGCCGCAACTTCGGCGGCATCGGAGAGCGGGGCTTTGGCGATGATCTCGCCGGTCGCGGGATTGGTGACGTCGGTCCATTCAGCGGCGGTGGATTCGACCCATTGGCCATTGATGTAGTTGGAAACTTTGGTTATCGGTGGTGCTGCGACGGTCATTTTAAAACCTCTGCTACCGCGAAGAATTGCAGTTCAGATTCATGCACCGCGAGACGTTTTGTTTCTGTAGAGACGTGGCTTGCTACGTTTCCGATGCCGCCAAACGCTGTTCGGCTAGGCGGACGAGGCCTCCGCCGCTACGTGGTCACGGTCACGGCGACAGCGGCTCTTTTCTCCGACACCGTTTGCAACGCTGATTCCAACACGTCGAGCGCTTCATCCATCTGCACGTCGGTCACGACCAGCGGAACCAGAACGCGGATCACGTTCGAATACGAGCCGGCTGTGATTGTAATCAAGCCGTGCTCGTAGCAATATTTTGTCACTTCTTTCGTCTCGTCAGCGGCTGGCTCGCGTTTGTCGCAGGACTTTACCAGTTCGATCGCCTGCATTCCGCCCAGGCCACGCACGTCGCCGATAATCGGCCAACGTTTCTGCCATTCCTTGGCACGTTTCTGGAATTTGTTTCCGATTTCGTTGGCGCGAGCCAGAAGTTTTTCACGGTCAAAGATGTCCAGCACGGCCAGCGCGGCGGCGCAGGAGAGCGGATTGCCAGCGAATGTGCCGCCAAGACCTCCCGGTCCCGGCGCGTCCATAATCTCGGCTCGACCGGTGACCGCAGCAAGCGGCAGACCGCCTCCGAGCGATTTCGCTGTGACCAGGATGTCGGGTTCGATGCCGTAGTGTTCACTGGCGAACATTTTGCCGGTTCGGCCGAAGCCGCTTTGAACTTCGTCGGCGATAAACAGAACACTATGCTTGCGGCAAATGTCGATCAGCACGCGGAAAAAATCAGGCGGAGGCACGACAAATCCTCCCTCACCCAACACCGGCTCGGCAATCACAGCAGCGACATCTTCAGATGCGACTACGCGCTTGAATGTGTCTTCTAGATGGCGCGCACAGAATAGATCACACGATGGATATTTCAGCGAATACGAGCAGCGATAACAGTACGCGTATGGGATGCGGTACACATCGCCGGGAAACGGCGCGAATCCCGCTTTATAAGGATGCGTCTTGCTGGTGAGCGCCAGGGTCATCATGGTTCGACCATGGAAAGCGTCTTCAAAAGCAATGATGCCCGAGCGTCCGGTGTGGGCGCGCGCAACTTTCACTGCGTTCTCCACCGCTTCGGCTCCGCTGTTGACGAACAACGTTTTCTTGGGAAATTTGCCGGGTGTGATTTCGTTCATCCGCTCGGCGAGCCGGATGTAACTCTCGTATGGCGTAACTTGGACGCAAGTGTGCAGAAAGTTGTCGAGCTGTTCGCGCACGGCGGTGATTACAGGCTCTCGACGATGTCCTATGTTGAGGCAGCCGATGCCACCAGCGAAATCGATGTAGCGGTTGCCGTCGACATCTTCGAGCCACGCGTCTTCGGCTTTCGCAACGTACACCGGAGTTCCATGCGATAGCCCGCGGGGAACAGCGTTGTTGCGGCGCTCTGCCAGCGCTTTCGATTTTGGTCCTGGGATCGGGGTTTTAAGTTGAATCGTGTTCATGGTGTTTCCTACGTTGTGGCGCGAATTCCCTCAGGCTTTGATCGTCGTATAAGCGACGCGAGGTCCTTCGACTCCGTAACTGATTCGCTTCGCGAACCAGTTACTGCGCTCAGGATGACAGGGTAAATGTTGGTCAAATTCATCTCCTGTTTCAGTACCAGCCGATCGGGGCTTCGTTTAGATTGATATGTACTTGCTTGGTTTCGAGATACTCTTCGATTCCCCAGGGGCCGAGTTCGCGGCCGAAACCGGATTGCTTGTAGCCTCCCCACGGCGCTTCGACGTAGGTCGGTTGCATGTGGTTCACCCAGACGATTCCGGCGCGCAGCGACTTCACGATGCGGAACGCTTTGAATATGTCGCGAGTCCAAACTGCGGCGGCTAGCCCATAGGGTGAGTCGTTTGCAATCTTGAGTGCATCTTTCTCGTCTTCGAACGGAATCACGGAAGCAACTGGGCCGAAGATTTCTTCGCGGGCGATGCGATCGGAATTGGTCACATCGTAGAAGATAGTCGGCTCGACGTAGTAGCCTTTGGCGAACTTCTCAGCACGCCCGCCGCCGATGGCCAGCTTGGCTTCTTTCTTGCCGAGTTCCTGATATGAGCGGACGCGGTCATATTGATCTTTGCTAACGACCGGGCCCATCTTCGTGTCGCGATCGAGCGGCGCACCGAGCTTGATCTTTTTCGCTTTCTCGGTCATTGCATCCACAAACTTCTTGTAGATCGGCTTCTGCACCAGGATGCGGCTGCCGGCGGAGCAAACTTCGCCCTGATTGATAAAGACACCAAAGAGCGCGCCGTCGATGGCGGCTTCGAAGTCAGCGTCGGCGAAAAAGATGTTGGGCGACTTGCCGCCAAGTTCGAGCGTGACTCGCTTCACGGTATCAGCGGCTTGCTTCACGATAATCTTGCCGACCGCGGCGCTGCCTGTGAAAGCGATCTTGTTCACGTCTGGATGCTGCACCAAGGGCGCACCACAGCTTTCGCCGAATCCTGTGATGACGTTAACAACCCCCGGCGGCAGGCCTACGTCAGCGAACCAATTGGCCATTTCGAGTGCAGTGATCGGGGTCTGCTCGGCGGGCTTGAGCACGCAGGTGCAGCCCGCGGCCAAGGCTGGCGCGAGCTTCCACGCTGCCATGAGGAGCGGATAGTTCCAGGGAATAATTTGTCCCGCAACACCGATGGGTTCTTTTAGCGTGAGGCTCACGGCATTGTCAGGAACCGGGTTCACGTATCCCAGAATCTTGGTTGCGAATCCGCCGTAATATTCGAAGCAGGTCGCGACGTCGGCGATATCGAATTCCGCCTCGACGATGGGTTTGCCCGTGTTACGCGATTCCAACTCCGCCAGCATAGCTGTGTTCTGCCGGATTTTATCGGCCAACCGGAAGAGGACGCGTCCGCGTTCCTGCGCAGTGGTGGAGGCCCATGGGCCGCTTTCAAACGCGGCTTTGGCCGCGGCGACGGCGCGGTTGACGTCATCGGCGTTCGCCTCGGGAACCTGCGCGATCACTTCCTCGGTCGAGGGATCGTAAACCGGAAAAGTCTTGGTGGATTTGCTGTCGACCCACTCGCCGTTGACGTACATCTGATAGCTACGCACGTCAGCCTTCACTCCACCCGGCATAATTTCCTCCTGCGATGATCGAGCTTGGCTCGAACGCATTTCAATGTTGACTAAGTTCGCTCGCCTGCGCCAATCGGAACCGTTTCCGGCGTTTTCAATCGACTGTACCCATAGAAGAAAAATACCGCGAGTGCGATGAAACCTAGCGTAATTCCGAACATACTGACTTCGTATTTCCACAGCGACGTGATTTGTTTGGCTGGAAAAAAGGCCACGACGATCGCCAGGATCGTTGTTACGAGTCCGGCCACACCGGCGAACATCAGCGTGCTTCGGCCATAACATCCTTGCAGAGAACCACGCACCGCAAACTTGATCAAGGCCCCGAAGACGTAGAGAAAGGGAACCAACTGCAACACGACTGCCGCTGACAACATTTTCTGAAAGGCTTCCTGCACACCGCCTGAAAGTGTGAAATTAAGGACGATCAGGACCAGCGAGACCAACCCCTGCACGATCAGAGCTACGTAAGGAGTCGCGTACTTGGGATGAACTTTTCCCATGGCGGCGGGCATGTACGAGTCGAGGCCCGCAACGAATGGAATGCGGGCCGAGCCGCCCATCCATGCGGAACCGATTCCGGCAATCGACAAGCTCAACATGACCGCGAAGGGCGCGATGATCCAAGCCACACCAACTTTACCGGCCATGTGGCTGACCGCCTGCACAATTCCTTGCAGTACGTTGATGTCGTTTTTTCCAATGGCGACCAGGAGCGTGAGAGTCGCGCCTACGTAGAGAGCGCCGGAGATCACGCCTCCCCAGGCGACGGCTCCGGGCAGGGTTTTCTGGGGATCGCGAATTTCGTCGCCCATCACAGAGGCGAGTTCCAGTCCGACCAGGCCAAAGCAAATCACGCCGAACGAGTTCAAGACGAACTTCGGATCAGCAGGAATTTTGAAATCGGCGGCTGTGACTGGAGTTCCAAAGCGCGACCAGACAGTGACGCCTAACCCAATGAGCACGGCTGCAGCGACGAAGGTGCCGATCCCGCCTAAATTGTTCAGCCACTTTCCTACGCTGAGGCCGACAATATTGAGGACGGTTAGCAACGCGAGCAGAGCGACCGAGGCGACCATGGCGAAAGTCTTATCGTCAGCAAGTGCCGCGTGGCCCGGACCCATGGCGAAGACGGAGACGCCGACGAAGTAAAGCATCACCGTCGGAACATACAGCATGTTGTTCGTCCAATAGCACCAGCCGGAGAGGAAGCCGTGGAAGTCGCCGAATACTTCTTTTGCCCAGAGGTAAACGCCACCTTCCCCGGGATAGCGATGGGCCAGTTCGATGACGGCAATGCCTTGCGGCCAGAAAAAAAGGAGCAAGGCAATGATCCAGAGCCAGACGGTGACCCCGCCGTTGGCCGCGATCGACGGCACGACGTTCAAGTTGAAGACTGCGACTACGAAGAGCAGGACCAGGTCCCAGCGGCCGAGGACGCGCTTCAGGTGCGGTTGGCTGGCGTCTTGGGTATCGGCTGACAAAAGAGCAGTCCTTGGTCCTTATCGGTACCTGTTGTCGTTTCGAGCGAAGCCAGAAATCAGCATTGTGCCGGCGCCAGAACAGCAGATTCTTCGCTCCGCTCCGAATGACAAATCGTTACGGTCGTGCAACGGCTGAAACCGCGCTCCTGATGCGAAACCGCTGCGGAGCTTTGCTCCGCGGGACAGCCGGGGGCGGCTGTCCCCCACGTGAGCCTGTTCTCACCTCGTCGTTCAGTGGGCCACTACTTCGGCTGTCCGTTCCTGCTGGGCCTTGGCCAGCGCGGGCGCCACATCCTCGAAGGCTGCAAGATGCTTGTCGATATCGGCATCCGTGTGCTGGACCGAAATCGTCCACTGCTCGTCCCACCAGTAAGGTTGCGGCATGACTCCGCGGTTGACCATGGCGAACCAATAGTGACGCCAGAGGTCGATGTCGATCGTTGTCCAATCGCGGTAGTTGCGGATCTCCTTCGGATAAAGCATGAGGGCTCCATTCGCGCCCGCGCTCGCGATGTAGGCTTGCAGGCCGACCTTCGCGATCGTCTTGCGATAACCGGCCGTTAGTTTTTGGCTGAGCTTATCGACATGAGCGTAGTTCGCGCGAGTGAGCACTTCGCGGAAGGTCGCGAGGCCCGCGGCCATTGAGACGGGATTCGTATTGTACGTGCCGCCGTGAAAAACCTTGTGCTCCGAGATCAGATTCATCACGGACTTGTGTGTGCCGAAGGCGGCCAACGGCAAACCACCGCCGATTGACTTGGCGAGGCAGATCATGTCGGGCTTCACGCCGAAGTATTCGGAAGCTCCTCCCCAGCTGAGTTTCGCGCCGGTCTTTACTTCGTCGAAGATGAGCAGCGCGCCATTCTTGGTCGCGATTTCGCGCAAGCCTTCGAGGAATCCGCGCTGCGGAATGCAAAGGCCGACATTCATCATGATCGGTTCAAGGATGATGGCGGCGATTTCTCCGGGGTTCTGTTTGAAACGAAGCTCGACGCTGGCGAGATCGTTGAACGTGGCGACGGGGATGTTGGCGATGCTCGTCTTGGGCACGCCCAGACCGCCAGGAACGGAAGTGGGCGCATTTACGTCGCCGAAATCTGGGGCGTGAGGTTTCACGCTGACCAGGGCCGCGTCGTGCAACCCGTGGTATCCGCCTTCGAATTTGAGAATCTTATCGCGGCCCGTAGCGGCTCGCGCCAGGCGGATAGCATGCATGGTCGCTTCCGTACCGCTGCTGCCGAAGCGGACCATCTCAACTGGAAAGCGATCGCATATCTCTTCGGCGAGTTCCCATTCCATGTCGTGCGGCATGCCGAACATGGTTCCGGTGCTCAGACGCTTTTCGACGGCCTTCATGACTGCGGGATGGCAATGACCGGCCATCAGCGCACCGAAACAGAGGTTGTGATCGAGGTAATCGTTGCCATCGAGATCGCGGAAATGCGAGCCGCTTCCCTCTTTCACGAATATCGGATAAGGATCGTAGGCGCGGTAGTTGCTGGCGACTCCGAGTGGAATGCGCTTCAAGTTTTTTTGGTGGGATTCGGCGGACTTGGGCGTGCGACGCTCGAAGGTATCGAGCTCCTTCTGCAATTCGGGGTACATCCGGGTCTCCAGGAATCTCAAGCCGCCTGTGCGGCCATTAGAGTGTCCGGGCAGCCTCAGCCGCCCGGTTTCAGGCTAGAACATGAACTTTAACGCAAACTGCACCAGGCGCGGATCCTGGGCTTGTGTAATTTTACCAAATAAAGTCGGGCCATCGGAGAAATGACCGTCCGGGTTGTAAAAATTGGTATGGTTGAAAATGTTGAACATCTCCGCCCGGAACTGGAAATACTTGTCTTCGGTCAATGCGATTTTCTTATGAACGGAGAAGTCCCATTGCTGAAGCCCCGGGCCGCAACAGATGCTGCGCTGCGTGCCGATATTGAAGTGACCCAGTTGGGGATCTTGAAAGTCATTGGGGTTGAACCAGAAACCAGCGTTGCTCTTGGGGTTGAGCTTCTGAAATGGCGCTACCTGCTGCGGCGCTTCGGTGCCGAGAAAGAAGATGCTGGCAATCAGTTCGTTATCGTTTTCGGTATCTAGACGAATGGGAAAGCCGCTCTGAAATTGGGTAATGCCAGAGACGGCCCAGTCATTCAACACCTTCCCGGCGAAACCTTTATGTTCCGGTAGCGGCAACTCCCAGTCATAGCTGACCACGAAGCGTTGCTTGGAGTTGAACAGCGACAGTGCGCGGCTGGAGGCATAGTTGAACGGGTTAAGGGTTTCCTCAAAGGTTGATCCATCATCCAGGGACTTACTCAACGTGTAAGAAGCCTGGAACTGCAAGCCATGCGAAAAGCGCTTTTCGAGCATGGCTTCGAATGCGTTGTAACTGGAATTCGCGATAGTGTCTTCGGCGAAGACATCGCTAAATACTGGAATCCCATCAGCGGGACAGCCCGCTCCGGTGAACGGGTTACAGCTCGGCGACGAGTAAGGACGCAGTCCCACGAACTGCAGAGTCTGTCCAGTGCCCGTGACGACTTGGCCACTCGGCATGTGGAATTGAAAGCCATTGGGGACAGTTACGCTCCATTGTGTGTCCTCAAGGAACGGGCCGCACTGCGTCGGTGTTCCAAACGAGGTCACGTAGTTCGGATTCAGGTTGTAAAGGTTATACATGTCGAGGCAGGTCTGGGGAGTCGAGGGATTGATGTCGTGCGAAGCCAGCAAGCGATGCCCTTCTGACCCCACGTAACCGAGCTGCAGCATCATGTCTTTTGTGAGCTGGCGCTGAATGGTCAGGTTGTATTGCGAAGTGTATTGTGTGCGCAAGTGCGGTTCGAACTCACCATAAAGAAGTAGAGGGCGAAAGAGGGAATAATCCACAGGCTGTCCGGGAGTCGGAGTGAGGATTCCGTTGAAGGGGTTCGGAGCGGGCGATCCTCCTGCCTGGTAAACGAACGGAGTGTTGAAAAAAGTGTTGAACAGTGATGAACTGCCTCCGAACGGAGGCTCAGCACCGAATTGCGCGAGGACGAGTTCTTCCATCGGGTTGTAGAAGAGTCCCCAACCGGCGCGAATGCTGGTTGCGCCATTGTTGCCGAAAAGCTTCCCCATGAAGCCGCCGCTGGAATTCGGGCTGTACGCAATTCCAACCCGTGGCGCAAATGCCTTGTAATAAGTACTCGTCATGGCCGCCGGAACGCCCTTGTCCCCCGGCACAACCAACCCTGTTGGAGTTACTCCAACGGCGTTGCAATTGGAGGTGCTGACGCCGAAATAAGCCTGGCTTAGGGGCGACAATGCGCAGGGGTAGAGCGTGGAATTCTGTCCGGGGCGGAAGGTCTCGACGGTTCCGGTGATGTCGGTGAGCGGGGTATTCAGTTCCCAGCGAAGGCCGTAGTTGAGAGTCAGGTTGGGCTTAATCTTCCAGCTGTCTTGCACGAAGGGATAAACCGCGGTGGCGCGAATGTCCTCACGCTGTCCAGATCCTTGCGTGTAGGTATCGGTCAGGCCCAGAAGGAACTCGGCATAGTTATCGCCGTCGCCCGGGAGGATTGCGTTTGGTCCGGAATTGTTGAAGGTAAACTCGCCGTTCACGTCGAAATAGTAGTACTGATCGAACCGGGCTCGGCGGATATCGACACCAAACTTGAAAGTGTGGTTGCCTTTGACCCAAGTCAAATTATCCGACCACTGAAAACTGTTGCCGACCTGCGGAAGAAAACCTTCGAAGTTATTCCCAAACGAAGCTCCTCCACTGATGTTGACGTAGGGAACTCCCGTGATGTCCGCGGGCAGGCCAGGAGTAATTCCACCTTTCCCGGCGGGAATGCCAGAGCCGGCGAGGAGCGCGTTGATCGGGGCAGAATCCGACGTGCCGGTGAAGCAGAAAGCTGCGGCCCCACCCGTGCACGAGGCGGTTACCGCATTCGTCGCTTGCGGTTTGAGAAAACCGAGCTGCCCCTGCCGCATGTAGTTAAACCGTGCTTCGTTCACGACGGCATTGGTAATCGTCCAGGTGTGGCTCAAATTCCATTGCTGATAGCGGTTGTTGTTGAAATTGCCGAAGCCGGGGACAGTCGCGCCCGCTGCTTCAAAATCGTTGTACGGCTGCAGCTGCCGGATGTCGTTGAAGTAGTAATAAGCGCTAAAATTCTGACGGCTCGTGATCTTCTGATCAAAGCGAACTGTGAACTGATCTTCGTTATCGGTGCTCACCGGCACGGCTTGATTCAGACCCGTTCCGACGTTCTGCGACGGAACAAATTGCTGCATGAGGTTGACGGCGACGGGATCCTGGCACGCTGTGGGAATCACACCGGTCGGAAAGATCGAGGACCAGGCCACTCCTGCCGCTGGCGTCGCACCACCAAGCGCGTTGATCGCGTTCGGACAGCTCGTGCCGCCGTTGGCTCGACCATTGAGAGCGCTGGCTACGAACGCATCTGAGATCGAGCCACCGTTGGCGAAGCCGCCGACTCCGGAGAAATCTCCGCCCCTTTGCGCTGCGGTAGGAACGTTCAGCACGTCGCCGGGAATTCCCTGCCGGATACGACGTCCTTCATAGGAAACAAAGAAAAAACTATTGTCTTTCTTGACGGGTCCGCCGATAGTCCCCCCAAACTGGTTCTGATTCCATTGCGGGCGCGTGGAATTGAAGTAGCCTTGCGCGTCCAGGATCGTATTGCGGAAGTACTCGAAGAGGTCGCCATGAAAGTTGTTGGTGCCGGACTTCGTGATTACGTTCACGACCGAACCCGAATTCCGGCCGTACTCCGCGTCGAAGGTGTTGGTAATGACGCGAAACTCTTCGACACTATCGGGAGACGGCTGTATGGTCGGGAGATTCACGAACTGATCATTGGCATCGCCGCCGTTCACGCTGAAGTTATTGGCGCGGGTGCGGCCACCGTTCACCGAAACCGAGCCCGTATCCTGCGACCCGTAGAATAAGCTGCCATTGCCATTTCCGAGCTGCGCTTGCACGCCAGGCTGCAGTTGCAGGAATTGATAAGTATCGCGCGTGTTCAGGGGCAACTCATTCACTGAGCGGTTATTGATGACAGCTCCGAGTTGTGTACTCGTGGTGTCGACTTGAGGAGCTTCGGAGGTAACTTCGACAACCTCCTGAGTCCCACCGATCTGCAACACCGAGTTCAGCGTGACCACCTGGTTGACGTTGACGAGCACGCTGGTCTGGACATTCTTCTTGAAACCGGCGAGCTCAAATTCGACTCGATAACTGCCGGGCGTGACTTCCACAAAATTGTAATCGCCGCTGGCATTGGTCTGAGTGTCGCGGCTTGCGCCGGTAGCATCGTTGGTCAGCGTAATCTTTACGCCAGCCAGAACCGCGCCGGTGGGATCAGCGACACGCCCGACGATTCGGCCGCTGGTGCTCTGGGAGAACGCAGGAAGAGTGAATAAGCCAAGTGCGAGCAAGAAAGCTAGCGCACGATGCCTCAGAGACGGACGCATTGAGCACCTCCCGATTCAGGGTGGAAGATTGCCAACTAACAATGCTTGCGCGAAAATCAAACCTTGCTATAATCGCGCAAGGTTAGAGAACCTTCAGCACAACTGTCAAGCAAAAAATGGCGGTGTGAGCAATCCTGCAAGAGACATGGGAGCACAGTTTTAGAGATGAAGGCCGCCGATCCAAAACCTTATTTGAAAATCGGCGATGTGGCCCGCCTGGTGGGCGTTTCTCCGTCGGTAATACGATCATGGGAAAGCCTGGGTCTCACTCGGCCTCACCGCACCATCAGCAAATACCGCCTTTATTCTCCTGAAGATGTGAAGCTGCTCAAGCGCGCGCGCTTCTTGCGAAAGGTGCGCGGGTTGAACGCGCCTGCTATTGCGCAATTGCTGAAGCGCGAAGGCCTGGTGCGTCCGGTCACAAACGGCAGCGCGGCTATCGGTGTACACCTGCGCCAAATGCGCTTGCGGCGCGGATTATCTTTGGCTCAAGTGGCAAAACGGGTTGGCATCTCAGTTGGATTTCTCAGTGCCCTGGAGCGTTCCCATATGAGCGCGTCAGTGAGCACTCTACGAAAGCTGGCGCGATTCTACAAGACCAACATCCTTGATTTTTTCGATGCGGCGGAATCGAATAGCCGATTGGTGCCATCGCACAAACGCAAAGTCCTCGAGGCTGGACCCGGCGTCCGCATGGAGTTGCTGGCGTGGGGAAACACGGTGATGGAGCCGCACCTGTTTCGCATTGCGCCCCGCGCGGGCAGCGGCGAATCCTACACCCACGAGGGTGAGGAATTTTTGCACGTCTTGCAGGGGCGATTGCACATTTCCGTAGCGGAAGTGGAATACCAACTGAAGCCGGGCGACAGTTTTTATTTTGAGAGCGCCACGCCGCATCGTTGGTTCAATCCGGGCCGCACCGAAACGCAAGTACTTTGGGTGAACACTCCGCCAACTTTCTAGGTGAGGGCGCAATGCTAGTGGCTGGGATTGTGGAGGCTTACTGATGACCCGACGCTTTCTGATCGCGTTGTTGGCAGCATCGATTCTCATGCTTGGGGCTTGCTCCAAGAAGACCCCCACGCTCAACCTGTTGGTCTGGGAAGGCTACGCTGATGCATCTTTCGTGCACGGCTTTGAGGAGCAAAACCACTGCAAAGTTACCGTCTCGTACATGGGTTCGAGCGACGAATTGGTTGCCAAGCTACGCGGCGGGAGCGCAGGCAATTACGATGTAATTTCACCGTCGAGCGACGTTGCCACTTCGATCGCTAAGGCTGGATTGGCTGCCCAGCTTGATCTTTCGAAGTTCCCGGCCTACAACCAGCTCTCGCCCCAGCTCACTTCCCTTCCGCTGGTGCGCGTTAAGGAACAGGTTTACGGTGTGCCCTTCACGTGGGGGCCGAACCCGATGCTTTACGACACGACCGCGTTTCCGCAACCGCCCGATAGTTGGGATGTGTTTTGGGATGCGAAATACCGGGGCAAGATTTCCGTCTGGGACGAACTCTCGACGGTCTACATGGCGGCGCAGGTTCTGGGCTTCGACAAACCTGATCCCACTCACCTTTACAACCTCAGCGATGCAGAGCTGGATGCGGTCAAGAAAAAGCTGCTGGAGTTGAAGCCCAATATTCGAAAAATGTGGTCGAGCGGGGGTGAGCTTACGAACCTGTTTCAGAACCACGAAGTCATCTTGGCCATGGGATGGCCGCTGATGACCAACCAGCTTCGCAAGCTCAATTTTCCGATTGGCGAAACTATTCCAAAAGAAAACACTACCGGCTGGATCGACCACTTGATGGTTACCGCGGGTAGTGAAAACAAGGAACTGGCTTACAAGTTTCTCGAGTACATGATTGAAGCGCAGACGCAAAAGCAGGTCGCGGATGTGACCGGTTACACGCCAGCGAATCCGCAGGCGGCACAGTACATGACGCCGGCGCAAGTTAAGAGCCTGCATCTTGATGATGTGGACAATTATCAAAGGCACATCTACTTTTGGCAGGACGTTCCGCGTCGTGCGAAGTACGTTGAGATTTGGAACGAAGTAAAGGCGGCACAATAAAGGAAGTGGAGGCGGGCTGAACGTCCAGCCGGACGGGCGAGGACGCCCGTCGTCCAATGCGGTTGCACTTAACGACATGGCCACGACTACCGAACCCGCGGTTGATCGTTCAAACACATCCGGCGTGCAGCCTCTGCTTGCCATCCGAAATGTTGCCAAGTCCTTCGGGAAAAATCCGGTACTTCGCGACATCTCTCTGCAAATTGCGGAAGGTGAGTTCCTGACTATTCTCGGCGAGAGTGGATCGGGCAAGACGACGCTGTTGCGCATCATTGCCGGTTTCGAGGGCGCTGATTCTGGCGAAATTTTAATGGAAGGCGAACGGCTCGACGTGCTGCCTCCCTACCGCCGTCGCGTCAATACAGTGTTTCAACACTATGCTCTCTTCCCGCATTTGACCGTCGAAGAAAACGTGGGCTATGGGCTGCGCGTGGCCAAGCTTCCGAAAAACGAGATTGCGGCCCGCGTGTCCGAGGCGCTGGCCATGGTTAAGATGACTGCTTTCGCAAGCTCGAAACCGGCCAAAATCAGCGGCGGGCAGCAGCAGCGCATTGCGCTGGCACGTGCCCTGGTAAATCGGCCACGCCTTTTGCTGCTGGATGAACCGCTCTCGGCCCTGGACGCGAATCTACGCCGGCAGATGCAGGTGGAGTTGAAGTCGCTGCAAAGAGAAGTCGGTATTTCCTTCGTGTTCGTGACCCATGACCAGGAAGAAGCCATGGTCATGTCCGACCGCATTGCGCTATTGCGCATGGGTGAACTTGAACAAGTGGCGTCGCCGCGCGAAATCTACAGCCATCCCGCGACGGCGTATACGGCGCAGTTCATCGGCTACACCAACCTGCTGCGCGGCGAAGTAAAGTCTGGAATGGCTCGTTGCAATTCGCTCTCGTGGAGAGTTGGTCTGCCCGAAGGCCCCGCTTTGTTTTCCCTGCGACCGGAGAATATTCGAATCGTAAATCCGGAGAGAGCCCCTGACATCAATGTCGTCACCCTTCGAGGCAGGATTCAGCATCAGGCTTTTCACGGCGCTACGGAGTTATTGCAAGTTATTTGTGGAGATGGACTGACTCTATCGGTAAGAACTGCGACTCGCGAGAACCGGCAAGGGGATTTGCATTTGGAATTCTTCCCGGCCGACGCGGTGCCGATCCGCGAGTCCCCGCAAAGAGGCTAATCGAGATAATGTTTTCCCGCGCATACCGAGTCGCCATCACGCTGCCGCCGCTGCTTTGGGTGACGGTGTTTCTGGTCGTTCCCTATGCGCTGCTTCTTTGTTACAGCTTCTGGTCGGTCTCGCCGTCACAAACCATCGTCCACTCTTGGACGCTGGACAACTACCGCGAACTTTTCCGCGTGAACGTCTACCTGCAAACTCTTTTTCGGTCGATGTGGATTGCGGCCCGCGTCATGATGTTTTCCCTGCTGCTGGGGTATCCTCTGGCCTACTATCTCTCGTTCTATGCGGGCGCGAGAAAAGATCTGTTCTATCAGTTGGTGATTATTCCGCTGTGGGTCAGTTACTTGGTTCGCGCGTACGCCTGGAAAACGATCTTAGGCAGTGATGGCGTCCTGAACACTCTGTTGCAGTACGTGCACCTAACGAAACATCCTCTGGAGTTTTTGCTCTACAGTCCGTTCGCGGTGGTCCTCACGCTTACCCATATCTACACGCCGTTTGCGGTTTTGCCGATCTACGCTGCGCTCGAACATATTCCGCGCAATCTGGTTGAGGCGTCGCATGATTTGGGAGCATCTCCGTTCCAAACTTTCTGGAGGGTGATTTTTCCGCTTTCGATTCCCGGAGTGCTGGCCGGAGCAACTTTCGCATTTGTGCTCAGCCTCGGCGATTTCCTCGCGCCCCTGCTGCTTGGCGGCCCAAGCGGGATCATGATTTCGAACATCGTGGTTAGCCTGTTCGGTGCGGCTTATAACTGGCCTTTGGGAGCTGCTATCTCGCTCTGCATGCTGCTGCTTGTCGTCAGCTTGCTCTTTCTCTCGGAGAAGCTGGAAAAGAAATGGAGCTTCCGATGAGCGCCGCTCGCAGCAGTTCCCGCTGGTTGCCGTGGCACGCTATTGTTGTCTTCGCGTTTCTTTATCTTCCGATCGTGACTTTGATCGTCTACTCGTTCAACGGATCGGGAGTTGGTGGATTCCCTCCGCGCAACCTGACCCTGGATTGGTATCGCATGCTTTTTGCTGACGACGCTATTTGGGAATCGGTCCTGAACAGCCTGATCGTTGCAATCGCGGCGATGGCGATTTCGCTGACCTTTGGCATCCCGGCTGCGTTGGCTCTCGATCGCGCAAACTTTCCGGGAAAAGCTCTTTTCCGGCGGCTTGTCCTGCTGCCGCTGATTCTTCCAGGCATTATCACGGGGCTTTCGCTGTTGATGTTGTTTCGCGAAGCGGACGTGAAGCTAAGCCTGCTGACAATTGTGCTGGGCCACGGCACGGCTTTGATCTCCGTCGCTACGACTGAAGTATTCGCCGGCTTGCAAAAACTGGATCGCGCGCAGGAGGAAGCTTCGCTCGATCTTGGCGCAAATTATTGGCAGACGTTCTGGCGGGTTACGATTCCGAACCTGCGCTTATCCATCATTGGCGCGGCTTTGCTGATCTTCACTTTGTCAATGGATGAGATTGCTGTGAGCTTTTTTCTGATTGGGCGCGATAACACGCTGCCGCTGGAAATCTGGGGCAGGCTGCGGCGGGGCATCACACCGGAGATTAACGCCATATCCAGCATTATTTTTGTTTTTTCTCTGATCGCGATCGTGAGTTGGTACCGGCTGCGGATGAATGCGGAGCATCCAGAGGTGACCGTGTAAAGTGCGGCGAATTATGGAGGACGGGCGTCTTCGCCTGTCCAAAACCGGGCGAGGACGCCCAGCCTCCAGTATCAGGAGAAGAATTGCGTTATGACTACAAATCGCAGGGACTTCATTAAGTTCGTTGTCGCGGGATCGGTTGCAGCCGGCTGTCCGGTTGATCTTTCTCTATTGGCAGCCGAGACGACGCAACCGGCAGTGGACGGAGAAGACAATCGCATCTGCCACCAGGTGCGCGATGGCAAAATCTTCTCCCGGCCACCAGTCTCGGCGCGCCACGATGTCGTGATCGTCGGGGGCGGTGTGAGCGGCCTCACTGCGGCTTATCTATTGCGCAGTCGCGATTTCCTCTTGTTGGAAAAAGAACCGCATTGGGGCGGCAATGCCTATTTGATGGAGTATCAGGGAAGCGCATATGCCACCGGGTCGGCGTTTCTCGGCAAGAGTGAGTACGCCTATGGCTTCGCCAAAGAAATCGGCCTCGAGCCTCTGCCCATCTATGATCGCGACAGCACCATTATCCAAGGCGAATGGATTGCCAACACCTGGGCCGAAGGCCTCGATAAATTGCCATACCCCACGTCTGTCCGTGAGGGCTTCAAGAAGTTCAAGAAAGACATGCTCGCAATCGACCTGGAGAAACGGGCCACGGAACTCTACAACGTTCCCTTTTCTAATTTCATGAAAGGCTACCCGGTCGAGGTAAAGCAATGGTGGGATAACTACGGCCCTTCTAACTGGGGGGCCGCTACCGAAGACACTGCCGCCGCACTCGGCATTGATGAAATCCAAGAGATTGGGGCGGACACTGTACCCGAGTTCTACACCTGGCCCGGCGGACTAGGCGTGATTACGAAGAGGCTGTCCGAGATTCTGCAGGCCAAATTCGTAGACCACATGCAATTGGGCGCTACCACAGTGGCCGTCGTTCCAGACAGCAACGAAGTGCAAGTCACCTATATGCAAGGTGCGGAACTGAAGACAGTGGCCGCGAAAACGGTAATCATGGCTAGTCCTAAGTTTATTACCCGGCGCATCGTGCAGGGTCTTTCGGAAAATCAAAGCGATGTCATGCATCAAATCCGCTACATTCCATACGCGGTGGTGAACCTGATTTTCGACAAGCCGGTCTTCAATAAGAGCTATGACACGTGGTGCCCGGGAAACTCGTTTACCGATTTCATCGTGGCGGACTGGACTATCCGCAACCAGCCGGGCTACAAGCAGAAGTACAACATCCTCACTTGCTATACGCCGATGAGCGAAGACGATCGCGGATACCTGCTCACCGAATCTGGTGCGCGTAAGAAAGCCGCCAGTGTGCTGGACGACTTTCAGAAGCTTTTCCCTGGCTCCAATGTCGATCCCATCGAAGTTCACATTTATCGCCGGGGCCATCCTCTTTATATGTCGACGCCCGGTCTCTACACGAAGGTACAGCCCTTGGCACGGCAACCGATGGACCGCGTGTTCTTCGCTAACACGGATTCGGAAGGCCCCGAGTCGACTACCAGTAAAGCCATCGTGGCAGCCCGCCGCGCAGTCAAGGAAGCCGAAAGCAGGCTGGCAGGAAAGCCCATGCCCAAGCAGACGGCGGCAGCAGGCTAAGATCGCACGACATTTCGAACAATGGAGGACGGGCGTCCGCGCCAGTCCCATTTGACTTGGCGAGGACGCCGAGTCTCGAGTTTTTCTCATCGTCCTATGGGTCTCGCCGCTTTCTCCCGCGCATAGTAAAGTGGTAGTAGGCCGTGTTATCGGTCATCGGGAAGGAAGTCTCATTGAGTTCCAGCATTCGTAACATCGCTATTATTGCCCACGTCGATCATGGAAAGACCACGCTGGTCGACGCCATGCTGCAGCAGAGCGGCACTTTTCGTTCCAACGAGCACATCATTGAACGCGTGATGGATTCGAACGATCTGGAGCGCGAGCGCGGCATCACTATCTTGGCCAAGAACACGGCGATCCTCTATCACGACGTGAAGATCAACATCGTCGACACACCCGGCCACAGCGACTTCGGCGGAGAAGTCGAGCGCGCCCTGAAGATGGTTGACGGCGTCATGCTGCTGGTCGATGCCAGTGAAGGCCCACTGCCACAAACGCGCTATGTTCTCAGCAAGGCGCTGGAGGCTCACCTTGCCCCGATCCTCGTAATTAATAAGATTGACCGCTCTGACGCTCGCCCGCAAGAAGTGTTGAACGAGGTTTACGACCTTTTCATCGATCTCGATGCCAAAGAAGAGCAGCTCGACTTTCCGGTTTTGTACACCAACGCCAAAGCTGGAACTGCCTCGGTCGACATAAAAGGCGGCGGTGTAAATCTGCAGCCTCTGTTCGAGACCATCGTCCAAACGATCCCCGAGCCAAAAGGCGACATGGCCGGGCCGCTGCAAATCCTGGTGGCGAATCTTGACTACAGCGATTATCTGGGACGCTTGGCCATCGCGCGCGTGTTCAATGGAACCATGCACACCGGTGAAGACGTGGTCATTGCCAAGCTGGATGGCACGATGCACAAAACGAAAATCACGAAGCTGTTTTCATTTTCCGGTTTGAAGCGAACTGACATCACCGAGACCACGCTGGGCGACATCATCGCCGTGGCCGGGGTCGAAGGCATCACGATTGGCGAAACCATTACTGACGTGGAGAACCCGGCGCCGCTGCCGCACATCACCATTGATGAGCCCACGATTGCCATGCTCTTCACAGTGAACACTTCGCCGTTCGCCGGACGCGAGGGCACGTATGTGACCTCCCGAAATCTGCGAGAACGTCTGCAGAAAGAGTTGCTGACCAATGTTTCTTTGCGCGTAGAGGACACTGCCACCACGGATTCGTTCATCGTGATGGGGCGGGGCGAGCTGCAGCTTTCGATCCTTATAGAGATGATGCGTCGTGAAGGCTTCGAACTCATGGTGGGAAAGCCGGAGATCGTCACCAAGCGCGTCGATGGCAAGCTCATGGAGCCGATCGAGAAACTTACGGTCGACGTGCCGGAAGGGTTCGTAGGCGTGGTGATGGAACAGTTGGGCGCGCGTAAAGGCGAAGTGCTCAACATGCACAATCACGGATATGGCCGCGTCCGGATTGTGTTCCGAGTGCCCAGCCGCGGACTGATCGGGCTGCGCAGCCAGTTGCTCACCGACACTCGCGGCACCATCGTAATGAACTCTCTGTTTGATGGCTACATCGAATGGCAGGGCGAGATTCCGCACCGCCTGACGGGCGCGCTGGTTTCCGACCGCGCGGGAGTGACTACACCGTACTCTCTCTATAGCCTGCAGGAGCGCGGAGAACTTTTTGTCGGCCCTACCGTCGACGTGTACGAAGGCATGATCATTGGTGAAAACGCCAAAGACAACGACCTTGACGTGAACGTCGTCCGTGAAAAGAAGCTGACCAACATGCGGTCTTCGACATCCGATATTGCGGTTCGCCTGGTACCGTTTCGCAATCTCAATTTGGAGCAGGCGATTGAATTCATCGCTGACGACGAGTTTGTTGAGGTCACTCCCAAATCGTTGCGCCTGCGCAAGAAAATCCTGCAAGCCAACAAACGGAAGAGGAGTTCGATGGCGATGGCAGAAGAAGAACGCTGATGGCCCGCAAATCGACTTCGGGGGTCGAGGCCGATTTGAAGCTGTACCTCGTGCCCTGCAGTTGCGGCACAACCTTCGCGGTCTCTGAAAACTACGACCGGCAGGGCACTGCGTGGCACCGCTATCTGAAATGTCCCAACTGCGGCAAGCGTCACGATCCCAAGAATCACCTGCTGCAGCTCGGCTTTCAACGGGATGGATACTGGAAGGTGGACGGGTGCTAGCCTTGTCATATTGAGCGAAGTAGTCGAAAGATCGCTACGACACGCTCTGCCGTCATGGTCGAAATGCCTTGACGATTCTTCGCACGATCCGATGTGCAGGATTCTTCGACTCTTCGTTCGATTCGCGAGCGAATCGAACCATTGCGCTCAGAATGACAGATCAAGGAGAAGGATCGATTGACAACTGAACCCCGCGCACATCCTCGCCCTACGCGAGTTGCGGTGGTTGGCGTCGGCAGCGTTGGCGCGACCTTCGCCTATGCCTTGTTGCTGAGCGGGCTTGCGGCTGAGATCGTCCTGATCGATGCCAACCACGCCAAGGCTGAAGGCGAGGCCATGGATCTCAATCACACCGTTCCCTTCGCATATCCAACGCGAATCTGGGCGGGCGATTACTCCGATTGTGCGGGCGCGGCGGTGACGGTGCTGGCGGCGGGAGGTAACCAGAAGCCGGGAGAAACTCGCATCGACTTGGTTAAGAAGAATGCAGCGACCTGGCGCAGCGTCGTCCCCGAGGTAGCCAAGCACAATCCCCACGGGATCTTGCTGGTCGCAACCAATCCGGTTGACGTTCTGACTTACGCGGCGTTAAAGCTCTCTGGGCTGCCTTCCGAACGCGTGATCGGCTCTGGCACCATCCTGGACACGTCGCGCTTCCGATATTTGCTCAGCCAGCATTTTGGTGTGGATGCGCGCAGCGTGCACGCGTATGTCATTGGTGAGCACGGCGACAGCGAAGTGCCCGTCTGGTCGTCCGCCAACATTGCGGGCATGCGCTTGCCACAGTTCTGCAAGGCTCAAGGCATTCCCGATGATAGGCAGGCGATGGAAAACATTTTCTTGCAGACGCGAGATGCCGCTTACCAGATCATCGAGCGTAAGGGCGCAACCTTCTACGCCGTCGCTGCCGGACTCATGCGCATCACTCAGGCGATCCTGCGCGACCAGAGTACTGTACTCTCTATTTCAAGTCTGATTCGCGGCTACCATGGATTGACTGATGTTTGCTTTAGCTTGCCTACTGTAGTGGACCGCGGTGGAGTTGAACAGGTGCTTCATCTAGAGCTTGACAAAGAAGAGGTTGAGAAGCTTTGCCACTCGGCAGCAATGTTGAAGACCACCATCAAGAGTCTGGAGCTGGATTGAATCGGCGTCGGGCGCGGCTTTCGCCTGTTTGCGCTTGCTCGCGCTCTGCCCGACCGAACCGGAATAGCTCCTCCCCAGTAGTAGACCTGCTATACTTCCTGCGCATTTGACTGTTCGTCAACTTTGGCTTTCGGCTTGGCCAACCAGCCTCCCAGTTGCGCCGAAGTCGCCCACGCTCAAATAGCTCACTCAGAGGCAATTCGCGTGAAGAACATCTTTGTTGGGAACCTCGACTTCAACACATCGGAAGACGAACTGCGCAAGCTTTTCGAGGTACACGGGCAGGTGGACCGGGTCAGCATTATGACCGACCGGGATACCGGGCGCTCTCGCGGATTCGGCTTCGTGGAGATGACCAGCGCGGAAGACGGAGAGAAAGCCATCGCGGCGCTGAACGGCACTCAGATCGGCGGACGCACTTTAAACGTCAATGAAGCGCGTCCTAAAGTCGAGCGCGGCGGGGGAGGCGGCGGAGGCGGGCGCGATCGTGGTGGCCGCGGAGGCGGACACGGCGGTGGGGGCGGCGGCCGGAACCGATACTAGATTTCCCTCGTTGGGCCGCGAACAAACTACTCAGTTCGGCGTCATGGCCCGCTGACGCCGACTTTCAGTCCAACAATTGATAGGGTAAAGCTCCGCATGTACACTGGAAGACTGGTGGGCGCCCGTAGCTCAGCTGGATAGAGCGGCAGCCTCCGGAGCTGTAGGTCGGGAGTTCGAATCTCTCCGGGCGCACCATTTCACCCAGATCCTTCACTGCCGCCTGGCGATTCGCTTTCCGTCTACTTGCCAAAGCCTAGTGGTCTTCATTTATCATTGCTAGCAATCCAAGGGGGCATCATGAAAACCTTCGCCGTATTTCTCCTAAGTTTGGTTGCGCTTTTTGCGGTTGCCGCAGATCAGCCTCAGCCACCCGCCGTGGGCAATCCAGCCCCGGCTTTCAGCCTGCCCAACCAGGAAGGCGCGCAGGTATCGCTCGATCAGTTCAAGGGCAAGTGGGTTGTGCTTTATTTCTATCCCAAAGACTTCACATCCGGTTGCACCATCGAAGCTCACAATTTCCAACGCGACCTCGACAAATACACTCCACTGAATGCCGTGATTCTAGGGGTCAGTGTGGACAACGTGGATTCTCACAAAAGCTTCTGCACCAAAGAAGGTTTGAACTTTAAGCTGCTCGCGGATTCCAACCACGCGGTCGTCGAAAAATACGGCTCGATCATGGAATACAACGGGATGACTTTGGCGGCGCGCAATACTTTCTTGATTGATCCCACGGGTGTAATCAGAAAGGTCTATCTCAAGGTCAGTCCGCAAGGTCACAGCGAGCAAGTGCTAGCCGATCTGCAACAGTTGCAATCAACAAAATAAGGCCTTCCAGAGATCTTTCAGGATTTCGGCTGTAGGCTCACGCTTCGCTGACGGCCGCTAAGTGCTTCAAGTTCGGATTCCTCCGGGCGCGCCATGCTTAACTTCCGATCCCGCACGGGCGAGGACGCCCGCGCCTACATTCGGCACGGCGCGCCTCGGCTCGATTCAAACCTCAATCAAAATTCAACCTCAGTGAAAAAGATTTAGAGCGTTTTCGTTGTCGTCGACGAAGCAGAGGCCCTGACCTGAGAAGTTCAGGAATCGCAACTGTCATCAATTTGGCAAAACTATGTCATTTCGCGCGTGCAACCGGGCAAAGCCTGAGCCGGGATGGGGTTCGGGCATACTTTACCGGTCAACAATTTAGGAAGGAGGCAACAATTGCCTGCGAGTGATCCAATCCCGGGAACGTGCTTGCACCCGAATGCGCCGCGCTCGAATGGAATCAGCAGCTTCAACCCGGTTGGAGCCAAGGATGATTCTGGCAAGTGGCTTGCACCCGAGAAATCGTCTCTCAGTTGTAGAAGGAGTTGACCAATGTCGGTATCCGCGATCTCTTCTAGCAATGGACTGAATCAAGCCAACATTCTGCAGAATGCAAACCAGGCTCAGGGGACGCAGTTTCAGCAACTGACGCAGGCTCTGCAATCCGGCAATTTGAGTAGCGCGCAGCAACTTTTCGGGTCTCTGAACAGCAGCGCCACCAGTTCCGGTCTCCTGAGCACACAAATGCAGCAGGATCTCAGCAAACTGGGATCGGCTCTGCAATCCGGCAATCTAACCAGTGCACGGCAGGCTTACTCGTCGGTACAACAGAATCTAGAGAGTTCTAATCACATGGCGGCGCACCATAACCGTCCGGTTCACGGCGGCGGCGGATCGCAGCTTCTCACTTCTGGTTTTCCGGACACGACCGGCACTTCCAGCGGCGGCGTCGCTAGCGATGTCTTTCAGGCGCTCAGCTTGTTAGCTTGAGTTTCAGCCAGCAAATCAACAAACTGCTGGGCTCGCGATAGCGTCCCGTGTCTTTCATCGCACAAGAAGTTGTCAGTTCAAGGTCAAGCGAACCAGACACTCTGCCGATTAAGTATCTGGAGTAAAGCCAAAACCGGGGATAAAGCTCCTCATCAACCAATCAATCGACTCTTAAGGAGAAAATAATGTCCGCGATCAATCTTTCCAGTGTCGTTTCTCAACCTTTACCCGCCCCCACGGCCACGACGGCCTCAACCTTCTGGCAACAATACATTAGCGAACGGCGCCCCGAAGTGCAGCAATTGAAAGACGCCCTGCAAACGGGCGACATAGCCGCTGCCCAGCAGGACTACAACAACCTCGTCGCCTTAGGTAACAATGTGCTCGGCAAAGATAACCCTTTCACCCGATCAGATCGGGCTTTGGATTTCAATGCCATCGGAGGGGCTCTGCAGAACGGAGATCTGGCGGGCGCGCAGCAGGCGTTTGCCCAGCTCGAGAGCACCTTCAAGCAGCCGCCTCCAGTCGCGAGTCCGAGCCCTTTGCCGTCGTCTGTGAACTCGGGCAGCGCCAGCGAAGAGGGAGCGAGCGCCGTCAACGTAGTTGCTTGATTGCTTTGCCTTAGAAATTACAACCGTGGGCGGGCTTTCTGCGAATCCCGCCCACCTTCAGGATTTCGGAGGTGGCAGTTTAGAATTCGGCTCTATGGAGAAGCTCGAGATTTGGGCACAACCTTGGTGGGTCAACCTTCTGGTCTTGATTCCGTTGGCCACTTACTTCGCTTACCGACGCAAGGGGTTGTCTCTCCAACGGCGGCAGCTCATTATTATTGCGACCTTTGCCGCCGCTTTTGGGTTCGTGGAAGCCGCCGTCGTCGTCTACCTGCGGGCGGCGATTGGCCTGCTTCCTGGTTATACGGGAACGTTCGCCGAGCTTCGCCATTCCTCGCTGGGCTACACGCAGGCCTCTTCGCTATCCCAGTTTCCGCAGACCCTGCTTACCATCGAGGTGTATCGCGAGGCCGCAACCATGGTCATGCTGATCGGTGTGGCTTTGCTTTCCTCATCCAGGACAAGCGCGCGATGGGCAGCGTTCCTTTGGGTTTTCGCCTTGTGGGATATTGCATACTATGCAGGACTCTGGGTCACAGTGCGATGGCCCGCTTCGCTCACGGACCTCGACGTGCTCTTTCTCATCCCCGTGCCATGGATAGCGCAGGTGTGGTTCCCTTTGCTGGTAAGCCTATTGACTGTCCTTGTTATTGCCCTTTGCAGTTCCCTGCCCGCCCCGCGGCCTGCCGCGGATGGCAAGACCGCCAGGGTTAGTTACTCATAACGCTACACTACGGTCATCTTGCCGGAGCTGCAATCCTGCTTCACTCTAGACCGTGGGGAATCCCGCTAAATCGAGCAAACCAACCGAATGAACGAAACCGAATGAACGAAACTAAGAACTCTGCGCCCGGAGTGGACTGGACCAAGCTCCTGACTGACCCTGACATCGTCGGCCATCTCGGAGAGCTGCTGCAGGCTTATCGCGATGCCGAACCCGCCCGGCGGGATCAGGCGTTGCGCGACACCATGCGCAAAATCAAGAACGAGGCAGCAAAGGCGAAGCCGGCGTCGTCACCCCTCAACCTGTCTCTGGAGCCGCCTGTCGCGACCGCACCGGCAGCGACGCCACCGTTTGAACCGGATATTTTCACTCCCTGCTGGGGGCAGGATCGGCGGCGTTATCCGCGCATGAAGTGTTTTGTCGCGGTCGAGTTACGCGTAGAGGGCTCGCCCGGCCCGGTTTGGGGCAATCTGTCGAATACAAGTCTGGGTGGCGGGTTCGTTGAAACTGCGACTCCGGTGAAGACTGGTGTAAAGCTCGAAATCGGACTCTGGGTGGCGAATGGAAAAATCTGGGTCAAGGGTTTGATCCTCAACGGAATCGTGACCCGCAGCAATCCCAGCTTCGGAGTTCGCCTCAAGTTTGACAATCTGGAACCCGCCGAACGCGAGACCCTGCGCCAATTCTTAAAATTCGTCGAAAGCACGACCAAGACCTACGAAAGCCAACAGGGCTACCTGGCGCAAATGAAGCGCTAGCAATCACGCGACCTGGTCGTGCACCGAGCCCGTCAACTGCAACTCCTGTGCAACTTCGTCCCGCCCGCGTCATCTCAAGGAGTACGGTGCCAATCGAGATGGCAAATCTCAGATCAAACAGACTTGTTCTTTTCTGCTTTGATCTCACGTACCCCGCGAAACCTTGGTAAACTGCCTAGTGTGGGGAATTTTCTCCGTTCTCAATAGCTGAGACGGAGTCAACGCGGACATCTCACGGCAGGCCTCTGATCACTTCGTCCGAAGGGAGAAGCTTCTATGGTGGCGAGCGAACAAACGTTGCTGACCAGCAAGCAACTAGACACTCTGAGCATCAACACCATCCGCACCCTGGCAATCGATGCCGTGCAAAAGGCGAATTCCGGACACCCCGGTGCACCCATGGGGCTTGCCCCTGTCGCCTATTGCCTGTGGCAGCAGTTCTTACGCTTCGACCCGGCGAACCCTACATGGCCCAATCGCGATCGCTTTGTGCTTTCGAACGGCCACGCGTCCATGCTGCTGTACGCGTTGCTGTATTTGTGCGAAGTTCGCGGAGTCAATCCTGAATACGAGTCGACCGGAGAATTCGCGGTCACCTTAGACGACATCAAAAGATTCCGCCAGATTGACAGCAAGACTCCCGGACATCCCGAATACCGCCATACCGCTGGCGTCGAAACCACGACCGGTCCATTGGGGCAAGGCATCGGAAATACGGTAGGCATGGCGATCGCTGAAAACTGGCTGGCGGCAAACTTCAACCGGCCCGGCTTCGAGATCTTCAACTACAACGTGTACGCGTTCTGTGGCGATGGCGACCTTATGGAAGGTGTGGGGTCGGAAGCTGCGTCGCTGGCTGGGCATTTGAAGCTTCCCAACCTGTGTTGGATTTACGACAACAACCGCATCACGCTGGATGGGCCCGCGGACTGGTCATTTACCGAAGACGTTGGCGAACGCTTCCGCGCCTATGGCTGGAACGTCGTTCACGTGACCGATGCGAACGATCTCGACGCGCTTGGCAAGGCGTATAACAACTTTCTCCAGACCAACGACCGTCCTACGATCATCATCGTGAACACCCACATCGGATACGGATCGCCGCACAAACAAGATACCAACGAAGCCCACGGCGAGCCGCTGGGCGAGGAAGAAGTCCGGCTCACAAAGAAGAATTATGGTTGGCCCGAGGACGCGAAGTTTCTTGTCCCCGACGGCGTGCTGGAAAATTTCCGTCAGGGGGTTGGCAAGCGCGGACACGACTTGCAACAGAAGTGGCAGGCATCGTTCGCTGAATACACGAAGAAATTCCCTGAGCTTGCGGACCAGATCAACCGTATGCAGCACCGTGAGCTGCCCGACGGATGGGACAAGAACCTGCCGACATTCCCGGCTGACGACAAGGGCATGGCTACCCGAGATAGTGGTGGCAAAGTCCTGAACGTGCTCGCCCAAAACGTTCCATGGCTTATAGGAGGTTCGGCGGACCTGGCAACTTCAGACCGCACGCGACTGAAGTTTGAGGGCGCCGGAGACTTTCAACCGGGCAGCTACTCGGGACGCAATTTGCACTTCGGGGTTCGTGAACATGCCATGGCAGGAGCTCTGAACGGCTTGGCGGTATCGAAAATCCGTCCCTTTGGCGGCACGTTTTTCAACTTTACCGACTATATGAAACCGGCTGTGCGGCTAGCCGCGCTCATGCAAGTTCCCTCCATCTTTGTTTATACCCACGACTCCATCGGCTTGGGCGAGGACGGTCCCACCCACCAACCGATCGAGCAACTGGCGGCGTTGCGGGCAGTCCCCGGGTTGCTGCTGCTGCGACCGGCAGATGCCAACGAAGTCGTGGAAGCGTGGAAGATTATCATGCAAGAAAAGCATGAGCCCGCCGTCCTGGTATTGACACGGCAGCCCGTGCCGACTTTTGATCGCTCGAAGTATGCTCCCGCTTCAGGCGTAGCCAAAGGCGCTTACGTCTTGGCCGATGCACCCGACGGAAAGCCGGATGTCATTCTCCTGGCGACGGGTAGCGAAGTTTCTCTTTGCGTAACTGCCTACGAGCAGCTCAAATCCGAGGGAATCAACGCGCGCGTGGTCAGCATGCCATCGTGGGACATCTTTGAAGCTCAGAGCGACGAGTACAAGAGACAGGTTCTGCCGCCGGAAGTGAAGGCGCGAGTATCGGTAGAGGCAGCATCCACGTTCGGTTGGTCGCAGTACGTTGGACCAACCGGGAAGATGATCGGAATGCACCGCTTCGGAGCGTCCGCACCGATCAAAGACTTGCTAAAGAAGTTCGGGTTCACCCCGGACAAGGTGATCGAAGCGGCGCGGCAGGCGATCGCGTCGTCTAAATAGAGCTTTGGGCGAACTGAGAGCTTGTGGTTCTGCGCGCGAGATCCTTCGGGACTGTTGGTCCCTCAGGATGACGCCAAAATCCAGAAGCTCGTCAAAATCTGAGGCGCTGCGTAGGATCACTCAGTTTTTGACGTCATCCTGAGGGACCAGAGGTCCCGAAGGATCTCGCGTGGGGTAAGACAACTGTTGGCCGTGGGTTCAGACTTTTTATCAGGAGGCATTATGGCAACCGGAACCATCGAGACCGCAAAAGCAACCAACCCCTTGAAAGATCTGCTGAAATACGGCCAGTCCGTGTGGCTGGATTACATCCGCCGTGACCTGCTCACCAGCGGCGAACTGAAACGCCTGATTGAAGAGGACGGACTTCGTGGAATGACCTCGAATCCCTCCATCTTCGAAAAGGCGATCGCCGACAGCACCTTGTACAGCGACATCCTGCAGTCTCTGCGACCCAGAACCGATCTCGATGCGAAAGGCCGCTACGAAATTCTTGCCATCCGCGACATTCAGGATGCCGCCGATATCTTGCGTCCGGTGTATCAAGACTCGAAACGCCGCGACGGATATGTCAGCCTCGAGGTCTCGCCCTATCTGGCTCGCGACACCGAGGGCACGCTGGCCGAGGCACGCAGATTATGGAAAACCCTGGGCCGCGAGAACGTGATGATCAAAGTTCCCGGCACCGCCGAGGGCATTCCCGCCTTCCAGCAACTGATCAGCGAGGGCATCAACATTAACGTGACCTTACTGTTCGCGCAGGAAGTTTATAAGAACGTAGCCGAAGCTTATATCGCCGGCCTCGAGCAACTGGCAGCGCGCGGAGGCGATGTCAGCAAGATGGCCAGCGTGGCCAGCTTCTTCATCAGCCGCATCGACGTTTCCGTGGATGCGATTGTCGAGGGGCGTCTGAAGACTTCCAAAGATCCACATGAGCAGGAGCAACTAAAGAGCCTGCTCGGCAAGGTCGCCATCGCGAATGGCAAGGAAACTTACGTCAGCTATCAAAAGATTTTCAGCGGCGATCGCTGGAAGGCCTTAGCGGCCAAGGGCGCGCAGACGCAACGTGTTCTCTGGGCCAGTACGAGCACCAAGAATCCCAACTATAGCGACGTTTTGTACGTCGAAGAACTGATCGGGCCCGACACCGTGAACACGATTCCGCCGGTCACGTTTAACGCTTTCCGCGATCACGGGCACCCGCGGCCTAGCCTAACGGAAGACGTCGAGTCGGCAAATCGCACCATGGAGAGCGTGGCAAAGCTCGGGATTTCGATGAAAGAAGTGACCGACAAGCTGACCGAAGACGGCGTCCGCCTCTTCGCAGAGGCCTTCGACAAATTGCTGGAAGCGGTGGAGAAGAGTTCGAAGTGATAACGGGCTAGGTCGGCAATTAAGAGGCAATCGTGGGGCGATGGGTAACGAGTGTGCTGTCGTGAGGGCAGCTGGCCCTCGCCGCAATTGAGACTCAAGTAAATTCGCCAGAACTATAAAAACGATTTAATATTGGCCAGACGTGCCTGCAAACTGGAAATTGTCGGCTCTGGGCGCGACTGGTGCTTATGCAAACTTCAGCGCTACGACTCGAATCTCGCCAGCATCGCCGAGGCGCAGCGCGAAGGTTAGCAACTTCATGGCGGCTCGATCCGAGCTTTCAATCTGAGAGGGAGTCACTATGGCCGTGACAGAAGCACCGCTAGACATAAAGCAAACTCGCCCAGGACGGCCCGCCGATCCTTGCGTAATGGTGATCTTTGGAGCAGGCGGCGATTTGACTTCACGCAAGCTTATTCCCGCGCTCTATAACCTCGCCAAGTCCGAACTGCTCTCGCGCGAGTTCGCCATCGTCGGGACGTCGCATAGCACCATGTCGACCGAGCAATTTCGGCAAAAGGTCGGTGAAGATATAAAACATTATGCGGGCGGGGATGCCAACCAGGACATCGTCGAATGGTTTATGAAACGCCTCTATTACGTGACCGGCGAGTTCAATGATAAGAATGTTTACGCCCAGTTGAAAGACTTTCTGCAGAAAGTCGATCAGGATCACACCACGCACGGTAATTTTTTCTTCTATCTAGCCACGGCGCCGAGTTTCTTTGGCCCAATCGTAGAGCAACTGGCAGCGGCTGGACTCATGGAAGAAAGCAATCAGCATTGGCGCCGCGTCATCATTGAAAAGCCCTTCGGGCACGACCTGGAGTCGGCCAAGACGCTGAACGTCCAATTGCTGAAGGTTGCCGACGAAAAGCAGATCTACCGCATCGATCACTATCTGGGTAAAGAAACTGTTCAGAACATTTTGGCATTTCGATTCGCCAACGGAATCTTTGAACCCATCTGGAACCGTCGTTACATCGATCACGTGCAGATCTCAGTCGCGGAAACCGTGGGAGTGGAGCAGCGCGGCAGTTATTACGATCAGGCTGGCGCATTGCGTGACATGGTGCCCAACCACATCATGCAACTGATTAGCCTGACTTCCATGGAGCCGCCGGTTTCCTTTCATGCCGACGCGGTGCGCGATGAGCAAGCCAAAATTCTGCACGCCATCCAGCCCTTGTCATCGGAGGAAGTGCTCACTCGAACGGTGCGCGGGCAGTACGGCGCCGGAATCATCAATGGCCAACGCGTGCCCGGCTATCGCGAAGAGAGCGACGTCCCCCGCGACTCCAGAACCGAAACCTTCGTCGCCATGAAACTGCTGATCGACAACTGGCGCTGGGCCGACGTTCCTTTTTATCTTCGTACCGGAAAGTGCATGGCGGCACAAAATACCCACATCGTGATTCAGTTCCGCCGGGCGCCGTTCGTTTTGTTCCGCGACACTGCGGTCGAAAACCTGATGCCCAATCAATTGGTGCTGCACATTTCTCCGGAAGAAGGAATCTCGTTGCAATTTGCCGCTAAGGTTCCCGGGCCGATTATGCGGTTGGGAGCGGTTGACATGAATTTCGAGTACGCCGATTACTTCGGAACTCAGCCGAGTACAGGCTATGAGCGCCTACTCCACGATTGCATGATCGGTGACCAGACTCTGTTCCAGCGCGCCGACATGGTCGAAGCCGGCTGGTGTGTAGTGAGCCCTGCTCTCGATGTATGGAAGGCGCTTCCTCCCCGCAATTTCCCCAACTATGCCGCTGGCACCTGGGGGCCAAAAGAGGCCGATGAGTTGCTCGAGCGCGACGGCCGCCACTGGAGGAACTTCGAAAAATGATCCTGGCAGGCGACATCGGAGGGACCAATGCAAGGCTGGCGTTCTTCGATGTTATCGACGGCCACTTCCGCCTGGTTTCCGCATCCGTGTTCCCCAGCCGCGAATATACCGGCCTGGATCAGATTGTCTCCAAGTTTGTCGACACCGCAAAGGTGCATCCCGATGCCGCTTGCTTCGGCGTGGCTGGCCCGGTTCGCAACGGTCGGGTTGAGGCCTCCAACCTTCCCTGGATCATCGAATCCCAACGCCTCGCCGATGAACTCAAATTAGAAAGGGCAGTTCTGATTAATGATCTCGAGGCCAACGCCTGGGGAATTGCGACGCTCGATCCCAAAGACGTAGTTGCGCTAAACCAGGTAAAAGGAAATCCCATAGGCAACCAGGCCGTAATCTCCGCCGGCACCGGACTCGGCGAAGCTGGCATGTATTGGGACGGATCGAAACACTATATCTTCGCCACCGAGGGCGGCCATGCCGACTTCGCGCCCCGCAACGAATTAGAGATCGATTTATTCCGCTACCTCTCTGGCCGCTATGGGCACGTGAGTTGCGAGCGCGTTGTCTCCGGGCCTGGCCTCGTCAACGTTTTTCACTTTCTGCGCGACACTGGCCGCGGAAGCGAGCCGCAATGGCTCACCGATGAGATGGCGCATGCCGACGCCGCGGCGACCGTTTCCCGTGCCGCACTCGCGGGCAAATGCGCGTTGTGCGAACAGGCGCTCGACCTTTTTGTCTCTGTCTTTGCTGCGGAAGCTGGTAATCTCGCGCTCAAGGTGATGGCCACTGGCGGAGTTTACCTGGGCGGCGGCATCGCTCCCAAGATGTTGGCGAAATTGTCCGGGCCATTGTTCATGCAGGCATTTGCCGGCAAAGGCCGCATGCAACCTCTACTAGAAGCGATGCCCGTCAAAGTCATCACCAATGACAAAACTGCTTTGCTGGGAGCCGCGCGCTGCGCCGCCGTGAATGGATCCGTGAAATAGCTCGCGTATACTGACTCCGCCAGCTCTTCTTGGCGACTCATAGAACAAATCCATGGGCGTCGCGACCGCAGACCAAACGCCGAAGCTCCGGCAACCGCCAGCCATACGCGCGTTCTTGGTCATCGGAGTGTCGCTCTTCGCGGCTGGGGCTTTATTGCCGCTATTTGTTCCCGGCCAGGCTTGGATTGCTGCCCTGCGCTGGACGGGGCTATCCGCCATCGCAGCAACCGGACTGTGGCGGCAATCGCTCACGCGTTGGATTTTCTTCGCCATGCTGCTGGGCGGAGAAATTGCCTTAGACCGTCCGCAATTCGCCGAGCATTTGCGAGTCTTCAGCGAGATCTTCTTGCGGCTGATCAAAGTAATCGTTGCTCCGCTCATCTTCGGAACCCTTGTGACCGGCATCTCCGGCCATGGTAATCTACGCAGCGTTGGCCGCATCGGCCTGAAGAGTCTGATTTACTTCGAAGTCGTGACGACCCTGGCATTGTTCCTGGGTTTAGCTGCTATCAACCTCAGTCGTGCAGGCGAAGGTCTCGCAATTCCGCAGACTGTCACCGCGGCCACGCCAACAAACATGGCTCCTCTTCGTTGGGATGATTTTCTGCTGCACATCTTTCCAGAGAATATTGCGAAGTCCGTCGCCGAGAACCAGATTCTTCAAGTCGCCGTGTTCGCCGTGCTGTTCGGAATCGCTCTTGCACGAGTGCCCGAGGCCAAGCGCACTGCCATGCTGAAATTCTGTGAGTCGCTCACCGAGACCATGTTCTCCTTCACCAATCTGGTCATGTATTTCGCGCCCATCGGTGTCGGTGCCGCCATGGCGTATACCGTCGGCCACATGGGGATTGGCGTTTTGCTGCCATTGGGAAAATTGCTGCTCACCGGATATTGCGCGTTGCTCGCGTTCTTACTTCTAATCCTCTTCCCCATCTCGCGCATCGCGCGGATCCCGCTTGCTCGATTCGTCAAAGCCGTGGCCGAGCCTGCCACGATCGCGTTCGCCACCAGCACTTCTGAAGCCGCGCTGCCCCGCGCTATGGAGGCGATGGAGGAATTCGGAGTGCCCCGCCGCATCGTCGCGTTCGTCATTCCCGCCGGTTACAGCTTCAACCTCGACGGCTCGACCCTCTACCTGGCCTTGGCCTCAATTTTCGTTGCGCAAGCAGCGGGAATGCACATGGGATGGTCCGAGCAACTGCTGATGGTCTTCACCTTAATGCTGACCAGCAAAGGCGTAGCCGGCGTGCCGCGCGCGGTGCTGGTGGTGTTGCTCGCAACGGCAGCCACGTTTCATTTGCCCACGGAGCCGATCTTCATCATCCTCGGCATCGACGCGCTCATGGACATGGCCCGCACCGCAGTCAACGTAATCGGCAATTGCCTGGCCTGCGCGGTGATCGCCCGCTGGGAGGGCGAACTAGCAGATGGTCCCTCAACGGCATGATGGAGCGACGGACGTCCTCGCTCGCCCGGCCGCGGGAACACCTGGGCCTCCAAAAGCTCGTGCTAAACTGTCCCGTTTTTCCAAGGAGTTCGCTGTGCGAAGAGTTTCCTGGGCAGTTCTTTATTCCTTGACGTTGATTGCCGTTCTGACTGGTGCTGTTGCCCTTGCCCAGACGTCGTCAACCTTATCCCCCGACCTGCGCCAAAAGATTGACCGCTCAGTCGCCGATGTCTTAGCCAAAACGGGCGTCCCCAGCGCTTCGGTCGCCATCGTGAAGGATGGTCACATCGCGTATCTGCAAGCTTATGGCGACGCGCGCCTCGACCCACGAACTCCCGCTCAGCCCGCGATGCGCTACAGCATCGGGTCGATCAGCAAGCAGTTCACCACAACCGCCATCCTGCTGCTTCAGGAGCAAGGTAAGCTCTCGCTCGATGACAAAGTAGCGAAATTCATCCCCGACTTGACGCGCGCCAACGAAGTCACCATACGTCAGTTGCTTTCGCATACGTCCGGATATCAGGATTTCTGGCCTCAGGATTATGTCCCACCTCTAATGCTGCAGCCGATCACGGCCAATCAAATATTGGACCGGTGGGCACGCAAGCCGCTGGATTTCGATCCCGGAACCAAGTGGCAGTACAGCAACACCAACTACGTAATCGCAGGCGTGATTGTCGAAAAAGCAGGCGGTAAGCCGATGCTCGACTTCCTCCACCAGAACATATTCGATCCTTTAGGAATGAAGACCGTCGCTAATACCGACGACGCAAAACTGGGCGACTCCGATCCGACCGGCTATATGCGATATGGGCTTGGCCCGCTGCGGCCGGCGCCGAAGGAGGGTAGAGGATGGCTTTTTGCCGCCGGCGAACTGGCCATGACAGCCTCAGATCTCGCGAAGTGGGACATCTCGATCATCGATCAACAGGTGATGAAACCATCGTCCTACAAAGAATTCGAAACTGACGTGCTGCTCAAGAACGGAGTCGGCACGGAATATGGACTGGGCGTTGATGTCTTTTTAGAATCGGGGCGTCGCGTTCTGGAACACGGCGGTGAGGTGTCCGGTTTCACTGCGCAGAACACGGTGCTTCCCGACGACCGTATCGCCATCGTCGTCCTCACGAATCAGGATGCGGTCGGAGCACCCGCAGAAATCGCCCGCAATCTCGCTCCCTTGTTATTCGCCGTCGACGATCCGGAAACCACCAGGAAGCTGGACCAGGCGCAGAAAATTTTTGGCGGCCTGCAGCAGGGCCACATTGATCGGTCGCTGTTCACCGATAATGCCAACAGCTACTTTAGCGAGCAAGCGTTGAAAGATTTCGCTAGCGGTCTGGCCCCACTCGGAACCCCGGAGGAGTTCACCCAAACCCGGCAACGCTCTCGCGGTGGCATGTCCCTTCGTGTCTATAGAGTGAAGTTTTCAGAGAAGATTTTGCAGGTTTGGACTTACGAGACGCCGGACGGAAAGCTGGAACAGTATCAAGTGGCAACGACTGAATAGATCAGTTTGGATCCGGTGCAAACAAGTCGGACTAAGCTCCCACTGTTGCGTGACTGCCTGGCGCAGGCGCGGCAGCCTGGGGCCGATTGGTCGCGTTAGTTTCAAGCCCCCATAGGTCTTTTTGTACGCCGGATTCCAGCCCCACCTGCTGTTCGGCCCCGGAACCCACTGGCTTGGTCCAAACGACTCGAAACTCTGCTTTGTGCTGCCGATACTGCAGCGTCACCAGACTACCAACTTCGAGCTGGCGACGAACTGCGCCCAGCCGAACTCCGGTCCGGCTGACGTCGAGGGTGTGAACCAGTTCCGAATAGGCGTTACCGGAAAGGTCGTTGCCGGAGATTCTTACGGGCAAGACCGCCTTGGATCGGTCTCCACTGCGTTGTTTACCTACTCCCGCCTTTTGTGCCAGAGCTGCCAGAGCTTTATTTGGAGAAGTCAATGCCACGTCCTTATTATGCGAATGGCTCAATTTCAAGATGAGCGAATCAGAGGGGAGTCAACTTCTTGCTGAACTGTATGCATCTTGAGGCATCAGCGTGATTTGCACCATAGCACGAAGGTGGCGGATTCATCCTTCGTAGGTGTTACCTCGGCACTTGCAAGGCGCCCGGAGCCGACCGGAGTAACCACCCTGCGGTTACAGCCGTGAACCCGTGCCACCTGAATGGGCCATTGCTGAATGGCATCCCATGGCGCAATCTGGTGCCAGTCGTCAGCAAATCGTGTCGGCGCGCGAGCCTTACCGTTCGCGCTCTGCGCAGATCCCGAAAGGGTTGGAGGGTGAGGAAATGGCTAGGTTTCTTAAGAGGCTCTGGTCCGAAGAAGAGGGCCAGGACATTGCCGAGTACGCAGTTATGTTGGCCGTAATCCTGGTGATCGTGGTGGGAACCGTTCGCTTGATCGGTGGGAACGCGAATAACGTGTTTTCCAGCGTGTCTAGTTCCATCGGCAGCTAAGTCTCGAGGAAAGAGTTTAGCTGGAGTTGAAACCGCAATGATTTATTATCCGCGAGTTCAGGCAGAGAACCGGGAACCTCACCCGGTTTACGCTTCGGCGGCGGTGGTCAGTGCGGTAATGGCGTCCTCCAAAGTCGGGAACATGAGGAAGAGCGGCTCGACTCTGGTGGTTTCGAACAGCTTCAAAACGCGATCATTTACCCCACTCAATGCGATGTGTCGCGTCGCCTTGTGGCGCCTGACGTAGGCGCTGACCAGCGATCCCAGCCCCGCGGAATCAATATAGGGAACGTCGCTTAAATCAAGAATCACGATCGGAACATTTTCTTCCCGCCGGATCGCGTTCTGAAACATCGACAAATTCTCGAAGGTGAGCGGTCCACGCAGGCAGAGCACGCGCGGCCCTTCAGGGGCGCACAATCGCTCGATCGTTAACGGCTCCGTTGCCATCGGGAGATTGTATGGCGGCACGAAGCGGTAATCAAGCCATTCACAGGCGTTGGTAGTCCTTAACTCCACAGAGTTAAGACACTACGCAGGCGTCGACACGGGCGCCACGAGACATGGCCGTACCGTCTCCCATCTTCCGGTCCAGCCTAACGTACATGACCCATCGCACGCCCGTCGGCGGCGCGGTCATATCCAGACACCCGCCGTTCGGGTAAGCCCGTGATGGTTTCGGCCTCAAGGGATCCCCGACGACGCCGATTTGCAATGTGTAAGCGATCAAAAGGTCGTAGTTCCCTTGTTCGCCGTTCTTCCCTCACGGCTCAATGGCTCTCTAGTGTTGAAACTGCTCAGGCACCAGGCATGGAGGTCTTCACGGCTGAAAAACGATCCCCGGTAAGCAGTTCCCTTTCGCTGGGCGCTGTCACCCTTAACGTGGACGCAGCAACGCGCGAAGGCGACGGCATTTCAACAGGAGAGCTTCCCGAGCGCAAGCCTTCCAACGACAACCCGGCCAAGACCAGCATTCGATTGCGCGTGCTGCTCGTCGAAGACAATCCGGCTGACGTTGAGTTGGAGCTGCTCACACTGCGGAAAGATGGGTTCGATGTTTCCGGCGATGTGGTTCAAAGCGCAGAGGAGTTTACTGCGCGAATCCGTACCACGCATTACGACCTCATCCTGGCCGATTACAACCTGCCGCAATGGAGAGGAACCGAGACGCTCGACATCCTCTGCCGCGAAAACCTCGATATCCCCTTGATCATCGTTACTGGTTACCTGGGCGAGGAAAAGGCCGTGGATTACATCAAGCAAGGCGCTACCGATTGCGTCTTGAAAGACCGCCTGGCGCGACTGCCGGTTGCGGTACGCAGGGCGCTTGAGGAAAAACGGCTTCGCGATCAACGCCGACAGGCTGAAGAAGAGCTGGCCCAGAAGGTTGCGGAGTTGGCGCGATCCAATGCGGAGCTCGAGCAGTTCGCCTATGTGGCCTCGCACGATCTACAGGAACCGTTGCGAATGATTGCCAACTACACCCAGCTCTTGGCTGAACGATATCGCGGGAAGTTGGACGAAACAGCGGACAAGTATATCGCTTACTCGGTGGGTGGAGCCACGCGTATGCAGGCTCTGATTCAGGACCTGCTGAAATTTTCCCGCGTCGGCAGGCAGGAAATTGAGCGTCGGACGACTGATTGCCGCACGGTTGTGGAGCAGGCCATGAAGAATCTGCAAGCTGCCGTCCAGGAGAGCGGCGCAGTGGTGCGTTGGAACAGCCTGCCCGTCGTGATGGCCGACGGTTCACAACTCGCGCAAGTATTTCAGAACCTGATCGCCAACGCGATCAAGTTTCACGGACCAGAGACTCCCCTGATCCAAATCGACTCCGAAAAGAAAGATCACGACTGGGTGCTTACGGTTTCGGACAACGGTATCGGTATTCCAGTCGAGAATTGGCAGGACATCTTTGTCATCTTCCGCCGGCTGCACACTCGTGTTCAATATTCGGGCAACGGGATCGGCCTGTCAATCTGCAAGAAAATCATCGAACGGCACGGCGGAAAGATCTGGATCGAAGCGCAAGCCAAGCCCGGCAGTTGTTTCAAGTTTACCCTGCCCACCGATCCGGGTACCCACCCGGCCCAAGGAGCACAGGCATGAGAACAACCGAAGTCTTGCTGGTGGACGACAACCCCGCAGATACCGATTTGACCAGCGAAATCCTGGCACGCAACGGATGTCCCAGTCACATCCAATCGGTCACCGACGGGATGGAAGCGATTGCATTCCTGCGCCGCGAAGGAAAGTACGCCAGCGCCCTGGTTCCCGACTTCGTAATTCTCGACCTAAGCCTTCCTGGGAAAGATGGCCGCGCGGTGCTGGCCGAGGTCAAGGGCGACGCGGTTCTGCGAAGGATTCCGATTGCCATCTTCAGCACGTCCGACGCGAAGCAAGACATTCTCCGTAGCTACGAGCTGGGAGCGAACTGCTATGTGAGCAAACCCGGCAACTTGCGGGATTTCATCTCCGCCGTCACATCGATCAGTGAATTTTGGTTTGGTTTGGCACATCTGCCGCGTGAGGAGGAACGATGAACAATGGTCATACCGAAGTTTTGTTGATTGAGGACAACCCCGGTGATGCTGACTTGGTTCGCTTACGGCTGGTCGAAAGCGACTCCGGGGTCAACATAAGCTGTGTCGACCGGTTGGCGGACGGGCTTGCGGCCATTGCCAAGGCACCCCCTTCGGTCGTCCTCTTGGACCTGAATCTCCCAGACAGCCATGGGGCAGACACGTTTCGCAGAGTGCTCGAGAAGGCGCCCGGCGTGCCCGTAGTAATTCTTTCGGGCCAGGATGACGAGGCCCTGGCCATAAAGGCGCTGCACCAGGGTGTACAGGATTACTTAGTCAAAGGCGATATCACCAGCGCCCACCTGGAGCGCGTCATGCGTTATGCCATCGAACGGCAGGCGTTGCTTCGTTCTCTCGAGATGAGCCGCCACCAGCAAATCGAGTTCAAGAATCAGTTCCTGTCTCACGTTTCGCATGAGCTGCGGACGCCCCTTACTTGCATTCATCAGTTCGTCACCATCTTGCTGGACGGCTTGGCCGGTGAGATCAACGCCGATCAGCGCTACCACCTGGGAACCGTGTTAAACAGCGTGCACCAGTTGAGGGCCATGATTCGCGACCTGCTCGAGGCCACACGGGCCGAGTCGGGGAAAATTAGGATCGAACCTCGCTGCATCACCGTCAGTGATCTCATCCAGCAGGCTATTTCGATGATGGCCGCCACTGCCAAGGAAAAGCAGGTTGGTTTGGAAGTTGGACTGGATAGCAGAATTCCTTTCGTTTATGCCGATCCCGATCGCGTCCTGCAGGTGCTGATCAATCTCATCGACAACGGCATCAAGTTCACACCGCCTGGAGGGGCGGTGCTGATAAGGGCCTGCATGGTGGAGGCCGATCCGGGCATGGTTTACGTTTCCGTGGCCGACACTGGCCAAGGAATCGGTTCCGAAGCCAAAGCTTTGATCTTCGAACGTTTGTACCAGGATCCAAATTCCATTGACAACAATCGCGCCGGACTGGGCCTGGGATTGTTCATCGCGAAGGAGTTGGTCGAACTTCATGGCGGACGAATCTGGGTAGCCAGTGAAGTTGGGAATGGCAGCACATTTTCCTTCACTTTGCCGCTATATTCGCTGGCCAAGCTCCTCTCTCCAGTCATCACCTACGAGGGCCGCTTGCGCGAGGACATGGTTCTGGTCAAGGTCGAACTGACGCCGCTTGCCGGCACTACTCGATCGAGCTGGAAGGAAATCCGCCAGCAAAGCCTGGAGAGGCTGCGCCGCTGTGTTTATGTCGATAAGGACCTAGTTCTTCCCGTTACGGGAAGTGTCGGCCTTAATGAAACCTTTTTAGTGGCCGCGTCGACCGATCTGAAGCGAGCCGAGGTCATGATGAAACGCATCCGAGAGCAATCGGAAGCAGGAGCGGGTTTCAAAGCCACCGGCCTCTTGAAAGTGTCGGCTGTCGTGGTGGCGCTGCCTTCGCCCGAAGATGGACCGCTCGAAGCATTGGTGCAGAAGACGGCAGACCGGATTACGGAAATGACTCTGCTGACACTGGGTGAAAAACCGTCTACGCCAAGCGCGAACGGCGATGAAAGTGCACCGACAAATTAAGACAGAATCAAAATTAGAGAGAACTAATGGAGGATTCAAAATGGAAAAGCCGAAAATCCTGATCGTTGACGATGACCCCGACTTGAGACGAGCTTTGAAGATTCGTTTGCGAGCCAACCACTACGAAACCGTACAAGCCTCGGACGGCTATTCCGCCATTTCGGTAGCGCAGAAGGAAAAGCCCAACCTCATCATTCTCGATCTCGGTCTTCCTGCCGGCGATGGCTACGTGGTTCTGGAGCGGCTGCAGGACAGCGATACGCTGTCAAGCATTCCGGTGATTGTTCTGACCGCGCGCGACCCGCAATCCAATGAGCAAAAGACGCTGCAAGCCGGGGCGGCGGCGTTCTTCCAGAAGCCGGCGGACAACAATGAGTTGCTGGACGTAATTCGTGCCACCCTGCCGAACCCCTGGCCGGGAGTGGCGATGCCTTCGTAACAGGACGGTTCGCTGGCTTGGGACTTGCGGACGGGCGAACGCCCGTCCTCCATTGATTTGTTTTATTCGTCGCCTGGGAGCCATCCGTAACTTGCTGCTTGGCTGGTGATGGTGGCAGGCGTGCCGATGGGAATCCAGTGAGGCTCGCCGGGATCGTGGAATTCTTAAGATCGTTACTTTCTCCTGATTTCATGCCGCACGGGTACTGCTACCTGTGGGATCCGCGGATGGTGTGGCTGCACGTCATCTCCGACGGGCTGATCACGCTCTCGTATTACTGCATTCCCGCCGTCCTCATCTACTTCATCCGCAAGAATCGAGATATTCCCTTTAACCGGATTTTCTGGATGTTTGGGACTTTCATCCTGGCTTGCGGCACGACCCACCTGATGGAAATCTGGAACGTCTGGCATGGCGCTTACCTGGTGGCGGGTGTGCTGAAGGGAATCACGGCCGTGGTCTCGGTGATCACCGCGGCAATGCTCATACCTTTGGTTCCGAAGGTGATTTCGGTTCCCGGCCGGATGCATTTGCAGGAAGCGAATCGCAAACTGGAAGAGGAAATCGCGGAGCGCAGGCAGTTTGATGCGCCGATCGAAGACCCGCTCCGTCGCAGGGTGACCACAGGTTTCATTGTGGCTGTGCTGTTGACACTGTTCATTGCCTTTTCCGCCTGGCGCGGCGCCCGGCGGGCGGAGCAGGATGCTTACTGGGTGTCGCATACCCATGAAGTGATGGAAACGATCCAGCGCACTACCAGACATGTGATCGAAGCGGAAACCAGCGCCCGGGCATTTGCTTTGACCGGGGGAGAGCCGTTGCTGACGCATTACCAGACCGCACGAGACAGCATCTTCCAGGACGAAGACGGGTTGCGCCATTTGACGGGTGACAATCTCAGCCAGCAGCGACGATTGGAGGTGCTCGAGCCGAAGGTACGCACCGCCATCGAATTCGCCGAAAGCATCATCGCCAAACGCCGGAAACTGCAAGCCTACCGTGGCGGCGACGACGCTTTGGAGGTCGAGAGGCTCCTCGACGTGGTGCGCGCAACCACCCGAGAGATGTACGCCGAGGAAAAGCGGTTATTGATCCAGCGAACGCAAAGAGCCCAGGCGGGGCAGCGCTTAACAACCTTCATCGCAATCCTGGGCGGCTTTCTCACCGTAGGTTTGTGGTCGCTGGCCCGGTTCGCGGTCAACCGCGAAATCGATGTCAGCGCCCGGGCGCGGGCGCAGATCAATACTCTGAACGCCGAACTTGAACAGCGGGTGGAACAACGAACCGCGGCGCTGCAGTCCGAGATTGCTGAGCGGAAGCGGGCCGAGAAGGCAAGCGCGAGTGTGTTACGCGAGTTGGCCGATCAGAAGTTCGCTCTCGATCAACACGCCATCGTGGCCATCACCGACGTCCAGGGCACCATCACCTACGTCAACGAAAAGTTCTGCACTATCAGTCAATATTCCCAGGATGAATTGATTGGCCAGAATCACCGCATCCTCAACTCCGGCCACCATTCGAAGGAGTTTTTCCAGACGATGTACCACGCCATCGCCAATGGAAAGGTTTGGCACGGCGAAATCAAGAACCGCGCTAAGGATGGGTCGATTTACTGGGTGGACACTACCATCGTTCCGACCATGAGCACAGAGGGTAAACCCTGCCAATACGTAGCCATTCGCGCCGATATCACGGAACGCAAGCGGGCCGAGGATGCAGTAAAGCAAAGCCTCCGCACCAGCGAGGCGGCGCTGCAAGAGTTGGCCGATCAAAAGTTCGCTTTAGATCAACACGCCATCGTGGCGATTACCGACGTTCAAGGCACGATCACTTACGTCAACGACAAGTTCTGCGCCATCAGCCAATACTCGGAGGACGAACTCATCGGGCAGAATCACCGCATTCTCAATTCGGGCCACCATTCGAAAGAGTTTTTTCAAGAGATGTATCACAACATCGCGAATGGCAGAGTTTGGCATGGCGAGATTAAGAACCGGGCGAAGGGTGGTTCGTTTTATTGGGTGGACACAACCATCGTTCCTACACTCGGCGCGGAGGGTAAACCGCAACAGTATGTGGCCATACGTGCGGATATCACGCAGCGCGTTCAGGCGCAAGAAGTTCTGGGCGGGCAAGCACTGGAATTGTCCCGCTACGCCGAAAAATTGAGCATTTCGCAAGAGGCGCTGCAGGGCCAGACCCTGATGCTGCAGTCGGTGCTGGACAGCATGACCGAGGGGTTGGCAGCGGTTGACGAGCAGGGAAAGTTCGTGATCTGGAATGCCGCCGCTGAAAAAATCCTTGGTATGGGTTCGACCGACCTACCCAACCCGGAATGGACCGGACATTATGGCCTCTTTCTGCCCGACTCAGTAACCCCTTTCCCGACCGAGCAACTCCCGGTGCTTCGCGCCATTCGAGGAGAGGTGTGCACCACGGTGATGTTTGTCCGCAATCGTGAGATCGCGGAGGGAGCCTGGATCGAGGTCAGTAGTGGCCCCAGAAGAAACAAAGATGGCATGGTGTGTGGCGGAGTGGCCGCCTTCCGCGACATTACTAAGAGGAAAACCGACGAGCGGGAAATCCAGAAGCTCAATGACGAACTCGAACTCAGGGTGGTCCAGCGGACGGCCCAGCTAGCAGCCGCGAACAAAGAACTGGAAGCCTTCAGCTACTCGGTGTCGCACGATCTGCGGGCGCCTTTGCGCCATATTGGCGGTTTTTCCAAGATGCTGGTCGAGGAATTCGGGTCCACCCTCGATCCGACTGCGCAACATTACCTCGATCGGATCCAGTCGGGAACACAAAAGATGGGCCAACTGGTGGATGAATTGCTCGCCTTGGCCCGGGTTGGGCGGCACGAAATCAATCGGCAGCCGACCATGTTGGACTCGATTGTCGCTGAGGTAATAGCAATCCTGCAGCCCGAAACTGAAGGGCGGCAGGTGGAATGGGTTATCGCTGATTTGCCCGCAGCGGAATGCGATCCCGTGCTTGTCAAACAGGTGTTTCAGAATTTGCTGGCCAACGCGTTGAAGTTCACGCGATCCCGTGTCAGCGTTGTTGCGAACGCGGATGCGGAGACGTCCGCGCCTACACGGGCTGTGATTGAAGTCAGTCACAAAGAAGAGGATGGGCAGACCATATTCATGGTTCGCGACAATGGCGTGGGCTTCAACATGAAGTACGTCGACAAATTGTTTGGCGTCTTTCAGCGGTTGCATCGCGCAGAAGAATTCGATGGCACGGGCATCGGCCTGGCCACAGTACAACGCATCGTGCAAAAACATGGAGGGCGAGTGTGGGCGGAGGCGGAAGTGAATAAAGGCGCATCTTTCTATTTCACGCTCAGTACGGCAAAGCAAGTTGAATCGGGAAGAAAAGCAGCTACGACGGGAGGCCAATCATGAACTCAGCGGAACTGGACATACTGTTAGTCGAAGACAACCAAGACGACATGGATCTTGCCCTGCATGCGCTGGAGCGGGGGAAACTGGCGAACAACATCTTCGTGGTACGCGATGGCGAGGAAGCTCTGGACTTCCTGTTCTGCCGGGGAGCGTTCGCCCATCGATCGTTTGATCATCCGCCAAAGTTGGTACTGCTGGATTTGAAGCTACCCAAGGTTGACGGGATGGAAGTGCTCAAACAGATCAAGGGCGATCCGCGGACCAAGACCATCCCCATCGTGATTATGACTTCGTCGAAAGAAGAACGCGATCTGGTAACCAGTTACCACTTGGGAGCCAACAGCTACATTCAGAAACCGGTCGACTTCGACCAGTTTCGAGAGGTAGTTAAGAGCGTGGGCCTGTACTGGCTGGTGATTAATCAACCGGTCCCGACCAATGGGGTGCTCAAGACACCAACGGCCCACTGACAGGGTTGTTTTGTACCGCGGAAGGCGAACGCACCGAGCCTTGTACAGCTTTTCGCGGCCTGCCCCGGAGGAGGGCGTCCGGGCCTAAGTGGGCATGACTTCATCATCTTCATCCAACCCAATCTCCCGAAACTAATAGAATTTGGTGTATGGTATAGTGGTCAGACCAAGCGGCCTTCTCGGCCTGACCTATGGAGATCAATGGCGATTGCAAGTATCAACCCGACAACAGGACAGCTGCTTAAGTCGTTTGAACCATTGTCGGATGCGCAAATCGAAGGCAAGCTAAAGCGCGCCGCGGAAGCATTCTCGAAGTATAAGCGAACCACATTCGCGGAACGGGCGCGAATGATGTTGAAAGTCGCGGAAATTCTGGAGACCGACAAAGAGAAATTCGCGCAGACCATGACCACCGAAATGGGCAAGCCGTTTCGGGCTGCAGTCGACGAGGCGGTCAAATGCGTCTCCGCCTGCCGCTATTATGCCGAAAATGCGGAACGCTTTCTAGCGGACGAAGTCATCGATACGGGGTCGGGACGGAGCTACATCCACTATCAGCCGCTGGGGCCGATCCTGGCGGTGATGCCGTGGAACTTCCCCTTTTGGCAGGTCATGCGCTTTGCCGCCCCAGCTTTGATGGCAGGAAACGTTGGGCTGCTCAAACATGCGTCGAATGTTCCGCAATGTGCGCTCGAGATCGAGGAATTGTTTCGCCGAGCGGGCTTTCCCGAGGGAGCATTTCAGACGCTGCTGATTAGCGCACAGAAAGTGGACGGCATTTTGAACGATCGGCGGGTTGTCGCCGCTACGCTTACTGGAAGCGAAGAAGCCGGAGTGCAGGTGGGAACAGCGGCGGCGAAGAGAATCAAGAAAGTCGTGTTGGAGTTGGGCGGGAGCGATCCTTTTATTGTCTTGCCGAGCGCGGACATAGATGTGGCGGTCGCGACCGCAGTCAAGGCGCGGATTGTGAACAATGGCCAGTCCTGCATTGCAGCCAAGCGGTTCATTGTCGCCGAATCGGTCGCGGACGAGTTTGAGCGTAAGTTCGTCAGCAGGATGGAAGCCCTGAAGCTGGGAGATCCCTTTGACGAGAGCACGGAACTGGGACCACTCGCGACAGCAGACGGCGTGGCAAGCCTGGACGCGGATGTGCAAAAAACAATTGCGGCCGGAGCCCGGGTTCTGACTGGAGGCAAGCCGGTCAATCGTCCCGGCAACTTCTATGCTCCCACAGTTTTGACCAACATTCCCAAGGAATCGCCGGCGTATCGCGACGAATTATTTGGTCCGGTAGCCTCGATTTTCCGGGTGAAGAATCTGGACGAAGCCATTGGCGTCGCGAATGACAGCCGTTTTGGCTTGGGCGCGAGTGCGTGGACCAATGACAAGCATGAGCGCGAACGCCTGATCAACGAAATCGAAGCGGGGATGGTATTTATCAACCGGATGGTCGCGTCCGATACTCGGCTGCCGTTTGGCGGTGTGAAGTATTCGGGCCATGGACGCGAACTCGGGCCTTATGGAATTCGCGAGTTCGCGAATATCAAGACTGTCTGGATTCAGGAATCTGGTAGCTGAAACTGAGGTTGGCGATCGCGGGCGGAGTTCAGCCGCAGTCCGGAGAATTTAGTGTATAAGACGGTTCGCACATCACGACTGTACGAGCAAATCGTTCAGCAGATCGAGGAATCGATCCTGAAGGGTGCGCTCAAGGCCGGCGACCAGCTGCCCGCGGAACGGGAACTCGCGCAACGATTCGGCGTGAGCCGCACGGCGGTGCGCGAGGCGGTGAAAGCTCTGCGCGAAAAAGGACTCGTGGAAGCGTACTCCGGGCGCGGGACTTTCATCACCGACGGGACTTCGCAGGCCATTCGGCAATCGCTCGGGCTGATGGTCAAGATTGGTCAGCCGACTGGATCAATTCATTTGGCAGAAGTACGGTCGATTCTCGAGCCGGAGATTGCCGCGCTCGCGGCGACGCGGATCCAGGAGCAGCATTTGGCCCTGATGCGGGAAGCGGTCGTGCTTATGGATCGCGCACAGGACGATCCTGAAGCTTTCATTGAAGCGGACCTGGACTTCCACTTGGCTTTGGCCGAAGCGGCGGACAATCCACTGATCCTGTCTCTGCTGGATTCGATTGTTGGATTGCTGCGCGAACAGCGCATGCGGATTTTTCAGGTGGAAGGTGGACCGAACCGGGGACAGTACCACCACAAGCGCATTCTCGATGCAGTCGAGCGACGCAATCCCGAAAAAGCACGAGAGGCGATGCGGGCCCACCTGCTGCAGGTGCGTGAGGATTCTAAGGCCAGCGAGGCGCATCCAGCGCTCTCGAAACCCATCTCGTAGTCGGGAGCTTGAAGCGAATGGCGAACTTAGGTTTTGTCGGTCTCGGCGTGATGGGCAGTCAGATGGTGAGCCGTTTGCTCAGCAAAGGGCACACCGTCACCGGATACAACCGCACCCGATCGAAGGCCCAATGGCTGATCGATAAAGGGATGAAGTGGGCCGATTCGCCGCGCGCGGTCGCTAGTACCGCCGATGTCACCTTCGCCATGGTTACGAACTCGGCCGCAATCACATCGATCACGGAAGGTCCCGACGGCATTTTGGCAGGGTTGAGCGCGGGCAAGATTTTCGTCGACATCAGCACAGTGAGTCCGAGCATTAGCCGCGCCCTGGCGGCAAAAGTCCGAGAAAAAGGCGCCGACATGGTCGACTCTCCCGTGTCCGGCAGCGTAATCACTCTGCAGGAAGGCAAGCTATCGGTCATGGTGGGCGGGCGTCGCGAAACCTTCGAGAAAGTTAAGCCGCTGCTTCTAGATATCGGACCGAAGGTGACTCATGTCGGCGATAACGGGCTGGCGCTAGCCATGAAGATTGCGATCAATCTAAGTCTCGCGGTCCAAATGATGGCCTTCTCCGAAGGGGTTTTGCTGGCGGAGAAAAGTGGTATCGCGAGAGAGACGGCGGTGGATGTTCTCACGCACAGCGCAGTCGCATCTCCCATGATTCAATACCGCGGACCGTTCGTTCTGCAACAACCTCCGGAGGCCTGGTTCGACGTCAACATGATGCAAAAAGATATGCTGCTGGCGCTGGAGCTGGGCCGGCAACTGGATGTGCCTTTGCCGACGACCGCCGTGAGCAACGAGTTTCTGACGGCCGCGCGTGGCATGGGGTTAGCAAAGCTGGATTTCGCGGTGGTGTTTGATGTATTGGCAAGAATGTCGGGCATTCCAAAATGACGATAGCTACTGACAAATCCGCAGCGAATTCGCAAACCAAAGCCGCGCAATGGATGCGAATGTACCGGCAGATGGTCTCGATCCGCCTGTTCGAAGAGCAAGTCAACGAACTCTATACGCGTGCGTTGATGCCGGGGCTGGCCCACCTTTACATCGGCGAAGAAGCGGTCGCGGTGGGGGTCTGCGAAACGCTGCGGGCCGACGATTACATTACCAGCACCCATCGTGGCCACGGACATTGCCTTGCCAAAGGAGCGTCGCCGGACCGCATGTTCGCGGAGCTGCTAGGCAAAGAAGCTGGGTATTGCAAGGGCAAAGGCGGCTCCATGCACATTGCCGATCCTGCAACCGGCAACCTGGGAGCGAATGCCATCGTCGCGGGGAGTGTGGGAATCGCAACAGGCGCGGCATTGTCTGCCAAGCGTATGGGTACGGACCGCGTGGCGGTCTGCTTCTTCGGTGAAGGAGCACTCGGACAGGGTCTACTGTATGAAGTGATGAACGTGGCATCGCTGTGGAAGCTGCCCGTGATTTACGTCTGCGAAAACAATCTCTATACCGAATACACCCACTTCACCGAAACGACCGCGGGCGATATTCCGGCTCGGGCGACTGCATTCGGATTGCAAGCGGAAAGCGTGGATGGGCAGGACGTGCTTGCGGTATATGAGAAAGCGGGGCGGCTGATTGATCGGGTGCGCCGTGGAAATGGTCCGTCTCTCCTCGTATGCAATACGTATCGCTACACCGGTCATCACGTGGGCGATATCAATCGCGAATACTATCGCTCAAAAGAAGAAGAGAAGCATTGGAAAACGGAGCGTGATCCTTTGAAACTGCTGGCCGACCGGCTGATTGCAGAGGGTCTTGCGGATTCGGGCCAGGTCAGTGGCATTCACTCAGAAGTTGAAGCCGAGATGAAGAAGGCGGTCGAGTTTGCCGTGGCCGCTCCGTATCCTGGCGTGTCGGAAGTGGAGCAAGACGTTTATGCCTGAAACCCTTACTCGCGAGCTGACCTTCGGCCAGGCCGTGCGCGAGGCGCTGGCTGAGGAGATGCGGCGCGATCCGCGAGTGTGCATCTTCGGCGAAGATGTGGCTGAAGCGGGCACGCCCTTTAAAGTCCTTTCGGGATTAGTCGAAGAATTCGGAACCGAGCGAGTGTTGGACACGCCCATTTCCGAAGCCGGCTTCACCGGAATCGCGGTCGGTGCGGCAATGACGGGCCTTCGGCCCATCGTCGACATCATGTTTGGAGACTTCATCACGCTCACGATGGACCAGATGGTGAACCAGGCGGCGAAGGTCCATTACATGTCAGGCGGAGCGTGGAAAGTTCCCATGGTGATGCGAACGACTCTGGGCGCGACTCGCCGATCGGGCGCGCAGCATTCGCAATCGCTGCACGCTTGGTTTAGTCATGTTCCGGGATTGAAGGTTGTGATGCCGTCAACTCCATACGACGCCAAGGGATTGCTCAAGACTGCGATCCGCGATGAGAATCCCGTTGTCTTTTTCGAAGACAAAATGATGTACACGAAGTTGAAAGGCCCGGTCCCGGCGGAGGAGTACACAATTCCGTTCGGCATGGCCGACGTGAAGCGGGTGGGCCGCGACATTACGCTGGTAGCGACCAGCAGCATGGTGCAAGTGGCGTTGGGCGCGGCGGATTTACTGGAAGAAGCCGGCGTGAGCGCCGAAGTAGTCGATCCGCGAACCATGTGGCCGCTCGACGAGAAGACGCTAATTGAATCGGCAAAAAAGACATCGCGAGTGATTGTGATCGACGAGGGTTACGAACGCTACGGGGTTACGGCTGAAATCGCTGCCGTGATTGCCGAGGGCGCATTTTATAACCTGGATGCGCCGGTCAAGCGAATGGGGGCCATGCACATTCCGATTCCATTTTCGCCCCCGCTCGAAGACGCAACTGTACCGACGGAGAAGTCGGTGTTCGAAGTGGCGCGCAAGCTTTGCGGACAGGCTTAAGAGTTGATAGTTGAGACAGGAGGTGCATCGTGGCTCTACCGACGCATGGAACGATGGCGGTGGATTGGGAACAGCGGGTGGACTTTGATCGCTTGCGCAAAGAGCGTCTGGCGCGGGCGAAAGACCTGCTCGCCAAATCGGAGATGGGTGCGCTCTTGTGCTTCGACATGAATAATGTGCGGTATCTGACGTCGACGCACATCGGCAGTTGGGCACAGGACAAATGCAATCGCTTCACCCTCCTGCCACAAAATGACGAGCCCATTCTGTGGGACTTCGGTTCGGCAGCGAAACATCATCAGCTGCATTGCCCCTGGTTGGGCGAACGCTCGCGGCCAGGAATCTCGATGCTGCGCGGCGCAATGTCGCCGGAGATGGGGCGGGCGGAAGATGTGGCGAAGAAAATCCGCATCGAACTCGAAATGCGTGGCCTGCACAAAGAGCCGGTCGGAATCGACATCATCGAGTTGCCAGTTCTTTTTGCTTTGCAGCGCGAGGGAATCACGGTCGTCGATGGCCAGCAATTAATGTCTGATGCACGCGTGATCAAGACGCAGGACGAGATAGCTCTGCTGAACACATCGGCAATGATGGTCGATGCGGCTTACGACGAACTGTATCGCGCGATGAAGCCGGGAATGCGCGAAAACGAAGCGGTCGGTCTCGTAAGCAAAGTTCTCTACGATCTCGGCTCCGAATATGTGGAAGCTGTCAATGCGATTTCCGGCGAGCGCTGCAATCCGCACCCGCATGTGTTTTCCGATCGCGTGCTTCGCCCCGGCGATCCGGTTTATTACGACATTCTTCATTCCTACATGGGCTACCGCACCTGCTATTACCGCTGTTTCACCATTGGCTACGGATCGCATGCCATGGTGGATGCGTACAAGCGTTGCCGCGAATATCTGGATGCGGCGATTGAGTTGGTGCGCCCAGGACGCACGACTGCTGAAATTGCGGCCGTGTGGCCTAAAGCCCAAGAGTTCGGATTCCCCAATGAAGAAGCATGCTTTGCGCTGCAATACGGACACGGCATCGGCCTTGCCATCTGGGAAAAACCCGTGATCAGCCGGTTGGTGTCATTCGATCATCCGCATGAGATCAAGCCAGGAATGGTTTTTGCGCTGGAAACATTCTGGCCTTCGACTGACGGCTGGAGCGCGGCCCGCATCGAAGAAGAAATTGTGGTCACGGCGACGGGGCACGAGGTCATCACACGTTTCCCAGCGGAGGAATTGCTAGTGGCCGGGGCTCATTACTTCACCGTCAATGGGCCGCTGCCGACTACTCGCGAAAACGAGTCCGCTCCGAGCCGGCGCGTGGTCGAAATGATCGAAGAGAGCGCCAGGACGGAGCGGGTCGGGGTGTCGGACTGAGAACATGGTTTTGGGGAGGTGTCCGCCCTAGTAGTCTTGCTCCGCAAGCGTGGTGAGAGTTCTCAACGGCGATAACAGAGTTCCATCGTAGGGATCCGTCGACTGCGCTGAGGATGACCCCGCGACGGTGAGATTGCGGTGATCTCGCAATGTCTCAGCGAAATAATTATGGCTTTTAGCGTTGTCATGCCCGCTCTCGAGATGGCGCAGGAAACCGGCAAGCTCGTGGCTTGGCGGAAGGCGGAGGGCGACAGTGTGACTAAGGGTGAGCCACTCCTGGAGATCGAGACGGACAAAGCCGTGCTTGAGGTCGAGTCTCCAGCGGACGGCGTGCTCGCGGGTGTGAAAGCCCAGGCTGGCGACGTTGTGCCGGTGGGAAACATCATCGCGTGGATTGTTCGCGCGGGCGAAGCTCCTCCGTCGGAAGCCGTTCTGTCCGGTGCTCCCGCTGCTAACGAACCTGGATCCAAAAACGCTCCCGCTCCCGTGATGGCGGCGCCGGCGGCATCGGCCGGCGCTCAAATTTCACCTAAGGCTCGGCGCCTCGCCAAGGAGCATGGAGTGGACATCGTCAGCTTGCGAGGATCAGGGCCGGGTGGCGAGATTCTCGCCTCCGACGTTTTGGCGGTAGCAGAATCGAAAAGCTCTTCCCCGCCAGCGCCGGTCTCCGCCCCCAGAGATGTTGAGACACCGAGTTCGATTGGACGGCTCATGGCGGAGCGGACCACGCAGAGCTGGACCACAGTTCCTCATTTCTTCGTAGTGCGGGAGGTCGATGCCGGCGCACTCGTCGAAACTCGCGAGCGGCTGGGATCCGCGATTCAGCAGTCGCGAGGAACTAAACTCACGCACACTGATTTCCTGGTTGCGCTCGTCGCACGCGTTCTGGTGAAGCATCCTCGAATCAATGCGAGCTGGAACGATGGAGTCATTCGCCTGAATCAAGAGGTGAATATCAGCGTCGCCATGGCGGTTGACGACGGCGTCGTGGCCACCGTAATCCACCATGCCAACCAAGCGGACCTCGGCGAAATTGCGGTTCAACGCCGTGACCTCACGGAGCGGGCTCGCGCTAGCCGCTTACGTCCGACCGATATTACAGGCGCAACTTTCACTATCAGCAACCTCGGCATGTATCAGGTCGATGCTTTCAGTGCGATTATCAGTCCGCCGCAAGCGGCAATTCTCGCCGTGGGAAGCATTACCGACCGGGTCGTGCCCATCGGCGGGCGAGCGGCAATCCGCCCAATGATGACCTTAACCCTCTCGTGCGATCACCGCGTGGTGGATGGTGCCCGAGCTGCGGTTTTCCTGAATGAGGTTGCTGAAGCAGTTCGCGAGCCGGAAAAGTGGCTGCGATGACGATGCCGGTGCGTTCGGTGCGCGTACGCGCCGGCATCGTAGAATTAGACTGTATTGTAGCGAAAACCGCACGGGCGCGAACGTCCGCGTCCACGTTGCATGGAACCATCGTAACCTTGCTAATGTCTACTCCGCCGCGGCGTCTTGGTGAACACGTGATATACTGACGTTACGCTTAATACCGCGGTTGTATGGTGCGATTCCTCTGGTGCAGCATTTGATCTGAGAACTCCCGCCTTCAGTTTCCCCTCCGTACGTCTTCAGCGTAATCAAAACTAAGACTGGCAACTAGGTCGTTGCGCCCGCTCGGAAATTCGTGTGTGCACCATGATCACGTCAGCCAGAGAAAGCAATATGCAGAATTTTTCAGAACTATCGATTTCCCCGTACGTCAAAGATCGTTTGTCGTTCGCTGGCTTTTCCATACCCACACCGGTTCAAGCCGCGGCCATCCCGCACGCGCTTACGGGCAAGGATGTGCTCGCAACCGCACAGACGGGCACCGGCAAAACACTGGCCTTCCTGATTCCAATCATGGAGCAACTGCTCAAGCAGAATGCGCCGGGGATTGCCGCGCTGGTGCTGGTTCCAACACGTGAACTGGCAATGCAGGTGGCGGATCAATACGACGCGTTGGGCGGCAAGCAACTCTCGCCCGCAGCTTTAGTGGTCGGAGGCTTGTCCGAAGGGCAGCAGCTGCGCGCAATTCGCCACGGAGCTCGGTTAGTCGTGGCTACGCCAGGCCGATTAGAGGATTTCCTCGATCGCAGGCTGGTGAACTTTCGCGATCTCCGCGTGCTGGTGCTTGACGAAGCAGATCGTATGTTGGACATGGGATTTCTCCCCGCGATTCGAAGGATTGCAGCGGTGCTACCCAAAGATCGTCAGACCTTGTGTTTTTCCGCGACTCTTGAAGCTTCCGTCGTCCACCTGGTGAACGACTACATGAGAAACCCGGTGCGCGTTGCACTTGGGTCGACCCTGAAGCCATCCGAAAATGTGCGGGTACAGGCGTTCGAGGTTGATGCAGATCGCAAACAGGAAGTGCTCCATCGATTGTTGGCGAAAGAAACTGGTCGTTGTCTGGTCTTTGCGCGCACCAAGCGCGGAACCGAGCGGCTGGCTAAAAATCTGAATCGCGAAGGGTTCGCCGCGGCTATGATCCATGGCGATCGCTCGCAGTCTCAGCGAACCGCAGCTCTCACGGGTTTCCAGCAAGGACGCTATCGCATCCTGGTCGCAACCGATCTCGCCTCGCGTGGAATCCACGTGCAAGACATCGCGCATGTCATCAACTATGACTTGCCCGAAGTCGCCGAGAATTTCATCCACAGAGTTGGACGCACCGGTCGCGCCGGCGAACACGGCATAGCTTCTACTCTTTTTGGCAGGGAGCAGCGCTCCGATCTGTACCAACTAGAACGCACTCTTGGAATTCGGATGGAAAGAATGAGTTCCACTGGCGCCGGCGAAAAGTATCCAGCTCAGAAGCAGGATACGATACGTACTGGTCGCGTGGAATCCGGCTCCCGGTCGAGAATGGTTCGGCTTCCGGGCGAAATTTTGCAAGTTCAAATGCAGAATTAATCCGGAACAAAGATTACGCGACGGCTCCGCGATGTACTGCCTTCAACTCTTGGGTCAGCTGCGCGACCGTCACAATCCTGGCAAATCGGCGTCGCAGGGCATATTCGGTTCGCTCCCGTATGGCTTCGACGCCCAGTTCTTCCCCCGGTTTATCCCAGTTAGGAATCGGAAAAGTCATGGTTGCTTCGGTGACGAAGTCCACTGCGTAGCCGAGATCGGCCGCAACTCGGGCGGTAGTTTCACAGCATTGCTCCATCTGGATGCCCGCAATGGTCACTCGCCGCACTCCCTTCTCGATGAGATAAGGTTGCAGCGCGGTACTGGTAAAACAATTGCGAGTGTTCTTGATGAAGACGGGTTCACCCTTGCGCGGCGCGATAAAGTCCATCAGCTTGAAAAAAGGGCTGCTCGTAGCAAAGCCTTCGTCGCTGTCGGTATGAAGAAAAAATATGACCGGTAGCTCCGCAGCGCGGTACGCGGCGATCAACGCGGCAACGTTGTTTTCGAAAGAAAGATTGTTGCGGCTCTCCCAGCCTGGGCCGACTTTGAAAGAATCCTGCGCGTCAATCACCAATAAAGCGGATTGTTCGATGGGTACCTGATTGGAATCGAGCATGAAGCCTCCTCTACTGAATATCATGCTACACAATCCAAGGGCAGGCGACGACCAGGGAAGTTGCAGTTAACGCGAGGCGAGCAGTTGCAAGGCGAGATTAGCGTTGCGATATCTGTGGGCGGCGGCCTTGCGCAACCACTTCTCGGATTCATGCAGATCGACGGCGACGCCATCGCCATCGCGGTAGCGCAGCCCGAGGTCATACTGAGCAGCGGGATCCCCTGCTTCGGCCGCCATTGTCACCCAGCGCGCGCCTTCGGCGCAGTTCTGGCGAACGTAGCGCCCTATCTCGTAAACCATGCCCAAGGTGAAAGCTGCGGAGTCGTCTCCGAATTTGGCTCGGCGCTGCAGGCCCTTAATTTCAAAGCGGCTTAATTGCGCCACGACGGAGGCGGTGGCCGGGTCGGGGATCTGGTCGTGACTGGCTGCAAAGCGAGGAATCGGCGTGAACTGCCGAGGCTCGGTGCTTTCGATCCTTTTTGCGGGCTGGGATAAGGGTCGAGTTGAATGGGCCGGTGTTGTCGTGTTGACACTCATAGCCGCCTGGGCTGTGGCAGGACTCGGCGCTGACATTGCCCGCGCGCCTTGAAAGGGCTGATGCAGCCACGTTTCGAGCAGCAGCAAGCTCGCGATCATGACCAGCAGCCAAACTGGAGTTGCAATCGCCACAGCACGGAGCGACCGCAGGGTGAGATTGATGCGGAAGGTCGACGTATGCTGAATACAGGCATCGCGGAGACGTCTGAGAATGCGCTGGAGATTGAATGATGATCCAAGCGACACCGGCTCTTTGTCGGTTCGAACGCGGAAAGCAGCTTGGTAGCGGACGACCGCGTCCCGAAGGCGATTGAAGCTGGCTCGAACCTTAACCTGGGCTGCAACGATTCCTGCGCGGAGTCGCAGAGCGGAGTCAGTACGGAAGGTCGACGCATGCCGCTTGAGAGCGTACCGGAGGCGGTTGAGACTGATCCCGAGATTGAACGCCGATGCGTGCGGCGCGGGCTTGTTGCGATCTGGAAGCTTCTCGAGGACAGAAGACGCTTTGATTGGTGCGGCTTCGGCTGCAGATTGTGCAGGGACGTTCGGTTTCACTTCGACCGGCGTTCGATTCGCCGGCACCAGTTGGCGCGTCGCGGGTGCATGACTCCCCTTAGGCGACAGCGAGACCAAACGCTTCACGGTGGCGTCCAGCTCCAAGATTCCGGTCTCGATTGCCTCCTGCGTCTTGACGAGTTCGGTCAGAGTTTCGTTGTCAGCAGAGTGGGCTATTCGTGCCCCGGGTTTGATAGCGGTGTCGATAACTACCGGCAAAGGTTGGAGGGTTCTCTTGGTGATCTCAGGGTGGGTGAGCACCGGCCGACGTGAACTTGCCGTCGCTATCTTTTCCTGCGCGCTGAAGGGTTGAGCGATGGCTTTGCCCCCCTCGACAGAGGGATGCAGTTGATCGTGCAGACATTGCAAAACCCAGGCTGCCGCCAACAATTTCTCAAAGGAGGAGCGATCGAGGGTGAGTTCCTGGTTTGTACCAGAGCTCGATGCCGCAGCCATTGGCGAAACGGACCTCGCAAAAGGGGGATGAACAGCTAGGCGCGGACTCCCGAGCCCGCGACCTATCGAGAGATCATACACCCGTTTGTTCATCCCCGAACCGTGGAATTGTCTGCCAATAACGTGAGGCGGGCTTTCCCGGCGTGAAAGGCGGGCAGCCGCGTTGCCCTTATCGTGTGCGCCGCGAGTTGTCCCGAAGAAATCCCTACAGCCGGAGAAGAAAGGCTCCTGGGCTGAGGTATTCTTTAGGGTGCACTGTTTTTCACCACCCCGCGATCAGGCGCTGGTGCAGATCGTGGATTCCGCGCTGGCTGACAGCGCTCGTAGAAGCGGAAAGTGGCTCGTCTGCCGTCCCGGTTGCACGCAATGCTGCGTGGGAGTGTTCACCATAAATCAGCTCGATGCTGCCCGGCTGCGGGAAGGACTTGCGCAGCTTGAAGACTCTGCCCCGGAGCGAGCGCGGCGTGTGCGCGAACGGGCTCGGGAAGCCGTTTCCCGGTTGTCGAGGGATTTTCCCGGTGATCCGACGAGTGGCCTGCTGGATGAAGGCGAAGACGCGGAACAACGTTTCGCAGAATTCGCTAACGAAGAGCCTTGCCCGGCGCTCGATCCCGCGACGGGACTTTGCGAACTCTACGAGTCACGGCCCATGACTTGCCGCGTCTTTGGACCACCTGTGCGCTCAGAGGATGGCTTGGGCGTTTGCGAACTATGTTTTCAGGGCGCCACCGACGAAGAAATTGCCGCGTGTGAAATGAATCCGGACCCGGATGATTTGGAAGCGGCGCTGGTTGAGGAGATCGAAAAAGCGACCGGCCTTCACGGTCAGACGATTGTGGCATTCTGTTTAGCATCTTGATTCTCTTGCAGGGATAATCTAAGAGTCATTCCATTCGGGAGTTCCCCGCAATTGAATGACGTCTCAATTCAATGATCCATCAGCTTCCTGATCAAGCGGTCCGATGACCCATCATTTTGACGCGTTGGTCCTGGGCGCCGGCGCCGCGGGATTGATGTGCGCGCTGGAAGCGGGTAAGCGCGGACGCCGAGTTGCAGTTCTCGAGCGGGCAGAACGAGCGGGAAAGAAAATTCTCATCTCCGGCGGCGGCCGGTGCAATTTCACCAACCTTCACTGCCGTCCGGAAAACTTCATCTCGGCTAATCCGCACTTCGCGAAATCAGCCCTGGCTCGGTACACGCCCTCGGATTTCATCGCCCTCGTTGACAAGCATCGCATTCCCTATCACGAGAAAAAGCTCGGCCAACTTTTCTGCGATCGCTCGGCTCGCGACATCACGGACATGCTCGAGAGTGAATGCCGAGACGCCGGAGTTCGGCTATTTCTGAAGGCCTCAATTCAAGGAGTATCGAGGACGGCCGAATTTGTGGTGCGTGCCGATGAGGAGGAGCTTTGCGCTCCGGCTCTGGTGGTCGCAACTGGAGGCCTGTCGATTCCGAAAATGGGGGCGACGGGACTCGGTTACGACCTGGCGCGGCAGTTCGGACTAAAGATTCGCGAACCGCGGCCTGCGCTGGTGCCGTTGGTTTTCGCTGACGAAGACCGCGACCAATACTGCGACTTGGCGGGAGTCTCGGCTGATGTAGGCGTCGCTTGTAATGATCAACGATTCCGCGAAAAGATGCTCATCACGCATCGGGGATTGAGCGGGCCAGCAATTCTGCAAATTTCGTCCTACTGGGGACAGGGACAAGCAGTTGCCATCGACTTAGCCCCCGGCGGCGATGTGACCGCCGCGCTTCGCGAGCCCAAAGCTGCGAGAAATATTACCACGATGAAATCAGCGTTACACAAGTTCTTACCGAGTCGTTTCGCGAACCGATGGCTCGATCTGCATCCGCCGTCCGCATGGACAAACCATGCACTCGCAGAACTAGAACGTGGCGTGCATAACTGGTCAGTGATTCCTGCGGGAACCGAGGGCTTCGACAAGGCTGAGGTAACCGTGGGCGGCGTGGACACCGACGAACTATCAGCGAAGACGATGGAGAGCCGAAAAGTACCCGGCCTGTTTTTCATCGGCGAAGTCGTCGATGTAACCGGTCACCTCGGAGGATTCAATTTTCAATGGGCATGGGCCTCCGGCGCTTGCGCCGGACGGGCGCTATAACTCATCGCATGAGAGAAATATTCGGGATCGTCTAAACTTTTCCAAGACGGATACGTCTGTTCCAAGCAGGGGAGTAACCCATGGACCGCAGGGATTTCATCAAGCGTGCACTCATGGCGACTGCCGCTTCCGCGTGCTCGTCCTTGTTTCCACTTCCAGCATTGGCGAGCGTCGGCCCCAAGCGCATTTTGGTTCTCGGGGGCACTTTGTTCCTGGGCCCGGCAATTGTAGAGGCTGCAGTAGCCGAGGGACATACTGTGACGCTGTTCAATCGCGGCATCACCAATCCAGATCTCTTTCCCCATCTTGAAAAGCTCAGAGGATTTCGCAGTAGCGATGCCGGAGATCAGGATTTGTCTTCGTTAGCGCACAGACACTTCGACACGATCGTGGACGTATGGCCGAACGATCCTGCCATCGTTGCCTCGGCGGCGGAATTCCTTAAGGACCGCGCTCCGCATTATCTGTATGTCTCCTCGATCGCCGCATACGACAGCAAAGAGTTCACCAAAGCCGGTATCGAGGAAAATGCTCCTTTAGAACCTTGGGACGGTCCGGGCCGGAAATACGACCGAGGTAAAGCGGAAAGCGAAAGACGGCTGCGTGCAATTCTGGGGGAGCGGCTCACCATCGTACGGCCGGGTCCGATCAAAGGAGATCGCGATACCACTCCCGACCTATTCGCGTGGTTGATCCGTGCGCAAAACGGTGGCCGCCATATTGGCCCAGGTGACGGCAACGACCCCGTCGAACTCGTGGATGTGAAAGATGTGGCCCGATTCCTGGTGCTTGCGACTGATCGCTCCCTCTATGGCACGTTCAATTTGACGGGAAGGTCTATCCGTTTTCGGGAGTTCCTGAATGCCTGCAAGGCGGTGACTCGATCTGACGCCGAATTCGTTTGGGTTCCGCAAGACTTCCTGCATCAGCACCAGCTTGAGACGGACTACGCACTGGGCCTATTCGGGGGGAATTTTCCCTTATGGCGCCCTGCCGACGCACACCCGGGCGCCTATCAGATCAGCAGCGAAAAAGCCTTTAGCGCAGGATGGCAAACCAGGGCTTTTGAGGAGACTGCCCTGGATTGCCTGACCTATTTCCGCTCGCAGGCTGACACCTTGGAGTGGACCGACTATCTTTCTGCGGACAAGGAGAAGCAAGTTCTCGATGCCTGGGCGCATCACTCTTCGTAATCGATGCGTCCGAATGGAGGAAGACGGGCTCTCATCGCGAATACGAGTTCCGAGCAGGATCGCTAGGCGAGAACCGCCTGGTATTCCTCGTAAGCGCCCTTGAAGTCAGTGATTTTGTGGTCGGCCTCGAAGTGCCAAATTCTGGTCGCCACTTCATCGATCAAATCATGGTCATGCGTGACCAGCAGCACCGTCCCGTGATAACGCTGCAGAGCGATGTTGAGCGCATTGATCGATTCCAAATCCAAGTGGTTGGTCGGCTCATCGAACACAAGAACGTTGGGCTTCTGCAGCATGAGCTTGCAGAAGAGTAGCCGGGCCGCTTCGCCGCCGGACAAAACATCGGTCCGCTTCAGCGCGTCCTCCCGCGGGAACAGCATTTGACCCAGCAAGCCGCGTATCTCTTCGTGCGCAGCCGAGGGATCCCACTGATGCAGCCATTCAAATGCCGTCATGTCTCCCTGAATCAAAGCCCGGTGATCCTGGGCAAAGTATCCGACCGCAGCCTCGTGTCCCCAAATTACTTTTCCATCGGTGAGGAACGGTCCCTCGTAGCCGCTCGTCTTGCGTAGTTCGGCGTCCGGAACCGTGGGAGAATTTGCCAGCAGCGCATTGAGGAGAGTCGTCTTGCCAGCGCCGTTCCGCCCCATCAACGCGATTTTCTCTCCCCGCGTCACGCTGGCGGTAAAGCTTCGGATGACTTCGGTGTCGTCATAAGATTTGGTAACGCCTTCCAGTTCAAGAATGTGTTTTCCGGAAGGCCGTTTCTGCTCAAATTTCAGAAACGGACGCTGAATATTCGACTTGGCTAGCTCCGTGACCTGTAGGCGCTCGACTTCTTTGCGCCGCGACTGCACTTGACTCGACCGAGTGCCGGCCGAGAAACGCGCGATGAATTCGTTGAGCTGCGCAATCTTCTTTTCGCGCTGCGCGTTCTGCCCCTCGATCTGAGAGCGAATCTGCGTCTTCGCCACCACCATGTCGTCGTAGGTGCCGGTATAGGTGATGATGGTTTGATAGTCGATGTCGGCAATGTGAGTGCAAATGCTGTTGAGAAAATGGCGATCGTGCGAGATCACGATCAGCACGCCGTCGTAATTATTCAGAAATCCTTGCAGCCAGTGGATCGAGTCCAAGTCGAGATGGTTCGTGGGCTCGTCGAGCAGCAAGGCCAGTGGATGTCCGAACAATGCCTGCGCCAACAGCACGCGAACTTTTTGTCCGCCTTGCAGTTCACCCATTTTTCGTTCGTGCAGTTCGTCAGCAATGTCCAGCCCTTGCAGCAGAATCGCGGCGTCGGTCTCGGCGGTGTAACCGTCTTCTTCGCCGACGATGCCTTCTAATTCGCCGAGCTTCATTCCATCTTCGTCGGTGAGATCGGCCTTGGAATGGATGCGGTCGCGCTCTTCCATCGCGGCCCACAGACGCTTGTTGCCCATCATCACGGTATCGATCACGCGATATGCATCGAAGGCAAACTGATCCTGGCTCAGTACTCCGAACTTCTTCGGACGTACTACGGTTCCCTTCTGCGGATCGAGCTCGCCGGTGAGAAGCCGCATGAACGTTGTTTTGCCCGCGCCGTTCGGCCCGGTAAGGCCGTAGCGCTTCCCCGGCGTGAACGCCGTCGATACTTCTTCAAACAGAACTTTGGCGCCGTAGCGCATGGAGACATTGCTAACTGAAATCATGATTTCTCAAGGGAACTGCGGAAAATTTGCCCAAAGGCGGGACGCAGCTACTGTCATTAGGATATCACGACGACAAGCTTGTTCGTCGATCACTCCATCGGCGGCGCAATCGAAAGTCACATGGTAGCCTTCTCTGGGTTCCATGTTTATTCGACGAGGAATTCATGAACGACTTTCGCTCTTCTCATATCGATCTTCAAGCAACCGCCAAACAAGTCATGTTGGCACACGGCTTCGAGCCGGATTTCCCTCCGCAGGTCGCGCAGCAGCTTGCGGAATTGAAAACGCACCCGCCGCAAGCGACGCCAAGCGGCGATATTCGTGATTTGCGGAACCTGCTCTGGTCTTCGATCGACAACGACACGTCGAAGGATCTCGATCAGATCGAAGTGGCCGAGCGCTTGCCCAATGGAAATATCAGAGTGCTGATCGGAATCGCGGACGTCGATGCCTTCGTGCCGAAGGATTCGCCGATTGATCTGCACGCGGCGAGTGAAACCACCTCGGTCTACACCGGCGTGCGGATTTTCCCTATGTTGCCGGAAGAGCTTTCCACCGGCACAACCTCGCTCCTCGAAAACGCAGACAAGCTCAGTATCGTAATTGAGTTCACGGTAGACGCTGCAGGCTCGGTCAGTTCGAGCAGCGTTTATCGGGCGATCGTTCGCAATAAGGCGCAGCTCGCCTACAACGCGGTGGGAGGATGGCTCGAGGCCACCGGCCCAGCTCCGGCGAAAGTGGCCGCGTCGACCGAATTACAAGCACAACTCAAACTGCAGAACGAAGCCGCACAAGCCCTCAAGAAGCAGCGCTACCAGAATGGCGCGCTCAATCTCGAGACTACCGAAGTAACCCCAGTAATACTCAATCAACAAATCGTGGACGTTACCAAGCAAGAGAAGAACCCCGCGACTGACTTAATCGAAGACTTCATGATCGCGGCTAACGGAATCGTCGCGCGTATGCTAGAAAAAGTTTCGTCTCTACGGCGAATCGTGAAAACTCCCGAGCGCTGGGACCGCATTGTGCAGCTCGCCGCGGAACACGGCGGAAAACTGCCTCCCGATCCCGATTCCAAAGCGCTCAACGATTTTCTTCTCAAGCGCAAGGCGGCCGATCCGGATCACTTTGCGGACGTGTCTTTGGCGGTGATCAAGTTGATCGGGCCGGGCGAATATGTTTTGGAACGCCCGGGCGATCCCGAGCAGGGACACTTTGGCCTCGCAGTCCAGGATTACACCCACTCGACCGCTCCCAACCGGCGTTTTGCCGATGACGTCACCCAGAGGCTGATCAAGGCCATGCTTGCCGGTCAACCTGCTCCTTATTCTGATAACGAGTTAGCAGCCATCGCCTCGAACTGCACCGCGAAAGAAGACGCGGCGCGGAAAGTTGAGCGCGAGATGACTAAGCGGCTCGCGGCAGTTGCGATGAGCTCCCGGATTGGCCAGGTATTCGACGCGCTCGTCACCGGCGCAACCCCGAAAGGAACCTTCGTTCGCGTGCTGCAGCCGCGCGTGGAAGGATTGCTTGCCCAGGGACAACAGGGACTGGACGTCGGAGACAGGTTGCGTGTGAAGCTGATCCGGACCGACGTTCAGCGTGGATACATCGATTTCGCCCGCGCGTAGGCGCCGCTCATCCTTTTTTCTGTTCCAGTTCAGCCCAGCGCGAGTAAAGTTCATCGGCGATTTTCTGGGCTTCGTCCATCTCGGCGTGCGCGCGCACAAGACTCGGGCCATCGCTAGCGATCGCGGGATCCTCCAACTGGGCACGCTTCTCCTGCAGCACCTGCTCGGCCTCTTCAACCCGTTGCTCGATGGCTGCGTATTCCCGAGCCTCGAGGTAGGACAGTTTTTTCTTCGTCGCCGGTTCAGTATCCGTCGAAGCTTGCCGAGATTGATTGCCGCTCGAACGTGCAGGCTTCGCCTCCTGCGTCCGCTCCGCTTGCCACGCTTCCCATTGCGAATAATCCGCAAAACTCTCTGCCCCACCCTGCCCGTCAAGGCCAAGCACGATCGTGGAAACACGATCTAGCATGTATCGGTCATGCGTAACCAGCACCAGTGCGCCGCGATACTCCAGCAAACTTTCTTCCAGGATTTCGAGAGTTGGGATGTCGAGATCGTTCGTGGGCTCATCGAGCAGAAGCACATCCGCAGGCTGAAGCATTAGCTGCGCAATCAATACGCGCGCCCGTTCGCCTCCAGAGAGTCGGCCAATGGGTTGGTTGAGTTGTTCGCCGGTGAACAGGAATCTTGCCGCCCACGATGCGACGTGAATCACGCGGTCCTGATAAACCACCGAATCGCTGTCGGGCGCCAGCGCGCGACGCAGAGTTACATCCGGATCGAGTTGGCGAGTTTGATCGAAGTACACAATTCGCAACCAGTCGGCTCGGCGAATTTCTCCGGCAGTCGGTGTTAATTCCCCCCGCAGCAAACGGAGCAGCGTAGTCTTGCCGCTGCCATTTGGTCCGACGAGTCCGACCCTCATTCCCGCCGTAATCACGAAGTGAAGGCCATCGAAAAGTGTGCGGTCGCCAATCTCGTAAGCAACGTCTTCCAATTCAATCAGGCGCTTGGTTTTTCGGTCGGTCGCGGAGAAGTCAATGTCCGCAGTCGCTGTGCGGGTTCTCTGGTTCAGGTCCGCGAGTTCGCTCATCAAATCGCCGGCCTTGTCGATTCGGGCTTTCGATTTGCGCGTCCGAGCTTTGGCTCCGCGACGCAGCCATGCGATTTCATTGTGTACCAGATTTTCCAGCGCTTCCTGTCGCTTCGACTGCGAGTGCAGAAACTCTTCTTTCTTTTCGAGAAACCGGCTGTAGTTGCCGCGCACGCGTAACAGGCCGTCCGGATACGTGCGGTTCAGTTCAGCCATCTCGGTAGCGACGTTTTCAAGGAAGTAACGATCGTGACTCACCACCACGCAGGCGAAGGCCGCCGCTTGAAGAAGCGCTTCCAGCCACTCGATTCCTGCGAGGTCGAGATGGTTCGTGGGTTCGTCGAGCAGAAGAATGTCCGGCCCCTGCACCAGAGCTTCGACGATCGCCAGACGTTTCTGCCAACCGCCTGATAATGCACTCGCCGGTGTTTCGAGTTCGTCGAAGCCAGCGCGGCCCAGAGTTTCGGCGAAGCGGGTGCCGCGTTCTGTCGCGGAGACAGCGGCACGCTCCAGCGCCTTCTCGACTACCGAGCGAACCGTTTCTCCAGATGCAAACTTCGAGTCCTGCAGAACGCAAGTAAGGCGAACCCGCTTGCGGACCGCGATTTCGCCGCTGTCCACATCTTCGTCGCCTGCTAGAATTCGAAGCAGCGTCGATTTCCCCGAACCATTTGGACCGATCAGTCCGATCCGGTCGCCTTCTGATACGGTGAAGGAAACATCCTGAAACAGCACGGTCGATCCGAACGATTTCGAAATACCCTGTGCATTGATGATCGGCGCCAACGACTTTTGCCCTGCTTCCTTGAGTTGCGGGTAGGACTTGGTGGACCTGGTCGGGTTCGAACCGACGACCTCTTCCATGCCATTTCTCATCTTCGATTGTAACGGAGCGGCACAGGGTAAGCCCGAGCGATACGGAGAGGCAGTGTTCATGGTAGTCCGGCGCATGTTCCCTGCCTCTCATCTGTACCTGAGTGACACCCTCCAACAGAGCCAGATTTCGGTCGGGATGGAATGGTTACGACACAAAGCGGGACACAAAATTCCACGCCACTAAGCATCGCACAACTCGCCCGACGCCTGACACCGCCTCGCCTCGGGCACGTTCGGCCCGCTGCGGGGCTCTCGGATCAAGGGGTGGGCCATTCCCAACGGTATCCCTTCGCAGCCGCTAGATCTGCGCAAAAAATATTTCCCAATTTTGTGATTCTTTTTGTTTGTTGAGTGCCGCTCCAAATTTCTGGTGGAGATTTGAGAATTTGTTCAACCTAGCGTGTGAACCGAGCCACGGAAATCCGAATTGATGGGATGATGCCGAGTTGATGGTGTAGCGGGGGTCCGGAAACCGATCTTACAGGCGGATCGAAAACGCGGTCAAGAAATTGTAGGGCTTGTGTATACCGACGGCAAAATGCTCCCTCCCTGGTGACCGCACCTTTTTGGGCAGGCCATTCTCTGCGAACGTGAAATGCCAGAAATTCCATACGACATGGGAGTCAGTCACAATCGGCGTAAAATTACCCGCAAATGGCAAAAAAGTTCAGTTTGTACGCGATCTACTCGCTAGCAAAAAGCCGATGGGAGGAAGAAGAAACATTTGATCTAAGCACTCTACCGTTCGACATTGCCGAGGGGGTTCGAATCGAGGATGTCTCACCCTTTATCCGCAGTGACGCCTTTGCGATGATGGAGAAGCGGAAAGGCTCGGATGAGGTTGAGGCATTGCAGAGAACGCGCTATGCACTTGTTCATCGTTTTGACGCTGCAATGACTTTCGAGAATGGTAACGTCACTTCAACAGAAGACTACGTTAGACACTCCGAACAATTGGTACGAAAGCTTGCTGCTTGCCTTCGGCTGGTTCGTCCAATGCGACAGTCTTCGACATTCATGCGTGGGAATGTCAGGAACGATGGAACCTTTGATGTTGAGAGTTGGCAATCTCCCGCTGACTTGATGGAAGTCCCTGAGGTCCAAATATTGTTCCAGCTTCGAAATCAGGATGCGAACGATCTGCGAACTTACGCCCCTTCATTCCTCAAGGCGATGGACGGGTATTTCTGGAAGTTCAAGATGGCCGTCCAATTCCATGAACTAGGGCACTGGGCAGATGAAGGGGAACTTCTAAAGGCAAGGTATTTGCTCTGGGCGTCGGCGATAGAGTCGATCTACACATCACACCACATAAATCATCAAGGGAGCAGAGTAGCCACGGCACGAATCAAGTGGTTTCTCGGAGAAAACACATCGATCTATCGACCGGGCGAAATTTCCGATCTGCTCAGTGACCCCAACATTTCAATCGGCTCGGTGGTTGACGATCTTTACAAGATCAGGAACTACATCGCTCACGGTGATCGAATCCCGGATCGGTACTTGCGCGAAATGGTCCGCAATAGTTTTGGAGGTTCGGTTTGCCTCTATGCCATGCTCTTTGAAGCCCAAAGTTCCATTATTCGTGGTAGCTTGCTCAAGATTCTTAGTGATGGCTTGCTCGATCATTTCGTGGACGCGTCTTCAGCAGAAGCTTATTTCGGAACACAATTACTGACAAGGGACAAACTGCCTCCAAAGCCATGACGGAGTGCTAGTTTCGGCTGTCGAGGTCACATCGCTGATCTTTAAGCAAAGGCATAGAATCCACATTATGGCACCGCCTATCATCGGCATGGCGTATCTGGTAATGAAAGCCGAACGAGCGAAGCTCCACCTCGGGTTGCTAAATCGGGAATTGGACGCCTTTGCGCGAGAATCCTTTACCGTTATCACGAAGGAAGATACTGAGAATTCCCGGTATATCCGACGAACGCAGTTCAAGGCAATGGACCCGATCATCGGAATGCTGCTGGGTGAATTTCTTTACAACCTGCGTTCGGGACTTGACCAACTCGCATGGCAAATCGCAACTCCGGCCGCCAGAAAAGATTTTCCGAATTTTCTTTCTTTTCCAATCTTTGAGAAGGCCTCCAACAGTGGGGAGCGAAGGAACTACAAGAAGGCGCTCGATTGGTTTCCCGCTGATGCCCAAGTTGAAATTGATGCGGTGCAGCCTCACAAGCAACCGGATGCGGTCAAAGATCATCCCCTATGGCTGCTGAACAAACTCTGTAATATTGATAAACACTCCGTCATCCCGATCAATAGTCGAAGTGTGAACGTCTTTGTTCCGCATAATCCAGCGGTAAAAGTTGGTCACTTTGACCATGAAGATGCAATTGAGGTAAGCGTTCCGCTCGCTGACAAAGCACAACTCGACTTCGAGCCCGATCCTGCTTTTCCGATAGAGTTTGGCGAATGGGACTCCGATCTAATAGTCCCGCGTCACAAACTCGCAGATATACTCGGCTTCATTGAATGCACGATCATTCCAACATTCAGGAAGTTTGCTTCCGATCGGGCTGTTGCAACTCCACCGATGCGTGTAGGCCTAGTGAAAACCGTTTACAAATGAGGGATTGCCGCATAATGGACAGAACGAAACGGGACGAAATTCTGTGCGACAAAGACGGCGAGATAATGCAACAGATTGTGGCGAACGAAATTAGCGGCGATGTCGGCAGTCCGATTGCGGCTTACTCATGCCCGAAATGCGGTCAAGTGAAGATGATTCCTAAAGAAGCTACAGAGGAATGACACTCGCTGCTTTCCACGTAGTTTCGACATCGCTTCTGATCGCTGCTTGAATAGCGGGACTAAGAATCTCGGATATTGCGAATGCCTTGTTCCCCGCATCTTTGATCGACACTCCCAACTGCCAGATGCGACCCGCATCCGAGATGACGAACCTGTCATGATATTGCCGCGTCTGCCGAACTTCAATCGTGTTCCCATGCTGAAGGACGAACTTTTGACCTTCAAGCCTAAAATCTCCTTTCATTTGCATGGTCATAATCCTGATCTTCGCAGACGCGGATAGGTTGTTGAGAAGCGTCCACAAGGTCCCGTCCACATACGAATCCACGATCACGATCTCTGACTTAACCGACTGGACAATTTTGCGAATTTCAACATAAGCATCATGCGTAGACCCAGCAGGCAAGAACACTTGCTGTGGATCGGGCAGTTGCCATCGCAATTGATCAACCGCACTCTTGAGGACAGCGACCATTTGCCGTAGCCTGTCATCACTCTGTTCCCGTATCATCGCATCGGTCATGCCGGACAAATAAAATCCGTACGCCTCAGCTGTTCCGAATGCCTCAAATGTGGGATGTCCGTTTCCGAGAGCGGCAAGAAGGGCACCTTTTGCATTATGTGCCCACTGCTGGCGCGGTCCGTCTGACGTTTCCTTTAGCATCGCGTCCGACTGCGAAATCAGCTTTTCGAGAATTGGAATGGACTTCTCGGGTCGAAGTGTAGGAGCAACTGGGGTTTCCTTCGCTTTTGCCATGGCGTTTCCTGAACCATATTCTCACACGATGCCCGAATTTCTGTGGCGTTTTTGCACGCAATTCAGTCATTTTGCTTAGGCACGCCAATGCGCGCGCTTCATGGAAAGCGTCGAGCCAACCTGAGTGGCTGACCGCCGAATGTTATTCCGGGAAAGTTCAGCCTTTACTTGCCAATGTTTCGACGTCAGTGATTGCCTCAGAGATCGGCGTATCTCGCTGGTACGCAGGAAAGATTCGGCTTGGTTATCGCCCGCACCCGCGACACTGGCGGATTTTGGCACAATTGGTGAATGAATCGGACTGAGAATTTATATCAGTAACCCGACAGTTGACATTCACCTCTATATCGGATCAAACTCTTATTGCGCTTTTCTCGCTTGCCCCAATCAACTCCTTCCCCGCGCGGGCTTGAAGAAGTCGCGACCCACGGGTTTTCTTCTTTTCCACAATTTACTGAAGACCGGAGATTGAGATGACGGCTAGCCTTGACCAGATACCTTTCGGTGGAACCGAATTTGCTGAGAATCCCGAACCAAGATGTCCTTGCCTTCTGTTGCTCGACACTTCAGGTTCAATGAACGGTGATCCAATCGAGCAGTTGAATGGCGGATTGTCCACTTTTAAAGATGAGATATCAGCAGATGCGATGGCGCTGAAGCGGGTCGAAGTGGCAGTAATTACGTTCGGACCAGTTCAGGTGCGTAACGAATTTCAGACAGTGGACGTATTCGTTCCTCAGAGGCTTGACACGACTGGCGACACGCCTATGGGTGCGGCGATTGAGCGTGGACTTTCTCTATTAGACGAAAGAAAGCAAACCTACCGCGCCAATGGTATTTCCTATTATCGCCCGTGGATTTTTCTCATTACGGATGGGGCACCGACAGATGCTTGGAAATCGGCAGCGGAGAAGGTTCATAAAGGCGAAGAATCCAAGGCGTTCTCGTTCTTTGCCGTCGGCGTAGAGGGAGCGAATATGGAGATTCTCAGTCAGATCGCGGTAAGGGAACCCCTCAAACTCAAAGGTCTTCGCTTTAGGGATCTTTTCGTGTGGCTCTCAAATTCGTTGGGGGCTGTTTCTAGATCGACCACAGGCGATCAGGTTTCACTTTCAAACCCCGCGACTCCGGAGGGCTGGGCAAGTGTATGAGCGCATCGGCCTGGCGATGGGTCTCTGCCTCTGTAATTGGTACTTCCCACATTGAGCTTGGCACTGAATGCCAAGATAGCCATCTGTGCAGTGAAATACAAACGGCTAGCGGGCCAGTGCTCTTGGCATATGCTTCGGATGGAGCTGGAAGTGCTACGAAATCAGCTATCGGATCGCGGATGCTGTGCGACGTGCTAACCGACAAAGCTCTCGAATTCTTCCGAGAAGACGGCGAAGTAGAACTTCTCAATTCACGTCTGATCGGAAGCTGGATTCAGTTTTTTAGAGATGAAGTAATCCTTCAAGCATCTGCTGACGCTCTTTCAGAGCGCGACTACGCCTGCACGTTGCTAGGAGCGATCGTTGCACCCAAGGCAGCGGCTTTCTTCCAGCTTGGAGATGGTGCGATTGTCTTTTCGACATGGGCAGGAACACAGCATGGCCTAGCATTCTGGCCCCAACGCGGAGAATACGAAAATACGACGTATTTTGCTACCCAGGCGTCCTTCCTGGATCAGCTTCAGTTTACTTTGGTTCAGGAATCGATCATTGACGTTGCACTGTTGTCCGACGGATTGCAAAGGCTCGCGCTCAATTATCAGAGCAAAACAGCGCATCCACCATTTTTCTCTGGTCTCTTCGCTCCCCTTAGAGCCATCGACGCTCCAGACCTATCATCGCTAAACAGAGACCTGGAGACTTTTCTAAACTCGGGTAGGGTGAATGCGCGGACCGATGACGATAAGACAATAATATTAGCGACCTCTATCCCATCAAAATTGGAGTCAGAAAAGCAACTGTGAATCCAGTCGTCGATGCCAATAGCAAACCCGTGAGGCTTGGCGCGGAAATAGCGCGAGGCGGAGAAGGGATTGTTTATGAGGTGCCAACCGATCCGTCAGTTGTGGCAAAGATATACCTGCGGACCCCGGACCGCAACAAAATCGGGAAACTGTCAGCAATGCGGTCGGTGGCAGCGCAGGATATTCTGAAGTTTGCAGCGTGGCCCATCACGACCCTACATCAAAATGGTTCCATTGTCGGAATCTTGATGCCCAAGGTACCCACGGGCAGCAAGGCGATTCATGAGTTGTATACGCCCAAGACACGGCTTCGCGAGTATCCCAGTGCTAACTGGCAATTCCTAGTGAATGTCGCGACTAATGTAACTCGTGCTTTTGCAGCGATCCATCGCAGCGGGCATGTAATCGGTGATGTGAATCACGGCAACATTCTGGTCGGCCCGAATGGGATTGCTTCTTTCATCGATTGCGACAGCTTCCAAATACGCGCAAACGGGCAGATTTTTCGTTGCGAAGTTGGAGTATCGACGTATACGCCTCCGGAACTTCAAAATAAGACCTTCAATCAGATTGTTCGCACCGAAAATCATGATGCGTTCGGTTTGGCCGTTCTGATTTTCCATTTGTTGTTCATGGGCCGTCATCCGTTTGCAGGAAGATACAGCGGCAATGGATATATGCCGATTGAACGCGCCATAGGGGAGTGTCGATTCGCATTTGGAAGACTTGGGAAGCAGATGCAAATGAGTCCACCTCCGGACAGCCTTCTGCTTTCCCAAATTGCGGTTACCGTATCGGACGCGTTTGAACGTGCTTTCAGTCCTGAGGCAGCACGAGGTGCGAGTCGGCCCACTCCAATGGAATGGCTCTCACTCTTAGAGCAGTTCCAGCGTAACCTAACAAGATGCAAGTCCAACCCCGTACATGTTTATTACGCCCAGGTTTCAGAGTGTCCGTGGTGCAAGATCGAAGCGCATGGCGTTGTTCTCTTCATTGATGTTGGAATCGCAACTACCGGCGGTCTTAATATTGATGTTCTATGGACCAAACTCAATGGACTGCCTGCTCTTGGGTCAATCCCTCCAGTTCCAACTCTGGCAAGTTTGAATATCCGCGTTCAACCCACCCTGGAGGCATCCGCGTTAGGACGCAACCGAAAGCTGCGCATCGCCCTTGGGGTTCTCGCGGTCATCGTTTCTGTTTGCATCGTGATCGGGGCAAACTTAAGCCTATTTCCGAGCGTGATTTTGATCACTGTCACTATTATTTTTGCGTGTAAAATCCCCCAAGAACTTCAGCGTAAACGTGCGACGGCGCTGGATGCTATTGGCAAATGCCAAAGCGAGTATCAAGCTTTGCAAGCTCGATATTTGTCGGAAGGCTCGGGAGAAAAATTTGCCGCGAAGGTGAAGGAATTGAATAGCCTTCGCTCTGAATACACCCAACTCCCACTCATAAGACAGAAGAAAATACAGGAACTAGAAAAGAGCAAATTCCAGCTTCAACTTCAGCAATTTCTGGATCGCATTAGTTTGAGTGATGCAAAAATACCCTCGATTGGGCCTGGGCGAAAGGCAATGCTAGCATCCTTTGGCGTAGACACCGCTGCGGATGTTTCATACGGTGCTGTCACACAAGTTCCTGGGATTGGCCCAAAATACGCCGACAACTTGTTGGCTTGGCGGCGAACGATGGAGGGTCGATTCCGATTCAACCCTACAGGAGCAATTCCAAAATCAGATGTTGACCGCGTTGATCGTGAAGTCCGGAACCGTCGCTCGGAGTTGGAGGGAAGTCTTACTCGTGGTGTTCAGGAAGCTGCGGCGTTGCATTCCCGCATTCTCACAGTTCGCAAGATGTGCCACTCCCAGATCGAAAATGTGCTGAAGTCACTAGCCCAAGCTGAAGCCAACGCGAGAGTGAGCTAACACCTATCATCGAAGAATCCTGAGCAGAATCCAAAGGATTGCAGCGAGGCCCGTTAGGAACCAAAAATATCGACTGACTAAGTAATTCTTTGAACTGGGTGCATTCGGTGCAGGAGGTGACTGCCCTTTTTGATAGTAGTCGCGTCGATAAATTCCAGTGCCCGGTATCGAGGCTTGTGTATACTGCCGACCCGCCGCATCCCTTCCGATGCGAATGCCTCTTACACCTACGGAGAAACCAGCTCCCTTTCGGGATAGGTTAATTCTCAACGGACCGAGGTTGAGACGCCTCCTGAAGCTCCATCCCATCGCGGTAGGTGTCCCTTCTTATTCAGTCTCATGATTGTGTGTGGCAGCGAGAGTTTTGTCAATTTTCGTGCGTTTCACCCTTAAGCTGGCTCGACCTGGATGATATTGTTGTCGCAATGAGCGGTAGGTATTTACGCACCTGCTCCCGATCACTTTCCTTTTCTTCTTCACTAAGCTCGTTGTATTTTCTGTCGATCTGCGTTTGCCATCGAGCGACCAAATCGGCGGGTATCAGTAATGAACCACCCGGCTGGGGTACACATTTGCTGTGCAGGTATTGCTGCCAGTGAGACCATCGTTCGTGCTCGATAGCCGCCAGCCGCTCTAATAAATCATCCAATGTTTTTGTTATGCCTTGGTCTGCCACGAACGCTCCGCTAAATGAGTTTACTTGCTACCAATTTGCGGTAGTGTTCGCCCAGGACGGTCAGTTGACATCCCTTGCTCTGCATTGCAGCATGCCACATGTGTGGAGCACCGATGGGCCGTACGAGATTGACCTTAACGTACTTTTGAAGAACAGCGAACACAGCCGTATGTTTCGGATTGGGAGGTGGTATGGTCGGATCGTTCCTTTGCTCCTCTGAACGCTCGGGTTCGTAAGACGGATCGAGTTTAAAAAGGTAGCCAGCTTCAGGAAAATGCGTCGCCAGGGCCTGTAAATCTGTCAACGCAATCGGCGGCGTTGCTTTCCGAAGAGAGACAAATGTTTTCACATTGGTTTTAAACACGGGTCGCTGAGCCCAAGGCCCGAGAGATTGGTCGATATGAGCGTAAACACTTCCAGGAGTTACGTCGCCAACCAAATTTGCAGCGGCGCCGCCAAGCGCGTCCACAAAAAGTGTCGTAAACACTCCCGCCCCGCCGCCTGGGACTTCGGACGCATACTGTTCCGCCGTCGAAGCAGTCAGAACCGTCATGCCTTCTTTGATTTCGGAAACACCCTGAGTTGTCGGCCTGTCACCAGCGATACCGCTATGGCAACTGTCGAGGATGATGACCTTGTTCCGTGCCTGCGACTTATTGGACAAGGTCATTAGCTCCGCGAGTGAAAATCCATCATCGCCAGTCTTGCAATCGCTAGGACATAGAAATCCACCAGTATCCTCGATGTAGCCATGTCCAGCAAAGTACAACAGCGCGATCTCCGAGTCACCCGCAAATAGCTCACGCACCGCTTCTTTGAGTTCCGTTTTCTCGACGATGTCGGCGACGCTAGAAGCGGTGAGAATCCGTGGTGTAACGAAGTTAACTGTTCCGTCCGCATGACGTTCGAGCATCGCTTTTACTGCATGAGCGTCATTTACGCACCCGCTAAGCAGTTTGGCATGTTCGTAGTAGTCGATCCCGACAATCAATGCTTTGCGCATGAAGTTCTTGACTAAAGTGAGTCAATGAAGTCGCTGATGTTTTTGTCGCTCCAAACGTATGTATTAACCCCATCTAGATCGGTACGGTCATCCGTATAGGCCCATATGCCCCGAATCTTTTTCTTTTCATCCTTGGCACACGCTAGCTCCCATTTTTGCCCGCTTGATTTAAGAGAGCTCTTGCTGACTAGAGCAATAACGCCGTCAGATCGTTTTATGCGTGTGCGAACACGCTCCTTCCATTCGCTGTCGTACGGTTCCTTAACTGACATGTCCACAAACTCATAAGGTGCCCTGGGATGAAGGGATTGTCCTTTGAGGAAATCGCGCTGCGTTTGGTCCTCAATAGCAAATGCGATAAACACTACTTTCTGATCAGCCATACTAGTCCTCCAGCAATTCTTGTTTGACCGTCCCCGAGGCTACTTCGTTGTACCCAATTGTACCTGCTCATCTTGGGTTTCGCGACGCACGCGGCGAAGGGCACAATGATCCAATCGGCATGAGCCGGGATCAATGTGCCCACTATTCCTCAAGCATTGACCTTGCAACCACTGCACTCGTTGAGACTCAAGAGGTTGTCAGGGCGATACCCGTCCGCAGTGGTCTTCAAGTATTTTCTGCCGTTGTGAGTTGCTACCACCACGTCTGCTTCCTTGCCGTTGACTCGTGTGAAGAAGGAACTGGTGTAGTTTTCGATTGCACGAATCGCGGCATCCTCCGACATTTTCCACTTTTCGTCTTGGTTCCCGATGTATTCAATCCGCTCATGGGGATCAAGATGAGAACCCCTTTTGTTGATACACGTGACCTGATAGCGTGCCATTGTCGCCTCCCAGCTGAATTTTTGATTTAGGGAAACCCAGAAACAAGGCTCGGTCGGGGGAAATTACAAGAGCATTGTAGCCAAGACTCAAAGACAAAGTCTACCCGTAAGGTTTGCCTAATCAGGCGGCGTGCCTGCCTCCAACGTCCTAGTGATGTCGCCGCCCAATTCCTATCGTCCCTGGTAATCGGAAATGGGGGAGGGAGCATTTTGCCGTCGGTATACACAAGCCCGTCAAGAAATTGTAGGGCTTGTGTATACCGACGGCAAAAGTGACCCCCCTCCAACTCGCGTCCGTTCACACTGAGCTAATGAATGTTGAAAATGTGGTATGATCCGTCGGGTTACCCTTCCCCCGAGGCATGTCGTTCCTTCCCCCTGTGGAGGTCGCCGTGAAAAGTCTTACTCTTGTCTGTACGTGCTTGTTCTTGTGCAGCGGTATAGTCGCCGCCCAATCCAATCCCGTCCCATTCATTAGCCAGCCTCTCGTCCCGGAATCGGTTGCACCCGGCAGTGGCGCGTTCGCGCTCACCGTGATTGGTGGCGGATTTGCTCCCACCGCTTCCGTGAGATGGAATGGTGCTCTGCGACCTACAATCGTACTGTCCAGCACAAAATTGCAAGCCAAGATCAGGGCCATAGACGTGGCGACAGCCCAGACTGCCCGCGTGGCAGTGGTAAATCTAGACGCTGAGGATGAAACCTCGGACATCACTTTTTTCCCAGTCCGCACGCCGGCACCTGGGTTGGCCCTTGCTTCAGATCGTGATTTTCCGGCCATTGGGGGTGCAATTCCCGGAGACTTCAATAATGACGGAAAGCTCGACGTTGTGAATGTGTATGCCAGTAGTAGTACAACTCTTGAGGCGGATGTTTATTTGGGCAAGGGAAACGGTCAGTTCCAGCATCCCATCAAGACTCGATTCACGAATTACGATAAGTTGAGCGTGGGGTCTGTGGTCACTGGAGATTTCAACGGAGACCATCACCTCGATTTAGTGGTCATGATCAACGAAAGTGAGCTAATTACTTTGTTGGGGGACGGAACGGGGAGGTTTACATTGGGACCGGGTCTCCGTACTGGATCATTGCCAGTAAATCAAGAAAGTACACTCGCATACCCTTTTGGAGAAGATATAGACGGAGACGGAAATCTTGACCTGATAATTGCGACTTCTTTCCTTAACCAGACCACGACAGCCGTGCTATTCGGCAATGGCGACGGTAGCTTCACAGATGGCGTACACGTAGATAATTGTCGTGGCGCGGTCGTTGTTGGTGACTTCAATGAAGATGGGTTGCTGGATTTGGCATGCGGCTACTCTTATCAGGGCGAAATCGTCGTCATTCTTAACAAAGGAAACCGGACCTTTAAACTTCCCGTTTCCTATCACGTATCTCCAGTCGCAGATGGACTTGCTACAGCCGATTTGAACGGCGACGGCCACCTGGATTTGGTGACTGATACCGCAGCCGTTCTTCTTGGCAAAGGTGATGGTACTTTCACTTACGGCCAGACGGGCGGAGAGACTAGTGGCTATACCGTACTGACGGGCGATTTCAACGGGGACGGCAAACTGGACTTGGTGATTCCATCGCTGAATGAGTCAGTGGCGGTTTTGTTGGGGAACGGCGATGGAACTTTTCAATCCGCTATTACGACGGCTTATGGATTTACTGGTGGCTATGGAGGCCATTTTACCTATGTGGACGGTTTTACCGACGATGGTCGCCTGAATTTACTTGGACCACCCTCCTTATTGTTGCAAGTGCCCGCAGGCCTTTCTCCTGGCCTTATGGACTTCGGCAGTCAAGGGGTAGGGAGCCAAAGCATGCCGCAGACGGCCACTCTGGTGGACGTCAATTCGAATCCTCTTGCAGGGATACAAATCACGGTTACGGGGACCGACGCCCAGGACTTTTCGCAGCAGAACAACTGCCCTTCAACTCTTCCCGTAGGAGGGAGTTGCGAAATCCAAGTCGTGTTTGCCCCAACGAGCGTAGGATACGATTCGGCTTCGCTAAGTGTGGCGTATAAGGGCAATGGCAGTCCGCAATCGATACCTTTGTTGGGCAGTGGGGTGCAGCTAACAAGTGTGTCGCTGCTGCCTTCGAGCCTGACCTTTGCCACGCAAGACTTGAAGACCACGAGCACACCGCAAGTTGCCACTCTCCTCAATAATGGGAGCACAGACGTTACCATCTCCAAAATTTCGACTTCAAAACAATTCGGCCAATCTAACAACTGTCCAGCCACTCTGCCGGTGGGACAGAGTTGTCAGATCCAAGTTACCTTTTCACCCACCACTGTCGGCAAGGCCAATGGCAAATTATCGGTGACCGACAACGCACCGGGCAGCCCCCAGACGGTTGCTCTGTCTGGTCTGGGAACCTTAATCACGCTCTCTCCAATCGGAATAAACTTCGGAAACCAAAAGGTGGGCACTTCGAGCAGTCCCGTTCCTGTTACTTTGAGCAACCAGGGCACCATAACGCTGAATATTTCTCAGATCGAAATTGGCGGTGCCAATCCTGGAGATTTCTCCCAAACCAACAATTGCGGCAGCACCTTGGCCGCAGGAGCCCAGTGCACAATCCGGGTAACCTTCACCCCAACGCAGACTGGTGCCCGTTCGGCGAATGTGCAGGTGCAGGACAATGTTAATCCCAGTCCGCAGGATGTCGCTCTCGGCGGTACCGGAACCTAATCCGTGATGATCCGGCGCTGGCCGGTCGGCAGGACGTGATGCGAAAATCACTGGGCGAACGATGACGAAGAATGCTCCGCACCCGTGGAAGCCGCCCAGATCGAGAACCGACTCTTCTGAGAGTAGTTCGGCGGACCGATGTCACCCCGAGCACTGGACACGCTCCTATCATGACTGTAGGCTTTCTCCTACGTGTCGGGTATGCCCTACACACGACGGTAAGTGGAAAGCTCTCGAATGGAGATCAAGATTGCAAGTCAGCGTTGGCGTAGTCGTTATAACTCTTGCGAGTTTGGCTCCCCCGTCTGCGTCCTGGCTGTCAAGTGTTAGGAGAAAGGAACCGAATGAAGGTTACTGCTCTGATTTTCGTGGTGTTGTTTGCGGCGCTGCCTATGAATGGACAGAAAAAATCCGCCACTGCTATGCCGTCGTCACCAACACAAACCGAAACGTCAGGACGTTATCAATTGATTCCCGCTCAGGTGGAGTTGGGCATGCATGCTGGAGAAGCTTTGTCCATGCAGTTGTTCTTAGTGGACACCCAAACAGGCAGGGTTTGGCGTTATCAGCCTTCTGGCGTGGTCGGTGAGGGGAAAGGCGCGGTAGTTACTCCCGAAATGTTCATCCCGATTGAACACTGGAAGAAACTCTCCAAGGATGAAACCTTGCCCCAGGAATGAAGGAGAAAAGATCGGGAGGTCGTCGGTGGTGTGTTGCTCGGGGGAATCGTGGAGCAAGCCATCGGTGAGCAGATGGACGCCCAACCACTCCTGCAGCCGGAACCCGATACCCGCAAATCCTCACGCTATTGCCCTGGGAATGATGGGGGACGCAAGGATGGTCCGTCACGAGTCAAAAAACTCTCATCCGCGAAACGAAAGGCTATTGCTAAAAAAGGTGCCATAGAGCGCGCCTTGGTAAGTAGTTTCTTGCCCTCTTTGCCGACGATTTCAGCCAAGGCGGAGGTCGTTGTCTCGGGCGGGCCGATGCGTTCGGTATCGTACCCTCCGTGCCCGCCACTGCATCCTCTGAGTCCGACTTTGCTGACCTACAAAAGGAACTGCTCAAAATTGCACATTTGTGACGCAAAGTTCATGATAGTGTCACCAATCATGACAGGCTGAAGGGGAGTCACGTGTCCGACCATATCGCGCTTCGGCAGAAGCGCAAATGGCGCACTACAGCGGGCGCAGGTCGAAAATAGCGGACGAAATTCTCCGATTGAACGAACAGCAGAGAGAATTTGTTCAAAATGCCTCGGTCATGGGGAAGCGCAAAGGAGACTCCCGCTACGCCGAACGCGCGAAGCGTATCGCACAACTACTCACCGAGTTGGTCGCTTCTGAGGAGACGTACTCAGTTCAAGCGACTGAGCGAAATCGCCCTAACTCGGCCCCTTGGCGAATAGTTATCGTCCTCCTGATAGTACGCGAGGAAATTTAGCGCAGTCGTGTTCGTCGAATGCTTTCTTGACTTGCGTAGGAGGTTTGCCAAAAATCGCTGTGTCTCCGATTCGGTAAAATCCAGCTACATGCCGAACATCCCCACGCTGCGAAAGTAAAATTTTCTAACCAGACTAGTTCTCTGGGCATAATCGGGTATTGTCCCATAAAGCCGTGGGATTCGCTATCCTGTTGGTCTTTGCGAGACGCAGAAATAGCCCCGACTTCCGTGAGGAGGCCGGAACCGAATTCGTCCGGGGGACACGTCAGAGAAATAACCTTCTACCGTGACAGGAGTAAATGGGTTTTGTCCTTTATTTGAAGAATTGTATCCCGCGCAACATCACGCGGCAGCCAGGTTCCGGGCTTGCAGATTGGATTGGGCCAGTGCTGAATCGGTTGGGACCACATAGCCTTTTTACTCTCTGGTTCTGAAAAGGATTTACCGAGAGAAAATGCAAGATAGTCGCTCGGTTGGATTAAAGAAGTGAAATGCTTGGGGACAAACTCTATATCTGTGAGTTGTGGATGCGGTACTCGCATTTGGCTTGCTTCTTTCTTAAAAGTGGCGAAGATGCTCCGGGCTAAAGGTTCATACTGTTTCTGCTCTTCGCAGACAATCTTGATTCTTTCATGTGGTGAGACCGTTTCTAGGAGCAAAGTGAACAGGTGACTAATGGCCATAAGGTAGCCACCAAGAGCGGCTAGCTTGGAAAGGCCCTGAACCAAATCGATATAGTCACAGGCCTTGACGGCTCCGTATATGGGGATCAGATTGCATTCATAAGGAATGCGACCGAGTCTTTCCAGCAATGGCTTAATTCTTTGTTCGGCGCGTGCACCATTCCAATGGAGTGAGTTCATGTGGACCGTTCTCCTCCTCCGCTTGACAGCCATGATTTAATCACAACTAGGTGTGACACTTTATGGAAAGACAGCTTGAGCGGACAGAGGATCAACTCAGGAAAGAGAAATAGAAAGCCCGGATGCTCGTCCGGGCGGGCTTGTCGCGCAATCTCAGTGTAGCAGGAGAGGTGTGCGATGCAAACAACTACGGATTTGAAATCCTCGTCACACGACTGCCAGGCGGAATCCTCGTTACTGGATGGCCGTTTTCGCAATGAACATCCACCAAAACCCACGACTCAGCTTCTTCTAAAAGTTTGCTGGCGTCTAGGGGTTCCCAAGTGGGTTTTCGAATTAGGATACGAGGGTCACAGTTTTCTTTCTCGCATCCGACGATTACTCCATCTGCGGACAGTCCCCATAAATTCTCTGGGTCCCCAGTACGGAGTGGACGCCACGCAACATATAGTGGTTTGTAGTCGTACACGTGGCCGCATTTCGGACACACGTAGATTTCTACAAACTGGCTATAGGAGTCCGTCCGATCTCGAAATTTTTCTAACTGGCTGGAACGCGGGAGCCAGATGGTGTGAAGGCAACGCTCATTTCTGCACGTCAGATAAGGAGACGGGTCTACTAGCATGTATGGAACCTCCGGCGCGGACGAGGGAGTAAAGCACGGACCAGCAAGCCGCCCGTTATGATACTCCCAGGTTTGATTTGAACAAGAATGGGTCAATTCTGTGCAGCGAAAATCATGGTTCTCCCGACCGCATCTCTTTTGTTTGCAACGTCGCTCTATTTCGACGCATAAGGTTTAGGAAATCTTCTAGCTCCGGGTCAAGGAGGCTCTGGCATGGGTCGGCATCGTTGGACATCTCGATTTACGGTTGACGAATGTCTCGCTCTCGACGTAGAGGTTTTACGCCGCTCAGGAGCCTTCGCATGTCCGCCGGGGACCGTCTGCATCACTGGCTGGCCGAATTCTTCGGGTGGAATCAGAGCAATGCTCGGCTTCGTGCTCGTATCAAATCCAGATGGCGACTTAGGAGTTTGGATCGACTCGGATCGAGCTAACACACACCGGGCACTCAAGCTGCCCGGTAAGTATCTAGTACCAATCGCGACTACCCGTCCCCACCTCGGAGGTCGGAGGTTTTGGTTTCGCTGTCCTGTGGTGCGGGACGGGAAGCCCTGCGGAAAGCTCGCTAGACGGCTCTACCTGCCGCCTGAAGGGCAGGTTTTCGCATGCAGGGATTGTCACAACCTGACCTACGAAAGCGTTCAGCGGCACGACCAGCGCAAATACAACTTGGCGAGAGACCTCGTGGCGCTGGACGCTGTACTGAACGCTGCTCTCAGCGGTCCAAGCGCCAAGCGAGTCAGGCTGGCATTTCTTGGCATCGGCGGACTGGCGCAGATGGGAAGATGGTTTTGCCAACGGAGGATGCGGCAGCTCGCCAGGGTTAGGTTGTGAATGTTGTAGCAGATGGGGAATCTAGTCGTCCCATTGCCAGGTCTCTCCACCATCGTGGGAAGCGACTGGTCTGCCTGTTCTGTTCTCCTTGCCGTGAAGGACCTCGAACGAGGGAAGAGGGAGCCTTGCCTGAGAACGCTGGAGGTCATCGCACAGCGCTTCGAAGCGACGGTGCCTCAGTTACTTTCCCGAGTCTGAGGATCATACCGGGTCTACCGCTGGATGTGGACATGGCCACGGGGACCAGCGCTTCAGTTCGTCCACGAATTCCTCAGATTCGGGTGTGTCTTAACTCCGTGTTGCTTACCGAGGATGCCCCGCGCCAATGCGTGTGACCTTTCCACACTCAGAATTGGCGACGCTTAGCGCTCAGACCACCGCGTAAAATGAAACTCAACCTACCGGCACTTTAGAGAAAGTTTATCAGTTTATCCCCAGCGCCGAAATTCCATCTGCATCAATCCCTGAAGAAGGGATGTGTAGAACTCGGTCAAGAAGCCGTCCAGAGCTTCCCGGCGTTCATGGGGTTTGACGAAGAGCTGCGCATCGAACCACTTTGTGACAGCTTCCTCCAAGTTGTCGAACAGGCCGGAAGCCCAGCGCTCAGTTGCCGGATCGAACGGTTGAAGACGACGCGAAACTTCGGCAGCAAGCTTAAACATTGCGCCTTTGAACTTCGCAATCTCCTCTTTGGGGTCTTTGGAAAGAACAGTCGCACCAGAGACTCGATCTCGGTCCACCAGATCAGCTGCTCTGTGAAGCATTCCCACTGAACTAGTGAAAAAGGTGTCAATCTGCTCTACCAGAGGGTCTACGACAACTTTGTGGAACCAAGCGGCTTGACGCTCACGGAGTTTTTGTTGTACGCCCGTGCGAAAGGTGTAGACGGCAAATGCAAGAAGAGCCAGAAATTGGAAGAGCGAAATCGCCGCTGGAATCCAACTGAATGGTTGGGAAACGAAGATTACTTCCGGACGGCCAATCGGCGGAGCATTTGGTTGGAGCGAGGGGCCAGCAAGAACGTACAGGATCACTAGTGACCCTCACTTACGCTGTTTTTTTTTCAGGGAGGACGCTCCCCTCCTTCATCGCCTTTTGAATTCCCCGCTCGATTGTCATTCTGTGTAGGCTATCGTCGCCAACAAATATGTACTTCCTCCGAAACCTGTCAGGTAGGAGTGCTCGAACACTGTCGCCGAAAAGCCCCAAGAAGAACGAGGTATTCAAAGAAAAAACCTCATCCGGGATCAACACATTGATCGGACCTTCAGACGCGTCTAGTCTATCTATGTTGAAGTGGCGGCGAGCTGCCAGCCCTGCATCGCGACCCGATAGCAGGCCCGACTTTGGAGGAGTCCGAACCTCATTCAAATCTATTACTACTTGCTCAGTCATTTTTTTGTGCTAAGAACTTTATGCAAATATTCTTCGTCAAGAGTTAAATCTATGCTTACGATAGTACCAGGGAACGAAGTTGGCAAGCGGTAAACATAGTTGTGATTCGGAGGCTCCTCAAGATCGTTCGTCTCGTTGAATGCCACCACTTGGAACTCTTCATCATCCCTGACCACCGGTTGAAGCTTATACGTCCCGTCAAATAAGATGTACGAATGACCTGAAACGATACACATTTTTGCACTTTTCTCTCCAGATAGCTTCGTGAAAAAGTCAATTATATCGACCGTCCCGTTGCCTCGATCTTTCCCCGTGGGCAGCCCCGTAAAGCGACTGACACGCTCTTGCATCGCGTAGAGCGTGTACAGCGTTTCACGATCCCATTTGTCTCCAAACAACAAGAAGTATCGTTTCCCTTCGTGGCGGCTGGCTAAAGTTTCTAATCGCTCGCGAAATTCAGGAGAAACGTCTGGCAACGCGAATGATTCGCAAATCGTAGTACCAAAGTTGAAGATAACTATGTGACATCGCCCCTGTCTCTTTGTACCCTCATGCTTCTCCTCGTGCCAATGGGCAATCGTGTACCACTTGTTTCCGCCGTGTTCCTGGGCATTGCCAATAACCTCGGTAAGAAGATCAGCCAGATATTTCTTCCCCTCTCTCTTCAGTTCGTAACCGAGCGAGCGCAGACAACTGTCGAAGTACTTCGTCAATGCTTCTGCGGCAATATTTCGTTGGGGGCTTCGCTCGCGCCGATTAGACGTTCCTTGGTGCAGGTCCGACCGCCTAACCCTTTTTTCTAGTTCGGCATCGAGAAAGGATTCCTGCAGTCCCATCTGATGCGGAATACCGCTCGCTTTCAGAAGAACGTTGACAGCATCGGATTTGCGCGAAAACTTGCCGCTGATAGTAAGTGGCACCCGCTGAGCCCGATGTTTCTTGGCCTGCATGAGAGATACGTCCATCACAACGGAAGCACAGAGACCCAACGTCTCGCAATCGCTATGATCAATGTCAATATGGCGAATATTCTTGCGCCCAGCAATGCTGCGAATGTGTTCTAGGATCTGCATCGCTCCGGCCGGATCTTCCAGAAACGAAAACACCCGCGGAATCTTGATAATCGCGACTTGTTCCCTGCCCATTCCGTGGTCTCGTATGTCGCCTCTCTTGGGATCACGGATGCCAACAAACACACGCGAGGAACGCGCTCGCCGCTCGGGTTCGCTCTTTTTTCTCTTGTCACGCTTCGCTCCAATGATCTCAGAAGCAGGCCGAGTTTTTTTGTGCCTCCGCGGACGTTTGACGCGAGGCGATGGGGTTTGTCCTGCATCTGGGTTCGTTTTAGAGCTAGGAATAATGTCTGGCTCGGCCTCTAACGAGGCAACAGGGCCTATTAATTTCGACGGAACAAGGTGGCGGCGAGACATCTCGATTTGGTCGAGCTTTAAGAGACAACCCTCCCAACTACATGTGTTGCATCGTCAACTGTCTTGTATTGTATCCGCTTGCCCAGAAACTCCTACTTCTGCCCAAAAAGTAGGAGTCTGAGGTGGTTATTGGGCAAAGCCCCTGCTGGGCAACATCGCGACTATCTGATAGAGGACGGTGGAAATGGCGCGGCACGGCGCGGCTCTAGGCAATGTGTGCGGAGTGACCGGAGTATCGGTATAAGTCTTGTTTCAGCGTCATTTTGCTGCTCCCCCAGGCACCGGAGTGTGCCGGAGTTCGGCGGAGTGTCCTTTTTGCACTGCTCCAGTCGCTCCGGTCGGGTCGTGACAATTACCGGAGTGCGAACAGGCTGAAAACAAAGTAAGATTGCCATTCTCTCCGGTCACTCCGCCGTTCCCAGCTTGCGATAGTCTCTGCCATCTTTGCGCAAAATGCCCACGTTGATGCATTTCTTGAGAAAGTCTGTTGTAGCTTGTGGGCCGCGACCATAGATCCTCTGAGCTTCCTTGAATCGGAACACTGGTGGCAACTTATCGAAAGTTTCTTCCTGCTGGGAATTAAATAGCAGGCTGGCACCATTGAGAGCCTCATATCCCAAAGGCTCTCCGTCTTCGTCCAGCTTGCGGGCAACGAACGCGGTCGGAATCCTTCCGCGAACGCGACCAAACCCAGCGATAACGAAAGCTATCTCACGACTCTCGGCTAGGCTCGCGCCGCCGAAATGATCAATCCCGATCCGCACATCACTTCCGTTGACCAGGGCACCGGAGCCTCGAGTTTGTTGAAACCATCGGCGCGGGTCTTCTTCCAACGCGGGCGGAGCTTCCGCAGGCTTCGTGGATGGCTTTTTGATGTGGTGAACTACGGTTATTGCGATGCCGCATTCACGAATGATCTTCCTAAACTCCTGGAAAGTCCGCGTCACATTGCTGGCCTTCTCCTCGATTTCAGGAGCGTACGCGCTTAGCGAGTCAATGATGATCCACACGGGCCTTGCTGCTCGGCTCATGTCGAGAAGTTGCTTTGACTCCCATTTTGGGGGAGCGTCGTTGTAGTTCCAGAGCAACAAGTGTTCCGGCCTGTCCGCCAACCCAAGGTGCAGTGACAGGCGAGTTGTCAGATCATCTACGTCCCCCAGCCCATTCTCGAAATCCAGATAGAGCACGGTGCCTTGGCTGACGGCTTGCCCGAGAAATGGTAATCCCGAGGCCACACAAAGCGCCGCTTGGTACAAGAGCGGACTCTTACCGAGTCCGGAATCTCCTACGAAGAGACTGAGACTTCGGTTTGGGATTAGTCCCGCAATCAGTGATGCCCCGCCGCGCAACTCCTGACAGCGTTGCCTAAGATCGCCGGGCGTGTAGATGGCCCATTTTCGCTTTAAATCGCTCGGCTGCGCGGGGACCGACGCGGTCGTTGAGATGTGTTCTCTGCTTACTCCAAGTTTGTGCGGCCAACATTGGGATTCTGGTCCATCCGCTTGGGTGGTCACAGGCGAGGCAATCACTTGGCCTCCGCCACAAAGCGTGCGACCTCACCCGGGTGAAACAGTAAACGCCGACAAATTCGGACAGGGCGCAGCTTACCCTTTCGCACGAACGCCCGAATTGTGTGCGGAGACACAGAGAGCAGCTTTGCGACGGCTAGCAAGGTTAAGAGTTGAGGAATGTCATCTGGCATCGCTCGCCCTCTTTTTCAAGCGATCCTCGACCGCTTCACTGGGGATGCGCCACTGTCGAGCTTCTTTCTCGGCTGGCAACTTGCCGCAATACAGCAAGTCGTAGATGTATTTCGTGGTGACGCTGAGCCTCCGTGCTGCTTCCCGAACGCCGATGGTTGGTTTGCTTTGTCGCATTCAAGTCCTCCCTTTTCTTGTTGTATGTTGTATTAGTGGTGTGCTAGAGTCAACTTAAAATGTTTGCTCCTGCAAACTCGATCCGCAAGTTTCGATTTTGCAATCTAGCGGGAGTTGAGAATGTTCAACTCATCGGCTCCAACCGAATTGTGGGGCGATTTCAGGCGGATCTGAAAGAGTTTTACGGTCCCTCCAAGCACAGATTGATAGAGGACTTCCTTAACTGGCGTTCCGATCCCAAGAGCATCCTGCGTTTCACGCGCAAGTACGGGCCTTTGCGGGACGAGCCGGTTGCAGGAAAAGAGTTTGAAGTCTTCTGGTGGCCGTGGCAGGCTGACCAAAAGCGGCTTCGTTCACTGTGGCGAAGGCGGGGTGTTTTCGACTTATCCGAGGCGGAGAGCACCGGGGGTTCTCTGGCTCTGGGAAAAGGGTGGCTCACCTACAGGGTCGTGAATTTGTTTGTGTATCTGTACATGGACTTGGTAACGTGCGAAGCCAAGCGCCTGAAAATCTGCAAACGGGCGGACTGTCCTAACCCGTACTTCATTGCTAGCCATTTGAAGCAACGGTTCTGCAGCGACAAATGTGCGGAATGGGGACAGCGCGAATGGAAGAAACAATGGTGGACGGAGCACGGCACAGCATGGCGGGAAAACCGCAAGAAACTGAAAGGAGATAAGAATGTCACTCGTAAAGCGCGGTAAGACTTGGCACTGCCATTTCGTTGTAAACGGCCAGCGTTTCCGACAGTCCCTCGAAACGAAGGACTGGAGAGAAGCGCAGTCGAAAGAAAAACAACTCATCGCGGAGGCATCCGAAGGTAAGCTGACGCAAAACTCGACCACTCTCGCTCGTCTGCCCTTCACACAGGCAGCGGATGACTACGTGAGCGCCCGGAAGCTGGAGTTAGCCCCTGCCAGCCAAGCGAAAGAAAAACAGCTCTTGGTGCAATTGCGAGCCTACTTCAAACAGGAGCCGCTCAAGGCTCTCACTGTGAAACGGATTACCGATTACCGAGCATGGAGGGCGGAACAGACAGTTGGCCCCGCGACGCTCAACGCAGAGTTGGGAATCCTGCGTCGCATCCTGAAGCGAGCAAAGCTTTGGGCACGTGTTGCGGACGACATAAGGCCCCTCAAGGAGCCGCGCAGCATAGGGCGGGCAATCACTGAGGTAGAAAAACAGCGGCTGCTCAAAACGGCGGTGATACGGCCTGAATGGGAAACGGCATACCTCGCAGCGATTCTCTGCCTCAATACCACTGCAAGAGGCTGCGAGCTAAAAGGGCTGCAATGGTACGACGTGGACTTGTTCGCTCGCACTCTCTCAATTCGCACGTCAAAGACTGCTGCGGGTGAAAGGGTGGTTCCTCTCACGGACGTTGCGACTTCCGCTCTTGCGAGGCTCCGTCGAAGAGCAGAAGGGTTCGGCACGGTTGAACCGTCGCACTACGTGTTTGCTGCTTTCGTCCCCAAATTCACATTCAGCGGCAAGCGAGTAGTGGACTACAACGTCACCGGCTTCGACCCGGCGCGGCACGTGAAGAGCTGGCGGACGGCTTGGAGGACGCTGACGAAAAAAGCGGGTCTGCCGGGGTTCCGGTTCCACGATCTGCGGCACTGCGCCATCACTCAGCTTGCGGAGAACGGAACGTCGGATTCAACGATCATGGCGATTGCTGGTCACGTTAGCCGTCGCATGTTGGAGCGGTACAGTCACGTCCGCATGGAAGCCAAGCGCAATGCGATGGAGGCCCTTGCGGTGAGCACCAAAACGGCGGGTTATGACACAAACCATGACACAAACGCCGTCGCTGAACGTACTCGCCCCGTCTAAGTCATTGGGAAATTTGGTGGACCTGGTCGGGTTCGAACCGACGACCTCTTCCATGCCATGGAAGCGCGCTCCCAACTGCGCCACAGGCCCACTGAGGATGAATCATGATCCGGCGCAGAAATCCGGATCGGATGATTCAATTCTCGCTTACCAGGTAAGGTTAGTCAAACGCCGCGCAGCAGCAATCGAAATTCGCGTTCGTGCCAATTTTACGAAAACTACGAAAATGGGTATGCTGAGGGCGAGTAACCTCATGAAACTTTGCGCTAATTGCGGCTGGCATTGGGTATTGCCGTTTCTCATCGCTACTGCGACGGCCCAAGTCGCGCCTGCTCCGGCGCCTGCGCCCTCGACCACGCCCGTTCCCTACGCTTCGGTCAGCGAATTGAACCTGATGCTGTCCCAGTTGGAGCAAGTCGCACAACAGACGCAGCTCGACCTGGCCAAGCTGCGAATCGAGAAATGGAAGACCGATTCCAACACCAAGCGCGGCACTCAGTCGGATGTCGACTCCATCGCGCGCAACCTGCAAATGGCGCTTCCCGAAATCATTGGTCAGGTGCGGGCTTCTCCTGAAAATGTGGCGACAGCTTTCAAGCTTTATCGAAATCTTGACGCGCTTTATGACGTGTTCGGACCGGTGGTCGAGTCGGCGGGAGCGTTCGGCTCGAAGGACGAATTCCAATCGGTACAAAACGATTTCAACGATCTCGAGCGATCCCGCCGCGCCCTGGCCGAGCGAATGGAGACTCTGGCCAACTCCAAAGAAGGCGAACTGACGCGCCTGCGCGCCCAAGTTCACGATCTGCAAGCTGCTGCGCCGCCACCGGCACCGGTGAAGAAAGTGGTCGTGGACGACACGGAGCCACCCAAGAAGCCGCCCGTGAAGAAAAAGCCGGTGCCGAAACCTCCCAAGCCGACCACGCCAGCGACGCAGCCCAGCACGACCACAGGCACACAGCCGCCAGCTCAGCAAACCCAGCCCCAACAGTGACGCATCCCGCGCGGCGTCGGAGTCTTGAAAGGGCACGGCTTCAGCCTGCCGTTAGGCCGCCGCTCGACCCGGGTCCGGGCAGCTTTGCACATATTCTGGTGCAGAAAATACCTCAAAAAAAACTCTCGTTTTTGCGCAAAATATAGAAAACAAAGGCCCGGAAATTTTTCTGCCTCCTAGATCTATGGTTCTAAAGGTAGTTAGAGGCAAAATCTTGGAAACATTGGAGTTACCGTCGGGTCGGATCACCCGCAGTTCCGTTGTGGAACTGCGGGTGGGATCGAGGCTGAAGCAATCGTCAGGTTGTCAAAGAACTGAAATTATCTTGTAGATAATTTGTACAGGATGATGTTATCAGTAATGAAGGGGAGGATCAAGAAGAAAGCGCCCGGAGCGAGGGTCCGCTTCCCGATTTGGGAATGGGCGTGTCGGATACGATTTTGTGCTATAGTTCCGGCGCTAGAATCATGCGATGGGCCTCGGCGGACAACTCAACAATGACAAAATCGCCCCTATTATTGGCCACTCTATTCCTTCTCGTTTCGTCTGTTAGTTCTTGGGCCGCTTCCGATAAAGTGCTGTACCGTTTCAGCGGGGGGGACGACGGAAGTAGTCCGTATGCCGGAGTCATTCTCGACGACAGCGGCAATCTCTACGGCACGACTCAATACGGAGGAGCATACGGTTACGGCACCGTGTTCGAGCTATCTCGGAAAGCGGATGGTGGGTGGAAGCAAACCGTGCTTCACAATTTCAACCTCGATGGCCATGACGGCGCTGTCCCTTATGCCAGTCTTGTTAGGGATGCCGCTGGAAATCTTTACGGGACTACTAACCTTGGCGGGGCTTTCCTTACAGACTGCGGCGGTATAGGCTGCGGCACCGTTTTTCGGTTGGAACGCGGTAAGGATGGCGCGTGGGCAGAGATCGTGCTGCACAGCTTCGACGATAACGGCACGGACGGTTTCAATCCCTACGCCAACCTCATCTTTGATACCCATGGCGATCTTTTCGGTACAACAGAGTACGGGGGCCGCCTCGGAGAAGGAACCGTCTTCGAGCTTCTGCGCGGCGCTTCGGGCAAATGGCAGGAGAAAATTCTCCATGACTTTAACTATGCAAATGGTGCCTCGCCACTTGGAGGGTTAGTTTTCGATAGCGCCGGGAATCTTTATGGCACCACCGAGTACGGAGGTCATTACACACACGGCACGGTGTTTGAACTAGAGCTTCAACCTAGCGGCAGCTGGAAGGAGAACGTTCTGCATAGTTTCAATCCGGGAAGCGGCGACGGATTCGAGCCGTACAGCGGTCTGGTTATCGACAGTTCGGGTCGTCTCTACGGTACTACTCCGGCTTGTTTTTTGGGATGGGGAGCTGTGTTTCAGGTGCAGCAGGTAAATGGACATTGGAAGGAGACGCTAATCCACATCTTTGAAGTCAATAACGACGGGGAGAGTCCTTACGGTCCCCTTGCCATCGACGCGGCAGGGAGACTCTACGGCACGACGCTGCAATCCTTTGTCAATAATCAGGGTGGCGCTGGCATAGTGTTCAGGCTTTCTCGGACAAAGGGGCACGGTTGGAGCGAAACGATTTTGCATCAGTTCGTTCATGCAGGAGATGGGGGCAACCCGTATTCCGGCGTTGTGCTGGACAGCACAGGAAATATCTACGGAACTACATCCGCAGGTGGTGGTTCTCAAGGGCACGGAGTGGTGTTCGAGGTTGAACCTCGGACGAAATCTACTAGACGGTAGGCACCCCAACCGAATCCTCCGGGTAATAGTGACATCGGTAACTCTAGGTTGGAACTTGGCGGGGGTCGGCGGAGTCTATAGTATCAGGCGGATCGCGGGTTGTGGTCGAGGCTGGATTGACGGGCAGGGCTCAAATTTTGGCGAAGGCTTACGGCCGGAAAGCACCTATAATGGAGGTTACGCCATGAGTGCCATGGCAGGAGCAACCACGGTGGGTGATTTAGCGGGAGCAATCGGCATCCGGACGCAGGAAGCGACGATCGTCGCCGAACTGAAGGCCGGATCGGAAGAAGCGTATGCCTGGCTTATCGGAGAGTTCCACCAGCCGATCTACAGCCTAGTTTATCGCGTGGTGAGTGACCCGGCGGATGCCGCCGACACGACCCAGGAAGTGTTTCTGAAAGTTTTCCGCGGAATCAAGCATTTCCACGGAGAATCCAGCCTAAAGACTTGGATTTATCGCATTGCGGTGCACGAGGCCTCGAATCGGCGGCGCTGGTGGTTCCGGCATAAATCGAAAGAGACGTCGATTGAGCCGATGGGAGGATGCACGGAATCTGGCGTGGCGTTGGCCATAAAAGATTCGTTGGTGGACGGAGCGGATTCGCCTTTCGATCTGGTAGCGCACGAGGAGGTTCGGGCGCGAGTCGAAGAAGAGTTGCGGAAAGTTTCTGAACCCTACCGCACCACGCTCATTCTGCGCGACCTCGAGGAAATGTCGTATGAGGAGATTGCCGAAGTCACGCAAGTTTCGCTGGGAACGGTGAAGTCGCGATTGACTCGAGGACGCGAAGCGCTACGGCAACGGCTGACGACGTATGTGCAAGAGGTTGGAGCGGAGCTGGGACTGCAGGCTGGTAAACGGGAACCGAAAGCTGAGTCGCGCTCCCAAGCATCCTGCAACGGACGGGAATTCGAGGTGGCATCATGAAATGCTTCGAAGCGAAATCGATGTTCTCGCCTTATCTTGATGGCGCGGTGACCGGTACCGAAATGCAGGCGCTCTCGCGGCATCTCGACACTTGTGCCGATTGCCAGCGGGAATATGTTTCGCTTCGTCAGACTCAGCAATTGCTGACCAAGGTTGGCCGCAGAAAAGCGCCGGATGACTTGTCGCTGAAACTGCGTTTGGCGATTTCACGCGAGGTGGCGCAAGCGCGGCGTCCATACTTCCACGATCTTCGCGTTCGAGTAGAGAACGCGATTCAGGGATTCATGGTTCCAGCGACCGCAGGTTTGGTAACAGCCGTGGTGATTTTCGGATTCCTCATGGGCTTTCTCGCGTTGCCTTTGCAGGCCGACAATTCCGATGTTCCTACAATGTTGAATACCGCGCCGCAGTTGCAGCAATCGGCTTTTGGAACGGCTTTGGAATCCATCGCGGATGATTCTCTGGTGATTGAAGCCTATGTCGATTCGAACGGGCGAGTGCAGGATTACCGTATCTTGTCGAGTCCGCACGATGCTAAGGATCTTTCGCCGCAAGTCAAGATTATGCTGACCGAGTTCACGACCTTCCGTCCCGCGACGTCCATGGGCAGGCCGACGGTCGGGCGGGCGGTGCTGTCGTTCTCCATGGTCAGGGTGAAGGGGTAGAAGCTGTCAGCCCTCAGCTTGAACCTTTCACACCCGAGCTTCGTTGATCCGATGGTAGTTCGCGAGCAGTAGCTGACGGCTGAGTGCTGATGGCTGACAGCTTCGTCCGTTGACCCTCCGCTCGGAACCTCTTAAACTGACAATGTAATCCGCACATTCACCGCTCTGCAGGAGGGTTCCTGAGTAATCGGTTTCGGAGTTCGCTGTTCGTGGCTTTGCTTGCGCTGCTCGCGCAGGTGTGGGCGGATGACGCTAGCCATCAGGTGACGTTAGACAACAACGAGACGTTGTTCACGGTTCTGACGGCCATCAACTATTGTGGCTACGATTCGGAGCTGAGCGCTTCCGATCCGCTGCGCGCGCAGATTCGCGCCGAGGTCACGAAAGCCATTGACGCTTCCGCTGGGGCCAAAGAATCCAGCCAGGTGATGTGTCAGTTTTATACTGAACATCTGCAGACGGATCCGGCTCATACGCTGGCGCAGTACGTGTCATTGGCGCTCAATCTGAATGCTCCACCGGAGCTCACGATCAAGGGCAAAGAGACCGACCTTCCGCCGGACGCGAGCTATGTTTCGGGGATGGTGCCACTGGTGCAGAAGTTTTATGGGGATGCCGGACTGCGAACCATCTGGACGCGACATCAGTCCGCTTACTCTCGCCTTACCGCTGTTTATCATGAGCCGCTCGCCAACGTACTATTCGATGCCGAGGTTTATCTGAAGCTGCCGTCGGCGGGATATTTGGGGCGAAGCTTTACGGTTTACCTCGAACCCATGGGAGCCCCTGGGCAAGCCAATGCGCGCAATTACGGAAGCGACTATTACGTCGTGCTTTCGCCTGGCATCGGAGCTGAGTCAGAGCTCAAGATGGACCAGATCCGGCATACTTATCTGCACTATCTTTTGGATCCCATGGCTCTAAAATATCCTGCAGCCATTGATCGGTTGAAACCTCTGCTGGCCAATGTCAAGGGATCTCCGATGGATGAAAGTTTCAGGACGGATGTTTCGCTTCTGACCACGGAGTGCCTGATACGCGCCATCGAGGCGCGAACCGTGGGGACCAGCAAGACACCGGAATTGCAGAAGCAACAACTGGTGGAGCGATCGGTAGAGCAAGGCTTCATCCTGACGCCATATTTCTACGATGCGCTGGCGCAGTTCGAGAAAAGCCCGATAGGGCTGCGAACTGCGTATGGAGATTTGATCGGCGGCATCAATGTGGGCAAGGAGCAAAAAAACGCGGCACAAGTGAAGTTTGCCAGCACGGCGGATCAGGAGCTGTTGCACCTGTCGCGACATCCGCAGCCGAAGCTGCTGCTAGCTGCCCAGCAACATTTGGCAAACGGCGATGTTGAAGGAGCCAAAAAGATTGCGCAGCAGGTCTTGGATGAGAAGAGCGAAGATCCGGGCCGCGCGCTTTTCATCCTGGCGCAAGTGGCCACATTGAATCGCGATATGCCGGGAGCGCGAAGCTACTTCCAGCAGGCGTTGGGCGTTGCCCATGAACCGACGGTGTTGGCGTGGTCTCATATTTACCTGGGAAGAATCTTTGACTTACAGGAAGACCGGGCGGCCGCCCTCGACCAGTACCGGGCAGCGCTGACCGCCGGCGGTTCGTTGCCCGAGGCCAAAGCCGCTGCGGAGCGCGGAATTGAACAGCCTTACGAGCCGCCGAGCCATCCGCAGCAGCAGAATTGAAGTGAAATTACGTAACCTGCGACCAGGAAGCCGGGGTCTCAAACTTTAAGGAGAGAGCATGAAGCGAGCAGCCATGGTATTGGGGGTCCTAGCGGTAGCCGCATTCGCAGTTGCGCAGCAGCAGGAAACTCCCGCCCAACAAAAGCAACCTGCAGGCGCAGCGCAGCAAGGTGCTGGCGCGCCGACGACACCTCCCGGCAAGCGGCCACCACAAGCCAAGACGCAGCCGGAATTCGACGGCTATAACGCGGCGATCGCGAACCAGAAGGATCCGGTTGCTATGGAGAAGGCGGCGGACGATTTCGCTACTAAGTTCCCCGACAGCGAACTGCGCGTCCTGCTCTTCAAAGCGGCCATGCGCGCCTACCAGAATGCGAATAACGGCGACAAAATGTTGGAGGAGGCGCAGAAATTATTGAAACTCGATCCCGATGATCCCGAGGCGCTCATCGCTTCCGCTGAAGTGACGGCGGAGCGCACCCGCGATACCGATCTTGATAAGGATCAGCGGTATGCCAAAGCGGCAAAAGACGCGCAGCACGCGCTGGAAACGATCGACACCGATATTCCGACTCCTGCAAACATACCGCAAGCCCAAATCGATGCGTACAAAGGGTTGTTGCGATCGAGTGCCTATTCGATCCTGGGGACGATTCAATACGATCAGGAAAAATACGCGGACGCGGAGGGCTATTTTCGCAAATCGATCGACGCTTACCCGGCCCAGCCAGACCCCGTAGTCGTGCTGCGCTTAGCTCTGGCCCTGGATAAACAGGGGAAGTATCAGGATGCGCTAGCGCAGGCCAACAGGGCTGTCGATTTGACCCAGGATGGAACGAACGCAGGAACCACAGCGCGTCATGAGCGCGACCGGTTGATGCAGCTGACCGGAAGCACCATTCCGGCGGTCAGCAGTCCGGCTCCCTCATCGAAACCGCCGGCTGGCGCTGCTCCGAACACACCTCCTCCTGCCCACTAGGCAGGAGTTCAGAGGGGATTCGGCGACGCCTGAGCATCGGTGCGTGATGGACTACGAAGTCAGTGGTCCGAGCGAGCCGCGATCAGATTGTTCAAGCAAATCATGAAGCCGCGCGACATTTCGGAGTTGGAGCGAGCTCTGGCGTATCAATTCTCCAAGCCTGAATTGTTGGAGCAGGCTCTTACCCACAGTTCGCAAGCTCGCGAGTTGGAATCCCTGCAAGCACAGACGAGAGTGGGAGACAATGAGCAACTCGAGTTCCTCGGGGACGCCGTTCTGGGGCTGGTTACGACTGAAGAATTGTTTCATCGTTTTCCAAATTTTCGTGAAGGTGAGCTGTCTAAGTTGCGCGCGCATCTGGTCAGTGAAAAACATCTCATCCTGGTGGCGCGCCAGTTGGAACTCGGGCACTACTTGCGGCTTGGCCGAGGCGAGGAAAAAAGCGGAGGTCGCAACAAGACTGCTCTGTTGGTAGATGGCTTGGAAGCTGTGCTGGGAGCCATGTACGTGGATAGCGGTTTGGAAACCGTGCGGCGGGTCATATTGCAGAATATCGTCACTCCGGAAATTGAAAACATCGCGCGAAATGGAAGCAGCTTGCCGCTGTCCGACTATAAATCGGCTTTGCAGGAAAAGCTTCAGGCCACAGGCCGTTCGCAGGCATCTTATGTATTAGTGAAAGAGCTGGGACCGGAGCACAGCAAGACTTTTACGGTTGAAGTTCGACTGCAAGCGCTGGGCAATCACGGTGAGACTGAGTTCGTAGGCCGAGCCGAGGGGTCCACCAAGAAGAATGCCGAACAGGCTGCGGCGCACCAGGTTCTGGAGCATCTGGCTTCGCTAGCGGTGGATTCGGCCAGCAAGGTACCCGGCAAAGGACACCCCTAGCCGGAATTGTGATGGGGAAAACGCCACAGCCGGACTGGTTGATTTCGCTGCAATCGCTGCTGACCACGGTGGTAATTGCGGTTTTCGTGATCACATTCATTATCCAGGCCTTTCAGATTCCTTCTGAGTCTATGGAAAACACGTTGCTGATCGGGGACTATCTATTAGTGGACAAGTTCTGCTACGGCGGAAGCGGCGGGTTCCTCGATCATATTCTGCCCTACCGCACGGTGCATCGCGGCGACATTGTCGTTTTCCACTATCCGGTTCACCCTAGCGAACACTTCGTGAAGCGCGTGGTGGGTGTTCCGGGGGATCGAGTGCGCTTGATCAATCGGCGAGTGTATGTGAACGGCACTCCGTTGACCGAACCCTACGTCCGCTACAGCTCCCAGGTGCATGATGTTTTTCGGGACGAGTTCCCCCGCGTGGACATTCCAGTTCCGGGCCTAGAGGGGGGATGGTGGTTGCAGATGAAGAAACTGGTCGAGGAAGGCGAACTCATTATTCCGGAGAAGCACTATTTCGTGCTCGGAGACAATCGGGACGAGAGCCTGGACAGCCGCTACTGGGGCTTCGTTCCGAGGGACAACATTATCGGGAGGCCGCTGCTGATTTACTGGTCGGTGCGGAGTGCGGAGGACGACATGCCAGTTTCGGCCTCGCCGAGTGATAAACTTTATCACTTCGCCTACGCGGTCAGCCATTTGTTTCAGCTCACTCGCTGGGATCGGACATTTCGAGTAGTGAACTAGGGCGGAGATCGCCCAGTTAACGGGAAAACAATAGTGACCAAGAAAGAAGAAACGCAGGCGGAAAAACCGCGTGAGACTACGGTTGAGTTTCTCGCGTCTCTGGCGGCGGTGCTGGTGACCGGTCTGTTCATTATTACTTTCATCGTGCAGGCCTTTGAGATTCCTTCCAGCTCGATGGAAAACACTCTGTTGATCGGGGATCACGTATTTGTGAACCGCGAGCAATTCGCGCCGCAGACGCGGTGGCTGGGTCCCATTCTGCCCTACCGGCAAGTACGCCGAGGCGACATCGTCGTGTTTCTCTCTCCCGCCGAGCCTGGCCTTTACGTGGTCAAGCGAATCATCGGCATTCCGGGAGACCGCATTCATCTACGCGACGGCGTGGTCTACCGCAACGGGGATAAGCTGGACGAGCCCTACGTGATTCATCAGGGCGGTGAGATGGGCTACAATCCCTACCGCGACAACTTCCCCTCGGTTCCGCCCTCCGAGATGAACAATGTGACTCCGGATTGGGAGCTTGCCTTGCCGCAGCACATCCAGGGCGACGACCTTGTGGTTCCTCCAAACAACTACTTTGGCATGGGGGATAACCGTGACGTCAGCCTCGACAGTCGGTATTGGGGCTTCATTCCAAAGGAAAACGTGATTGGGCGGCCCATGTTTATCTATTGGTCGTTTGAAACCCCGCCGGGACAGTATCTGGAGAGAGAATTCAGCCAACGAGTCGGGTTCCTGGTTCATGTGGTCGTCCATTTCTTCGATGAAACTCGTTGGCGGCGGACGTTCAAGGTGGTGCAGTGAGGTTTTGGCGATCAAGGCGCGGAGTTCTCACGCTGAGCGTTGTTGTGCTTCTGGGGCTGTTTCTCGTACGTCCCGGGGCAAATCGACTGCGCGCCCGAATTGTCAATTCCATTAGTTTGGCCTTAGGACGGCCGGTGGATGTCTCGGCGGTGAATCTGCGTTTGCTTCCGCGTCCCGGATTTGATCTTGAGAACTTCGTAATCCACGACGATCCCGCTTTCAGCGCCGAGCCCATGCTTCGCGCTCAGGAAGTCACCGCTTCACTGCGCATAATTTCACTCCTGCGCGGACGTCTGGAAATCTCGCGTCTGAACCTGACCGAACCGAGCCTTAATCTTGTGCGGAACAAAGAGGGACATTGGAATCTCGAAAATCTTATCGAGCGAACTGCCAAAATCGCGGTGGCGCCCACCAGCAAGGCGAAGACTGAAAAGCGTCCAGGCTTTCCCTACATTGAGGCCGATCGCGGCCGCATTAACTTCAAGTTCGGAGCGGAAAAAACACCTTACGCGTTGACTGAGGCCGATTTCGCTTTGTGGCAGGACTCGGAAAATGCCTGGGGCATGCGCCTCAAGGCGCAACCCATACGGACTGATTTCAATCTGAGCGACACTGGCGTTATCAGCGTGAACGGATCGTGGCAAAGAGCAGCAAGCTTGCGCGACACGCCACTTCAGTTCAGCCTGGAGTGGTATCGCGCCCAACTCGGTCAAGTCACTAAACTCACTTACGGCAACGACAAGGGCTGGCGTGGAGGTGTCGAGGTTTCTACCACGCTTACGGGTACACCTGCGAATCTTGCGATCGTAACCGCAGCCTCGGTGGACGACTTTCGAAGATACGACATTTTTGGCGGTGGAGATTTACGATTGGCGATGCAGTGCACCGGTCATTACAGCACGGTGGATCGCGCGCTCTCTGACGTTGGCTGCAACGCCCCGGTCGGGGATGGCACGGTGACGCTCACTGGTAGGGTGGACCATCCTTTCTCATCTCGCAATTACGACCTCGCATTGATCGCTCGGGACTTGCCAATTCGGTCGCTGATTGCTTTGGCACGCCATGCCAAACAGGGTGTGCCGGATGATCTGATTGCGGCGGGCCGTTTGAATGGCAGCATGAAGCTTCGACAGGCCGCTGATTCACGAGTGCACGAAGTGTTATGGGAAGGCGGGGGCGAAACTTCCGGCTTCGAACTTGGATCGAAACTCACAAAGACCGAACTGTTGCTTGGCAGGGTCCCATTCTCGGTATCTCCGGCAACAGATTCGAAGTCAGTTGCGGCGTCGCGACAAATTGTCGGGGCTCCGGTAGAAACGTGCTTGGTTGTCGGTCCCTTCAATTTGGCAATGGGTAGGCCGTCGCCGGCGGTGGTGCGCGGATGGGCTTCCCGTTCGGGATACAGCTTCACGATCCACGGGGATGCGCAGTTGCAACGCGTATTGCAAGTGGCGCGAACGGTGGGAATTCCGGCTCCGCAACCAGTGGCCGACGGCCTGGCCAGGATTGATCTTCAAATCGCAGGAGGCTGGTCCGGATTCGCGGCACCGCGAGCTATGGGGAAGGCGCAACTGCATTCGATTCGTGCTGAAGTGCGTGGGTTGAATGCGCCGCTGGAAATTGTTTCCGCGAACCTTCTCCTTTCACCGGACCAAATTAACGTGCAGGGCCTGACGGCGTCGATAGCGGACACTTCGTGGCAGGGCTCTCTGACGCTTCCGCGGCAGTGCACCGTGCCGGAGTCGTGCCCGATACGCTTCGATCTGCATGCCGACGAGATCGCGACCGATCGACTGAACCAACTGATCAATCCGCATGTTCGCAAGCAGCCGTGGTACGGCTTTCTTTCTTCGCCAACCGCTGCTGTTCCCTACCTGCTCACGGTCCACGCTGTGGGCAAGCTCGCGGCCAATAGCGTGGTCGTCCGAAAACTTGTCGGTAACCGGGTCTCGGCCAACGTCGAACTGAATAAAGGAAAGTTGCGAGTGTCCGATCTTCGAGGTGATGTTCTTGGAGGTAAACACATCGGCGAATGGGAGGCTGATTTCGCGGCGAAGCCTCCGGAGTACAGCGGAAGCGGCACGTTGGAGCGGGTTTCGCTTGATCAGCTTGCCGAGATCATGAATGACGATTGGATCACGGGTTTCGCGACCGCAGCCTATCGGGTGAAGACATCAGGCCTGGATGCGACAGAACTATTTGCGTCGGCCGTCAGCACACTGAGGTTGGATGCGCGGGACGGCCTGCTGCGCCACATCGCGCTGACGGAAGGAACCGGACCGCTGCAAATGCAACGTTTGACAACTCAGTTATCCCTTCACGATGGCAAGTTTGAAATTCAGGAAGGCAAGCTGGAAACGTCAGCGGGTATTTTTCAAGTGAGCGGCACGGCATCTCTGACTCGTGTTCTAAATTTGAAGTTGACGCGTGAAGGCGCCCCGGGATTGAACGTGACGGGTACACTGACCGAGCCGCACGTTTCACAAATCCAGTCGCCGGAGACGCAAGCTGCGCTCAAACCGTAAGGAGCGATCGAGGGATTACTTAGAATTTGGGACTGTATGTCGCGACCAAGTTAGGCCCACTCCGATCAGAATCCAAATCCCAAAAGCCAGCCATTCGTACCCGGTGAAATGACCGGGAATGCCTGGAACAATCTTCATCAGGATCATGAGTAGCCCGACGGTCAAACCAATCGCAGCGATAAACCGTTCGCGCGGCGCCGGACCCATTTGGTAGTAGGCCGCGCAAGCCGCCAGCCATCCGATGGCGGAAGCTACCGAGCCAACTTCGGAAATGGGGACGAGAATGGCATCGCCCAGAAACATGCACGCGCCGGTCGCCAGGCCGATGCAGACCACAGCGATTGAAGGCGTCTGGTTGCGCGGATGCACGTGGCCAAGACGCCGATCCACCAGGCCGCGCCGCCCGATCGCGAATAACAACCGGCTGGCGGCTACAAAATTTCCGTTGAATACCTTGAAGAGTGAAAGCAACGCCGTGGCTAGAATGACGCTTACAATCCAACGGGAGCGCACGGCGTCCTCGAACGCAACCGCGGTCATGAATTTTTGCGTCGTCAGCTCTCTCCACGGCGCGACATATCCAACCGATGCGATCACGATGGTGTAAAACAGAATGCCAACCACAATCGCCATCCAAATCGCCTTGAAAAAACCGCGGGCGCGGAATTCGGGGCTGGCCTCTTCCGCACCTTTCACGACCGATTCGAACCCCGTCATGAAATAGGGAACAATCTGCATCACCAGCAACACGGATACGAACGGGCTGTGTGTGAATAGTGGCGGAAAATTTCGCGGCGAACCTTTACTCACTCCAAATCCGACGAACACCACAAACAGCGCCAGGGTGCCGAATGCTGTCCAGTTCTGAAACGTGGCGCTCAACCGGATTCCGCGATAGTTCAGCACGGTGAGGAGTCCGGTCAGGCCGAGTCCGATCAGCAAGTGCGGCAGGTAAACTGGGTGCCCTGCGATGCGGTAGAGTTCCGTCGAATCCAGCGCCGGAAAGATGTAACCCGCGATCCTGCCGACCGCGACGGCTTCCCATGGGCACACGATGAAGTAAGCGAGGATCATCATCCAACCGGTGGCAAAGCTTACGGATTGTGGAAAAACTTTGGCTGTGTATGCGACTTCACCGGCCGCATCCGGCATAGCCGTGACCAGTCGGCCGTACACATAGCCGATAGGCAACAACAGTGCCCCACCAATTGCGAAGCCGAGGATCGCACCGAGAGCGCCGCCACGTAGCAGCCAGTCGTCCATGACGACCAGCCATCCCACGCCCACCATCGTGCCCCAGCCCAAGGCAAAGTAATCCACCACGCGGAGCTTGCGGGCGAGAGTGATCACGCGGCGTGGATTATAAAGCATGCCACCGAGGAGTAGGCTATCGGTCTCGACACCTATCGCCCAACCGATGTGCTATGTTTTCTGCGCGAAGCACTTGAGACGCGGTTATGCGTGTTCTGATCATCGGCGGAACAGCGTTCATCGGACCTCACGTAGTTCGCAATCTGGTTTCTTTCGGTCACGACGTTACACTTTTTCACCGTGGCGAGCATGAGCCGGAACTGCCCAATAGCGTGCGCCATGTTCATAGCGCATCCGCGGCGTTTCCGATTCTAAGTTTTCCGGAAGAACTCGTCTCCTGGAAGCCCGATGTGATTCTGCACATGGTCGCGATGGGCGAGCGTGATGCAGAGGCCGTCGTGCGCGCCTTCAAAGGGGTAACGCGGAGGCTGGTCGTCCCCAGCAGCGGCGACGTGTATGCCGCTTACGGAGTTCTGACCGGGAGTGAGTCCGGAGCAGTCCGGTCGGAATTGTTGCTGCGTGAAGATTCGCCTCTGCGCGAGCACTTCTATCCCTATCGCAAAATCGCGAAAGGTCCAGACGACTGGCTCTATCACTATGACAAGATTCTGATGGAGCGAGTGGTCATGAACAATTCGGAGCTACCAGCGACGATTTTGCGATTGCCTGCTGTTTACGGCCCTGGAGACACGAACCATCGCCTCTTTTCGCAGTTGAAGCGCATGGATGACAATCGGCCCGCGATTCTGCTCGACGAAAATCAAGCACATTGGCGGTGGTCGCATGGATACGTCGAGAACATTGCGGCCGCGATCGTGCTAGCGGTCACAAATGATCGTGCGAGTGGGCGCATTTTCAATGTCGGAGAGGACTCTGTTCCGACGACCGCCGAAAGAGTGCGATTGTTGGCGACGCCAGTGGGTTGGAGCGGCAAGATTGTCACTCTCCCGCGGACGTCTCTGCCGCTTCACTTACGCGATGCCCACGACTACTCGCAGGATTTGGCTTATGACACTGGCCGCATCCGGAGCGAACTGGGATACCGTGCCGTGGTTCCGGTAGACGAGGGACTGCGCCGCACTGTCGCGTGGCTGCGCGCACATCCACCTGCGCTCGATGCCGCGCAATATGACTATGCGGCTGAAGATGCGGCGCTGGCGATTGCCGAAACGCCCTGAACTGGCCGCATTTCGCGCCCCGCGTGTTAGTATCAGACTCAACGTCTGATGACTCTGCAACACGTTGACATCCTGTTTCAGCTGATCGTTTTCTTGTTCGCGATCAGCATCCACGAATCGGCGCACGCCTGGATGGCGAACCGTCGTGGTGATCCGACCGCGCGAATGCTGGGCCGGGTCACGCTGAACCCCATCAAGCATATTGACCCGATTGGAACCGTCTTATTGCCGCTGATTGCGATGATCAGCCATCTTCCGGTGATCGGTTGGGCCAAACCTACGCCGGTGGATCCGAGAAATTTTAAGGACCCAGTACTCGATGACATTTTGACTTCCGTGGTCGGGCCGATCAGCAACTTCATAGTGGCAACCGGTGCAGTGCTGCTTTTGATTCTTATTTCGCTGAGCTCGCGGCTGGGGGCAGCGATCGTTCACGCGATTCCGCTTGTTTATCCGAATCACTTCGACGTGCTGGCGAGTCAAACTGACTCGTTTCTGATGCCGCTCAGCGTGCTTTTCTACGAGCTGATGGTGATCAACATCATTCTCGGAGTTTTCAATCTGATTCCAGTCCCCCCGCTTGATGGCAGCCACGTACTGCGTCACTTTCTGCCTCCCAGCGCGCTGCGGATTTACGACACGCTTGGCATATTTGCGTTGATGGCGCTTGTGTTTCTAGGCGGGGGGCTTTTAGGCAGGCTGATCTTCCCCGTCATTGGAGTTTTTAACGACATCCTCTTGAGAATCTGATGCCCTCTGAATCCAACCAACGCAAGCGCGTGCTCAGCGGGATGCGGTCAACCGGCAAACTGCATTTGGGCAATTATGTTGGCGCACTGCAGAACTGGGTGGGCATGCAGGATCGGTACGAATGTTTTTTCTTCGTCGCCGACTGGCACGCGCTGACGACCGATTACGCTGACACGTCGCGAATAAAAGAAAATTCCATCGAAGTTTTACTCGACTGGTTGGCTGCCGGGCTCGATCCGGAACGGAGCACCATGTTCATCCAGTCACACGTCCCGCAGCATGCCGAGTTGCATCTGCTGTTCTCGATGATTACGCCGCTGGGTTGGCTGGAACGCGTGCCGACTTACAAGGAGCAGCGGGAAAATATCGCGGAAAAAGATCTGAGCACTTACGGCTTTCTTGGCTATCCGGTACTGCAGGCGGCGGACATTCTCATCTACAAAGGCGACTTCGTTCCGGTGGGTGAAGACCAGGTGCCGCACGTGGAATTGACGCGAGAGATTGCGCGCCGGTTCAACCTGTTTTATAGCCTGGACGCGAAGTCTGTGTTTCCCGAGCCGCAACCTTTGCTGACGCCCACGCCGAAGTTGCCCGGAACCGACGGCCGCAAGATGTCGAAGTCTTACGGAAATGCCATCATGCTCACTGATCCTGAGCCGGTTGTGCGGCAGAAGCTGAAGACCATGGTGACGGATCCGGCGCGTGTGCGCCGTACGGACCCCGGCAATCCTGATGTTTGCCCGGTCGGGGATCTGCACAAGATCTTCAGCGATCGCGCCACATTGGCCAAGGTGAATGAAGGTTGCCGGTCGGCGGGAATTGGCTGCATTGAATGCAAAGGCTGGGCTGCCGATGCCCTGGTTAACGTCTTGAATCCCATGCAGGAGCGTCGTAAGAAATATGAGGACAATCCACGGCTGGCTTGGGATATTCTTGAGGCTGGCTCGGCGCGGGCAAGTGAAGTTGCCGGAGCGACGATGAACGAAGTGCGTGAGGCCATGGGGATGTCGCTCGAGTACGAGGCTCCGCGCAGTCCGCAAGCTACAAAGTAGTCACGATGGGCGAAGAAACAAAGATCGCTTTCGATGGCACGGCCGCGTTGGATCTCGGTCCGGCGCTTGTGGGGACTTCCGCGCCGCGCAAGCAAGAAAAATCGCGGAACGAGGAAAGCGACTTCCCTTTTTCCGTTACCGTGGGCGACGTCTACGAAGGACCGCTCGACCTGCTGCTCCATTTGATTCGCAAGCAGGACATCGACATTTACGATATTCCGATTGGAAGGATTACCGCACAGTATCTGGCCTATGTCGAGAAACTGCGCGAGTTGGATGTGAACGTGGCGGCTGAGTTCATCTACATGGCTGCGGTTCTGATTCACATCAAGTCGAAAATGTTGTTGCCGCGTGATCCTGCAGCAGCATCCGACGCTCAAGACGATCCGCGCGCGGAGTTGGTCAATCGCCTCATCGAGCATGAGAAATTCAAGGCGGCAGCGCAGATGCTGATGCAGAAACAGCAGATCGAAGACGCAATATTGTCGAACCCTGCGCTCAAAGAATTCCGCGATGCCGAAGGCACAGAACCCGAACTCGCTGCCGACGTCATTGACCTGGTGAAGACTTTCCAGCAGATCCTCGATCGCGCGCGCAACCGGCCGATGATTCAGGTGGACGAAGAGACTGTCACCGTCGGGCAGATGATTGAATACCTGCGACGGCGGCTGGCGCTGGAAGACCGGCCGATCCGATTGAAGCAGATGTTGCGCAATGTTGAGTCGCGGCAGGCGTTGGTCTGTATGTTTCTCGCGCTGCTCGAAATGGTGCGCCTGCAGGCCATCCAACTGCGGCAAGACCGCTTGTTTGGGGAAATCCTGCTGCGCAAACATGTGGGGTTTGAAGCGGTCATGGCGGAACAAGCCGCCGTGCGCGATGACTGGAGATAGGAGCAGTAGCTAGCATCAGGAGCCCATGAGCCTCAAAGCCAAACTCGAAGCCATTATCTACGCGGCGGAAACGCCGGTGACGCTCGATCAACTGATCGAATTGGTCAAGGAGTCGGTAATTAGCGAAGGCGCTGCCGATGGCACCGAGGTCAAGTCGCGTGTGCGTCTCGCGCTGGAGGAACTGATCGTCGATTACTATGCTCCGGATCATGGTATGGAGATTCGCCAGGTAGCCGGCGGGTATCGGATGTCGACGAAACCGGAGCATCACGATATCGTGCGCGCCTTTGCCAAGAGCTTGAAGCCGCCGATCCGCCTCTCGCTGCCTGCGCTTGAGACCCTGGCCGTGATCGCGTACAAGCAGCCAATAACGGTGCCGGAGATCAGTGAAATTCGCGGCGTCGATTCGAGCGGAGTGATCGCTACGTTGCTGGATCGCAAGCTGATCACGACCGCAGGCCGCAAGGCGGTGATAGGGAGGCCCATTCTTTATAAAACCGCCAAGGAATTCCTGATGCGGTTTGGCTTGAAGGACGTCGGCGAACTGCCCAGTATGGAGGAGTTCGAGAAGTTGGTTGCGGAGTCGTTCCAGAGCGATTTGTTGCCGAGTGAAGAGCCTGCGGCGACGAGCGACCTTGGTTTACCCGTGACCGAAACTCAACATTCCGAACTGGCCCATACTGTCGATGAATCCGAGCTGGCTACTGCAAAGCACCACGCGAGCGAAAGCGATCCGGCCGCTTGACCAGCGCGTTCGTAACCATCCCGTAGATTTCAACAACTTGAATTCTTATGCCTGCTGAACGTTTACAGAAGATCATTGCTGCTGCCGGAATCGCGTCTCGCCGCAAGGCTGAGGAACTAATTACTGGTGGACTGGTGTCGGTGAACGGGCAGACGGTCACCGAACTTGGCAGCAAAGCCGACCCCGAGAGCGATCACATCCGTGTGAACGGAAAACTGTTGCACGGTCCGGAGCGGCATGTTTACCTGCTGATGAACAAGCCCAAAGGGTACGTCACCACGCTGCGCGATCCGGAACGCCGCCCCACGGTTATGGATCTGCTGCACGGCGTGGGCGCGCGGGTTTACCCAGTGGGCCGCCTCGACTATGCAAGTGAGGGGCTGCTGCTGCTCACTAACGACGGCGAGTTCGCGAACCGTCTGATGAAAGCCGCGTCCCACGTGCCTAAGACTTACATGGTGAAACTGGCCGGCAATCCACCTGGGGAAGGCTTGGCGCGGTTACGCGAAGGTATTTTCATTCCGTCGGATCGCGGAAAGAGAGTACGAACCGCTCCCGCCAAGATCCGAGTGATTCGTGAATCTGCCAATCCCTGGTACGAAGTCACGCTGATCGAAGGCAAGAATCGGCAGATCCGGCGCATGTTCGAAGAGATCGGGCACCACGTGGAGAAGATCAAGCGGGTACGCTATGGCCCACTCGAATTGGATGTGCATCCAGGAAAATATCGCAAGCTCACGATCGAGGAAGTTTCTAAACTGAAGTCCCTCGCCAAATAGCTGAATCCTGCGGGCGAGGGCGCCCGCGCCGCACAAGACACTGCGGCAGGTGACGACGCTTGACCTGCATGTAAGATTAGATATCCGAAAGATGAGTGACTTCCGCCAGTTGGTGCCCGAACACATACGGAACCTGAGCGGGTACACGCCGGGCAAGTCGCTGCGCCAAGCGCAACAGGAGAGCCATGTGAACTGCATCAAGATGGCCTCGAATGAGAACCCGTTTGGGCCCTCTCCGAAGGCAGTGAAGGCAATGCAGGCCGCGCTCGCGGAGAGCAACTTCTATCCCGACAACGACGCCATCGAACTCCGGCAGAAATTGGCCGAGCGCCACAATGTTCTGCCAGAACAAATTGTTCCTACGGCCGGGTCGACGGCATTGCTGGGCGTTATTGCGCGCACTTTGCTGTCACCAGGGCTCAACGCGATTACCAGCGAGCGCTCGTTCATCGTATATCCGATTGCCACGCAGGCGGCGGGCGGGCGGCTCATCCGGGTTCCGATGCGGAATAATGGATTCGATCTAAATGCCATATTGGCAGCGGTCGATCAACACACGCGCATCATCTACATCTCCAATCCGAACAATCCGACAGGCACGCTGATTCCGGTAAAAGAGCTCGATCGGTTTTTGGACGAGCTTCCTGAACATGTAGTCGTCATCCTAGACGAGGCATACCACGATTTCGCCGAATACTTTGCGGTTGAGCGTAACGTCAATTGCTCGCGTGCTCTGGACTATGTGAACCAGGGACGCAAGATTGTTGTGCTGCGCACATTTTCGAAGGCGCATGGTTTGGCTGGGGTCCGGGTTGGATACGGAATCGGTCCCGCCGAGTTGATGTGCTACTTCGCTCGCATGCGAACAACATTCTCTATTTCTGCCGTGGCGCAGGCAGCCGCATTGGCGGCCCTTGATGACGAAGCGCATATCCAGAAAACGCTAAAGAACAACGCCGAGCAGGCCGAACGGCTTATCGCAGGAATTGCCGAACTAGGCTATCCGCCGATTCCAACCTGGACTAACTTTCTGTATTGCGAATTGGGTGATGATTCGGCTGGCGTCGCCAGACGATTCCAATCCGAAGGCGTGATCGTGCGACCGTTGGGGCCCTGGGGCGCGCCAACCGCAATCCGAATCACGATCGGTACACCGGAGCAGAATGATGTCTTTCTGAGAGCGTTTAAGAAAGTAATGGAGCGAACGACGGTGCGGTAGCCAACGTTTATTTTTGACACTTGGGACAATAGTGGCTGCTGCGTCCGGCAATCACGATGCGCTTGATGGGAGTCTTGCAAACTAGGCACGGCTCGCCTTCCCGTCCGTAGACGCGGTGTTGCAGTTGAAAGAATCCTTCCTCGCCATCGGCGTCGACATAATCAGAAACTGAGGATCCGCCCAGCGCGATGGCCTCTTTAAGTACTTCCTGGATGGCGGAGTAGAGGCGTGACAACTCGTTGCGAGCAAGGGAGGCGGCTCTGCGCCGGGGCCGGATGCCAGCCCGGAAAAGCGACTCATCCGCGTAAATGTTGCCCACACCGCGCAATAGCTTTTGATTCAGCAACGCACTCTTGATCGGGGTTTTGCGTCCGCGGAACAGTTCGACGAAGCGATCCAGTTCAATTTCAAGTGGTTCGGCCCCCGGGGCTTCAAATCCATGGGCCACGCTTAGACGTCCAAAGCGGCGGGGGTCCACGAATCTCAGTTCCCTGCCCGAGGTAAGCTTCGCAACCGCATGCGTGTGTTTCTCGATCACTTGGTCGGGGTTGGATACCAGCATCCGTCCAGTCATGCCGAGATGCACGATCCACTGCGCTGGGGCGGGTGTGGAGCGGGCGTCCCCGCCCGATGGGTTCGAAGATTTCTGACGAGATTTCCGTTTGACGGGCGAGGACTCCCGTCCTCCATTTTCCAGATCGAATACGATGTGCTTGCCGACACGGCGCACGTCCACGATGCGCTTCGATTCGAGCGTGTTCGCAATTTCGGACGCGGAGGACTTGAGCAGTTCTGGCTTGGATCCAAGCCAGATCGACTCGATGACGTCGCCAGTGACTCGGTTAGCCAAGCCACGTGCAATGGTTTCAACTTCGGGCAGTTCTGGCATGAAAATAGTTTACAGTGCCCGGCGAATTGCCATCGGTCGCCCGCCGGGGTTATCATTGCAAGTACACCTCTGCTCCGCTTATATCCTTTGTAATCTCAGCGACTCGTTGGTTCACTGGGGCAACGAGTGTGTGCGACCCTGCATTGCGGCTGGGGTGGCCGCACCATTCATGTTCCGAGGAGTTTGCATTTGAAGAAGGGAAAAGCTGCGGTCATTGTGGGCGCCCAATGGGGCGACGAAGGCAAAGGCAAGATTGTCGATGTGCTCTCGGAGAACTTTCCCATCGTAGCCCGTTATGCGGGCGGGCACAACGCCGGCCACACGGTCATAATCAATGGCAAGAAGTTCATTCTTCAGTTGGTGCCGTGCGGAGTTCTGCGCGCCGGCTGTCGCAGCGTAATCGGGAACGGGGTAGTATTCGATCCCATAGCCTTCCTGAAAGAGGTTGCCGCCTTACGCGAAGCGGGAGTCAAAGTCGATGGCAGCCTGTTCGTCAGCAATCGGGCACACGTGATTCTTCCTTACCACCGCATGATCGAGCTGGCGTCGGAAAACGCGCCGGGACGCGTGAAGATCGGAACGACCTCGCGTGGCATCGGTCCTACTTACGAAGACAAGATGGGACGTCGCGGGCTGCGCGTCGCTGATCTGCTCGACCTGAAACTGCTGAAGACCCACATCCAGAATGCCTGCCACGAGAAGAACATGATTGCCCATGCACTGTTCAACTCGGAGCCGCTCGACGCGGACAAAATGTACGAGGAATATGCCGCTGCCTCTGAGAAGGTTGCGCCATTCGTTTGCGACACGGCTGCTTTGTTGGGCAAAGCTCTGGCGCAAGGGGAATCGGTCGTGTTCGAGGGAGCTCAGGGCACGATGCTTGACATCGACCACGGCACCTATCCGTTTGTAACATCTTCGAGCGCAACTTCAGGAGGAGCCGTGACCGGAACGGGGGTCGCTCCCACGTCAATTGATACTGTCATCGGCGTGACCAAGGCTTATTGCACGCGCGTCGGGGGTGGGCCATTCCCCACCGAGGCAACCGATGCCAATGGAGACATGCTGCGCAAGCGTGGCAATGAATTTGGCGCGGTGACGGGACGTCCGCGGCGTTGTGGCTGGCTAGATTTGCCACTCTTGCGTTACGCTGGCATGATTAACGGAATCTCCTGGCTGGTCGTGACCAAGTTGGATGTGCTGGATGAACTGGTGGAGATTCCGGTATGCGTAGGTTATAAAATCAACGGCAAGGAAACCGACGAGGCCCCGGCCCAGGACAGCGGCTATGGTCAGATCGAATGCGTTTATCGCAAGATACCTGGCTGGCGCACTCCGACCCAGGGGATTACGAAGCTGGAGAAATTGCCAAAAGCAGCTCGCGAGTATTTGGATTTCGTCGAGAAGGAAAGCGGAGCACGCATCGGCATGGTCTCAACCGGACCCGGACGCGAGGAAACCATATTTCTCGATGAGTTTGCAGCGAAACTTCGGGACTTGACGGAATCGAGAACCAAGGCGCAGGCGAAAATTTAAGAACGGAGCAAGCGATGGTGGTTCTGGCTGTGACGTGGATGGCGAAGGTCGGTCGTGAAGCGGATGTGATCGGCGTGTTTTCCAAGCTAACCGAAGAATCCCGCAAGGAGCCCGGGTGTCTGGTGTACCAGGTCCACCGGCACAAGACAGAGCCGCGCCGGTTCCTCATCTATGAACAATACAAGGATGACGCCGCGCTAGAGGCCCATCGCGCCGCGCCCCACTTCCTGCAGTACGCAAAGAAAGAACTGCCCAAGCTGGGAGAGCGAATTGAGGGGCAGCTGTACGAACCGCTAGGATAGATAGATTACGTGGCGCGGTCGCCCTCGCCCGCTTTCTTCGGCTCAAAAATGACTGCAAGCGGTCAAGCGTTGCGTCAACTCGTTACTTTTCTTTGTCCGCCATCAAGACCCCACCCGAAGCGTAGCTCTCTTTCGAGACTTCGTGGAAAGCCACCACGATGGCTTCGCGGCGAGCCCCTGCTTCTTCCACCATGGCATCGGTGATGCGCTGCGCCAGCTTGCGTTTCTGGTCTGCGGTACGGCCAGTTAACATCGTGATTTGCACTAGAGGCATAACAAAAATCCTTCACTTCGTTCAGGATCCTGCCGGGCCGGCTCGGACACCCAGCGAAGCAGCATCAATTAGCCAATTCGTACCCGGCGAAGAAATAGCTCAGCTCGAAGCGGGCGGTGTCGTCGGCATCCGAGCCGTGAATGGCGTTGTGTTCAATGTCGCTTGCCCACTTTTTGCGGATCGTGCCTTCCTCAGCGTTGGCCGGATTCGTCGCACCCATGAGCTTGCGCAAATCGGCGATAGCATTTTCTTTTTCCAGTGCCAACACGACGATCGGCCCGCTCGACATGAAATCGGTCAACGAACGGAAAAACGGCCGGCTCGCATGGACGGCGTAGAACTGTTCAGCCTGATGCTTCGATATCTCAAGCATCTTCATAGCCAGTATCCGGAAACCATTTTTTTCAAACTGTTCGATGATGTCGCCAATGGCATTCTTTTCCACTGCGTCCGGCTTGATGATGGTAAAAGTGCGTTGCAGAGTCTTCATAGTTCGTTGGTTTGTCCTTGGTTTTTGGTCCTAAGCCTTCGCGGCAATGCCCATGGCCGCCACAACGGTCTCGCCAATTTCAGCAGGCGATTTGGCGACACGAATCCCCGCGGCTTCCATCGCCGCAATCTTCTCGGCGGCAGTTCCCTTCCCGCCGGAGATAATCGCTCCCGCATGGCCCATGCGGCGTCCCGGAGGCGCGGTTTGACCCGCAATGAATCCCACGACCGGCTTTTTCATGCGAGACTTCACATATTCCGCCGCAGTCTCCTCAGCATTGCCGCCGATTTCTCCGATCATCACCACTACTTCGGTTTGAGGATCCTTGTTAAACAGCTCCAGCGCATCGAGGAAATTCGTACCAATGATTGGATCGCCGCCGATGCCAATGGCAGTGGATTGCCCAATCCCTCGCGTGGTGAGCTGATAGACCGCCTCATAGGTCAACGTGCCTGAACGCGAAACGATTCCTACTGATCCTTCAAGATGGATGCGGGCCGGCATAATGCCGATCTTGCACTTGCCCGGCGAAATGATGCCCGGGCAATTAGGCCCGATCAGCCGCGAGCGCCGATTCTGCAGATACTCCCATGCGCGGACCATATCCAGGGTCGGAATGCCCTCGGTGATGCAGACGATCAGCTCGACCTCCGCATCAGCCGCTTCCATAATCGCATCGGCAGCAAATGGCGGCGGCACGAAAATCACCGACGCATCAGCCCCCGTCTTGTCGACCGCTTCCTGGACGGCATTGAAGATGGGCCATCCTTCGTGAGTGGTGCCACCTTTGCCGGGCGTCACTCCGCCAACGATCTTGGTTCCGTACTCCGCGCTGGCTTTGGCGTGGAATGTGCCTTCCCGTCCAGTCAGCCCCTGCACAATAACTCGCGTCGATTTATCTACCAGAATGCTCATAAAATTGGCTCTTCGTAGAGACCTAGCTTGCTACGCCTCCCGCCGGTTGGCCCAGTAAGACGCAGCAAGCCGCGTCTCAGTTATGCTGCAGCCGCCGCTACGACTTTTTCGGCGGCGTCCTTCATGGTTTCTGCGACAATAAAGTTCAAGCCCGACTGCTTCAGTATCTCCCGCCCGGCCTCGACGTTCGTCCCTTCGAGACGCAGCACGATGGGCAATTGAATTTTAGTTTTCTGCGCGGCCTCAACCACCCCTGTGGCGAGCGTGTCCACGCGAAGGATTCCGCCGAAAATATTAATCAGCACGGCCTTCACGTTCTTATCGCTCAGCAGAATCTCAAAGGCATGAGTAACTTGTTCGGAATTCGCTCCGCCACCCACATCAAGAAAATTTGCCGGCATCCCGCCAGCGTACTTGATGATATCCATGGTTGCCATTGCCAGCCCTGCGCCGTTCACCATGCAACCCACGTTTCCGTCAAGCTTGATGTAATTCAGACTGTATTTCGAGGCCTCGACTTCTAGTGGGTCTTCCTCCGTAACGTCGCGCAGATCGCGAAGATCGGAATGCCGGAACAGAGCGTTGTCGTCGAAATTCATCTTGGCATCCAGCGCAAACAACCGGCCGTCGGTGCAACTGACGAAGGGATTGATTTCCATCAGCGACGAATCCGTTTCCTGAAACGCACGAAACAGTCCAGTCATGAAACGCACGGCTTCGTTAATCTGTGGTGGCTTCAGACCTAGCTTGAAAGCCAGTTTGCGCGCCTGAAACGCTTCCAATCCCATCCCTGGCTCGATGTACTCTTTAAGAATCGCATCGGGATTCTCCGCTGCGACTTGCTCGATTTCCATGCCGCCCGCGGCCGACGCCATGAAGACGGGCTTCGCTTCGACACGGTCGATCACGATCCCCAGATAGAGTTCCTTCTCGATGGGCAAAGTTTCTTCAATGAGCAGGCGGCGAACCACGCGACCCTCGGGGCCGGTCTGATGCGTAACCAGCGTCATCCCAAGAATTTTGGAGGCGAGCTCAGCAGCTTCCTCCACCGACTTCGCGATTTTCACCCCGCCGCCCTTGCCGCGGCCTCCGGCATGGATCTGAGCTTTGACGACAACCCCGCTCGCACCCGCGTCAAATAGCCTTTTCGCAGCGGCTTCTGCTTGCTCGCGGGTTTCGGCCATTTCGCCGCGCGGCACCGCAACACCATACTTTTTCAGGATCGACTTGGCCTGATACTCATGAATTTTCATAACAGTTCCAGATTCACTATGATTTTCGGCAGGCTTGCTTGCAGCTTTAGAACCGCGGGCGGCAAACATTTGATTCTATAGAACGGTTGCCCATTGGGCAAACTCCTTCGGTCATGCGGACACAAAATCTGCGTTCGCGGTTTCATTTCGGAGCGCGAGTCTTGCCTGCAATCAACTCTCTACGATGCTACTCTAGTGTTCCATCGATGATCACGGACGCAATCCATCGCATTGCCGACCATCGCCAATCGCTCTCCCGCGAAGAGGCGCGCGTTGTCATGTCAGAAGTTCTGGCTGGCGAATGCACCGACGCACAGATTGCTGCCCTGCTGGTCGCGCTGCACATGAAGGGCGAAACTGTGGAGGAGATTGTCGGTTTCGCAGACGCTATCCGCACTGCCGCCGCTCCGCTGGGCCTGCGCCCGAACCATACTGTGGAGGTCAGTGGGACTGAGCGCGACGCATTGGTAGACACCTGCGGCACCGGCGGCGACGCCAGCGGCACCTTCAACATTTCGACGGCTACGGCTCTCGTAGTCGCGGGTGCGGGAGTGCGTGTTGCCAAACACGGAAACCGCAGCGTGACTTCGAATAGCGGTTCGGCCGATGTTATGGAAGCGCTGGGCGTCAACATCAGTCTGCCTCCCGACCGACTCGCTGCCTGTCTGGAAGACGTTGGCATCGCGTTTCTTTTTGCTCCAGCCATGCACTCCGCGATGAAGTATGTTCAAGCTGCCCGCCGCGAACTACGGTTGCGCACAGTTTTCAATCTGCTGGGGCCGCTTACCAATCCGGCGCACGCGTCGGCTCAAGTGGTTGGCGTATATTCCGCCGCGCTAGTGGAAAAGCTCGCGGAAGCGCTGAGCATGTTGGGATTGCACCGAGCGTTGGTGGTGCATGGGCTGGACGGGTTGGACGAAATCACGATCACCGGTCCGACCCGGATCGCTGAAGTACGCGAGGGAACAATCCGCACCTATGAAGTCACGCCGGAAGAGTTTGGCATGAAGCGAGGCACGCTGGATGACATCTCCGGGGGCGATGCTGCCGCCAATGCGTGCATTATTCGCGACATTCTCGCCGGCAAGAGATCCCCTCGAAAGGACGTGGTGTTGCTGAATGCGGCTGCAGCTCTGGTGGCAGCCGGCAAAGCAGACCATCTGACGGATGCTCTTCCGTTAGCGTCTAAGTCGATTGATTCCGGAGCGGCCGCCGAAAAGCTGCAAGCGCTGGTGCAATTCACCAATGCGCGGCAGTGATCTACACCCCCGCGGCTTGCTTTTTCAGGCGCTCTATTTGCGCCAAGTGACTCGCGCCGTGCGTGCCCATTTTTTCTACGTACTGTGCGACGGTTACATCGTGCTTGAGTTCGGGATGGTACGCAGCTTTCTCCAGGTCGCCCGGTTTCAAGCGGTGCAACAATTGCAGAGTGTGATGCCGATTCAATCCGTAGAGCGCGATCAACTCTGGCGCGGGAGTTTCCAGGTAGCCAAGATTCTGTGCCCACGCGTCTTGGTCCATGGGCGCAATCACGGGTTTTGTGTCGGCGAGCATCTGCCGGAAGCGGTGTGCGAAAACGATTTCAATGTCCGCGAGATGGCCTAGAACCTCGAGGATGCACCACTTGTCCGGCGATGGTTTGTAGCGCAACGTTTTGTCGGGCAGTCCCGAAACTGCGGCCGCAATCTGCTTGGGGCTCTTCTCCGCCACGTCAAGATGTTTTTTCAGTTCAGCTTCTGTCATAGGAACCTCGGATTTTGCAATTTGCCATCGGGCGATTGAGCAATTTCGTAGGGCCTATACGGATTCAGATTACCCAATTACAAGATTACCCAATTTCTCAATGCATCACTTCGCCGCGTCGGGCGGCGGAACCTTCAAGACGTTGTTGCTCATATCACTTTCCGGCACGCTGCCATCGTTTACAACCGCTTCGAGCGGCATGGACGCGGTCTGGATGCGAACTGCGGCCTTGGACTTCGCGTGCACTTCGAGCCGCTTTATAATTTCTCCGCTCTCCGTTCGCAGGATTACTGGCACCTCCGCGCCGGCATCTCCGAGATTCTCGATCGTTACCGTTACCATGTAGCCCCCATCCACGATGGAGCGAGGGTAGACAGAATCCACGCGAAAATCCGGCAATCCTCGGTCACGATAAACCCAATCATCGAAAAACCACTGCAAATCGCGCTGAGTCTGCTTTTCGATGACGCGCTGCAGGTAGGCGCCGTCGTTATCTTCGGCAGCATGATAATTGAGCAGGAACCCGAGCGACGGATTCGCCAACATGTCCCTCAACATCCACCAAACATCCATGGCTTTGGTCTGTAGGTACAAGTCATCCGGCGCATTAATTAACGAGCGCCCTGTTTCCTGGTCGGCTGTCGGTTTCGCTTTCTCAGCTTCAACCAGCGGCGTGCTGTGGGCATTCAGGTAGTCGAGCGCGGCCTGGCGCCCGGCTTGATCCTCGATGAATGCTGCCTGCGCGTAATGCGCAAGACCGTCCTCGATCCAAGCCCTCGGCGATAAAACGAGATGGCGGGCCTTCGCGTAAACGATGTCTAACACTGCCTCATTCGTTATGGGAGATTTGAGCGAGCACAACAACATTCCTTCGCTAACAAATGATGCCGCGTCGGGATCGGGCAGACCAAAGATCTGCAGACTGCCCGACCCGCGTCCTATTGGAAGAATGGGATCGATGTTTGCTACGGCCTCGGCATACTCTTTCGCTCCATCTTCCTGGCCCGGCAGATACTGAATGGTGAGTAAATCTCTGGGTGCGAGCGTTTGATAGTTAGCAATCACGAAAGTCGGCACGCTGATTCCGGGCTTGGCCATGCTGAATGCATAAATCTTTTTTACCGACGTATCCACATGATCCGCAGCCGAGCTCGGAGTGCCGCTGAAGAATATCGGGGTATCCGCCGTCGACTCAAAAACTAACCGCATCGCGGTGTCAGCAAATCTCACTTTCCATCGGCCTACGGTCTCGTCGACGCTGTTCGCTTCCGACAAGTTCGCTGCTTCCGTTGCCACTGGATACCACACCACGTATCCGATTCCGCGGACAGCGGTAAATGACTTGCTGATCTGGTCCCAATCCGTGTGCTTGGCTTTGTCTTCGGGCACGCCGATTCGCGTCAGGCGCGTGACATCGAGTGGGATCACCCCTTCATATCCGATGTCGAGTTCGATTGTGCCTTTGGGCGGAATTTCGCGGGGCAGCGTCACGATTGCCTCAGACAACGCGCCGGTGTGATCGATGTCGGATGTGTATTCGTGAGACAGGAACTCCAAGGGCGCGTCGCCAAGTTGGATCGAGCTCCAATCGAGCGTAGACGAGATTTGCAGAGCAAGATTTTTCTGAGGTGCAGTTGAGTCATTGCGCAGTGTAATCTTGCCGCGAATGCCCAATCGTTGCTGCTCCGGCTCGACCCGTACCTTCAGATCATAGCTGGTGAAAGTGAAAGCCTCGCGATCGAGGGCGACGCTCGGAACCACCAAACTACAAAGAACACACAGGATACCCAGCAGCTTCATGCGGACTTCTTTCTCCGCTGCCGCACGATCTCATACAACATCACTCCGGCCGCGACGGAAACATTCAGAGACGGCACTTTCCCCAGCATGGGAATCGAAACCAGAAAATCGCATTTTCTCGCGACCAGGTCGTGCAGTCCTTTGCCTTCGGCCCCCAGAACAATGGCGCAGTCCATCTGATAATCAAGCGAGTCGTAAGATTGCTCACCGCGTTCATCCAGGCCAACCATCCACAGATTCTGCGCCTTCAATTCCTCCAGCGTGCGAGCAATGTTTGTTACCTTCGCGATGGGCAGATGTTCGCTGGCGCCGGCTGAAGTCTTGGTCACGATCGCTGTCACTCCCGCGGCGCGGCGCTCGGGAATGACTACTCCATCGGCGCCCGCCGCGTCGGCGGTGCGAAGAATCGCGCCCAGATTGTGCGGATCTTCCACTCCATCGAGCACGACGATGAGCGAATACTGTCCGCGCTTGGCGGCAACTACATCCTCGAGATCGTTATACTGCTTCGCCGAGGTGACGGCGACCACGCCTTGATGCGCATTGTTGCCGGCCAACTCGTCGAGTTCCGCTCGCGGCAGGACGCGCACGGCAACTCCCTGCCGCCGGCATTCATCGACCACATGCTTCAAGCGAAGATCGTGACGCTCTTTTGCGACGCCAACCCAGGCAAAGGTGCGTCCGCGCGCCTTCAGCGCCTCGGCCACGGCGTTAATCCCGTAGATGTAATTCATGCTCTGGTAGTTTAATTCAGTGAGCGAGTGTGCGTCGGTAAGTGGAGCGTGGGCCGGCCGAGGAGGTTCGCGAATCGGCTAGACTAAACCCAATGTTCAGAACCAGATTCAAGAAGGAAATCATCGCCGAGTTCTTGCCTCCGGCTCGCCCGAGCAAACAACAGAGGGCGATTATTCTCTGCGATGGCATGCCTTCGATCCCCAGAAAGCAGCCTCTTGTCGAGTACCTTTCTGCCAAAGGCTATTGGGTTTTTTATCCGAGATGGCGGGGAGCATGGGAGAGTGAAGGCCAATTTCTCGAGCGTTCTCCTCACGAAGACATTATCGATATCGTCAGCGATCTGCACAAAGAAATCCGAGAGCTTGCGTTCGGGCGAACGTTCCGTTGTTCGCCCGATAAGATCTTCGTCATCGGCGGAAGTTTCGGAGGCGCCGCTGCCATTCTTTCCTCGCTGGACCAACGCATCACAAAAGTGATCGCCAATTGCCCGGTTGTGGATTGGGCCATCTTGCGGAAGGAGCAAAAGAAGGAGACTTCGAACCCAAGCTATCCGGCGTACATCCGCGCCGCTTTCGGCAACGGATACCGCCTCTCCGCCAAGAATTGGAACAAACTACATGGCGGCATTTTTTACAGCCCCGCGCATCATCTCAAAGATCTTAATCCTTCAAAGATTTTGATGTTCCACGCGAAAGACGATCCCTATATTCCATGGAAACTGGTCGATAGTTTCGCCCGTCTCGCGGGAATAAAACTCAAGCTGCTCTCGCAAGGCGGCCATCTCAGAACCGAATACGTCGTCCAGAAATATTGGCCCCAGATAAAAAGGTTTTTCGATTCGTAAACTCAATCGGGCCGAGACCTCCTCCGAAGCTTTGCCTTGCTCCGCTGCATCAAATCTGTGTTTATCGAATGCTAGACTGAAATACGGAGGCTCCACTGCCCGACGTTTACATCCTCTCAGCCGCACGCACGCCGATCGGTAAGTTCGGAGGCTCCCTGGCCTCCATGACCGCGGTCGACATGGGAATCGTTGCGGCAAAAGCCGCCATCGAACGCGCCGCCGTTCGTCCCGATCAGATTGAAGAGGCGATCTTCGGCAACGCACGCCAGGCTGGCGGAGGCCCGAATCCCGCTCGCCAGATCTCCATCCGCAGCGGCATCCCGCAGGAAGTGCCGGCTTACACGGTAAACAAGGCGTGTGCCTCTGGCCTCAAATCGATCGCGCTGGGATATCAGGAAATCGCCACGGGCAATCTAGATTGCGTGCTGGCTGGCGGCACCGAATCCATGTCGCGTTTGCCCTACTACCTTGAGGGTGCGCGCTGGGGCTATCGCTTGGGCAACCAGGAACTCGTCGACGGCATGTACCGCGACGGCTTCTTCTGCCCGCTGGCGAAAATGCTGATGGGAGAAACTGCCGAAGTCCTGGCCGAGCAATACAAGATCACGCGCGAAGCGCAGGATGAATATGCTCTGTGCTCGGAGACCCGCGCAACGGCAGCCATCAACGCCAAACGATTTGACAGTGAGCTAGCCCCGGTCACTCTTGAAACCAAGAAAGGCCCCCAGACGTTCGATCGAGACGAACATGTTTTCGTCGGAGCCACGATGGAAAAGATGGCCAAACTTTCTCCTGTGTTCTCGAAAACCGGAACCATCACGGCGGGCAATTCTTCGGGTATTACTGACGGCGCAGCCGCAGTAGTGCTCGCGAGTGAAGACTTCGCCAAGAAAAACCATCTCAAACCACTCGCCCGTATTATGGCAGTAACTTCCGTTGGCGTGGATCCGCGAATCATGGGAATCGGTCCGGTTCCGGCGCTACGCAAGATGGAGCAGAAGCATCAGCTCCGCATCTCCGATTTCGATTTGATCGAGCTCAACGAAGCCTTTGCTGCACAGGTCCTGGCCTGCGATCGCGAGTTGCACTTCGATCGCTCGAAACTCAACGTCAACGGCGGCGCGATTGCACTCGGCCATCCGATCGGCTGCACTGGAACGCGGATCACGGTCACTCTGCTCCACGAAATGCTTAAGCGCAAAGCCAAGCGCGGTGTCGCCACGCTGTGCGTAAGCGGCGGCATGGGTATGGCGCTCGCGATTGAGAATGTGGCATGAGGCATCAAGTGATGGTTCCTAATTGTATTTCCAAGTATATGTAAATAGGACATTTACTTATACTGGCTCTGGTCTCCCAAAGTACACCTGCATCTTTTTAATCCCCTCGACCGTATATCCGTTAGCATGAACGCCGCAGCCTGCTATTTCGTGAATGGGATGGAATCCGAGACGAGCGCGATCGCCCGTGGTCTTCGCCGCCGTGATCCCGACCTGCTTGACCGCTTAATTGAGCAGTATCAGCACCGTCTGCTGCGCTACTTGATCTATCTGACCAGCAATCGCGAACTCGCCGAGGATATGTTCCAGGAGACTTGGATTCGCGTGCTGGAACGCGGCCACCAATACGACCCCAAGTACGAATTCAGTACCTGGCTGCTTTCCATCGCGCGTCATCTCACGGTGGATTACCTACGCAAGAAAAAGCCAGCCAGCCTGGACGGACTGCTGGACGAGGAAGAAGGAGTTTCTCTGGATCCTCCCGACCTTCGGCCTTCGGCTTTGGAACTGATCGCTCGACAGGAGCAAGCTGAGCAGATCACCGCCGCACTGGTCGGCATCGCTGCCGAATATCGCGAAGCCATCGTTTTGCGTTTTCAGGAAGGACTGGCGCTAGACGAAATTGCAGTCGTGACCGGCGCGCCGCTGGGCACAATCAAGTCACGGCTCTATCGAGGTTTGAATGCGCTCTTGCCGCTGTTAAAAGGAGCACAAGCTTGATCCGCGACCCACACCAACAAGCGCGCGAGTTGATTGCCTGCGGTTCTCAAGGCCTCACGGATTCGCAACAAACATGGCTGCGCACGCACCTCGACGAATGTGCATCGTGCCACGACTACGCCCAAGCTGCAGAGCAGGTTGTCCGCTCGCTGCGGTCCGTACCTATTGCCGCCGATCCATCTCTGGTGCGCTCGACCCAGACGCGAGTGCGTCTACATGCTCACCAACTGCGGCAAAAGCAAGAACGTCTGTGGTTCGTGTGCATGTCTTGTATTCTTGTCGGCCTTTCGGCGGCTATCACTACGCCGTTCTTGTGGCGGGGCTTTCAGTGGTTGGGAGAGTGGGCGCGAGTCTCAAGTCCGGTTTGGCAGGTGGGCTTCATGGTTTTTTGGATTTCGCCCGCACTCGCCGCCAGCCTGATTTTTCTCGCTCGAGGCGTCCACTTAACTAACTCGAATGGAACGTCGCGGGGATAAGGTTTAAGGGAGAACTCATATGCAGTTAAGAAGTGACATACGAACCCAGTTTACCGAGGAATTGCGTCTCATCCCCAAATGGGCGTACGGAGTGGCTGTCCTGCTCTTTGTGGGCGTGCAAATCCTCTTCGCGACCTTGTTGGCCATTCAGCGAGATACCCCCTCGCCCCCTGTCCGGAGTCTTCTTGGTTTCTTTGCCGGAACCATATTCTCCTGCTATTTCCTGCTGATCGTCTACGTCAACCGTGACGCCGCGCGCCGTGGCATGAACCGGGCATTGTGGACAGTCATCGCGGTTGTGATTACTCACGGTCTCGGCATCATCCTGTATCTGGTTTTGCGGCAACCGCTGCTCAGTCGCTGCCCGCAATGTGACACGGCTGTGCAAGGCGGATTCAACTACTGCCCCAAATGCAATCATCAATTGCACCCCACCTGCCCCCATTGCCAGCATGCAGTTCAGGGCAACGAAGTCTACTGTCCTTATTGCGGAGGCGCGGTCGCAGCCCCGGCCACCCAACTTTCAGCCACGCCAACCGTGGCGCGAAGCTAGGAGACGTAGCGAGCAACATCTCCGTTTTGGGTAGTGTCTCGGGTCGGTCTCCTCCAGATTCCTCTGCGCACTCTGCGTCTGTTCTCAGCGCTCTCGGCGGTTTAAGGTTTTCGTGAGGGCTCGGCGAACACAAAGTCCTAAATCGCGGAGGCCGCAAAGAACTACCGCAGAGTGCGCAGAGAATCGACCTGAGACACAGCCTCCATTCGGTAGCGGGTCAGTTTCCTTTTCGACAGGCTCAAGCTATGCTAAAGCGGGCGTGGTGCGATGAAGCTCCCAGCCTGCCGTTTCTCTCCCTACCCTAAACGACGGCTTCCGAGGCGCTACATGACAGTCTGCGTTGCGGCCATTTGTGACAATGGCAAGACGATAATCCTTGTTTCCGACAGAATGATTGGCCCAGGTTTTATCGAGTCTGAGCCGAACATCAACAAAGTAGTAAAGCTACACTCCCAGTGGTGGCTTCTGTTTGCGGGAGATGACATATCACCCGTTTTCGACATTATTGATTACGCGAAGGAAGCGATCAAGAAGAAGCAAGCTAAAGATAACCTCCAGCCGGACACCCCAGCCCAACTACAAACGGTTATGGATGCTGTGCGAGAGAGCTACGAAAAGAAACGGATGCAGCAAGCTGAATCCCTGTATCTAAAGCCTATAGGATGGGACATTACAACTTTCAATGCTTCGGCTGGTGGACCTATCTGCTTGCCGGATTTTGGAGAGATCAAGGCAAAGATTGCAGATTACGTCCTAAACATAGAACTGCTGGTGGCTGGCTTTAGCGAGGGGTCTGCCTATGTATTCAGTCTCATTGGACGTGAGGGAGCCATCGTAAATCGCCATGACTTGCCGGGCTTTTATTCCATCGGAAGCGGTGGGACAGGAGCAGTGTTTATGCTGTACTACCGCGATCTGAGCTACAAGACAATTGCACGCGAAGCGGTTTACTACGCAATGGAGGCAAAGCTATTTGGTGAACAGGCTAGTGGGGTTGGAGAAGATACAGACCTCTATATCGCCAAGGCGGATGGAACTTTTATCACTCTAAGCGAGGATACGATTGAGGGCGGTTTGGTCACAGTATGGAACAAACTGCGTCCACGGTGGATAGGTAAAGAATCCAGAGAAATACTGAATTCGCTGCCTGAGCTTAAAGACTTCGACAAAATTAAGGAAGAGAAGAAGAGACCGAAGCCGAAGAAGAAAAAGCCATCTTCACCCCATCCAAACTGATCCACTACCCTCCATTCGCCTCCGGTTGCGCTCCCGCTGCCAGCGCTCCTATACTTCTAAGTAGCGTATCGGAGCCTTAATGTCGCTTTCTGCTGTAATCGTGGACGACGAGCAACTTGCTCGCGACGAACTCGCCTTTCTTTTGAAGAGTATTGGCGAGGTCGACGTGGTAGCCCAAGGCAAAAACGGAGTCGAAGGCGTCAATCTCATCCGCGAACACAATCCTGACCTGGTTTTCCTCGATGTGCAAATGCCCGGCCTCGACGGCTTTGGCGTAATCAAAAAGCTTCTGGATCGAAAAGTTCTGCTGCCGAAAATCGTATTTTCGACGGCCTTTGATCAGTACGCCGTGAAGGCATTCGAAGTGAACGCGGTTGATTACCTGCTCAAGCCTTTCGATAAGAAGCGAGTGGCCCAGTCGGTAGAGCGGGCGCGAGCCAAAATGGAAAGCAACGGCCCGTCGTCGGAGAAGTTAGACACGCTGATGCGGATGCTGGAATCTCAGAAGCCGCAGACGTCCAAAATCCTGCTGAAAGCTGCCGGCCGATTGTTCCTGGTCAATCAGAAAGACATCTGTTTCGCTTCCATCGAGGACGGCGTCATTAGCGTCGTGACGAGCGGCGCCAGCGGCATGGAAGGACAATCCAACTGCCGCACGCTTGAAGAATTGTTGGATAGCCTTGACCCCAATCTGTTTTGGCGCGCCCATCGTTCGTACCTGGTGAATATTAACCGGATCAAAGAAGTCGTTCCCTGGTTCAAGAGCTCTTACCAATTGCGCTTGGACGATAAGAAACAAACTGAGATCCCGGTCAGCCGCGCTCAAACCAAGCGCCTGCGGGAACTCTTTCATCTATGACCTTTCGAATCTGGCAACTTGTCCTCCATGTGCCGCATCGTACGTTTCATTCGTGCTATATCTAGAATTGTGCTCGTAGTGGGGCGTTCCGTTTGACTTCATCGGGATACAAGTCGCACAAAGGCAGGCCGATCGCAGCCTTGTCTGTGCTATGTATCCTGCTGGTCGCCTTCACTGGCATCGTCCAGGCAGTCCACGTACACACTGACAACTCCAAGTTGCCAAGCCACGAGTGCTCGATCTGCTCCGTGGCCCATGCTGGAGTTCTCGTCAGCACGGTCTATCGCCCGGTTCCGCTCTTTGTCCGCAGGGCTCTCGCGGTATTGCCGCAAGTCGACCCCAGCTCATTTGGCTTTGTCTCCTCGCTTCGCATCCGTCCTCCTCCCGCAGTCTAGGGAATTCGCACACGAGAATTGATCCGGGCTTTTCAGCCCATTCGTCGACCCTAGCTCTCGTTCCTTTGGAGGAATTCATGCTGGCTTCTTACAAGAAGTCGCTTCCTGCGGCTTTTGTCGTGGTTTTCTATTTGGCCTCAGCTCTTCATGGCCACGCGCAGTCCAACTCAGCGTCCCTTAGCGGTTCGGTTCTGGATTCTTCCGGCGCCGTCGTTCCCAATGCAACCGTCGAAATTCATAACCCGGTCAGCCACTTCGACCGATCGACCACCACAGATGGTTCCGGACGGTTCAGCTTCGCTAACATCCCGTTCAATCCCTACCATTTGAGCGTGGTAGCCACGGGGTTTTCTGCCTACGCACAAGACGTTGACGTGCGCTCCTCTGTGCCTCTGGAAATCAAGATCAACCTTCAGGTGGCGGCATCGTCGGAAACGGTTACGGTACAGAGTGAAGCTGGAGAAGATCTGCTGGAAAACGATCCGACCTTCCACTCCGACATTAACAAGGAGTTGTTCGACAAAATTCCCCTGGAGAGCGCTTCATCATCCCTGAGTTCGTTGGTTACTCTCTCCACCCCGGGAATCGCTGCCGATTCCAATGGCTTGTTCCACGGCCTCGGCGATCATGCGGAGAATTCGTTCTCTGTCGACGGCCAGCCGATTACCGACCAGCAAAGCAAAGTGTTCTCCAACCAGATTCCCCTCGATTCGATTCAATCCATGGAAGTTATTTCCGGCGCGCCGCCAGCGGAGTTCGGAGGCAAGACCAGTGTCGTAATCGTGGCGACCACACGCTCCGGCCAGGGTGTCACTACACCCCATGGCAGCGTGACCGCGTCCTACGGATCGTTTGGAACGTCCAACCTGGCCGCTGAGCTTGCTTACGGCGGTAAGAACTGGGGCAACTTCATCTCGGTGAACGGTTTGAATACCGGTCGATTCCTGGATCCACCAGAATTCACCGTGCTGCACGACAAGGGAAACGAACAAAACGCATTCGACCGCGTCGACTACCAACTTTCCGACAGCGACTCGATTCATCTGAACTTCGGCTACAGCCGGAGCTGGTTTCAAACCCCGAATTCATTCGATGCTGAAAACGCCACGCCCTGGAGCGGCTTGGATGGAGTGAACGCACAAGACGTAAACAACTACGGAGGTGTCGCTCCCAACGGCGAAGTTGTCGGACCGACCGACCAGCGCTCCAAGATTGGGACCTTCAACATCGCACCCTCGTGGACGCACGTGCTGAATGCAAGCTCTGTATTCACTTTGGGCGCATTCGTCCGCCGCGACGACTACAACTACTATCCAAGCAGCGACCCTTTCGCCGACCTCGGTCCACCCAGCCTTCAGCGCCAGTCCGTCGGTCAGAACCGCACGCTCACCAACGCGGGGCTCCGATCCGATATCTCATACGTCAAGGGCGTGAACAACGTGAAGGCGGGAGCTACCTATACACAAACATTTCTCAATGAAAACGACACTCTCGGCATTGTCGATCCAACCTACAACGCACCCTGCATAACTTTTTCCGCGGACCAGAATCAATACGTCGCCGCCCCCGCACCCGGCGTCACCAATCCCTCGCAGTGCACCGGAGCCTACCAGCCAAACACTGCGCTCAACCCCAACGCGCCCGGCTCCGCCCTTTACCCCAATTTCAATCCCATCCTCTTTCCCTACGACTTGACCAGGGGCGGAAGCTATTACGCCTTTCATGGCCACACCGACGTGAAGGAGCTTGCTCTCTACCTGCAAGACAACGTCACCAAGGGAAACTGGTCTCTAAACCTCGGTATACGCGGCGACCTCTACAACGGTCTATCGACTGCGAGGCAGGCTGAGCCTCGTGTTGGGATTGCGTACAATGTGAAGAAGACCAACACGATTCTTCGGGTTTCCTACGCGCGTACGCTCGAATCTCCATTCAACGAAAATCTGATACTCTCCAGCACCGGATGCAGCAACCCCGTCTTATCTCCGCTGCTTCTCTGCACCGGTTTGTCGAGCGGCGCGTTGAGTCCCGGCTTTCGCAATGAATTTCACGCCGGCATCGAGCAGGCTTTTGGGAAGTACCTGGTCTTCTCTGGCGAGTGGATCTCGAAGTACACCCACAATGGCTACGATTTCAGTGTGCTCGGCAATACTCCGATCACTTTCCCTATCGAGTGGCACAACTCGAAAATTCCCGGATATGCTGGCCGCATCAGCGTCCCGAACCTCCACGGATTCTCCGCGCTCATGGTCTTCTCCAGCGTGGCCGCGCGATTCTTCCAGCCCCAAATCGGCGGAGCCGGCGCAACTGTCTCGACCAACGCCGGACTCCCGTTCCGCATCGATCACGACGAAAAGTTCAACCAGACCACGCACCTGCAATACCAGCCGTGGAAGCGTGGCCCATGGATGGGATTCAACTGGCGATACGATAGCGGTCTTGTGGCAGGGAACGCACCGTGCTACGGGATAGGCGCAACCAACGATTGTCCGCAGTCAACCACCATCAACGGGCAACCCGCCGTCCTGTTGCAAGACGTCTTTGGAAACCCTCTCAGCGCCGATCAGGAATTTCAAGCAGGATTTACCTGCAATGGCGTTCACGCGACCCCGACGACTCCGCTGCCCTCCCCATGCCTGGCATCACAGTTTGGATCCAGTCTCATAAAAGTGCCGGCGATAGAAACCGAGAACGACGACCACAATCCGCCGCGTATCGCATCTCGGAATCTCTTTGATGTCTCAGTGGGACACGACAATCTTTTTCACGGCGACAGGTACAAGTGGAGCGCTCAACTCACAGTGATCAACCTCGCAAACAACTATGTGTTGTATAACTTCCTTTCAACCTTCAGCGGAACTCATTACGTCACACCGCGCACCCTGACGGCGCAACTCGGGTTCCACTTTTAGGAGAATATTTGCGAGGGGAGATAGACGGCCGGGGAGGAGTGCCGGCCGTCTACCCAAGCTGCATCCGTCACTATGCAGCCAGCGCTTCCAGCGCCGTTCGATTGCGGATCACCAGAGTCGAGCCATCTAGGCGAATGAACTCCTTCTTCTTGAGGTCGCTCAGCAGCCGGGTGACGGTCTCACGCGACGAACCAATCATTTGCGCCATCTCTTCATGGGTCAGGCTCGCCCGGACGCGGATTTCGGGAGGCTCGAATTGTTCCCGCATCGGGGTCCACGAAAGCAGTAATCTCGCCAGCTTGCCCGCGGAAGAACGCGCCAGAACCAGGTCATGGATGTCCCGGTACGCCGACTGGAACTCGCGGCTCAGGGCCTGCGACGCATGCAGTCCGAATTCTCCATTCTTCTCGATCAGCCGCACCAGTGCCTCGCGTTCCACGAAGTTGATCTGGCACGGCCCGGCAGTCTCGGCAGTTAATTCGAAGGGCTCGCCTGCAATCACCGCGCTCAGCCCCAGGACTTCGCCAGCTTCGGCAATTTTCAGAATGAGCACCTTGCCGTCACGCGAGGTGGTTGAGAGCTTCGCTTTGCCCGAACACAACACAAAAGCTCCACGCGGCGTCTGGCCTTCGACGAAGAGGACAGCGCCGCCAGGATACGTGCTCAAATGGCTCGCGGCACTCAGCAACTTCAGTACGTCGGTCGAGAGCCCGCAGAACCAGTGATCCCTCCGCAACTTGCAGCTCAAACAGCTCTCGACGATTTCCAGCCCATAGGGCGTATTCATTTCATTCACCTTGCTCGGCGTCTGTTCAATGGGATGCTCGATGGTACGTGTAGCCAGCTTAGCGACATGAACCCGAGCTCGACGCAGGTCCCGAACCAAAAGCCGTGCGTGTTCCGTTCTTGCCAGCAATGCGGCCGCGATCGCTCGCGAGCCTTTGTCTTGCGATCGCAGGAATTGAACCAATTCCCAACCCGCGCCGGCATCGCGTTCCCGGTGCCACGACACGCCGCATGAAAACAGATACAAAGGATCGACCGACGCGCCGAACTCCTGAACCCGGTTTCCCTTGGATGCTCGTCCCGCTAACTCCTGCGGTTTTGCTGAATCGGGTTGAATTAATATCGGAAACGGCGGCCTCTGGCCGCTTGCGTCGCGCTGTCCTGGCAGAACTCCACCGGTTATAACCCGCTCTACGCTTCCCCGACTTCTCGCAGCGCCCAATTGGATAAGCAAAGGTTTCTCCTCTTGCCTCCTCGAATCCTGCGCGCGCATCCTTGGGGATAGGAGCCACGCAGCCGTGCCAATCGAATTCTGTCGATCGCATCAGTCTCTGTCTGAATTCTGACGATCTGAACTCTGACGATCTGAATTCTTCGCAACTCTCTAAATTGGAGATCAGTCGGTATCGGTCTGTTCCTTCGCAGCCCGAATGCCAAACTCAAAGATGGATGCAACTGCCAGCAAAGATTGGGCGCCACGGATGAGATCGACTTCGAACTGCACATTTCTCAGGGCGAATCTGCCGGGGCTACGGCAGAACGCCGACATTTCGTCATGAAAAGAGCTGGACTGGTCTGCTCCGTAGGGTTGGAGCCTTAGTTTTCGTAATCCCCGCGCGATATCCCCATCTTCTGCATTCTGGACTGCAGCGTAGTTCGCTTCATGCCCAGCCGGGCCGCAGCCCCATGCAAACCGGAAATCACTCCACCAGTTTCGCGCAGCACGCGAAGGATGTGCTCCCGTTCCAGACTCTCTAAGGTGGCATCGTAGCGAGCGCCCGCGTAGGTGGGCCGCAACTCCGACAAAGGAACGTTGAGAATCGTTCCCTCGGAGAGAATGACTGATCTCTCGATAAAGTTCTCCAGCTCTCTCACATTTCCGGGCCACTCCCAGCGTGCTAAAGCATTCATGGTTTCTGTGGGAATCGTTTCTATCTGCTTGTTCATGCGGCGCGAAAACCTCTGCACAAAATAACGCACCAGCAACTCAACATCTTTCCCCCGCTCCCGCAGAGGCGGCATATGCACGGGAAAAACATGCAGACGATAATAGAGGTCGCTCCGAAACTCCCGCGCGGCGACGCTCTTGGCAAGATCCCGATTGGTAGCCGCGATCAGGCGTATGTTCACCCGGATCGTCCGCACCCCGCCCAGCCTTTCAAACTCCTGATCCTGCAACACGCGCAAGAGTTTGGGCTGCAGCTCTAACGGAATGTCTCCCACTTCATCCAGGAACAGCGTTCCTTTGTCAGCCAGTTCCAACCGTCCGATCTTGGCACTGACGGCTCCCGTAAATGCGCCCTTCTCATGCCCGAAAAGCTCGCTCTCCAACAGTCCGGTGGGGATCGCAGCACAATTCAGCTTGATGAAACTTCCATCCTTCCGTGAACTCATGCGGTGAATAGCCCGAGCAATTAATTCTTTGCCAGTTCCTGTTTCCCCTAGGATCAGCACCGTGGCATCGAGCGGCGCTACCGTGTTGACCTGCGCCAGCACGTGCTTAAGTGCCAGACTTTCGCCCACGATTTCTTCAAAGTTCAAGACCGAGCGGATTTCATCCTGCAAGTAAAGCTTTTCCTTCTTCAGTTTGTCTGTGAGCTCCGCGATTTCACGGTACGCCCGGGCATTATCCAGGGCAATGGCGAGCTGGGCCGCTACTTGTTTCAAAAAGCTGATGTCTTGGGTCGCAAACGCGTGGTCGGTTGCGCTTCCCAGGTTCAGGGTCCCCAGTTTGCCCTTCCTGGTGATCAGGGGGATGGAGCAAAACGACTGAATCCCAAGCTCCAGCATTCGCGTCACGACCGGAGAGCCTATCGCCACCAGATCCTCTCGATTGCAAACCTTGGTCTCTCCCTTCAGGAAAAGCTCTCCCGAAGCTGACTCTGCGATCGGCACCACGGTCCCTGGGCTGATGAACTCATCCCCCAGCGGAGAATCCAGCGCATACACCCGGAGACAGCGATTGCTTTCCTCATAGAGCGCCACGCTGGCGTAGTCCTGCCGGATTACCCTGCGAATGAGACCTGAAATCGCGGGAAACAATTGCCGCACATCCAGGTTGGACATCAACGTCGTACTCACTTCCAGCAGCATCTGCAGCCGTTGCTTCTCGTCGAGGAAAGCAGCCTGTGTCATCGCGTTTTCCAACGCCAACGCCACCAGTTCTGCCACGCGTCGCAGCAGCTCTACATCATCGTCGTTGTAGGCGTTAGGACGGAAACTTCCCAACCCCAGCGCCCCAAACCTCTTTTGCGGCGTCGTCAGCGGCAGCTCGCAGTAGGAACGAACTCCCTTTTTTCTCAGAAGATTCACCGCAAGCTGAAACCGCGTTTCCAGGTGCAGGTCAGGCAACACCATCGGCCGTTGCTTCTCCCACACGAATCCACAAGCCGATTCTTCCACCGGCAATTCGGCAAGGTCCGAAAGGCGCTCATTACCCTCCCAGAAGTGCATCCGCATGACATTTTTTTGAGGATCGTGAAGACAAAGACTGGCAAGTTCAAAAGAGGCCACGTTACGCAACCGTTGCGCTAGTTCCGGCAACAGTTCAGCTACGCTACGATGGTGAACCACCAGGTCCGCCATCTGCAGCAACGCTTCGTAACGACCGACATCTCCAGCTACTTCGAAGTGGCGACCAGGGTCCATTTGCGCGAGTCCATACTTAAGGAAGCCCCCCTCGAGCAAACCTTCCCAGCAAAAACTACTTCAAAACTCTTTTGCCGAATCATATACCCTATTTCCCCGCCCGCAAGCACATATATTTTCTACACTGGCACATTTGGTGTCAGCTTGGCACTTTTCGTGCCAACACCACCTGACCGCCCCTGCTTTTTATCGAGGAAAATACCACGATCTGCATCAGGGATTCCCCTATGCCATGAAATGGGAAATGTCTCCGTAACGGTTGGCAGTTATAATCTGCTGTGGCGCGGGGATGGGAGAGCAAATCGGTTGAGGATCAGCAGGCACAAGCACTCTCCGCTCCCAGCCCAGCCAGGCCGGCGCTGACTCCCGCCCAAATCGCCACGCAACGTCAGCGGCAAAGCCTGCTTTTGTCCCGCCGCCATGTGCTGCAACAACTCGAAGCCGCGCAGAACCCGCGCCACCGCGAAATCCTACAAAGCGCGCTGGCCGACTTGGACTCCCGAATTGCACGACTGGTCTAAGCCGGTAGTGTGCCGACCTTGGCCCCGCATCTGACGTATAATGAGGCATCCCCCATGAAAGCCTATGTCTATGTTTCGCTAAAGAAGAGCGTTTTGGATCCTCAAGGAAAAACCATCCAGGGTGCACTAAAGAAGATGGGATACAAGGGCCTGGAGGAAGTGCGCCAAGGCAAGTATTTTGAACTTACGCTGGACGGCGGACTAACCCGGGCGGAAGCGGAAGCAGAAGTTGGGCGCATGGCTCGAGAAGTCCTAACCAATCCGGTCATCGAGGAATTCCGCTTCTCCGTTGAAGAGTGAAAGAAAAATGTCATCCTGAGCGGAGCAGTCGAAGCACCCAAGCGCTGACTGATTCCCCAATGATACGTCGGGGAGTTCCGCGAAACAAAGCACGGCTACGAGTTGGCTCCCTCTAGAGTCAATCAGCATCGGAGTAAACCATGTGCGGCATTGTTGGATATGTGGGCAAGAAGAGTGTGGTGCCCGTCATCATCGAGGGGCTTCGGCGCCTCGAATATCGCGGGTACGACTCCGCCGGAATCGCAGTGAGCGGCAATGGCGACGGTCTGCAGATTCGTCGCGCCGAAGGCAAGCTGCGTAATCTCGAAGAAGTCATCCGCCTCAAACCTCTCGATGGAACCTACGGCATTGGCCACACCCGATGGGCCACACATGGCCGTCCCACGGAAGAGAATGCGCACCCGCATCGCGACTGCACCGGGCGAATCGTCGTCGTGCACAATGGGATCATCGAGAACTACCTCGCGCTGAAGAAAAAGCTCATCGAAGAAGGCCACAAGTTCACCACCGAAACTGACACTGAAGTTATTGCCCACCTGGTTGAAAGATATTTTGCCAAAAGCAACGGCACTCGGCCCTCGCTGGAAGAAGCCGTGCGCAAGACTGTGAGCCAGCTAACCGGCGTGTTCGCTCTGGGCGTGATCTCGGCTGACGCCCCGGACACCATCGTCGCCGCCCGCAACGGCCCGCCAGCGGTCATTGGCCTGGGCAAGGACGAATACTTCGTCGCCTCCGACGTCCCAGCGATTCTCCATCACACCCGCGATCTATTCTTCCTCGGCGATGGCGATTTAGCAGTAGTCACGCCCGAAGGCGTAAAGGTCACCGACTTCAACGGAAAGCCGATTGAGCGCAAGGTCCAGCACGTCACCTGGGACCCAATTGCCGCGGAGAAGGGTGGGTTCAAGCATTTCATGCTCAAGGAGATCTACGAGCAGCCGCGCGCGGTGCGCGACACAACACTGGGACGAATCTCGCAGGACACCGGGCACATCTTTCTCGACGAAATGGAAATCACCGAGGCCGAGTTCAAAGCGGCGAAGAAGATCAACATCGAGGCTTGCGGTACCAGTTGGCATGCGGCGGTGGCGGGCAAGTTCATGATCGAGAGCCTGGCGCGCATCCCGGTGGAAGTGGATTACGCCAGCGAGTGGCGCTACCGCGATCCGATCGTTGACGCCAACACGATCACGCTGGTGATTTCACAATCCGGAGAAACCGCGGATACGATCGCGGCTCAACGCGAGGCCAAAGCCAGGGGATCGAAGACGCTCGCCATCTGCAACGTCGTCGGATCGATGATCACGCGCGAAGCCGCGGGAACGATTTATACACATGCGGGTCCGGAAATTGGCGTAGCTTCTACTAAGGCCTTCACCGCCCAACTCACCGCTCTTTATTTGTGCGCGCTTTACCTAGCACAAGTGCGCGGCACGCTGAATCAAGAACAGGCCGCAGAGGCGGTTCGTGAACTCACGTTGATTCCCGGCAAACTCGAGCACTTGCTCACGCATGACCGAGCTTGCGAAGACCTGGCAAAGCAGTACGTCCGCGCGCAGGATTTCCTGTTTCTAGGACGCGGCATTCATTATCCGATCGCCCTCGAAGGCGCGTTGAAGTTGAAGGAAGTTTCCTATATCCACGCGGAAGGCTATCCCGCGGGCGAGATGAAACACGGCCCCAATGCGCTGATCGACGAGAACCTGCCGGTGGTAATTATCTGCACGCGTGATCCGAAGAGTGAGCTTTCGATGGTTCGCTACGAAAAGACTTCGTCGAATCTGAAAGAAGTAAAAGCGCGATCCGGCATCGTTATTGCACTGGCTACTGAGGGCGATGAAGAAATCAAAGAGGCTGCTGACCACGTGCTTTACATTCCACCCGCGCCGGAAGCACTGTCGCCGATTCTTGAAACCGTTCCGCTGCAGTTGCTGGCCTATCACATTGCAGTGCGTCGCGGCTGCGACGTGGATCAGCCAAGAAACCTGGCTAAGTCGGTCACGGTGGAGTAGAAGGCTTTTGGCTTCAGGTTTCTGGTTTCTTACTGTCAGCACAATGGAAATTCCCTGAAACGGTGCTGGTACTGGGATCGAACGCGGGGTCCTTCGACTGCGTTGTCGTTCGCTTTGCGAACGACAACTCCGCTCAGGATGACAGCGCGTTGGCTGATCAGGATGACAGGATGTTGGCTGATCCAGCTGGTCGCGTCGCCGGCATACTTTCCATCATCTAGATCAGCGATGGCATTCCAGACCTTCACTGCGCGTCTCGTCCGCTCGGTCCCCCTCTCTGAGCTCACTAAGCATGTTGAATTTGAAATGAGCGGCGTTCCCCGCTTCGGCTTTGTCGCTGGGCAATGGCTATCGTTCAAAACCAACAAGGCCGATGGCGAGGAGATTGTGCGCGCGTACTCCATCGCGTCTCCGCCGGGTGGCGACAACAAGTTCGCCCTTTGCTTGAATCGCGTGCAGGATGGCTTCATGTCCAACTTTCTTTGTGACATGAAAGAAGGCGACGAGATCGGCTGCCAAGGACCGTTCGGGGATTTCATTCTGCGTCCGCCGATGCGCGATACCATGTTCATCGCTACTGGGACCGGGATCGCTCCGTTTCGTTCCATGCTGCATTGGCTGCTGAGCGACGAGGCGCGCCACCAAGGCAAGCAACTCTACTTGATTTTCGGCAATCGCACGGAGAAGGACATCTACTACCACGATGAGTTTCTGCGTCTGGCAGAAGGGCACGCGAACTTTCATTACTTGCCTACTTTGAGCCGCGGCAGACCAGACTGGCAGGGTCTTCGCGGCTACGTGCAGGAGCACGTGTCTGCAATCGCGCGGGGCCGGACCGACATGCACGCTTACGTCTGCGGTCTGGACAAGATGGTGAAAGCTAACCGCGACTTGCTGAAGTCGCTGGGCTGGGATCGGAAGTCGATTCTGTATGAGAAGTACGACTGAAGGCTAATCTGAGGCGCGAGAGTGCCGTGGGTGAGGTGTCATGGGCGAATCCCAGGTTAGCGTCCACAGAACGGACGCGAACCTGGGGCACCGGGCGGCACATGTCAAATATCGTGGGTGAGGTGTCATGGGC